>NZ_JBNWDR010000001.1:0-1113314 GCF_053521785.1 Agrobacterium sp. A3-95 | reverse complement strand
CCGTGGAAGACGACCACGTTGATAGGACGGGTGTGGAAGCATGGCAACATGTGAAGCTTACCGTTACTAATAGCTCGATCGACTTCTTCGTTCCCATTGTTCATGCTCATCAAAGATGAGCATCATCTGTTCTGTCCTGACGCGCATAGCGCTCCGGACGGGCCGCGCCACAGGGCGCGACGACCTCTGGTCTGTATGGCAAACATACGGGATGGGTCGCAGAAAGACGTGTTAAATTAAATGAAGCGCAAGCTTCCCAGCTTCTCGAAACAACACTCATGTGAAAACATGAACTGTGTTGCGTTTTGCCGACCTGGTGGTTATCGCGGGGCGGCTGCACCCGTTCCCATTCCGAACACGGCCGTGAAACGCCCCAGCGCCAATGGTACTCCGTCTCAAGACGCGGGAGAGTAGGTCGCTGCCAGGTCTGCAAAACGCAACAAATATCTTCTCAGTCACAAAAAGGGCTTCAAGCCCTAATCAAAAGGCCGCTGAAGCGGCCTTTATGCTATAATAATCCAGCGCACAATGTGCCGAAACAAATCGGTCACCCAATGAGGGTGCGTCCCTTAAAGGAGACAAATCGCCTTCGGCAATTTGCTCCGGCAATATACATCACAGCTTCCCTGTGATGCAGTCGCGATAAATCCCATAGGGATTTACGCTGGTAACGCGGGGTGGAGCAGCCCGGTAGCTCGTCAGGCTCATAACCTGAAGGCCGCAGGTTCAAATCCTGCCCCCGCAACCATATTCACAAAAAACCCGTAGCTTAAGCTGCGGGGTTTTCTTTTGCAAAATACCTCAAATAATCTCCAAATCTATATAAGTTCGCATCATCCACAATTGGCGCTCTTTTTTATGGGAGTGATTCAGCCTTTCTGCGTTGCGATAGCCCCTGATTTGGCCATGATGCGTAAACCGTCCAGCTCATAAGAAAGCCAACGTGACCACCGATCCCTTGCAGATTCTCAAGACCGTCTATGGCTACGATACGTTTCGTGGACAGCAGGCCGAAATCATCCGGCATGTGATGGCAGGCAACAATGCATTTGTGTTGATGCCAACAGGGGGCGGGAAGTCGCTTTGTTACCAGATTCCGGCGCTCGCCCGTAAGGGAATGGGGCTGGTTGTTTCGCCCCTGATCGCGCTGATGGTCGATCAGGTCGCCGCCTTGCGTCAGGCAGGTGTGCGGGCAGAAGCTCTCAACTCCGATCTTTCCCCAGAACAGCGGCGGATACTCTGGCAGGATATGCGGGCTGGCAAGGTCGATATTCTCTATGCCGCGCCGGAGACCCTTCTCAAGCCGGATGTTCTGGATGCGCTTCAACCTATCAGCCTGTCGCTGATCGCCATCGACGAAGCTCATTGCCTGTCGCAGTGGGGGCACGATTTCCGCCCCCCGTACCGCCAGCTAGACACGTTGATCGAGCGCTTTCCGGAGACGCCACGCATGGCGCTCACGGCGACTGCGGACGAGCCAACCCGCGCCGAAATTCTGGGTCATCTCGGGATAAACGGAAGCGACGCCTTCATAGCCGGATTCGATCGGCCAAATATCCGCTATGCGATCATGGAAAAGGATAATCCACGTACGCAGCTGAAGCGCTTCCTGACGGGTCGCGAGGACGAAAGCGGCATCGTCTATTGCCTTTCCAAACGGAAGGTCGATGAGACGGCAGCCTGGCTGCGCGAGGAGGGGCGCGATGCGCTGCCCTATCACGCCGGCATGGACAAGGCCGCCCGCGAGGCGAACCAGACCCACTTCCAGCATGGTGAAGCTGTAATCATGGTTGCAACCGTGGCTTTCGGTATGGGCATCGATAAACCGGATGTGCGCTTCGTCGTGCATATCGATCTGCCCAGCAGCATCGAAGCCTATTATCAGGAAACCGGCCGTGCCGGCCGTGATGGTCTGCCGTCCGACGTGCTTATGCTTTACGGTTATGAAGACATCGCATTGCGCAACCGCTTTATCGAAGAGTCGGATGCGGGCGACCAGCGCAAAAACATGGAGCGCCGGAAGCTCGATGCGTTGCTTGGCCTCGCGGAAACCGCCGGTTGCCGTCGGCGGGTGCTTTTGTCTTATTTCGGCGACTATTGCGAGCCCTGCGGCAATTGCGACACCTGTGCGGAACCGCCGGACCTGTTTGATGGTGCCATTGCGGCGCAGAAGTTGCTGTCCTGCATTTACCGCACGGGAGAACGTTTCGGCCAGGCCTATGTCATCCGCGTATTGCTGGGCATGGAAGATGAACGGATATCGAGCTTTGGTCACGATCGGATCACGACCTACGGCATCGGCAAAGAGCACGACAATCGCACCTGGCGGGCCATCCTGCGCCAGATGGTTGCGCTGCGCCTGATCGAGGTTGATCTGGCCGGTCACGGGGGATTGTCCATTTCCGAAGAAGGGAGGCGGTTCCTGCGCGAAAAGCCGTCCCTGATGTTGAGGATACCGACCGCTCCCCGTTCGGCGCGACAACAGACGAATCGCAAGCCCACCGCCATTGTTCTACCGGAGGCCGATCGCAGTCTCTTCGAGGCGCTGCGTGCGAAGCGCATGGAAATTGCCCGCGCACAGAACGTTCCGCCCTATGTGATTTTTCACGACAAGACACTCATTGAGCTTGCGGCATCAAGACCGGCCTCTGTGGGGGAAATGGCGCAGATACCCGGAGTGGGAGACACAAAGCTGGAACGATACGGCCCTGCTTTTCTGGCGGCGATCATGGAACATGCCGCCAGCGAGTGACCATTTGAATCCGGCAAAGAGTCCCGCCAGGAAATTTCGGCAGGGCCCGAAACCTCAGCCTGTCGTGTCCTTGAACAGAACATTCTGGTCGATGAGATAACGGGAAAACAGGGGCAGGCTCGCTCCCCCGATAGCCCGGGCCTGGCTGCCGACCGCTCCCTCGATGATTTCCGGGAGCGTAACACCCTGAAGATCGTGATGTTTTAGGGCAAGACGGGTGGCGGAGACTATTCTTGCTCTGACCCAATCCGGAAAACCGCCATCGATGATGACGCTGGAAAAATCGATGATGGAGGCTGCAGCGATGACGGCTTGCGCAAGGGCCGCGGCCGTTTTTCCGATCCAGCTTTCCAGCGGCTCGCCGAAATCGATCCATTCATCCGGCGAGAACCACAGGGGACGGGGATCGATACCCCGTTCGCGCAACATGTTTTCCAGAACGAAGATGGAGGCGATTTTCAGAAGCTGGACCGTGTTGCCGTCCTGCCCCTGAACCGGAAGGGGGCCGATTGCACCGGCGGTGCCCGTCTTTCCGGAAAACAGTGCGGAGTTTAAAACGACACCGCCACCGATGAAGGATCCGATGAAGATATAGAGAAAATCGGGGTAGTTCTGGCCTGCACCAAAAACCAGTTCTGCACCGCAGGCACTGGTCGCATCGTTCTGCAGGAAAACCGGATAGCTGACGCCATCCGCAATTTCGGAACGGATATCGACGTCGCGCCAGCGCTCCATCTCATTCTGCGGTGCGCCCACCTCCTGCGCCCAGTTCCACAATTCGAACGGCGCGGCAATGCCGACACCGGCAATTTTTTGCCGTTCGGCCGGAGAGAGCTTGGATTCGAGTTCCGTGATACCCTCGATGACGAATGGCAAAATCCATTCCGGCATAGGATAGGGGTAAGTTCTGCGGAGCTTCAGCTTGATCCGGCCGACGAAATCCATCAGCACCAGATCGACGCTGCGACGGCCGATTTTTACGCCAAACGAGAAGACGGCATCGGGATTGAGGCGCATCGGCGTCGAAGGCTGCCCGACTTTGCCGCGCAGTCTTTCGCCACGAATAAGAAGACCGTCACTTTCGAGCGAGCGCATGATGACCGAGACAGTCTGCGCGGAGAGACCGCAAAGCCTGGATATTTCGGCTTTCGACAAGCCGCCGTGGCGGCGAACCAGCGACAGCACAAGCCGCTCGTTATAGGCACGCACCCCGATCTGGTTGGCGCCGCCGCTCATATCCATGTTGGTGGACGGCGCGGGCGGCGCCGTCTCGACAGATTGTCTCATAGTTTCATCCTCCCGCCCGCCATATCCGCCGCGACCGATACATGCAGGCTTTATGGCAATCTTGCTATCGCAACGTTAAACGACGCGGCGATATTCCTCCCTGCCGCTTGTTAGAATGCCATACGGAATTAATAATTCAATCGGATTTATTTATTGACAGCCGTTTCCTTTGGTGGTTCCATCTGTGTCAACGGTCGCTGTTCTCGGAGGAGACGAGATCGTCGGGTAACCGTCACGGTACTCAAACATTCAATGGGAGGATTACAATGAAGACGACTGTTTCCGCTCTTCTGGGCGCGCTTGCGCTCGGCGTTTCTTTCGCGTCCGTCGCGTCCGCCGCCGATACTTCGGTTTGCCTGATTACCAAAACCGACACCAATCCCTTTTTCGTCAAGATGAAGGAAGGCGCCACCGCCAAGGCTAAAGAACTTGGCGTGACGCTGAAGTCCTATGCCGGCAAGATCGATGGCGATTCCGAAAGTCAGGTTGCCGCGATCGAGACATGCATTGCCGATGGCTCCAAGGGTATCCTGATTACCGCATCGGACACCAAGGGCATCGTTCCGGCCGTGCAGAAGGCGCGCGATGCCGGTCTTCTGGTCATCGCCCTCGATACACCTCTCGAACCCGTTGATGCCGCTGACTCCACTTTCGCTACCGACAATCTTCTGGCCGGCGAGCTCATCGGCAAATGGGCTGCTGGCACCCTCGGCGACAAGGCCAAGGACGCGAAAATCGCCTTCCTCAACCTCACGCCTTCCCAGCCAACCGTTGATGTTTTGCGCAACCAGGGCTTCATGAAGGGCTTCGGCATCGACGTGAAGGACATCAACAAGATTGGTGATGAAGATGACAAGCGTATCGTTGGTCATGATGTTACCAACGGTAACGAAGAAGGCGGCCGCTCTGCGATGGAAAATCTGCTGCAGAAGGATCCGACCATCAACGTCGTTCACACCATCAACGAACCTGCAGCTGCCGGTGCTTACGAAGCGCTGAAAGCCGTCGGCCGCGAAAAGGATGTTCTGATCGTTTCAGTCGATGGCGGTTGCCCTGGTGTCAAGAACGTTGCGGAAGGCGTGATCGGCGCAACGTCTCAGCAATACCCGCTGCTGATGGCGGCACTCGGCGTGGAAGCCGTCAAGAAGTTTGCCGACACCGGTGAAAAGCCGAAGCCGACCGCAGGCAAGAACTTCTTCGACACCGGCGTAACGCTGGTAACTGACAAGCCGGTCAAGGGTCTCGATTCGATCGACACCAAGGAAGGCCTGAAGAAGTGCTGGGGCTGATACTTCACCGTTGAAATCGGCGGGGGGCAATTTGCCCCCGCCCTTGAACCGGAATGGTTTAAAAGAACGATCTGGGTGATCGGACAGGAACAAACGAGCGCGCCCGGCGTCCGTGGACGTAACTGAGGCACGCTTCTCAACAGTTTGAATCTACGCATTGTCCCCTCTGGAAAATAATCCCGGGTTCGGGGCTGATGCGATGGAGCGATCGGGAGGAAAATCCATGAGCGATCAGCCAGTGCGGGCTCAACCGCATAATGAATTTGAAAAAGTGCTGTCGGGAAGTTCGACCCAGGTCGCTGCTTTCGATACGCACAACAAGAGTTTGCTTGAAAAATTCCAGCACTTTCTGCATTCCAGCCCGGCGGCCGTACCGCTGATCGTTCTGGTGTTGTCGCTGGCTGTCTTCGGCATGACCCTGGGCGGCAAGTTTTTCTCGGCCTTTTCGCTGACCCTTATCCTTCAGCAGGTGGCAATCGTCGGCATCGTCGGCGCGGCACAGTCGCTGGTCATTCTGACTGCGGGTATCGATCTTTCGGTCGGTGCGATCATGGTTCTGTCCTCCGTCGTCATGGGACAGTTTACGTTCCGCTATGGTTTGCCTGCCGAACTCTCGATTATCTGCGGTCTCGCAGTCGGCGCATTTTGTGGCTTTATCAATGGCGTGCTGGTTTCGCGCATGCGGCTGCCGCCCTTCATCGTTACACTGGGCATGTGGCAGATCGTGTTGGCCACCAATTTCCTCTATTCGGCCAACGAAACGATCCGCTCACAGGATATCGTCCAACAGGCGCCCATTCTCCAGTTTTTCGGCAACAATGTCCGCATCGGCAGCGCCGTCTTCACCTATGGCGTCATTGCGATGGTTCTGCTGGTTGCCCTGCTCTGGTATGTGCTGAACCGCACCGCCTGGGGTCGACATCTCTATGCAGTGGGTGATGATCCCGACGCAGCCGAACTTGCCGGCGTTAACGTCAAGCGCATGCTGACGACTGTCTACACACTTTCCGGGCTTATCTGCGCCTTCGCGGGCTGGGCTCTCATCGGCCGCATCGGCTCGGTATCGCCGACCGCCGGTCAGTTCGCCAACATCGAATCCATCACCGCAGTGGTCATCGGCGGCATATCGCTGTTTGGCGGACGCGGCTCTATCATGGGCATGATCTTCGGCGCGCTCATCGTCGGTGTCTTCTCTCTTGGCTTGCGACTTATCGGAACAGACCCACAATGGACCTATCTGTTGATCGGCGTCCTTATCATCTTGGCTGTCGCAATCGACCAGTGGATCAGAAAGGTAGCAGGCTGATGGCAAAAGAACCTATCCTCACAGCACGCAATCTCGTTAAACGCTACGGTCGTGTGACTGCGCTCGACAATGCCGATTTTGACCTTTATCCGGGCGAAATCCTCGCCGTCATCGGTGATAACGGTGCTGGAAAATCCTCTCTCATCAAGGCGATTTCCGGTGCGGTGACACCCGATGAAGGGGAGATCAAGCTTGAAGGCAAGCCGGTACAGTTCCGCTCGCCGATCGAGGCGCGCAAGGCTGGTATCGAAACCGTTTATCAGAACCTTGCGCTGTCTCCCGCATTGTCCATAGCCGACAATATGTTTCTCGGCCGTGAAATCCGCAAACCCGGTATTCAGGGAAGCCTGTTCAGGGCACTGGACCGTCCGGCGATGGAAAAGTTTGCCCGTGAGAAACTCTCTGAACTCGGCCTGATGACGATCCAGAACATCAATCAGGCGGTGGAAACCCTCTCCGGCGGCCAGCGCCAGGGTGTTGCGGTGGCGCGTGCAGCCGCCTTCGGCTCCAAGGTCGTCATCCTTGACGAACCGACGGCGGCGCTCGGCGTCAAGGAAAGCCGCCGCGTTCTTGAGCTTATTCTGGATGTGCGCGCGCGAGGGCTACCGATCGTTCTCATCTCGCACAACATGCCGCATGTTTTCGAGGTTGCTGACCGGATTCATATTCATCGGCTGGGCAAGCGTTTATGCGTCATCAATCCGAAGGACTATACCATGTCCGACGCCGTCGCCTTCATGACGGGCGCCAAGGAAGCGCCAAAGGAAACGCTGGCCGCATGACGTTGAAGCTTGAAACGATCGTCGAAGACGTTCTTCGGCGGGCAGAGGATAAATCTCGTTTTATCATTGCCATTGCCGGTCCCCCTGGGGCCGGCAAATCCACGCTGGCGGATGCCCTGTGCGGTGCCCTCGTGGCGCGCGGCGAGGCCGCGGCTGTCCTGCCCATGGACGGCTTCCATATGGATAACGGTATTCTGGAAGAACGGGGGCTCTTGCCGCGAAAAGGCGCACCGGAGACCTTCGACGTGCGCGGCTTTCTTGATATCGTCTCCGCAGTTCGTCAGGGCGGGCAGGAAGTTCTTGTCCCGGTTTTTGACCGCTCCCGCGAAATAGCCATTGCCTCCGCTCGCGCCATCGCGCCAGAAACACGCTTGATCCTTGCCGAAGGCAACTATCTGCTGTTGAACGAGGCGCCGTGGACGAAGCTTTCCGGCAGCTTCGATCTTACCGTCTTCGTAGGCCCATCCGTTGCGGTGCTCGAGGAACGCCTGCGGGATAGATGGCAGGGCTATGGTCTCGATGCGACCGAGATTCACGCCAAACTGTTCGAAAATGATCTTCCCAACGGAAAGCGGGTGATTGAGAACTCCCGCCCCGCCGATATTCGCATCGATATCTGGGAATAACCCGCCGCTTCCGTCCGTAGGCGGCATCGAGCATTCACCGTTAAGCCTTTGTTGACCATGTGTTGAATCTTTTTGATCCACAGGGTGGGGCTTTCGCATGTCTAATTATTGACGAAAAAAATTCCTCATATACTATATGTGGTGTTCAAGGTTCTTTCGATTCGCAAGCGTCGGAAGCTAAGACGGGAATTCGGTGCGCAACACCATTATGGTGAAGCAATGCCGAAACTGCCCCCGCAACTGTAAGCGGTGAGCATCGTTCCGATTTGAGCCACTGGCGCTAAAAGCTCCGGGAAGGTGGGAATGGATGTTTTGACCCGCAAGTCAGGAGACCTGCCTTGAGCGAAAACGTCCACGGGCGGGGTGTCCGGAAGGAAGGTGTATGACGCAAATGAATTGCGTGCGCCCTTTTCTGCCCCCTCCAGAACAAGCTTCGGGGTGAAGTCATGCCAGTGCATTTTTATAAGTTTCTACGCTCGTCGGCGTAGGCAGCGATCTTACGCGGCCTCACCCGCGCGCCTCGCCAGAATGACAGAACCATCGCCACCCGCTTGCGATTGCAGGCGGGCAATGTTGAGCCGTGCGTAAAAGCGGCTTCGAAAGAGGAAACAATGACCGTCACCGTTTACAGCAAGCCCGCCTGCGTCCAGTGCACTGCCACCTATCGTGCGCTTGACCGCATCGGTGTCAGCTACGAGATCGTCGATATCTCCGAAGATGCGGATGCCCTCGATCGCGTTCGCGGCCTCGGTTACATGCAGGTTCCCGTGGTCGTTGCCGGCGAACGCCATTGGGCGGGTTTCCGTCCGGACATGATTGGCTCGATCAGCTGAGGAGGCGATGCGATGGGGCTGATCGTCTATTATTCCAGCCGGTCTGAGAACACTCATCGCTTCCTTCAAAAACTGGGGCGACGATTGCTTCGCCTGCCGCTCGGCGCCGAGGAAGACGTTCCTCACGTGTCGGAGCCCTATGTTCTCGTCACCCCCACCTATGGGGGCGGCGGCATGAAAGGAGCGGTACCGAAACCGGTTATCCGGTTTTTGAACGAGCCCTCAAACCGAAATCTCATTCGCGGCGTCATCGCGGCGGGAAATACGAATTTTGGCGCAGCTTTCGCATCCGCCGGAGATATCGTGTCGCGTAAATGCGCGGTGCCGTTTCTCTACCGCTTCGAGCTTCTTGGCACGGAGGAAGATGTCGCCAACGTCAATCATGGATTGGAACGATTTTGGACACGCTGACCTCGAGCGCGGTGCGCAACACGGATGCCAAACAACAAGTAACCGCTGCGCAAAAACACCTGGACGCGGGACTGGACTATCACGCGCTGAACGCGATGCTGAACCTCTACGATGAAAACGGGAAGATCCAGCTCGACAAGGACCGCCTTGCGGCACGGCAATATTTCCTTCAGCACGTCAACCAGAACACGGTGTTTTTCCATAATCTCAGGGAAAAGCTCGATTATCTCGTGACCGAGGGATATTACGAACAGGAGGTGCTGGACCAGTATTCCTTCAATTTCGTCCGTGACCTCTACGACGAGGCCTATGCCAGAAAGTTCCGTTTTCCGACATTTCTCGGCGCCTTCAAATATTATACGTCCTATACGCTGAAGACCTTCGACGGAAAGCGTTACCTGGAGCGTTATGAGGACCGCGTCTGCATGGTGGCGCTGGCTCTGGCGCGTGGCGACGAGCAGCTTGCCCGCGATCTGATGGATGAAATCATTTCCGGCCGCTTCCAGCCGGCGACCCCGACCTTTCTCAACGCTGGCAAGAAAAGCCGCGGTGAGCTGGTTTCGTGTTTTCTGCTGCGTGTGGAAGACAATATGGAAAGCATCGGCCGGTCCATCAATTCAGCATTGCAGCTTTCCAAGCGTGGCGGTGGCGTAGCACTGTCCCTGACCAATATTCGCGAAGCCGGCGCGCCGATCAAACAGATCGAAAACCAGTCCTCTGGCGTGATTCCTGTCATGAAGCTGCTGGAAGATTCGTTCTCCTACGCCAACCAGCTTGGCGCGCGCCAGGGCGCTGGCGCGGTCTATCTGCATGCCCATCACCCCGACATCATGCGTTTCCTCGATACCAAGCGCGAAAACGCCGACGAAAAAATCCGCATCAAAACCCTTTCGCTCGGCGTGGTGATCCCTGATATCACCTTCGAACTCGCGAGAAACAACGAGGATATGTACCTGTTCTCGCCGTATGATGTTGAGCGGGTTTATGGCGTGCCGTTTACCGAGATTTCCGTCAGCGAAAAATATCAGGAAATGGTCGCCGACAGCCGCATCCGCAAGAAGAAGATCAAGGCACGCGAGTTCTTCCAAGTCATCGCAGAAATCCAGTTCGAAAGCGGTTATCCCTATATCATGTTCGAGGATACGGTTAACCGCGCCAATCCGATCGCCGGCCGTATCAGCATGAGCAATCTCTGCTCGGAAATCCTACAGGTCAGCGAGGCGAGCGAGTTCAACGACGATCTCTCTTACAGCCATATGGGCAAGGATATTTCCTGCAATCTCGGCTCGCTCAACATTGCTTCAGCAATGGATTCGGCTGATTTCGGCAAGACGATCGAAACCTCCATCCGGGCGCTGACGGCCGTTTCTGACATGAGCCACATCTCGTCTGTCCCTTCCGTGGAAAAGGGCAATGATGCGAGCCACGCCATCGGGCTTGGTCAGATGAACCTGCATGGCTATCTGGCGCGCGAGCGCATCTTCTACGGCTCCGAAGAAGGCATCGACTTCACCAATATCTATTTCTACACGGTGACCTATCACGCCATCCGCGCCAGCAATCGCCTTGCCACTGAAAGGGGCCAGAGCTTCAAGGGCTTTGAAAACTCCAAATATGCCTCGGGCGACTACTTCGATAAATATACCGACCGGGAATGGCTGCCCGCGACGGAAAAGGTCCGCGACCTTTTTGAGAAAGCCGGCATTTCCATTCCGACACAGGAGGACTGGAAAGCGTTGAAGCAGGCCGTCATGGAGACCGGCCTCTATAACCAGAACCTTCAGGCCGTGCCGCCCACAGGCTCGATCTCCTATATCAACCACTCGACCTCCTCGATCCATCCCATCGTCTCGAAGATTGAAATTCGCAAGGAAGGCAAGATCGGCCGTGTTTATTATCCGGCTTCCTACCTTTCGAACGACAATCTCGAATATTATCAGGATGCCTACGAAATCGGTCCGGAAAAGATCATAGATACCTATGCGGCGGCCACTCAGCATGTCGATCAGGGCCTGTCGCTGACACTGTTCTTCCGCGATACGGCAACGACGCGCGATATCAACCGGGCGCAGATCTACGCCTGGAAAAAAGGCATCAAGACCATCTACTACATCCGTTTGCGCCAGATGGCGCTGGAAGGCACGCAGGTTCAGGGCTGCGTATCCTGCACGCTCTGAATTGAGGGACAAGACAATGAACATTGCCGTAAAACCCGCGTCCCGTATTCGCGCGGTCAACTGGAACCGCATCGAGGATGACAAGGATCTCGAAGTCTGGAATCGCCTGACATCGAATTTCTGGCTACCGGAAAAGGTGCCGCTCTCCAACGATATCCCGTCCTGGGGAACGTTGAAGCCGGAAGAGCAGACCTTGACGATCCGCGTCTTCACCGGGCTGACATTGCTGGACACGATCCAGAATGGCGTCGGTTCCGTGCGCCTGATGGCGGATTCGGCGACGCCGCACGAGGAGGCGGTGCTTTCCAACATCTCCTTCATGGAGGCGGTCCACGCCCGCTCTTATTCCTCGATCTTCTCGACGCTCTGCTCCACGCCTGACGTCGATGACGCCTATCGCTGGTCGGAGGAGAACGAATTCCTGCAACGCAAATCCGCGCTCATCATGCGCGAATATGATAGCGGAAATCCGTTGAAAATGAAGGTCGCCAGCGTGTTTCTGGAGAGCTTCCTGTTCTATTCCGGCTTCTACCTGCCAATGTTCTGGTCAAGTCGCGCCAAGCTTACCAACACGGCCGATTTGATCCGTCTCATCATTCGCGATGAGGCCGTGCATGGCTATTACATCGGCTACAAGTTCCAGCGCGCGCTCGAACGTCTGGGCGAAGCGGAAAAACAGGAGATCAAGGATTTCGCCTTCGATCTTTTGCTCGAGCTTTACGACAACGAAGCCAAATATACCCAAGACCTCTATGACGGCGTTGGCCTGACGGAAGACGTCAAGCAGTTCCTGCATTACAACGCCAACAAGGCCTTGATGAATCTGGGTTACGAGGCGCTGTTTCCGCCCGAGGCTTGCCGGGTCAATCCTGCGATCCTCTCGGCGCTGTCTCCCAATGCCGACGAGAACCACGACTTCTTCTCCGGCTCCGGCTCTTCCTATGTCATCGGCAAGGCGGTCGCCACAGAAGACGAAGACTGGGATTTCTGAACCGGTTGTCGCCAAGAACCCGCAAAAGTTATTGCGGGTTCACGACCTGGCTCGCAAGCCGGAAGGGGCTGGATACTGTTGCCCCGATAGCATCGAACACAAAGGCACCCGCGCGGCCTATGCCGTTTTCGCCGTTGCCGTTCCGGCTCGCCTCCAGTTGTGGCACCAGCGACGCGAGTGCCGCATAGCGGTCGTGGTTGAGCGGATCCGATGCCTTGAGCTTGGAGATGTCAACGAACTGAACGCCCTCTTTCAGGGCGGCTTCCTGCACTTGAGGATCGGTCACATCCAGCGCGCCGATGCGGGTGACGTCGGCCCCGAGGATGGAGGAAGCCTTCAGGGCGCGGTCGTCCTTGGAGACGAGAATGGTGAGCGGCGGATTGAGCCTTCCCACCACCTCGATCTGCTTGCGGAAAACATCGGCGTCGATATCCGGCGCGGCCAGTACTACCTGTAGTTTGGAGAGCACATCGTTCCTGCCTTCGAAGCGCAATTGTCGCAGCGCTTCCATGACCAGCCAGCCGCCCATGCTGTGACCGAACACGACAATGCTTTTTTTCGGTGTTTGCCTGGTAAGGTCGGTCAGCACCGTGGCCAGCGCGTCTCGCGAATAGGTCGCTGATTCCTTGTCGGCCACGTAACCGGTGACGCTCGCCTGGGACGGCCATGAAAAGACCAGCGGCACACCATCCATATTGGCATCGGCTGCCATTTGTGCCGCACGGAACAAGGCTTCCTGATAGCTGTAATTATAGCCATGCACAAAAAGCGCGATCTGCTTGCCGGAGCGGGTGACGTCGCCAAGATCGGAATTGAAACGCGTTTTCGTCAGCATATCGGCTTTGGTGACGACAAAATCCTTGCTCGGGTTCGGCTTACCTTTGGACCATTCGATATTTCCGCTTTTATGGCTGGGAGGAATGGAAATGTCGAAGCGCGCATAATTCAGCTCAGCCGCCCGCCCAGCGCTAAAGCCCTTTTTGGCCTCGTTGTTTTTCTCCCGCGTGCTCGCCACATAGGCTGTCACGATTTTCGTATCGGTGGTCTTGGTGTTTATGGCCTGCAACACATCCGCCCCCGGTCTGCCCGCGCAGGATGAAAGAAGGCTGAAAGCGAGGAGGAGCGAAAAAATCAGGCGCATGGATGGGGTTACCGATAATGAGGGACCACGCATCAATAACCGGCCGCTCAAAAAGTTGCTACTGGAGACTGGATTGCGGTGTGGTGGCATTATGTTCAATGCGGACGACGCATTCCCCACCTTGCTATCCAGCTATGTTCGTTTTAGGCCGTACAGATGACGAATAAGGTGTCGCTTTTACGGCTGAAACTCACGGACTTCCGCAACTATGCGGCGGCGTCGCTTGCGCTGGATGACCGCCACGTGGTGCTGACGGGTGACAACGGTTCCGGCAAGACCAATCTCCTGGAGGCCGTTTCGTTTCTGTCGCCCGGAAGGGGCCTGCGCCGCGCCACCCTGTCCGATGTGACGCGAGTGGGGGCGGAGGCCGCCGGTTTTTCGATTTTTGCGGATGTCGACGGCATGGACGGCGAGGTCGCCATCGGAACCGGGATCGAGGGTGACGGCGAGGTAGTGTCGCGCCGCCTGAGGCTGAACGGGACATCGGTGAAGTCGGTCGATGAATTGACGGATCATCTGCGGGTGCTGTGGCTGACGCCTGCCATGGATGGGCTTTTTACCGGTTCATCCTCGGATCGCCGGCGTTTTCTCGATCGGTTGGTGCTCTCGCTCGATCCCGCGCATGGACGGCGGGCAAGCGACTTCGAAAAGGCCATGCGCGGCCGCAACCGTCTGCTTTCGGAAGGCCGTTTCGATCCGGTCTGGCTGGACGGTATCGAGAAGCAGATGGCGGAACTCGGCATTTCCATGGCGCTGGCGCGCTATGAAATGTTGGGTCTTTTGAAGAGCCTCATCGAAGGCCGTTCCGGCAATGCTGCCTTCCCCTCGGCAGCGCTGGCGCTCTCGGGTTTCATGGACGACACGCTCAACCGGCCGGCTGTCGATCTGGAAGACGAGTATAGGCTTACGCTGCGCGAAGGCCGGTATCGAGACGCGGCGGCAGGCCGCACGCTTGATGGGCCACACCGTGTCGATCTGTTCGTGCGCCATGCGGAAAAGAACATGGAGGCAGAGCGTTGCTCGACCGGAGAACAGAAGGCGCTGCTGGTGGGATTGGTGCTTGCGCATGCCCAGCTCACCGCCAACATGACCGGCCATGCGCCGGTTCTGCTGCTCGACGAAATTGCCGCGCATCTGGATGAGGGCAGGCGGGCGGCTCTGTTCGATCTCATTCACGCGCTCGGTGGTCAGAGTTTCATGACCGGAACGGATGCGGCAATGTTCTCCGCCCTTGGCGACAGGGCGCAATTCTTCAATGTTTCCCACGGGGGCATCACGGCATGACGGCGAAAAAATGGAGTGCGACATGGACCCGCTGAGCCCGGACGAAATCGAACGCTACAAGCGCCATATTCTCTTGCCGGAAATCGGCGGTGCCGGGCAGCAGCGTCTGAAGGCTGCGCGGGTGCTGGTAATCGGGGCTGGTGGCCTTGGCGCGCCTGTCCTTCATTATCTTGCTGCAGCCGGTGTTGGCACGCTTGGCCTGATCGATGACGACGTGGTCTCCCTGTCCAATCTCCAGCGGCAGGTGATCCACGATACCGGCACGATCGGTGAGCTGAAAACGGCAAGCGCCCGCGCAGCCATTGCCCGGCTCAACCCGCATGTGCGTACCCTTGTTTTTGAGGAGCGTTTTTCGCAGGTCTGGGCGCACACCCATCTGCCATCCTTCGATCTCCTTATCGACGGTTCTGATAATTTCGACACACGTTATGCCGCAGCCGATGCCGCAGAGGCTGCTAAAAGGCCGCTGGTAACGGGCGCTGTCGGCCGTTTCGATGGTTCGGTAACGGTGCTGAAACCCTATGAGGCGGGTGCCGATGGTAATCTGCTGCCGGGGTATCGCGATCTGTTTCCCGAGCCACCGCCGCAGGGGCTTATTCCGAATTGCGCGGAAACGGGCATCGTCGGCGCTTTGACCGGCGTGATCGGCACGATCATGGCCATGGAGGCCATCAAGGTGATCACCGCTGCCGGCGAGCCATTGGTCGGCCGCCTGCTTCTCTATGATGCCCTGTCGGCCCGCTTCGAAACCGTGCGTTACAAGCGCCGCCCTGCTGGAAAAAAACATGACTGAGATCACATGGATTGGCGAAGAATTCGAGCGCTGGCAGGAGCTGCTTGCGCTTATCATGTCGTCCTTCGCCTATATGGACGGCGTCATCGACCCACCATCGTCCGCTCACCGTTTGACTCTCGAAAATCTCGCGGAGAAGGCGAGGGCGGAGACCGCTTTCGTGGCGCTGGATGGTGATGAGATTGTTGGCTGCCTGTTTTGCCGGCAGGAACAACCGGCCTGCCTTTACGTCGGCAAGCTGTGCGTTTCCCTGAAAGCGCAGGGCAAAGGCATCGGCAAAATGCTTCTGGAACGGGCCGAAGCATTGGCCCGCGAATTGGCGTTACCGGCGCTGCGGCTGGAAACGCGCATCGAGCTTGTCGGCAATCACGCGAAATTCGCCGCCTGGGGTTTCATCAAAACCGCTGAAAACGCCCATCCGGGTTACGACCGTACGACCTCGATTGAAATGACGAAATTCCTCGGCTGAGACGGCTCAATTTTTGATCCACTTAAAAGCCTGCTTCTCCCTTCCACGTCACGAGCAGAAACGGCTTGTCTGAACCGGTTCAGTTCCGCCCCGGCAGCACCCGGTTCGGCGGTCGGTGTCCGTCGAAAAGCGTGCGGATGTTGATGATGACCTTGTCACCCATCTCGATGCGTCCCTCGATCGTTGCCGAGCCCATATGCGGAAGCAGCACGACCTTCCCTTCTCTCGCGAGCTTGATGAGCTTGGGATTGATTGCGGGCTCGTTCTCGTAGACATCGAGACCGGCTCCGGCGATCTTTCCGTCGCGCAGGCACTGGATCATTGCCGCCTCATCGATGATATCGCCGCGCGCCGTGTTGACGATGTAGCTTGTCGGCTGCATCAGCGCGAGCCGTCGTGCCGAGATCAGGTGATAGGTCGCAGGTGTGGAGGGGCAATTGACGGAAACAATATCCACCCGCGCCAGCATCTGGTCGAGGCTGTCCCAATAGGTTGCCTCAAGCTCCGCTTCCGTCGCCGGGTTGACGCGTTTGCGGTTGTGATAGTGTATGGAGAGGCCGAAAGCCTTGGCGCGCCGCGCAACTGCCGTACCGATGCGGCCCATGCCGACAATGCCGATGCGTTTGCCGGAAATACGCCGTCCCAGCATCCAGGTCGGCGACCAGCCCAGCCATTCGTCTGCGCCATTGGCAAGCACGCGCGTGCCTTCGATCAGGCGGCGCGGCACGGCCAGCACCAGCGCCATGGTGATATCGGCGCTGTCTTCCGTCAGCACGTTGGGCGTGTTGGTCACTGTGATGCCCTTTCGGGCAGCCGCGTCCACATCCACATGGTCTATGCCGTTGGAGAAGCTGGCGATCAGCTTCAGTTGCGGCCCTGCTTTCTCGATCATGGCGGCGGTGATGCGGTCCGTGACCGTCGGCACCAGAACGTCGACCCGCTGCATGGCGGCCACAAGCTCCTCCTCGCGGCGCTGCGTATCGTCGATATTCAGTTCGGCATCGAAGAGTTCCCGCATTCTGGTTTCGACGACGTCAGGCAATTTGCGGGTGATATAGACTGTCGGTCTCTTCTTGTGGGTCATCGTTTGCCGCTGCCTTGTTCAGAAGTCATTAACCAGAAAGAGCGATAATTTCTTTCAATCAGGGCGTTTCTACCAGACCCACCGGCGAAGACAAATAAAACTCGCCGAAGCTTGAGGCGTGTGGAAACGAGCCTCCTCGAATTTAATCCGGTTTGCAGAAGGCAGGAAACGGAAATGGGCATGCGCAGTGTGGTTTCTATGGTTTGCATTGCATTGTCTCTGGGCCTCTTTGGTGTGGCGAACGAGGCCATGGCGCAAGGCGCTGCCAAAGGCGCAAGCGGCCTGCCTTTGCCGCGTTTTGTCAGCCTGAAATCCAAGCGCGTCAACATGCGCATCGGACCCAGCACGGATTATGCCGTTTCCTGGATGTATATGAAATCGGGAATGCCGGTTGAAATCATTCAGGAATATGAGAACTGGCGGCGTATCCGCGATGCCGATGGCACGGAAGGCTGGGTTAACCAGGCGCTGCTCTCCGGCGAGCGCACGGCCGTCGCCGCGCCGTGGATGCGCGGCAAGGGCAAGGATGTCTACGTGAACATGCGCCGCGACGCACAGTCGGGCGCCTCCGTCATTGCCCGGCTGGAGCCGGGTGTCGTCTTCAGGATCGGTGAATGCAACGGCGACTGGTGCCGCGCCGAGGCCGGTCAGGCCTCAGGCTGGGTGTCGCAGGGTGAAATCTGGGGTGCTTATCCCGGCGAGGCCTTTAAATAAGGCCGTTTTTCTCGCCCAGCGCCTTGAGCGATGACATCGGACGCGGCCCGACCTGCTGAATGACGGCGGCAGCAGCAAGGCAGCCGAGTTTGCCGCAATCTTCCAGAGACCGATCCTGCGTGTAGCCGAAAAGGAAGCCGGCGGCGAAAAGATCGCCGGCACCCGTTGTGTCGACCACGTCATATACTGGATAGGCTTCTACCTTCACGCGTTCCGTGCCGCGCAGGATAACGGCGCCTTCTTCGCTCATCGTCACCGCTGCGATCTTGCAATCGGCAGCGATTTTTGTCAGCGCCAGCTCGAAATCGTCGGTTTCATAAAGCGAGAGAGCTTCCTGCTTGTTGGCGAAAACGATGTCCACGGTGCCGGAACGCATCAGGTCGAGAAATTCTTCGCGGTATCGGCCAACGCAGAAACTGTCTGAAAGCGTCATGGAGACTTCACGGCCGTTCTCATGCGCAATGCGGGCGCAATCGCGAATGGCATCCTTGGCGCGCGGCGGATCCCACAGGTAACCTTCGAAATAGGTGACCTTCGTGTTCGCTACGACGTCTTCTTCTACATCTTCCGGACCGAGATCGACGCAGGCGCCGAGATAGGTGTTCATCGAGCGCTCACCGTCTTCCGTGACGAAGATCATCGAGCGGGCAGTCGGCGGAAACGTGCCTTCCGGCTTCGTTTCGAAATAGACGCCCTGCGCGCGGATATCGTGCTGGAAGATTTCGCCGAGCTGATCTTCGGCCACCTTGCCGAAATAAGCCGCCCTGCCACCGAAATTCGCCACGCCCGCCGCCGTGTTGCCCGCACTTCCGCCGGAGGCCTCGAGAGCGGGTCCCATCAGCGAATAGAGCAGTTCGGCCCGCTCCGCGTCGATGAGGTTCATCGCGCCCTTGGTGATGGCGTTATCATTGAGGAAGCGATCATCACAACGGGAAATGATGTCGACGATGGCATTGCCGACAGTCAGTACGTCGAATTTCGTCATAGGCCCTATCCGGTTTGC
The DNA here is from genome assembly GCF_053521785.1 of Agrobacterium sp. A3-95. Taxonomy (NCBI): domain Bacteria; kingdom Pseudomonadati; phylum Pseudomonadota; class Alphaproteobacteria; order Hyphomicrobiales; family Rhizobiaceae; genus Agrobacterium; species Agrobacterium sp. A3-95. Next base: position 1,094,372 of record NZ_JBNWDR010000001.1, on the reverse strand, counting down.
AGGGTGCACATTTTTGAACGGTCTTAAACAATTCTGGCGGCAAGAAAAGCCCAAAGGGAAAATATGCGGTTCTCCACCAGAGACAGAAACGCGTCATGTGCCTGTAATGTGGTTAAGCTATCACTCCGATCAGAGCAAACGGTGCGTAAATACGTATCAGAATAGAAGACATGAGGTCTTCTGGCTCACCCGTTATCTCCTTCACGGATGTACTGACGGCGTATAACGGATATGACAAAAGGCGGGGGAAACCCCGCTTTTTCTTTTGGTCCACCTTTGGTGCGCCCCTTTCTAGAGTGCCGCAAGCGGGTTTTCATTATAGACGGTACTCGAAAAACCGACCGCAGCGCCACTTGATCCAGTGACCGGTTTTGAGGGGCTTTTTGCAAAAATACCTGACGGAGCTACGTCGCTTATTGAATGAAACATCCGGGTGCAGCGTTTTCGCGATTCCATTCCCTTGGAAAAGGCTCTAAAGCGGAGTATCTCCCGCAAAAGCCGCGAAAGCTCTCCCTCCATGTCTGCCGTTGCCGCGAACGTCGCTCCGATTTTCATTCTTATCCTGATCGGCTGGCTCACCGTCAAGGCCGGCTTGTTCAGGGCTGATGCCGGTGAGATTCTCAGCGATTTCGTTTTCAAGATCGCCGTGCCGACTTTGATCTTCCGCACTCTTGCGGAGGCGAATTTTCATGGCGCATCGCCCTTCCGGCTGTGGCTGACCTATTTCGCCGGCGTGTTCGTAACCTGGACGGTTGGGCATATCGTCACGCGGTACATCTTCAAGCAGGATAGTCGCATCGCCGTCATAGCCGGCATATCCTCGGCCTTTGCCAACAATATCTTCATCGGCCTGCCGCTTGTCGGGCGGTCCATCGGGGATGAGGGGCTGGTCGCCCTCTCCATTCTGCTGGCCATCCATCTGCCGGTCATGATGATTGCCGGTACCATCTTGATGGAGAACGCCACGCATAAGGCGGTGGGCGGCGAAAAGCGCAGCATGGCTTCTGTCTTCAGGCAGGTCGGCCGCAACCTCATCACAAATCCGCTGGTGATCGGACTTTTCATCGGGCTTTCGACCAATGTTTCAGGCGTGACGCTCACGCCCATCCTCAAGACCGTGGTTGATCAGATCGCGTCCATGGCGGGACCGGCAGCGCTCATCTCGCTCGGTATGGCGCTGACGAAATACACCATTCGCGGTAATCTGGGGATTGCCGTCACCATGACGGTTTTTAAACTGCTGCTTCTGCCCGCCTGCGTGTGGGCCATGGGCCATGCTCTCGGCCTCAGCCGGGAATGGACAGCTGCCCTCGTGCTCACCTCGTCGGTGCCGACAGGGGTGAATGCATGGCTGATCGCCAACCGCTTCGGCATCGGCCACAGCGTTGCGGCCTCCACCATCAGCATTTCCACGGCGACCGGTGTTCTCTCCGTGTCGCTGTGGGCATGGCTGTTGAGCTGATGATGCTCGAATTGCTTACTTCTGGGCGCTCAGGATCTTGAAGCGCGCGTTGCGGCATACCTCGGCGCTGGTGCGGAATTCCGCCGCCAGAACCGGCTCATAGGGCATGCCGCGATTGGCGACCATCAGCAGCTTTCCACCGTTGCGAAGCGCGCCGGCAGCCGTCTTGATAAAGGCCTGACCGAGAGCGGGTTCTGCCGCCTGTCCTGCCGCGTGGAAAGGCGGGTTCATGATGATGAGGTCGTATTTTTCTTTCGGCGGCTCGTTTGCAAGGTCCTGCCAGAAGAAGCGCGCCGTCAGTCGCGGATTGTTTTCAAGAAGATTGGTCTTGGCGAATTCGAGCGCGTTCCAGTCCGCTTCGAAAAGATCGATACGCGCCGTGCGCGGCGATTTTTCCGCCAGCATGACCGAGAGATAACCCCAGCCTGCGCCGAAATCGGCGGCGTTGCCGTCGAAGTCGGTCGGCAGGCGCGACGCGAGCAGCTCCGAGCCATCGTCCACGCGGTCATGCGAGAACATGCCGGGCATGGCGGTGAAACGGCCAGCAACCGTAACGGAATGTTGCGCGAGTTTCGACACGGCAGATGCAACGTCTTCCGGCCGTTTGAACCAGAGGGCGACGCCGTGGTACTTCGGCGTCGATTCCGCCTCGATGCCAAGCTTTGCCAGCGTCTTGCGCAGCGTCAGAATGCCGTCTTCTTTCGATCCCGCCGCCACGATCAACCCACCCGCCTTGACGCGAGAGAGCGCTTCAGCGACGCGGTTTTCGTTCTCGCCGCGATGTTTGCCGCAAAGCAGCAACGCCGCATCGTAGTCCTCGCCGGAAATATCCGGCGTGACCTCTGCGTTCTGCGCCTGAAGAGCCCGGTAAAGCGGTCGAAAATTCTGAACCGAGACGATGTCAGCGTTAAAACCGTCTAGCCGCGGGCCGGCTTCCGCTCCCAGAAACAGAACGCGCTCGCCCTCTTTCGGCAAGTCGAGCATCTCTGCGGCAAAGGGATGGAAAAGGGTTTTAACAGCATCACGGCTCATTGGAGCGTCCTCAAGATGGAATAGAAAAAAGGCGCGGGCAAAACCCGCGCCTCGATAGGGTCTGGCGAGGCTGCCTTATTCGGCAGCGGCTTCGCCATCTTCCTTCTTCTTGTCTGCGGCAACTTCCTTGCCGGTTGCCTGGTCGACAACCTTCATGGACAGGCGAACCTTGCCACGCTCGTCGAAGCCCATCAGCTTGACCCAGACCTTGTCGCCTTCCTTGACGACGTCGGAGGTCTTGGCGACACGCTCGGAAGCGAGCTGCGAGATGTGAACGAGGCCGTCGCGGGCGCCGAAGAAGTTGACGAAAGCGCCGAAGTCAGCGGTCTTGACGACCGTACCTTCGTAGATCTGGCCGACTTCCGGTTCTGCAACGATCGAATGGATCCACTTGCGGGCCGCTTCGATTTCCTTGCCGGAAGCAGAAGCGATCTTGACGGTGCCGTCGTCTTCGATGTTGATCTTGGCGCCGGTCTTTTCGACGATTTCGCGGATGACCTTGCCGCCCGAACCGATGACTTCACGGATCTTGTCGACCGGAATGTTCATCACTTCGATGCGCGGTGCGAATTCGCCAAGCTGGCCGCGGCTCTCGGTGATGGCATTCGCCATTTCGCCGAGGATGTGCTTGCGGCCACCCTGTGCCTGCTCCAGAGCGATCTTCATGATCTCTTCGGTGATACCGGCGATCTTGATGTCCATCTGCAGCGAGGTGATGCCGTCGGCAGTACCTGCAACCTTGAAGTCCATATCGCCGAGGTGATCTTCGTCACCCAGGATGTCGGAGAGAACCGCAAAGCGCTCGCCTTCGAGGATAAGGCCCATGGCGATACCGGCAACTGGCTTGGCCAACGGTACGCCAGCGTCCATCAGTGCAAGCGAGGTGCCGCAAACCGTTGCCATCGACGAAGAGCCGTTGGACTCGGTGATTTCGGAAACGACGCGCAGCGTGTAGGGGAACTGTTCCGCAGTCGGCAGCATCGGACGGATAGCGCGCCATGCGAGCTTGCCGTGACCGATTTCGCGACGGCCCGGGGAACCCATACGGCCCGTTTCACCGACCGAGTAGGGCGGGAAGTTGTAATGCAGAAGGAAACGTTCCTTGTACATGCCGGTCAGGCTGTCGACATACTGTTCGTCTTCGCCGGTGCCGAGCGTCGCAACAACGATCGCCTGGGTTTCACCACGGGTGAACAGCGCCGAGCCGTGCGTACGCGGCAGGATGCCAACTTCCGAAACGATCGGACGAACGGTCGACAGGTCGCGGCCATCGATGCGGCTCTTGGTGTCGAGAACGTTCCAGCGAACGATCTTCGCCTGAAGGTGCTTGAAGACAGCGCCGATTTCTTCAGGGCTATACTTCGCTTCGCCTTCTTCCGGCAGGAAGTGAGCCTTGACCTTCGCCTTTACGGCGTCGACGGCGGCGTAACGGGCAGCCTTTTCGGTGATCTTGTAGGCGGTGCGCAGTTCGGTTTCGGCAAGGCCGAGCATTTCGTTTTCGAGTGCGGAGAAATCTTCCGGTTCGAATTCGCGCGGTTCCTTGGCGGCAACTTCAGCGAGCTTGATGATCGCGTCGATAACCGGCTGGAAGCCGCGATGGCCGAACATGACGGCGCCGAGCATGACGTCTTCGTTGAGTTCCTTGGCTTCCGACTCCACCATCAGGACGGCGTCCTGCGTGCCGGCAACAACCAGATCCAGAACCGATTCATCCATCTCATCAAGATGCGGGTTCAGAACATATTCGCCGTTGATGTAACCAACGCGCGCGCCGCCGACCGGGCCCATGAAAGGAATGCCAGACAGTGTGAGCGCAGCGGATGCGGCAACCATCGACAGAACGTCCGGGTCATTTTCGAGGTCGTGCTGAATGACCGTTACGACAACCTGCGTGTCGTTCTTGTAGCCTTCAGGAAACAGCGGGCGGATCGGACGGTCGATCAGGCGGGAAACCAGCGTTTCCTTTTCCGACGGACGGCCTTCGCGCTTGAAATAGCCGCCGGGGATCTTGCCGGCTGCGTAGGTCTTTTCCTGGTAGTTCACGGTGAGCGGGAAGAAGTCCTGTCCAGGCTTCGGAGACTTTGCGGAAACCACCGTCGCAAGAACCATCGTCTCGCCGTAGGTTGCGATGACGGCGCCGTCAGCCTGACGGGCAACCTTGCCTGTCTCGAGCTTCAGCGGGCGGCCAGCCCATTCGATTTCCACGGAGTGTTTATTGAACATATCTTGTCCTTGTTTGTGTATGCCCGCCTTGCGAGGGGGCAACGAACGACGCAATCACGGGCAAGACAGCCGGAGGCTTTCAAGGTGCAAGCATCCGGCAATCCTGCCCCATGACAGGTCTGCGGTTGAAAAGGCTGCACCGGCCCATCCGGGGCTGCCTTATCGTCCGGGGGCCACATCTATGGCGAACGCCCGGAAATTGAAGATGACCTTCAAAAGGCCAGATATAAAAACCGGCGGGTATCGTTGCGAAACCCGCCGGATAAGGTTTTAGCGGCGAATGCCGAGAGCACCGATCAGCTTGCTGTAACGGGCTTCGTCCTTCTTCTTCAGATAGTCGAGAAGCGAACGGCGGCTCGAAACCAGCGTCAGAAGGCCACGACGGGAGTGGTTGTCCTTCTTGTGGTCCTTGAAGTGACCGGTCAGGTTGTTGATCCGCTCGGTCAGAATAGCGACCTGAACTTCCGGAGAACCGGTGTCGCCTTCGTTCGTTGCATATTCCTTGATGAGGGCGGCTTTGCGCTCTGCAGTAATCGACATCGGACGATCCTTTCTATTTTAAGGAAAAATGGGACGCCTAGAGCCGGGATGTCGTCCAGCTCTGGCCATTCGGCAGCATAGGCAAAGCCCAAGCTGGCGCTGCCTATAAACTATTCCGGGTACAATTGAAAGAGGCGATTGACGGCGCCCCTCAAGGCTCGTCTCAACCGAAAACGCGCTTCGGCCGGAATTCGCCCTCGCCGATCTCTCCGATGGCAATGAGCTTGCCATGCGCAGTGGCATAGGCCTCCGGGTGATTGGCCGGCGCATCACGCCCGCGCAGCAGGATCGGATTGCCCATCTTCAGCCGGTGTGCCTGATCATCATTGATGATGAGGTGGGGAAGGGATGAAAGCGCTTCCGCCGTGTCGATCAGAAAAGCATCGAGCGCTTCAAGCCGCTCGTCGCGGTCTTCGATGGCTTCGAGCGCCGTCAAGGTTTCGAGCGGTACCATCATGTCCTCGCCGAATGGCGCGACCATGGTACGGCGCAATTGCGAAATATGACCGAAACAGCCGAGATCCCGGCCCATGTCGCGCGCAAGCGCCCGCACATAGGTACCCTTGCCGCATTCCACTTCGAAATGAGCGGTGTCAGCGTCGGGGCAGGCGAGCAGCGTCAGACGGTGAATTTCCACCTCGCGCGCGGGAATCTCCACCGTTTCGCCTTCACGCGCCAGATCATAGGCCCGCTCACCGGCAATCTTGATGGCGGAAAACTGCGGCGGCGTCTGCATGATCACGCCGGTATAATTGGGCAGAATATCGCGGATCGCCTGTTCGTCCGGGCGCTGGTCGGAGGAGTTGACAACCTCGCCTTCCAGATCGTCGGTTGCGCGTTCTTCACCCCAGGTGACGGTAAACTCGTAGATTTTCCGGCCGTCCATGACGTAAGGAACGGTCTTGGTGGCGTCACCGAGGGCAATCGGCAGCATGCCGGACGCCAAGGGGTCGAGTGTTCCGGCGTGACCTGCCTTCTGGGCGTTAAACAGCCATTTGATCTTGGAAACGGCTTCGGTTGAGCCGAAATCGAGCGGCTTGTCGAGAATGAGCCAGCCCGAAACTGGGCGGCCCTTGGGTTTGCGGTTCTGCTGTTTGCGTGGTTTGGACATGCTTCAGTTCTGTTCGTCGTCTTTTTCGTTCGAAGGTCCCAGATCGCGCTGCACCTCCGGTGACCGCAGGAGTGCGTCGATCTTCTGGTAGTTGTCGAAACTCGTATCGTCGCGGAAACGCAGTTCCGGCATGTACTTCATCTGCCGCAGCTGCGGGCCGAGGCGGCCGCGCATGAACTTGGCATGGCGGTTGAGCGCCGTGATGATGTCGGTATGATCCGCAACGCCAAGCGGCGTCACGTAAGCGGTCGCGATCTTGAGATCGGGTGACATGCGCACTTCCGAGATGGAAATGACGGTGCCTTCGATCAGATCGTCGCGGACTTCACCGCGCTGGAGAATTTGGGTCAGTGCGGCGCGCACCTGTTCGCCAACACGCAGCATGCGTTGCGAAGGGGCCGATGATGTAGCTTTTGCCATGGGTAATGCCTCAAACGGAGCGAGCGCCGGTGAAGCCGGCGCCCGACAGAAAAGTCCTGTTTTGCGGCGAGACGCTTAGAGCGTTCTCGTGATGTGTTCGACGCGGAAGCACTCGATGGTGTCGCCGGCGCGAATGTCTTCGTAATTCTCGAAGGCCATACCGCACTCCTGACCAACAGGCACTTCGTTGACTTCGTCCTTGAAGCGCTTGAGGGTCTTGAGCTTGCCTTCGTGGATAACGACGTTGTCGCGCACCAGACGCACACCCGCACCACGTTCCACCTTGCCCTCGACGACGCGGCAACCCGCGACCTTACCGACCTTGGTGATGTTGAACACCTCGAGAATTTCGGCATTGCCGAGGAAGGTCTCGCGACGTTCCGGCGAAAGCAGACCCGACATCGCCGCCTTCACGTCATCCACCAGATCGTAGATGATGTTGTAGTAGCGGATTTCGATACCGGCGCGTTCGGACGCCGTACGTGCCTGTGCGTTGGCGCGAACGTTGAAGCCGATGATCGCGGCGTTCGATGCCTCGGCAAGCGAGATATCCGATTCCGTGATGGCACCAGCACCAGAGTGAACGACACGAGCGCGGACTTCGTCTGTGCCGAGCTTGTCGAGCGAAGCGATAATGGCTTCGACCGAACCTTGCACGTCCGCCTTGATGACCAGCGGGAATTCCTTCAATCCCGAAGTCTGCAACTGGCTCATCATCTGTTCCAGCGAGCCGCGCTGACCGGTCTGACGGGCAACAGCCTTGTCGCGTGCCAGACGCTGGCGGTATTCGGAGATCTCGCGAGCACGACCTTCGTTTTCGACAACCGCAAAACGGTCACCGGCCGACGGCGTGCCGGAAAGGCCGAGGATTTCGACCGGCATGGCCGGACCGGCTTCCTTGACGTGGTCGCCCTTGTCGTTGACGAGCGCGCGCACACGGCCCCACTGATCGCCGGCAACGATGATCTGGCCGGGCTTCAGTGTACCCTTCTGCACGAGAACGGTCGCGACGGCACCACGTCCACGGTCCAGCTCGGCTTCGATGACCGTGCCTTCCGCGGTGCGGCTTGGATCCGCCTTGAGATCGAGGATTTCCGCCTGAAGCAGGATCGCTTCGAGCAGCTTGTCGAGGTTGAGCTTGTTCTTGGCCGACACTTCGACATCAAGAACTTCACCACCCATCGATTCCACGAACACTTCGTGCTGCAGCAGCTGCTGGCGAACCTTTTCAGGGTTTGCCTCGTGCTTGTCGATCTTGTTGATCGCAACGACGATCGGAACACCGGCCGCCTTCGCATGGTTGATCGACTCGATCGTCTGCGGCATCACGCTGTCGTCGGCTGCAACAACCAGCACGGCGATGTCGGTTGCCTGCGCACCACGGGCACGCATTGCCGTAAAGGCGGCGTGGCCGGGGGTGTCGATGAAGGTGATCTTCTGACCGTTCTTTTCGACCTGATAGGCGCCGATATGCTGGGTGATGCCACCGGCCTCGCCAGCAACGACATTCGCCTGACGGATAGCGTCGAGCAGCGAGGTCTTGCCGTGGTCGACGTGGCCCATGATGGTCACGACCGGCGGACGGGAAACCATCTCGCCTTCATCGTCAGCCTTGTTGAAGAGACCCTCTTCAACGTCGGATTCGGAAACGCGCTTGACCGTATGGCCGAATTCGACCGCGATCAGTTCCGCCAGATCGGCGTCGATCACGTCGCCCGGCTTAAGCATCTGGCCTTCCTTCATCAGGAACTTGATGACGTCAACGGCGCGCTCGGACATACGCTGCGACAGTTCCTGAATGGTGATGGTTTCCGGCAGGATGACTTCGCGCAGAACCTTTTCGCGGGTTTCCTGCATCTGGCTGCGACGGAATTTCTCCTGGCGGCGGCGCATGGATGCCATCGAGCGGCCACGCGGCGTACCATCTTCTTCCAGATTGGCGGCGGTCACGGTCAGCTTGCCACGACGGCGCTCTTCTTCGGTCTTCAGGCGGGCTGCAGGCTTGGCCGGAACCGGAGCCACGACCTTGCCACGAGCCGGAAGGCTGCTGCCACGACGGACTGCGCCGCGATCGTCCTCGTCGTCGCCACCGGTGCGGCGTCCGCGGGGAGCGGCGGCGTCGGGCGTGGCGGGAGCGGAACGGGGAGCAACAGGCTGGGGACGGGCGTCAGCGCGTGGCGCCGGCGCAGCGGCCGCAGCCGGCTTTTCGCCGGAGAGATCGGATTTCGCTTCCGTAACAGGCTGGCTCGCAGCGATCTTTGCCGCCGCAGCCTCTTCGGCAGCGCGGTTTTCGGCTTCGATCTTTTCAGCGGCGATGCGTTGTTCTTCTTCCACCTTGCGGCGGGCTTCGTCTTCGGCGCGCTGCTTGGCTTCGATAACATCGCGAGCCTGCGCTTCTATCAGCGCACGGCGGCGGGCTTCCATCTCGCCTGCGGACAGGTCGTGCAGAACGTTGCCGCGCGGACGGTCAGGCTGACGCTGCTGCGGTGCGGACGAGCCGGGGCGCTGCTGCGAATGGGAAGAACCCGGACGCTGCTGTTGGTTGCTCGGCTGTTGAATGCGTTGCTGTGGGGCCTGCGGACGCGGTGCCGAAGGGGCAGGCGCTGCCGGCTTCGGCGCCGGAGCTGCCGCCACGACAGGCTGAACCGGCTTCTCGTCTTCGGGACGCAGGGGGCGGCGCTTGCGTGTTTCCACGACAACCGCGTTGGTGCGACCTCGACCCATGTCCTGCCGCACGGTGCCCTGATTCATCCCGCCCGGTTTCAGGGTAAGAGTCTTCTTGGCCGGCGCATTGAGTGTCTTGTCGTCGTTGTTGTCGGTCATTCCGTTCCCGTTCCTACGGACGAGAACCGGATGACATCCATCAGGTCTCGTCGTTCAATTGCTGCATCGGAACGCGGCGGCCGTTCATGTTTGGCAACCGCGTCATTGTACTGTCCGGGCAGCGTCGCGTTCCGCCTCAGGCTGACCGCCAAGGCGGTACTGCTTAAGCATCTTTGCGCGCTTCACTACACCCTCACCCGCCTGCCCCGCAAGCGCGCAAGCATGGATAAAAGCATTCTGGCCCATCAACTCGTCCATTTCGGCTTCGCTAAAGAGCCGGAAGGACGGAATTTCATTGCCGGCATCGCTGCCGAGCTCCCAGGCCTTGCGGGCCTGGTCCAGTTTTCGCACGCCGTCTGCCGCGGCATCGGTTGCGTGGAACACGGCAATCGCATTCCCCGAACGGACGGCGGCATCGACTTTCGTCGCGCCGCTGATGAACTGACCCGCCTTGCGCGCCATGTTCATCATTCCGGCAAGCTGCTGCGACATCAGGCGGTCGAGAAGAGCGAGAAGCTCCGGCCCGGCCTTGACGTCGCGTTTGAGTGCCCGTGCGAAGATCTTCTTCGCGATGGCTTTCTCTATCAGGGCGCGCTCCGGCTTTACCCAGCATCCGCGCCCCGGCAATTGGCGTTTCAGGTCCGGAACGACGTTGCCGTCCGGCCCTGCGACGAAGCGGATCAACTCGTCTGGAGATCCGCTCTGCCTTGTCACAATGCACATACGTCCATTGACGTTGCCTTCCAGCCGCCCGTCCTCATCGGTTTCGGGCAGCTCGTCCGGCTCATGCACCTGCGATGTCATTCCTGTTCGGCGGTATCCGCCTCCTCAGTAGCTTCCGCATCGACTTCTTCTTCGGAAGCCAGATCCTCGGCCGTGATCCAGCCTGCCAGAAGACGGGCCTGCACAACCATGTTCTCAGCTTCGACGCGCGATACGTCGAGCTTGGAGAAGATGCCTTCGAACTTCTTCGTCTCGCCGTCCTTGCGTTCGCTCCAGCCGACCAGATCGTCTGCGGCGCAACCGGCAAAGTCCTCGATGGTCTTGATACCGTCTTCACCAAGGGCGACCATCATCTGCGAGGTCAGGCCTTCGATCTGGCGCAGCTCGTCGGCAACGCCGAGTTCCTTGCGCTTGGCGTCCATTTCGGCTTCCAGGCGTTCCAGATATTCGCGGGCGCGGGTCTGGATTTCATCGGCGGTGTCATCGTCGAAGCCGTCGATCGAGGAAATTTCTCCAAGATCGACATAGGCAAGTTCTTCAACCTGCGCGAAGCCTTCGGAAGCCAGAACCTGACCAACCATCTCGTCAACGTCGAGGGCGTCCATGAAGAGTGCCGTGCGCTCGTTGAATTCCTTCTGGCGACGCTCGGATTCTTCCTGCTCCGTCATGATGTCGATATCCCAGCCGGTCAGCTGCGATGCCAGACGTACGTTCTGGCCGCGGCGGCCGATGGCGAGCGAAAGCTGCTCGTCGGGAACCACAACTTCGATGCGCTCGGATTCTTCATCCAGAACGACCTTGGCCACTTCAGCGGGCTGCAGAGCGTTGACGATGAAGGATGCCGGCTCCTGGCTCCACGGAATGATGTCGATCTTTTCGCCCTGCAATTCGCCGACAACGGCCTGAACGCGCGAACCGCGCATACCGACGCAGGCGCCGACCGGATCGATCGACGAGTCGTTCGAAATGACGGCGATCTTGGCGCGCGAACCGGGGTCACGGGCAACCGACTTGATCTGGATGATGCCGTCGTAGATTTCAGGAACTTCCATGGTGAACAGCTTCACCATGAACTGCGGATGTGTACGCGACAGGAAAATCTGCGGGCCACGCTGCTCGCGGCGAACGTCGTAGACGTAAGCGCGTACACGGTCGCCATAACGCATGTTTTCCCGCGGAATCATCTCGTCGCGACGGATGATGCCTTCGCCACGGCCCAGATCGACGATGACATTGCCATATTCGACGCGCTTGACGGTGCCGTTGACGATTTCGCCGATGCGATCCTTGAACTCGTCATACTGACGGTCGCGTTCTGCTTCGCGCACCTTCTGAACGATGACCTGCTTGGCGGACTGTGCGGCGATACGGCCGAAATCCATCGGCGGCAGCGGATCGGCGATGAAATCGCCGAGCTTGGCGTCCGGGTTGCGGTCGCGGGCAAGTTCGAGCGGAATCTGGGTCGAATAGTCTTCGGCCGTCTCTACCACTTCCAGAAGACGCTGCAGGCGGATTTCGCCGGTCTTGGAGTTGATGTCGGCGCGAATGTTGGTTTCCGAACCATAGCGCGAGCGGGCGGCTTTCTGGATAGCGTCGGCCATTGCGGCAAGCACGATTTCGCGGTCGATGACCTTTTCGCGCGCCACAGCATCGGCGATCTGCAGAAGCTCAAGCCGGTTAGCACTCACTGCCATTTTTTTGTCTCCGTAAGTCGCATAATTGCGGGGATCACCCGTTTTCCGGGCTTTTACGTTGGAATTAGTCTTCGTCTGCTTCGTTTTCGTCGTTCTGGTTTGCGGCGGCGGCCTTTGCCGCCTTGTCTGCCCGCAGCGCATCACGAATAAGGTCGTCCGTCAGAATGAGCTTCGCGTCGGAAAGCGCGCTGAACGGAATGGTGACTGTCGGTTCGTCGCCATAGGCGATCTGGTCGCGTTCCAGCTTGAAGCCGTCCGCATCCACCTCGACGATCTTGCCGCGAAACCGCTTGCGGTTTTCGACCAGAATGGAGGTTTCGGCCTTCACCAGATGGCCCTGCCAACGGGTGAAATCCGACTTGCGAACCATCGGCCGGTCAATGCCGGGCGAGGAAACTTCGAGATGATACGCCTTATCGACCGGATCTTCCACATCAAGAACCGGTGAAATCGCCATTGACACGGCTTCGCAGCCCTCGACGGTCATGGTGCCGTCTTCCCGCTCGGCCATCACCTGCAGGGTCATGCCGTTCTGGTTGGAGAGCCGCACGCGCACCAGAAGATATCCCATGCCCGTCAAAACAGGCTCGATGATTTCGGCGATGCGCTGGTCGATTCCCGTTTCGGTTATCAGTCGCGGTTCATGTACGGTGTCTGCCATCTGGCCTTCCGGTCTTTAGATTTTCACCGGGCGCTCAGCCCGTGGTTTCCGGTTCGCCTAACGAAAAAGAGCGGAGCCTTGCGGCCCCACTCTTCATCAAGCGATCAAGAATTTCAAAGGTCATATAGACCCATCAGGGCAGGATTGCAAGGTTTTCGCGGGCAGGGCGCGTCAGTCACGGCTGCGGCCACATTTTCACCTTCACCGTGTCGGAAAGGGTGGCATGATTTCCGGCACTGTCTATAGTTGCCGTTTGACAAATCGCAGTTGCATCAAGTGGACTGATCGTGCCTGACCGTAAATCGCCACTCGCGCCTTTAAGGCATTTGACTTACAGACGAATCTGGATCGCGAGCCTTGCCTCGAATTTCGGCGGTCTGATCCAGGCGGTTGGCGCCGCGTGGATGATGACCTCGCTGTCGAGTTCCGAAAACATGATAGCGCTGGTACAGGCCTCCACCTCGCTGCCGATCATGATGTTTTCGCTGATTTCAGGCGCACTGGCCGATAGTTTCGACCGCCGCCGCATCATGATTTCCGCTCAGATCCTGATGCTGACGGCTTCCGTGCTGCTGACGGTTTTTGCCTGGTCCGGCTGGCTCACTCCGTGGTTGCTGCTCTTCTTCACCTTCATGATCGGCTGTGGCACGGCGCTCAACAATCCGTCCTGGCAGGCGTCCGTCGGCGAAATGGTGCCGCGTGAGGATCTGCCCGCCGCCGTGACACTGAATAGCGTCGGGTTTAATATCACCCGCAGCGTCGGTCCTGCCATCGGCGGCATCATCGTCGCTGCCGCCGGCGCCGCGGCCGCGTTTTTCGTGAACGCGCTCAGCTATTTTGCCCTCATCTACGCGCTGGTTCGCTGGCAGCCGCCCAAATATGCCTCGACCTTGCCGCGCGAGCAGCTTCTTGCCGCCATATCGGCCGGGATGCGTTATGTGGCGATGTCGCCGAATATCGGCAAGGTTCTGGTGCGTGGCTTTCTCTTCGGCCTTTCCGCCAGCGCCATCCTGGCGCTGATGCCGATCGTTGCCCGCGATCTGGTCGAGGGTGGCCCGCTGACCTACGGCGTCATGCTGGGTGCGTTCGGTGTCGGCGCTATCGGCGGCGCGCTCGTCAGCGCCAGACTTCGCGAGGTTCTGTCCAGCGAATGGATCGTACGTGTCGCCTTTTTGGGCTTCGCCTTCAGTTCCGGCGTGACGGCGGTCAGCACGAACGCGATCGTAACCTCGCTTGTTTTGACTATTGCCGGTGCCTGCTGGGTTCTGGCGCTTTCCCTGTTCAATACCATCGTCCAGCTTTCTGCCCCGCGCTGGGTGGTGGGCCGGGCGCTGTCGCTTTACCAGACGCTGACCTTCGGCGGCATCGCCGTCGGCAGTTGGCTGTGGGGCGAGCTGGCGGAAGATTACGGTATTTCCTATTCGCTTCTCGGTTCGTGCGTGCTGATGCTGCTGGGCGTCGTCGTCGGCCTCAAACTCGCCATGCCCGCTTTTGCTTCACTCAACCTCGATCCGCTCAACCGTTTCGTCGAACCGCCGCTAAGGCTCGATATCAAGCCGCGCAGCGGGCCGATTGCCATTCTTATAGACTATGAAATTCATGACGAGGATCTCGGCGAATTCCTGCCTTTGATGGCTGAGCGTCGCCGCATCCGTCTGCGCGATGGCGCGCGCAACTGGAACCTGATGCGTGATCTGGAAAATCCTGATATCTGGACGGAAAGCTACCATGTACTGACATGGGTGGAATATGTCCGCCACAACCACCGCCGCACCCAGGCGGATGCGGAAGCCTGGGACCGGCTACTGGCCCTTCATCGCGGCAAGACACGGCCCCGCGTGCACCGGATGATCGAGCGGCAAACCATTCCGCCGACAGATGACATCTTCCACAAGCCGCATACGGACCAGCATTGAGAGACGATAGGGCTAAGTAGTGGCGATGTCATGCTCGGGACAAGCCCGCGCATGACGGAGGAGAGGTTTTCACACGTCGCCAGTAAGCTGCTATTTCAGCTTCGCTTTCAGCGTAGCATCGGGAAAGCAGGTTGGTGACAGACCGTTTTTCGCCTGCCAGTCGCCCAGTGACCGGCGTGTCTTGAAGCCGGCCAGCCCGTCCGCTTTGCCGACATCATAACCCTTGGCGACGAGTGCCTTCTGCATGGCAAGAACGTCGGAGCGCAACATCGATCCGACATTGCCCCATTCGCCCTTGAACGGCCCCGCCCCATGGGAGATGCGGTCGGCGAGATTGCCGATGAACAGCGCGTAGAGATCGGAATTATTGTATTCCTTGATGACGTAGAAATTCGGCGTCACCACGAATTCCGGCCCGTGCCGCCCGGCTGGCACAAGCATCATGCCGTCGGCGGAGAGGTCATTGGATGGAAAGGCCTTTCCGGAAATGCGGGTGATCCCCATCTTCGCCCACGCACTCACCGGCCGGGCAAGATCCGGGCCTTCCTGGGCGCAGGAGACGTTGCCGGGTATAGACACTTCGAAGCCCCAGTCGCGATCCCTCTGCCAGCCGCGCTGCGAAAGATAGTTCGCTATGGATGCCAATGCGTCCGGCACGGAGTTCCAGATATCGCGGTGGCCGTCGCCATCGAAATCAACGGCATATTTGAGATAGCTCGACGGCATGAATTGCGGCTGACCGAGCGCGCCTGCCCAGGACCCCATCATGCGCGAGGCCGCAATATCGCCGCTTTCGACGATCTTCAGCGCATCGATCAGCTCGGTGCGGAACATCTCCTTGCGGGTCGACATATAGGCTTTCGTCGCCAGCACATCGACAACCGAATGCGGCAGTTTCGCACGGCCGAAACCGGATTCGCGGCCCCAGATCGCCACGACGACATCGCCGGGCACGCCATATTTGGCTTCGATCCGGCGAAGGGTGGCGGCATGCGTCGCGGCCAGAGAGCGGCCGGTGGCGGCAAGCCCCTGCAATCGTTTTTCGGAGAAATAAGCGCCGGGCGATGAAAATTCGGCCTGGCTCTGGCTCTGTTCCTTCGGCGGCTTCTGGCCGGGGATGACGAGATCAGGCAGACTCCAGTTGATGGAAAGGCCGCTCAGCGCAGCCTCCAGCGTCTTTTGCGAAATTCCCGCCTTGCGCGCTTCCGGCCAGATTTCCTTTTTCAGCCATGCATTGAAATCGGCATCGTACCGGGCAGCAGCGGCACCTGTCGGCGCGGATTGCGCCAGAGCGTCCGTTGCTGAAAAAACGGAAAGAATGGCGGCCAATGCCTTGAGGCTTTTCCAGGAAATGTGGAGGCCGGTTTTCCGTCTGGAAATGCGCCAAAACAAAGAATCAAATCGGTTTCGCATTCGGTCTCCTCTTCGAGTGACGGACAGGGAAAGAAGGCGTCAGATCGTTGTGCGAGCGCGCAGCGCCGCCGTCAATGTGCCCTCGTCGAGATAGTCCAGCTCGCCGCCAACAGGCACGCCATGCGCAAGCCGGGTGATCTTGATGCCGAGATCGGCCAGGCGGTCGGTGATGTAATGGGCTGTTGCCTGTCCCTCCACCGTCGCATTGACGGCGATGATGAGCTCGCGAATACCGCCGGCGCTGACGCGATCGATCAGTCCCTTGATGTTCAGATCTTCCGGCCCGACGCCATCGAGCGGCGACAGCGTGCCACCAAGCACATGATAGGCGGTATTCATGGCGCCTGCTCGCTCCAGCGCCCACAGATCCGACACGTCTTCCACCACGATGATGACCGACTGGTCACGTCTATCATCGGCGCAGACAGTGCAGGGATCGATGGTATCGACATTGCCGCAGCACGAGCAGATCTTCACCTTGTCATAGGCTTCACCCATCGCGTGGCCCAGCGGTCCAAGAAGCTGTTCCTTCTTCTTGATGAGATGCAGCGCCGCCCGCCGCGCCGAGCGAGGCCCAAGCCCCGGTACTTTTGCAAGCAGCTGGATCAGTTTTTCGATTTCGGGACCGGTGACTCGTTTTGCCATGAGCGCTTTCTACTGCATAAATCGGGAAACGGGAATCATGAAGCGCGAAGGGCAGTCCATGAAAATACGGGCAGTGTGCCGGGGCGAGGCGAAGGCCTTGCCGGGAAAGACGGCAAAGACGGGTATTTTCAAACATGCCGTGCAGGGCGCGGTGATGGTGGATGCGCAAGGCATCGTCAGCGACGCTGTCTGCAATCGTAAACATCACGGCGGGCCGGATCAGGCGATCTACGCCATGGGCTCTGCCGATCTCGATTTCTGGTCGCGTACGCTGGGTTTTGTGGTTGAGCCCGGATTTTTTGGGGAAAATCTGGTTCTGGAAGGTGTCGATAGTGCAAAACTGCATGTCGGCGACAGGTTTTCAGCCGAGGAAGTGGTGCTGGAAGTGACCGCCGCCCGCATTCCCTGCGCCACCCTGTCAGCCCGGCTCGGCGATCCCGGCTTCGCGCCGCGTTTTCGGCAGGCGGGTCAGCCGGGCTTTTATTGCCGGGTTCTGAAAGGTGGAATGCTCAGCGCCGGCGAAGGCATCGCTTTCGAACCCTATCAGGGAACGAAGCTGCCCATACCGGTCATTCTCCAGCGCTTCCGCCCCATGCAGCTTACCAGGGACGAACGTGCCGCATATCTCGGCACCCCGCTTGCGAGCCGGTTCCGCGCCATGCTGGAAGTCTGAATTCGTAATAATATCAGAACGGCAGCTTCATGCCGGGCGGGATCGGCAGGCCAGCCGTGATTTCCTTGGTCTTTTCAGCGGTGATGGCCTCGGCGCGCTCCTTGGCGTCATTGTGGGCGGCGACGATCAGGTCTTCGAGAATTTCGACGTCGTCTTCCTTGAAGAGAGACGGATCGATCTTCAGGCCCAGCAGGCTGCCCTTGCCATTCAGCTTCACGGTGACGAGACCGCCACCGGACTTGCCTTCGACTTCAAGCGCGGCGATATCCGCCTGCATCTTTTCCATCTTGGCCTGCATTTCCTTGACCTTGCCCATCATGCCCATGATGTCGCGCATGTGCCAAACTCCTGTTTTTGTTATGTATTAAAATTCGATGTCGTCGCCGGGAAGGATGTCGCCCTCGCTCGATTCGGCAACCGAAGGCGGCGGGGCGATCTCGTCCGGCTCGTCCTGCTGGGTGACGCGAATGCGCACGTCGGTGATTTTTGCACCTGGAAACTGTTGAAGAATGGCTGCAACGTCAGGGTCCTGCCTCGCATCCACGAGGCGGGCGTCGCGCGCACTCCCCTCGGCTTCAACCAGCGTCGGCTGACCCTGTTCCTTGCTAAGGCTGACGATCCAGTGGATACCGGTCCACTCTTTCAGCTTCACACCAAGCTCGCCGGGGAGCGATCCGGGTGCGCCATCGCCGAGGCGCATGTCGAGCCGGCCCGGCTCCAGCCGCACCAGCCGTACGAAGTTGCGAACCTTCGCCCGCATGACGGGATCGCGATTTTTCTGGCACAGGTCGGCAATGTCCTGAAGAGAGTTGACGGGAACCTTCGGCTCCGGCCGTTCTTCGGTTTTCGGTGCCGCGACCTGCATTTCCTGCGGGCGGCTGTCAGGCACGGCGCGCAGCATGGTCGAAGGCTGCGAGCTTGCCGGCCTCTGGGCGGAAAGCTCCACAGGTCTTCCTGCGGCCACTGTCTGCCCTGAGGAATAGGCGCGAGTGCCGCCGCCATTGCCGCCACCCGAAGGCGCGCCATTGGAATAGCCGCCATCGCTGTTGGAAAGTTCGAGCAGGCGTCGCGCCGCGTCTTCCGGTGCCGGAAGATTGGCGGCGTGCGAAAGGCGGATCAACACCATTTCGGCCGCACCCGCAGGACGTGAGGCATTTTCAGTTTCCGGAATACCCTTGAGCAGCATCTGCCAGATACGCGACAGCGCAGTCACGGCGATTGTCTCGGCAAATTCCGCGCCACGCACGCGTTCGATCTCGGACAGCGAGGGATCTTCCGCCGCATCCGGCACATATTTCATGCGGGTGACGAGGTGAGTGAAATCGGCAAGGTCGTTCAGCACGACGACGGGGTTGGCGCCTGCCTCGTATTGACCATTGAATTCAGAAAGTGCCGCCGCGACATCGCCTTTGATGATGTGCTGGAAAAGATCGACGATGCGCGCCCGGTCGGCAAGACCCAGCATGCCGCGCACCGCCTCGGCTTCCACGCGTCCGCCGCCATGGGCGATCGCCTGATCGAGCAGGGAAAGACCGTCACGGGCGGAACCCTCAGCCGCGCGGGCAATCATTGAGAGCGCCTGCGGTTCGGCCTCGAAACCTTCCTTGCCGGCAATGGCAGTGAACAGGCCGACGAGATCGGCGGCGCTGATGCGGCGCAGGTCGAAGCGCTGGCACCGCGACAGCACGGTGATCGGAACCTTGCGGATTTCAGTGGTTGCGAAGATGAATTTCACATGCTCCGGCGGCTCTTCCAACGTCTTCAGAAGACCGTTGAAGGCCTGCGTCGAGAGCATGTGCACTTCGTCGATGATATAGACTTTATAGCGCGCCGAAACCGGGCGGTAACGCACCTGCTCGATGATCTCGCGAATGTCGTCAATACCGGTATGGGAGGCGGCGTCCATCTCGATCACGTCGACATGACGGCCTTCCATGATCGCCTGACAATGTTCGCCGGGGATACGCAGGTCGATGGTCGGTTTGTCGATGGTGTCGGTCTTGTAGTTCAGCGCGCGTGCAAGAATACGCGCGGTGGTCGTCTTGCCCACACCGCGAACGCCGGTCAGCATATAGGCCTGCGCGATGCGGCCGGTCTCGAACGCATTCGTCAGCGTGCGGACCATCGGCTCCTGGCCGACCATCAGATCGGAAAAATCCTTCGGACGATATTTGCGTGCCAGTACCCGGTAGCCGGTCCCGCCCTGGGATTCGCTTGATGTGGTGGGTAAGGTGTCGCTCATCGCCTCGCCAGTTTATTTTGCCAGTTTGTCCTAGAGCGCCGTGCGTCCCATTGGACGCATCAGGCACGCTCTATTCCTCTAAAGTCTGCACATCATGCCGATACGCAGGGGCCGCTTTCAGGCTGAACCGGCCCGGCGAAAGCTGAGCGGAATTTAAAAAGGGTGGGAGGCTGGCACGGCGACCCGTGCCTGGCTCGTTAGGGCTGCTTCCTTCCGGACCTGACCCGGTTGGCGAGTGGCTCGTCCACCACCAACCTCCCGGGGCCACATATCGGCAATATCGAAAGCAAATGCAAGCCAAGCCTTCAAAAAACTGCTATCACAATGAAAACAAACATGGAGGACGCCTTGGAGACATTCCGGCTGGACGACAGGCTGGCGCGCGACAGTGCGCTTGTAATGCGTTTGGGACTATGCGAGCTGCGTTTGCAGAACGACAGCCGCTGGCCCTGGCTGGTGCTGGTGCCACAGAGAGGCGGCGCCAGCGAGCTGTTCGATCTTACTCCGCTCGATCAGGCCGTGCTGACGTTCGAGACCAATCTCGTCGCCTCCGCGCTGAAGGACGTTACCGGGGCCACCAAGATCAATGTCGGCGCGCTGGGCAATATCGTCCGGCAACTTCACGTCCATATTATCGCCCGCAACGAAGGCGACACCTGCTGGCCCGGCCCAATCTGGGGTCACGGGACGCCAGTGCCCTATGGCCCGGGCGAAAAGGAATCCTTGATGAAAAAAATATCCGGCGCGCTCTGATGATATCAATGACTATTTTCGAAACCACTGCTCCCCATCCCGAAGCAAGCCTGCTGACAGCCTTTTCCAAGAACGCCCTCAACCGATTCGCCGAAAAGCGGACGGAAGACTGCGTTGCCGATGCGCTGAAAGTCGATGGCACCCATATTTTTGCCTTCTCCGGCAACCGGCTTGTCCTGAAACATGACGAACAGGTCATAGATCCCCTGTTTTCCGCCTATGAGCTGGCGGAATTGCAGCCGGATTTCGACAATGCCGTTCTGCTTGGATACCGCGAAACTGGCGAACCGAGAATTGCGGTGCCGGTGGCCGTCACGGAAGACACGCTCGCGAGCCACTACAAGCTGGCCGATGCCCGCACCCTTTATCGCGATCATCTTCTCGATGAGGAATTGTTGAGCGAGGTCGCCCAGGCCGTCAGCCTTACGCACTGGAATGCCGACAACCGCTTCTGCGGACGGTGCGGCGGCACGATGGAATTGCGTATCGGCGGCTACAAGCGCATCTGCGCCGCCTGCAATCACACCATTTTTCCCCGAACCGATCCCGTTGTCATCATGATGACGATCGATATCGAGCGCGATCTTTGCCTGCTCGGACGCGGCGCGCATTTTGCGCCGGGCATGTATTCCTGCCTCGCCGGTTTCGTGGAGCCGGGCGAAACGATCGAGCAGGCCGTGCGCCGCGAGACGCATGAAGAATCCGGCGTCGAAATCGGCCGCGTGCGCTATCACGCTTCCCAGCCCTGGCCGATGCCGCACACGCTGATGATCGGCTGTTATGCCGAGGCTCTCTCGTTCGATATTTCCCGCGATGAGATCGAGCTGGAGGATTGCCGCTGGTTCACGCGGGCGGAGGTTGCCACGATGCTGGAGGCTGCTGCGGGCGAGGGCTTTTCCGCGCCTCCGGGCGGTGCCATCGCGCACCGGCTGATGCGCGACTGGGTGGAATGGACGAAATGAAGATTTGCGGCAGGCTCAGCTCTGGTTGAGCTTGCCGCGCATCGCATGACCCTTGTAGACGCCGAGAATTCGGACCTTCTCGGAAAAGAAGCGCAGCTCGTCCAGCGCGTGCCGCACCGGCTCGTCATCCGGATGGCCTTCGATATCGGCATAGAACTGCGTTGCCACGAACCTTCCGCCGAGCTGGTAGCTTTCCAGCTTCGTCATGTTGATGCCATTCGTCGCGAAACCGCCCATTGCCTTATAAAGTGCCGCCGGAATGTTGCGGACATTGAACACGAAGGTCGTGACGATGGTTTCATCTGGTGCTTCGCCTTGGGACTGGCGTTTGGCCCAGTTCTCATCGCGCGAAAGAATTACGAAACGGGTGATGTTGTTTTCTGAATCCTCGACATTTTCAGCCATGATATCAAGGCCGTAGAGACCGGCGGCAAGACGCGGTGCAAGCGCTGCCATGCTGCGATCACCCTTTTCAGAAACCAGTCTCGCCGCTCCGGCCGTATCGCCGGCAACGACGGGCTTCCAGCCGTTGGAACGGATGATCTTGCGGCACTGGCCAAGCGCGTGGATGTGGCTGTGAACGGTGCGGATCTCGTCTTTCTTCACGCCCGGTATAACCATCAGCTGGAAGCGGATCGGCATGAAATATTCACCGATGATGTGAAGGCGTGATTCCGGCAGAAGATGATGGATATCGGCAACGCGACCGGCCAGCGTGTTCTCGATCGGGATCATGCCGAGATCGGCTTCGCCGTTTTCGACGGCGTTGAAAGCATCCTCGAATGTCGGGCACGGCAAAGGCTCCATATCCGGGAACATGTCGCGGCATGCCATGTCGGAATTCGCGCCAAATTCGCCCTGAAAGGCAATGCGGTTTGTGCTCAAGGTCATGGAATTATCCATCAGAGGGTTCGGTTTGCGAGAATAGTGCGGGCTTTTTCGAGATCGTGCGGCGTATCAACGCCAAGCGGCACGGAGTGAACGATTTCGGCATCAATACGCATGCCCGCTTCCAGCGCGCGCAATTGTTCCAGCCTTTCGCGCTTCTCGAGTGGCGAAGGCTGAAGCCTCACGAACGTTTCAAGGGCGGCGCGGCGATAGGTATAAAGGCCGATGTGATGATAAAGCGGTCCGTCGCCATAGGGCGCAGTCGCGCGGGTAAAATAAAGCGCGCGCAATCGCGTCTCGGAAAGCGGGCTGCCAACCACTTTCACCACGTTCGGATTGGTCTTTTCTTCCTCGTCGGTGATCTCCACCGTCAGCGTGGCAATGTCGACGGCGGCATTTTCCAACGGGCGCAACGAGGCGCGGATCGTTTCCGCTTCGATGGTCGGAAGGTCGCCCTGAACATTGATGACATATTCGGCGTTGCCATAGGGGTCGGCCTTCTGCAGCGCCTCGAAAATGCGGTCCGAACCGGATTGGTGATCATCTCGCGTCATCATTACGTCGAAACCGGCATTTTTAACGGCTGAAAATACCTGTTCGTCATCGACTGCAACGACGATGCGCGTCGCGCCAGCTTCACGCGCCCTGAGTGCAACCTGCACAATCATCGGTTTGCCGCCAATATCCGCGAGAGGCTTGCCCGGAAGCCGTGTCGATGCCATCCGCGCCGGTATAAGGACGACAGCTTTCTCGAATTCCCGATTCTTCATCCGACACCCTTCAAATCCCAACCGAAAAGTGTCAAAACGTCACGGAGTGGGGAATATTATTCAAGTTGCGCAGGCTGTGCAAAAGCCATAGCTTTTGAATAATTTCAAGATGCCCGGTTATATGGAGCGGATGCGAGGGAGCGCATATAGATGAATTCTTATGTAAATATGGGCGTTGGGGCGTTGCTGGGCACGGTTTTCGTTCTGATGTCGGTGTCAATTGCGTCTGAGGGCATTTTTCATGCGCCCACCCCGGAAAAGGAAGGTTACGCCATCGTCGCGGAAGCGAGCGGCGGCGAGGCTGCAGGCGAACCCGCTGCAGCGGCAACTCCGATTGCGAAATTGCTCGCCAGCGCGGATGCTGCCAAGGGTGAGGCGGTCTTCAAGAAGTGTACGAGCTGTCATACCGGAGAGAGTGGTGGTGCAAACAAGGTCGGCCCCAATCTCTTCGATATCGTCAACCGGCCGATCGCCAGCCATGCGGGTTTCAGCTACTCCGCAGCAATGAAGGATTTCTCCAAGGGCGGTTCCGTGCACTGGGATTACGATCATCTCAGCTACTTCATCGAAGCTCCCAAGAAACACGTTCCCGGCACGGCCATGGGCTTTGCGGGTGTGAAGAAGGAGACGGAACGCGCCGATCTCATCGCTTATCTGCGCACGCTGTCGGCAAACCCGGCGCCGCTGCCGGACCCGGCTGCGGCTCCCGTGCCGATAAACTGACGGAATATGGTGATTTCATGAGAAAAGCCCGGCATCGCTGCCGGGCTTTTTTGATTCTATCTGTCTGATTTCTGAAAGATCAGAAACCCTTGCCGCCGCGCAATTCGGAAATGACCGTTCCGATCATGATCTTGATATCCAGCCAGACGGAAAAATTGTCGACGTAATAAAGATCGGACACGATGCGGGCACGCGCCTTGTCACTGCGATCCGTCGGGCCGCGCAAACCCCGCATCTGGGCAAGACCGGTAATGCCTGGCCGCATCCGGTGCCGCAGGTGGTAGTGGGGAACAAGTTCCTCATAAAGACGGCCGGCGGCCAGCATGCCGATCGCATGGCAGCGCGGACCCACCAGCGACATGTCGCCTTTCAAGACGTTGATGAGTTGTGGCAGTTCGTCGACATTTGTGCGGCGAAGCACGGCGCCGATCCGGGTTATCCTCGGATCGTTCTTTACCGTTTGCGCCACGCCGGTGGCATCGCCCAGTTCGGTCCGCATCGAGCGAAATTTATAGACCCTGATCTTTCGCCCGTTCATGCCCCAACGGACTTGTGAGAACAGGACCGGCCCTTTGCTGTCGAGTTTGACCAGCGCCGCGACGGTCAGCAATACGGGCGCGAGTGCGACAAGGGCGATGGACGCCCCTGCAATGTCGATCGTTCTCTTGAGCACAAACTGGCTGCGCAGGAACACCGATGTGTTGGTTTCTGAAATGGAAGGTTGTGTTTCCGCCGCGTCGAAAGTGACAGCCGCAGGATAAGGGGCGCCGTAAAACACGGCATGCGATGAGCTTTTAGTACCCAGCATAATATGAAGCCCTGAAAAGTTATTTTGAAACAAGAAAATTAATTTATATGAACGATTAATAATTCATTTACCGTAAAAAGTCATCCGAAATGTAATCGTTTTTGCGCAAATAGCAATCTACGGTTAACGTGGATGCACGCATATGTTGCAAACACAAGCACGGTCTCCGCTCTTGGCTGCGTTGGTTGCCCATTCGGTGTAATCAAGTCTTTGGAAAATTGAGTATTTGCGGGAAAGGCGACAGGATCGTTGCCTGCCCATCGCTTGCCGGGTAACCGGCGAGCCGATTATCCAAAATGCAATTAATTTCCCATCAGAATATCAAGAAGGGTCGTCTGCTTCGGCCCGGAAGTTGCCGGCGCCCGGCCGCCGATATCGGCTGGCGGCACAGGTCCATTGTCGGCTGAATAGCCGGGTTCGATATCGCGGGAAGGGATGTTTCCAGGCGGCATGGGGACGCCCGGCTGACCAGCGTTTGGCGAGACGGGCGCTTCGGGATAGGCTCGGGTGTTTGTCGTTCCGCCGCCGCCGAGAGCATTGGAAATGATGTCGCCGATGGACGAGGGCGCGCTCTCGGACGCCGGTTGCTGTATTTCCCCAAGCGGCGGCACGCCGCCTGCGCCGAGACCGAAGAGTGGCGAAGGCGAGAGCCCGGAATGGGCGGCGGTCATGAAATCTTTCCAGGCCTTCGCAGGCAAGCCACCGCCGGTGACCTTTTTCATCGATGTGCCGTCGTCATTGCCGAACCAGACGCCCGTTGTCAGGTTGCTTGTGTAGCCGACAAACAGCGCGTCGCGGAAAGACTGTGTCGTGCCTGATTTTCCCGCTGCCTGCCAACCCTGAAGGCGAGCGGCTTTCCCTGTTCCTTCGGTGATGACGCGCGACAACATGCCGTTCATCGTCGCGGCGATCTCCTCGCTCAGCACGCGCGGCGGGTTGTCGTATCTGTTTTCATAAAGCACCTTGCCGTCGGCATCGGAGATGCGTTTAACGATATGCGGCGTCGCCTTGTAGCCGCCATTCATGAAGGGAGCGTAGGAGGCGGTCAGCTCCATCAGTGACACTTCCGAGGTGCCGAGTGCGATGGAGGCGTTGTTCTGAAGCTCCGATTCGATACCCATGCGATGCGCCACCTGCGTCACCCGCTCAGGACCGACTTCCATCACCAGCTGCGCGGCGATCGTGTTCAGAGAATTGGCAAGCGCAGTGGCAAGCGTCACTTCGCCACGATATTTCTTCTCGTAATTTTCCGGTGTCCAGTTTCCGATGCGGACCGGCCCGTCATTGCGAATGGTACTGGGGGTCAGACCCGATTCGAGCGCGGCGACGTATACGAAGGGTTTGAACGCCGATCCGGGTTGCCGTTTCGCCTTGGCGGCCCGGTTGAACTGGCTTTCGGCATAATCCGCCCCGCCGACCACGGCCCGGATTGCGCCTGTGCCATCGATGGAAACGAGAGCCGCTTGCGAAGCGCCCTGCTTTTTACCATCACCCTGGAGAACATGGGTCAGTGCTTTTTCTGCGTCGCGTTCAAGATTGGGGTCGATGGTCGTATCGACGACGATGTCCTGCTTGACGTCGCCAATCAGGCCACGAACTTCCTCCATCACCATATCGGCAGCGTAATGTTCGGCACCGGACCAGAAACGTTTGGCCTTGGTCGGCGGCTGCGACATCGCGGTCTTGATCTCGTCATCGGTGATGAACCCGACATCGCGCATGGATCTTAGAACGACCTGCGCCCGCTCCTCCGCTGCCTGCGGGTCGCGCGCCGGTGAAAGGCGCGAGGGGGCCTTGAGAAGTCCGGCAAGCGTTGCCGCCTCGCCAAGATTGACGTCGCGCGCGGATTTGTTGAAGTAGCGTCTGGAAGCGGCTTCGACGCCAAAGGCGTTGGAACCGAAATAAACGCGGTTGAGATACATCGCGAGGATCTGGTCCTTGGTGTATTTATGCTCCAGCCAGAAGGCCAGCAGCACTTCCTGTACCTTGCGCTCCAGCGTCCGGTCCTGTGAGAGGAACAGGTTTTTTGCCAGCTGCTGCGTCAGCGTCGAGCCGCCCTGCACTGTTCGTCCCGTCATCACATTGGTCACGATGGCGCGGGCCAGGCCGAGCGGATCCACACCGAAATGGGAATAGAACCGCCGGTCTTCGATCGCCATGACCGCTTGTGGAAGGTAGGGCGACATGTCTTCAAGCGCGAGAGCCTCGCCACCCGTGGTGCCGCGATTGGCAAGCACGCCGCCGTTCACCGAAACGATCTTCACATTCGGAGGGCGTTCGGGAATGGTCCAGCTGCTGGCACTCGGCATGCGCGCGCCGTAATAAAGGACAAGACCGGCAACGCCGATACCGCCCCAGATGCCGAGCACGATGCACCAGTAAACGAGGGACCGGATAAAGCCTGTTGCGCCACCGTCGGAACTGCGTGTGCGCTTTTCCTTTTTTTGCGGTTTGGCGCGGCCGGATGTGGACTTCGGTTTTCTGGCGGGCTGCTTTGCGGTTCCGCCAATGCGCTCGCTGGCATCAAGACGCAGATCGTCACCGGATTCGTGGAAATCCCCGAAGGAAGGCTCTACCCGATCGCGTGATTTACCCTTGCCTGCCATCCAGCCGAAGTCGCTCCTTATATTCGCGAAACCGTTCGCACTTCAAGCCTCTATGCCTGCGCGATCCTTAATCCAGGATGAAGAGTTTAAATGCGGCAATTTAAGGCGGGGTTAAGTCCTTGCCGGATCAAATCGGCGTCATTGGCAGACGTCGACCCATTCCGCTCCCGTCAGTCGCGCCATCATGTCAGGCGAAATCCTTACCGCCGCATTGGTGGCACCCGCTGCCGGAACCACCTCGGGATAGTTTTTCAGGGATATGTCGCAAAACACCGGAAGGGGAGAAGGCAATCCGAAAGGACACACGCCACCGATGGGATGGCTGGTCACCGCAACGACTTCTTCCGCCCCCAGCATGCGCGGCTTGGCGCCGAAATGATCGCGGAATTTACGATTGTCTAGCCGCTTCGTGCCGGCGGCAACGACGAGAAGAATTGTGTCGCCCGCCTTCAGGCAGATCGTTTTGGCAATCTGGTCGGGATCGACGCCGTGCGCTTCGGCAGCCAAAGCGACTGTCGCCGAACTCGTTTCCGTTTCGATAACGGTCACTTCGGGGGAATTCTCGGTAAAAAAGGCTCTGACGGATTCGATGGTCATGCGTATTTATTAGGCGGTATGCCAAGAGGCTTCAAGATGTCGCGAAATAGCTATGCATTTTATGCAATGCTGCGCTGCGATGAAACGTCTGTTTTTTGAGCGGAAATCCTGTATCTTCAAATCATCGAAGCGACGCACTCCTCCTCCCAGCGTCGCCCGATTGGACTGACAATACTCCTCCTCCCAATTGTCAGTCAGTTTCAAGAACCCGGCGCACCTCCTCCCGCGCCGGGTTTTTGCTGTTTAAGGCCTTGTTTCCCGCGACTTTCATTTGCCGACGCTTCACAAAAATCGCCGGGCTTTTTCAAAGAAACTTGACTTTCAGGCCCTTCCAACCTAGGTGTTCGCGCATCGATATTTGTTTGACGACCAGAGCTTCGGCGCCTTTTTTAGGTGCACACGACGATCTTTCCTTCAAATTCGACCCAAGACCGCACTGCGCGCAGTGCAAATACAATTTGCCAACGGAAGGAAATCGTTATGGCGACTGGTACAGTAAAGTGGTTCAACGCAACCAAGGGCTACGGCTTCATTCAGCCTGACGACGGTTCGCAGGACGTATTCGTTCACATCTCCGCCGTTGAGCGCGCTGGTATGACCTCCCTCAACGACGGTCAGAAGCTCTCTTACGAGCTGACGCAGGACCGTCGCTCGGGCAAGATGTCTGCAGGCGAGCTCGTCGCTTCCTGATAAGCGGCTTGGCCTGAACGGGGCATTCGCATGAATATGAAAGGCCGGATTTCTCCGGCCTTTTTCCTTTGGAAGCTGCACCGGGTCCGGCCGCTCTTGAAAAAGCTGGAGTGCATACCAATATAGGGTTCAACAGTGCTCCGCACGGAATTGTCAGGCTGGTGCTTTTAAAGTGCCGCTGTTGTTGCGTTAACCAAAGATTAACCAAAGCAGCCGATCCTGATCGTGAAAAGCAGCGTCGACGTTGTTGGCGCGCTCTGGAGCATCGGACCGTTTGAACGCTTTGACCACGGATGTACTGGCACTGACGAAAAACGGATGGAAAGGTCGGGCTTGCCCGGCCTTTTTGTTTTGAACCACCAAAATATAAGAGAAGGGGAGGCATCGGGTAACCGGCGCCTCCTTTCTTTTTGACTACTTCGCGGCCAGGGCGTCTAGAATGCGGATCCAGGAGCGGATGCCCTTGTGGAACGACTGCAGGTCATATTTTTCATTCGGCGAATGAATGCGGTCATCGGTAAGGCCGAAACCGACGAGCAGCGAATCCATGCCCAGCATCTTCTGGAAATCGCCGACGATGGGGATCGAGCCCCCCATGCCGATCACGACGGCAGGTTTGGGCCACTCTTCCGAAAGCGCGTTTTTCGCCTTCGTCAGCACTGGCGAATCATAGGAAAGCTGGATAGCCGGCGATGCACCATGCTCGTGAAATTCCACCGAGCAATCGGCTGGCATTTTGGAGCGGACATAGTTCCGGAAGCTCTCGCGGACCGCTTTCGGGTCTTGCTCTCCGACGAGACGGAAGGACACTTTAGCAGAGGCTTTTGCGGCGATAACCGTCTTGAAGCCGTCGCCGGTATAGCCACCGATGATGCCGTTGACTTCCGCCGTTGGACGAGCCCAGGTCTGCTCTAGCACGGAGCGGCCCTTTTCGCCCGATGGAATCGAAAGGCCGACTTCCCCGAGGAAGGCTTCTGCGGTGCGGCCCAACGTTTCCCAGGAAGCCTTGATGTTGGCGGGGGTTTCTTCCACGCCGTCATAGAAGCCGGCAAGTGTTACGCGGCCGGTCTCGTCATGCAGGCCGGCGAGAATATCGGTCAGGATGTGAATGGGATTTGCGGCCGCACCACCGAAAAGGCCCGAATGCAGGTCGCGGTCGGCCGCCGTGATTGTGATTTCCTCGCCGACCAGGCCGCGAAGGGCGGCGGCGATGGCGGGCGTATCGCGGTCCCACATGCTGGTATCGCATACCAGTGCATAATCGGCTTTCAGCTCATCGGCATTGGCGTCGAGGAACGGCTTCAGCGAGGGCGAACCGGATTCTTCCTCGCCCTCGAAAAGAATGGTGACGCGCACGGGCAGACTGCCATTGACTGCCTTATAGGCCCGGCAGGCTTCCACGAAGGTCATCAGCTGACCCTTGTCGTCAGCCGTTCCACGCCCGGTGATCACCTGCCGGCCGCCGCCGATATCTTTCACGGCCGGTTCGAACGGATCGTTTTCCCAGAGATTGAGCGGATCGACCGGCTGCACGTCGTAATGGCCGTAGAAAAGCACATGCGGCGCGTCTTTTGTCGCGGCGTCGTGATGCGCCACCACCATTGGATGACCGGCCGTATCGCGAACGGAAGCCGCAAAGCCGAGTGATTCAAGCGTTCTGACCAGCCATTCCGCCGCCTTGCGGCACTCCGCCTTGTAGGCGGGGTCCGTGGAAATGGACGGGATGCGCACCAGTTCGAACAATCGCTCGAGGCTGGAGGTGAGGTTGTCGTCGGCCGTGGAAAGAATGGGGGAAACGTCTGTCATCGCTGATCCTGTCATGTCTGTCGCAACCCGGCGATGGACGAAACATCCTGGTATCGCGCATCGCGTGGGAACAAGGGGCTGACGTGTCGTTGAATCGGCAAGCGCGCAGCCGCCGGAACGATAGAGCAGTTCAGGAAAAGTGCGAAGTGGTTTTCCGTCCTAAACTGCGCGGAAACAAAACCTTGGAGGCTGCAGGCGATAGAAGCCAGGAGCAAAGAAAGCGTTCGAGTTGTAAATGCTATTTCGCTTTTTTGGCGCGGTCGATCGCCCGGCGCATATATTCCAGCAGAAGCTGCTTTTCGAAACGGCGGAAATCCGCCAGCAGCGTATCTTCCGTGGCTTCGGAAGCGGCAATGGCGTTCGCCTCGAGATCCCTGCCGCGCTGGGTCAGTTCGATGATCTGCGCGCGGCGGTCGCTTGGGTGGGATTTGCGCACGATCAGCCCGTCGCGCTCCATGCGGGACAGCGTATTGGCAAGCGTCGCCTGCTCCACGTCGATTCTATCCAGCAATTGCCGTTGCGTCAGTCCCTCCTCATGCCACAGTTCGATGAGGATGGGGAATTGTCCAGGAGAAAACCCCAGCGCGGCGGCTCTCTTCTGGAGCGCCATGGTGAATTCCCTCGCCATTTTTGCGGCGAGATAGATCGCCGATTCGTCCCGGGAAAAACCCATTCATCAATCCGTCTGGCATCTGGTCGGCGCAATCGCGCGATTTCGATAGTGGGATATATATCGCATGGTATGTTTATGCCAGTCAGAAACCCGGCACAAATAAAAACCGCCATGGCCGGGAGGGGACGGCCATGGCGGTCATATTAGAGGACAAAGGCCCGGAGAGGGGGGAAAGGCCTTTGTCCGGTCTGATGCGGCGGGGGACGAGCCTACAATCAGACTACGGCGTGATCAGGCGCCGTCCCCTAAGAAATGTGTGTGCAAATGCGGCTTTTCAAGGGAAAATCTATTACAAATTCGTAAGGTTCACGCGAATTTTGCCGGTGCCTCCAGCGGCTTAGCTCCATGCGCTTTGCGGTGCGTTGTTTGAACTTTCTGTGGACGTCAAAACGGCCCCGCGCTATCCATATCGCCATGAAAAAAGGCGATCATCTCTTCCTCGTTGACGGCTCCGGTTTCATTTTCCGGGCGTTCCATGCCATTCCCCCGCTGAACCGCAAGTCGGATGGGCTGCCGGTCAACGCCGTTTCCGGCTTCTGCAACATGTTGTGGAAGCTCCTGAAGGATGCGCGCAATACCGATGTCGGCGTCACGCCCACGCATTTTGCCGTGATTTTCGACTATTCGTCGAAAACCTTCCGCAACGAGCTGTACGATCTATACAAGGCCAACCGCACCGCACCGCCGGAAGATCTGGTGCCGCAGTTTGGCCTGATCCGCGAGGCGACACGGGCCTTCAACCTTCCCTGCATCGAGACGGAAGGCTTCGAGGCGGATGACATCATCGCCACTTACGCCCGTCAGGCGGAGGCGATTGGCGCCGATGTCACCATCATTTCTTCCGACAAGGATCTGATGCAGCTCGTCACGGCCAATGTGCATATGTACGACGCCATGAAGGACAAGCAGATCGGCGTTCCCGATGTCGTCGAAAAATGGGGTGTAGCCCCGGAAAAGATGATCGACCTTCAGGCGATGACCGGCGATTCCACCGATAATGTTCCGGGTATTCCTGGTATCGGGCCGAAAACGGCCGCGCAATTGCTGGAAGAATACGGCGATCTCGACACGCTGCTGGCGCGGGCAGGAGAAATCAAGCAGCAGAAACGCCGCGAGAATATCATCGCCAATGCCGATCTTGCCCGCCTTTCCAGACAGCTTGTGGCGCTCAGAACCGATGTGCCGCTGGAGCAGTCTCTGGAAGAACTGGTGCTCGAACCGCAGAACGGGCCGAAACTCATCGCTTTCCTGAAGGCAATGGAGTTCACGACGCTGACGCGCCGGGTAGCTGAAGCCACCGATAGCGATGCCTCGGCCATCGAAGCCGCCAATGTGCCGGTGCAATGGGGCACTGATGCCCATGGACCAGACCTCGATGCCACGCCTGCAGTTACCGCAGCTGATGACAAGACCGCTGCGCCAGCGTCAACCACCGCTCCGGCACGGAAGGTGACAGGGGAGGGCAGTGCGCCCACCGATCTCGCCACGGCACGGCAGACGGTTTTCTCCGCCGCCAAGATCGACACGACCGCCTATACGACGATCAGGGATTTGGCGGAGCTGGATCGTTGGGTTGCCGCTGCCCGCGAAACAGGTGTCGTCGCCTTCGACACGGAAACGACCTCGCTCGACCCCATGCAGGCGGAACTCGTCGGTTTCTCGCTGGCGATTGCCGATAACGGCAAGGATGCCTCAGGCACCGATATCCGCGCTGCCTATGTGCCATTGACGCACAAGACCGGCTCCGGTGGCGATCTTTTCAGCGATGGCATCAAGCTTGCTGAAGGACAGGTGCCGTTTGCCGAGGCGCTGGCACGTTTGAAGGATCTTCTTGAGGACGAAGCCGTTCTGAAAATCGCGCAGAACCTCAAATATGACTACCTGCTGATGAAGCGCCACGGCGTCGTCATGCAGAGTTTCGACGATACCATGCTGATTTCCTACGTTCTTGAGGCGGGAAAAACCACGCATGGCATGGATACGCTTTCCGAACGCTGGCTCGGCCACACGCCGATCGCCTACAAGGACGTGGCGGGATCGGGCAAGTCGAGCATCACCTTCGATTTCGTCGATATTGACAAGGCGACCGCTTACGCCGCGGAAGACGCGGATGTCACCCTGCGGCTGTGGATGGTGCTGAAGCCCAGGCTTGCCGCCGAGCGGCTGACCAGTGTGTATGAGCGGCTGGAGCGCCCTCTGGTGCCTGTACTGGCGCATATGGAGGAGCGTGGCATCACCGTGGACCGACAGATCCTGTCGCGTCTCTCCGGTGAACTCGCCCAGAAGGCGGCTGCTTTCGAAGAGGAAGTCTACCAACTGGCAGGCGAGCGTTTCAACATCGGATCGCCAAAGCAGCTCGGCGATATCCTGTTCGGCCGGATGGGCCTGCCTGGCGGCTCCAAGACCAAGACGGGCCAATGGTCCACATCGGCGCAGGTTCTCGAAGATCTGGCGGCGGAAGGTGCCGAATTACCGCGAAAGATCGTCGACTGGCGGCAGCTGACCAAGCTGAAATCGACCTATACGGATGCGCTTCCCGGATATGTCCATCCGCAGACGAAACGGGTGCACACGTCCTACGCGCTGGCCTCCACCACCACGGGGCGCCTGTCGTCCTCGGAGCCGAACCTTCAGAACATTCCGGTGCGCACGGCGGAAGGCCGCAAGATCCGCACGGCCTTCATCTCCACCCCCGGACACAAGCTTCTTTCCGCCGATTACAGCCAGATCGAGCTACGTGTGCTTGCCCATGTCGCCGACATTCCGCAGCTTCGCAGCGCATTCGAAAACGGCATCGACATTCATGCGATGACCGCATCGGAAATGTTCGGGGTGCCGGTGGAAGGCATGCCGTCTGAAGTGCGCCGACGTGCCAAGGCCATCAACTTCGGCATCATCTACGGTATTTCCGCTTTCGGCCTTGCCAACCAGCTCAGCATCGCGCGCTCCGAAGCGGGCGAATATATCAAGAAATATTTCGAGCGTTTTCCTGGCATTCGCGATTACATGGAAGCGACCAAGGCTTTCGCCCGCGAGAACGGCTATGTCGAGACGATTTTCGGCCGCCGCGCGCATTATCCGGAAATCCGCTCCTCCAACCCTTCCATGAAGGCCTTCAACGAGCGTGCAGCCATCAACGCACCAATCCAGGGGTCTGCAGCCGATATCATCCGCCGTGCGATGGTCCGTATCGAGCCGGTGCTGGAGGCGGAGAAGCTTTCCGCCCGCATGCTGCTGCAGGTACATGACGAACTCATCTTCGAAGTCGAGGAAGGGGAAATCGAAAAGACCCTGCCCATCGTCGTCTCGGTGATGGAAAATGCAGCCATGCCGGCTATTTCCATGAGGGTTCCGCTCAAGGTGGATGCCCGCGCGGCCGACAACTGGGACGAGGCGCATTGACGGGAATTGACCGGCCATTGAGCGATTGGTGTCATTGATTTGTTGCGTGCGCAGATTAGGGGAAACGTCTCAAAAGGAGTTCCCCATGCACGCCCCGCTCGTTTCAAAAGACCTGGAATCTTTTTCCGCTGCCAGCCATGATCAGCCGCCGCGCCATCTGGGTCGCCGCTATAATACGGATGGTGAATTCCTGCTCGAGCCGGGCAATACCGTGGTCTGCCATCTCGTTGAAGGGTCGAAAGCCGAAAGCGCAATCATCGGGACACGCCAGCGTCTTCTGGATATGCCCGAGGCATCGCAGCTGGCCTTCACACCGGTTTCCAGCCTGCATATGACGGTATTTCAGGGCATTATCGAATATCGCCGTGCATTTCCCTACTGGCCGGAAGACATGCCACTCGATACTCCGATCGACACGATGACGGAGTATTATTGCGATCGTCTGGCGGATTTTCCGGGTCTGCCTGGTTTCAATATGCAGGTGACTGGTCTCAAGCCGACGGGGCTGGTGCTGAAGGGTGCCAGCGCCGAAGACGATCGTACCATTGCGCTGTGGCGGGATACATTTGCCGAAGCTTTCGGTTATCGGCATCCCGATCACGACACCTACCAATTCCATATTACGCTGGCTTATGTCACGTGCTGGTTCGATCCGGAGTGCCTGCCGCGATGGCAGGCGATGCTGGATGAAGAGCTGGAAAAACTGCGTGCGGCAGCGCCGATAATCGAGATGCGCGCGCCAGCTTTCTGTGAATTCAGGGACATGAACCACTTTAGGGAACTCGTGGTTTTTGATAGGAAGTGAAGCATGATTTGCAAAGGACTGCAGCCCGCCCGTCGCAGCAAACCGGCTTAATCGGAAAAAATGCGCGTCAGGGCTGGTCAAAGCCCGTTTGGGCATGTATAAGCGCGCCAAATTTCCGATATCGAGACACCCGACATTCGGCCTTTGGTTATGGCCGGTTACGTTGTTTCGCCGCTAAAGTGGAGTAACAAAAATGGCTGTACCAAAAAGAAAAACAAGCCCGTCCAAGCGCGGCATGCGCCGCTCGGCTGACGGTCTCAAGGCTTCGACCTACGTTGAAGACAAGAACTCCGGCGAACTGCGCCGTCCGCACCATATCGATCTGAAGACCGGTATGTATCGCGGTCGTCAGGTTCTGACGCCGAAGGAAAGCGCATAAGCTTTCTGAAATAATCTTTACGGAAAACCGGCCCTCGTGGCCGGTTTTTTGTTTTCAGGCCGTTTAGCTGCTTTTTTCGGTTACTTGGAAAATCCGATCACTCCTCCTACACTCTGTTCGGGAGAGCAGGTCTGGTGCCTGCAACGGGGAGGGGAGCTTCGGTGAAATATCGCTGGATGTTATTGACGCTGCTCAGCCTCGGCCTCGGTTACGGCGCCGTGACCAAGGGCAGCGGCATCATTGCGGAAAGCTATTTCGGCGAAGTCTCCGATCAGGGCCGCACCACCCTCAGGCTGGCCGTCTCGGCTCTTGGCGGGCTTTTGAGCCGTTTCGAGCCGCTGCCCGCCCTGATCGCCGATCACGACGACATTGAGGAGCTTGTCGCGCATCCGCAGGATGAGGCGATGCGCCAGCGCGCCAATATCTATCTCAAATCCATCAATACATTGCTGGAATCCTCCGACATCTACATCATCACGCTGGACGGAGTGACCATCGCCGCCAGTAACTATGATGGACCCACGAGCTTCGTCGGTGAGAATTTCAGCTACCGTCCCTATTTTCAGGATGCCGCCAAGGGCTTCCCGTCGCGTTTCTTTGCGCTAGGCACCACCTCCCACAAGCGCGGTTATTATTTTTCCGCGCCTATTCTCTTCAACGAGGAGATCAAGGGCGTCATCGTCTTCAAGGTCGATATTGAAGGCATAGAGGCGTCGTTCGGCGATGGTGAAAACCGCATTCTCGTATCGGACCCGGAAGGCATCATCTTCATGACCGGAACGCCGCAGTGGCTTTATTCCGGCCTGATGCCGCTGACACCGGAAAGGCTTGCGCGCACGGCGGCATCCCGCCGTTACGCCAATGCCGACCTGAAGGAACTGCCGCTGAAAAACGGCAATTTCGGCTCTCATCAGTTGATGACGATCAGCCAGAACGACGGTGACAGGGAATATCTCGTCCTGTCGCAGCCGATGCCCGACGCGGGCTGGACGGTCAGCGTGCTGATGGATACCGGCTCACTCAGGACGCAGGTCAAGACGGCGATGATCGCGATCATCCTCTGCCTGTGTCTTGCCGCTGCCGTGGTCGCCGCCATGCTGCAAAGACGGCGGCGCCTGCGCGAACGCCTAACCCACCAGGCCGAAGCTCAGGCGGAGCTGGAGCGGCGTGTGGAGGAGCGTACAGCCGATCTCGCGCGGGTGAACCGTGAAATCGAACACGAAATCGCCGAGCGCCGCCAGACGGAGAAACAATTGCGCAAGATGCAGAATGACCTGGTTCAGGCGGGCAAGCTTGCAGCGCTCGGACAAATGTCGGCAGCACTTTCGCACGAGTTCAACCAGCCGCTCGCAGCCGCCAAGAATTATGCGGAAAACGCCTCTCTTCTCGTGGAACGTGGACGTCTGGAAGAGGTGACGGAAAACCTCAGGCGTATTTCGGGCCTTATCGATCGCATGGCTTCTATCAGCAGGCATCTGAGAAATTTTGCCCGCAAACCCAATGAGAAAATGGCTGCGGTCGCGCTGGATGCCGTGCTTCGCGATACGCTGGAAATTGTTGGAGCACGGCTGAAGGTCGCCAATGCGGTGCTGGATGTTGATCTTGGTCCGGTGCCGCTTGCGGTGAAGGCCGGGCCGGTGCGGCTGCAGCAGGTGCTGGTCAACATCATCTCCAATGCCGCCGATGCGGTGGAAGGGCGCGAGGATCGTCGCATCGCTTTGAAAGCCGTGCTGCACGGTCAGACGGTGTCGATTTTCATTCGTGACCGAGGTCCGGGCGTTCCTCCGGCGATTTCTGAGCGCATCTTCGATCCCTTCTTCACCACCAAGGGCGTGGGCCGTGGCCTTGGTCTCGGCCTTTCCATCACCTACAACATCATCAAGGATTTTGGCGGCCAGCTGCGTGTCAGAAACCATGAAGACGGCGGCGCGGAATTCGAGATCGAATTACCGGCAGCAGCCTATCGTGTGGAGGTGGCGGCGGAATGACCATGTCGCGGGTTCTGTTGATTGATGACGAGGAGGAACTGCGTTTTTCCACCGCGCAGGCGCTGGAAC
Source organism: Agrobacterium sp. A3-95 (assembly GCF_053521785.1). Lineage (NCBI taxonomy): Bacteria > Pseudomonadati > Pseudomonadota > Alphaproteobacteria > Hyphomicrobiales > Rhizobiaceae > Agrobacterium > Agrobacterium sp. A3-95. Next base: position 1,056,875 of record NZ_JBNWDR010000001.1, on the reverse strand, counting down.
TTTCCGGTTTTGCGGTCACCATGCTGGCAAGCGCCGAACATGCGCTTGAACTCATCGGCTACAGCTTCGATGGCGTCGTGGTCAGCGATATCAGGATGCCCGGCATGGATGGCATGACGCTGCTGCAGAAGGTGCGGGAGCTTGACCCGGAAATACCTGTCATCCTGATGACGGGCCATGGCGATGTGCAGCTTGCCGTCAATGCCATGCGCAACGGTGCTTATGACTTCATCGAAAAGCCCTTCACCCCGCAATATCTCGCCGGCATCATAAAAAGAGCCAACGACCGGCGGGCACTGGTACTGGAAAACCGCCGCCTGAAGGCGGTGGCGGGCAAGCATGACGATCTCGAAACGCGTCTGCCCGGCAGAACCCAGGTCATGGTCGATCTGCGTTACCGCATTCGCGCCATCGGCGCGACCGATGCCGATACGCTCATTGTCGGCGATACCGGTGCGGGCAAGGAAGTGGTGGCGCGCGCACTTCACGATATCAGCGCCAGAGCCAACCGGCCCTTTGTCGCCATCAATTGTGCCGCCCTTCCGCAAACGCTGATCGAAAGCGAGCTGTTCGGCCACGAGGCTGGCGCTTTTCCCGGCGCGCTGCGCCCGCGCTACGGCAAGTTCGAGCATGCCCGCGGCGGCACCATATTGCTGGACGAGATCGGCTCCATGCCCTTTGAATTGCAGGGCCGGTTCCTGCGCGTGTTGCAGGAACGGGTGATCACCCGTCTCGGCTCCAATGAAACAGTCGAGCTCGACGTCCGCTTCATCGCCACCAGCAAGGTCGATCTGGAGCAGGAAGTCGCGGCAGGGCGGTTCCGTGCCGATCTTCTCTACCGCCTGAACGTGGCGACGATTCTCGTGCCGTCCCTCTCGCAGCGCAGTGCCGACATACCGCTGCTTTTCCTCCATCTGGTGCGGGAGGCTGCTGCCCGTTACGGTCGGGAAGATATGGACGTTCCGCAGCATCTACTCTCAGTCATTTCCCTGCGTGAGTGGCCGGGCAATGTCCGGGAATTGCGCAATGCGGCGGACCGTTTCGTTCTCGGTCTGGAAAGCGATGTCTCCGAAACCTCGCTGCCATTTGAGGGCGATGGCAAGGCGGCGCTTGCCGCAAGGGTCGCCGCTTATGAAAAAAGCCTTATTGCGCGCGCGATCGCCGCCCACGGCGGAAATCTGAAATCCGTCTATGAGAGCCTCGGCATTTCACGCAAAACGCTTTACGAAAAAATGCAGAAATATGAGCTGCACCGGCACATGACCGAGGTGTGATGGGTGGATTTCCACCCATGGATGAGCCCGTATGGGTAGAAATCCACCCATTGCTGCCCATGATGGCGATAAAAGCGCGCCTTGCCGCAAGACCGCCGTTGCTGAACGGCAATCCCGGATCGCAAATGGCTCACCCCGGTCGCCATGGAGGAGCATGCGCGGCTGAAGTGGCGAACATTTTCATCCGGGAGGAATCGATGAAAATACTGAAGACAGTTACCGGCCTTGCTGCCGCCGCTGCCGTTTCCCTTTTTGCGCTTTCTGCATCCGCTCAGAACTACCCCGAGCGCAACATCACCATGGTCGTGCCCTTTGCCGCCGGCGGCCCGACAGATACGGTCGCGCGTCTTGTCGCTGAATCCATGTCGAAGGATCTCGGCCAGCAGATCATCGTCGAGAATGTCGGCGGCGCTGGTGGCACGCTGGGCGCTGGCCGCGTGGCGGCGTCGGATCCGGACGGTTACACCGTTCTGCTGCATCACATCGGCATGGCGACGAGCGCCACGCTTTATCGCAAGCTCGCCTATGATACCCTGAACGCTTTCGAATATGTCGGTCTGGTCACGGAAGTGCCGATGACCATTCTGTCGCGCAAGACGCTCGAAACCAAGGATCTCAAGGGTCTGATCGACTACGCCAAGGCGAACAAGGACAAGGTCACCGTTGCCAATGCCGGCATCGGTGCTGCTTCGCATCTGTGCGGCATGTTGTTCATGAGCGCGATCGAGACACCGCTGGTCACTGTTCCCTACAAGGGCACAGGCCCGGCCATGACCGACCTGCTCGGCGGACAGGTCGATATCATGTGCGACCAGACTACCAACACCACCAAGCAAATCCAGGGCGGGACCGTCAAAGCCTATGCCGTAACCTCGGCCAAACGGCTCGACGTGCTGCCGGACGTACCGACAGTTGCCGAATCGGGCCTGCCGAAGCTTGAGGTGGGTATCTGGCACGGTATCTACACGCCGAAGGGTACACCGGCCGAGATCAACGAAAAGCTCTCCAAGTCGCTGCAGGTCGCGCTGAAGGACAAGAACGTGGCGGCCCGTTTTGCCGAACTCGGCACCACGCCTTCCCCGGAAGCCGATGCGACGCCCGCAGCGCTCAAGACCAAGCTTGAAAGCGAAATCGCCCGCTGGAAGCCTGTGATCGAGGGCGCCGGCCAATATGCCGACTGATGGTTGAAGCAATTGCCGGCGGCACCCTGCCGCCGGCTTCTTGCCGTCAATTTAACGCGCGGAACGGTGTGTGGCCGGCCGCAGTGGAGGGGCATCTTTCATGAAGTCGTTTTTCATTGACCCTGCCGAGGCAGCCTGTGGGGCAATTTTCATCGGTTTTGGCGCTTTTTTCGCGTTGCAGTCTTTCGGGCTGGATATCGGAACCGCCTTCCGCATGGGGCCGGGTTATTTTCCGCTTGTTCTGGCAATCGTGCTGATCCTGCTTGGCGCGGTAATATTCATTCGCGCCACCCGTGTGCAGGGCGATGCCCTCGGTGCAATCGCCTGGCGGGGGATTTTTTTCATCCTGCCCGCGCCGATCTTTTTCGGTTTCACGGTCCGGGGGCTTGGTTTCGTACCGGCGCTTTTTTTCAGCGCCCTTATCGCAGCCTTCGCCTCGCACAAGATGAGCCCGCTCATGGCCGTCATTATTTCCGCCGCCATCACGGTCTTTTCCGTTGCTGTGTTCAATTATGGTCTCGGCCTGCCATTCCAGCGCTTCGGCCCCTGGCTTAAATTTTGAGGTGCCGCAATGGAATTGCTTGATAATCTTGCTCTCGGTTTCGTCACGGCCACGTCGCTGGCAAACCTGTTTTTCTGCCTGATTGGCGTGCTGCTCGGCACGCTGATTGGCGTGCTGCCGGGCATCGGCGCAACCGCAACCATCGCCATGCTGTTGCCTATCACCTTTCAGCTTGAGCCCGTCTCATCGCTCATCATGCTCGCAGGCATCTATTACGGCGCGCAATATGGCGGCTCCACCACGGCGATCCTCATCAACATGCCGGGGGAATCCTCATCCGCCGTTACCGCCATTGACGGCTACCAGATGGCGCGCAAGGGCAAGGCGGGTGCCGCACTTGCAATTGCCGCCATCGGCTCGTTTTTCGCCGGCACGGTTTCCACCTTTCTCGTGGCAGTCTTTGCACCGCCTTTGACGGCGATTGCGCTGGAATTCGGCGCGGCGGAATATTTCTCGCTGATGGTCGTCGGCCTTGTCTCATCCATCGCGCTTGCCCATGGTTCCATCGTCAAGGCGCTGGCCATGGTCGTGCTTGGCCTGCTGCTCGGTCTTGTCGGTACGGATATCTACAGCGGCGCGCCGCGCTTCACTCTCGGCATCCGTGAATATGCCGATGGGCTGAATTTCGTTGCGGTGGCGGTGGGTGTATTCGGTATCGCCGAAATCCTGCGCAATCTCGAAAACGAGCGCACGCGCTCGGTGCTGATCGCCAAGGTCAGCAGCCTGATGCCGTCGAAGGAAGACTTCAAGGCCATGGTTGGCCCGGTGCTGCGCGGTACGGTCATCGGTTCGGCACTGGGCATCCTGCCCGGCGGCGGTGCAATTCTCGCTGCCTTCGCATCCTACACCGTCGAAAAACGCGTCTCCAAGCATCCTGAGGAGTTTGGACACGGTGCCGTCGCCGGTGTTGCCGGTCCGGAATCCGCCAATAATGCCGGTGCCCAGACATCGTTCATCCCGCTTCTGACGCTCGGTATTCCCGCAAACCCGGTGATGGCGCTGATGATCGGTGCGATGATCATTCAGGGCATCGTGCCCGGTCCGAACGTTGCGACCGAGCAGCCGGCGCTGTTCTGGGGCATCATCGCCTCGATGTGGATTGGCAATCTGATGCTCGTCATCCTCAACCTGCCCCTGATCGGGCTTTGGGTGAAGCTGCTGACGGTGCCTTATTACGTGCTTTTCCCCATCATCATGGCCTTCTGCGCCATCGGGGTTTACAGCGTTAATTCCAACGTCTTCGATCTCTACGCCGTCGCCTTCTTCGGCTTCATTGGTTATGTGCTCGTGAAGCTGCGCTGCGAGCCGGCGCCGCTGCTGCTGGGCTTCGTGCTTGGGCCGCTGCTGGAGGAAAACCTGCGACGCGCCATGATCCTGTCACGTGGCGATCCGACGACCTTCGTCACCCGACCGATCAGCGCTACCCTGCTGTTTATTGCTCTGGCCGTGCTGATCATCGTCTTCCTGCCCAGCGTGAAGAAAAAGCGCGAAGAGGTTTTCGTAGAAGAAGACTGAGCAGGTCTCGAAATATTCGGAACGCCGGTGATGGAAATGTCGCCGGCGTTTCTGCGTTGATGTGATCGCTGAGAGGAATCCGATTCACCGAAGCGGCATATGGTTGACTTGAAGCTTTTTAGGGCCAAGGAAGGGCGGGAAAGAGAGGTCGATATGACGTCGGAAACCGAAAAACGGATCATTGCGCTTGAGGAAACGATCGCGCATCAGGCCAAGACTATAGAGGAACTGTCCGACCAGCTGACGGAACAGTGGAAGGTGGTGGAACAGACCCGCGCCAAGCTCGACCGGTTGACGGAAAGGTTCCTGAGCCTTGAGGAGCAGTCGCTGGACGCACCCGCAATCACCCGGCCGCCGCATTATTGATGAGGGAGACCCGATGAGGAGCGATACAGCCGCACTTGCCGCCGAAATTGTGGATTTCTGGAAGCAGGCAGGACCGGAAAAATGGTTCGACAAGGACGCCGCCTTCGACGATCACTTTCATGACCGTTTCCGCGATGCCCATTTTGCCGCTGCAAGGCGCGAATTGGATGGCTGGCTGGACGGTGCGGAAAGCAGCCTCGCGCTGATGCTTCTGCTGGATCAGTTCCCGCGTAACTGCTTTCGCGAGACAGCGCATATGTATGCAACCGATCCGCTGGCACGCATGTTCGCCAGCGAGGCCATCCGTCGCGGCCACGATCAGGCGGTGACCGAGGATTTGCGGGTCTTTTTCTATCTGCCCTTTTCCCATTCTGAAAGCATCGAGGATCAGGAGCGTGCCTGCACGCTCAACCGGCCGCTTGGCGGGCTTTATCTCCACCACGCCGAAGAGCATCGCGATATCGTCGCGCGTTTTGGCCGCTTTCCGCATCGCAACGACATATTGCTGCGGGAAACGACGCCGGAGGAACGGCAATATCTTGATGCGGGCGGTTTTACTGGCTGATATCAACGAAAAACGCCGCCAGTCCCGAAAGACGGCGGCGCTTTTTTTGGTGGGTAACGGCCGCAGATCAGCCGTCGAAGAATTCCTTCATCCGGGCAAAGAAGCCGGTCGATTCCGGATTATTCTCCTGGGACGAGAGTTGCTCGAACTCCTGCAACAGCTCGCGCTGGCGCTTGCTGAGCTTCTGCGGTGTCTCGATCTGGATCTGGATGTAGAGATCGCCAGTCTGCGCCGAACGCAGCACCGGCATGCCCTTACCCTTCAGGCGGAACTGCTTGCCTGGCTGGGTGCCTTCCGGAACCGTGACGCGAGACTTCGTGCCGTCGAGCGTCGTCACATCGAAGGTGCCGCCAAGAGCGGCCGTCGTCATGGAGATCGGCACGGTGCAATAGAGATCGGCACCGTCACGCTGGAAGAACTCATGCGGACGCACGGACAGGAAGATGTAGAGATCGCCCGCCGGGCCGCCACGCATGCCGGCTTCGCCTTCGCCCTGCAGGCGAATGCGGGTGCCATCCTCGATACCCGAGGGAATGTTGACCGAAAGCGAACGCTCTTCCGTCACGCGGCCCTGGCCGTGGCACTTGCTGCACGGATCGGAAATCGTCTGTCCACGCCCGTGGCAGGTGGGGCAGGTGCGTTCTACCGAGAAGAAGCCCTGGGCTGCGCGCACGCGACCGGAACCCTGACAGGTGCCGCAGGTTTTGGGTTGCGTGCCGGGTTTTGCGCCGGAACCGGAACAGACATCGCAGGTTATCGAGGTTGGAACCCTGATCTGCGCCGTCTTGCCGGCAAAGGCTTCTTCCAGCGTGATTTCCATGTTGTAGCGAAGGTCGGCGCCGCGCTCGCGACCGCCGGAAGAGCGGCGTGCGCGTCCGCCGCCCATCATCTCGCCGAAGATGTCTTCGAAGATATCCGAGAAGCCGCCATTGGCGAAACCGCCGCCGCCCATACCACCGCCGCCCATGCCGCCATTTTCAAAGGCGGCGTGGCCAAAACGGTCATAGGCCGCGCGTTTTTGCGGGTCCTTCAGCGTTTCATAGGCTTCGTTGATTTCCTTGAACTTCCGTTCGGAATCAGCATCATCCGGGTTCTTGTCCGGATGGAATTTCATCGCGAGTTTGCGGAAGGCGCTTTTCAGCTCTTTTTCGTCCGCGGTCTTGCTGACGCCGAGTGTTTCGTAAAAGTCTGCTTTCGCCATTAAGATAACAAGCCTCGCAAATGGATTTCCGGCTGCACTTCGGCAGCCGGATGTCTTGCATGTATCGACAGGAGACGGGAAGTCACGCGATTATGCGGACTTCTTGTCGTCCTTGATTTCCTCATAGTCGGCGTCGACGACGTCGTCCTTGCCGCCCTCTCCGTTAGCGCCGGCTTCAGCCTGCTGCGCTTCGTAGATGGCCTGACCGAGCTTCATGGAAACTTCCATGAGGGTCTGGGTCTTTGCCTGAATGTCGTCGGCATCCGGTTCGGAAGCCTCAACGGCCGTCTTCAGGCTGGCAATGGCGTCTTCGATGGCCTTGCGGTCGGTTTCAGAAACCTTGTCGCCATATTCCTTTACGGATTTCTCGGTGGAGTGAACGAGGCTTTCGGCCTGGTTCTTGGCTTCGACACCCGCACGACGCTTCTTGTCGGCTTCGGCGTTGGCTTCAGCGTCCTTGACCATCTTCTCGATGTCGGCGTCGGAAAGACCACCGGAAGCCTGGATACGGATCTGCTGTTCCTTGCCGGTGCCCTTGTCTTTCGCCGAAACCTGCACGATGCCGTTGGCGTCGATATCGAAGGTCACTTCGATCTGCGGAACGCCGCGGGGTGCCGGCGGCAGGCCGACGAGGTCGAACTGGCCGAGCAGCTTGTTATCCTGTGCCATTTCGCGCTCGCCCTGCGAGACACGGATCGTCACGGCCGACTGGCTGTCTTCGGCGGTCGAGAAGGTCTGGCTCTTCTTCGTCGGGATCGTCGTGTTGCGATCGATCAGACGGGTGAAGACGCCACCCAGCGTTTCGATGCCGAGCGACAGCGGCGTCACGTCGAGAAGCAGAACGTCCTTGACGTCGCCCTGCAGAACGCCGGCCTGAATGGCGGCGCCCATGGCAACCACTTCATCAGGGTTCACGCCCTTGTGCGGCTCCTTGCCGAACAGCTGCTTGACGACTTCCTGCACCTTCGGCATGCGGCTCATGCCACCAACGAGAACGACTTCGTCGATCTCGGCAGCGGTAACGCCGGCATCCTTGAGGGCAGCCTTGCAAGGGGCGACGGTGCGCTGCACCAGATCGTCCACCAGGCTTTCGAACTTGGCGCGGGTCAGCTTCAGCGTCAGGTGCTTCGGACCGGAAGCATCAGCCGTGATGAACGGCAGGTTGATTTCGGTCTGCTGCGAGGACGAAAGTTCGATCTTGGCCTTTTCGGCAGCTTCCTTGAGGCGCTGCAGAGCGAGCTTGTCGTTCTTCAGGTCGATGCCCTGATCCTTCTTGAACTCGCCGGCCAGATATTCAACCAGACGCATGTCGAAGTCTTCACCGCCGAGGAAGGTGTCGCCGTTGGTGGACTTCACTTCGAAAACGCCGTCGCCGATTTCCAGAACGGAAATATCGAAGGTGCCGCCGCCAAGGTCGTAAACGGCGATGGTCTTGCCGTCCTTCTTGTCGAGGCCGTAAGCGAGGGCTGCCGCGGTCGGCTCGTTGATGATGCGCAGGACGTCCAGACCGGCGATGCGGCCGGCATCCTTGGTTGCCTGGCGCTGGGCGTCGTTGAAATATGCCGGAACGGTGATGACGGCCTTCTCGACCTTTTCGCCGAGATAGGATTCAGCCGTTTCCTTCATCTTCTGAAGGATCATCGCGGAAATCTGCGAAGGGGAATAGTTCTTGTCCTGAGCCTTCACCCATGCGTCGCCATTGTCGCCCTTGACGATTTCAAAGGGAACGAGAGCCTTGTCCTTTTCGACGGTCGGGTCTTCATAACGGCGACCGATGAGGCGCTTGACCGCAAACAGGGTGTTGGTCGGGTTGGTGACCGCCTGGCGCTTGGCCGGCTGGCCGACAAGGCGTTCGCCATCGTCGGAAAATGCCACCATGGATGGCGTAGTGCGCGCGCCTTCCGCGTTTTCAATAACTTTCGTGTCCTTGCCGTCCATCACTGCAACGCAGGAATTGGTTGTGCCAAGGTCGATACCGATTACTTTTGCCATGCTCTTCTCTCCTTGAAGCGAGCTGTCGGAACCCCGTGAGGCATTCCATGGACAACTCCTTGACTTGGATTTGCAGTATTCGCTGCTGTTATGCGGCGTATATAAGGAGCGATTTTTCCTGCTGCAAGGCGCAAGAGAGGGTGAAGCGCTGCAAAAAAGCGGATGAAACCCCTGTCTGTGCAGAAGCATAGCCATCAAGGCATGCAGAAGGGCAAAAACGTGACTTTGACTGCCACGGTCATGGCGATGCGGAGGCGCGTTTATAAAGTCATTGAGGTGAGGTGAAATGGCGGACAGGGTGGGATTCGAACCCACGGTACGCTTTCACGCACACACGCGTTCCAGGCGTGCGCCTTAAACCACTCGGCCACCTGTCCTTTTTTCAAATCTGCATGTTTTGAGGAATGCAAATCACTGGAACGGCGCGATATATACCGATGAATTCGCTGGGATCAACACGAATCTGACAGTTTTTTGAATTGTCGGCAATTTCCTGCCTTCCGATGCGATTGCAAACCGGTTTTCCCGCCTTTATCGATGCAATATATCTTTCAAAACATGGCTGTCGAAACGACGAGCCGCAACCGAGGTATCCTGATGAAAGCTTTTTTGCGGTTTTTGAGCTTTCTTCTTCTCATTGCAGCTGTTTTTCTTGGCGTACTCGATTCGATCCGCTCGGTTTCCACATCCTCGGTCAATATCACCGGCATCCTGTCCGTCTGGAACTATCTTCTTCCTGCCTCGCGCACCATGGTGGAAACGGCCTTGGCTCACTATATTCACCCTGAAGCGTGGCGCTTCATTGAAAATGCCCTGTCGGGACTGCCGGCATTTGCTTTTTTCCTCGCGCTATCCCTGCTTTGCTGGATGGCCGGTTACAGGAAGCGCAAAGTGATGAGGCGTTCGTCAGTCTGAATTTATCAACTGACAGCGCGCGCGCCCCGCAGATGTGAACCCTGAGAAGCGGCATAATCGGCCGCACGGAGGACCGAATGTTCCTGTTCGATACGCTTTCAAAAAAGACGACGATGCCGACCGAAGAGACGGCTTTGCCCGGCCGGGAAGAGGCGCTTGCCGTGCCCGAGACCCATTTCGTCAATGGCCGGCCCTTGAAGGGGCCTTATCCCGATGGTTTGGAAATCATCTATCTGGGTATGGGTTGCTTCTGGGGTGCGGAGCGCCTGTTCTGGCAGACGCCGGGTGTGTGGGTGACGGCGGTGGGTTATGCTGGCGGTTTTACCCGCAATCCCACCTATCAGGAGACGACGACGGGCCAGACGGGCCACGCCGAAGTGGTCAAGGTCGTCTACGATCCGGCCGTCATCTCGCTGTCAGGCCTGCTTAAGATATTCTTCGAGGAGCATGATCCGACGCAAGGGATGCGGCAGGGCAACGACGTCGGCACGACCTATCGTTCCGCCATCTATGCTAATACCGAAGGCCAGTTGCAGCAGGCGCAGAAGGCGCACGACGCTTTTCAGCAGGCTTTGGACGAGGCGGGGCATGGCCGCGCCATCACCACCGAAATTGGACCGCTTGAAACATTTTATTACGCGGAAGACTATCACCAGCAATATCTTGCCAAGAATCCGGGCGGCTACTGCGGGCTCAGGGGAACCGGCGTAAGCTGCAATATCGACTAGATTTTTTGCACGTTGCCCAGGTGGAAAGACCAAAAAAACGCCAGAATAAAGTTTTTCCACCGGGTCAAAAAAACCGGATGAATTTTTCATTGAGCCATGCAAGGATATGAGCCAAGCACAGCCGGGATAACGGCTGGCGGTTCCGCAGACATTCCCGGTCAACGGGTTTGCGGGAGGACCCTTAAAATATCAATTGCAACAACAGGGCTGCACAATGAAAAAATCCCTTCTGACGCTTTTTGCGCTCGCCGCCATGTCGGCTTCCGCGCTTGCTGCCGATATCAAGCCGGCATTGGTTTATGGTACGGGCGGCAAGTTCGACAAGTCGTTCAACGAAGCCGCCGCGGCTGGCGCTGAAAAGTTCAAGGCAGAAACGGGCATCGAGTTCCGCGATTTTGAACCGACCAGCGATACGCAGGGTGAGCAGGCTATCCGCAACTTCGCCAGCAAGGGCTTTAACCCGGTTGTTGCCGTGTCCTTCGCCTGGACGTCGGCCATGGAAAAGGTTGCAGCCGAATTCCCTGACACCAAGTTCGTCATCGTCGATTCCGTCGTCGAGCTGCCGAATGTCCGCTCGGTCGTCTACAAGGAGCACGAAGGCTCTTATCTCGTCGGTCTTCTGGCAGGCATGGCCTCCAAGACCGGTAAGGTCGGCTTCATCGGCGGCATGGATATTCCGCTGATCCGTAAATTCGCCTGTGGTTATGCGCAGGGCGCCAAGGCTGCCAACGACAAGATCGAAGTCTTCCAGAACATGACCGGCACCACGGGTGCGGCCTGGAACGATCCGGTGCGCGGTGGCGAACTGACCAAGAACCAGATCGACCAGGGCGCTGACGTGATCTACGCGGCAGCTGGTGCGACCGGTATCGGCGTGTTGCAGACCGCTGCCGACAACAAGAAATTCTCGATCGGCGTCGATTCCAACCAGAACCACCTGCACCCCGGCTCGGTTCTGACCTCGATGGTCAAGCGCGTCGATCTGGCCGTCTACAACGCCTACAAGGATGCCAAGGACGACAAGTTCACCCCCGGCATCGTTGCTCTCGGCGTCAAGGAGGACGGCGTTGCCTATGCTCTCGATGACAACAACAAGGCCCTGATCACGCCGGAAATGACCGCCGCCGTGGACAAGGCGAAGGCCGACATCATTGCCGGCACCATCAAGGTTCATGACTATATGGCGGACAATTCCTGCCCGAAATGATATGATATGTGTCTGGGGCGCATGGTGATTTTTCACCTTGCGCCCTTTTCATATCCAGCCTTCGGAGAGGTTTCGGTTTGAGTATGGACCCAGCAATCGAACTCGTGGGTATCGATAAAAAATTCGGTGCCGTTCACGCCAATAAGAATATCAACCTGACCGTTGCCAAGGGTACGATCCACGGCATCATCGGGGAAAACGGTGCCGGAAAATCGACCCTGATGTCGATCCTCTACGGTTTTTACCAGGCAGATGCCGGTGAAATCCGGGTAAACGGCGCGCCGGTATCGATCCGCGATAGCCAGGCTGCGATCAGTGCTGGCATCGGCATGGTGCATCAGCATTTCATGCTGGTGGAAAATTTCACCGTGCTGGAAAACGTCATGCTGGGCGCGGAAGGCGGCGCATCGCTTGCCAAGGGCAGGGCGGCTGCGCGCAAGGAGTTGAAGCGCCTTGAAGACGACTACGGGCTGGAAGTCGATCCGGATGCTGTGATCGAAGAACTGCCGGTCGGCCTGCAACAGCGCGTCGAAATCCTGAAAGCCATGTATCGTGGCGCCGAAATCCTGATCCTCGATGAGCCGACCGGCGTTCTCACGCCTGCGGAAGCCGATCATCTTTTCAAGATCCTCGGTGTCCTGCGTGAGCAGGGCAAAACCGTCATCCTCATCACCCACAAGCTGCGCGAGATCATGGCGATCACGGATTCCGTCTCCGTCATGCGCCGCGGCGAAATGGTAGCGACCCGCAAAACCTCCGAAACCAGCGTTGAGGAACTGGCCGAACTGATGGTCGGCCGTCGCGTGCTGCTGCGGGTGGAAAAAGGCGAGACGACGCCGGGCGAGGTTCTCCTTTCCATCCGTAATCTGACCGTCAAGGACAGCCGCGGCGTTACCATGGTGGACGATGTCTCGCTGGATGTCCGCGCCGGCGAAATCGTCGGCATCGCCGGTGTGGCCGGCAATGGCCAGTCCGAACTTCTTGAAGCGATCGCGGGCATCCGCAAGCCTTACTCGGGAGAAATATGGGTGGCCGGGCAGAAGGTTGACCGACCCGATCCGTCCATTCTGCGCGAACTCGGTCTCGCACATATTCCGGAAGACCGGCACCATATGGGGCTGGTGCTGAAATTCGAGGAATATGAAAATTCCATCCTCGGCTATCACCATGACGAGCGATACGGCAAAGGCCCTTTCCTCAACCCCGAGGCCATCCGCAAGGATGCGGTCGAAAAGATCGAGAAATACGATATTCGCCCGCCGAACCCGCAGCTGAAGACCGCCAATTTTTCCGGCGGCAACCAGCAGAAGATCGTCGTTGCCCGCGAAATCGAGCGTGACCCCAAGATGCTGATCATCGGCCAGCCGACCCGCGGTGTGGATATCGGCGCCATCGAATTCATCCATCGCCGCATCATCGAAATGCGCGATGCCGGCAAGGCGATCTTGCTGGTTTCGGTCGAACTCGATGAAATCCGTTCCCTTTCGGACCGGATCATGGTCATGTTCGCCGGGCGTGTCGTTGGAGAAAAAACGGCGGAAGCCGAAGAACAGACGCTGGGCCTGATGATGGCCGGCATCGCCGCATGAGGCATGAATGAGCACCGCTTCCGTACCCCTGCCAAACTGGATCACCTACGGCCTCCTGCCGTTTTTAAATGTAGTTACCGCATTTCTGATTTCCGGCCTCGTCGTCTGGTCGATCGGTGAAAATCCGCTCGCGGCGCTTCGCCTGCTCATCGAAGGGGCGCTAGGCCGTGGCGATGCCATCGGCTTCACGCTGTTTTATACGACGAGTTTCATCTTCACCGGCCTATCTGTGGCGGTCGCCTTCCATGCCGGTCTGTTCAACATCGGTTCTGAAGGCCAGGCCTATATTGGTGGATTGGGCGCGGCGTTGGTGGCGCTGGCGCTCGACCGTTATGTGCCGTGGTATGTGACGATGCCCTTCGCCATCATCGGCGCTGCGGTTTTCGGCGCGGCCTGGGCGTTTATTCCGGCATGGCTGCAGGCAAAACGCGGTAGCCACGTCGTCATAACCACCATCATGTTCAACTTCATCGCTGCGGCGTTGATGGTCTATCTGCTGGTGAACGTGCTGATCGTGCCGGGCAAGATGGCGCCGGAAACGCGCACCTTTCTGCCGGGTGGGCAATTGCCGAAGCTCGACTGGCTGATGGCGCTGTTCGGCCTGAAGCTCGGGCCGGCGCCGTTCAACGTCTCCTTCATCATCGCACTGGTCATGTGTTTTCTCGTCTGGGTGCTGATCTGGCGCACCAAGCTCGGTTATGAGATGCGCACGCTCGGCGTCAGCCCCTCGGCCGCCGTCTATGCCGGCATTCCCTATGCGCGCACCGTCATCATTGCCATGCTCATTTCCGGCGGTCTGGCAGGTATGATGGCGCTGAACCCGGTCATGGGGGCTTCCGCCCGCTTGCAGGTGGAATTTGTCGGCGGTGCGGGTTTCGTCGGCATCGCCGTGTCTCTGATGGGGCGAAGCCACCCGCTCGGCATCCTGTTTTCGGCGCTGCTGTTCGGCATTCTCTATCAGGGTGGTGCAGACCTCTCTTTCGAGATGCCGAATATTACCCGTGAGATGATCGTCGTCATCCAGGGTCTGGTTATCCTGTTTGCCGGCGCGCTCGAATATATGTACCGGCCGGCGATCGTCCGCATCTACCAGCGCTTGGCAAAGGGGTGAGCTGATATGGATTTCTTCGATATGCTGGTCAGCATTCTCGGCTCGACCGTCCGTCTCACCATCCCGCTTCTGTTCACGGCGCTTGCCGGGCTGTTTTCCGAACGCGCGGGCGTGTTCGATATCGGCCTTGAAGGCAAGATGCTGGCGGCAGCCTTTGCTTCGGCTTGTGTCGCCTATCTCACCGCAAATCCCTGGGCCGGCCTGCTTGCGGGCATTGCCGTCTCCATCCTGTTTTCGCTGATCCACGGCTTTGCCGTCATCACAAATCGCGGCAACCAGATCGTGTCGGGCGTGGCGCTCAACTTCATTGCCGCCGGTCTGACGGTGGTTCTGGGGCAGGCGTGGTTCGGGCAGGGCGGGCGCACGCCGCAATTGCCGGGCGAAGGCCGTTTCGCACCGATCATCCTGCCTGGTGCGGATGCGATGCGCGAAGTGCCTTTCATCGGCCCGCTCTACGCCAATGTCATTTCCGGCAACAATATCCTGACCTATCTCGCCTTTCTGGCGGTGCCGCTGTCCTGGTGGGTGCTTTACCGTACCCGTTTCGGCCTTCGCCTGCGCGCGGTGGGTGAAAATCCGGGCGCGGTCGATACGGCGGGCATTTCGGTGACATGGATGCGTTACCGCGCCGTCATCGTTGCCGGCTTCCTCTGCGGTTTTTCGGGCGCCTATCTAGCCGTTGCGCAATCGGCGGCCTTCATCGCAAACATGTCGGCCGGTAAGGGCTATATCGCACTCGCCGCGCTGATCTTCGCGAAATGGAAGCCGGTGCCGGTCATGTTCGCATGCCTGCTCTTCGGTTTCCTGGATGCTTTCGCCAACTTCATGCAGGGCAAATCCGTGCCGGGTATCGGTGAAGTGCCGGTGCAGATTTTCCAGGCCATGCCCTATATTCTGACCTGCATCCTGCTTGCCGGTTTCATCGGCGTCGCCAAGCCCCCCAAGGCCGGTGGCGTTGCCTATGCGAAGGAGCGTTAAATCCATGTCCCGTGAACCAATGTCCCATCAGTTGTTCGAGGCAGCGGTGGAGGCCATGGCCTTTGCCCATGCGCCCTATTCGAAATTCCCTGTCGGTGCGGCAATCCGCGCTGAAGACGGTAAGATCTACAAGGGCGCCAATATCGAGAACCTCTCCTTCCCTCAAGGCTGGTGCGCCGAGCCTTCGGCCATCAGCGCCATGATCATGGGTGGAGCAAAGAAGATAAGCGAGATCGCCGTCATCGCGGAAAAGCTTGCTCTTTGCCCGCCCTGCGGCGGCTGCCGGCAGAAGATCGCCGAATTCGCCTCGCCAGACACCAAGGTCTATCTCTGTGACGAAACCGGTGTTCAGAAGGTCATGACCATGGATGAACTTTTGCCCTTCAGCTTCAAGACCGAGCTGCCCTGATGCCGGATACGCTGATCGATATTCTGGTGGAGCGTCTGAATGGCCTGATGCCGCGCATCGCCATCGTGCTGGGCTCAGGCCTGGGGTCGCTGGTGGACGAGGTCAGCGATGCGATCCGCGTGCCCTACACCGAACTTCCCGGTTTCCCTGCAAGCGGCGTTTCTGGCCATGCGGGCGAGTTGGTGGCCGGATATCTCGGTGGCGAGCCGGTGATGATGCTGTCCGGCCGGGTGCACTATTACGAAAAAGGCGATCCGGCCGCTATGCGCGCGGTCATTGAGGCGCTCGCCGGTCTTGGCGTGCAGTCGCTCATCCTCACCAATTCTGCAGGCTCGGTCAGGCAGGACATACCGCCCGGCTCGGTCATGCAGATCACCGATCATATCAATTATTCCGGCATGAACCCGCTGATTGGCGAAGAGAGCGACAACCGCTTCGTCGGCATGACCACGGCTTATGATCCGGACCTGATGCTCGCGATGCGTAATGCCGCGATCCGCGCGACGGTGCCCTTGTTCGGCGGCGTCTATATGTGGTTTTCCGGCCCGAGCTTCGAAACGCCGGCGGAAATCCGCATGGCGCGGCTGCTGGGTGCGGATGCCGTCGGCATGTCCACCGTGCCGGAAGTCATCCTCGCCCGCTTTTTCGGGATGCGCGTTGCCGCCGCATCGGTTATTACCAATTACGGTGCCGGCATGACTGGCGCTGAACTGAGCCATGAGGAAACCAAGGACATGGCTCCGGTAGGCGGCAAGAGGCTTGCCGCCATCTTGAAAGAAATGATCGCAGGAGGAGCGTGACCATGGAACTCCAGCGTCCGCGCGAAGCGGCTGCCCTGACACTATCCTTGCTGGACCTGACCAACCTCAAGGAAGACTGCACGCCCGAGCAGATTGCTGCTTTGTGCCAGAGGGCTCATACCGAATACGGCAATACCGCCGCGATCTGCATCTGGCCGCGTTTCGTCGCCCAAGCGCGTGCCGCTTTCGGAAAAGACCATACGATCCGTATCGCCACGGTCGTCAATTTTCCTTCGGGCGATCTGGATGTTGCGACCGTGGTGGCGGAGACCGAGGCGGCTATCCGCGACGGTGCCGACGAAATCGATCTGGTCATCCCCTATCGTAAGTTCATAGCAGGCGATGAAACGGCTGTTTCCGAGATGGTGGCTGCCGTACGCAAGGTCTGCGTCGCACCCGTTCTTCTCAAGGTCATTCTCGAAACCGGCGAGCTGAAGGACAAGGCTCTCATTCGTCGTGCTTCCGAACTCGCCATTGCCGAAGGGGCCGATTTCATCAAGACCTCAACAGGTAAGGTCGCCATCAACGCCACGCTGGAAGCCGCCGATATCATGTTGCAGGCGATCCGCGACAGCAGGCAGAAGGTGGGCTTCAAGCCTGCCGGCGGTGTCGGCACGGTGGAAGACGCCACGCTTTATCTGCGGCTGGCGGAAACAATCATGGCGCCCGACTGGGCCATGCCGTCCACGTTCCGCTTCGGCGCTTCCGGCGTTCTCGATGATGTCCTGAACGTGCTGGCCGGCGGCGAACCGGCCAAGGCCGCCAGCGGGTATTGAGCTTGATCCCGCAGGAAATCATCCGCCGCAAACGTGATGGCCTGTCTCTTGCGCCGCAGGAGATTGCCGCTTTTATCGAGGCGCTGTCCAAGGACGGCATATCGGAAGGCCAGGCCGCTGCTTTTGCCATGGCGGTGTTTTTCCGGGGTATGAACCGCGACGAGATGGTGGCGCTGACACTCGCCATGCGCGACAGCGGTGATGTCCTGTCCTGGAACGATATTGGCAGGCCGGTGGCGGACAAGCACTCGACCGGCGGCGTCGGCGACAATGTCTCCCTGATGCTCGCCCCGATCGTTGCCGCCTGCGGTCTTGCGGTGCCGATGATTTCCGGCAGGGGTCTTGGCCATACCGGCGGCACGCTCGACAAGCTGGAAGCGATCCCCGGTTACGATGTGATGCCGGACGAAGCCCTGTTCCGCCGGACGGTCAAGACGGTCGGCTGTGCCATCATCGGCCAGACGGGCGATCTCGCCCCCGCAGACAAGCGCCTCTATGCTATCAGGGACGTGACTGCGACGGTGGATTCCATCCCGTTGATCACCGCCTCCATTCTGTCTAAGAAGCTTGCGGCCGGACTTCAGACGCTGGTTCTGGATGTGAAGGTCGGCAACGGCGCTTTCATGCAGAGTGTGGAGGATGCCCGTAATCTCGCCGTCGCGCTGGTCGATGTGGCAAATGGCGCAGGCCTGCCGACGACGGCTCTTATAACCGACATGAACCAGCCGCTTGGCGATGCCGCAGGCAATGCGGTCGAAATCGTCAATTGCCTGGACTTTCTGGCTGGCCGCAAGGCGGGAACACGTCTCGAAAAGGTGGTTCTTGCCTTTGCTGCGGAAATGCTGGTGCAAGCGGGCAGCGCGGCCACTCTGGATGAAGGCGAGGCGCTGGCTGAGGCCGCCCTTTCCTCCGGGCGTGCCATGGAAGTCTTTGCGAAAATGGTCGCAGCACTTGGCGGGCCTGCGGACTTTGTCGATCAGCCATCGCGTTACCTGCCATCGGCGCCGGTCATTCTCCCGGTTTCGGCTGAGCGCAGCGGCTGGCTGGCATCCTGTGCGACGCGCGATCTCGGCATGGTCGTTGTCGAGCTTGGCGGCGGCAGAAGAATACCGTCAGACAAGATCGACCCTTCGGTCGGGATTTCAGATATCCTGCCGCTCGGCACAAAAGTGGAAAAAGGCGAACCAATCGCCTGCGTCCATGCGGCCTCTAAGCAAGAAGCGGAACTTGCCGTCAAAAGGATTACGGCCTGCTATGGGGTTGCTGACACTGCGATGGAAACCAGCACTGTGGTCCTCGAGCGAATTACCTGACCAGCCTCATTTCGCCACCCGATACCTTGAATGACGATAGTTGTTTCAGGAAGCTCATGCCAACAAGCATGTTGCTCAACGCATTATCTTTCAGCACCATGGCGTCGACATTCTGAACGCGGATCGTGCCGATTTCCACCCGGTCGAGCTTCAGATAGGCCGCCATGGTCTGGCCGTTGGCGGTTGAGATCGGATATTTGAAATCGAGGCTGTTGACGCCGAAACCGAGCCGCCGGGCGATCGTCTCATTGATGGCAACCATGGAGGCGCCGGTATCGACAAGCCCGTCGAAAGATTTGCCGTTGATACGGAAAGCGGCGTTGAAGTGGCCGCGTGCGTCCGCTTTCAGATTGACGCCACCAAGCGAAACGGGCTCCGGTTTGACGGCTTCCGATTTGACTTCGGCTTTTTCCACCTTGGCTTCCGGGCGCGGCTGAAATTTTTCCACCAGCGCCGGAATCTGCGTGGCGCTGACCGAAAGACCGATAAGCAGAAAAATCGTACGCGCCAGCAAGTCGTCGCTCCTGAGAAGGCAGGGTTATCCCTATGCAGAATAGACGCAAAACGTGCTGAAATCTTAAAAGAAAAAGCCATTCGCCGCTTGTTGGTCGGCGAATGGCTCAAACGGTTAAGCGATGATGAACGGTGTTATTTCGTGCCGTACATGCGGTCGCCCGCATCGCCGAGGCCGGGAACGATGTAACCCTTTTCATTCAGCTGCTTGTCGATTGCGGCAGTATAGATCGGCACATCGGGATGCGCTTCACGGAAATTCTTGATGCCTTCGGGTGCAGCCAGCAGACACAGGAAGCGGATGTTCTTCGCGCCCCGCTCCTTCAGCTTTTCAACCGCAGCGATGGAGGAATTGCCGGTCGCCAGCATTGGATCGACGACGATGATCAGGCGGGCATCGAGGCTTTCGGGAGCCTTGAAGTAATATTCGACCGCCTCCAGCGTATCGTGATCGCGATACACGCCGATATGCGCAACACGCGCCGAAGGCACGAGCTCGAGCATGCCTTCCAGAAGGCCGTTGCCGGCACGCAGGATGGAGGCGAAAACCAGCTTCTTGCCCTCCAGCACCGGAGCCTCGATGGTTTCGAGCGGCGTATCGATGGTTTCCATCGTCATTTCAAGGTCGCGCGTCACTTCATAGCAGAGCAGCGTCGAGATTTCCCTGAGCAGGCGGCGGAAGCCGGCTGTCGAGGTTTCCTTCTTGCGCATGATGGTAAGTTTGTGCCGCACCAGCGGATGTTCGATGACTGTGACGCCGTCCATGAAACTGGCCTTCCTTTTTTATCCTGTGCCCCTGTAATTCACCGAAAGCAGGCTTTTCGCAAGCCTTCTTCGCGGTTTTACCCCGCCAACCGATGCCTAGTGGCTATCGAGTTTCGCAAGCAGCCGGGCGCGTGTGACTTCATCCACAAAGGCGCTTTCCAGTGCGGTTCGGGTCATGCGGTTAATCTCGGCATCGCTGAAACCGAAAGCATCCGCAGCCAGCGCATATTCCCGGGCAAGCGAGGTAAAGAAGAATGGCGGATCGTCGGAACTGATGCAGACGCGCACCCCGGCATCGCGCAACGCCCTCAGCGGATGGCTGCCGAAATCGGGATAAACGTTGAGCGCGATATTTGATCCGGGGCAGACCTCAAGCACTGTTCCCGCCTCAACCAGCCGATCGACGAGAGCGGCGTCTTCGATGGCGCGCACGCCATGGCCGATGCGCGACGGCTTTACGAGATCGAGCGCATCGACGACGCTTTCCGGTCCGCAGACCTCACCCGCATGGATGGTCAGCCCAAGGCCGGCATCGCGGGCAATGTCGAAGGCGCGTGCGTAATCGGCGACGCGGCCCATGCGCTCCTCGCCCGCCATGTTGAAACCGGTCACCAGCGGATGTTTCGTCCGTGCTGCATATTCAGCCGCCGCGATGACCCGTTCAGGACCGAAATGCCGCTCGCCGGTCACGATGATGCGGGTTTCGATACCGGTCTTTTCTTTCGCGATCCGGATGCCCTCGGCGATACCGGAGAGATAGGCGTCAGCGCCGAGCCCGATGCGGTCGCCATGATCGGGCGAGATGATGAGCTCGCTATAGATCGTATTGGCCTCGGCAAGTTCGGTCAGATAGGTTTGCGTCAGAACCGCATAGTCCTCATCGGTCTTGAACACCTGCGCCACCGCATCGTAGCACTGGATGAATTGCGCAAAATCCGACCAGACGTACTGGCCGTCGCGCAGAAAGCTACTGGTGTCTATGCCGTATTTCTCAGCCTGTTTTGCGACGAGGGCAGGGGGTGCCGCACCTTCCAGGTGGCAGTGAATTTCCGCTTTCAGCAAATGCGATGTCAAATGAAGCTCCTGCCGTGCGAACCGGCCTCGATACCTAGATGGTGGGCGATGCTCTCGCCGATGTCGGCGTAGCTTGAACGAATGCCGACATCGCGGGAGCGGATGCCCGGCCCGAATGCCATGATCGGCACTCTTTCCCGTGTATGGTCCGTGCCCCGCCATGTGGGATCGCAACCATGGTCAGCGGTAAGAATGGCGATGTCGCCCGGCGCCATTTTGCGATGGATTTCCGGAATGCGCGCATCGAAGGCTTCAAGCGCCGCCGCATAACCGGCAACATCGCGTCGATGGCCGTAGAGCATGTCGAAATCGACGAAATTGGTGAAGACAAGATCGCCGTTTTCGGCTTCGTCAATAGCGTGCAGCGTTGCATCCATCAGGGCGCTGTTGCCATTTGCCTTGATGACGCGCGAGACACCCTTGTGGGCATAGATATCGCCGATCTTGCCGATCGCGTGCACTTTCCTGCCAGCCTCCACAAGGCGGTCGAGCAACGTCGGTTCGGGCGGCGGAACGGAGAAATCGCGGCGGTTGCCGGTGCGTTCGAAGGTTGCGACCGTCTCGCCGATGAAGGGACGGGCAATGACACGGCCGATATTCAGCGGATCGAGCAGCTTTCGCACCGTCTCGCAGAGCGTGACGAGCCGCTGCAATCCGAAATGGGTCTCGTGCGCGGCGATCTGGAACACGGAATCGGATGAGGTGTAGCAGATCGGCTTGCCGCTCCTGATATGCTCTTCGCCAAACGTCGCGATGATCTCGGTGCCGGAAGCGTGGCAATTGCCGAGAATGCCTGGAATATCCGCTTGCGTGCAGATGGCTTCCACCAGTTCGGGAGAAAAGGCGTCGCCCTCTGTCGGGAAGTAGCCCCAGTCGAAGGTGACGGGCGTGCCCGCGATCTCCCAATGGCCTGAGGGCGTATCCTTGCCCTTCGATATTTCGCTGGCAGAGCCATGCAGGCCGAAAATACGCTCCGGCGGCTCCATGCCGGCGGGAATGTCGCCGCTTGATTGTCGTGCAATCTCCAGAAGACCAAGCGAAGACATGTTGGGCAGCTTCAGCGGACCCGCCCGAAGGCCCGGCCTGTCGGCAGCACCTGCCGCGCAGAATTCGGCGATATGACCGAGCGTATTGGCGCCGAGGTCGCCATAATGCTCCGCGTCAGGCGCACCGCCGACACCGAAGGAATCCAGAACGAGAAGAAATGCTCTTGCCATAACTCACCGAAACGAAAATGCGCCGACGGGCAATGTCAGGCCGAACTGTCGTTATAGATCAGCAAAACGTGAAGAAGGAAGTGATTTTATGAACCATCCGGTAAAACCGGCTGTTCAATCCTCTTCCCGTTTCGATTTCGGCGCGTTGAGATTGCGCAGCACGTACCATCCAGCGGCAATTACCATGGCCGCCAGAATGTACCATGTGATGGCGTAGGACAGGTGGTTGTTGGGGAAGGTGAGCATGGTCTTGCCGCCGACCGGTAGGCCACCCGGATTGGGCGTCGCATCGGCATCGACATAAAAGGGCGCCACGCCGGAAAGGCCGGATGCCTGCGATATCTGCGGGATATTGCGGGAGTACCAGCGCCGATTTGCCGGATCGTTGGTTCGAAGGAAAAGCCCGCCGGTTTCTGACGCGCGCATCAGCCCGACGATCTCGACCTGCCCGGTTGGCTCCCCTTCCCGGCGCGAGGATGGATCGCGTTTGTCGGAAGGCACGAAGCCGCGATTGACGATGATATTCGAGCCGTCATCGCGTCTCAGCGGCGTCATCACCCAGTAGCCGGGGCCGAGATCGCTGACCGTATAGACCTGGACCTCCTTGTCGTTGAGGAAGGTGCCGGACAGTTTCACGCGGCGATATTCATAGTGCGCGGGGTCTGCAAGGGCCGGCCATTCGCTGGCTGCCGGTGCATCCACAGGTGCGGCATGGGCGCGAGCTTCGACGCGTTCGATGAGATCGAGCTTCCAGAAGAGGCGTTGAACCTGCCATGTTCCAAGCGCCAGCAGGAAGCCTGTCAGTACAATAGTCAGAAGCAGGACGACGATTGCTGCGGGGCGGATGCGTCGCGTGTGCGGGGCGGTTGTCGACGGATCGGTCATGGTTTCACAGTCCTTGCAAGGCCATGCGGTTTGCTGCGGCAACACTGTCGGCTGTCGGCTGTCGGCAGCCGGGTCTTCCAGCAAATAACCCCATAAATCGCGCCGACGATTCATGGGGTTATGCGCTGCGGCGGGCGTGTGCTGGCGCAGAAAGCGGCCCGCCGGAAATCCGGCAGGCCGTTGATCTATGGCTGCTCAGGGCAGGTTTTTCACATCCTCGATGTGCAGCGGCATCATGTTCTTGTTCATGTTGTACATGACCCAGAGTGAGCCGGAGAGCGTGATCAGCAGCACCACGACGGTGAAGATCAGCGCCATGAAGGTCCAGCCGCCTTCGGATTTGGTGTCCATGTGCAGGAAGTAGATCATGTGCACGAAGATCTGGATGACGCCGAGACCCATGATCGCGATGACCAGCAGCGTCTTGTTTTCAAGAACGTCGCCCATGACCAGCCAGAACGGGATCGCCGTCAGGATGACCGACAGGACGAAGCCGATCATGTAGCTTTTGAACGTGCCGTGGCTGGCGCCATCATGGTGATGATGGTCGTCGCCATGCGCGTCGTGGTGTGCGTGTGCTTCGGAACTCATCAAAGAACTCCCATGAGATAAACGAAGGAGAAGACGCCGATCCAGATGACGTCAAGGAAGTGCCAGAACATCGACAGGCACATCAGGCGACGCTTGTTTGCGGCGATCAGACCATGCTTTGCGACCTGGAACATCAGTGTGACGAGCCAGATCACGCCGAAGGTGACGTGCAGACCGTGCGTACCAACCAGCGCGAAGAAGGCGGAAAGGAACGCTGAACGCTGTGGACCTGCACCTTCTTCGATCAGGTGATGGAACTCGTAAAGTTCCACGGCGAGGAAGGCGAGACCGAAGAGACCGGTGATGCCGAGCCAGATTAGCGTCGTCTTCACCTTCTGCTTTTCCATTTCCAGCATGGCGAAGCCATAGGTGATGGAAGAGAAAAGCAGGAAGGCGGTGTTGATCGCCACAAGCTTCAGATCGAACAGATCTGCGCCCGAAGGGCCGGCCGCATAGTTGCGGCCGACAACGGCATAGGTGGCAAACAGCGTTGCGAAGATGAGGCAGTCGCTCATCAGATAGAGCCAGAAGCCCAGCGAGGTGCCGTTCTCCGGATGGTGGTCTTCCTTGAGGTAGAAGACCGGTGTTTCCGCGCCCGCGGCGCTTTGTGCAGGTGTATGAGCCATATTCGTTACGCCTGTTCCGCAAGCAGCTTCGTACGTTCCGCCTCGACTGTCGAAACATCGGAGGCAGGAATGTAGTATTCGCGGTTGTAGTTGAAGGTATGGGCGATCGAGACCGCAATGATGGCGAGCATGGACAGAGCCGCCAGCCACCAGATGTGCCACACCAAGGCAAAGCCAAGCACGACGCTGATGGCGCTGATGATTACGCCCGCACCGGTGTTCTTCGGCATATGGATCGGTATGAAGCCTTCCTTGGGACGGTCGTAACCGCGCTTCTTCATATCCGCCCAGGCGTCGACGTCATGCACAACCGGCGTGAAAGCGAAGTTGTAGGCAGGCGGAGGCGACGAGGTCGACCACTCCAGCGTACGCCCATGATAGGGATCGCCGGTCACGTCACGGAGCTGATCGCGCTTCAAGAAGCTGACGATGAGCTGGATGACGAAGGAAGCGATGCCGAGCGCGATCAGGAAAGCGCCGAAGGCTGCGATCACGAACCAGATCTGGAGCGAATTGTCCTCGAACTGGCTGATACGGCGGGTCACACCCATCAGGCCGAGAATGTAGAGCGGCATGAAGGCGAAGTAGAAGCCGATGAACCAGAACCAGAAGGACAGCTTGCCCCAGAACGGATCCAGGCGGTAGCCGAAGGCCTTCGGGAACCAGTAAACGATACCCGCAAGCACACCGAACACCACGCCACCGATGATGGTGTTGTGGAAGTGGGCGATGAGGAACAGCGAGTTGTGAAGCACGAAGTCCGCCGGCGGAACAGCGAGAAGAACGCCGGTCATGCCGCCGATGACGAAAGTGATCATGAAACCGATCGTCCACAGCATCGGAACGTCGAACTTGATGCGGCCCTTGTACATGGTGAAGAGCCAGTTGAAGATCTTCGCACCGGTCGGGATCGATATGATCATCGTGGTGATGCCGAAGAAAGCGTTGACGCTTGCGCCGGAACCCATGGTGAAGAAGTGGTGCAGCCAAACGATGTAGGCGAGGATGGTGATGACACCGGTCGCATAGACCATCGAGGCGTAACCGAAAAGACGCTTGTTGGAGAAGGTCGAGACGATTTCCGAGAAGACGCCGAAGGCCGGCAGCACCAGGATGTAAACTTCGGGATGGCCCCAGATCCAGATGAGGTTGACATACATCATCGGGTTGCCGCCGAGATCGTTGGTGAAGAAATTCGTACCAACATAACGGTCAAGGGTCAGAAGGGCGAGCGTGCCGGTGAGGATCGGGAAGGATGCCACGATCAGGATGTTCGAACACAGCGACGTCCAGACGAAGATCGGCAGGCGCATCATGGTCATGCCAGGTGCGCGCATCTTGATGATCGTGACGATCAGGTTGATACCCGAGAGCGTCGTGCCCACACCGGCGATCTGCAGACCCCAGATGTAATAATCCACACCCACGCCCGGACTTCCATCAATGCCGGAAAGCGGCGGATAGGCAAGCCAGCCAGTCTGCGCATATTCACCGATGAACAGCGAGATCATGGTGATGACGGCGCCGGCCGTGGTCATCCAGAACGAGAAGTTGTTGAGGAAGGGGAACGAAACGTCGCGGGCGCCGATTTGCAGCGGCACGACGAAGTTCATGAGACCGGTGATCATCGGCATGGCCATGAAGAAGATCATGATGACGCCATGGGCCGTGAAAATCTGGTCGTAATGGTGCGGCGGAAGATAGCCTTCCGATCCGCCCGAGGCGATCGCCTGCTGGACGCGCATCATGATGGCATCTGCGAAACCGCGCAGCAGCATGACGAGTGCCAGAATGATGTACATGATACCGATCTTCTTGTGATCGATGCTCGTGAACCATTCATTCCAGAGATAACCCCACAGCCGGAAATAGGTGAGGGCGCCGACGACGGCGATGCCGCCCAGAGCCACTGCCGCGAAGGTCGCGACGAGAATGGGCTCGTGAAGCGGGATGGACTCCCATGTCAGCTTCCCGAACAGGAATGACGTTTGATCGGAATTGACGATCATTTTTAGCCTCTTGCGATTCTAAGACATAAGATCGGCGCAGCCATTGGCCGCGCCGCATAATGCCGGGACTTATCCGTCAGCCAGCGACTTGTTTCGTTTCCGGCAGCGCCGCGGGTTCGAAAGTCTGTCCTTCGATCGCAGCCGGAGTGGATTGGGGTCCGCTGGCGACACCGTAAGGTGAAAGCGGTGTACAGACGACGGAGTTCAGCGCCTTGGCGATATCGATGCCTTCCTTGCCGCCGCCGCCCTTGGCGTCGATATGCATCATGTCACGCATGCAGAGCTTGTTGGGCTCGACGCAGCGGTTGAGGATGGCATCGTAAAGCTGCGGATCGACGGAGGCGAAATATTGCACCGGCTCACGTTCCGAAGGCTTGGCAAAGTCGAGATATTCCTGGCGACCGAAGCCTTTGCCGCCATCCTTGATCTTCGCAACCCACTGATCGAAGCCCTGTTGGCTGAGACCATGGAACTTGAAGCGCATATGCGAGAAGCCAGGGCCGGAGAAGTTGGCCGAGAAGCCGTCATAAACGCCTTCCTTGTTGATGACCGCGTGTAGCTTGGTCTGCATGCCACCCATGGCGTAGATCTGGCCGGCGAGTGCGGGAACGAAGAACGAATTCATCGCGGTCGTGCCGGTGATCTTGAAGTTGATCGGAACATCGACCGGAGCTGCAAATTCATTGACGCTGCCAATGCCGAGCTCGGGGTAGAAGAACAGCCACTTCCAGTCCATGGCCACCACTTCCACCGTAAGCGGCTTGGTTTCGGCGGTAACCTGACGGTTTTCGTCGATACGCTCCAGCGGGCGGTAGGGGTCGAGACGGTGGGTGGAAATCCAGGTCACCGTGCCTAGCATCAGGATGATGGCGACCGGGGCGGACCAGATCACCATTTCAAGGCGCGTCGAGTGATGCCATTCGGGATCGTAATCCTCGGCCTTCGCCGATTCGCGATACTTCCATGCGAAGAACAGCGTCAGGGCGATAACCGGGACGATGATGAGCAGCATCAGAACCGTGGACGTGATGATGAGGTCGCGCTGCTGGATGGCGACGTCGCCCGAAGGGTTCATCACCACGAGGTTACAGCCGCTAAGCAGCAGCAGTGCGGGGATTGCCAGAAGGGCAGATGTGATTTTCTTGATCATGCGCACGTTCTTTGAACTCGTACAGTTTGGATTATGCCGCGATTAATTGCCGAACATCATTTTTGAAATGAGGTATATTGTCGCGGTGCAGCGAAACCTTCGCGATGCACCATAGGCTTAGCGGAGCCGCGTTTGAAGGCGGAGCGGCTGCATTATCGCATAGGGAGCTTGCGGAGCAAGCCTTTCTTATCAAACTTCAATTGACGTTACGTAGGGTGCGTGTGACAATCCGTCGCATCGTGACGCTAAGGAAGAGGAGCCGGCGCGTTACAGGAAATGGTTCGTCCATGACGCAGGAGGGATATTATGAGTTATACTGATGCTGCTCCATCTTTTGGGCAGGCGCCGGAAGCGAAGGGACATGGGACCGATCCGGTCAAGGTCGATCCGGATCGCATTACAATTGCTGTCATTCTTGCGAGAATGACGGAGTTTTTCGACTTTTTCATCTACGCCATCGCCTCCGCGCTCGTTTTTCCGCATGTCTTCTTTTCCTTCGTCGATCCGCTGACGGCGACGCTTTATTCCTTTGCGGTCTTCTCGCTGGCCTTCATCGCAAGGCCGATCGGTTCATTGATCTTCCTCCAGATCGACCGAAAGTTCGGGCGTGCCGTCAAGCTGATGGCGGCCCTGTTCACGCTTTGCGGTTCCACCATGGCGATCAGCTTTCTTCCGTCCTATGCGGAAGCCGGCATGCTTGCCCCCTGTCTTCTGGCGGTATTCCGTATCGGTCAGGGACTTGGTCTTGGCGGTGCCTGGGATGGTCTTGTCTCGCTCCTCGCCATGAACGCACCGCCTAAGCAGCGCGGCTGGTACGCCATGATGCCGCAAATTGGTGCGGCGATGGGCTTTGGTCTTGCCAGCGCATTCTTCATCGTGTTCGTGACGCAGCTCTCCAGCGCGGAATTCTTGGCCTGGGGCTGGCGTTTCCCGTTCTTCGTTGCACTGGCGCTCAATGTTCTCGCGCTCTTTGCCCGCCTGCGCATGATTGTCACGCCGGAATTCCAGTCCATGCTGGCACAGCATGAGCTGGAGCCGCGCCCCGTGTTCAAGATGCTGCGCTCGCAGTTTCCGGTCGTGCTGACGGGCGCTTTTGTGCCGCTGGCAAGCTTCGCGCTCTTCCATCTTGTCACAGTCTTCCCGCTGAGCTGGGTTTCCCTCAATACCACCCAGCGGGTTTCGGACTTTCTGTTCGTGCAATTCGTCAGCGCCATCATCGCCGGCGGCATGATCGTCGTGTCTGGTATTCTCGCCGACAAAATCGGCCGGCGGAAGCTGCTGGCTTTCGCCGCAGTGCTGATCGGTCTTTTCAGCCTCGTGGCACCGCTCCTGCTGAGTTCGGGCGATATAGGGCGTTATCTTTTCGTCTTGGTCGGCTTTGCATTGCTTGGCCTGTCCTTCGGCCAGGCGGGCGGTGCGCTCGCCTCCCGCTTCAGCCGCGAATACCGTTATACCGGCGCTTCGCTCACCTCGGATATTTCCTGGCTGATCGGCGCTGGTTTTGCACCGCTCGTGGCGCTCGGATTTTCGTCCAAATTCGGACTGTTTGCGGTCGGCATTTACCTGATGTCGGGTGCAGTCTGTACACTGGTCGCACTGTGGTTCAGCCGAACGCTGGACATGCCCTCGGAGTGAACAGGGCAATATAAACATCTCTGCAGCCATCGCGCCGCGGAATCCTGTCGGATTTCGCGGCGTTTTTGTTTTTTTATTGCGTGGGACCGATTTTAATCTTGACTCGGCCCATCATGAAATATTATGTAAGCAATACTGACGTAATTCAATGTGTCTCACTGCCGGAAATGCCGGCCATCAGGGAACGCAATGCGAACGATGACGATCATTATTTGCGAGAAAGCGGCCAATGCCGCCACGCCGTTTGGCGGCCGCAAAACGACCGTTCGCGCCATTAAACGCCGATAAGCAGAAAAGAAGAGGAGCAGCCAGGTCGCCTGCGGCTCCGCCCGCAGAGTGCCGGCTGACGCGCCGGGTTTCGGGAAAAGGGCGATGCCGCGCGGAATGCGCAACGAGAGGAGAGAACCTTGAGCGTGACGGAGCAAAAATTCGGCCTTTACGATGCGGCTTTTGAGAAAAGCAGCTGTGGCGTCGGTTTCATCACCCGCAAGGACGGCGTGCAGACGCATGATGTGCTGAAGCGCGGTCACGAGGCGCTCTGTGCCGTGCCGCATCGCGGCGGCATGTCGGCGGAGGGCGTGGGTGATGGTGCTGGCGTGTCGCTCGATCTTTCACTCTCATTTTTCCGGAAGCTGACGGGCAACGATTCCTTGCAAGCCGGCCGGTTCGGCGTCGGCAATTTTTTCCTGCCGCAGAACCCTGCTTTTCATGACCAGGCGATCGGCATCATCGGCAGTGCTCTGGAGGAACAGGGCTTCTCGATCCTGCTGGTCCGCAATGTACCGGTGAATGACGCGGCCATCCGCGCGGCCGCCATTTCCTATCAATTGCCGATCCGGCAATGGGTCTTTTCGGCGCCAGCGGAATGCGCAACCCTTGCCGAGTTCGACTGGCGTATTCACAAGGCGCTGCTCGCTATCGAGGCGCTTGCCTATACCGCGCCGGAACTTGCCGGTTTTTATCCGCTGTCGCTCAGCGCGCGCACGCAGGTTCTGAAAGGGCGTTTGAACTCGCATGAGGTCATGCCCTATTTCTGCGACCTGACCGATCCGCGCCATGAAGTGCATACGATGTATTTCCACACGCGGTTTTCCACCAATACAGATCCGCACCCCTCCATGGCGCAGCCCTTCAGGCTGATGGCGCATAATGGCGAACTCAACACCGACAAGAAGAACCGGCTGTCGGAAGCGGCCGTGGCGCTGGCGAAAAATGCCAGCATCATCCGGCCGAAGGGCCAGTCTGATAGCTGCCGTCTGGACCAGACATTGCAGGCGCGGGTGATGGAAGACGGTCTCGACCTCGTCACCGCCGTCGTCTCGATGATGCCGCCCGCCTGGGAAAACGACGACACGCTCTCGCCCGGCGTCAAGGCGATGCTGGAATATTTCTCGCTCTACGAGGAGAAGAATGACGGCCCGGCTGCGCTGATTTTCGGCGACGGCACCGTCATCGGCGCACGGCTTGATCGCCTCGGCCTGCGCCCGCTGCGGACCGTCGAGACAGACGATTATCTCTGCGTCATGTCGGAGGCGGGGCAGATCGCCTTTCCGGCCGAAAGCGTCATTCGTCGCGGCCGCATCGAGGCCGGCGGCATGCTTTATTACGACCACGCCGAACGGCGCGCCTTTTCCACCGTCGAGGCGCTGGAGCTTCTGGCGGCGCGGCGGGACTACCCGTCGCTATTGTCTGAAGCGCGCGTCATGCTTGCGGATTTGCCGGAGGTGCCCGCCGAAAAGCAGGGATCGCCGCTTCGATACAATGGCGATCTGGAACGGCATCAGCGTTATGTCGCCTATTCGCACAATCAGGAAAGCTTCAAGTTCCTGATGGATCCGATGCTGGCGTCGGGTGCTGAAAAAATCTCGGCCATGGGTTATGGCAATGCCATCAACGCGCTCTCCGATCAGGAAGGCGGGGTTGCCAAATATTTCTCGCAACGCTTTGCGCAGGTCACCAACCCCCCGCTCGACAGCATTCGTGAGGCCGATGGCATGACGCTGCGCGTGGCGCTCGGCGCAAAGCCGAATAGCGGTGCGAAAGCGGCCCGCCAGATTGTCGTGCACTCCCCGATCCTGACCCATCTCGACATGCTGCGCATTCGCGAGCAGTCGGAGACGCCAGTTCGTCGTTTCGAGATGCTTTATACGCCGATCTTTGATGCTGCGAGTGCCAACGAAGCGGCCTTGCGTCAGGCGATAGATGGCCTCTGCGGTGAGGTTGTGGCTTTCGCGGCCGGGGAGGGCGGTATTGCCGTCGTCACTGACCGGCACGTTTCGGCAGGTCGTGCGGCGTTGCCTATGATCATGGTCGTCTCCGCCATCAACCAGCGGCTGATCGAGGAGGGGCTGCGGCTACGCGTGTCCCTGATCGTTGAAAGTGGGCAATTTTCCTCCTCGCATCACATCGCAGCGGGCCTTGGTTTCGGGGCTTCGGCTGTCTACCCACTCGGCGTGCAGTTCCGTGCCGAGGAGAAATTTGGTGCCGATGCTGACAAGGCCTTCAAGCGTTTTGCCAAGGCGGCTGAAAAGTCGCTGATGAAGACCATGGGCAAGGTCGGGCTGTGCACGGCGGAAAGCTATATTGGCGGCGAGTTCTTCGAACCGAACTTCCTCGACACCAACGATCCTGTGCTGAAGCGTTATTTCCCCAATGTTAAGACCCCGGTCGGTGGCGTTACCTTCGCTGTCATCGCGCAGGCGGTAGTGGACTGGCATCGCAAGGCGCTGTCGGTAAAGGGTGAAAACGACATTCCGCTGCTCGGTCTCTTCAAGGAGCGCGCCGAAGGTGCTGGCCATTCCTATGGCACGACGGCGGTTCGCGGTTTCGTCGATATGACGGAGGAAAAGATCGGTTTCGACAAGGGAACCGACAACGAAGAGGCGCTGCGTCTCCTGCCGCTCAACCGGCTGGAGGATGCTTTCGGCCTCAACGATGCGGCCTATTATCACAACAGCTTCGACCGGCTGACGCCCGAGGCAATCGACGCTTTCGAGGTAACGCCGGGTTACCGCGCCTTCGCACGCATGATGGCCGAAGAAAGGGCACGCCGTCCGGCAGCCCTGCGTGATGTTCTGGAATTGCCGGCTGATGTGACCTTTGCCGGTTCGGCCGAAGAATTCCGCCGCGAGATGGGGCGCTTTTCCAGACGTGGCAACAACAGCTTCATGGTGCGCGGATTGCTCTGCGAAAGTGCGGGCGAAGGCGCGTTCCGGCTGGAATTGACCGGGCCGCACGGTCATGAGCTTGCCCGGCTTGCCGCACTCGGTCAGTCGCTGCTTGATCGTTTCGGTGAGGATATTGCCGGCCATTGGCTGGAGGGCGGCGCGCTTCTGGTTCAGGCGAAGGGTGAAGCATTCACCTATCTGTCGCTGATCCGCACCGCACCTGACAGCATTGCGCTCGACGCTGTGCAAAAGGCGAGTGAGATCACCAAGACCCTCGCTTCGGGTGCGATGAGCCATGGCGCGCTGGTCGCAGCCGCCCATGAGGCGGTGGCGCATGGCACCAATATGGTTGGCGGCATGTCGAATTCGGGGGAGGGCGGCGAGCATATTTCCCGTTACGGTACCATCCGCGCCTCGCGCATCAAGCAGTTCGCGTCTGGCCGTTTTGGTGTCTGGGCGGGTTATCTTGCCGACCCGATGCTGGAGGAAATAGAGATCAAGATCGGCCAGGGTGCAAAGCCCGGCGAGGGCGGGCAATTGCCGTCCCCCAAGGTAACGGTGGAAATAGCCGCGGCCCGTGGCGGCACCCCAGGCGTCGAGCTGGT
The DNA here is from genome assembly GCF_053521785.1 of Agrobacterium sp. A3-95. Taxonomy (NCBI): domain Bacteria; kingdom Pseudomonadati; phylum Pseudomonadota; class Alphaproteobacteria; order Hyphomicrobiales; family Rhizobiaceae; genus Agrobacterium; species Agrobacterium sp. A3-95. The sequence goes on along the minus strand of NZ_JBNWDR010000001.1, from coordinate 1,024,156 downwards.
TTCGCCGCCGCCGCACCATGATACCTATTCGATCGAGGATCTGGCCCAGCTTATCCACGACGCCAAGGCGGCGCGCGTGCGCGTCATCGTCAAGCTCGTTTCGTCGGAAGGCATCGGCACGATTGCAGTCGGTGTTGCGAAAGCGGGTGCGGACGTCATCAATGTTGCCGGCAATACCGGTGGCACGGGTGCGGCCGCTGTCACCAGCCTCAAATATACCGGCCGCGCGGCGGAAATCGGCATCGCCGAGGTGCATCAGGCGCTTTGCGCCACGGGCCTTCGTGCCAAGGTGCTGCTGCGCTGCTCCGGCGCGCACCAGACAGCGAGCGACGTGGTGAAATCGGCCCTTCTCGGCGGCGACAGCTTCGAATTCGGCACCACGGCGCTGATGATGCTGAAATGCGTCATGGCGAAGAACTGCAACATCAAGTGCCCCGCTGGCCTCACCACCAATCAGGAAGCCTTCAACGGCGATCCACGCGCGCTGGCGCAATATCTCATGAACATCGCCCATGAAACCCGCGAGATATTGGCCGCACTCGGGCTGCGCTCGCTGCGCGAAGCTCGGGGCCGCTCCGATCTTCTTCACCTCCTCGATCACCCGGCGAGCGTCGGCCAGCTTGACCTGCGGGCGATGCTTTCGGTGGTGGAGGAAGTGAAGATCGATAGCCCGGTCTATATGGAAAAGGACTTCGCGCTGGACGATGCCTTCATCGAACTCGTGCGCTCGGCTCTGATCGACAGCAAGCGGGAGAACATCGAGCTTGGCGGCAACCGCTTCCTCAACAATTGCAACAAGAGTGTTGGCGGCCAGCTCGCCGTCGATATCGAGCGCATGCTGAACCACGAACTTTCCGACGAAGAGGCGGATGCGCTTCCGGCTGTGAAGCGGGATAGCCGTGGTCGCCGTTTTCTGGAGGCGGGTTCGGTGCGCATCGACACATCAGGTTCAGCAGGGCAGTCCTTCGGCGCTTTCTGCAATGACGGCATGGTCATGGTCCATACCGGTACCTGCAATGATGGCGTCGGCAAAAGCGCCTGCGGCGGCACCATTGTAGTGCGCTCCCCCGGTGGCGGTTCGCAAGATGCTGATGGCAATGTGCTGGTCGGTAATTTTGCATTGTTCGGCGCCACCGGCGGTCGCACTTTCGTGGAAGGGCAGGCGGGCGACCGTTTTGCGGTGCGCAATTCGGGTGCGACAGCCGTTGTCGAAGGTGTGGGCGACTTCGCCTGCGAATATATGACCAATGGCGCTGTGCTTAACCTCGGCAGTTTCGGCAAGGGTTTCGGCAACGGCATGAGCGGCGGCTTCGTCTATCAATATGACCCTTACGGCGATCTGCCGAAGAAGGTGAGCCATGATTCCATCATGCTCGGCTCCATCACCGGCGAGGACGAACAGGCATCTATCCACAATCAGGCCGTTCACCAGCTTTTGACCTGGCATGTCGACGAAACAGGGTCCGCCAAGGCCGCATGGATTCTGCAAAACTGGGAAAGCGAACAGCACAATTTCGTCTACGGCATGCCGCGCGCCCTGCTGCTTTATCAGGACAGCGACGAGATTCTGAAAGCCAAGCCCCGCAAGGAGCTGCTGGAGGAACTGGCGTCCGCGCTTGCCGCCCATCAGGTGCGGAAGTTCAAGCTGGCTTATCGCGACCGCAAGGCCGTGTTGAACGGAACCGTCCCTGGTTATGGTGAGACGGATACGGAAGACATGTATGCGCTCATCAACAACTACACGGTTTTGAGCATGGCGCAGGCCATTGCCCTCCAACGGTTGCCGATGGCATCCGGTCCTTCCGATCCCGCCATCGAAAAAGCCGTGCGCAATCTCGTCCTCACGGAGGACTATGCGCTGATGCAGCGGCTGCTGAAATATGCGCGCGAGGCGCTTTCCGATCATGATGACGAGCAGCTTGCGGTGATGATCGCCGCCAAGCGGCTCGACGATTACAAGCAGGCGCTCGCGCGCCGCAACATCTGGTCGGTGGATAGCCCCGGCACCTATGGCTGGATCATTCAGCAGAACCGCAAAAACATCGAGAAGATCGGTCGTCTGCCGGGCTTTGAGGAGCTTTTCGCGGCGCGTGCCATTCCCGACCTTGCCACCGCATCCAGCCAGAACAGGGCAGCATGATGAAGATACCTTACATTCCTCAAGATGCCCCTTTCAATGGCGACCAGCGCGCCTGGCTATCCGGCTTCCTGGCCGGGCTTCATTCCCGCGCAGCAATGGGTATGGACACATCGGTTGCCGCTGCCGCTCCCAAGGCGGCGGCCAGCGTGCTGAACATTCTCTTCGGCACCCAGACCGGCAATGCCGAGGCGCTGGCGATGGATATAGCCGACGCCGCCCGTGCCCAGGGCATGCAGCCTGTGGTGACGGCCTTGGATGATGTTTCCATGGATAGTCTGGGCGCCATGAAGCGCGTCATTGTCGTCACTTCCACCTACGGCGAAGGTGAAATGCCTGACAATGCCCAGCTTTTCTGGGAGGCCCTTTCCAGGGAGGCCGCACCCCGGCTGGATGAGATGAACTTTGCCGTGCTTGCGCTTGGCGACACCGGTTACGATGGCTTCTGCCAGGCGGGCAAGCTCATCGATACCCGCTTCGAGCAGCTTGGCGGCAAACGGATGAAGACGCGTATCGATTGCGATATCGATTTCGAAGATGTCGCAGCCAACTGGATCGGCGAGACCCTGCCACTCGCGCTCGCCATCGATGGTGGCAATAAGGCGGCGGTTGTGCCGGCGATCGCCGCGGCGCCCGCGCGGACAAAACAGGGCTGGAGCCGCAAGAACCCCTATGCTGCGCAGGTGAGCGTCAATCGCCTTCTTTCCGGGCCTGCTTCGTCCAAGGAAATTCGCCACTACGAATTTAATCTCGGCGAAAGTGGTCTCGACTATGAGGCGGGGGATGCTCTGGGCGTCGTTCCCCTAAACGACCCGAAACTGGTAGGCGCGCTGCTCGAACGCTTCGGAGTGAGCGCGGATGGCGAAGTCGCCGGACTTGACCGTCCGGTCGGCGATGCGCTTCTCAATATGTTCGAGATATCGACACCGTCGCGTGAACTGGTCGCCGAGATCGGCAAGCGCGCAGGGCACGATGAACTCAGCTACATCCTTGCGAATGGAGACAGGGAACAGCTTGCCGCCTTTCTCTGGAGCAAGGATATTCTCGACCTGCTTAGTCTCGGTGAAAAACCCGTATTCGACCTTGCTGAATTCGTGACTTTCCTGAAGCCGTTACAGCATCGCGCCTATTCTATCTCTTCCAGCCCTCTGGCCGCGCACAACAGCGTTCATCTGACAGTCGCCAGCGTGCGTTATCGCGCCGAAGGTCGCGAGCGTGGCGGCGTGTGCTCCACTTATCTCGCGGACCGGGTAGAAGCGGGGCAGAGTGCCGGGATTTTCGTCTCTCCGAACAAGGCGTTTCGCGTGCCTCAGGACAATGACGCACCTGTTATCATGGTGGGACCCGGCACGGGCATTGCGCCATTCCGGGCATTTTTGCAGGAACGGCAGGCGCGGGGCGCAAAGGGCCGGAACTGGCTGTTTTTCGGCGATCAGCACCGGCAGTCGGATTTCATCTACGAAGACGAACTTGGAAAGATGAGTCGCGATGGCGTGCTGACCCGTCTCGATCTCGCTTTCTCGAGGGATCAGGCCGAAAAGATCTATGTTCAGACCCGTATGCGCCAAAACGGCAAGGCACTCTATCAATGGCTCGAAGAGGGCGGCCATTTTTATGTTTGCGGCGACGCGACCCGCATGGCGAAGGATGTTGACGATGCCCTGCACCAGATCGTTATTGACGAGGCGGGCATCTCTGCGGAAGCGGCAAGCGACTATGTAAACCGGCTGAAGCGCGAAAAACGTTATCTGCGCGATGTTTATTAGAGCAAAGCGCTGAGGCGCATCAGCAATTGGAGCAGGTTATCTCAGCGTCGCGCTGCTTGAAGAAATAATCGCGTGCGATCGTGATCGATCTTACGCCGGACGAAGAAATATCTGGCATGAACATCAACAACTCATGCGGCACGGAAAGCTCGACGTGGATGAGGAAACTGTCCGCTACAAGCAAACGTGTGGGAACGGAGACTGGCGATCCCACCACATAGGGCCGCGCGTTTTTCTCGTTCCAGGACCAGGCGATAGTCGCCTGTTTCTGCTTGTCGATCTTGATGCCGCTGATCTTCAGCTGCAGACCCTTGGTGCTGTAAGGCGCAAAGACGGCAGCCGTTACGTCCTGCATGCTTGTCAGATAAGCCTTGTCGACGGAATTTGTTTTGGAGATCAGGTCGTTGATCGTTGCGGAGGCGCTGCTTGCCCGCTTGTAGGTATTATAGCCGATGGTGAGTTCGAAGGACGTCAGATAAAGCGCAAGCAATATCGGGAAGACGATCGCAAATTCTACCGCACCCACGCCACGGCGATCCCTTGCGAAGCGTGCAACGAGCGCGATAAAACGAAGTCGGCCGTTCGTGATGGTGGAAACAAGCCCTGCCATCATGAGCCCCCGCTCGTGGTGTACTTCTCATTCATGAAAGCGTCGGTCGCGACAATGAGGAAATGCGACGGCATTGACCCGTCGGCTGGGCGTATTTTGGTAAGATATGGTCGGATGATATCTGCGACTACACGCCAGCGATAATAGACGCGCAGCATATTGATCGTGTCAGGTCCACCCGGCTTGAAGCCGAATTGCGCCGTGTCGAGATCGTAATATTCGCCGTTAGCTTTCAAGGGTATCGTAGTTGGAATATCCTTGAAGGCGGTGAAGGAGCGAAGGTCTATATAAAGCTTCTGTTCTTTTTTGATCTCATCATCGCAGGTGATAATCACCGAAACTTCGTTGCAGAAACTCTTGCGAAAATCCTCTTTGGAAATCGAACTGCTGATCTGCCCGGTGCGCAGACGCCTCGCCATCGTGTCGGTAGCATTGACGACCACTTGCTCCGCCATCAAGGCGATGAAAGTTTCGATGATCGCAAAGACGACCAGGAAATAGGGAAGCGCCAGGATCGCGAATTCGATGGCTGCTGTCCCGTCACGCGAGAGCCCGAATTTTTCCAGCAATGGCTTCAATTTGGCCAGTCGCATATGTCGGTGTCGATCTTTAGAATATGCGGCAAGCGCAACCGTTGAATTTGTTGCGGACCATAACCAGCCGGTGTTTAAATTCAGTTACCCCGACGAGTTATACTTTATCAGTTCGCAAAAATGGCACAGGCTATAAACGCAAAAAGCCCGGCATATCGCCGGGCTTTTACTTACTGGAAAGACGATAGCTTATTCCGCATCCGCTTTTGAGAGAACCTCAAGAGTGGGTGTGGAGGTGATATTGTAGCCGCAATCCACGTAGTGGCACTCGCCGGTAACGCCGCGCGACATGTTGGACAGCAGATAAAGAGCCGATCCGCCGATATCGTCGATATCCGCTGTTCGCCGCAGCGGTGCGTTTTTCTGGTTCCACGCATAGATTGCGCGCGCATCGGAAATGCCGGCGCCCGCCAGTGTGCGGACCGGTCCGGCCGAGATGGCGTTGACGCGAATATCGCGCGGGCCATAGTCGGCAGCGAGATAACGCACGGACGCTTCTAGAGCTGCCTTGGCAACGCCCATGACGTTGTAGTTGGGGATGACCCGCTGCGAACCGTTATAGGTCAGCGTCAGCATGGATCCGCCATTCGTCATCAGTTCGGCGGCACGCTTGGCGATTTCCGTGAACGAGAAACAGGAGATGACCATAGTGCGGCTGAAATTCTCGCGGGTCGTATCCGCGTAAAGACCCTTCAGCTCGTTCTTGTCGGAAAAGCCGATCGCGTGCACGACGAAATCCAGCGTACCCCATTTTTCTCGGATTGCCGCAAAAAGCGCGTCAACCGAGGCGATATCCTCGACATCGCAAGGCACGATAAAGTCGGATCCGAGCTCGGCGGCGAGCGGCTTTACCCGCTTGCCGAGCGCCTCACCCTGATAGGTGAAGGCGAGCTCTGCGCCCTGCGCCGCAAGAGCCTTGGAGATACCCCAGGCGATAGAGTGATTGTTTGCGACGCCCATGATGAGGCCGCGTTTACCCTGCATGATGCCGTTCATGGCAATTATCCGTTATGACGCTGGAAGACCAGCGTGGCGTTGGTGCCGCCGAAGCCGAAGGAATTGGAAAGGATCGTGTCGATCTTGGCATTGTCGATGCGGCTGCGAACAATCGGGACGCCCGCAAATTCCGGATCGAGTTCGGAAATATGCGCGCTCTCGCCGATGAAGCGTTCCTGCATCATCAACAGGCCGTAGATCGATTCCTGAACGCCTGCTGCGCCCAGCGAGTGGCCGGTGAGGGACTTGGTCGACTGGATATGCGGGATCTTGTCGCCGAAGACTTCCCGGATCGCGCCGATTTCCTTGCTGTCGCCAACCGGCGTCGAGGTGCCGTGGGTGTTGATGTAGTCGATATCGCCCTTGACGGTGGAAAGGGCTTGACGCATGCAGCGGATCGCGCCCTCGCCGGAAGGAGCCACCATGTCGTATCCATCCGAGGTTGCGCCATAACCGACGATCTCGGCGTAAATCTTGGCGCCGCGCGCCTTTGCATGTTCCAGCTCTTCAAGAACCAGTACGCCAGCACCGCCGGCGATCACGAAACCGTCGCGGTTGACGTCATAGGCGCGGGAAGCGAGGTTTGGCGTCTCGTTATATTTGGACGACATCGCGCCCATGGCGTCGAAGAGGTTGGACATGGACCAATCGAGGTCTTCATGGCCGCCAGCAAACATCACGTCCTGCTTGCCCCACTGGATCATCTCGGCGGCGTTGCCGATGCAATGCGCCGATGTGGAGCAGGCCGAAGAGATCGAATAGTTGACGCCGTGGATCTTGAACCAGGTCGCAAGTGTGGCCGATGCGGTCGAGGACATGGCCTTCGGCACGGCAAACGGGCCAATACGCTTCGGGCTGTTGTTCTTCAGCGTGATATCGGCGGCTTCGACGATGGTGCGGGTGGAAGGACCGCCCGAACCCATGATGATGCCGGTGCGCTCGTTGCCGCTGATGTCGCTTTCCTCGAGACCGGAATCGGCAATCGCCTGCTTCATGGCAACGTGGTTCCATGCGCCGCCCTGCGAAAGGAAGCGCATGGCGCGACGGTCGACCAGCTCGGTCGGATCGAGAGACGGCTTGCCCCATACCTGGCACTTGAAACCGTGTTCAGCAAAATCCGGTGAAAATGAAATGCCGGATTTGGCGTCGCGCAGTGATGCGGTGACTTCGGCGGCATCACCACCGATGGAAGAAACAATGCCGAGGCCGGTGACAACAACTCGTCTCATGAAATGGACCTTTTCTTAAGATTTCGGCTGGACGACCGAAGCCGCCCGGCGTTTGCCAGGACTATTCCGTCCGCTTCAGGCGGTCTTTTCCTTCGACAGCCCCACACGAAGGTCCGTCGCTTGATAAATGGTTTCGCCGTCTGCCTTCAGCCATCCGTCCGCGGTACCCAGAACGAGACGTCCGCGCATCACACGCTTGAAGTCTATGCCGTACTGGAGGAGCTTCGTCTCCGGGCGAACCATGCCCTTGAACTTGACTTCGCCGGTGGAGAGCGCCATGCCGCGGCCTTCTTCGCCCAACCAGCCGAGGAAGAAGCCGGTCAGCTGCCACATGCCGTCAAGGCCGAGGCAACCCGGCATGATCGGGTTGCCCTGGAAATGGCAGGGGAAATACCAGTCGTCTGGGCTGACATCGTATTCAGCGCGGATGAAACCCTTGTCGAACGCGCCGCCGGTTTCGGAAATTTCGGTGATGCGGTGAACCATGAGCATGGGAGGCAACGGAAGCTGGGCATTTCCCGGACCGAACAATTCGCCGCGTCCGCAGGAAAGGATCTCCTCGTAATTGTAACTTGATTGCCTCGTTGCCATACCGCTTTCACTTCCTCAATCACTGGTGTTTATCGACTTCACTAGAGCAAGTTAGGTTCAAAATGAAGCGCTGCAAGGGCAGAGGCCATTATGCCCCCATTCTTTGTCTTCGAACCTTCTTTAGAGAAGTCATTACCTCAATATGCCGTCCGCATACAGGAACCATCCGGCAGGAACCAGAGGAAATTTGCAAGAATGGCCGGTTTGCAGCCATTTGCGACACTCGGCGACGCTGAAACTATTGAAAGCATTCACCGCAAAAGATATATGCTATTGCAATTGATGGGTTTCACCCCTGTGTTTGGAATGGGATTGCATGGCATTTGACGCCACATTGGATATCGGGACGAGGCTGCGGCGCTCGGGGCTGCGCCCCACGCGCCAGCGCGTTGCTTTGGGCGATCTTCTTTTCGCAAAGGGTGATCGCCACCTGACGGTCGAGGAGCTGCATGACGAGGCGGTGACCGCCGGCGTGCCCGTTTCTCTCGCGACGGTCTACAACACGCTGCATCAGTTTACCGAAGCCGGTCTCATCCGCGTTCTGGCTGTCGAGGGTGCCCGCACCTATTTCGACACCAACGTGTCCGACCACCATCACTTCTTCGTGGAAGGAGAGAACGAGGTTCTCGACATCCCCGTCAACAATCTCCAGATCGACAATCTGCCAGAGGCGCCCGAAGGCATGGAAATCGCCCATGTGGACGTGGTCATTCGCCTGCGTCGCAAGCGCGGTTGAAGCTTCGGCTTGATAAACAAAAAAACATGGCGCCTGTGGGCGCCATTTTTGTTTCAGGCAGCCTTCGCCGCCTCACTTCAATATATCTTCAGGCCGTCTGCCGGGCTTGCCCTTGTAGGGCGGAAAGGTCCATCCGAAGATCAACGCTCCGGACCGGACACCGAAAGCCGTCAATACGCCGATGCCCGACGCGACATAAAGCGGCGCGCCGAGGAAATAAGCGCCGGTGAAGATGGAGGCGCCCAAAAGCGCGCAGGTGATGTAGATTTCCGGGCGCAGCAGCACGGAGGGTTCTCCCGCGAGAACATCGCGCAATACGCCGCCGAACGTCGCTGTCAAAACGCCTGTCACGATCGCCACGGTTGCGGAGCCGCTTGCAGCCAGACCCTTGGCGGCTCCCATGACGCAATAGGCTGAGAGGCCGACGGCATCGAGCCAGATGAGCACCCGATACCGGGATTCGAACAGGTAGGCGGTGAAGAAAAGTAGGACCGCAACCGATACGCAGACCAGAATATAGGTCGGGTTCAACACCCAGAACACGGGCGCCCTGCCCAGCACGAGATCGCGCACGGTGCCGCCGCCGATCCCGGTCGCGGCGGCGAAAAACAGGAAGCCGATCAGGTCGAGCTGCTTGCGTGAGGCGGCCAATGCGCCGGTTGCGGCAAACACGGCAACGCCGGCATAATCGAGAAAACCCAGCAGTGTCATGGAAAAGGTCCCCCCGGAAATTTGGATGCGTTTGCGTCAGTGTCGCGCAAGCACGGAACTCTAGGCTGGCCGCCCGGATGATCGCAACATCCATAAACGAAACGGATGCAAAGGAAAATGCCGTGCGAATCGCTATCGTTGCCGCTCTTCAGGCGCTGGTCCTCTTGATGTTTCCGGTCGCGCTGGCGGCACAGCAGCAGCTGGTGAACGATCCCGAGATCTATGAAAAGGATCATTTCCGCAAGGAGTGCAAGACGGCTGGCTTCGGCGATGATTTCATCACCAGACTGGATATCAACAATGATGGCCTGATGGATGCCGTCGTCAATCACGGCGTGCTGGATTGCGATGGCGAAAAAGGCCGCAGCTGCGATGACGAAGGTTGCCCTTACAATTTTTACGTCCAGGTCAAAGAGGGCGGATATCTGATGATCGCGACGGCCCGGATTTACGGCTACGATTTCATCAAACGTTTCGGCAACATGGTCTTCGTACTGAAGATGCACCCGCGTTATTGCGATCGAACCGACAAGGAAGCCTGCCTGATGACGGTGCGGGTGCGCGGCACGAAATTCGTCACCATCTCACGCAAGTGACGACGCAGTCCGTCAGGGCGCGATGCGCCTGATCCGGACCCTTTGATTATAGCGGTGGCGAAGCGAACGCGGAATGACGAGTGTGGCGATGGCGACCGCAAAAACGGTTGCCGCAACCACCCACAGGGCATGGTACTGCAGCGTGGCGCCCAACACCGCCCCGCAGATTGCGCCGCTGATCATACCGAGCCAGGGCACGATCTGGATGCCCCAATCGAGGCTTCGCTCCCCCAGAAGATAGCGACCGATGCCACGGCCAAAACGGGAAAGGGCGCCGGTCACGTAGGTGAGGCCAATAGGCAGCCCCTCAATATGTTCGACGGCAGCGTTGACCATCCCCATGGCGAAAACGACAAGATAAAACTGTGCCAGGGCGGAAGCATCGCCGCGCAGCAATGCGGCAATCGCCACCAGCGACCCGACGGCCACGAGAACGGCAAAGATACTCCGGTCGAATTTATGCGCGACCACGATACCGCCAGCGTTGCCCGCCACGAAAGCGATGATCGCGAAGAGTAGTTTCGCCGCATGGGAATAAACGCCAGCTTCCACCGAAATGGCCGCGCGGGTGGTGTTGCCGGTCATGAAGGAAACGAAATCGCCGGAAAGATGAAGACCCACCGCATCTGTCATTCCGGCGATGAATGAAATGGCGGCGACGAGCGCAATGCCGGTGCCGGTGCGCCTTGCCCTGATGATGTTACGGCGTCTCTGTCTGGTCATGGAAAAGCTCGATATGGAAAACAGCGGGCCGATGCGCCGGGCTGTGCTATCCTATGTCTAGAATGCCGGGCGGCTTGTTTGCAATCTTTCTGGAAGCGTTTGAGCGCCTCTATTTTGTCTAGACAAATGTAAAATCCCTGCCTAGCATGCCTCAAATAAAGCGAAAAAAATATCGCACAAAAATAAATCAAAAGGGGTTCCGATCATGAAAAAGACATGGGTTATCGCCGCAATCGCGACGCTTGTTTCATCTGCTTCCGCCTATGCCGAAACATCGGTTACAATAGGCATGTCCGGCTGGACCGGCTTTGCGCCACTGACGCTTGCCAAGCAGGCCGGCATTTTCGAAAAGAATGGCCTCAAGGTCGATATCAAGAAGATTCCGCAGGCAAGCCGGCATCTGGCGCTTGCTTCCGGTGACATCCAGTGCGCCGCCACCACGGTCGAAACGTGGATCGCGTGGAATGCCAATGGCGTGAAGTCCACCCAGATTTTCCAGATGGACAAGTCGCACGGCGCCGACGGCATTGCGGTGCGCAGTGATGTTGCAAAGGTGTCGGACCTCAAAGGCAAGACGGTTGCCGCTTCTGCACCGGGCACATCCCCCTATTTCTTCCTTGCCTGGATACTGAAGGAAAACGGCCTGACCCTGAAGGACGTGAAGGTCGTCAACCTTGAGCCGGGACCGGCCGCGCAGGCATTCGTCGCCGGCCAGAATGAAGCCGCCATGACCTATGAGCCTTATCTGTCCACAGTGCGCGCCGCGCCGGACAAGGGGAAAATCCTTGCGACGACGCTGGATTATCCCGCCGTCATGGACACGTTCGGCTGCACGCCGGATTTCTTGAAGGCCAATCCGCAGGCGGCAAAAGCCCTTGCGGACAGCTATTTCCAGGCGCTCGAGCTCATCAAGACGGACCCTGCAAAATCCTATGAGACCATGGGAGCGGACGTAAAACAGACCGGCGAGGCATTCGCAGCTTCGGCGAAATTCCTGGAATGGCAGGACAAGGCCGCCAACCAGAAGTTCTTCGACGGTGAATTCAAGACGTTCTCCGAAAAATCGGCTGATCTGCTTCTGGAAATCGGCGTGATAAAATCGAAACCCGATCTTTCGACACTCGCGGACACGTCCTTCATCAAGTAACAGAAGCAAATTGCTGCTTTTCCTTCGGGGACTATTGCAGCCAGTGAGAAGCCTTACAGCGCCTGTGCGTCATGGACGAAGCACAGGCGCTTAGATGGTGCGGCGATAGAGTGCCGCGCCCGTTTTCCGGACAGGCGACAGAATGCAACCTCTTCAACCCATAAAGAACAGCACGCGGATTTTTCTCGGCATTCTGTTCTTCGTGCTTTTTTTCTCCGCCTGGGGCTTTGCCACGCTCGGCGGTTTCGTATCGCCGACCTTTCTGGCTGACCCGATCACCATGCTGAAGGACGGCATCTATCTGCTGACCGATCAGGGATTTGCCAGCGATATCGGTATGACGATCTGGCGTGTTGTCGGCGGCTTCGTGCTGGCCTCGCTCGTTGCCGTACCGGTCGGCATCGCCATGGGCGCTTACAAGCCGGTCGAGGCGCTGCTTGAGCCCTTCGTCTCCTTCGCACGCTATCTTCCGGCTTCTGCCTTCGTGCCGCTGCTTATTCTCTGGGCCGGCATAGGCGAGATGCAGAAGCTGCTGGTGATCTTCATCGGCGCAGTTTTCCAGATCATTCTCATGGTTGCCGTGGCGGTTGCCGGCACAAGACGCGATCTGGTGGAGGCTGCCTATACACTTGGCGCAAAAGACCGGGGCGTGGTCCGCCGCGTTCTCATTCCCGCCAATGCGCCCGATATTGCGGAAATTCTCCGTCTCGTCCTCGGCTGGGCCTGGACCTATGTGATTGTTGCCGAGTTGATCGGCGCGTCGTCGGGCATCGGCTATATGATAATCAACAGCCAGGCGCTGATGGCGACCGGGCAGATCATCTTCGGCATCATCGTCATCGGTGTCATCGGACTTATTTCTGACTTCGCGTTCAAATCGCTGAACCGGAAGCTTTTCGCCTGGAGGCTTGCCTGATGAGCGAACTCGTTATCAAGGGCGTCAGCCGCACTTTCCCCGGCGTTCAGGGCGGCCAGCCAACGCTGGCCTTGCAGCCCACGGATCTGGAAATCTCCCGCAACGATTTCGTCACCATTCTCGGCCCGTCCGGATGCGGAAAGTCGACCTTGCTGCGCATCATCGCCGGTCTTGACCGTCCAACGACGGGTGAAGTCCTTTTGTCCGGCCGGGCAGTGACAGGGCCGGGGGCGGATCGCGGCATGGTGTTCCAGTCCTACACGCTGTTTCCGTGGCTAACGATCCGGGAAAACGTCGCCTTCGGTCTGCGCGAGCGTGGTGTGGCCGAGAAGGAAAAATGGGAGATCGTCGACAGCTATATCGACAAGGTTGGCCTGCGCGGCTTCGAGAACCATTGGCCGAAACAGCTGTCCGGCGGCATGCAGCAGAGAACAGCCATCGCGCGCGCTCTGGCAAACGGCCCGAAAATCCTGCTGCTCGACGAGCCTTTCGGCGCACTCGACAACCAGACGCGCGGGCTGATGCAGGAATTGCTGCTCGGCATATGGGAGCGCGAGCAGAAGACCGTCATTTTTGTGACGCATGACATTGAGGAGGCGGTATTCATGGCGTCGCGGGTTGTGACGATGTCAGCACGGCCGGGGCGCATCAAGTCGATCATGCCGGTCGACCTGCCGCATCCGCGTCACTACACCGTCAAGGCCAGCCCGGAGTTTTCGCAGCTACGCGCCAAGTTGACGGAGGAAATTCGCAGCGAGGCGATTGCCGCCGCTGCCCATGGATAGTTGATCCATAGAACCGGGAGGAAGGAAGCATCGGTATGAGGAGTACAGGCGCCGATCTTCAGGAAAAATCACTGCACGAGCGCATCCGCAACGATGTCGAGCGCCACATCATGTCGGGCGAGTGGCCGCCGGGGTACCGTATTCCCTACGAACACGAGATGACCCGGCAATATGCCTGCTCGCGCATGACGGTGAACAAGGCGCTCGGCGAACTGGTGCAGCGCGGCCTTATCGAGCGCCGCCGGCGTCTCGGCACTTTCGTTCGCCAGCCCCATGCGCAATCGGCCGTGCTGGAAATCCACGATATCGAGCGGGAGGTGCAGGCCCTCGGCCTCGTTTACGGTTACCGTCTCGACAGACGGCGACTGCGCCCTGCGGGGGAAGAAGACGGCGCGGCCATGGCGCTTGCCGCGGATGCCCCGGTTCTGGAACTCACCTGCACGCATTTTGCCGGCGGCGTTCCCTTTTGCCTTGAAGAACGCATCATCAATGTCACCGCCGTTCCGGAGGCGGAGGCAGCGGATTTTTCACAGATCGGGCCGGGCACTTGGCTGCTGAAAATGGTTCCCTGGAGTGCCGCGGAACATCGCATCAGCGCAGTTTCCGCTGATCGCAAAAACGCGACCGCGCTCGGCATTGCTTCCGGTGCGGCGTGTCTGGTCATCCACCGCCGCACCTGGCACGGAGCGGATTATGTCACCAGTGTTCGGGTCACCTATCCCGGCGACCGACACGCGCTGGTGGCGCAGTTTTCGCCTTCGCAAAACACCTGAAGACCGCAGGTCGGTCAATTTTTTGTAAAGAAGAGTTTACGGGTCGTCTTTTGGCAATATAATAGTTGTCAAAAGAACTCAGGTTTATTATCGGAACGTCAAGCTTTCACGACGGCATCCGTTCATGGCCCCGGTTTTAATGAACCGGTCAATCTGCGGATGAGTTCATCGACGGAAATCCGGGATAAAAATTATGTCAGCTGAGACCTCAACTTCTTCCGCGTGCTTCACCAGAGCAAACAAAACACGGCATATCTCACTTGCCATGACGGTCACTTTGCTGGCCGGCTTGAGTGCCGGAGCGGTTTTTGCTCAGTCGGCATCCGAAACCCAGATCCAACCAGCACCTGCACCGGCAACGGAAACGATGCAGCCCGCGCAGTCGCCGGCTGAGACGCCGAGCGCTCCGGCAGTCCAGCCTGTGCCGCCTTCCGCTGCCGCGCCCACACAGCCCGCGCCGGCCCAGCCTGCGCCCGCCGCAAGTAATCCCACGCCGGCAGCCGAAGGTGTTTCACCGCAGCCGACACAGACGGAGCAACCCGCTCCGACGAACGGTACGGCAGCGCCGAACGAGGTCTCCACCCCGGTTGAACCGGTAGTCGCCGAACCCGCAAGTGCCGGACATCGTGCGGACATTCCGCACAACCTGTCTCCCTGGGGCATGTTCATGGCGGCGGACTGGGTCGTGAAGGGCGTGATGATCGGTCTCGCTTTCGCATCGCTCGTCACCTGGACGGTCTGGGTGGCGAAGTCTATCGAGCTGGCCGGTGCACGGGTGCGCGCCGGTGCGACGCTCAAGGTTATTCGCAGGGCGAAAACCCTGAACGAGGCGACTGAGGCCGTCGAAAAGAAGGGCGGGCCGGCAGCGCTGATGTTGCGCATGGCAACTCACGAAATGCAGCTTTCCGACGCGGTGGTCGAACACACCGACGGCGGCGGCATCAAGGAGCGTGTATCCTCGGCCCTGTCACGCATTGAAACCCACGCCGGTCGCCGCATGTCGCGCGGAACGGGCGCCTTGGCGACCATCGGCTCCACCGCTCCCTTTGTCGGTCTGTTCGGTACCGTCTGGGGCATCATGAATTCCTTCATCAGCATCTCGGAATCGCAGACCACCAATCTTGCCGTCGTGGCACCCGGCATTGCCGAGGCGCTGCTTGCCACGGCAATCGGCCTTGTTGCTGCTATTCCAGCGGTGGTGATCTACAACGTCTTCGCCCGCTCGATCACGGGATACCGGCATTTGCTGGCGGATGCCGCAGCCGGCGTGGAACGCCTCGTCAGCCGCGACCTCGATTTCCGCCGCATTCCGCCGGGCAGCAGCAAGCCCGCTGTGTCGTTGGTTGGGCGGTGATCGGTCATGGCTGGCGGTATTCGCGAAAATAGCGGAGACGATCTCTCCGAAAACCACGAAATCAATGTCACGCCTTTCATCGACGTGATGCTGGTTCTGCTCATCATCTTCATGGTTGCCGCACCGCTGGCGACCGTGGATGTGAATGTCGATCTGCCCGCATCCACCGCCAAGCCGGCGGAGCGCCCGGAAGAGCCGCTTTATCTGACCGTCAAGGATGATCTGTCGCTCAATCTCGGCAATGATGCGGTTGCCCGCGAAGCCCTGGCAGCGGCGATCGACCGGCAGACGGGCGGCAAGAAAGATACGCGAATTTTCCTGCGCGCCGACAAAGCCGTCGACTATGGCCACTTCATGGAAATCATGAACCTGCTTCGCGATGCCGGATATCTGAAAATCGCTCTGGTAGGGCTGGAAAATGCCGCTGCGGCAACGCAGCCAGCCGGTGCCGTTCCGCCCGCCGCGCCCGCAGTGCCAGGAACCGCGCCATGACTGAAAACGGCTACCCGCAGTCCCGACATTCCCGCCTCGGGGAAGCGGCGTTGTGGTCCGCCGCAGCACTGCTCATGCTGGGCGTTCATGCGGGTTTTGCCTATTACCTGATGCAGGAACCAGAGGAACTGGATGCCGGCGGGCCGCCGCCTGCCGCGATCATGATCGAAATGGCAGCCATACCGGAAGCCGTCAACACCGAGGAAACGACGCCTGCGCAGGACGTTGAAGATGCCGAAGAGGTAAAGAGCGACAACAGCCAGCCGGTAGAGGAAGTCACCCCGGAGGAGCCGCCGCCGCCTGAGCCGGTTGTGGAAACGCCGCCGCCGGAACCCGTGCAGCCGCCGGAACCGCCGGTCGAGGAGATCGTCGAGCCGCAGGAAATTCCCGAACCGGTGGAGCCGATCGATCCCGTGCAGGAACAGATGATGGCGGAACTCGAAAATGTCGAGGTTCCCTTGCCCGTCATCCGGCCGCCGCCGCCGCCGGTCGAAAAGAAGGTGGAGAAGAAAGAACCGGACGACAAGAAGAAGGTCGAGCGCCAGCGCCCCAAACCGCAACAGGCATCGGAACTGCGCGAAACGGCCAAGGCCGAGACACAGCAATCCGACCGGACGGCGGCATCGCGCAACAATGCCGGTTTCTTCTCTTCATCCTCCGCCTCGCCGGCAAAATGGGGATCGAAGGTTCGCTCGCATATCCAGAGGCGTAAGCCCCGCTCGCTTCGCAGCGATGCGATGACAGCGACCGTGCGGTTCCGGGTTAACGATACAGGCGCCATCAGCGGTGTCAGTGTGGTGCAGTCCACTGGTGATTCCTCCATCGACCAGCAGATTGCGGCCTGGATCCAGAGCGCGTCACCCGTGCCCGCGCCGCCACCGGATGCAAATAAGACAATCACCTTGCCGATCAGCATCCGCTAGATCGATTCCAAGGCCACGTCGCGGTTCTGCTGGAATAAGCTCTTGCCTGGTATGACGCCCTGCCAAAGGGCGAATGCGTGCCCGACCGTTATTCTCGATAAGATATCCATTCGGGCCTGAATTGCATTTCGCGAATGTTTTCGATGGTGTAGGTCTTGTCGACTTAACACGCAGAGGCATTCCGGAATGAAATTCTCAATCGCAGAGGCGGAGGATCTCGTATCCTCTATCTTTGAGCGTAACGGCGTTCTGCCGCAAAACGCCCGCTCCGTGGCGAAGGCGCTCGTGGCATCCGAGGCTGCAGGACAGGGCGGCCACGGTTTTCGGCGTATCCCCGTTTATGTCCGTCAGGCGCGGGTTGGCAAGGTCAATGGCAATGCGCGGCCGGTGGCAAGTCGTGTCAAACCGGGTGTGCTGTCAATCGACGCTAACAACGGTTACGCCTATCCCGCGATCGACTGCGCCGTAGACGAGTTGCCGGACATGGCCCGGCAGCAGGGCATCGCGCTTGCCGCGATCCATCGCTCCCATCATGCAGGCGTCATGGCACTTACAGTCGAGCGTTTCGCGGAAATGGGCCTCGTGGCGCTGATGTTCGCCAATGCGCCTGCATCCATGGCGCCTTGGGGTGGCACCAAACCGCTCTATGGCACCAATCCGATTGCTTTCGCCAGCCCTGTTGGCGAGGCAGATCCGCTGGTGATCGATCTGGCGCTTTCCAAGGTTGCGCGCGGAAAGATCATGGCGGCCCGCCAGAAAGGCGAAACCATTCCGGGCGACTGGGCGCTTGATACGAATGGCCGGCCCACGACCGATCCCGAAGAAGCCCTGGCCGGAACGATGGTGCCTGCGGGCGAGGCCAAGGGGGCTGCCCTGGCGCTGATGGTGGAGATCATGGCCGCCGCGCTCACCGGTGGAAGCTTCGCCTTCGAGGCCTCTTCCCTTCTGGACGACAAGGGTGCGCCACCCTCTCTCGGCCATACGATCATCGCCATAGACCCCGTATCGTCGGGCGGTGCGGCCTTTACCGAGCGACTGGCGCTTATCGCCGGAGAGATAGAGAAGCAGGAAAACGTGCGTTTGCCCGGTCGGCGAAGCCAGGGCATTCGAAGGCAGGCGCTGGAAAGCGGTATCATCGTCGAAAGCGATATTCTTGCCGAGATTCAGTCGCTGTGAGGAACTGAAAATGAAAACCCGGCGGACCGGAAAGTCCGCCGGGTAAACCGTGTATGGCTGCCTTGCATTTGCGCCGATAGGCCGGAAATCATTTCCGACCCGCCTTTTGGTCCGCCGTCCCGCCATCGAAATGGTGGGTTTTTGGCGCAGAAAGCAACACATCCGGTTTTGGCTTACGGGAAGGGGACGATATCGCGTAAGCTTTTGGAGCGAGAGGGAAGCTCTAAATATCCTGTTCGATCAGTCCACGCAGCAGGGCGATGCTGACGGCATTCAGCAGATTGGCCGCACCCAGCCTTAGGCGGACCCGTTCCAGAGTATCTTTAACATCCGCTTCGTCCGCTCCCGTTATCAAGGCAATGTGAGAAGGATGTCGGCCCCGCGCAACGAGCCCCAGATATTGCCGCTCACGATCCGAAAGGACGATTTCACGCGCCTGGTGACGTTCATGCTGCGTTTTTGACGACATAGTCTTTCAGCCTCAAAAGAGATTGACCTTCCCAAAGCCGGATGTGGCCTCAGGAACCAGGCAGTAAGCAGCTGATCTCGCAGCCAGCCGGTCCCGGCATGGGCATATCCTCGGCGATGAAAGAATGACTGCATCGTCCTTCCCAAAAACCTGAAATCGGTTCTTGTCCAGAACAATG
The DNA here is from genome assembly GCF_053521785.1 of Agrobacterium sp. A3-95. NCBI lineage: Bacteria > Pseudomonadati > Pseudomonadota > Alphaproteobacteria > Hyphomicrobiales > Rhizobiaceae > Agrobacterium > Agrobacterium sp. A3-95. Next base: position 1,005,255 of record NZ_JBNWDR010000001.1, on the reverse strand, counting down.
TAAAATTCAAAGCTTTGGAATGTTTTCCGTCATGCCCGAAGGCATATTGCGGCGTTCTATTAGGCGGTCTGCCATCTCAAGAGAATAACATCTCACGCCAAGTTTTGCGTTTTTATTGTTATGTTTCGATACATAATCCAATGAACGCCGACATATTTCCCAATTTTATTTTGGATATATGGAATATTGATGCTGGGAATGCGTCCTATACGGCGGAATGATGCGCGTGTTTCTTGCGAATATCCGTGGGCGTTGCCCCGAACCAGCGGGAAACGGAACGCGAAAACGCACCCGGCGTAGAATAGCCGAGCCTGTAGCTGATATCGGAAACCGGAAGATCGCTTTCCACGAGGAGCTTGAAGCCGGCATTCTTGCGAATGGCGTCCTTTATCTCGTTGAGATTAGTCCCAAGCTCGGCAAGCCGTCTTTGAAAACTGCGTTCCGACAGGTTGAAATAGGGGGCGATCTCGCTCAGCGAAAGCTCGGCATCCGACAGCCGCACCTGCATGTAACGCTTCACCTGATCGATGAAATGCGTGGCGTCTGCCGATGTCTCCGGCCGCAGCATCCGGCATTGCAAGTTCATCAGCTCGAACAGCCGCTCATCTGCATTTGGGTTGACCACGTCCAGAAGTGATGTGGGAAGACGCATGGTATGGATGGGTTGCGAAAAGCTGACGCGCTTGGTCATTCTTTCTTTAAATAGCTGAATATTAACCGGTTTCGGCCGTTCCAGACCGATCTCGATCAGGTTGACGCGCTCCCCCAGAATATCGCGAAGGCGCTGGATCAGAGCTGTCAGCGACAAATCCACATATTGATCGCGTTTGGCGATGACAGGCGCAAAGGACCACGACAGGGTTACGTGCGCGGCATCCGTGACCATGGTGAAATTGCTGTTATTGGTCGCGTAATAAACGTGATCCTGAAGAAAACGCAGGAAAGCCCGCACTGTCGGCGCGCTGATCAGGCCATATCCGAATGCGCCGGATGCGCCGGCGGGAAAGGTGGACGCGCATTGCAAACCAAAGGCGTCGTCGCCGGAAATCAACGCACATGTCTCGAGCAGGCGGCAAAATCGGTCGAGGCTGATGCGCTCCGTCACGCTGCCGAAAGTGGCGGGATCGATATCGAGAGCCTTGCAGATGGGGGCAATATCGATGCCCCGCGACCGTGCATAATTGGCGACGCCGGCGGCCAGACCGGCCACCACTGTTATCTCGTCGCTGACCCTCTTTTCAGGCATCCCTCGCCTTGGCGTACCATGTTTGGAAATTGTCGCCTGATGGTAAGCGTTGGGAAGCCATTTGTCGAGCAGTTCGGCCTATGGAGTTTAAATGTGGCGACGGCAGGCGCTCTGCTCCAGCACCTGCATGATGGTTTTGCCCGCATCTTCCATGGAACCGCTATTGTCCACGGTCGTCACATCAAAATCTCCGACGACCGTGAGCGAACTGCGTTCCAGCCGCCGGAGAATATCCTCCCGGCTTTCCCGCCCGCGCTGCTCCAGCCGCTTCGCCAGCACGTCCGGCCGTGCAACGATGTTCACGACCTTGAGGCGCGCAAAGGCGGTGCCGAACTGGGGCAGGGCCGAGCGGGAGCCGTTGGCGATGACCACGTCTCCCGCATTAAGATGACGATAGACGGCGGCCGGAATGCCATATTTCAGCCCATGCGCCTGCCAGGAAACGGCAAAAGCACCTTCCTCTTCCAGCCGGTTGAACTCGTGCATGGAAACCGCATCGTGATTTTCGCCGCCGGCATCGCCGCTGCGGGTAATGACCCGGCGGGTGAAATGGAAGCCCGGCCGCCCGGACAGCTGCGCTGCCGCATAATCCATCAGCGTGTCCTTGCCGGCCCCACTCGGGCCGACAATTACGATCATGGTTCCGGGCACCGTACCCAGTGTCTGGCCGTCAAGCCGGCTATCCTGTCCGTTGCCGTTCATGCCACACGTTTGCCCTGACGCCAGACCGAGCGGGCGACGGGAACGCCGTCCTCGCGGTGAACTCGGACCAGATCGGCCCGCAATCCCGTTGCGATGCTGCCGCGATCGCGAAGGCCCACCGTTCGTGCCGGCGTGGAGGTAACCATGCGCAACGCTTCCGGCAGAGTGATGGCTTCCACCTGATCGGCGAGCAGGAACGGCGCGTAAAGCAGGCTGAACGGCACATAGTCGGAAGAGAGAACATCCAGTACGCCAAGTTCGGCAAGATCACGCGCGGCGATGTTGCCGGAATGGGACTTGCCGCGAACGATGTTCGGTGCGCCCATCAGCACGCTCATGCCGGCGCTGTGCGAAGCCTTTGCCGCCTCGACGCTGGTGGGGAACTCCGCGAGTTTCACGCCGTGTCCAATCGCTTCGCCCACATGCGCTTCTGTAGCGTCGTCATGGCTTGCAACAGTTATGCCGCGCTCGGCGCAGCGGGCCGCCAGGTAATCCCGGTGCTTGGCGGAAAACTCCGCCGATGCCGTCTGCCGGCGTCTGACGAACTCGGCGAAAGCCTCGTCGCTCAGTCCGCGCTTCTTCTGGTAATAGAAGATATATTGGTCCATCGACTGGAACTGGCGCTGTCCCGGGGAGTGATCCATCATCGAAATCAGCCGTACACGCGGATCGGTCTCAAAATCTTCGAAATGCTCGAGCACATCGGCGGAGGCGACTTCACAGCGCAGGTGCAGCAGGTGATCTGCCCGCAGGCGGTTCTGATCGGCAGCGGTTTCAATGGCATCCGCCATTTCCCGCATCTCGCCCTTCTTGAACCCGCCATCTTCGTCGGAGCCCAGCCGCAGGCAGTCGAAAACAGTGGTAATGCCTGATGACGCGACCTGCGCATCGTGAGCCTGAATGGCGGCGATCTTATCCCAGATAACCCCGGGACGCGGCGAATAGTGCTGTTCCAGATGGTCGGTGTGCAGTTCCACCAGACCCGGGATGAGGAAATCGCCTTCGAGATCCTCACCGGTTTTGGAGGCGCCTTCGCTGATATCGGCGATCTTGCCGTCACGGATCAGAACGGATCCCAGAATAATATCGTCTTCCAGAACGATACGGGCGTTGGAAAGGGCATGCTCGGTCATGGGTCAGCATCTTTCTTTGGCGGCTGGCCAAGCGGGTGCCAGCGATGAACGGTAAATGGTGCGCCGCGCGTTTCCTCAACGAACAAAGCGAGGCCGGAAATGGTGAGAGGCCGGTCGACGAACTCGGAAAACTTGGTCGAAAGCACATCCTGGATAGCGGGCGCGTCGCTTTCGTCGATGCGGCCCGTCAGCGTCATATGAAAGCGGAAGTCGTCCATGACATGCGGATAACCCCAGAGCGACAGATTTTGCCGCTGGCTTTCGGTCAGGTTTTGCGGGCGCCGGCGGGCAATGTCGGTCTCGGACAAGGGCGCGCGAAACCGGTCGAAATGGTCAACGATCTCAGCGGCAAAATCCTGCAGCGGCTGGTAGGTGCGATCCGGAACGAGCGCGAAAAACGGCCCGAGTGCACCGATGACAACACGCGGAATATCGAAGACGGACTGGCTGGCCGCAAACTGTTCGAGGGCGGCGACGAGATCCGCTTCGCTGTATTTTTCGGAAAGCTCGAAGGGGGCTTTCAGCGTCGCGTGGAAACCGTAACGGCGCGGCTCCTCCGTCATCTCCGCATAAGCGGCATGGTCATCATGTTGCGCGCCGGAAAACGCATTGCGTCCCAGCCAGCGCGACGCCGCTTCAGTCAGTGGATGATCTTTAGCCGGAGAAAAATAGATGGCGTAGCGCACGGCAAGCACTCTTCGGTGTCATGGAAAACCTGGATGAAAAGCTATTTGGCGTGACTCGCCCGCTTCCCGCAAGGTCAGGAGTGCGAGGTAATCGCTTTCCGTGACAGAATGATGATGCCCCAGGAAAAAAAGCGCTTGAAACGCCGCGTGTCTCTCGAATGTCCGCAAGACGGATGCTGGCGCATTGAGGGGATGTATCTGACTTTGCAAAGAGGTTCCGGTTTTGCGCACGTCTCGGGAAGCGGGATAGCGAAATCCCGCTCCTGCTTTATGAATTAATGCTGGGTTTTCCCGATCAGGCGCGACCGCAGGGAATTCGAGATGTGGTCGAACAGGAAAACCACGAAGAGAATGAGCAGCACCATATAAGCAACCTTGTCCCAGTCGGCATTGGTACCCATTGCTTCCAGCAGTTTCAAACCGATGCCGCCAGCGCCAACCGCACCGATGATCGTGGCTGAACGGGTGTTGCTTTCCCAGAAATAAAGCGACTGGGAAATGAAGACCGGCAGGACCTGCGGAAGCACGCCGAAACGATTGACGGCAATGGGGGAAGCGCCAACCGATTTGACGCCCTCGCGCTGCTTGTCGTCAACATTCTCCAGCGCCTCGGCATAAACCTTGCCGAGCGCGCCGGTATCGGTGAAAAAGATCGCGGCAATGCCGGGGATCGGCCCCGGACCGAAGCTGCGGGTGAAAAACAGCGCCCAGATCAGCATGTCGATCGAGCGCAGGAAGTCGAACAGACGCTTCATGCCCCAGTTGGCGGCCGTGTTGGCGGTGATATTGCGTGCGGCGAGAAAAGCGAGCGGCAGGGCAACGAGCGTGCCGAACAGCGTGCCCACAAAGGCCATCACCAGCGTCTGCATCAGCTTGGAAAGAATATCGGCGTGCTGCCAGACACCATTGTCGAGGAAATCATCGACCATGTGGCTGATGTTTGAGCGCGTGGGATCGAGCCTTTCCCCCCACAGCGCCAGTGCGGCAAGGTCGCCGTAGCTCTTGCCCCAGAATTCCGATTTGGTATCGAACAGGAAGTTCGCCCACCCGAGGAACCGCCGCTGCACGTAAACCTGGCTGGTGCGGATTTCCGCCTGTCCGGCAAAACCGTAGTGCACGAGAACCTTGTTGCCGTCCTGCGTGATCTCTTGCGGCAGGACCTCAGGCGCCAGAGCCTTGTCGCCATTGATGATGACGGGATAGTTCTTGCCGTCCACATAGACGTCCACCCGGGTCGGCGTTACGTCGAGACGGTTTTGCGTGCCCGCGTAAACGACGCTGTAGCCGCCATCCGGCAAGGGTTGCAGCCAGTCGATCGGCGCATCGGCGGGATATTGCATCCGGCTTGACCACTGCGGGTTCACCTTCCCGTCTTCGAAACGAAGGCGTGGCTGGGCCCGCCAGGAATACCAGTCCTGAATGTAGCTCGAAGCGCGATCCCATCGACCCTGCATGAAAGCGGGGCCGACATTGAAGAAGAAAAAGCAGGCGGTGAGATAGACGAGGACGGCGACAATACCGGTCAGCAAGCCGTATCGCTGCATGAAGCCGCGATTGAAAATTGCGGGATGTGCGGCCGTCAGCCTCTCGCGGTCTGCGGTATTGAGAATGAAGCTGGACGACATCAGGCCGCTCCCCGTCCGAATTCGAAGGATTGATGGCCGATCAGCCTGCGGCGCAACCAGCTTGAAAACTGGTCTACGGCGATGATGGTGATCAGCAGCAGGATGATGATGGCATAGGTCTTGGAAGCGTGATCGTTACCGATCGACAGCCGGAAGACCTCGCCAATGCCGCCACCACCAACGGCGCCGATGATGGTCGAGGCGCGTACGTTGATTTCGGCACGCAGCAATGCATAGGACACGAAATTGGGCAGGACCTGCGGCACGATGGCAAAGCGAACCCGCTCCAGCCAGTTGGCACCCGCGGCACGCAGGCCTTCATCCGCCTTCATGTCGGCATTTTCCACGACTTCGAAGAATAGCTTCCCCAGAGCCCCGATGGTGTGCACGGAAATCGCGATGATCGCCGCGATCGGCCCGATCGATAAGATGGCAGTCAGCAATCCCGCGACGACGATCTCCGGAAAAGCGCGCAGGATCTCCATTACCCGGCGTACAACCCAGCGCACGAGGCCGGCACCGATAAGGTTGGTGGAGGCAAAGAAGCACAGCACAAATGCGAAGGTCGTGCCTATTATCGTCGAGACCAGCGCGATGTTGAGCGTGATGATCAGCTGATAGATGAAATGCGGTATGTAGAAACCGTTGGTGATGTAAACGCGATCCGCGACATAGTTGTATTTCAGCGAACCGTTGTCATAGGGCGACGGCAGGTCGAACATCGCCCGGAAGACCTCGAGCGGGCTATCCGGCACGAATGTTTTCATGAAGTCGAAAAAATATGGCAGGCGCTCGAAGAACTTGCCCGAATTGGCCTCATTGGCGAAATTCAGTGAGGCGGCAAGGACGATGAGGAAGATAACGAGCGACATAACGGTATAAATCCGCCGTGTCCTAAGCTGCTGTTGATAATGACGCATCACCGTTCGGGACGATGCGCTCAATCCCTCGGGCGTGAGGGTACCATGTTGCAGTGTGGTCGCCATGCCGCTTTCCTTTATTGGCAAAAGCGGCGGTGCCGCAAGGCACCGCCGCTTCCGGATATGATCTGAGGATCAGCCGCCGATAACGGACTTACGGGCGTCGATGATCGTCTGGTAGAAAGCCGGGTCGACCTTGATGTAGGCAGTGTTCTTGCCCTGGGTGTAACCCTGGAAGCAGGCGAGATCCTTCTTCGGCAGTTCCATGAAGAAGTCTTCGACCTTCTGCTTCATGCTGTCACCGATCTTGTTGGCAACGAGAAGCGGACCGTTCGGGATCAGCGGGGATTTCCAGACCTGAACGATATCGTCCATGTCGAGGTTGCCCTTCTTGACCATCTGGTGAAGGTTGCCGCCGGAGTAGCCTTCTTCCCACTTGCCGACGCCCGAACCGAATGTCGTGCCGACGTCGAACTTTTTGTCGAGAACGGCGAGAACGAGGTTCTCATGGCCGCCGCCGAAGCCGGTTTCGGAGAAATATTCCTTGACCGGAACGCCGGTTTCCTTCGGGATCGATACGTTCGGGACGAGGAAGCCCGAGGTGGAGTCAGGGTCGGCGAAGCCGATCTTCTTGCCCTTGGCGTCAGCCAGAGACTTGATGCCGCTGTCCTTGCGGGCAACCATGATCGTGTAGTAGCCGCTGGAACCGTCAGAGCCGGTATAGGTCAGGATCGGATCGACGGCCTTGGGATCGGCAATGGCGATCTTGGCGTAGGAAGAAGCGCCCATGGATGCAATGTCGATGGTGCCGCCGAGCAGGCCCTGGATAACGCCGTTATAGTCCGGCGACGGGAAAACCTGAACTTCGGAAACGCCGGTTGCAGCCTTGAGGCCATCGGCAACGCACTTCGTGTTGCGGATCTGGTCGGCTTCATTTTCCGAACCGTCGAGACCGATACGCAGGACCTTGACGTCCTGAGCCATGGCCGAACCGGCCAGAACGCCAAGGGCGACTGCCGAAAGAAGGATTTTCTTCAACATGGACTTTCTCCTGTTTCCCGGCGAGCCGGAGTTTGTTGTGAAGTATCGGCCCTTGACGCGGGCGCAAACGATGCTGAGCGGTTCCTCAGAGCCCGGCGAGAGCCAGCGGTTCGGGACCGGCAGATTGCTGAACCGGACGCGCGGCAAGCTGCGCGCCGGGAATATTGATGCTGGTCGAGGTCATGGTCTCGTCGATGCCGGCGCCGTGTGAATCCGTGCCGTAAATCTCCGTGACCGCCGCCGCCGTCAGTTCGGCGGGTGTTCCGTCGAAAACGACTCGACCCTGCGACATGCCGATGATGCGTTCGCAATAATTGCGCGCCGTATCCAGCGTATGCAGATTGGTGATGACGGTGATGCCTTCACGCTCGTTGATGTCGCGCAGGGCGTCCATGACGATCTTGGCGTTCAGGGGATCGAGAGAGGCGATCGGCTCGTCGGCGAGAACCATCTTCGGAGACTGCATTAGTGCCCGGGCGATAGCGACGCGCTGCTGCTGGCCGCCGGAAAGCGTGCCCGCCGCCTGCATGGCTACGTGCTCGATGCCGAGCCGCTCGAGGGCGGCAATCGCCATCAGGCGCTCTTCATCCGTGAAGATGTTGAACAGGCTGAGCACGGTCGAACGGTGGTTCAGGCGGCCGAGCATGACATTGGTGAGCACGTCGAGACGCGGCACCAGATTGAACTGCTGGAAGATCATCGCGCAGTCGCGCTGCCAGTTGCGCAGGGCGGCACCCTTCAGCGAAGAGACTTCCGTGTCGTTGAAGTGAATGGAACCCGAGGAGGGATCGACGAGGCGGTTGATCATGCGCAGCAGCGTTGACTTTCCTGCGCCAGAACGTCCAATCACGCCAACCATCTGGCCTTGCGGAATTTCCACATTCACGGAATCGACCGCAGTGTGGTTGCCGAAACGGCGCGTGACTTGCTTCAGGTGAAAGCTCATTTCCCCGTCCAATCTTCTTCTAATGGGGTTCGACCTAACAGCGGTGCGTGAAGCGTGAATGTCAGTTTGATGAAGAAAATATTACAGAATGCGCAGATAAGGCGTGCGCGTGGTCGCCTGCGAACCTTTTAGTAGTCGTGCCACCGGATTGAGGCCGGCGGGTGTCTCGCAGACATGGTTAGGGAGACCCCGGAGCACGCCGCCCGGAATCTGCAGTTTCTTCGGTGTGGCGCGATTTTACCCGGCGTATTTCGCCACGAAATCCTCGGCGGCGAGGGTGCGGAAATCGTCCAGTGCGCCGCGCAGCGTTGCGTGGTCCCAGTCCCACCATTTGAGATCGTCCATGCGCTGGCCAAGGTCCGCCGGGAAGCGGTTCCTGATCAGCCGGGCGGGTACGCCGCCGACGATGGTATAGGGCGCAACGTCTTTCGACACGACCGCGCCGGCCCCGATTACCGCACCGTTTCCGATTGTGACGCCAGGCAGGATGGTCGCGCCATGGCCGATCCAGACATCGTGGCCGATCACCACGCGCTTGGCGCGGCGGGCGGCGAAGAAGTCATTTTCATCATCGGCGTCGTCCCAATAATTGCGGGCACGGTAGGTGAAATGGTGAAGTGTGGCGCGCGACATCGGATGATTGGTCGCGTTGATGCGGACGGATGCGGCGATGTTGACGAATTTGCCGATGGTGGCGCACCAGATCGCACCGTCCTGCATGACATAGGAATAGTCGCCCATCTCCACTTCCTCGATGCGGCAGCGTTCCGAGATTTCGGTATAGCGGCCGATCGATGAATTGGTGACACGGGCACTTTCGTGGACAACAGGTTCGAGACCGACCTTCACACTCATGCCGCTGCCTTCCGGGGGGAGAATTGCGAGACATCCAGAACGCGATCGGCCACGGCTTCCCGCACTTCCTCGTCATGGAAAATACCGAGCAAGGCCGTCCCTTTGCGCTTCTTTTCCGCGATCATCTCCACGACCACCCGTCGGTTGGCGGCATCCAGGGATGCGGTCGGTTCATCGAGAAGCAGGATCGCGTGATCGGTGATGAAACCGCGTGCGATGTTGACGCGCTGCTGCTCGCCGCCGGAAAAGGTTGCTGGCGGCAGCGACCACAATTCCCGCGGCAGGTTGAGTTTCGAAAGCAGAACGGCTGCCTGCTCGCGGGCCTCTTCCGCGGCAACCTTGCGCGCAAAAAGCGGCTCGGCGACGACGTCGATCGCCGGAACGCGCGGCACGGTGCGCAGAAACTGGCTGACATACCCGATGGTGCGATGACGAATCTCGAGGATGGTGCGCGGCGAGGCGCTGCCCATGTCGATGACCTGATCCTCGTGGCGGATGAGGATCTGGCCGCTGTCGATGGCATAATTGCCATAGAGCATTTTCAGGATCGAGCTTTTGCCGATGCCGGACGGGCCGCCGAGCACGACACATTCTCCGCCGGACACGGAGAAACTGACATCGCGGACAACAGGCAGTTCGATGCCATCGCGAAGATGCATGGTGAAGCTTTTGAAGACTTCCGAAACGATGAGGGGTGTCGGCATGGCGTCAAACCTGCAAAATGGAGGAAACAAGCAATTGCGTGTAGGGTTCGCGCGGATCATCCAGCACCCGGTCTGTCAGACCGTGTTCGATGACGTCACCACCCTTCATCACCATCATGCGATGGGAAAGCAGCCGCGCGACCGCCAGATCATGGGTGACGACGATAACGGCGAGGCCGAGATCGTTGACGAGACCACGTACAAGATCTAGCAGGCGTGCCTGCACCGAAACATCGAGGCCGCCGGTCGGTTCGTCCATGAAGACGAGGCGCGGTGAGGTCACCAGGTTGCGGGCAATCTGCAGACGCTGACGCATGCCGCCAGAAAAGGCGCGCGGCTGGTCGTCAATGCGGTCTGTGCCGATTTCCACCCGCTCCAGCCACTCGCTGGCTGATTGCCGGATATTGCCGTAATGCCGGTTACCGACAGCCATAAGCCGCTCGCCGACATTGGCGCCCGCCGAAACCGCCATGCGCAGTCCATCCGCTGGGTTCTGGTGCACGAAACCCCAGTCTGTCCGCATCAGGAAACGCCGTTCGGCCTCGCCCATATGATAGAGGTCTCGCACCGAGCCATCGCGCATGCGATATTCCACGCTGCCAGCCGTCGGCACGAGCCGTGTGGAAATGCAGTTGAGAAGCGTGGTCTTGCCGGAGCCGGATTCGCCGACGATTGCCAGAACCTCGCCCGGATAAAGCTCGAAGGAGACGTTACGGCAACCGGCGCGGTCGCCGTAATATTTCGAAACGTCCCTGACTTTCAGAAGCGGTGCGTCGCTCATTCTGCGGCCTCCTTCACATCCGCCAGCAAATGGCCCTTGTGGCCATGGGCGCGGCGGTCTTCGCAATGGTCGGTATCGGAGCAGACGAACATCCGCCCGCCCTTGTCGTCCAGCACCACCTCGTCCAGATAGACATTCTCCCCGCCGCACAGCGCGCAGGGCTTGTCGAAGCTCTGGATTTCAAACGGATGGTCCTCGAAATCCAGGCTGACGACATCCGTGTAGGGTGGCACGGCATAGATGCGCTTTTCGCGCCCGGCCCCGAACAATTGCAGGGCGTCCGACAGGTGCATTTTCGGATTGTCGAACTTCGGGGTTGGCGAGGGGTCCATCACATAGCGCCCCGCAACCTTCACCGGATAGGCATAGGTGGTGGAGATACGGCCGTTGCGGGCGATGTCCTCATAAAGCTTGACGTGCATCAGGCCGTATTCCTCCAGCGCATGCATGACGCGGGTTTCGGTCTCGCGCGGCTCGAGGAACCGCAAGGGTTCAGGAATGGGAACCTGATAGACAAGGACCTGCCCCGAATGCAGTTCTTCTTCGGGAATGCGGTGCCGCGTCTGGATGATGGTTGCATCCTTGGTGCGGGTGGTGACGGCGACATCAGCGACTTTCTGGAAGAAGGCGCGGATGGAAACGGCGTTGGTGGTGTCGTCGGCGCCCTGGTCGATAACCTTCAGGACATCGTCTGGACCGAGGATGGCGGCGGTCACCTGCACGCCGCCGGTGCCCCAGCCGTAAGGCATGGGCATTTCACGGGAAGCGAAGGGAACCTGATAACCGGGAATGGCAATTGCCTTCAGGATCGCCCGGCGGATCATCCGCTTGGTCTGTTCGTCCAGATAGGCGAAGTTGTAGGCAGCCAGCCCGTCGTCGAATGAAACTTCTTTAAGCATTGCGCGTTAACCTTGCGAAAAAAGGAGTACAAGCTCATGGAGATTGGAATTCTTGCAGCCGTGTTCTTTGCCGCTTTTGCAGCATTGACCGTCTTTTGCGCCTATTGGTTCGGCGAGCAGCACAGTCGCTGATTTATTCGGCGGCATCTCTCATCCATTCCCCGGCATCGGTGTCGGTCGCGTCGAAATCGGCGCGCATTTTGCGCACCAGGCCCAGTTCGGCCTGAAAATCCACGTAGTGCGGCAATTTCAGATGTTCGACAAAGCCCGTCGCCTGAACATTGTCGGCGTGCGAGATGACGAATTCCTCGTCCTGCGCCGGGGCAACCACATCCTCACCGAATTCAGCGGCGCGTAGCGCACGGTCGACCAGTGACATGGCCATCGCCTTGCGCTCGCTCTGGCCGAACACCAGACCGTAACCGCGGGTGAATTGCGGAGGTGCCTTGGCGGAACCCTTGAACTGGTTGACCATCTGGCATTCGGTGACCTTGATTTCGCCGACCGAGACAGCAAAACCGAGCTCCGGCACATCCAGTTCGACCTCCACCTCGCCGATGCGGATTTCACCGACGAACGGGTGTGTGCGGCCGTAACCGCGCTGCGTCGAATAGGCGAGCGCCAGAAGAAAGCCCTCGTCGCCGCGTGCAAGCGATTGCAGGCGCAGGTCGCGCGCCATCGGAAACTCTATTGGTTCGCGTGTAAGATCGCCGGCAACGTGGTCGTCCGGCATGTCGCCGTCACTTTCGATCAAGCCTTCTTCGGCGAGAATGTCGGATACGCGCATGACGTATTCTGTCTCTCCTTCACGGATGGCAGGGATCTCGACAGCTCCGTCCTCCAGCAGCGAGGGATCGAGCAGGCGGTGGGTGTAATCGAAGGTCGGTCCCAGCAATTGCCCGCCCGGCAAATCCTTGTAGGTTGCCGAAACGCGCCGTTGGACCGTCATCTTCGCAGTATCCACGGGAACAGAATAGCCGAAACGGGGCAGGGTCGTGCGGTAGGCGCGCAGCAGGAAAATCGCTTCTATCATGTCGCCGCGAGACTGCTTGACGGCAAGGGCGGCCAGCGACTGGTCGTAAAGCGAAGCCTCCGCCATGACCCGGTCAACGGCGAGCGAAAGCTGCGAAACGATCTGCGCCACCGTCATGGCGGGCAGGTCGCGGTCTCCGCGCCGCTTGTCGGCCAGAAGCCGGTGGGCGTTGGCGATGGCGGTTTCCCCGCCTTTGACAGCAACATACATCTTATGCCTCCACGGGTTGAATGCGCGTTGTGCGTGGCAGGCAGACGAATTTGTCGCCAGCCGTCAGGATGACGTCGATGCCGCGCGGGAAGATGGCGTTGTTTTCCGCCCATAGCCTCGGGAATATGTCCGGCAGGCCGGATGGGCTAATGATGTTGATATGGCGGATGCCGGGGCCGGACAGCAGCAGTTCCCGTCCGCCGTCAAGATCGGGCAATTCGATGATGACCGTCGTGGAACGGTCGGGGTATTCCTGACTGCCCTGGGCAAAGAGACCGAAGGAGGCAATTGCGCTTCCCGCCTCAATGACGGCGAAATGCGCCGCGTTTTTTTCCTCTGTTGTAACCGCCCCGGTGTGAAACCCGATCCATCCCGGCACCGTGGTTTTGCGTAGCGCGCCGCTCAGCCAGACCGGCGTGTCATGGTCGCAAAGTGCAAGAAGAACGGCGCCGCTGGCCGCACCAAGCGGCAGCGGCGGGGCAACTGTTGTTTCGATCGTTTGCGCTGTGCCTGGCCGGGCCATGCCGTCCATGAGCTTCTTGAAGATTCGCTGTGAATCGAAAACGGCGTCGGAAAAACCGCCCGTCAATGCTTCGGCTTTCACGCCCATCAATCCTCTCCTCGAACCATGGTGAAGAAATCCACACGAGTTGCGGCTGTTTCTTTCGTTTTCCGATCTTTCTCCTCGGCCAGTCTTTTTTCGACCGGTGAAAGAAGCTCGGTCTCGATGAAGCCGCGTGTCGGGTTTTCCTGCCAGAGCGCATCGAAAACCGCAGCGTACCAGGCCTTCTTGCGACCGGTGCCGAGCACATGCGCATGGCCGACGGTGCCGGATGCGAGCTTCACGGTTGCCCGGGTCACGGTGGTTTCGCCCAGATTAAAGGGCGCACCGCCGCCGCCGATGCGGCCCTTGACCATCACGAGGCCGGTTTCAGGCCCGCGCACGTTTTCCGTCTGCGGGCTGGCATCCTGCCGGCTCCAGACGGCCTCAAGTTCCTGAACGGTGGCGCGGGCAAGAAGTGCTGCCACCCGTTTCCTTTCCGCATGTGAATTCGCAGCTTCGTTATTCATCGCTTGACCTCTAATGTCTATTGATATAGACAACTATACAATATAAGTTACAATTAACGTCGATGAATGACAAGCGTGTGACATGAGCCCTTCGGCAGCGATGAAAAGAAAGAACGGCGTGGCGCTCTGGCGACAGATCGCCGACAGGATCAGGGGCGAGATCGCAGCGGGCGATCACGACGCAACCGGCATGTTGCCGCCAGAAATGACGCTGGCCGAAAAATTCGGTGTCAACCGCCATACCGTCAGGAGCGCCATTGCCGCGCTGGCAAGCGAAGGCATTCTCGAGGCGAGGCAGGGGCGCGGCACGATGATTGCGCGCAAGGAACGACTGAGCTTTCCGATTTCACTGCGCACACGGTTCACGGCCGGTATCAGCGATCAGGTGAAGGATATGCAGGCGCTGCTTCTTTCCCACACCACCGAGCCGGCAAATGCCGACTTGGCGGCACGGCTGCAATTACAGCCGGGTGCACCGCTTGTGCGTCTGGAAACCCTGCGAAAGGCCGACAGCCGGCCGGTTTCCCGCTCGACCACGTGGTTTCCGGCGGACCGTTTTTCAGGGATAGGGGAAGCCTATCAAAAAAGTGGGTCGATCACCGCCGCCTTCGAAATGCTGGGCGTCGCGGATTATGTACGCATCTCTACCGTCATTTCCGCGAGCCACGCTGATACCCAGGATCTGGCCGATCTCGAATTGTCGCCGGGCGCAATACTGCTCGTCACCCAGGCGCTGAACGCGGATATGGACGGCATTCCCGTGCAATATGCCATCAGCCGGTTCTCGGCAGATACGGTTGAGTTTACCGTGGAAAACTAAGGCGCAGACATAGACTGAAGCGTTATTCTGCCTGCGAAAGGCCGAGAACATCCAGCATCGAATAGAAGCCCGGCTTCTTGTCGAAGGCCCAGACCGCCGCCGCAATCGCGCCGCGTGCGAAGATGGAGCGGTCGCCTGCGTAGTGGGAAAGCTCGACGCGCTCTCCCTCGCCAGCGAAGATCACCGAATGTTCGCCGATCACCGAGCCGCCGCGCAGGGTCGCAAAACCGATTGTGCCCGCTTCGCGCGCACCCGTATGCCCGTCACGCACGCGAACGGAGGAGGTGGCGAGATCGACCTTGCGGCCCGCTGCCGCCGCTTCGCCGAGCAGCAGCGCTGTTCCGGAGGGCGCGTCCACCTTGTGTTTGTGGTGCATTTCAAGGATTTCGATATCCCAGTTCTGCGCATCCAGTGCCTTGGCGGCCTGCTGCGTCAAAACGCTGAGCAGATTGACGCCAAGGCTCATATTGCCCGATTTGACGATGCGGGCATGGCGTGACGCTGCCTTGAATCTTTCCTCGTCGCCCAGTGAGCAACCGGTGGTGCCGATGACGTGTACGATGCGGGCCTGCGCGGCGAGACCGGCGAAAGTGACGCTGGTTGCAGGCGAGGTGAAGTCGATCACCCCTTCCGCATGCAGGAATGCCTGCAAGGGATCGCTGGTGATCTCGATGCCGATTGGTCCGAGACCGGCAATCTCGCCGGCATCGCGGCCAACAAAAGCAGACTCTTCGCGTGCGACAGCGGCATGCAGCGTTACACCCGGTGTCTGGTGAATAAGGCGGATCAGCGCCTGTCCCATGCGGCCCGCCGCACCAACCACCACCAGTTTCATATCGCTGCCGCTCATGCCTTCACTCACTTTTCACGTCCTGCCGTTCAAGGTCGCCATTCAATTGACTGACCCATACCTCACCGACGTTAAAGACCGCCCGCCCGCTTCGCAAGCCTCTCCCAAGCGCAGATCAGGCTCTCCAGCGCCGCCCGTCGAGTGAAAGGCCGAAATCCGAAGGGGTGCGCGCGTAGGTGGCGAGACCGGAAAGGGCCGCCTGTGGATGGGTAACGACGAAGGTGGGAATGCTGCGCATCAGGGCACTGTGCGGCGCCTTGTCTTCGAACGCCGCCCGGAATTCAGGGCTTTTCAGCGCGGGAACGATTTTCTGCGAAATGCCACCTGCGAGATAGACACCACCCTTGGCCATGAAGATCAGGGCAAGGTCACCCGCCACACGGCCGAGATAGGTGCTGAAAAGCGAAAGCGTCTCTTTCGCCTGCGGGTTCTGGCCCGAAAGCCCCTGCGAGGTTATGTCGGCCGGATCGGAAAAGATCGGCTCGATGCCATCGGCGGTGCAGAGGGCCCGGTAAAGATTGACCAGCCCGCGCCCGCAAAGGATCTGTTCGCCGGCGACACGGCCCTCGATGGTCTCGATATGCGGAAAGACCGCATAGTCACGCGCGCTTCTGGGGCCGATATCGATGTGGCCGCCCTCGCCGGGTACGGGAAACCACATATGTCGGGCGTAAACCAGACCGGCAACGCCAAGGCCTGTGCCTGGTCCGAGAACGACGCGCGATGCCAGCATGTCTTTTTTGCCGGAGCCGATAGAATCGCGGTTGTCGTCGTCGAGCGCGGCAATAGCCAGTGCCTGCGCCTCGAAATCGTTGATGACGATGACGTCCTTCAGGCCGAGTTTGGCCAGCATATCCTTCGGCTTAACGACCCAATGGCAGTTGGTCAGCGGAATCTCGTCGCCTTCGATGGGGCCGGCGATCGCAAGGATGGTCGACACGGGCTGAAGCGAGGTTTTGTCCAGAACCGCCTGCTGGATGGCGTCGTCAATTGTCGGATATTCCGCTGTTTTCACGGTGGTGAGGTGCACCGGTTCCGCAAAGGAATCGATCAGAATGGAAAAGCGGGCATTGGTGCCGCCGATGTCGCCAAGAAGGATCGGAAAGGAAAGATATTCGGTATCGGACGTCTTCGGCATTACCTGTTCCATGTTGGCGCGTCATTCGGCGAGGTTGAAGTCGATCAGGTTTTCTGCGGTGGCGCGATTGAGCGCCATGGGAATGTCGTAAACCGTGGCAAGCCGCGTCAGCGCCTTCACATCCACATCATGCGGCATCGCCGTCAGCGGGTCGGTGAAGAAGATAAGCATATCGACCTCACCGGTGGCGATCATCGCACCGATCTGCTGGTCACCGCCAAGCGGGCCGCTTTTGAGGCGAATGACGCTGAGGTCGGGGCATGCTTCCTGAACGCGCCCGCCGGTGGTGCCGGTGGCGACGATCTTGAAGCCGGAAAGCGCCTTTTGGTGATGACGCGCAAAATCCGCCATATCGTCTTTTTTCTCGTCGTGAGCGATGAGTGCGATACAGCGTTGTCCTGCCATGTCCCCAGCCTGTTCCCATAAAGAATTAAATCGATTTGAAGCCTTCTATAACAGCTTGTCCCCATTTGAAAAGGGAAGCTGTTTAATGCCGCATTTCTGTTTCAGTTCAATGTCGGGCGCTGGGTCGGAAGCGGAATATCCGCAGGTGGCTGAATGGCCGGAGCGTTCTGGATGATCTGTTCCACGCCTTGCTGGCGCACGGCCTGGGCCGGGGAATATGCCTGCGCAGCAAAACCTTCCGTGTTGGCGGATGGGGCGGCGGCCACGGCGGCACAGGCTGCGGGCAGATCGGAGACCATGACCTGACGGGGTTTCACAGGCTTGGCATTGGGGTCTTTTTTCGGCGGCGCCCATGGTTCCTTGGTGAACCACCAGGCCAGCGACTTGTCGCAACCGTCGCCTTTGCCAACTTCTGCCTGAGGTTTGCAGTTGGGCGCGCCGGGCGGGCATTCCAGCCGGATGTGGAAATGTTCGTCGTGACCGTAGATTGGCCTGATCTTGCCCATGAAGGTGCGGTCGCCGGTCCATGTCTGGCAGAGTTTCTGCTTGATTGCCGGGTTAACGAAGACCCGCTCCACCTGCGGATAGCTCGCTGCCATCATTACCAGCCGTGCATTGAGCGGCGACCATTTGCGGTCATCGACCGTCAGGAACTTGGACTTATCAAGCATGGAAATGAAAGGCAGCGTCTCGCGCTGCTGCACCGTCAGCCTCGGGTTCGGCATGGGCCGCCACCACACATCGACATCGAGGCCGATCTGGTGCGAGGCATGGCCTGTCAGCATCGGTCCACCGCGCGGCTGTGAGATATCGCCAAGCAACAGGCCCGGCCAGCCGATTTTCTGTGCATCCTGCGAAAACCGCTCGAGGAAGGAAATCAGCTGCGGTTGGCCCCAGTTGCGATTGCGGGAAAGGCGCATGGCTTGCCACGTCGGGCCATCTGCGGGCATGGCGATGGCGCCGGACTGACATCCCTTTGCATAGGAGCCGATCGGCTGGGAGCTATTCGCAGATGGCAGGTCGATGTGGCCGAATACTTCTTTCGCGGGCCTGTCCTCGGCCGATGCGATTTGCGTCTGCAACTGGAGCGCCGAAACGACCGAAATCGCCAGCATGGCCGCCTTGAAAACTCTGGATGATCCCGCCGTCATATATTCGTGCCCGTTCCGACTAAATGATTCTCTCGCCCCTCAGGATAAACTGGATCGGGATTTTGTTGAAACCATGTTTCAAGCCGCCCGCACCAAGGCATGCGAATAAAGGCCTCAATAAAGAGCTTGTGAGCCGGAGCATCTGTTTTTTGCCAATGTTTGTTTTATGCTCTCTTCAACAAACACGAAAACAGGGAACGTCCCGAATGAAATTGGCACCGCTGAAATCCCGGCTCCTCGTCGCTCTTGCGGCCTCCGCCATGCTGATGCCGGCGGCCGCCTCCGCACAGTCTGCGGATGTGTGGCGAAAGGGAATCTCGACGGTCGGTGAATTGAAGCATCCCGATGGTTTTGATCATTTTGACTATGTGAACACCAAGGCGCCGAAAGGCGGCACGCTACGCCTGTCGACGTCGGGAACCTTCGACACGCTCAATCCGCTGCTCGCCAAGGGTGAGGCGGCCACAGGTCTTTCACTGGTTTTCGACACTCTGATGAAATCGACGGAAGAGGAACTCTCGGCCTCCTACGGTCTCCTGGCAGAGGGCGTGAGCTATCCCGACGATATCTCCAAAGCCACCTTCCGGCTCCGCGCGGAAGCGAAATGGGCCGACGGCAAGCCGGTGACGCCGGAAGATGTCGTCTTCAGTTTTGAAAAAGCCAAAGATCTCAGCCCGCAGCTTGCGACCTATTACACCCATGTGACCAAGGCAGAGGTGACGGGTGAAAGGGACATCACCTTTACCTTCGATGAAAAGAACAATCGCGAATTGCCGCAGATCGTCGGGCAGTTGCTGATTGTTCCCAAACACTGGTGGGAGGGCGTTGGTCCGGATGGCAAGCCGCGCGACATATCGCGTGGCACGCTGGAGCCGGTGATGGGGTCTGGCCCCTATAAAATAGCGTCGCTGTCTCCCGGATCGACGATGACCTATGAGCGACGTGACGACTATTGGGGCAAGGACATCAATGTGAATGTCGGCCAGCACAATTTCAAAACAATCACCTATACCTTCTTTGCCGATCAGGACGTCGAGTTCCAGGCTTTCAAATCAGGCACAGTCGATTTCCGGCAGGAAGCTTCTTCCAGCCGCTGGGTCACTGGTTATGATTTTCCGGCCGTCAAGGAAGGCCGCGTCACAAAGGAAGAATTGCCGAACATCTATCGCGCCGTCGGCATCATGCAGGCCTTCGTGCCGAACATGCGGCGGGAGAAGTTCCAGAACCCGAAACTGCGCAAGGCGCTTAACTATGCTTTCGACTTCGAAGAGCTGAACAGGACGCTGGCTTACGGTCAGTTTCAGCGCATCAACAGCTTTTTCATGGGCAGCGAGCTCGCCTCTTCCGGCCTGCCGACCGGTCGTGAACTCGAAATTCTTCAGGAGTTGAAGGATCAGGTGCCGCCGGAGGTCTTCACCACCGAATATAGCAATCCCGTCGCGGGTGAACCCGCCAAACAGCGGGACAATCTGCGCGAGGCGGTCAAGCTGATGAAGGAGGCCGGTTATGAGCTTCGCGGCAACCGCATGGTCAACGCGGCGAGCGGGCAGCCGCTGGATATGGAGTTTCTGATCGATTCCTCCGGCATGGAAAGAACCATCCTGCCCTATGTCCAGAACCTGAAGAAGATCGGCGTCAATGCGACCATCCGCACCGTCGATGCCTCGCAATATACCAACCGTACCCGCAGCTTCGATTTCGACGTTGCGGTCAAGCTCTGGGCGACGTCGGCAAATCCCGGAAACGAACAGGCGGATTTCTGGGGTTCGGCGGCGGCCGACCGGCAGGGCTCCAACAATCTCGCCGGCATCAAGAACCCTGCCGTCGACGCTTTGGTCAGGAAGGTCATATTTGCGCCCAACCGGGATGAGCAGGTGGCCGCCGCGCGGGCGCTTGACCGGGTGCTTCTGGCAAACAGCTACGTCATACCGCAATTTTATCGCGGTGAGATGTTCGTCGCTTACTGGAACACGCTCATCCGTCCGGAAAACCTGCCGCAATATGGCATCGGTTTTCCGGAAGCATGGTGGTCCAGCCAGGCCGCGAACTGACGCCCCGCTTGCTTTCGCGCCGAAGGCTTGATTCACATAGGGCGAGACGAATCGCTTGGATCGCGCAAGGCAGCGCTTTCAGGAAAGGACCGGGTTTGACAGAAACGAAAACCGCTGACGTATCAGCCGGGAGCAAAGGCTGATGGGCGCCTATATTCTCAGACGTCTGGCGCTGATGATCCCGACCATTATCGGCATTATGGGCATTTCGTTTCTTGTCATCCAGTTCGCGCCGGGCGGGCCGGTGGAACAGGTCGTCGCGCAACTGACTGGGCAGGGCGACAGTGCCTCCGACCGCCTCTCCGGCGGCGGCGATCTTATGGGCCAGTCCGGCGGTTTCGATGAAAGCGGCTCGAAATATCGCGGTGCGCAGGGCCTTGATCCGGAGCTGATCGCCAAGCTTGAGAAACAGTTCGGTTTCGACAAGCCGCCGCTCACCCGTTTTCTCGAAATGATGTGGAATTACATACGCTTCGATTTCGGCGACAGCTTCTTCCGCAATTCCTCGGTCATCGATCTCATCATCGACAAGCTGCCGGTCTCGATGTCGCTCGGCTTCTGGATTCTGATCATCTCCTACATGATCTCCATTCCACTCGGCATCAAGAAAGCCGTTTCCGACGGCTCGACCTTTGATATCTGGACATCAGGCATCATCATCATCGGTTATGCCGTTCCAAGCTTCCTGTTCGGCATTCTTCTCATCGTGCTTTTCGCCGGCGGATCGTTCTTCGACTGGTTCCCGCTGCGCGGTCTGGTATCGGACAATTTTGACCAGCTGAACTGGTGGCAGAAGATCATCGACTATTTCTGGCACCTGACCCTGCCGCTGATCGCGCTATCGCTTTCGGCTTTCGCGACGACGACGCTTCTGACGAAAAATTCCTTCATCGACGAGATCAAGAAGCAATATGTCGTGACCGCCCGCGCCAAGGGGCTCAGCGAACGCAAGGTTCTTTATGGCCACGTCTTCCGCAATGCGATGCTGATCGTGATCGCCGGTTTTCCGGGCGCCTTCATCTCGGCATTCTTCACCGGTTCGCTGCTGATCGAGAATATCTTCTCGCTGGATGGCCTAGGCCGCCTCGGTTATCTCTCGGTCGTCAATCGCGACTACCCGATCGTGTTCGGCACGCTCTTCATCTTTTCGCTGATGGGCCTCGTGGTCAGCCTCCTATCCGACCTTATCTACACATGGATCGATCCGCGTATCGATTTCGAGCGGAGGGACGTGTGATGACGCTTGCCCATACCGCCGCAACGGAAACATTGGTAAAGCCGAAGCGCCCGTGGTTTTCACCAACCACCAAGCGCCGCTGGCAGAATTTCAAGGCAAACCGGCGCGGTTACTGGTCATTCTGGCTGTTCCTGATCCTGTTTTTCCTGAGCCTGATTGCGGAATTCATCGCCAATGACAAACCCATTTTCGCTTCTTACAAGGGCGAATTTCTGGTGCCGGTCATGGTCGATTATCCGGAGGAAAAGTTTGGCGGGTTCCTTGCCCAGACTGACTACAAATCATCCTTCATTCAGGACGAGATCAACGCCAATGGCTGGATGATCTGGCCGCCGATCCGCTATTCCTATCAGACGGTCAATTCCAACATTCCGCATTCCGCCCCCACAGCACCCTTCTGGCTGATGGATGAAAAGGACCGCTGCTCGGCCTATCCGCAGGGTAATGCAGATCCCGGCTGTACGCTCGGCAATCTCAATTGGCTCGGAACCGACAATCAAGCGCGCGACGTCACGGCGCGGATGATCTATGGCTTCCGTATTTCCGTGCTTTTCGGCCTGACGCTGACGATCGCATCCGCCCTCGTTGGGGTGACTGCCGGCGCCATCCAGGGTTATTTCGGCGGCTGGACGGACCTGCTGTTGCAGCGTTTCATTGAAATCTGGTCATCGATGCCAGTGCTTTACATCCTGCTGATCATCGCGGCTATTCTGCCGCCGGGTTTCTTCGTGCTGCTTGGCATCATGCTGCTGTTTTCATGGGTCGGCTTCGTCGGCATCGTGCGGGCGGAATTCCTGCGTGCCAGAAACTTCGAATATGTCCGCGCCGCCCGCGCCCTTGGCGTCGGCAACTGGACAATCATGTTCCGGCATCTTCTGCCAAACGCCATGGTGGCAACACTGACCTTCCTGCCGTTCATCCTCTCCGGCTCTATCACCACTTTGACCTCGCTCGATTTCCTCGGCTTCGGCATGCCGCCGGGATCGCCGTCGCTGGGCGAGATGATCGCGCAGGGCAAGAACAATCTTCAGGCGCCCTGGCTTGGCCTCACGGCCTTCTTCACCATGTCCATCATGCTGTCGCTGCTGATCTTCGTCGGCGAGGCGGTGCGAGACGCCTTCGACCCACGCAAGACGTTCCGGTGATCGCCATGATGGAAACAAAGACCCAGCCGCTTCTCTCCGTCCGTGATCTCTCCGTTGCCTTTCATCAGGGTGGAGCGACCAGCGTCGCCGTAGATCATGTCTCCTTCGACCTGATGCCGGGCGAAGTTGTCGCCCTAGTCGGGGAATCCGGCTCGGGAAAATCGGTCACGGCGAACTCCATTCTCAAATTGCTGCCCTATCCGGCGGCGAGCCATCCTTCGGGCAAAATCCTGTTCGACGGCAAGGATATGCTGACCCTGCCGGAACGCGCGTTGCGCGCTGTTCGCGGCAACGACATCACCATGATTTTCCAGGAGCCGATGACCTCGCTCAACCCGCTCCACACCATCGAGCGGCAGATCGGCGAGATTCTGGAGCTGCATCAGGCAATCACCGGCGCTGAAGCGCGGGCGCGCACGCTGGAACTGTTATTGCAGGTGGGTATCCGCGAGCCGGAAAAGCGCCTGAAGGCCTATCCGCATGAATTGTCCGGCGGCCAGCGGCAGCGCGTGATGATCGCCATGGCGCTTGCCAACCGGCCGAAACTGCTGATCGCAGATGAACCCACGACCGCACTCGATGTAACCGTTCAGGCGCAGATCCTTGAACTGCTGAATGACCTCAAAAACCGGCACGGCATGTCCATGCTGTTCATCACCCACGATCTCGGCATTGTCCGTAAGTTTGCCGATCGTGTCTGCGTGATGACCAAGGGAAAGATCGTCGAGACCGGCACGGTGGAGCAGGTGTTTACCGATCCGCAGCATGCCTATACCCGCCATCTTCTGGCTGCCGAACCCAAGGGCGAGCCGCCGCTTTCCGATGCCAGCAAACCTGTCGTCATGCAGGGCGACGACATAAAAGTCTGGTTCCCGATAAAGGCGGGGTTGATGCGCAAGGTGGTCGACCACGTGAAGGCGGTTGACGGTATCGATATTACCCTGCGCGCAGGACAGACGGTTGGCGTCGTGGGCGAATCCGGCTCCGGCAAAACGACACTCGGTCTCGCCCTATCGCGTCTTATAGCGTCTGAGGGGCGTATCAGTTTCATCGGTCAGTCGATCGACAGCTATTCCTATGAAATGATGAAGCCGCTCAGAAATCGGCTTCAGGTGGTGTTTCAGGATCCTTATGGTTCGCTCAGCCCACGCATGTCGGTGGGCGAAATCGTTGCCGAGGGTCTGAAGGTGCACGAGCGACAGCTTTCCGCCGATGAGCGGGATACCCGTGTCGCCCAGGCGCTGGAAGAAGTCGGGCTCGACCCGGCGACGCGCTGGCGCTATCCGCATGAATTTTCCGGTGGCCAGCGTCAGCGTATCGCCATTGCCCGCGCCATGGTGTTGAAACCCCGCTTCGTCATGTTGGACGAGCCCACATCGGCGCTCGACATGAGCGTGCAGGCACAGGTGGTCGATCTCTTGCGCGATCTTCAGGCCCGCCACGAACTCGCCTATCTCTTCATCAGTCATGACCTGAAGGTAGTTAAAGCGCTTGCCAACGACGTAATCGTCATGCGCAACGGCAAGGTGGTGGAGAGCGGCCCGGCAGCGGAGATATTCGCCGATCCGCAACAGGAATATACCAAGGCCCTGCTGGCTGCTGCTTTCAATATCGAGGCAGTCGAAACTAAAGCGGTGAGCCAGTAGCAGGCGCATTGCTGTTTCTATTAAGACGATGATTTTTCTGTTGCTTTGCGCAAAATGCCGACCCATGTTGCGGGGACGAGATACGCAAACGGATTGAATGCCATGGCAGCGGATGTGATCGTTTTGGGGGCGGGGATCATCGGGGTCTCCGTCGCTTTGCAACTGGCCCGCAGGGGCAAATCGGTGGTGCTGGTGGACCGGCGGGGACCGGGTGAGGAAACCTCCTTCGGCAATGCCGGACTGATCCAGAGAGAGGGTGTCGTTCCCTACGCCTTCCCGCAGGAAGTTAGCCGGCTTCTCCGCTATTCCCTGAACAACAGCATCGATGCCCGTTATCATCTCTCGGCCCTGCCGAAGATCGCGCCTTTTCTTGGCCGCTACTGGTATAATTCCGCAGCCACGCGCCACGCAGCAATTGCCCGCGCCTACGCGCCGCTGATCGAGCACTCGGTCTCCGAACACAGCATCCTGATCGATGAAGCCAAGGCCGGCGATCTAATCGTGAAAAACGGTTGGATGGAGGCCTACAGGACCGCCGAAAGGCGGGATGCAGACTTTGCTTTCGCCGAACGTCTGGCGCGCGACCACGGCATCTCCCACACGAAACTCGATGGGGCGGAACTCGCCGCGGCGGAGCCGCATCTCAGCCGGGATTTCGTCGGCGGTTTGAAATGGAACGATCCATGGTCGGTGCGCGATCCACATGCGCTGACGCTCGCCTATGTCAAACTGTTCGAGAGCCTTGGCGGAACCTTTGTCCGGGGTGATGCATCCACGCTCAGCCAGACGACAAGTGGTTGGACGTTACGCACCGAAACCGGGGCAGTGGAAGCTGAACATGCCGTTGTCGCACTAGGCCCCTGGGCGGATACGGTGACGGAACGGCTCGGTTACCGCTTTCCGCTCGGTGTGAAACGCGGCTATCACATGCACTATGCGCCGCAGGAGGGAACCAAGCTCAACAACTGGCTAATCGACGCCGAGCGCGGTTATTTCCTCGCGCCAATGCGCAAAGGTATCCGCCTGACGACCGGCGCGGAATTTGCAGAACGCGATGCGCCGAAATCCCCCGTGCAGATCGAGCGGGCGGAACGGGTGGCCCGCACCGTCTTTCCTCTGGGCGGCAGGCTGGATGCGGAACCCTGGATGGGCGCGCGTCCCTGCACACCGGATATGATGCCGATCATCGGCAAGGCGCCGCGCCACAGGACATTGTGGTTCTCGTTCGGTCACGCCCATCACGGCCTCACACTCGGGCCCATCACTGGCCGTGTGCTGGCGGAAACCATGCTGGGAGAAACGCCGGTCATCGCCATCGATGCCTATCGACCCGAAAGGTTCAATCCCTAGATCCTGATGAACTGAAATCATCTCTGGCGAAAACCGTGTACACTTTTCGCCATCCCGCTCTGATGGCCGAATCCGCTGGCCTTCCCGCGGCGGGCCACGTAACATGAGCTTATAAAAAGGGAAAAGGGGCAAGCGTCATCATGACGGCGAGGTTTCTCATCTATCAACAGCAGGACGATTTTCGTTAGCGAAGCGCTTCTGCGCGCGAAACAGAAGAGAAACAGCCTGCTGGTGCATGATGGATGATATTGAAAAAGCAAAGAAATTTTTCGACGATAACCCCGATATCGAAATTCTCGAAGCCTTCGTCATAGATGCAAATGGCGTGCCGCGCGGCAAATGGATTCCGCGCGAAAGGGCGATCGATGTCCTTGAAAAGGGAATGGCGATCCCACGCTCGGTCTATGCGCTGGATATCTGGGGCCGCGATGTGCATGCCGCAGGCCTCGCCGAAGGGACGGGCGATCCGGACGGGTTCTGCTTTCCTGTTCCCGGCACGCTGTCTCGGGTGACATGGCTCGGCCGGCCGACCGCGCAAGTCCTGCTCGCGATGAAAAATCCTGATGGAACCGGGTTTTATGGCGATCCGCGCAATGTTCTGGCAAGGGTGCTGGAAGCCTACAAAAAGGCCGGCCTCACGCCGGTCGTGGCGACCGAACTTGAATTTTACCTGATCGACCCGGTTCGCTCTGCGCTCGATCCGGTGCGTCCGCCGCACAGCCGCGAAGGCCGGTGGCACACGGGCCAGACACAGGTTCTGTCGATTTCCGAATTGCAGGATTTCGAGGATGTCTTCCATGATATCGCAACCGCATGCAGGGCGCAGGGTGTTCTTGCCGACACGACGCTGCGGGAGAACGGCCCCGGCCAATATGAAATCAACCTCAATCATGTGCCGGACGCGTTGCGGGCCGCCGATTTCGCTGTTTTCCTGAAACGCATCGTCAAGGGTGTGGCGCGGCGGCACGATCTCGACGCCACCTTCATGGCGAAGCCGTACGGGTTACAGGCCGGCAATGGCATGCATGTGCATTTTTCTGTTCTCGATAGTGACGGCAGGAATATCTACGCCGGCGAAAACGGCCCATCGGACGCGCTGATGCATTCCGTCGGCGGCCTTCTGGAAAACATGGGGGAGAGCATGGCGATCTTCGCTCCCCATGCCAATTCCTATCGCCGCCTGACGCCCAGCGAACATGCGCCCACCTATGCCTCCTGGGGCATAGACAACCGCTCGGCGGCGGTGCGCGTTATCACTGCCAGCAAGGCCGCAACCCGCATCGAACATCGTGTCGCCGGTGCCGATACCAATCCCTATCTTGTTGTGGCGATGATCCTGAGTGCTGCCCTTGCCGGCATGAAGGAAAAACGCCAGCCGGGCGGCGCGATTTCCGGCGACAGCCACGCCATCAATCACGAACCTTTGCCCACCAACTGGGATTATGCATTGCAGCGTTTCACGCGTTCGAGTTTCGCCTATGCGACGCTTGGCCAGCGTTATCGCACGCTGTTTTCTGCCTGCAAACAGCAGGAACTTTCCGAATTTTCCCTGCGTGTAACCGACGTCGAATATGACGCCTATATCAGGACGGTGTGAGATGGCTGAGGTGACGACTATTCCCAATCCCGGCCACACATCCTCCTGGTATGCGGCCTCCGCCAATGTCAAATCCGTGCGGCCAACGCTTGAAGGCGCAATGGAAGCGGATGTCTGCGTCATCGGTGGCGGGTTTACCGGTATTTCCGCAGCACTCGAACTTTCCGAACGCGGCTATTCCGTTATCGTGCTGGAAGGCGTGCGGGTCGGCTTCGGCGCCTCGGGGCGCAATGGCGGCCAGATCGTCAATGGCTATAGCCGCGACCTCGAAACAATCGCCAGTCGTTACGGCCACGACAAGGCGGTGAAACTCGGCGAAATGTCGCTGGAAGGCGGGGAGATCATCCGCAGCCGCATTGCGAAATACGCTATCGATTGCGATCTCGTCGATGGCGGTTTCTTTGCGGCCTTCACGACGAAACAGATTCGCGAGATGGAGGCCCATAAGGCCCATTGGGAAAAACACGGCCATGGCGGGCTTGAGATGGTCTCCAAAGCCGATGTCGGAAAATACGTGCGGACCGATCGTTATGCCGGCGGCATGATCGACCGTTTCGGCGGCCACATCCATCCGCTCAATCTGGTGCAGGGGGAAGCCGCGGCGGCCGAAAGTCTCGGTGCGCGCATATTCGAAAATTCGAGGGTCATTTCGCTGGAGCAGGGCGTAAACCCTGTCGTGCGCACGGCGACGGGCAGCGTGAAGGCGAAATATGTTCTCGTCTGCGGCAATGCCTATCTCGGCAAGCTGCTGCCGGAAATCGGCGACCGGATGATGCCGGTCTCAAGCCAGGTCATGGCGACAGAGCCGCTTGATGCCGATCTGATCGAGCAACTCCTGCCAGCCAATTATTGCGTCGAGGATGCCAATTATATTCTCGATTATTATCGCCGCACCTCTGACAACCGCCTGCTTTATGGCGGTGGTATCGGTTATGGCGGCAGCGATCCGGCGGATCTGACCGGGGTGATCCGTCCGAATATGCTGAAGACTTTCCCGCAACTGGAAAAGACGAAGATCGATTTTGCCTGGAGCGGCAATTTCGCGCTGACGCTGACGCGCATCCCACATATGGGCAAACTGTCGGACAATGTCTATTTTTCGCATGGCGACAGCGGCCACGGTGTCACCACCACGCATCTGCTCGGCAAGATATTGGGCGAGGCCGTTGCAGGCCACGCCGAGCGTTTCGATGTCTGGAGTTCCCTGCCGAATTATCCGTTCCCGGGCGGTAAGACGTTCCGCGTGCCGCTGACCGTGCTTGGTGCATGGTGGTACGGCCTGCGCGACAGGCTCGGATTTTAAAAAATCACCGCTTTCAGGCCCGAAAGTGCGTTTGCGGTAATTTCCTCCGGCGTGGCGTCGATGCTGACGGTTACGACGCCGGGTTCGCCCGTCGGCACTTCCAGCGTGGCAAGCTGGGTCTGGAGCAGCGAGAGCGGCATGAAGTGGCCCTTGCGTTCGCCCATACGCCTGCTGAGAAGTTCCAGGCTGCCGTCCAGATAAACGAAAGCGAGCGGGCCACCGGTAGCCTCGCGAAGGCGGTCGCGATAGATTTTCTTCAGCGCCGAGCAGGAAACGACGACACCGTTATTTTCGTTTCCCTTGCGCAGTTCTGCGCCAATCAGATCGAGCCAGGGCCAGCGATCTTCGTCGGTCAGCGGAATGCCCTCTGACATTTTGTCGACATTGGATTTCGGGTGAAGCTTGTCGCCCTCAATAAAGGCAATGCCCAGTTTTTCCGCCAGTTCCTCTGCGACCGTGGACTTGCCAGAGCCGCTCACTCCCATCACGACGATTGCCTTTGTCACCCGAACCTCGAATGTTTCTGTTTCGACGGTCAGCCCCTAACATGCGCGGCGGATGTCGTGAACATAAAAATGAGGAGCTTGCATTTGTCAGTGCCCGGTTTTGCGGGCCGCTGCCTTTTCCAGTGCAGAAAAGCTGGCGTGGATCAGGATTGCCAGCACAGCGACGATCAATCCGCCCTGAAGGATGAAGGCGAGATTGTTGGATTGCAGGCCGGCGATGATCACCTCTCCGAGCGTGCGGGCCGCGACCGTGGAACCGATAGTTGCTGTTGAAAGGCTGATCACCGCCGAAAGCCTGATGCCTGCGAGGATCGCCGAAAGGGCAAGTGGCAGCTCCACTTTGACGAGCCGTTGCCAGCCGGTCATGCCGGCGCCCTTTGCGGCATCCATGACGGTTGGCGGCAGCGTGGTCAGCCCTGTCAGCGTATTTTCGAAAACCGGTAAAAGCGCATAGAGAAACAGCGCAATGAGCGTCGGTTTCTCGCCAAAACCGATCATCGGCACGGCAAGCGCCAGCACCGCCACCGGCGGAAAGGTCTGGCCGATATTGACGATGCTGCGCGATAGCGGCAGAAAATCCGCGCCGAAAGGGCGGGTGACGAGAACCGCAAGGGCCCCCGCCACCAGCGTGGCCAGCCCCGTTGCGATTGCGACAATGGTCAGATGCGACAGTGTCAGGGAAAGCAGATTGGCCTGCGTGTAGATCGCCGGCGCGTTGGTCTGCACAAGAGGGCGGAATATCGGTGCGAAAACCTGCGGCGCCGCGAGGAAGGCCATCAGCGCCAGCACCAGAACCCCGGGGGCGAAAAACGAAGCGGCATTTTTCATGGGGTTCCGGCAGCCCGCTGGAGGAGAACATCGCGCCGCACGATACCTGCGGGTTTGCCATCGTCTTTCAGCACCGGCAAGGTATCGCAGCCCGCCCACAACATTGCAGACAGGGCGTCGCGCTGGCTGGTATGTTCATTCAATGGTTCGCCTTCAGCGCTTCCCGGCTCCACGACGTCTGCAACCGACAGGACGGATAGCAGTTTCAGGGCGCGCTCGTTTTCGCCGATCATGGTGCGGACGAAATTCGTTGCCGGTTTCAGCACCAGCTCGGCCGGCGGGCAGTCCTGAACGATACGGCCCTTGTCCATGACGGCAATACGATCCGCCAGGTGAAAGGCCTCGTCCATATCATGCGTGACAAGAACGATGGTGACACCGAGCTTCTTCTGGATATCGAGAAGATCGTTCTGAGCCTTGGCGCGGATAACCGGGTCCAGTGCACCGAAAGGTTCGTCCATCAGAAGAATGTTCGGTTCTGCTGCAAGCGCGCGCGCCACGCCGACACGCTGTTGCTGGCCGCCTGAAAGCTCATGCGGAAAGCGGTTGGCATAAAGCGCCGGATCCAGCTGGAAGAGCTGCATCAGCGCGTCGATTTTCGCATCGATGCGCTTGCGGTCCCAGCCGATGAGCTGCGGAACCGTCGCGATATTCTCCGCCACGGTGCGATGCGGAAACAACCCATGGCCCTGAATGGCGTAGCCGATCTGACGGCGCAGCTTGTAGCCGGGCATGGTGCTCACATCGTCTCCGTCGATGCGGATAGTGCCGGAGGTCGGCTCCACCAGCCGGTTTATCATGCGCAGCAGTGTGGTTTTTCCCGACCCGGAAGTGCCGACGATGACGGTGACGGTGCGCGGCGCCACAGTCAGGGAGACCTGGTCGACCACGACCGTATCGCCATATCGTTTCGTGATGGTGTCGATCTCGATCATGCCTTTTGCCTTCCGCCTGCGCTGAAGAGATTGCTGTCGATAAGGGCGTCGAGCGTAATCGCGGCGGCGAAGCCGAGCAGAACGGTCGGCACGGTGCCGAGCAGTACGAGGTCCATCGCGGTCTGCCCTATGCCCTGAAACACGAAAACGCCAAATCCACCGCCGCCGATCAGAGCTGCGATGGTCGCAAGACCGATATTCTGCACCAGCACGATACGGATGCCGGTGAGGATGACGGGCATGGCGAGCGGAAACTCCACCCGCAGCAGCCTTTGCAGTGGCGTCATGCCAAGCCCGCGCGCGGCTTCCCGCACTGCCTGCGAAACGCCGGACAGGCCGACCACCGTATTGGAGACAACCGGCAGCAGCGAATAGAGAAATAGCGCCACGAAGGCCGGCGCCATGCCGATGCCGGCGATGCCGATCTTCGCCGCACCCGGCACATTGGCTGCCATCCATCCGAGTGGCGCGATCAAAAGGCCGAAAAGCGCGATGGAGGGAATGGTCTGGACGATATTGAGAGCGTTCAGTACACCGGAGCGCAAACGCTCGACCTTGTAACAGAGAATGCCGAGCGGGATACCGGCGAGGGTGGCTGCAACCAGCGACCCGATGGCAAGTTCCACATGCCGCAGTGCTTCGGTCCAGAAGATATCTGCCCGGCCGTTATATTCCTTGATGATGGAGAGATCGTCCCAGAGGCCGCTTGTCAGGACCGCTGCAAGCGTCCCGGTTGCCACCAGCAACAGCAAAATCCGCAAAGTGGGTTTCGGCTGGAGACGTGCAATGCAATCGGCGGCAAGCAGTGCAAGCCCTGCAAACATCAACCAGAAACCGCTGGCGGGCGAAACGCGGGCAAAACTGTTGCCCTCAGGTGTCAGCGCAGACGCCGCCTGCCCGACGAAGATCGCCAGTGCCGCGAGACCGACCAGCGCAGCGGCGAGTTTCAGGCGCGCCGGAAACCGGAAAAAGGCGATGAAGGCGGCGACAATAATGATGGCGACGAGGAGGGTAGCAGCAGCAACCGGAAGCGCTTCGAAGATCGTTCGCGTTTCACCCTGAATGATCCGGTTGGCTCGGAATGTCATGAAGGGGGACGCTGCAAGCGCGTAGAGAAGAAGGCACGAAATCAGCATGCCTACCTTGTCAGGCCATTTCGTCAAATTCCGCTCCCCCGGATCACAGGTTCGGACGGGATGTGGTGAACCTCACATGGTTTCCGATATCCCGCCCCAACGGTTCTCTGGCAATTACTTGAGGAAACCGTTCTTCGTCAGGAAGTCGGTCGCAACTGCCTTGGCCTGTTCGCCTCCCACCTGCACGCGGGCGTTCAGCTCCTGCAAGGTTGCCAGATCCAGCTTTTCGAAAACGGGTTTCAGCAATGTTTCGATATTGGGGTTCTTTTTCAGAACTTCCTCGCGAATGATCGGCGCGGGCTGGTAGACGGGCTGCACATGCTTGTCGTCCTCAAGCACGACAAGACCGGACGGCGCTATGCCACCATCGGTGCCATAGACCATGGCAGCATTGGCATTGTTCGTCTGGTTTGCGGCGGCAGCGATAGTGGCAGCCGTGTCGCCACCGGAAAGCGTGATCAGCTGATCCGGCTTCATGGTAAAGCCGTAGGTGGTCTGAAATGCCGGCAGGGCGGCTGCGGAATTGACGAATTCCGAGGAGGCGGCAAGAACCACCTGACCGCCACCGGCAATGTATTTGCCGAAATCCGAAAGCGTCTTCAGATTGTTCTTGTCGGCAACATCCTTGCGCAGCGCGATCGCCCAGGTGTTGTTTGCGGGAGATGGTGTCAGCCAGACGATCTTATTGGCGTCATAGTCGAGTGTCTTGGCTTCCTGATAAGCCTTGGCGGCATCTTTCCAGAGCGGGTCGTCCGCCTTGGAGAAGAAGAAGGCGGCGTTGCCTGTGTATTCCGGATAAATGTCGATCTCGCCAGCAGTGATCGCTTTTCTGACGACCGGGGTAGCGCCGAGCTGGATGCGATCCGTCGTCTCAATATTGTTCTTGTTCAGCACGGCGAGGATGATGTTGCCGAGAACGCCACCCTCCGTGTCGATCTTAGACGACACCACCACCTGCGCCTGAGCGAAGGAAACAGAAAGGGCAAGCGCAAATCCGGCGCCTGTCAACATCATCAAGCGGTTCATGAATAGTCCTCCGGTGGGTCAGCCTGTCCAACACGCGAAAAATCGCCGCCGCAATTGCGGAGAAACATGAACGGCCAGAGGAACAAATGGTTGCAACGCCATTGGCGTTTTTTACCTGTATGGCGAGGGCGCTGGCCCGGCTTAGATTTCGCCGTCCCGCTTGCGTGCATCCTTGCCCATGACGAGCGGCATGAGAACCGACAGGAACAGAAGTCGGAGAACGTGATGTGAGCCGACATAGGCGGTATCGGCATGCATCATCACGGCCATCGCCGCCATGGTTTCAAGACCGCCCGGCGAATAGGCGATCATCACCGCATTGAGCGGAACGCCTGTAATGTTGGAAATCATCCAGGCGATACTTCCGGCGATCACCATCACGGCGATGGTGACGACGAAACCTGCCAGAAAGCCTTTTCGCACATCCATCAGCGACACATTCGAAAAGCGCGTGCCGATGAGACAGCCGATCAGCACATAGACCGGCAGGCTGAGCCAGCTCGGAACGCCGCCCTCGGTAAGGCCGGTAATATGGGTGCCGATGGAAACCGCGACGCCGCCCAGCAGCAGGGCTGCGGGAAATCTCCAGCGAAGGAACAGCCATCCCATCGCAAGCGACGCGCAAATAGTCAGGGCCAGTGTGAACAGGCCCATCGGTGGATTGGCGATGAGCGGTTCCGTACTGACGAGATCGAAATATTCAACAATCAGCGGCACGGAAAGCGTCAGCGCCATCACCCGCACGCTTTGCACGATGCTGACGGTCGCAAGGTCGCTTTTCGTTTCGGCACCGAGGCTGATGATATAGCTGAGGTGCCCGGGCGAAGCGCCCAGCATCGCCGTCGTCCTGTCGTATCCGAAGCCGTAATGAAGGATCCAATAGGCGACATACAGCATGATGACGACTGCAACGAGCACGATGACGAAGCTCAGTGGCCATGTCTTCGCGGCATCGATCACCGACGGCGTTACGCTCGTTCCCATCGAAATGCCGACCACAACGAAACAGGCATTGCGGATGAAGGCCGGAATCCCAAGCTTCACGCCCGCCAGTCCCGTAATCGTCACGGCGAGCGCCGGACCGGACAGAAACGGCGCTGGAACGTTAAGGAGACTGGCAAGCAGCGCACCCATGCTGCCGACGAGCGCGGTAAGTGCAAATGTATGGAATTCAGGCTTGATGATCATTGCGACGCTGGCTGATTGCTTCAAAAAAGCTCGCGACCAAATGCGCCGCTTCGTCTCCTGGCGTCAACACGCTCGACCAAAAATATTGCATTTCCGAAGTATTCTATAAAATAAAAGCCCGTGACCTGTGGGCACGGGCTAGCGCAATTGTTGCTTGGGCAATGGGATGATCAGGCGGCCGGCAAGGCGGCGATCTTTGGCATTTCCGTGTCGATGCCGAGCAGGAAGTTGATCTGCGGCCGCGCCTTGACGAGATCGTCGATGGAATATTCCGCCAGCACATCGAAGAAGGCATTGAGCGCCTTGCGAAGCGCCGAGTTGAGGCCGCAGCTATCCACAAGCGGACATTCGACAGCACCGTCCTCGAAGCATTCCGCCATGGCAAAACTGTCTTCGGTCACCTTCACCACGTCAAACAGGCTGATTTTCTCAGCGGGTTTGCCAAGACGCACGCCGCCGTTACGGCCGCGCACGGTTTCCACCAGACCGGCCTTGTTGAGCGGCTGCAGAATTTTGAAAAGGAACAGCTCAGATACGCCATAAGCCCTGGCGATCTCCGGAATGCGGCTCAACTTGCCTTCATTTGCGGCGCAATACATCAACATGCGAACGGCATAGTTGGTCTGTTTGGTCAAACGCATGCTGGTCTCCTAACTCTCAATGTGGAGTTATATAGTCTCTTTTTCAGTTTAGAACAATTCCAGAAACTGAAAAAACTGGCAGCCATCCGATATTTCTCGGACAGCCTTGTTGACCGCTTTGATGATTCATGAACAAACAAGTCAAGAATCTGAATGTAATGGAGGCATTCTTAATGGCAAGCTTGAAATCGTGTTTTTCCGCTGCCGTTTTTTCGGGTCTGACGATCCTCTGGGCCGCGCCCGCTGCTTTTGCGGACGGCGAGGTGAACGTCTATTCCTACCGGCAGCCCGAGTTGATCCAGCCGCTGCTCGATGCCTTCACGAAAGAAACGGGCATAGAGGCCAACGTTCTCTTCCTCGACAAGGGTCTGGTGGAGCGTATTCAGGCAGAAGGCGTCAATTCGCCGGCCGACGTGCTGTTGACGGTCGATATCGCCCGGCTTGTCGAGGCGAAAGAAGGCGGCGTCACGCAGCCGGTGCTGAACGATCCCGTCATTGAAAAGGATATCCCGGCCAATCTGCGCGATCCGCAAGGCGAATGGTTCGGCCTGACGACGCGTGGCCGCGTGGTATATGCCTCAAAGGAGCGGGTCACCCAGAAAGACATCACCTATGAAGAACTTGCCGATCCGAAATGGAAGGGCAAGATCTGCATTCGCGACGGCCAGCATTCCTACAATATCGCGCTGATCGCCTCGATGATCGCCCATCATGGCGTCGATTATACCCGGACATGGCTGACCGGCCTTAAGAACAATCTTGCCCGCAAGCCTGATGGAACAGACCGCAGCCAGGCCAAATCGATCTTTTCCGGCGAATGCGATATCGCGCTCGGCAATACCTATTATGTCGGCCTGATGCTGACCAACGACCGCGAGCCGGAGGAAAAGGTCTGGGCGGGATCGGTGCGGGTGATCTTTCCCAATGCGGGCGATCGCGGAACGCATGTGAATATTTCCGGCATGGCGCTGACCAAATACGCACCCAACAAGGACAATGCGCTGAAGCTGATGGAATTCCTGGCATCGCGCGAGGCGCAGGAAATCTATGCCAAGCAGGTCTTCGAATACCCGGTGCTGCCCGGCGCGGAGCCTTCCGATGTCGTGAAGGGCTTCGGCCCCATCAATCCGGACAAGCTGCCACTGACGGATATTGCCGCCCACCGCAAACAGGCATCCGAGCTGGTGGACGAAGTGGGTTTCAACGACGGCCCGACCAATTGACGCCGTTAACACGCCTGTGACCGGTTAGGATACCGGCGGGTCAATCGCCCGCCGGTTCATTGTTTAGAGACGCATTGCTTACTTCATCGTCGGCATGACGAATTCGGCACCCGATTTGATGCCGGACGGCCAGCGCGAGGTGATCGTCTTGGTCTTCGTCCAGAACTTGATCGAATCCGTTCCGTGCTGGTTGAGATCGCCGAAGCTCGAGGCCTTCCAGCCGCCGAAGGAGTGGTAGGCGAGCGGAACAGGGATCGGAACGTTGATGCCGATCATGCCGATATTGATGCGGCTGGCGAAGTCACGCGCAGCATCGCCGTCACGGGTGTAGATCGCAACACCGTTGCCATATTCATGCTTCATCGGCAGTTCCAGCGCGTCTTCGTAGTTCTTGGCGCGAACGACGGAGAGAACAGGTCCGAAGATTTCCGTCTTGTAGATGTCCATGTCAGGGGTGACGTGGTCGAACAGGCAGCCACCGACGAAATAGCCGTCTTCATAACCCTGGAGCTTGAAGTCGCGGCCATCGACTAGCAGTTTCGCGCCCTGCTCGACACCGCTGTCGATCAGACCCTTGACGCGCGTCTGGGCTTCCTTGGTAACGAGCGGGCCCATATCGGCCTTGTCGTCGGTGTAGGGGCCGATCTTCAGTGCTTCGATCTGCGGGATGAGCTTTTCAACGAGACGGTTGGCCGTTTCTTCGCCAACCGGAACCGCAACCGACACAGCCATGCAGCGTTCGCCGGCCGAACCGTAACCGGCGCCCATCAGGGCGTTCACGGCCTGATCGAGATCGGCATCAGGCATGATGATCATGTGGTTCTTCGCGCCGCCGAAGCACTGTGCGCGCTTGCCGTTCATGGCGGCAGTACCGTAGACGTAGCGGGCAATCGGCGTGGAACCGACGAAGGAAACCGCGCCAATATCCGGATCGGTCAGGATGGCGTCGACAGCGCCCTTGTCACCATTGACGACGTTGAGGATGCCGGCCGGAAGACCTGCCTCGATCATCAGTTCGGCAAGGCGGATCGGCAGGGACGGATCGCGCTCGGAAGGCTTGAGGATAAAGGCGTTGCCGCAGGCGATTGCCGGCGCAAACATCCACATTGGGATCATGCCGGGGAAGTTGAACGGCGTGATGCCCGCACCGATGCCGACCGGCTGGCGGATCGAATACATGTCAATCGCGGGACCTGCGCCCTCGGTGAACTCACCCTTCTGCAGATGCGGAATGCCGCAGACGAATTCGCAGACTTCGAGGCCGCGCACGATATCGCCCTTGGAATCTTCGACGGTCTTTCCGTGCTCGCTGGAGAGCAGCACCGCCAGCTCATTCATGTCGCGGTTAAGAAGTTCGACGAACTTGAAGAAAACGCGGGCGCGGCGCTGCGGGTTGGTGGCGGCCCACTTCGGCTGTGCCGCTTTTGCGCTTTCCACGGCAGCGCGCAGCTCGGCGTCGCTGGCAAGCGCGACAGTCGCCTGCACTTCGCCGGTTGCCGGGTTGTAGACGTTAGATGTGCGGCCACTGGTGCCGGACACATGCTTGCCGTTGATGAAATGGCCGATTTCCCTCATGGGGCTTTCCTCCGCTATTTTTTGATGGGTGCAACATTGCACTTGAATTTGTACAAATCAATGAACTCAGATAAGAAACCGTTGTGCGTAAATTGAAGCAAGGCGAGCATTTTGAGGGTAGCGGCGGATTTCCGACACCCACACGTTCGCCGGTCAACAGAAGGTCAGAAGCTTGATGAGCGATGAACCAGTCGTGCGGATGGCTGAAATCGAAATCGATCTAACCCAGCTGGATGCCTATCGCAGACTGCTTGCAGAAGAGATCGAAGCTTCGGTCAGCCTGGAAATTGGTGTGCTTGCATTAAATGCGGTGGCAATTAAAGGCAGCCCGGAAAAGATTCGCATCCTCGAAGTCTACGCGGACCGGGCGGCATATGAAGCGCATCTGCAAACGCCGCATTTTCTGAAATACAAAGAGAGTGTGGCAGGAATGGTGACGTCGCTGACCTTGCTTGATGTCGAACCCATAATGCTGCGCAGCAAACCATGAATTGGGATGACGTCCGCATCTTCCTCGCCGTTGCCCGCTCCGGGCAGATCCTTGCCGCATCGAAACGGCTCGGCCTCAACCACGCAACGCTTTCGCGACGATTGACGTCGCTGGAGCAGGCACTGAAGACCCAATTATTTATCCGCCGGACGAACGGTTGCGAACTGACCGAAGAAGGTCAGCTGTTTTTGGGCGCCGCCGAGCGCATGGAAACCGAAATGCTGAATGCGCAGGCAAATCTCGGTCGTGTCGATACGGCAGTGGCGGGAACGGTGCGCATCGGCGCGCCCGATGGTCTCGGGGTTTCTTTTCTTGCGCCACGGCTTGGCCGGCTGACCGCGCGTTATCCCGACCTAAAAATCCAGCTCGTGCCGGTTCCGCGCTCCTTTTCCCTGTCGCAGCGAGAGGCCGATATCGCCATCACCATCGAGCGGCCGGAACAGGGTAGGCTGATGTTTTCCAAGCTCACCGACTATTCGCTGGGGCTTTACGCATCGAAGTCCTATCTCTCCGAATATGGAACGCCGGCGGATGTGGAAACACTCAAGCGCCATCGGCGCATCGGCTACGTCGAGGATCTGATCTTCTCGCCTTCTCTGAACTATACCGGCGAGATCATGCGCGACTGGGACGCCGCCTTTGAAATATCCAGCGCCACCGGTCAGACCGAGGCGGTGCGCTCGGGCGCCGGTATCGGCATCCTGCACAATTACATTGCCGGACAATATCCCGAACTTCTGCGGATCATGCCGCATATGAGCATAAGTCGGTCCTATTGGACGGCCTATCACGAATCCGCCCGTCAGTTGGTCCGCGTGCGCACGGTGGTCGATTTTCTCCAGGAACTCGTTCACGAAGAGAAGCGCATGTTCGCGTGACATCGAAATTGCCGATTTATTAGTACTATTAATACGCGACTCCTCCCGCTTCGGGCTTGACAAACGAGGGCTGGCTGAACGACCAATGCAGCCATTGGGAGAGAACGGAACCTGACATGCCGAATATATTACGAAAGCTTTCGCCGACTGGCCTCGGCGTGGCCGTCATGCTGCTTGGAATGCTGCTTTTCGCGTTGAACGACGCTATGGGAAAATGGCTGGTTTCGACCTACAGCCAGGGGCAGGTGATCCTCATCCGCAGCGTCGCTGCCCTTGTCATTCTGGTTCCGATCGTGTGGAAAGGCGGTCTTTCCGGCCTCATGAAAATCGAGCGACCGTCTCTTCAGGTGGCGCGAGTATTCTTCTCCACCGCCGAGCTTTTCTGTTTCTATTTCGCAGTCGCTGCCCTGCCGCTGGCAGACGTGATGACCTACTGGCTCGCCGCCCCCATTTATGTGGCGGCTCTATCGCCGTTTCTCCTGGGAGAAAAGGTCGGCTGGCGTCGCTGGACGGCCATCGCCATTGGTTTCGTCGGTGTTCTCATTGCCTTGCAGCCAAGCTCGGCAAGCCTCACCTCGGCCGCACTGTTTTCCATTCTCGGCAGCGCCGCCTTCGCCTTCATGATGTTGTCCGGACGCCAGCTACGCAACACGCCTGATACGGTGCTCGCTTTCTGGCAGATCATCGGTGCGGGGCTTGCGGGCCTCGTTGCGGTGTTCGTCACGCCGTCGGGCTGGTTGCCGGTCCAGTCCGGTTTCGATCTCGCTTTCCTCGGCCTGCTCGGCGTGGTCGCCATGGCGGCGCATGTGCTGGTCAACCGCGCTCTGAAGCTCGCGGACGCCGCGACCGTCGCGCCGCTGCAATACACATTGCTGCTCTGGGCGGTGGTCTTTGGCTGGCTGTTCTTTGGTGATGTGCCGCAGACCAGTATCGTCGTCGGTGCGGGCCTGATCGTTCTTTCCGGCCTTTATATTTTCTTCCGTGAAAATACGCTCAAACGCGGTCGCGAAAAGGTGGATATACTGGCTGCGGACTAGGCATTTCCTCTGTTTACCCGTGATGTTGCCGCCGAAATCATCACGGGACTTGACGAAGAGGTGATCTTCGAGGAGTAAGAGAGGGTCCTGCGATCATATGTCTCGCAAGGGCAGAGGAAACAAAGGTGCCGGGCCCCTCTGGCGAGAGTTTTACGGCGCTCTCGTGATGTCGGTACCGCCTGCAAAAATTGGCCGGCGGATTAAAAACTATGAAAAACCTGAATGTGCTTCGCGCGCGTGCTTTCTGCGTGCGGCCCGACGTCCTGCGTCGTTCCACAATCGCTCTCGTTACCGGAGGTAACCGGACATGAGCGCCGCCCAGAAAACCACACTTTCCTACTTCAAGTGGGCTTTTATCGTCACCATCGTCGGTCTGATCCTTGGCGGCTATCTCGGCTGGGAAATGACCGGAACTGTCAGTGGAACAGCGACGATCTTCTTCATTTGTGCGGTGCTTGCCGTGCTGGAAATTTCGCTTTCCTTCGACAACGCCATCGTCAACGCCAACAAGCTGAAAGAGATGACGCCAGTCTGGCAGCATCGCTTCCTGACCTGGGGTATTCTGATTGCCGTTTTCGGCATGCGTATCGTCTTCCCGCTGCTGATCGTGGTCGTTGCCGCCAATGTCGGCCCCTGGACGGCGCTCGTCATGGCGGCCACGCAGCCGGAACGTTATGCAGAAATCATGCGCGACGCCCATCTGCCGATCGCTGCTTTCGGCGGTACCTTCCTGATGATGGTCGGTCTCAACTTCTTCTTCGACCATGAAAAGGACGTGCACTGGGTGCGCTGGATCGAGGAAAAGGCTGCGGTCTATTCCTCCGTCAAGGGTATCGAGATCGCCTTCGTGCTGGTCGTCATGCTGGCCTTCTCTCGTATCATCGGCGCCAGCGACAATCCGGAGCTTGGTCCGGTTGCGGCCAACACCTTTTTCCATGCGGCAATCTGGGGTCTTTTGACCTTCCTGCTGGTGGAAGTCGTCGGCGGTATTCTCGATCGTAGCCAGGAAGTGCTCGAAGGCGCTGCAAAAGGCGGCTTCGGTGCGTTTCTCTATCTCGAGGTGCTCGATGCAAGCTTCTCCTTTGATGGCGTCATCGGTGCTTTTGCGCTGACGCAGAACCTGTTCATCATCGCCATCGGCCTCGGTATCGGCGCCATGTACGTGCGCTCGATGACGATCATGCTGGTGGAAAAGGGAACGCTCGCCGAATACCGCTATCTGGAACACGGCGCTTTCTACGCGATCCTCATCCTGTCCGTCATCATGTACGTGCAGACGATGTTCCACATTCCGGAGGTCATCACCGGCCTTGGTGGCGCGACCCTGATCGGCATTTCGCTCTGGTCGTCGATCCGACATAACCGGCGGCACAATGCAGATGCGACCGATGCCGCACGCGGTGCGGAAATCTGATCCATCCCGATCCCAGCCTTCCGCTGTTACGGCGGAAGGCAGTTTTTAAGCACTGAATTGCTGATTGCCTGTTTTTGTTGCTATTTTCGCCTTGCGGAAAATTTGAACATAACATCGGAATTATACCCCAAGCACCTGTTTTTGCTCATATTTGTGCACTGCAGTAAAACTGGCACGCTTCCTGCATCTCATCTTGCAAGTCCAGAGGGGACATTAAAGGCCCGACAAACGGGTTTAAACAACACCGCCGCGCCGCGCGATCTTTTATGATCTGCGAAGGCGCGGCGGTTCTGTTTGTGCGGTATGCTTCTTGAGTTTTCCGCTCCGTTGAATGAAAACGGTGGGATAACGACTGGAAGGTTACCGGTTTGCCTGCAGAACTTTCGCCTACGGAGGCCTTGGGGCTTTGGCATCGCGTATCTGCTGCGCAGGTCACGGCCGATGCGCCGGATTTGACCTTGCGCCAGACTACAATCCTGCTGCAGATATACCTCGTGCCGCCGCCACATACCGTCCGGGGCCTCGCCGCCTTGCTGGGCGTGACCAAACCGGTCATCACCCGCGCACTCGACAGTCTGGGGGCGCTCGGGCTGGTTGACAGGGTGCGGGACGAACGGGACAAGCGCAATGTCGTGATAAAACGCACCGTGGCAGGTGCGCTCTATCTGGAAAAATTCGGCGATCTGATTATTGATCAGGCACGCAAGATCTAACCTCTGGATGTGAAACCATGATGCTCGACCGCCGCCTGAATGTCTTCCGCTCCGATCTGGCCGATGAGAAACTGCAAGGCGTGGTTCAGGCCGAGCGTTTCGTCAGCGGTTCGCCCGCCCAGATCGCGGTGCCGGTTATTGGCCTGCGGCCAACGCCTGACCTTGCCGCCGGCATCGATACGGAGCTGCTGTTTGGTGAAACCGTGCGCATTTTCGACCGGGCGAATGGCTGGGCCTGGGTGCAGGCGGATGCGGATGGTTATGCCGGTTACGTGCC
Source organism: Agrobacterium sp. A3-95 (assembly GCF_053521785.1). Classification (NCBI taxonomy): domain Bacteria; kingdom Pseudomonadati; phylum Pseudomonadota; class Alphaproteobacteria; order Hyphomicrobiales; family Rhizobiaceae; genus Agrobacterium; species Agrobacterium sp. A3-95. The sequence continues at coordinate 962,843 of NZ_JBNWDR010000001.1, read as the reverse complement.
GGAGACGGCAATCGGCGATGTCGTTGCCGTTACCCACCAGGTGGTTGCGCCACGCACCTTCCTCTATCCTTCCGCCGAATTGCGCAAACCGCCGGTCGCAGCCATTTCCATGGGCAGCATGGTCCGGATCGTTGGTGAGGCCGAGACACGCGGCACCCGCTATCTGCTGACCGAAAATGGCGAAGGCATAATCGCCGCCCATTGCCGCCCAGTCGATGCCGCTCTCGAAGAGGACTATGTTGCGGTGGCCTTGCGCTTTATCGAGACACCTTATCTCTGGGGCGGCCGCTCCGGCTTCGGCATCGATTGCTCGGGCCTCGTGCAATTGTCCATGGCGATGACGGGCCGACGGGTTCTGCGCGATACCGACATGCAGGTGAAATCGCTCGGCGTGGAAATAGAGCGCGATGAATTGCGCCGCGGCGATCTGGTTTTCTGGAAGGGCCATGTCGGCCTTATGGAAAACGAAGAGACGCTGCTGCATGCCAATGGCCACACGATGAATGTTGCACGCGAAAATCTCAATGAGGCCATCGAGCGCATCGGCTGGCTTTACGAAAAGCCGACGGCTTTCCGGCGTCTGGAAGGCTGAGGCGGCGGCTTCACGAAATTGTGCCTGCCTCGCCCTTTGTGCGACCACAGCCGAAAGCCTACATCGGTTGAATGATGGTACGGGACCGGCATCGATGAACACAAAAATGGAAACACGATTGGCAACGATCCTGGCAGCGCTTTTAATGAGCGCTTCCGCGCAGGCGCAGACCGTTTTTCAGAATGGTTTTGCTCCGGCTCCAGATGCCTATGCGAACCTGCCGGGTGTCAAGGACCCGCGAACGCTACAGCCCAAGGTGCGTTACAATTGCCACAGCGAACTTGGTGTAACTGGATATGCCCGCGGCCCATACCGGGATGTTTTCGGTAGCCGCGGTCTGCCGGTTCAAGGCTATCGCTGCACCGATGAGAACGGCATCTCCAGCTTCGGTGGCAGAAATCCCATCTCCAAGGACTGGTATCCCGGCATCAATCCTGTCGACCCGACCTTCTGAAGTAATATGACTTAAAGCGGCGTTTGCGCCGCCCGCACTCTGGACTTGTTGTTGCTTTTCCAGATAAATCTTTGACATGACAGGTTGATAATACCTGCCGAGGTGCGGGGTGACGTCGGCCCTGCCGATGTTCTGGGCCGATGCTGGGGAATGCAAGCATGACGAAGACCGATATAGCAACCCGTGTCCACAATCACACCTGGAAACTCGATCCGATCGTCCGCAGCCTGATCGATACGGATTTCTACAAGCTGCTGATGTTGCAGATGATCTGGAAACTCTATCCGGAAGTCGACGCGACGTTTTCGCTCATCAACCGCACGAAGACGGTGCGGTTGGCGGAAGAGATCGACGAGATGGAACTGCGCGAGCAGCTCGATCACGCGCGTACCCTGCGCCTCTCCAAGAAGGAGAACATCTGGCTTGCGGGTAACACCTTCTACGGCCGCTCGCAAATCTTCGAGCCGGAATTCCTCTCCTGGCTTTCGAGCTACCAACTGCCCGAATACGAGCTTTTCAAGCGAGACGGGCAATATGAGCTGAATTTCCACGGCCGCTGGATGGATACGACACTCTGGGAAATCCCGGCGCTGGCGATCATCAATGAGCTACGCTCGCGCAGCGCAATGCGCTCGCTTGGTTATTTCACGCTGGATGTTCTCTACGCCCGCGCAAAGGCCAAGATGTGGGAAAAGGTCGAACGGTTGCGGGAACTGCCGGGCCTGCGTATTTCCGATTTCGGCACCCGCCGCCGCCACAGTTTTCTGTGGCAGCGCTGGTGCGTCGAGGCGCTGAAGGAAGGCATTGGCCCTGCCTTCACCGGCACGAGCAACGTCCTTCTCGCCATGGATTCCGACCTTGAGGCGGTCGGCACCAACGCGCATGAATTGCCGATGGTGGTTGCGGCGCTGGCGCAAACCAACGAGGAACTGGCCGCAGCACCCTATCAGGTTCTGAAGGACTGGAACCGGCTTTACGGCGGCAACCTGCTGATCGTACTGCCCGATGCTTTTGGCACGGCGGCCTTTCTGCGCAACGCGCCGGAATGGGTGGCGGACTGGACGGGCTTTCGTCCCGACAGCGCGCCGCCGATCGAAGGCGGGGAAAAGATCATCGAGTGGTGGCAGAAGATGGGCCGTGACCCCCGCAAGAAGATGCTGATTTTCTCAGATGGGCTCGATGTCGATGCCATCGTTGATACATACAGGCATTTCGAAGGCCGGGTGCGCATGAGCTTCGGCTGGGGCACCAATCTGACCAATGATTTCGCCGGTTGCGCGCCGAAGACCATCGCCAGCTTGAAGCCGATTTCCATTGTCTGCAAGGTCAGCGACGCCAATGGTCGGCCAGCCGTGAAACTCTCCGATAATCCGCAAAAAGCGACAGGCGAACGATCCGAGGTGGAGCGTTATCTGAAGTTCTTTGGTGAGGAAGATCTCAAGGAACAGAAGGTTCTGGTTTGAGTAAGGCCGGGCGCTCCGCTTAACGAAGCGCCCGTGGGCCAGTCAGATCAACCGTGGTACCGATTTACTTCGCAAACTGGTGTGTGATGTAATGGAAGAGTGCTCTGATCCCTTGAGCCTCGCCGCCGATCGATGAATGGTGCCTTTCGCTCAAGGACCAGCCGTAAATATCGAAATGTGCCCATTTTTTCGTATTGGTGACGAAACGCTTCAGGAACAAAGCGGCGGTGATCGATCCTGCCATGCCGCCTGATGGCGCGTTGGTGATATCGGCCGCGCGTGAGCGGATATCCTTGTCGTACCCCATGTAGAGCGGCATGCGCCAAAGGGGATCGTCGGTATCGATGCTGGCTTCCGCGATATCGTGGGCCAGATCGTCGTCATCGGTATAGAAGGGCGGCAGATCCGGGCCGAGAGCAACGCGGGCGGCACCCGTGAGCGTTGCCATGTCAATCATCAGGTCCGGCGCATCCTCGTCTGCATAGGCCAGCGCATCGGCCAGAACGAGACGGCCTTCCGCATCCGTATTGTCGATCTGTACCGTCAGGCCCTTGCGGCTCCTGTAGATGTCACCGGGACGGAAGGCATTGGCGGAAATGGAGTTTTCGACGGCGGGCACGAGGACGCGAAGATTGACCGGCAGTTTCGCGTCCATGATCATCAGCGCGAGACCGAGAACATTGGCCGCACCACCCATGTCCTTCTTCATCAGCGCCATGGAGGCGGCTGGCTTGATATCGAGACCACCAGTATCGAAGCAGACACCCTTGCCAACGAGGGTCAGGCGGGGATTTCCCTTCTTGCCCCAGTTCATTTCCAGAAGGCGCGGTGCGCTTTCGCTGGCGCGGCCGACGGCATGGATGAGCGGGAAGTTTTCCTTCAGCAGATCGTCGCCGGTAATGACGGCCACCTTTGCCTTGTAGTGTGCGGCAAGGCTGCGGAAGGCGATCTCAAGCTCGTCCGGTCCCATATCGTTGGCCGGAACATTGATGAGATCGCGGGCGAGGAAGACGCCGGCCAGAACGCGCTTGATCTCGCCATCTTCGGCATCCTGCGGAATGAGAAGCTTGGCCCCGCTGGTTTTGGTTGTCTTGTATTTGTCGAAGCGGTAGCTGCCGAGGCCGAAACCGAGAGCCAGCCGATTGGCCGTCAATGGCGCGGTTTCAATATGCCACTCGCCTTCGGGCAGCTCGCGGGCCAGTTTTCCGGTTATGAACGGGATTTCTGAGGGATTGCCGCCAAGGCCGAGAAGAACGCCACCCAGCGAACCATCGGAAGAGGGAACAAGCAATACGGCGCCTGCTTCGGCCTTGAAACCCGCTTTCTTCGCCCAGTCCAGAGCAACAGGATCGATGGCACCCTGTTCGATATGGGCTGGCGTCACGGCGAAAACCGGCAGGGTGCTGCCAGCCTTGGAGCTGAAAGGTGTCGGGCGTTCGATGAACTGATAGGGCGCCATGGTCTGCTTTCGTAACTGTCGAGAATCGGTGCGATTAACGCTCTGTTAGGGTTAACAGATTATTGCTTAAGCGAAAGTTGCGTCATGTGAGTCTGTCGTATGTCGGGCGCAAGATCGATAATTCTTGGGCGGGAGCACTGCCATGACTGCTTTTTCTTTGAGCGAGACAGGTCGGACAGGCTTACTGCGGGGAGCATGTCTCGCAGCGCTGGTTTTCGCCGTTTCCGGATGCGCGAGCACCAACAAGCCGGATCGCATGTCCACCGGCTCCATTCCTGCGGCCACACGCTCCTATGACCACATGAACATGGACCAGCTCCGGCAGGCGGAGGAGACGGCCGGCAAGGCCTATGAACGCAGCCCCAAGGACAGGTCAGTCGGCATGAATTATGCCAACGTGCTGATGATGACCGGCAAGAACACGCAGGCGCTCGCGGTCATGCAGCAGATCGCCATCGCCAATCCGGCCGACCGCGAGGTGCTTGCTGCCTATGGCAAGGCGCAGGCAGCATCAGGCCAGCTCGAACAGGCCCTTTCAACCATCCAGAGAGCACAGACGCCTGATCGTCCAGACTGGCGGCTGTATTCCGCCGAAGGTGCCGTGCTCGACCAGCTTGGCAGGTCGAACGAGGCCCGCACAAAATACCGACAGGCACTCGATCTCAAACCGAACGATCCAAGTGTGCTCTCGAACCTTGGCATGTCCTATGTCCTGTCGAGCGATCCCCGTACCGCCGAGACGTATCTGCAATCGGCCATCGCCCAGCCGGGCGCCGACAGCCGCGTTCGCCAGAACCTCGCGCTCGTGGTGGGTCTTCAGGGACGGTTTGCCGAGGCTGAGCGCATCGCGGTTCAGGAACTTTCGCCACAACAGGCGCAGGCAAATCTCGGTTATCTGCGTGCAATGCTGTCGCAGCAGAATTCCTGGCAGCAACTGGCGAAGAAGGACAACAAGCCAGCAGGCTGATGCGGGTTCAGGCACGTCCACCAATGCCACATCGCAGATAATATTCACAGCTCCGCCTCATCACGCGCTACCGCCTTTAGGGCGGGCGCGTTTAGCGTGTCAGAACGTATCGGCGACGCGAATGCCGGCTGGTCCGAGAATGACTGCGATGAGCACCGGCAGGAAAAATATGATCATCGGCACGGTCAGCTTTGGCGGCAGGGCGGCGGCCTTCTTTTCGGCTTCGTTCATCCGCTCGTCGCGGCCTTCCTGGGCCAGAACGCGCAACGCCTGAGCCAATGGCGTGCCGTATCGTTCCGCCTGGATAAGCGCTTGCACCACGCTTTTGACGCCGTCTAGCTGCGTGCGCATGCCAAAATTCTCAAGTGCGATGCGCCGGTCCTGAAGGAAGGAAAGCTCCGCTGTCGTCAGCATCATTTCCTCCGCCAGTTCGGGCGACTGCTCACCCATTTCTTCCGCAACACGACGCATGGCGGCCTCCATGGACACACCGGATTCGATGCAGATCAGCATCAGATCCAGCGCATCCGGCCAAGCGCGCCTGATCGAGGCCTGCCGCTTGTTCATAGCGTTCGAAACATAAATATTGGGTGCGTAAAAACCCAGATAGCCGAATATGAGCACTGCCATCAGCCGGACGACGAAAGCCTTATCGGCGAGGTTTCCGAGAACGAAAACCCAGGTAAAGGCCAGGGCCAGAAAAACGAATGGCAGCACGAACCGGGCGGCAAGAAATGTGTTGAGCGCATTCTGTGAACGAAAACCCGCAGCGCGCAGCTTGTTCATCGTGTTCTTGTCGGCAAGCGCTTCCTGAAGGTTGAATTTTTCGACGATGCGGCGCGCCGATTTATTATTATTGCCACGCAGGGAGGCCTTCCCGTCCCTGGTGGCGGCGGCCAGGCGCTCACGCTCGCGGCTGCGAATGAGATCGCGCTCCGATGACACGGCTTTCATGCGCTTGGCGAAGTCTTTTCGCTCGAAGAGCGGCATGATGAGCGTATAGAGGGTTGCGAAAACCGCAAGGGTGACGAGAATGGCAATGATCGTTTGCGGGTCCGTCAGGCTGGAAAAGAGGCTTCCTGTCATGGTCGTGCCCTCATATGTCGAAATTGATCATTTGGCGCATAATGAAAATCCCGATCAGCATCCATAATCCCGACACCCCCAGAATGATGTGCCCACGCATGTCGGTGAAGAGCACCGACAGATAGTCGGGCGAGGTGAAATGCACCAGCAGCATGACGATGAAAGGCAGCGCGCCAATAATAACTGCAGAGGCCTTCGCCTCCATCGATAACGCGTTGACTTTGGCACGCATTTTCCTGCGTTCACGCAGAACTTTCGAAAGGTTGGAAAGAGCCTCCGAAAGGTTGCCGCCCGCCTGCGCCTGAATGTTGATGACGGTGCTGAAGAAGCTAACTTCGAAAAGCGGCACGGTCAGCATCATGCGCTCGATCCCCTGCGGAATGCCGATGCCGACCTGCTGCGCATCGACGACGCGCTGGAACTCCGTCTTCACCGGTTCCTGTCCGTCCGACGCGATCAGTCGCACGGCGTCGTTGAGCGGCAATCCGGATTTGATCGACCGGCACATGACATCCAGCGCATTTGGGAATTCCTCGAGGAATTTTTTCTGCCGGCGCTTGAGTATAAATCCCAATACCCATCTCGGCAGTCCCAAGGCCACGACGGCTCCTATGAGCAGAGCGATAAGCAACGATAGGCCATAAAGAAGCGCAATGACGACGGAGAAAGCAGCCGCGCCTGCGCTCAGAAGGTGGAACTGCCGGACAGAAAGTTGCAGTCCCGCCTGAACCAGCTTTTCGCGCAAACCGACATTCTTTGCTTTCTTTGCCTTTTCGCTTTGTTTCTTTTCCATTTCCCGCAGGCTGTCCTGCATGGACTTGCGGCGTTTGCCAAGTTCCTGGACCCGGTCCCGCGCGGCCTTGATGTTTGCGTGATCCGTTTCGGCGGCCTTGACCCGCTTGACGCGACTGGTGGTCTTTTTCTCGACCTCGATCTGCTGGAAGAGGAAGGCATAAGCAAGCGCCCCTGCCGAAATAGCGACAAGTGCGGCCAGTAACAGGATTGTGGGGTCCATGGCAGTCGCCTTCCTTAGAGCATTTCCAGTAAAATTGCGTAGTGGTTTTCCGTCCGGAAAATGCGTAGAAACAAAGAGTTAGAGCACGTCAGACGATTCCGTTTAAACAAGACTTGCTCTAGGATGTCTTTTCCATCTCGTCGAGCGCGGTGGCCAGGCGTTTTTCCTCGCCATAGTAGCGCGCGCGATCCCAGAAATGAGGTTTGCTGATGCCCGTGGAGACATGCTTGCCGATCAGCTTGCCATGCGCGTCTTCGCCGTCAATTTCGTATCGCATCAGATCCTGGGTCACGATGACGTCGCCTTCCATGCCGATCACTTCGGTGATCTGCGTTATCCGGCGCGAGCCGTCGCGAAGGCGCTGGGCCTGAATGACGATATCGATAGAGCCCGAGATGATTTCGCGTACCGTCTTTGCCGGCAGGGTAAACCCGCCCATGGCGATCATCGATTCGATACGGCTGAGGCATTCCCGCGGCGTATTGGCGTGGAGCGTTCCCATCGATCCGTCATGGCCGGTGTTCATCGCCTGAAGAAGGTCGAAAACCTCCGGTCCACGCACTTCGCCGACGATGATACGTTCAGGCCGCATACGAAGGCAGTTCTTGATCAGATCACGCATGGTGATCTCGCCTTCACCTTCGATATTCGGCGGGCGCGTTTCCAGCCTCACCACATGCGGTTGCTGCAGTTGCAGTTCGGCGGTGTCCTCACAGGTGATGACGCGTTCATCCTTGTCGATGAAGCTCGTCAGGCAATTGAGAAGCGTGGTCTTGCCCGAGCCGGTACCACCAGAGATGACGACATTGCAGCGGACGCGGCCGATGATCTTGAGCAGGGTCGCGCCTTCAGGCGTGATCGCGCCGAAACGCACCAGCTGGTCTAGCGTGAGCTTGTCCTTCTTGAATTTTCGGATCGTAAGCGCCGGACCATCGATGGCGAGCGGTGGTGCGATGACGTTGACACGCGATCCATCGGGTAAGCGGGCGTCGCATATCGGGCTCGATTCGTCCACGCGTCGGCCGACCTGGCTGACGATGCGCTGGCAGATGGAAAGCAATTGACCATTGTCACGGAACCGTATGTCGGATTCGATGGTCTTGCCGCCGACTTCGATGAAGGTCTGGCCGGAACCGTTGACCATGATATCGGCAATATCATCGCGTGCGAGAAGCGGCTCCAGCGGCCCATAACCAAGAACGTCGTTGCAAATGTCTTCGAGCAGCTCTTCCTGCTCGGCGATGGACATGGCGAAATTCTTGATCGTTATGATATCGTTGACGATATCACGGATTTCCTCGCGTGCGCTCTCCGCGTCGAGCTTGGCGAGCTGCGAAAGGTCGATCGTATCGATGAGCGCGGAAAAGACCTGGCCCTTGGTATTGTAATAATCTTCCGTGCGGGCACGCTTTTTCTGCGGCGATTGCATGGGAGATTGTGCCTGCCGCGTTGCAGGCGATTGGCCGGGCTCCAAAGTGTCGATCGCCAGAGATCGCGGCTCAGGTGTTGCCTTCACCTGCTGTATGGCAGGCGCGACAAAATCCGGCTTTATGGTTCTGGCTGGGCCTTCTGGCCCGCGTTTTCCGAACATCGGCGTTTCCGTATAAAGGCCCATAAAGGGAGCCTATTTGCGCTTGAGAATATTCTTGAGCTTGTCCAGACCGCCGCGCTTGTTTTTGCGCAGAATGGTACGGCCTGTAATGGTATGGGCAATTTGCGAGAACGTTTCCGCGATCTGGGATTTTTCGTCCATCTCGCTGATCATGCGTCCGCTGTTGGCTGCATTTCCGAACAGCTGGGTGTCGAACGGAATGATGGCAACTGGCTCGATTTCCAGTGGGTCGAGAAAATCCGCAGGGGCGATCTCCGGGCGTTTCGGCATGCCGACCTGATTGAGAACGAGATGCGGTAACTTGTCGTTGGGTCTCAGTTTTATCAGCGCGTCGAACAGGTTCTTCGTATTGCGCAGGTTTGCGAGATCCGGAACCGCCGTAATGACCACCTCGTCGGCTTCCGCAAGCACCGCCCGCGTCCAGTCACACCATTGATGGGGAAGGTCGAGAACGGCGACGGGCGCACTGCGCTGCAGGACCTCAAGAATCGGCAGAAACGCCTGACGATCGAAATCATAGGTCCTGTCGAGAAGAGACGGTGCGGCCAAAAGTGAGAGGTGGTCGGAACATTTCGTCAGCAGACGGTCGAGGAACACCTCGTCCAGCCGTTCCGGCGAAAACACCGCTTCCGCCATGCCCTGAGCGGGATCCTGATCGAAATCGATGTTGGCCGTGCCATAGGCAAGATCCATATCCGCCAGAATGGTTTCGGTGGAGAAGAGGGTGGAGATGCCGAAGGCGCAATTATGCGCGATCGTCGACGAGCCCACCCCGCCTTTGGCACCGATGAAGGCGATGTTGCGACCGAGCGGCTCCGCTTCCGGGTCAACGAAGATCGTTGCGATCGAGGCCAATAGATCGGCCATGTTGATCGGTGCGACGAGATATTCGGAAATGCCGTTACGGATGAGATCGCGATAAAGCGTTATGTCGTTGTGCCGGCCAACGATGATGACACGGGTGGTGGGGTCGCAGACCTCCGCCAGAGGAGCGAGATCATCCAGCAGAGAAGACGGTGAGCTTGCTGTTTCGAGAACGATGAGGTTGGGCGTTGGTGAGGCGGAAAACATCGTCGCCGCCGCGTTGATGTCGCCCTTGGTTACCCGCAGGGTGACCTTGCTCATCCGCCTGTCACTGGACAAGGCATCCATCACGCGCTGCATGTTTTCGCTGACGCAGAAGGCATGGACGGATATGCGGGGCAGGGGCCGCAGGCGATCCATATCCGAGGCACGCGGCGCCGGCTGTTCGGCTTCCGCGTCGCCGCTTGACTTGATATCGTATTCTACAGCGCTCATTGTCTTTCCTGCCCTGACAATTGTTGGAACCGCGTCAATTTGGCGTCGCCGTGTTTTTGCCGCTGCGATAGGCGTCAATCACCACCGCTCGGCGCTCCGCGTCGATCGGACTCATGCCACGCGGGCCAACCAGATCCATGGGGTTGGCAACCTGTGCCGCGAGATTGCTCTGGGAGGCACATCCGAAATTGTACCAGTTCTTGTTGGCAAAGGTATTGTCGGAAAGGTCTTCGGGCCATTGGCCGCATTGCCCGGTCATGGCGGTAACGGCCACATAACTCAGTCGAATGGGGGCGGCGTCGCCATTCGGGGATGCAGCGTAACGTGTTTCCATGATCTTGCCAGAAGGCACACCAGCGCCGGAAAGCGCGGAGCGGATTTGTCTCGCCATTTTTAAAGCCGCTGCCGAGTTGGCTGATCCCGATGGCATCTGGATATTGACGATACCGGTCGACATCGAGGCGTAATTCTGGGCGAAACCACGGACATTATCCGCCATTGCCGTGGTCAGCCGGCTATCGCCTGCTGATACCGGAATATCCAGCGAATGCTCGGCTTCCGACAGGGTGATCGGATGGCGCGTGCGGTAGTCGTCAGGAATGGCGTTGGTCGTCATCGGGTCGCGTGCGCAACCCTGCAACAGGCCGGCGGCAAGCGCGACCATGGCGACGAGACCTGCCCGTCTGCCCGGCAGGCTTGAGGAAAAGGAGGAAGGGTTTTCCTGCATGGCGTTTCCTGCCCGGACCGGGCTTGCTGTGAAAAGGGGATTTCGTGCGCGTGTCGTCATTTGTAGATGAACCCCACTGATCCCTGATAGGGAGCCGCCTGAACCTGGTCCTTGCGGCCATAGACCTTGTTGACACGGTTCATGAAATACATGGCGGCATCGTTTTCCGGGTTGAAGTTGTCATCCGGCCGGGCGATCTGGTTGCGCGCAACGGGACGTACCAGATAGGGCGTTGCTATGATGACAAGCTCCGTCTCGTTGCGGATGAAATCCTTGCTGCGGAAAAGCGTGCCGAAGATCGGGACTTTGGAAATGCCGGGAAGTCCTGACATGGCCTGACGAATATTGTCCTGGACCAGACCTGCGATCACAATCGAGCCGCCGGACGGAAGTTCGACTGTTGTCGATGTCTCGCGTTTGCGGATCGACATGTAGGTAGAACCTGGGATGGTGCGGCCCGCATTTCCGGTTACAACGTTGCCTTCATATGTCGGCTCGGAAACATTGGTCTCGATTTTAAGGCTGATCCGTCCCGGTGAAAGCACGACGGGCCTGAAGTTCAACGTGATGCCGTAGTCGACCGTGTTGGTGGTACGCGTTATGGTTGGCTGGCCCGTTTCCTTGTCGATGGTAACTTCCTGCTCTGCAGGCAGACGGAAATCACCCCCCACGTAGAACTTGGCCTGTTCGCCGGAGATGGCGGTAAGACTCGGTTCGGCCAGAGTGCGCACGACACCCGCCTGTTCCATGGCGTTGAGATAGGAAGCAAAGTTGAGCGAGCCGGAGCCAATCGCGCCACTGGCTATTCGCGACGCACCGCTAATTGCATTTCCGAGATTGGACGGATTTGAAAATTCGAAACCGTTATTGCTTGTCGAGCTGCTGATGGAACCATTGAAGCCAAGCTGTTTCAGCACCTGCCGGCTGACTTCAGCAACGGTGACTTTCAGCGTCACCTGATCTTCGCCCTCAATCGTCAGCATATTGACGATCTGCGATGTCTGGCGGTTTTCGGCAAAAATCGCAGCGTCACCGCCGTTATTGCCGCCCGTCAGCGATATGTTGCGGGTAGTGGCTTCGCCGCCTTTCAGGAATGCTTCGGCAAGCTGGACAGCGCGTGCAGAATCCTGCGGCGTGCGCACTGACCCAGTGAGAACGATGTTGTCCGAAACGATCTCTACCTTGATGTCCGATTCGGGAATGAAACGGCGGATATTGGCCTCAAGCCCGGAGATATCGCGCTCGACCTCAAGATCAAGACTGACGATTTCGCGCCCACCATCTCCGAAAATGAAGATATTGGTCTGGCCCACCGTTTTTCCGAACAGATAGATGCGCTTGGACGTGCGCGTTACGGCATCTGCAAGGCTCGGATCGGCGACGAGAATATCATGGGCATCCTCCGGCAGATCGATGACCAGTGCCTTGTTGAGACCGAGCTTCAGGCGCTTGCGAATGCCAGTACCGCTCTCGGTGATCCGCACGATGCTCGCGCTTTGAGCCTCGGCTTCGCTGATACGCAAAAACGCGGGTGAGTGCTGACCCGGAATACCTGAAAAAGCCAGGCAAAATGCCAGGCTGCCCGCCATTGAGGAACGCAGGTGTTGTTTAATGCGCTTTGCCATGGAACCCCCGGTCATTGCGATGCTCCCTGTCCGGCTTTGACGATCGAACCGGATTTGATCACCTGAATCTCCGGCTGCCCGGAGCCGCCGTTGAGAAGGTAACCTGCTGAAAGCGTGTCATTTTCCTGCGCATCGGCGACTGAGCGCAAAGCCAGCGTAAGGCGATCCGCCATCTGTTGCGCCACGGTGATGATTTTGGCCTGTTCGGGTGTGAGTTCGAGCGTTGCGGTTGCACCCACGACGGCTGAGGTGCCGTCCTCGCCTTCCTTGATCTGCTGGTCGATCGCCAGAACACGGACATTGTTCAAAACATTTTCAGTTAAAAAATGACCTGAATCGCCCTTGCGGACCATGATGACATCGACCCGGTCATTCGGCAGCACGAAACCGCCAGCACCTGTCGAGACGGAAATTTCCGTGGCGACGGCGCGTTTGCCGGCCGGCAAAAGCGAGGACATGATGCGGGTGCTGGAATCGACCACTTTTTCAGGCCTTACAGGCTCGCCCTGAAACAAAGGCAGCCGCACGACAGCGCCGGATAGTTCGGTTATGGCGTTCGGGTTTTTCGCTTCCGTTATGAAGCTGTCGATGACGTTACCAGTGGGCCAGGGCGTCCAGTGTACTGAACTATCGTTCAGGCGGCTGCCAACGGGTAGGTTGACCGAGGAAACGAGAACGTTAACCGTCGGTTCCTTCTCTATGATCGTTTCCGCTTTTTCGATGACCTGCTTCGCGCCGGAAATCTGCATGGCAACGATGCCGGCAAGACCGGCGGCGACCAGGGCAACGGACAGAATGACGATACGCGACGGTTTCATGCTCGATCCTTGAGGGAATCAGATTCTTCTCCCGTCAGGATGGCCCGTCATTGGTATAATTATGGTTAATATTATGCTTGGATTTCTGGTTAACAGGCCTTTAACCTGCAGTGAACGCAGATTTCTCAGGAAAGACTTGCGATGGCGGCTTTCACAATTGGTGTTTCGCCATAGGTCAAAAGCCCGGCAATAGCTATGCCTATGCCATAGGGGATTTTCTTCGCAACCAGCAAGGAATCCGGAATGGGAATGCCAGCCGCCATGATTTCCTGCGAGCGCGATCGCAAAAGTAGGATTCCAAGCGTCAACACGCCGCCGATCAATGTCACTGCAAGTAGAAAGTCTACGAGAGAAATGTTGAAGCCGTACCACACTGCCGCTCCCGTCAACAGTTTGGCGTCGCCCCCGCCCATAACATTTGCAGCGAATAGGGTGAAACAGCCAAGAAAAACGGCCAATCCGGCAGCAAGACTCAAGCCGAAAGTGTGTAAATTCATTCCCGCCAGTGGCGCGACGAAAGCGAAAGAAAGCAAAAGCACGACAGCTATCACGTTGGGAATCGTCATGCTGAAGAGATCGTTAAGGGCAGCAAAACTCAGGCAAAGCGGAACGATGAGGAAAATCGCTGCGATAACCATAAGTAGAATTCCCTTGCGATTCGGTTTTGGTTCAATCCAAGAAAATACAGGTGATGTCCCAGCGGATCATCACCTGTATTGTACTATCAGTAAAATCAAACGCCGCCGGTAGAAGCCTTGGAATTCGTAAACTGAGTACTGATGTAATCAAAGGTCGTCTTGAGTTTGCTGCCAACGGTTGTGGCGCCGCCAACGATAGCGACAGAAATAAGCGCAGCAATCAGGCCGTATTCAATTGCCGTTGCGCCGGACTCATCCTTCAGGAAGCGAGCGAAAATCTTGGTCATGGGTCTCTCCTAACTCTTGTGTTGTGTTCAGCACGCCGACAACTGTTTTCCGTTGTTCGGTTGCGTTCAAATTACAGGTGAGCGATTTCCAAGCGCTTAAAGAAGAGGATTAATCCAAAGTAAACGACAGGATGAGTTTCTCTTGGTAAACAAAACAAAAAAGTATTGCCTCTATTTTTATAGTTGCTGATAAACAAATATATTCCAGAGACTGTCAGTTTCTTATTTCCGGCAAAGTGTCCTTCCGGTGAGACATAGATGTTCAGTTTTGGTGCGGGACAGCGAGAGCCTCGAAAATATTGCCATGTCAGGCATGGTTACCGTTCACATTAGGGGCCTCTATCATTTAACGCTTCATTCACTAAAAACCCGCATTCTGCTGCACAGTAAGTGCGGGTAGTGAGCAGGGGCGAAACGCGTGTCATCCGGAAAACTGGCGAAAATCGTGGTCGGCTTGTCCGTCATCCTATCGGGTTCGTTACAGCCTGTTTTTGCTCAGGAAGACATATTGCGCGTTTCGATGAACCACGCCCGTGTCCTTCGCCTCGACCGCCCCGTGAGCAAGGTTATTGTCGGCAACTCGAAAGTCGCCGATGCGACGGTTGCCGATGCCACCACGATCGTGCTGACCGGGCGCAGTTTCGGTACGACGAATCTTGTTCTTCTCGATGCCGAGGGTAATCCAATCGTCGATGAGCGCATTCTCGTCTCCATCGATGAGGGCAATACGGTTCGCGTTTTTCGACAAACGGAACGGACCGTGCTTTCCTGTACGCCGAATTGCGAACAGCATTCGCAAAACAGTGGCGACAAAGACGCCCAGCCTTAAGCGAACTGCAACCCAATACCAGGTCTGAATATATCGGAATTCCGCGCGCGGGAATGGCTGGCATTTTGTCAAAGTGACAAAGGCTTAGCGCTCGTCCTGGGTAGCATTTTTACGGGAAAGATCGGGGTTGATCGCCAGCAAAACGAAAAACCGCAACATGTTCCCCTGCGTTTTGCAGGAGGACTGAATGTTGCTGTTTTTTCGTCTAAGTGTTTGATCTGGCTAAGATCAAAAAATGGAATGGTGCCCAGAAGAGGACTCGAACCTCCACACCCTTGCGAGTACCAGCACCTGAAGCTGGCGCGTCTACCAATTCCGCCATCTGGGCGACGGAGAGCGATGTACGAGGGCAGCCGCCCGGTGTCAACAGACTTTTTGAACTTTTATGACGATCATTGATTTTAAAGGGAAAAAACTTGGTTAGACGCTGTTGAAACATGTTGCCGCGTTAATTGTCGAGCCCTTCATGCGTCGTCCTGTCGACGTGACCTAGGTCCCGTTCCGGGTCGATGACATCGCGGATTCTCTGTTTGAGCTCTTTTGGACCGGGGAAACCGCCATCGCGCTTGCGCTCCCATATGGTTTCACCATCAACAGTGATCTCGAACAGGCCACCCGTTGAGGGAATGAGGCTGACTTCGCCGATATCAGAAGCGAAGGTTTGCAAAATCTCCTGCGCCATCCATCCCGCACGAAGCAGCCAGTTGCATTGTGTGCAGTAGCGGATGGTTATGCGGGGCTTGGTCTCGGCCATGATCACGTCTCCTTCAGCGCCCGATGACAATAATGCTCACGATAATGTCAACTATGACACTCATGTTTTTACCTGCGGCATGCTTGTTCTTATCATGCTGCTTTGCGAACAGATAAGCCATCGAAGGCTAAAACGCGGAGATCCCATGGCCCAGTTCGACAATAATCGTCAGCGTCTTTTCGTTCCGGCGGTCGCACCTCTTTATAATTCGACACATGATCTGGTGGAGACCGTTCTGCGCGTCGTGGCCGGGCTTCTTCTTGTCACCCACGGCTTCGGCAAGATCGCCAATCCGTTCGGGGCTGTCGGCATGGTGGAGAGCCTCGGCTTTTATCCGGGTGTATTCTGGTCACCTCTCCTGGCTGCCACCGAATTTTTCGGTGGAATTCTCGTGGCCATTGGGCTGTTCACGCGGCCGGCATCCTTTGCCGCAATGATCGTGCTTTTAGTAACGGTCTATTTTCACGGTATCGTAAAGGCGGAAGGTCTGGGTGGCGCGGAAAAATCAGTTCTCTGGGCAGCCATTTTCCTATTCTTCGCTGTCCGCGGCGGCAACCGGCATTCCGTCGACGCGAAGCTGTCGCGGGAATTTTAAGATGCCCAAGGCCGGCTTGTCCGCTTATTGCCTTGCTGACGATATTGCGCCTCTTGAAAATCCGTTTTTCTCGTGGTGAAGCTGAATTCGATCGGCGATACCGGCCGATCGTATTCCCCGTTGTCGGCAAGAGGCCCCATGCGCGTTGCAATTATCGAAAACATGGCGGGCACGCCGCATGGACAGATCGGCGTCGCTCTGGAAGAGGCAGGGGCTGACGTGCATGTCATCCGCGCCTATGCGGGTGAGCCTCTTCCTCTCGATGCAGCTGCACACGATGCACTCGTCGTTTTGGGCGGGGAGCAGAACGCTCTTGACGACGTGCTTTATCCCTATCTTCCAGACCTCGCACTTTTGATGAAAGCGTTTGGCGATGCGGACAAGGCCGTGATGGGCGTCTGTCTCGGTAGCCAGTTGCTGGCGCGCGCCTATGGCGGAGAGAATATTTTGGCCGGCCCGCCCGAATTCGGCTGGGAAGACGTATCCCTCACGGAAGAGGGCGTGTCCGATCCGCTATTGGCGGGGCTCGACAAGACATTTCCCATTTTTCAGTGGCATTGCGACACATTCACACTTCCTCCAGCGGCGACGAGACTTGCGACCAATGGTGCAACGCGAAATCAGGCTTTTCGCGTTGGCCGGGCCGCCTATGGCACGCAATTTCATTTTGAGGCATCCACGGCCGTGGTAGACGGATGGTGTGAGGCATTCCCGGCTTCCGTCGAAAAAATGGCGCCCGGCTGGATGAACAATTACCGCGATCACCGTGGGGGGCGTGCAGATGTGGCCGATGCGACCGGTCTGGAAATTGCCCGTGCCTGGGTACGGCTTGTCTGATCTGGCAATTATCGGTTGCGAATATGGCCAAGGCCGCTCAGAATTGAGTGTGTTTCACCGACGTTTGCCAAGGAGGCACCAAGATCATGTATAAGTTCGAAATCTATCAGGACAGGGCCGGGGAATATCGCTTCCGCTTCAAAGCATCCAACGGGGAAACGATGTTTTCGTCAGAAGGATACAAGGCCAAGGCATCGGCCATCCATGCCATCGAATCGATCAAGAAAAATTCCCCCGGCGCCGATACGGTCGATCTGAGCACGATGACCGCCTGAAGCTCTCCGTTTCGCGAAACCTCGAGGCATTCTCCTGCCAGAAATGACGGGCGCGTTGGAAGGTGTCGGCGTAAAGATAAGATTCAGTCTTTTTTGATAATCTTCCGTTAGCAATTGTATTTCGAGGTTCCCGGGCGGCGTCAGAGTGCCCCTGGATTGTTTTGCGTACGGGTTCTCATGCGTTCATCGGCTGTGCCAGCACTTCTCTTCGGTTGCCTTCTGCTTGGTGGCTGTACGTCCAGTTCCGGGCCGGAAAGCCTGATGGCCGGCCTGCCGTCGAAGGAAACCACGAGCTCGGTTACGCCATCCGCGCCGGTGCCGCAGGCAAGCGTGGGCAGCCAACCCATCACGGCCCAGCCGCGACAGGAAGTTCTGGCATGGGGCGGGCCGGTGCCCGAAGAGCCAAAGGCCTTTTCAGCCGTTACCCCACGAGCGCCCGTGCCGCAGAACGCGCTTGAAACCCGTTTGCCCTCACCGTCACAGGCTGGAATGGTACGACCGGCAGAGCGTCCGATGGAGCGTCCGGTACAATTGGCCATGGCTGCAGCCCCGGCGGCCAGTGCCGGTGCGCAGATCCGTTCGCGCATTTTCCGCTCCAGCTTCAGCGATGCCAAACCCATCAATTTCGGCAGGGTCCAGCCGCGCCATTTTCAGGTCCACGGGGTGGATGTCTCGCGCTGGCAGGCCAATATAGACTGGCCGCAGCTGCGCACACGCGGCGCCAACTTCGCCTTCATCAAGGCGACGGATGGCGGCGATCATCTTGACCCGATGTTCCGCACCAACTGGCAGCGTGCAAAGGAAGCGGGCATCCGTCGTGGCGCCTACCATTTCTTCTACTGGTGCCGGTCGGCCGGCGAGCAGGCGGATTGGTTCATTCGCAACGTACCGCGCGATCCGGATGCGCTGCCGCCGGTGATCGACGTGGAATATAACGGCGAATCGAGCTGCAAGGTGCGCCATTCCCGTGAGCGTATTCTGGAAAAGATGCGCGTGTTCATGGACAAGCTGGAGCGCCATTACGGCCAGCGTCCGATTATCTATACGGCGCCCGATTTTTATAAGGACAATCTGACCGGCGAGTTCCAGGACTATCCCTTCTGGCTGCGCGCCGTTGCCCAGCATCCGTCCGTGGTCTATCCCGGCCGCAAGTGGTTGTTCTGGCAATATTCCGGCTCCGGCCTGTCGCATGGTGTCGATGGCCGCATCGATCTCAATGTCTTCAACGGCAGCGAGGATGCCTGGCATCGCTGGGTAGACCGCCGCTCGAGTTGACGGGGCGGGCGTCAGCGCGAGAATTTTCGCGCGCCGGCAACGCAGAGCACGACCACGAGCGTGATGCCGATCATCGCAGGGCTGACCTCTTCGTGAAGCAGGGTTGCTGCAAGCACCAGCCCGAAGAACGGCTGCAGCAATTGCAGCTGGCCCACCGCGGCAATGCCGCCAAGCGCCAGCCCGCGATACCAGAAGATGAAG
Source organism: Agrobacterium sp. A3-95 (assembly GCF_053521785.1). Lineage (NCBI taxonomy): Bacteria > Pseudomonadati > Pseudomonadota > Alphaproteobacteria > Hyphomicrobiales > Rhizobiaceae > Agrobacterium > Agrobacterium sp. A3-95. Next base: position 944,035 of record NZ_JBNWDR010000001.1, on the reverse strand, counting down.
CCGATCAGCATGCTGAACAGCGAGACATAGGCGAGGCCGCCCCAGGCCTGCGGGTCGATGCCTGCGAGGGTTTGCGGCCCTGTGAAAAAGGCAAGCGGCAGCATCAGAGGCAGGGAGAGGACCAATGCCCATGAGATGACCTGCCAGCCCCCCAGTTTGCGGGAAAGGGCAGCACCCTCGGCATATCCCAGCCCACAGACGATAATCGCGCCCAGCATCAAGAGATCGCCGGCAAGTGAGACTCCGAGCCCGGAGGCCAGCGAATTCGACAATGAAAAGCCGGCAACGAGGACGCTGCCCAGGCAGGAAAAGAACCAGAAGGCGGGCCGCGGGCGTTCTCCCCCACGCAGCACGGCAAAAACCGCGGTTGCGAGCGGCAAAAGCCCGACAAAGACGATGGAGTGGGCCGAGGTGATGTGCCGCAAGGCGAGAGCAGTCAACAGCGGGAAGCCAACCACCACGCCGAAGGATACGATGAAAAGCGATGCCAGATCATCGCGCGCCGGGCGTTTTTGCCGGAACACAAAAAGCAAAGCGAGCGCCAGAAGGCCGGCTATGCTGGCGCGGGCGAGGGTCAGGAACACCGGATCGAAACCCGTTACCGCAACCCGCGTGGCGGGCAGCGAGCCGCTGAATATCACCACGCCGATAAGGCCGCTTAGCCAACCGCTTGTCGTCTTGTCCATGACCGTCTCCTGCAATTTCCCTTTCTTGATCTGGAACGGCTGGTGAAAACAGCGACAATCATATACAATTTCAAGAAACTGTTATGGTTGTTTGGACGGTACGGTTGGAGAGAAATGTGGACGGACACCTCGCGACGGGAACGCGCATAGAACAGGTGATGGCCAGCATGCGGCAACGCATCGCTTCGCGAAGCCTCGTTCCCGGCGCCAGATTGCCATCCGTTCGAGCGCTTGCGAAGGCCATGCAGGTCTCAACTTCAACCGTCGTCGAGGCGTATGACCGGCTGGTTGCCGATGGCACCATAAGCTCGCGACCGGGTTCGGGATTTTATGTGGCGGGTCCGCTAGCGCCCCTGTCTCTGGCCGATATCGAGCCTCGGCTGGACAGGGCGGTGGATCCGCTCTGGGTGTCGCGCCAGGCGCTGGACGAGGGGGCGGCACTTGCCAAGCCCGGCTGCGGCTGGCTTCCAGCGTCATGGATGCCGGAGCAAGCGCTACGGCGGGCGATGAGGGGGCTTGCCCGCGCGGATGCTTCCTTGCTGACGGATTATGCGAGCCCGATGGGGCTCTTGCCGCTACGCCAGCTTTTGTCCCGCAGACTTGCCGAACATGGCGTCCAGGCGGGCGCCAGCCAGATCATGCTCACCGATTCCGGCACGCAGGCGATCGATCTCCTGTGTCGTTTCCTGCTGCAGCCGGGGGATACGGTGATTGTCGATGATCCCTGCTATTTTAACTTCCGCGCTCTCTTGCGCGCGCATCGGGTGAAAATCGTTGGTGTGCCCTATACGCCGGCTGGACCGGACCTGCCGCTTTTCGAGCAGGCACTGAAAGAGCATCAGCCGCGCCTTTACATCACCAATTCCGCGATCCATAATCCGACAGGCGCAAGGCTTTCCGCCGTTTCCGCTCATCGCCTGCTGATGCTGGCCGAACAGGCGGGCCTCACCATCATCGAGGATGATATTTTTGCCGATTTTGAAACGCAGGCGGCACCACGGCTGGCTGCTTTCGATGGTCTGAACCGGGTCGTCCAGATCGGCAGTTTTTCTAAAACCCTGTCTGCTTCCGTTCGGTGCGGTTTCATCGCAGCGCCTCCGGCATGGGTGGAAGCCCTGACCGATCTCAAGATTGCCACTGCTTTTGGTGGAGCAAATTTTTCGGCTGCATTGATCCTGTCGCTTTTGACTGACGGCAGTTATCGCAAGCATGTCGAGGCTCTTCGACAGCGTCTCGCGGCGGCGGTGCCTGAGGCGGCGGCGCGTTTGAAAGCGCTTGGATGTATGCCGTGGATCGAACCGCAGGCGGGCATGTTCTTATGGTGCCGCCTGCCGGAGGGGGTCGACGCCGCCGATGTTGCACGCCGGGCACTGGTGCAACAGGTGGTGCTGGCACCCGGCAATGTTTTCAGCTCCGCGCAGAACGCATCCGCTTTCATGCGTTTCAATGTATCGCAAATGGCCGCTCCTCAGGTCATGGCGGTGCTGGCAGATGCCCTCAGGCAGAGCGTGTAATTGTCGCCCATAGTGTGCTGGCCGAGGAGAATCGGAACAAAATCCCGTGAACGCCGTTTCCTTCTCAGAATGAAGAGGAGGAAATACCATGACATTCGATCCAAACAATCCGCGCCCGGACCGTGATCTTCGTCCGGAACTGAATATCAGCAATGAACCGCTTGCCCGCAAGTCTCCGTCCTGGATGCCATGGCTGGCGATTCTCGTTGTCGCATTGGTAGGCGTTTTCGCCTGGTCGCAGATGAGCGGCCCGAACACCGATCCGGCCACGACATCCTCGACAATGCCACCTGCGGCAACGCAACAGGCACCGGCGCCCGTGACTCCGACTGTCCCGGCAACACCGCCTGCCAACAATGCAGCACCGGCAAGCCCGAATACCGGCGGCACGCAGACGCAGCCGTAATGGGTTAGATCATCTGACAAAACCGCCTGCTTTCCGGCAGGCGGTTTTTTATTGCGCCAACTCTGCGGCGTTAGAGCTGATCCATCGCGGAGGGGTGGTTGGACAATCTGGACCAGCGGCTCATCGATTCCTCCGCCAGCACCGAAAGCGTAATGTTTCCGAAGCGGGACAGGAGAATGGTCTCCGCCTCGTTCATGGCGTCGAAAAGGGCAGCATTGACGGCCTGCTCTATGACGCAGTTAGGATTATCTCCTGCCAGCCCAATCGAGAACAATTCCGGCGCGCCAAGCGCCCGGTAAATATCGAGCAGCGTGATTTCGCTGAGCGGTCGCGCCAGAACCCAGCCACCGCCATGGCCTTTTTCCGACGACACGTAACCGTGCTCCCGCAAGCCCGCCATGGTTCTGCGCACCACCACCGGGTTCGTCTGCAACATCGCCGCGATGCTTTCAGAGGTCGCCGCCCCCTCGCGTTTCTCCATATGGATCAGAATATGCAGCACCCGTGAAAGGCGCGTGTCGTGTCTCATCGGTGAAATCCGCCTGTTTTTCGCGACATTACCAGTTAGCATATGACGTAACAATATAAGTTGCGTGACTATTGACTCTAAAATTCATGTAACAATATAAGTATCGTGAAACGAACGGGCGCTTCCGGCTCGGTGAACGATAGGTGCATCATGAAATACGACGTCATCATCATCGGCGGCAGCTATGCGGGCCTGTCCGCCGCCCTGCAGCTCGGGCGCGCGAGAAAAAACATCCTGGTGGTGGATGCGGGTGAGCGGAGAAATCGCTTCGCCAGCCATTCCCACGGTTTTCTCGCACAGGACGGCAAGGCGCCGGGCGACATCATCGCCGAGGCACGCCGCCAGATCGAGCGCTACCCGACGATACACTGGGCAAAGGGCAGGGTAACGAATGCCGAAGGATCATTCGATGACTTCGTTATCGAGATCGATGGCAATCGCCGCGAAAGGGCGGCCAGACTAATCCTTGCCACAGGCGTTACGGATGAACTGCCTGATATAGCCGGGCTGAAGGAACGCTGGGGCAGCGCCGTTTTCCATTGCCCCTATTGCCACGGATACGAACTGGATCAGCGCAGGATCGGCGTCATCGCGGCCTCACCGCTGGCCATCCACCATGCACTGATGCTTCCGGACTGGGGTGAAACGACCTTTTTTACCAACGGTATATTCGTGCCGGATGCTGAACAGAATGCGCTTTTGTCAGCCCGGGGCGTTCGGGTGGAAAAAGAGCGTATCAGAGAGATCGCAGGGCATGCGGATGTCGTTCTTGCGGATGGGCGCAGCATTGCTTTGGCCGGTCTTTTCACGCAACCGAAATTGCGGATTGCCTCGGATTGGATCGAAAAGCTCGGCTGCACCGTGGAAGAAGGGCCGATGGGGTCAAGCATCGTGACGGATGCCATGAAACAGACGACAGTGCGCGGAATCTTCGCATGCGGTGATGTGGCAAGGCCCGCCGGCTCGGTCGCTCTTTCCGTGGGCGATGGCGCCATGGCAGGGACTGCGGCTCACAGGTCGATCATGTTTCCGGAATGATCAGTGCGAAACAAGGCTTAGCCAGCGCCCCGGAGGCATTCCGAAGGCATTCTTGAAGTGGCGGGTAAAATGCGCCTGATCTGCAAAGCCGCAGGCAAACGCCGTTTCCGCAAGACCCGCACCCGCCCGCATCATGTCCTTGCATTTTTGCAGACGTCGCATGATGAGATAACGGTGCGGGCTCGTGCCAAACAGGGAGCGGAAATGCCGAAAGAGCGTGAAGCGATCAAGCCCGCTTATTTGCTCCAGCTTCTCTGAGCTGACGGCAAGCGCGCTGTTCTCCAGCAGGTAATCCCGGCAACGGAAAACGGCGATAGGGTCAAGCCGCTTGATTGTTCTCTGGTTTCCGTTCGAATGCTTCCAGAGCAGATCCGACAGTCTCGATTGCCAGTCGGTCAGGAGCAGATTGTCCGGCTCGCCTTCGAGATTGCCGAGAGCCTCTATCAGGCATTGCCGGAACTCACCGTCTTCGATGACGGGATTTTTTGCAAATGGCAGCGCGTGAAATCCGGTCGCCACCTCCATGGTTTTTTCCGGCGGAAGGTAGAGCATACGGTAGCGCAGACCTTCGTCGGTGCCGGCACCACCATCGTGAACTTCGTCCGGATGCAGCACGATAACCTTTCCGGGCGTGCTGAAATGCGATGTGCCACGATAGGAAAAGGTCTGGACGCCAGAAAGCGTCACACCCAGAGCATAGGTGTCATGGCGATGGGGTGCATAGGCGTTGCCGTGAAAGCGCGCTTCGATGCGCTCGATCCCTTCGCTGGAAGGGGCCTGCACGATCCCCTCGAATTTGCACGAACGTTCAAGATCGCTCGTACCCTGAGGGACTAGGGTCGCTTCTCTTTCGTAACCACAGCCAGATTGAGTTCGCATGTTTGATACCAAGATCGCCGTCATCCTTCGTGATGACCTTGCCGTGTGGCAAAAACTGAACGTCACCGCATTTCTCATGTCCGGCATCGTCGCCCAGACCAGAGAGATCATCGGGGAACCATACCGCGACGGGGCGGGTAACGTCTACAATCCCCTGTCCGTCCAGCCGATAGTCGTCATGGCCACGGATCAGGAGGCACTGCGCAAAATCCATCAGCGATCCCTGGAACGCGAGGTCACGACATCGCTCTATATCGAGGAAATGTTCGCAACCGGTCATGATGTTGCCAACCGCCAGGTGTTTTCGGAATTTTCTCCCGACAATGCAAAGGTCGTCGGCATGGCGCTTAGGGCGGACAAGAAAATCGTAGACAAGATTACCAAGGGCGCGAAGCTGCATGCCTGAGCAGCTGCCGTGAATGTAAAAAGGGAGGCCGTGAGCCTCCCTTGTCAAATCAGCGACGATTTAGCGGCCGCTTATTCGTCGTTCATCTTCAGCGCAGCGATGAAAGCTTCCTGCGGAATCTCCACCTTGCCGAACTGGCGCATGCGCTTTTTGCCTTCCTTCTGCTTGTCCAGAAGTTTGCGTTTACGCGTCGCATCGCCACCGTAGCACTTCGCCGTCACGTCCTTGCGCAACGCGCGCACGGTTTCGCGGGCGATGACCTTGCCGCCAATGGCCGCCTGGATCGGGATCTGGAACATGTGCGGCGGAATGAGTTCCTTCAGCTTTTCGCACATGCCGCGTCCGCGCCGGTCAGCCGCCGAGCGGTGGACCAGCATGGAGAGTGCGTCCACCGGGTCGCCGTTCACGAGGATCGACATCTTGACGAGATCGCCTTCGCGATAGTCGATGATGTTGTAGTCGAACGAGGCGTAACCCTTCGAGATGGATTTCAGGCGGTCGTAGAAATCGAACACCACTTCGTTGAGCGGCAATTCATAGGTGATCATCGCGCGGTTGCCGACATAGGTCAGCTCCGTCTGCAGGCCGCGCCGGTCCTGACAGAGTTTCAGGATACCACCGAGATATTCGTCGGGCGTCAGGATCGTCGCCTTGATCCACGGTTCGCGGATTTCCTTGATCTTCACGACATCAGGCATATCAGCCGGGTTGTGCAGCTCTTTCTCGGTGCCATCCGTCAGCGTCATTTCATAGACGACCGAAGGTGCTGTGGCGACGAGATCGAGATTGAACTCACGCTCGAGGCGTTCCTGAATGATTTCAAGATGCAGCAGACCGAGGAAGCCGCAACGGAAACCAAAGCCGAGAGCGGCAGACGATTCCATTTCGAAGGAGAAGGAGGCGTCGTTGAGGCGAAGCTTGCCCACTGCCGCGCGCAGATCTTCGAAGTCGGCTGCATCAACGGGGAAGAGGCCGCAGAAAACCACGGGCTGCGCTGGCTTGAAGCCGGGCAGAGCCTGCGCCGTCGGGCGCTTGTCGTCGGTAATGGTATCGCCAACACGCGTATCGGCGACTTCCTTGATCGAGGCGGTGATGAAACCGATCTCGCCGGGGCCGAGGCTGTCGACATTGACCATCTTCGGGGTAAGTACGCCAACGCGCTCGACGCCGTATTTCGCGCCGGAACCCATCATGCGGATCTGCTGGCCCTTGGTCAGCACGCCGTCGATGACGCGCACGAGAACCATGACGCCCAAATAGGTGTCGTACCAGCTGTCGACGAGCAGTGCCTTGAGCGGCCCGTTCTCGCCGACTTCGCTCTTCGGCGGTGGCAGGCGGTTGACGATGGCTTCGAGAACATCGGGGATGCCAAGCCCGGTCTTGGCCGAAATCAACACAGCTTCGGAAGCATCGATGCCGATTACTTCCTCAATCTGTTCCTTGATGCGGTCGGGCTCCGCGGCCGGCAAGTCGATCTTGTTCAAGACCGTCACCAGCTCGTGATTATTGTCGATCGCCTGATAAACGTTGGCCAGCGTCTGGGCTTCCACACCCTGAGATGCGTCCACCACCAGCAGCGAACCTTCGCAGGCCGAAAGCGAGCGGGACACTTCGTAGGCAAAGTCGACGTGGCCGGGCGTGTCGATGAGGTTCAGCACATAGGTTTCGCCGTTATTCGCCTTGTAGTGCAGGCGCACGGTCTGGGCCTTGATGGTGATGCCGCGCTCGCGTTCGATATCCATCGAATCGAGAACCTGTTCCGACATATCGCGCTCGGCAAGGCCGCCTGTCGACTGGATCAACCGGTCGGCCAGCGTCGATTTGCCGTGATCGATGTGGGCAACGATCGAGAAGTTGCGGATATGGTCCAGGGGCGTGCGGGTCGAATTTGTGCTCATGCCCCGCGCTATAGCAGGGGCTTCTCATGCCGCAAAGCGGGAATTTGGTTAAAAGCCCTTTAAAATGGGCTTTTCAGATCGCAAACTGCTCCGGCCAGTCGCGGCGGGTGGCCACTTGTCCTTCGGTTCTAAGCTTGGCCACGGCAGCAAGGTCGATATCGGCGATCAGCAACGTGCTGTGTGTCACCGCATCGCTTTCGCTTTCCGCGACGATACCCGATGCCGGCATGCCATAGTCGGATGGCACGTAAAGTGCTGCGCGGCCACGATTTTCATCGACGGCGGGAGACCATGGAGCCTCACCCGCCGTGGGGGAGGAAAGGACGGCATATTGGTTTTCCAGCGCCCGCGCCTGCGCGCCGATGCGCACCCGGTAGGCGCCGGCCAGCGTATCGGTGCAACTGGGAGCGAGAACCAGTTCGACGCCAAGCTCGGCCAGCTTCCGGCCAAGCATCGGGAACTCGTTGTCGTAACAGATGAGGATGCCGAGCCTGCCGATCGGCGTCTCGAAGGCTTTCAGGCCCTCGATGCCGGCATGGATGTTCCATTGCTCCCGCTCGAAGCGCGTCATGATCTGCTTGTCCTGATACCCGATCAGTCCGTTGGGGCCGAACAGCCATGCGCGGTTGCGGAACTTGCCGTCCTTGTCTTTCACTGGCGCGCTGCCCGGCTGAAACAGGATTTGATGTTGCCGCGCCAGCTCTTCGCAAAGCTCGACCCATGAGGGGATGAGCGGCTGTATCTCTTCGATGGAGCGGTGCAGGTCCGAGCGCGCATCCGGCGGCAACTGCCCGGTCAGCGTCATGGCCGAATATTCCGGCAACAGCAGCAGCTCGGCGCCTTTTTCTTTCGCCTCGCGCACGATGGCGGAAAGATGGGCGGCATAGCCTTCCCATGTCTCGATGAGTTCGATGGCATATTGGCTGGCGGCGAGTTTCGTCATCTGTTTTCCTCTCCGGCAGCAATGGTCTTCATCCAGAACGACAGGGGCTTTGGGCTTTCGGTGCTCTCGTCTAGATCCCGCCAGGTGAAGCTGGTGTGCAATTCCGGGTGATGGCGATAGCCGCGTTTTTCCCAGAAGGTATTCAGCGGCACGTAATCCAATGGCCGGCGCGGGTGGTCGGCGGGGCGCTCGACCGCGCAGAAGGTGCAGCAGTTGAAGCCGAGCTTGCTCGCATGCGCCTCTCGCTCCACAAAGAACCGCACCCCGATGCCATGCCCGCGATAGCTGGGCAGAAGCACGCTTTCGCCGAAGTAAAATATCCGGTCCGGATCGTAACCCGCCTTCAGGAAGGGCGCCTTCACCTCGTCGGTCTCGGCCGCCATCGGCATGCCGGTGGACATGCCCACCACGTGTGCGCCATCCAGCGCCAGCACGAAAACCGCGCCTTTCGTGTCGGCATAGGTGGCGAGATATTTGCGCTCGTAATCCAGCGATCCGTCATAGAGATAGGGAAAGGCGCGAAACACTTCGATCCGGAGGCGCGCAAGGTCATCGAAATAGGGCGCGGCCTCGATGCCGGAAAGAGACTTGATTTCGACGGTCATGGGCATTTTCACTTTCGGTTGCACTGGTTATACCGTCATGGAAACCCTGCGCAAGCATTGAACGGAGAAGACAATGACCGCCACTGAGACCATCCGCGCCTATTACGATGCCTTCAACCGTCAGGACATGGATGCCTTTCTGGCGCTTCTTCACGACGAGGTGGTACATGACATCAATCAGGGCGAGCGTCAGACCGGAAAGCCGGCTTTTGCGTCCTTCATGCAGCACATGAACCGCTGCTATAAGGAAAACCTCACCGACATGGTCATCATGGCGAGCGAGGACGGTAAGCGCGCCTCTGCGGAATTCATCGTGAACGGCGAATATCTCGCAACCGATGAAGGCCTGCCGGAAGCCGATGGCCAGACATACGTCCTGCCGGCTGGTGCATTCTTTGACCTGAAGGATGGAAAAGTTAGTCGAGTAACGAACTACTATAACCTGAACGATTGGATCGCCCAGGTCGGTGCCTGATGCATCTTTGCCGCGCGCAGAATCCGCGGTAACAAGCGATCGCAATTTCCATTATAGTAGATATTGACTCCATCATGTGAGAATGTATTCTCGCATGATGGAAAACGAAGATCATATTCTCGAACGCTCTATCGGCGACCGCATCAAGACGTTGCGCGCTGAAAATGGTTTGACCCTGGACCGGCTCGCCGCCGAATCCGGCGTCAGCCGCGCCATGATTTCCCGCATCGAACGTGGCGAGGCGAGCCCCACGGCCTCGCTTCTTGCCCGCATCTGCGCAGCGCTAGGCCTGTCGCTCTCCGGCTTTTTCGCCGAAGACGAAGAGGCTGTTTCACCGCTGGTGAAAAAGCGTGACCAGCAGCTCTGGAAAGACCCGGAGACCGGTTATGTGCGCCGTGCCATCTCCCCGCCACGCGTCGGTTCCGATGTCGATATTGTCGAGGTCGAGTTCCCGGCGGGCGCACGTGTCGGTTTCCCGCCGCATGCGGCAAGCCGCGGAATGACGCAATATGTCTGGCTTTTTGACGGTGTGCTGGAGATGACGAGCGGTGGAGACGTGCACCGGCTGGAACCCGGCGATTGCCTTTTCATGCCGGTGGGTGAGGGACATGTCTTCCACAATCCCTCAGAAAAACCTGCCCGTTATGCCGTCGTGCTGGATCAAAGACAGCGCTGATTTTCCCCGACAGGAGTTATTAATGGCCACCATCCGCGTATTGAACCGGGCAGAGACGATCAATGCCTTGCCCGAACTTTGTGACGTTATCGCCGACTGCGTTAATGGCGGCGCGTCTGTCGGTTTCATGCTGCCTTTCTCCCCAAAAGATGCCGAGCCGTTCTGGCAGGATGTAGCCGATGCCGTGGAAGCAGGCAGCACCATTCATGTGGTGGCGGAAGTAAACGATAAAGTGGTGGGCACGGTGCAGGTCGGTCTGGCCTCCAAGCCCAACCAGCCACATCGCGGTGATCTGATGAAGCTTCTTGTGCATCGATCGGCACGCGGGCTGGGACTTGCACGAAAGCTCATGGAAAAGGTGGAGCAGGAAGCGGTAAAACGTGGCCGTACCCTTTTGGTGCTGGATACGGCCACGGGTGGCGATGCGGAGGCAATTTATCCCCGTCTTGGTTGGGAACGCGTCGGCGTCATCCCCGACTATGCGCTTTTTCCCGACGGGCGTTATTGCGGCACGACCCTGTTTTATAAAAGGATCGGCTAGTTCTTATTGTTATTGACCCGGTTTCAGCGTGCGGTTGAAGGCGTTGACGATCATCGTTTCCAGCTGTGCATGAATATCCTTACGGTCGCGGGGCCCGGCCGGTTCGCAGATCGGATCGCGCTCGCCAACGGATTTGAGAAACGCGTCGGCATCAGGCTTGCAAAGGGGCAGGAAGCTGAAATGGTTGGCCTCGTCGACCTGTCGGTAAGTAGAGGCAGGCACTTGTGCTGCAAGCTCGTCGGCAAGGACAGCGGGCGGTATTTTACCTTCGCTGCCAAGATTGATGAAGGTCAGCGGAATATCGATTTGTCTCAGGCTGTCCGGCTGGAACGCCAGCGCCAGACCCGGATCGACCAACACGGCGGAACGGATGCGTGGATCGCGGTTCTGCTGCTCGAAACGGGCCTTGTCGATGGTTCTGAGATCGAGCTTCGGTACGCTGACCGGCTCGTTATTGACATAGGCCCGGCCGCCGGCAAACCACTGGCAATCCATCATTGCTGCATTCTCTTCACAATAGCGCACATAGGCGTCAAGATCGGCTCGTGCACCTGCAATCTCCATCGCCGCGCTGCCGCCCAGCGAAAAGCCGAGAACACCGATGCGTTGCCCGTCGATCGCACCTGACCACGTGCCGTCCGTCGTCAAGGCCGTGACGATTGTGGTTAGATCGTTCGTCCGCTCCCAGATTTTCGGCGTGTCGGCAGGCGTCGAGTCACCACTGGTCGTGCCGGGATGATTGGTTCCGGCGACGATGAAACCTTCGCTGGCGAGTTTCGCTGCGATCCAGGCCATGCCTTCAGCGCGCGAGCCGGACCCGTGCGAAATCAACACGAGGGGGAAATGGCCGTCTTTGATGGTCGCGTCCTTCCGAACCGCCGTTCCCTGAAAGATACGGTTCTCGGAGGAAAGCGCCGGTGTGCCGTCTCCGCCTTTGGCCGGATACCAGATCGTAACGTCAAGGTTTGTGTTGCGGGCCTTGGAAGGAACAGGGATGCTTGTAAGCCCGACATCCTCTGCGGCAAATGCCTGCGGGGAAAAAGCCGCGCACATAAGAAGTGCGACAAGGGTGTTTTTCAGTGTCATGAGAGCCTCTCCGTTTGACAAGGTGGATGCTCCCGTTTTCCTTTTAGGGCGAATAAATGCGTCCTTGATCGCGTTAAAGGTCGTGCCGAAACGCGATCTGGTCCATGAATGGGTGGTAATTCATCGCTTCGGGATCGTTATCCGTGCTTTTCATTCCCTTGCCTTTTGTCGTCGCACTTCTGCTGGTCGTCATGTTCATCGTCTTCTTTCGAGGCGGAGAGGATATGCGAACCAACCGGGCGTTTCTGGCGCTCATCGCGCTTTGCGCCGTGCAGTCCGTTCTTGTCGGCTTGCGCTGGGGATATGGTGTGAGCGAAGCGCGTTATGTTTTGCCTGTTCTGGCTGCCTGCCTGCCGCCTCTCGTCTACATCGCCTTTCGCGGACTGATGGGCGTTGGAGTTGAAAGCAGGAGAGCGATGTTTGCCAGTCTTGTGCTTTCACCTTTATTCGTCGTCTTTCTGGAGTTCGTCCTTCCCGTTGCGATCGATTTTGCGCTGATCGTGATTTTTGTCGGGCACGCCATTGCCTTGCTTCTTTTGGCAAGAAAAGGGCCGGATGGGCTGGACGAGGCGCAATTTGCCAGCGTCGCATCTGCGCATAAGGCGCTTATTGTCGCCGCGGTCGCTCTCTGCGTTTCCGCGTTCTTCGATCTTCTGGTGTTTTTCGATTTCGAGTGGGCGCATGGAGAAAATGTCGCCGCACTTGTCAGCAATGCCAATCTTCTCGGGCTTCTGCTGATCGGTCTCATGGCTGCACTTGCCGGCAAAAGCAAAGCGCCGCAAACGGCTGCCCAGCCTGCTGCGGAGTTGTCTTTGCCGGCGCCTTCACAACAGGACCGGGACGTTGTCGAAAGGCTTGATCGCTTGATGGAGACCCACACGCTCTACCGCGATGAGAATCTAAACCTGTCACGGCTCGCAAAACGTCTCGGTCTGCCGAGCCGGCAAATCTCCGGCGCGATCAATCGCTCGCTCGGCGTTAACGTCTCGCAATATGTCAACCAGCTGCGCATCCGCGAAGCCTGCCGGCTGCTGGAGGAGAGGGATCAGTCGGTCACTGCGATCATGCTGTCTTCCGGCTTTCAGACCAAATCCAACTTCAACCGGGAATTTCGCCGCGTCACCGGCATGAGCCCGATGGACTGGCGTGAACGCGAGGTGTGGAAGCTGGTATCGAATACAAAAACGGCCACCCGGCAGATGCCGGATGGCCGTTTGAAGATACTGAAATGAGGATCAGAGCGTGCCGTTGCGCTGCTGGATCATCATATAGGTGTCATAGGTATATTCGGCGATCTGTGCCCAGAGATAGGCGTCCTTCTTGAACGCCTGCTGGCTATCGTAGATCTTCTTGAAGCTCTCGTTCTTGGCCGAAATCTCGGCATAGGTGTCCTGCGCCGCCTTGTGGCAGACGTCGAGGATTTCCTGGCTGAACGGCCGCAAGATGGCGCCCTGCGCCACGAGTTCCTTCAGAGCCTTCGGATTGCGTGCGTCATAACGCTCCAGCATGCTGGCGCTGCCGGCGGCGCAGGCATCTTTCAGAATACGCTTGTAGTTCTCCGGCAACTCGTTGAACTTCTGCAGGTTCACGAAAGCATGAACGGCTGGGCCACCTTCCCACCATGCGGGGTAGTAGTAATATTTCGCAACCTTGTAGAAGCCGAGCTTCTGGTCGTCATAGGGACCGACGAATTCGGTTGCATCGATGGTGCCCTTTTCGAGAGCGGCGTAAACATCGCCGCCGGCGATCTGCTGCGGTGTCACGCCAACCTTCTGCATCACCTGGCCGGTTAGGCCGGCAATGCGCATTTTCAAGCCCTTAAGGTCATCGATGGTGTTGATTTCCTTGCGGAACCAGCCGCCCATCTGGGCGCCGGTGTTGCCGAGCAGGATCGAGTAGATATTGTGCTGGGCAAGAAACTCATTGAGCAACTCGTTGCCGCCCGCCTGGTTGAACCATGCATTCGTCTGGCGTGCATTGAGACCGAAGGGAACCGAGGTCCCGAGCGCGAAGGTCGGGTCCTTGCCGACATAGTAGTATGAGCAGGTATGCGCCATTTCGACGGTTCCAGCCGTCACCGCATCCGCTGCCTGCAGCGCCGGCACGATTTCGCCACCGGCGAAATGCTGGATGACGAAGTTGCCGCCCGATGCTTCCTTGACATGATCGGCGACGATCTGGCCGGCACCGAATAGAATGTCGAGGCCCTTGGTGAATGACGACGTCATGCGCCAGGTGATTTTGGGGTTTTCCTGCGCAATGGCCGGAGCGGCCAGCACGGTTGCGGTAACACCGGCACCAACAGCGCCCGCCTTGCGAATAAATGATCTGCGATCCATGTCGATAAGCCCTGATATGTCTGCATATTACAGGCGAACCGTACGGTACGCCTCCCACTGGCTACTAAACATTTATCCTTGCGGCCATCAAGGGGAATATTTGGACTTGCCGGGCCTGCTATCATCGCCCGGATGGGGCTACGGATGCATGCGTCTTAACGCCGGATCATCCATTGCAGGATTATAAAACAGCGAAAGCGTCAGGCTTTTTGCGATGCGTTCCGCAGTTTCCATGAACCAGCTATGGGCTTGTGGGCTCGGCGCGATATCGTCAAGGGTAGCCGAAAAAAGCGCCAGCCATTGCGGGAACAGTTCCGCCGACATGCCTTTTACGCCAAGATGCGCCTGCACCGGCTTGCCGCCGTAGCCGCCATTCTTGAAGGCGACGGCGGCCCAGAACTGTTTCATCCTGGCCATATGCTCCGGCCAGCGCCCGGAAAGCCGCGCATCGAAGACAGGGCCCAGCGTGGGATGTTCCAGAACGCGGCCGTAAAATGTTTCGACCAGCAGGTCGACGAAACCTACGTCGATGCCGATAGCCGCCATGGCCTCTTCCGCCCTGTTCTGAATTTCCGCGTTGTGGGCGGCCTTTGCCGCGGTCTGGTCCTGCATTGTGCTTCCTTTTGCGGCAGAACCTACGTGGCTCTTCGACACTCCGCAATGCGACCCTTTGGCATATTAGAATAATTCTAAAAGGCTTGATTGTGACGTGATCAGGATGTATTTAGAATTATTCTAAAGAGGTTCCAGCCATGTTCCGCAGTCTTTTTTCCCTGTCCAAACGCCCGTTCTCCTCGCTTGGCGAACAGGAAATCCTCGCACTTGCCATCTCGTCCGAAGAAGACGATTCCCGCATCTACCGCTCCTATGCCGATCATCTGCGCGCGCAATATCCGCAATCCGCAAAAATCTTCGATGATATGGCCGAGGTGGAGCAGCAGCATCGAAACGTGCTGATCGACATGCACCGCAGGCGATTTGGGGAAACGATCCCCCTGATCCGCCGTGAGCATGTGCGTGGCTTTTACGAGCGCACGCCGGACTGGCTGGTGAAGAACCTGTCGCTTGACAAAATTCGTGCGCAGGCGGAATTGATGGAGGCCCAGGCGATCCGTTTTTACGACGAGGCTGTCAAGCGCACCAGCGATGCCTCGACCCGCAAGCTGCTCGGCGATCTGGCCGAGGCGGAGCGTGGTCACGAAGACATCGCGCAGATGCTGGAAGAGAAACATCTCGACGAAAACGGCAAGACAGAAGAGGCGGAAACCGCAAAGCGGCAATTTCTTCTGACCTTTGTGCAGCCGGGTCTTGCGGGACTGATGGATGGTTCCGTATCGACGCTGGCGCCGATCTTCGCAGCCGCCTTCGCCACGCAGGATACGTGGCAAACCTTCCTGATCGGCCTTTCGGCCTCCGTTGGCGCGGGTATTTCCATGGGCTTCACCGAGGCGGCCCATGATGATGGCAAGCTTTCCGGTCGTGGCTCTCCGGTAAAGCGCGGTCTCGCCTCAGGCATCATGACGGCCGTTGGTGGCCTTGGCCATGCGCTGCCCTATCTCATTCCGCATTTCTGGACAGCAACGGCCATCGCCGCGGTCGTCGTCTTCGTGGAACTCTGGGCCATCGCCTTTATTCAGAACCGTTTCATGGAAACGCCGTTCCTGCGGGCAGTGTTTCAGGTAGTGCTCGGCGGTTCGCTGGTGCTGGCCGCCGGTATCATCATCGGCAACGCCTAGTGAATAATAAAGCCCGCAGCGTTTGCTGCGGGCTTTCTGCATTGAGCCTATAATATCTGCCGATCAGCGCAATGCGCCGACCAGAACGTCGCGGCCATCCTCGATGGAAACCCAACGGCCCGAATTGAAGGACGCCTGCCGCTTCAGATAAGTGTAGTTGGTGTCGGTCCAGAGCTTCACGTCGTCGGTGAGATTGTCGAGAATATAATCGCCATCGGTGGTGCGGAGCGTCAGCACGGCGTGGCCCTCGCCATCAGGCTTGCGCACGACAGTGATCAGCAGGTCAGCAACGGAAAACCCACGCTCGATCAGCTTCTTGCGCTTCAGCAGCACGAAGTCCTCACAATCGCCAGCGGTCGTGGGATATTCCCAGACTTCTTCCTTGCCGTAGATTTCCATGTCGGTCATGGCGACGATCGAGGTGTTGACGGATGTGTTGATCTCGCGAACAACACCCCAGCCATACTCGGTGACGCGTGGCGGCGGCGTCAGCTTGCTTCGAATGTTGCACTCGCTCGCGTATTTCTGACAGAACTCATAATGGCCGATCGGCTGGGATGTGATCCCGCCCGTCACCATGGAAGGGCTTCCCTTGGTTTCCGCCACGGCGGAGGCAGCAGTCAATAGCCCGGCGGCAACTGCAAACAGCAGCGCACGCGCCAGCGGTGCGTTCATCATGAAACCCGTCCCTTAATTCTTAATGAAAAGTTAAGAGGGTTGGGGGGCAGGAGTCAATCACTAGCCATCGGCGGCGCGCAAGACTCGTTAAATATGGTTAAGATCGTTGCGCAAATGCCTATCTTGCAAGGGCTTTGACGGCAGCCAGCATCCTGTCGATATCCTGCGGCCGGGACAGCCGGTGGTCGCCATCGCGGATCAGCGTCAAGACGACGTCGTCAGCAGGAAGATGTTCGAGGAGCTTCAGCGCATGCTGATAGGGAACATCGGGATCGCGCATTCCCTGCAGGATGTGAACCGGGCAGCCCGTGGTAATGATGCCGGTGAGGACGCGGTTCTGCTGCCCGTCTTCCATCAGCGCGCGCGTAAAGATGTTTGGCTCGGGGCTGTATTCCGAATGTTCCTCGAAATAACCTTTTTCTTCAAGCGACCGTTTTTCCGCATCCGTGAGGCTCGGCTCTATCAGGTCCACCGTGAAATCGGGGGCTGGCGCAATGAGGACCAGACCAGCGACGGACGGCGTGCCGCCGGCCTTGCGCAGTTCCTCGACCATGCGCAGCGCTATCCATCCACCCATCGACGAACCGATAAGGACGACGCGCGATGGCGCCTTTTCGCGCACGACGGCAAGTGCCTCTTCCAGCCATCTTGAAATCGTGCCCTTTTTGAAGTCACCGCCGGAAGCGCCGTGCCCGGAATAATCGAGCCGCAGGCACGCAATGCCGTTTTCCGCTGCAAAGCGGTCGAGTTCCACCGCCTTGGTTCCCGTCATGTCGGAACGGTAACCGCCGAGCCAGACAAGCGTGGGTGTATCTTCTCTTGAAGTTGCCGGGCGATGAAGGACGGCGATGTCGCGGGCGTCGTCGCCCATGCCTACACGCAGGAATTCAGCGGCTTGTTCAGTCATGTATATGCAATTCTCCTGAATTTCGCGCAACAAAGGCGGCGTATTTGCAAAAACCGTGACAACAGGTGATCTTTTCGGGCAGATATGCTATTGACTTCGCCACGGCAATAACGACATTTCCGCCGCTTGTACCAAACAAGCTGTTTTTTGCCGATGTGATCCAGAAACAGATCAGGAGAATACGACCATTCGCAGACCTTTCAAAGCCGATGCCCCCGTCAAGGAGGGCCCGCGCTCCAACCGGGAAATCCGGGTTCCCAGAGTTCAGCTTATTGATGAAGAGGGCCAGAACCTCGGTAGCATGCCGACGGACCAGGCTTTGAAAATGGCGGAGGATGCCGGTCTCGATCTCGTTGAGATTTCGCCGAACGCTGAACCGCCGGTATGCAAGATCCTCGATCTCGGCAAGCTTAAATACTCGACCCAGAAAAAAGCCGCTGAAGCGCGCAAGAAACAGAAGATCGTCGAGGTCAAGGAAATCAAGATGCGCCCCAACATCGACACGCATGACTATGACGTGAAGATGAAGGCGATGAACCGTTTCTTTGACGAAGGTGACAAGGTGAAGGTGACGCTGAAGTTCCGCGGCCGCGAAATGGCCCACCAGGAACTCGGCATGAAGCTTCTCCTCCAGGTGAAGGAAGATACCCAGGCGATTGCCAAGGTTGAAGCCGAGCCGAAGCTGGAAGGCCGTCAGATGATGATGGTTCTCGCGCCGAAATAACTCTTTCGCGCACGCCGCCCGGGCGGCATGAAGCACCACCGCAAGGGGAAGTTCGTATTCCCCGTTGCGCTTTTAACCGACTGCGGTTATAAGCGCGCGTCCGAACGGTCCGGCAGGGCATGCCGAGGCCGTTCCTGAATAGCTTGAAATAGGCCTCGTCTGCCTGTTTCGATACAAAAACACGGAGTAGCAAAATGCCCAAGATGAAGACGAAGTCCGCTGCAAAAAAGCGGTTCAAGATCACCGCCACCGGCAAGGTTGTTGCAGCCGCCGCCGGTAAGCGCCACGGCATGATCAAGCGTACCAACAAGTTCATTCGCGACGCGCGTGGAACCATGGTTCTCGCCGAAGCTGACGGCAAAAAAGTCGTCAAGAACTACCTGCCGAACGGTCTCTGAGACTTTTCCGCACTTTTGGACACTTTAAGGAGATCATGACATGGCACGCGTAAAACGTGGCGTAACTTCCCGCGCCAAGCACACCAAGACACTCAAGGCAGCCAAGGGCTTCTACGGCCGCCGCAAGAACACCATCCGCGCAGCTAAGGCTGCCGTGGATCGTTCCAAGCAGTACGCTTACCGCGACCGCAAGGTCAACAAGCGCAACTTCCGCGCTCTGTGGATCCAGCGTATCAACGCTGCTGTTCGCGAATTCGGCCTGACCTACGGCCGCTTCATCGACGGCCTGAACAAGGCTGGCATCGAAGTTGACCGCAAGGTTCTGTCCGACATGGCTATCCATGAGCCGGCAGCATTCGGCGTGCTCGTCGAGACCGCGAAGAAGGCTCTTGAGTACCTCAAGGAAGCTGGTACGACCAACGAGTTTGAAACCGCTGTAAAGTAATTACGGCGCGGACAATCTGTTGTTCATTTGAAACCCGCGCCGGTCCTCCGGCGCGGGTTTTTCGTTTTCAGTTTCTGATACAGCTCTATCGGCGTTTTTTAATTTAGAAATTTAGAAGAGTTGGAGTATTCACGCCGTTTGAAGCGAAATCCTTGGTGGACGGAAATGCTGGTCAATAAAATTCAGGTTGTGGAAGCAGAAGGCTTTCGCGTTCATCTCGACGATGACGACATCGCAACCCTGATGCGCGTCCTCCTGAAAAGTGACCGGCGCATTCAAAAGGTCGAGCTCTCGCAATTGACGGTTTGGATCAAACGGCAGGGCACGGAACGTGTGACCTGGTGGATGAAAATGCAGAAGCTGCTGTCAAAACTTCTGCCTTATGCTTTTCTTCGCCCTTCTGAACCGCTGGACGGCGCGGGCCTCATGCAGCGAGAGCTGGAAACGTTGCAGCAGTTCCAGCAAGGCGGTTTCCCGGTTCCGCCGCTGATCTACTCGTCGCGCACAGCAATGGTGCTGGGAGATGTCGGTCCGACGCTCATGGAGCGGATGGATGCGCTAAAGGCGTCCGATCCGGTGCGACATGACGCCTTGCTTGTGAAATCCGCAGAAGCGCTTGGCGAGCTGCATGCGGCGGGCCTCTGCCACGGCCGCCCGCATGTGCGTGACTTCTTTTTAAAAGACGACCGTATCGGTTTCATGGATTTCGAGGAGCGCCCTCAGGAGGTCATGCCGCTGGAGACGGCGCAGGCGCGCGATATCTGGCTGCTGTTTTTGCAGGTCGCGACCCGCGCCTGCGATGCGCCTAAAACCTGCGACGCCGCCTTTGCCCGCTGGCGTGAAAACGCCCCGCCGCGGGCGCTTGAAGAATTGTGCCGTCTGATCGGCATTCTGGGGCGATTTTTACCGCTTGCCCGGTTGATCGGGCGCGTGCGGATGGGTAGTGATCTGCGACGCTTTATCATGGCGACCGACTATCTGATGAATGCTGTGAACCCCGAAGCCGCTGTTAAAAATACCGGCAAGGCAGGAAAAGATGACTGAACTTGATACCTTGAAATCGCAACTGATGTCGGAGATCGCCGCCGCCGCCGATGAGCCGGCCATCGAAGCCGTGCGCGTCTCCGCGCTTGGCAAGAAGGGCTCGGTTTCGGAGCTTCTGAAGACGCTGGGGTCGATGACGCCGGAAGAGCGCCAGACCCGAGGCGCTGCCATCAACCAGCTCAAGACTGAAATCACCGACCTGATCGGTGAACGCAAGAGTGGCCTGAAAGATGCCGCGATTGCCGCCCGCCTGAAGGCGGAAACGCTAGATGTCAGCCTGCCGGTCCGCCAGTCTCCGACCGAGCGCGGCCGCATTCATCCGATCAGCCAGATCGTCGATGAAATCACCGCGATCTTTGCGGATATGGGCTTCTCGATCGCCGAAGGTCCGGATATCGAAACGGACTATTACAACTTCACGGCGCTGAATTTCCCTGAAGGCCATCCGGCCCGCGAAATGCATGACACCTTCTTCTTCCAGCCGGATGAAAACGGCGAGCGCAAGGTGCTGCGCACGCACACCTCGCCGGTGCAGATCCGCACCATGGAAAGCCAGAAGCCACCGATCCGCATCGTCATTCCGGGCAAGACCTATCGTCAGGATTCCGATGCCACCCATTCGCCGATGTTCCATCAGGTCGAAGGTCTGGTGATCGACAAGAAGGCGCATGTTGGCAATCTGCGCTGGGTACTTGAAGAGTTCTGCAAGACCTTCTTTGAGGTGGATAGCGTTGTCATGCGCTTCCGCCCGTCGTTCTTCCCCTTCACGGAGCCGAGCTTCGAGGTGGATATTCAGTGCGACCGCTCCGGCCCGATCGTCAAGTTCGGCGAAGGCAACGACTGGATGGAAATCCTTGGCTGCGGCATGGTGCACCCGAATGTGCTGCGCGCCGGCGGTCTGGACCCGGATGAATATCAGGGCTTTGCCTGGGGCATGGGCCTCGACCGCATCGCCATGCTGAAATACGGCATGCCGGACCTGCGTGATTTCTTCAACGCCGATGTCCGCTGGATGAACCACTACGGCTTCCGCCCGCTCGACATGCCGACGCTGTTCGGCGGTTTGAGCGTTTAATCCGGTTAGCCAAGGAGCAAAGACATGAAATTCACTCTTTCCTGGCTGAAAGAGCATCTAGAAACGGATGCGACGCTGGACGAGATTTGCGAACGGTTGACGGCGATCGGGCTTGAGGTCGAGGACGTCGACGACAAGGCGGCCTATAAGCCTTTCGTCATTGCCAAGGTCGTCTCCGCCGAAAAACATCCCGAGGCCGACCGCCTCAAGGTGTTGATGGTGGATGCCGGTGACGGCAAGCCGGTGCAGATCGTCTGCGGCGCACCGAATGCGCGCGCCGGCCTTGTCGGTGCGCTGGCGCGTCCTGGCGTTTACGTTCCGGGCATCGATGTCACGCTTGCCGTCGGCAAGATACGCGGTGTCGAAAGCCACGGCATGATGTGCTCCGAAAAAGAGCTGAACATTTCCGACGATCACGACGGCATCATCGATCTGCCGGAAGACGCGCCGGTCGGCACTTCTTTCGCGACCTATGCCGGACTTGACGATCCGGTCATCGAGATCAATCTGACGCCAAACCGCCCGGATTGCACCTCGATCTATGGCATCGCCCGCGATCTCGCCGCTTCCGGTCTCGGCAAGCTCAAGACCAAGCCAGCGCCGTCCTTCAAGGTCGAAGGCTCAACCCCGGTCGACGTGAAGCTGGAGCTGGATGACGCGGCGCTCTGCCCCGGCTTTTCGCTGCGCATCGTGCGCGGTGTGAAGAACGGCCCGAGCCCGAAGTGGATGCAGCAGCGTCTGATGGCGATCGGCCTGCGTCCCATCAATGCGCTCGTGGACATCACCAACTACATGACTTTCGATCAGGGCCGGCCGATGCACGTCTTCGATGCCGCCAAGGTCAAGGGCGACCTGACGGTCCGCCGTGCGAAAGAGGGTGAGACGATCCTCGCGCTTGATCAGCGCGAATACAAGCTCGGCCCGAACAATGTCGTCATCGCCGACGAAAAGGGCCTCGAGTCCATCGGCGGCGTCATGGGCGGTGAACACTCCGGCTGTGATGAAAACACCGTTGACGTGTTGATCGAGTCCGCTCTCTGGGATCCGATCAACATCGCCAAGACCGGCCGTTCGCTCGGCATCATCACCGATGCCCGTTATCGCTTCGAGCGCGGCGTCGATCCGGAATATATGGTTCCGGGTCTGGAACGCACCACCGAACTGGTTCTGGAACTCTGCGGCGGCGTTGCCGGCGAAGCCAAGGTCGTCGGTTACAAGGGGCATCAGCCCAAGGTCGTGGATTTTCCGCTCTCGGAAGTGAAGCGTCTGACCGGCCTAGAAGTTTCGGCGGAAGAAAGCCTGGCCATTCTAAAGGGTCTCGGTTTCGGCATCGAGGGAACGGGCGAGCGTGTTTCCGTCACCGTGCCGTCCTGGCGCCCGGATGTCGACGGCAAGGCCGATCTGGTGGAAGAGGTCATGCGCATTCATGGCGTCGACAACATCAAGCCGGAACCGCTGGAGAGCTTCGGTGCCGTCAACGGCCGCATCTTGACGACGCTGCAGGTGCGCACCCGCACCGCGCGCCGTGCGCTTGCCAGCCGTGGCATGCTGGAGGCCGTCACGTGGTCCTTCATCCCTGAAGCTCACGCGAAGCTTTTCGGTGGCGGTTCGCCCGCTCTGAAACTGGCCAACCCCATCGCGGCCGATATGTCGGATATGCGTCCTTCGCTTCTGCCGGGCCTTCTGACCGCAGCACAGCGCAATGCCGACAAGGGCCATGGTGATGTGGCAATCTTCGAGGTCTCCGGCACCTATGAGGGTGACACGCCAGACACCCAGCGCCGTGTTGCGGGCGGTGTACGCCGTGGCACGGCCTCGCTCGCAGGCAGCGGCCGCATGTGGTCCAATGCCGCAAAGGGCGGCGGCAAGCCGGTGGATGTCTATGACGCCAAGGCCGATGCGCTTTCGGTGCTCGAAGCCTGTGGCCTGCCGATGGCCAATGTGCAGATCGAGGCCGGCGCTCCCGGCTGGTATCACCCTGGCCGCTCCGGCACCATCAAGATGGGTCCGAAGGTCGTGCTCGGCTATTTCGGTGAATTCCACCCGAAGACTCTGTCAGAGCTGGATGTTTCCGGTGTCTATAGCGGTTTCGAGATCTATCTCGACGCCATGCCGGAGCCGAAGAAGAAGGCGACCCGCACAAAGCCGGCCCTTGAGCTTTCGCCCTTCCAGGCGGTCAAGCGCGACTTCGCCTTCGTGGTCGACAAGTCGGTCGAGGCAGGCGCCATCATCAAGGCTGCAACAAGCGCTGATCGCAAGCTGATCACCGGCGTCAATGTCTTTGACGTCTTCGAAGGTGCATCGCTTGGTGAAAGCCGAAAGTCCATCGCCATTGAAGTTCAGATCCAGCCGGTCGACAAGACGCTGACGGACGAGGATTTCGAGGCGCTGACCGCAAAGATCGTCGGTAATGTCGAGAAATCGACGGGCGGCGTGCTGAGAGCGTAAAGCTCTGTCTCCATGAATTGAAAAAGCCGAGGCAGTCGCCTCGGCTTTTTTGTTTTTAGCGGTTCGCCATCTGGGACATACGCTCGGGATATCGTTGGCCGGCAACCTTTGCTGGAGAAAGCAACGCGCCAAGGCTGGCGACTTCTTCTGCCGTCAGCGATACGTCCGCTGCCGCCACGTTTGTCTCAAGATTGGCGATTTTCGTCGTACCGGGGATCGGAACGATAAAGTCACCCTGCGCCAGAACCCAGGCCAGCGCCAGTTGCCCGGCGGTAACACCCTTTTCGGCAGCCATGTCTTCCAGAAGCTTGATGAGCGCCAGATTGGCATCGAAGTTTTCACTTTGGAAGCGCGGCAGGCCGCGGCGGAAATCGTCGGATGCAAGTCCGTCGAGCGACTTCAGCGCGCCCGTCAGGGCACCACGCCCGAGCGGGCTGAAGGGGACGAAACCGATACCGAGTTCCCGGCAGGTTTCCAGCACGCCGTTTTCCTCCACATCGCGGGTCCACAACGAATATTCGCTCTGTATGGCAGCGATCGGGTGAGTGGAATGCGCCTTGCGAAGTGTTTCGGCACTCGCTTCCGAAAGGCCTAGATGTTTCACCTTGCCCTGCCGCACCAGTTCCGCCATGGCGCCGACCGTATCTTCGATTGGAACATCCGGATCGACGCGATGCTGATAGAACAAGTCGATGGTGTCGACGCCTAGGCGTTTGAGAGAGGCTTCGGCGACGGCGCGCACATTTTCCGGGCGGCTGTCGGTACCCACCATCATCTGGCCTGCGGGTTTGCTGGCGTCGATTTTGAAACCGAACTTGGTAGCTATGACCACATTGTCGCGATAGGGCTTCAAACCCTTGCCGACGAGGATTTCGTTGTTGTAAGGCCCATAGACCTCTGCCGTGTCAAAAAAAGTGACACCGAGTTCGACGGCGCGGTGCAGCGTCGCTATTGCACTATTTTCGTCGCCGGTCGGGCTATAGGCATGGGTCATGCCCATGCAGCCGAGGCCAAGCGCCGAAACGGAAAGGTTGTTTCCGAGAGTTCTTTTTTTCATCTGTTCGTCCTTCCATGAGGAACCGCCCTTTGTCAGGGGCGTGGTGAGAAGATAGCGCCCTAAGACGGCAAAAATAATCGCTGCAAATCGTTGCGGGTTGTTCTATTATTTAGAACAATGAACCGTGTGCAACTCTCTCAACTCGCTGTCCTCGCTGCCGTTGCCGAAGGCCGCAGCTTTCGTAAAGCTGCCGCCGAACTTGCCATTGCGCCTTCCGCCGTCAGCCATGCAGTATCGTCGCTCGAAGCGAGCCTTGGCCTGCGCCTGCTGCATCGTACCACCCGCAGCGTTTCGCCGACAGAGGAGGGTAGGCGGCTTCTCGAGACGCTTGGGCCGGCCCTTGCTGAAATCGATGCCGTCATCGATACGCTTGCCGAGCATGGCGGAAGGCCGGCCGGACCGTTGCGGATAACCCTGCCGAGACTTGCGGCGGAGGACCTGATCATGCCTCGGCTTGGCGAGTTCCTGCGGCTATATCCAGATATCTCGCTGGAGATTTCGACCGATGACCGCTTCGAGGATATTGTCGCAAAAGGTTTCGATGCCGGCCTGCGGCTCGGCGAGAATCTTGAAGCGGATATGATTGCCGTGAAGGCGAGCGGCCCATGGCGTGGCGCGATTGTCGGCGCGCCCACCTATTTCGCAGAAAATCCCCCTCCCCGTGAGCCGAGGGATTTGATGCGGCATCGCTGTATTCTCCGTCGCTTCTCCAGCGGTCTGCTCTACCGCTGGGAGCTGGAAAAGGACGGCAGACCTTTGGTGGTCGATGTGCAGGGGCCGCTCATCCTGTCGGACCAGAGCCTTATTCGCCGGGCGGCGATTGACGGCGCGGGTCTGGCTTTCGTTTTCGAACAGCGCGTAGAAGACGACATCAAGGAAGGCAGGCTGGTCCGGGTGCTGGAGGACTGGTGCGCGCCCTTTGATGGTTTTTATATCTATTACCCCTCGCGCCGGCAGATGCGCCCGGCGCTAAGGGCTTTCGTGGATTTCTTCCGCTTCAGAGGGTGATCAGAACTTGATGCGATAGCGGATATGGCCGTCGCTTTTGACGTAGCTGTCGTAAAGCTTCTGGGCACGGTGATTGTGCTCGTCCGTGTTCCAGTAAAGCCGGGACCAGCCCTTTTCCTTGCATATGGCAATGAGGTCATCCATCAGCGCCCGGCCTGTTCCCTTGCCGCGGATCGCGCCGTCAACGAACAGGTCTTCCAGATAGCAGTCGGGCGTTTTCACCCAGGTGGAATCATGGAAGTGATGGATGGCGAAACCGGCCATCCTGTCGCCCAGAAGAGCCACGCGCATGGAAACGCGTGATGCCGGATCGAGGATACGCGCCCATGTATGGTCCGTAACTTCCTCGGCAAGGTGTACGTTATAGAAGGCGAGATAGTCGTTCCACAGGCGCAGCCATTCTGCCCGGTCTTCCGGCTCCGCGTCGCGAATTACAAGATCCATGTCACGCGCCCGCCTTGTCGAGCAGCGTCATCATCTCATCCGTCAGCTTGAGATTGACGGCGCGTTTGAAGCTTTCGAGTTGCGACAGGCTGGTGGCGCTGGCAATCGGTGCCGTCACGGCCTTCTTCCGCAATAGCCACGCCAGCGCGATATCGGCAAGCTTGGCTCCGGTTTCCACGGCAACCGCATCCATGGCGCCCAGAACGGCAAGGCCGCGGGCGTTGACATATTCACCCACCCGGTAGCTGCGGGCGACGCCCTCGGTATCCGCCTTGGCGCGATATTTCCCGGTGAGGAACCCGGCCGCGAGGCTATAATAATTGATGACACCAATTTCCTGGGCGACGCAAAGATCGGCAAGCGGGCCTTCGAAATCCGCACGGTTGTAGAGATTATATTCGGGCTGCAGCACATCGTAACGGGGCAGATCGTTCTTCGCGGCCGTGTCCAGCGCTTCCTGAAGCTGGCTCACCGAATAGTTGGAGCACCCGATGGCGCGTATCTTTCCCTGTTCCTTCAGCTTTGCAAAGGCTGCAAGCGTTTCCTCCAGCGGCACATCCGCGTCCGGCTTATGGGCGAGGTAGAGATCGATATAGTCGGTTTGCAGCCGCTTCAACGAGGCGTCGACAGCCTCTGCGATCCATTTGGCGCTGAGGCCTGTCTTCTGACCGCGATTGTCGAAACCGACCTTGGTAACGATCACCGCGTCCTCACGCTTGACGCTCGACTGTTTCAGCCATTTTCCGATGATGGCTTCCGACTCTCCGCCCTCATGCCCGTCCACCCAGGCGGAATAGACGTCTGCCGTGTCGATGGCGTTGAACCCGGCGTCGAAAAATGCATCGAGCAGGGCAAAGGAAGTCTTCTCGTCCGCTGTCCAGCCGAACACGTTGCCGCCGAAGACGATCGGGGCGATGGAGAGGCCGGTGCGGCCAAGGCTTCGTTTTTCCACGGGGAATGCTCCTGTTGCTGTCTTTGGCGGCAAGGTTATCAACTGCTTGCCGGCATAACCATTCAATTCCTTTGATGGCATTCATCGGGCAACGGGCAAAAGCGGGTGAGATCAGGCCGGAAAGCCGCGATAATGGCTGGGCGGGAGGTGATTGTGCTGTTGCCACACGCGCCGCAAATGCCGGGCGGAGGCAAAGCCCGCCCGCTCCGCAATTGTCTCCATATCCAGACGGCTGTTTGTAAGGATGTCGCGGGCAAGATTGACCCGCATCAGGTTGACGTAGTCGATGACGCTGATGCCGGTATGCTCGCGAAACAGGCGGGACAGGTGCCTCTCGCTGAGTGCGGCAATATCGGCCAGCCGTTCCAGCGACCAGTCCTGAGCCGGTTCAGTCATCACCCGGTCCTGCACCCGGTGAATGGCGGGGTGAATGTGGTTGCGGCCGGTAAGCCAGGGGGAGATTTGCGGATCATTGCCGCTGCGCCTGAGATAAACGACCATGTTTTTGGCAATGCGCGCCGCGACCGCAGGCGATGTCAGTCGGGAAACGACATGCAGCATCAGGTCGGTGCCGGTGGAAATACCGGCGCTGGAGAAGCGGTTGCCATCCTCCACGAAAAGACGGTTCTCGGCCACCTGCGACAGCGGTGCGGTGCGGCGCAGCGCTTCGATGCAATCCGCATGTGTCGTACAGCTCCGCCCGTCGAAAAGTCCTGCTTCGCCCGCCAGCAGTGCGCCGGAGCAAATGGAAATGACTGTGGTGTCCGCGCGCACTGCGCGGCGCAACCATGCTATCAGCGCCTGCCGCTCCCGTCGCATCTCCGGCGCGTTGTCGAATCGGGAGATGCTGCCGGAAATCAGCAGGAAAGCATTGTCCGGCAGGCTCTCGGGCAAAGCCTCCAGCCCGCAAAGCCCAAGGCCGATGGAGGATTGCTGCTGGTCATGTTCCGCGATGTAACGGCAGTCGAAATGGATGTCCCGCTGTTCTGCGTTGGCATAACGGATCACCTCCAGCGGGCCGGCAATATCGAGCAACAGCGCGTGTGGCGGCACAAGCGTATAAAAGGGAATGGTCCGCGTGCCGCCATTGTCCATCAGGCGGCCTTTCGTACCGTTTCGAGAACGTCGCCGACGGTTGCGATGCGCGCAAAGCGACCGGCCAGCACCAGCTCGGTTCGGGTGCGAATATCATCAGGGCTGAACACGGTGCCCGAGGCGTGCGTCATTGGAAAGGTAAGCGTCGCCTCGGTGACGTAATCGACTGTGTAACCGAGGTCCGATGCATGCCGTGTGGTCGTTTCGCAGCACTGTTCGGTGCGGATGCCGGATACGATCAGCCGGTTGATACCCTTTTGCGTCAGCCAGATATCGAGGCCGGTGCCGGCGAAAGCAGAGTGGCGGTTCTTGCGAAAGGTGACGTCAGGGGTAATGCTCACACCTTCCAGCGCGCGAATATAGCCGCTCTCTTCTGCAAAGGCCCGGTCGCCATCGACATGAAAGATTTGCACGACTGGAATGCCCGACGCCTTGGCGCCGTCGATCAGTGCCTGCTGTTTTTCCAGATAGGCGGGAAGTTCGCTTTCCTCGAAATAGGGGGTGTGCCGGAAGGATTCCTGAACGTCGATGACAAGGAGTGCTGTGTGAGAAGAGGACATTTCATGATTCTCCATTAGGTTCATGCATAGCATAATTCACCGTTGAAAGGCTGGATAAAAGCATGGAAACCGACAAAGGAAGGACGAATCCGGCCATAGCGTTTGCAGTTACGTTTCGTGCGACTTGCCAGGCGTCGCGACAATGGTAAGTTTCCCGGAATTACAGAGTGGGAGAATGAGATGCTGCGCTTCGGAATAATTTCAACGGCGAAAATCGCTCAGGATCACGTCATTCCGGCGATTCAGGATGCGCGGAACTGTGTGGTCAGCGCCATCGCCAGCCGCGATCATGCCAAGGCGCGTGCGGTTGCAGATCGTTTTTCCGTCCCGCATGCCTTCGGCTCCTATGAGGAAATGCTTGCATCCGATGTGATCGATGCCGTCTATATTCCGCTTCCAACCTCGCAACATGTGGAATGGACCATAAAAGCTGCCAATGCCGGCAAACACGTGCTGTGTGAAAAGCCGATCGCACTCAAGGCTGAAGAGATCGACGCCATCATCGCGGCGCGGGACGACAATGGCGTTGTCGTGTCGGAGGCTTTCATGGTCACCTATTCTCCTGTTTGGGCCAAGGTGAAGGAATTGCTGGCATCAGGTGCAATCGGAACGCTGAAGCATGTGCAGGGCGCTTTCAGCTACTTCAACCGCGATCCCGGCAATATGCGCAATATTCCCGAACTGGGCGGCGGGGCCTTGCCGGATATCGGCGTCTACCCGACCATCGTCACCCGTTTTGCCACGGGTGCCGAGCCGAAGCGCGTACAGGCGAGCGTCGAGCGTGATAAGGAATTCGGCACCGATATCTATTCAAGCGTCAGGGCCGATTTCGGCGGCTTCGAACTGAGCTTTTATCTGGCGACGCAGCTTGCCGCTCGCCAGCTGATGGTTTTCCACGGTACGGACGGGTACATCGAGATCAAGTCTCCCTTCAATGCAAATCGCTGGGGTGCGGAGGAAATCGAGTTGACCAACCAGGGCCATAACCAGTCGCAAGTCTTCCGGTTTCAGGATAGTCGCCAGTACAAGCTGGAGGCGGAGGCCTTCGCCCGCGCGGTGAAAGGTGAGGGCGAGGTCGTCACCCTGGAAAGCTCGAGGAAGAACCAGCTTTTCATCGATGCCATCTACCGTGCGGCGGAAAAGGACGGTTGGGAGACGGTTTAATCCTGATCCGCACGCTGCTTTTGAAGCCGCCTATAGCCGTAAAGCGCCAGCACCAGTGCCGCGAGTGCGGAAAAGGCGAGCGGGACCAGCGGCTGCACCAGTGGATTGCGCCATTGCAGCAGGGCGAACAGCCCGACGCCAACCATGCGGGAGATAAGCGTAACGGCGTTCAACAGAAAGCCGTTCAGCTCATTGGGGCCATCGCCATTCGAATGGTTTAGCCTCCAACTCGTCGCAAGCCCTGCCAAAGCGCCCGGAAGACGGGCGGCAAGCGGGTCGATGCCGATATAAAAAATCAGCAGAAAAGAGATGGAAAGGTCTACAGCCAGTCCGTAAACCTCGGTCAGGGCGAAGTGGCGAAGCCGCAAGGCCGTGTGCTTTAAAGCGTCGGCTGGGTGGAGCGCGGACGTTGCAGCACGAGAAGGCCGATGACCACACTCACAACGCCGAAATTATAACCGGCAAGCGCCAGGAGCAGCGACATCAGCGGCACGGCGGTTGCAGAAATCGCCATCGCGACACCATAGGCGCCGATAACCATCAAGCAGATGAAAATGATGCTGAATACCGAACGCAACGCAACTGCGGTTACGCCGAGCAATGTGGCGGTAAGAAAAATCATGAATGCCGCCTCCTCTTTGGTTGCCGGGTCTGGGATAAGACGTAGCGTCCTCTTCCCTAACGAACCCTTGTTTTCTCCTCCCTCACCCATTTTCCTAACTCGTTAGTTGAGGATATGGTTTCACCGCCGTTAAAATAGACCCGGCCAGTACCGGCATTTCCGAATCGACGGGTTTTGGTTACAAACGGGCATGAGCGATATTTTCTCCAATGCCGCATTGAGCAATCTTGCCGAGTTCTCGGTTTCCGAACTGTCGGGTTCCATCAAGCGAACGGTGGAGACGGCTTTCGATCAGGTGAGGGTGCGCGGCGAGATTTCCGGCTACCGGGGTCCGCATTCTTCGGGTCACGCCTATTTCTCCCTGAAGGACGATCGCGCCCGCATCGATGCGGTTATCTGGAAGGGTACTTTCTCGCGGCTGAAGTTCCGCCCGGAAGAGGGCATGGAGGTCATCGCCACCGGCAAGGTCACCACCTTTCCCGGCTCCTCGAAATATCAGATCGTCATAGAAAGCCTGGAGCCGGCCGGCGCGGGCGCGCTGATGGCTTTGCTGGAGGACCGCCGCCGGCGTCTGGCGGCGGAGGGGCTGTTCGATGCGGAACGCAAACGCCGCCTGCCGTTCATGCCGCGTGTCATCGGTGTTGTCACATCGCCCACGGGCGCAGTCATTCGCGATATTCTCCACCGGATTTCGGATCGTTTTCCGGTCCATGTCGTCGTCTGGCCGGTCAAGGTGCAGGGGGAAGGCTCGGGTGAGGAAGTGGCGAACGCCATTCGCGGTTTCAATGCGCTTCAGCCCGGCGGTGAGATTGCACGCCCCGACGTGCTGATCGTCGCCCGTGGAGGCGGCAGTCTGGAAGATCTCTGGAGCTTCAACGACGAAATCGTCGTGCGCGCCGCTGCCGAGAGCGAAATCCCGCTGATTTCCGCTGTGGGGCATGAGACGGATACGACCCTGATCGACTACGCCGCCGACGTGCGCGCACCGACACCGACGGGTGCCGCCGAAATGGCCGTGCCGGTGCGTGCGGAACTGGAGGCGCAGCTCTCCGGCCTTGCGGCGCGCCTTTCCGGCTCGGTATCACGCCAAATGGACAATCGCCGACAGGGCGTGCGTGCTCTGGTGCGTGCGCTGCCATCGCTTGACCAGCTTCTGGCTCTGCCGCGCCGTCGTTTCGACGAGGCCGCAAGCGGTTTGGGTCGCGGGCTTGAAATGACGACGCTGAACAAGCGCCGCGCGTTCGAACGCTCTGCTTCGGGTCTGAGGCCGGAAATCCTGCTGAATGGTCTGCGGCAGCATCGCCAGCGTGTTACGGAACGCATGCAGAGGGCCGAGGCGCTTGTGGAGCGCCGCCTGTTGCAGGCACAGTCGAGAATTTCCTCGACCGATTCCGCGCTGCGTTCGCTGCCAGCCCGCTTGCTCGGCCAGTTGGAGAGGCAGAAGGAACGGGTCGTCACCGCAACGCGACGTGCCGATACCGCTGTGCTTCACCGCATGGCGCAGAACCGCTCGGGCCTTGCTGCCCATGACCGCATCCTGCAGTCGCTGTCCTACAAGAATGTGTTGAACCGCGGTTATGCTGTCATCCGCGACGAAGAGAACCGGCCCCTGACCCGGGCTGCTGCCATCGCGTCCGGCGCTGTGGTGTCGATGGAGTTTGCCGACGGTCGCGTGGCCGCCCTGACGACAGGCGAGGCTACTCCATCATCTGACGTTCAGACGCCTGCCGCTCCCAAAAAGAAGCCGGTGAAACCGGCCTCTTCCGACCCGGGAAATCAGGGCAGTCTGTTCTGATTAGATAGACGCCGCATCTGAAAAACGACGGCTGACGGTGAAGGTCTTTTCAATATCGGGATGCAGCTCCATGCCAAGGCCGGCACCCGGCGGCACGGTGATCATGCCGTTTTTGACTTCTGGCAATGCGGTAACGAGATCGCGGTACCACGTCTTGTAGAAGGCGCGCACGCTTTCCTGCACCAGCGCATTCGGTGCGTTGAGCGACAGATGCGTGGAGGCGCAGAGTACCACCGGGCCGGTGCAATCATGCGGCGCAACGGGCAGATGCCAGGCTTCGGCCATGGAAGCGATCTTGCGCGCTTCGGAAAGTCCACCACACCAGCTGATGTCAAGCATCACCACACCGGCGGCGCCAGTTTCCAGGAGATCTCGGAAAGCCCATCGTGAGCCGAGCGTCTCCGATGCGGAAATCGGCGCGGGTGAAACGGCAGCATAACGCGTCAGGCTGGAAAGGCTGTCCATCTTGATCGGATCTTCGTGCCAGAAGGTCTGGTAAGGGGTGAGCGCCTTGGCGATCTGCATGGCGGGCAGAAGCTGCCACATGGAGTGAAACTCCACCATGATATCCATCTTGTCGCCGACTGCCTTACGAATTTTCTCGAACGGCTCGAGCGCGCTTTTCAGGTCAGGCATCGAGATATATTGGCCGCGCGTCTTTTCCGCCGCCGCATCGAAAGGCCAGATCTTCATGGCCGTGATGCCGTCTTCCAGCAGCGAATGGGCAAGCTCGTCGGCCCGGTGCAGGAAGCCGTTCAGATCGTCATAATCCTTGCCGCCGGACAGGCCGTAGTTGGCCGTCTGCTGGCCGGTCGCCTTCTTGATATATTCCGTGCCCGCGCAGGTATTGTAGGTGCGGATTTCCCTGCGGCTGAAGCCGCCAAGCAATTGCGCAATGGGCTGGTTGGTAGCCTTGCCAAAAATATCCCAAAGCGCGATATCGAAGGCCGAATTGCCGCGTACTTCCGCACCCGATGAACGGAAGCCGAGATAACCGACGAGATCCTGTGCCAGAAGGTCGATCTGCAGCGGATCGCGGCCGATCACGCGGGGTGCGATATATTCGTGCACATAGGTTTCAACCGTCTCGGCGCCGTAGAAGGTTTCACCAAGTCCGGTAATGCCCTCATCCGTGTGGACCAGAACCCAGAGCAGGTTTGCCCGTTCCGCCACGCGGACGGTTTCGAGTTTCGTAATTTTCATGAAGTGTCTCCTCCAGAGGCAGGCAGTTTTCGGTCTGGAACTGCGTTTGAAAAATCAGGCGATGCCGGCGGCCAGAAGCGCATGCACGCTTTCATCGAAATGCCGCGCCATAAGTGTTGAGGCCGTTTGCGGGTCGCCCGCGGCAATGGCCTGTCCGATGGCGATATGAAGTTCAGTCGCGGCATGACGCTGCGCGTCGGATTTGCGGCTCTTCCAGCCGATCGGCCATGTCTGGCGCGTCACATTCTGAAAGGCGCCGAGAATGAGTTCGAAAACCGGGTTCTTGGAGGCTCTGGCAACGGCAAGGTGAAAGGCAAGGTCGTGTTCCATGACCCTGTCACTATTACCAAAGTCCCGCTCCATATTGTTGGCGTGGTCGAGAATGGTGAGCGCCTCCAGATCCGTTCGCCGCAGCGCCGCCAATGTCACGGTTCTGACTTCGATGGTGCGGCGCACGTCGTAAATCTGCTGGATGTTGATCTGCTCGGTGTGAATGCCATGTTCGAACATCAGCGACATCGCGCCATGATCCAGCGTCGCCACCGTGGCGCGCTTGCCGACGCTGACATCGATCAGCCGCATGGCCGACAAGGACCGGAAAGCCTCGCGAACCACGGTGCGCGAGACACCGAGCTGCTGCGAAAGCGAAAGCTCGCTGGGCAGCTTCGCTCCGGGGGCAAGTTCGTTTTCGCGAATGTGGCGCGTGATTGCGCCAATCGCGCTGCTGACGAGATCGGTTTCCTGCGAAATGGGCTTATACAATCGTTCCTCCAACCTGTAGGACAGGTTAACGGAAAATTGCTTATAGGATTCTTAGCGCCAAAACAAGCGCCATCACCTGCGCGATTGCTGGTTCCTGTCCGCTTTTTAGGGAACTAAGCTTCAAACCCCTGTAGAAACCGCTTCACAAGCTTGTTCAGCGCCGTGCGTTCTTCTTCGCTGAGCTGTGCGACCAGCCGTTGCTGGTTCTCGACATGGGCGCTGACCGCGTCCTCGACAATGGCAAATCCCCGCTCCGTCAATGATATCAACACGCTGCGCCGATCCTGCGGGTTGTGGATGCGCTCCACCAGACCCGCTTTTTCCAGCTGGTCGATCCGGTTGGTCATTGTGCCGGAGCTTACCATTGTCATGGCCAGCAGATCACCGGGCGAAAGCCGGTAGGGCGCGCCCGCGCGCCGTAATGTCGCCAGCACATCAAAAGCGGAAGAGGAGAGGCCGTGTTTCAGCAGCACCGCCTCCACCTCGCGACCGAGATGCGTGGTTAGCCGTTTCAAGCGCCCAAGCAGCCCCATTGGCTCGACATCGAGATCGGGCCTCTCCTTGCGCCATTGCGCCAGAATGTGATCGACGTGATCATTCGGTTCTTTGTTCATTACCAAGGCATAACAACTGATATCTTGACGTCAAGATAAAATTGGCTAAGTTGTATTTATCTTGATGTAGAGATTCTTGAAATGAAGAAAAATACCACCTATGCCGCCGATGTGCTGGTGATGGCACTTGCCCCCGCCATCTGGGGAACGACCTACTTCGTCACCACCGAATTCCTGCCACATGGATATCCATTCCATGTTGCGATGCTGCGCGCCTTGCCGGCCGGAGTATTGTTGTTGCTTCTGGTCAGAAAACTACCGGAGGGCATCTGGTGGTCTCGCAGCCTTATTCTAGGTGCGCTGAATTTCTCGTTTTTCTGGGCGATGCTTTTCGTTTCGGCTTACCGGCTGCCGGGTGGTGTAGCCGCGACTGTGGGTGCGATCCAA
Organism: Agrobacterium sp. A3-95; assembly: GCF_053521785.1. Lineage (NCBI taxonomy): Bacteria > Pseudomonadati > Pseudomonadota > Alphaproteobacteria > Hyphomicrobiales > Rhizobiaceae > Agrobacterium > Agrobacterium sp. A3-95. Next base: position 908,896 of record NZ_JBNWDR010000001.1, on the reverse strand, counting down.
CCCCTGATCGTCATCGGCCTTTCGCGGCTGTTTCTCGCCGCGCCGGTCCGGCCGCTGGCCATTGTCGCTGGTCTTCTGGGTATTTTAGGCGTCGCACTTCTGGTTTTGGCGCCGGGTGCTGCCGCGCTGGATGCCGTCGGCGTGGCTGCGGGTCTTGCAGGCGCCGTATCCATGGCCTTTGGAACCGTGCTCACCCGCAAATGGCGACCGCCGGTATCGAACCTCACCTTTACGGCCTGGCAATTGACGGCTGGAGGCATTCTGCTTCTGCCGGTCGCATATTTCCTGGAACCGGCCCTGCCTGCACCTACCGCTGCCAATATTCTCGGCATGGCCTATCTCGGCATTATTGGTGCCGCCTTGACCTATTTTCTGTGGTTCCGGGGTCTCGCCCGCATCGAACCCTCGGCTGCAGCCTCGCTCGGTTTCCTAAGCCCCGTCGTTGCGACCCTGCTCGGCTGGCTGGCGCTCGGCCAAAGCCTCACGCCAGTGCAAATCGTCGGCTTCGTTGCAGTGCTTTTCAGCATCTGGCTCAGTCAGCGGAGCCAGCTGCCGAAATAGCTCAGGCCCATTCGCCCTTGCGCATCACTGGAACTGTGGAGCCATCCGGCTTCACGCCATCGATATCCACCTTATCGGAACCGATCATCCAGTCGATGTGGATCAGGCTGGAATTGCCGCCTTGCGCCTTGATCTGATCCTGCGACAACGAAGCACCATCAACGAAGCATTTCGAATAGCATTGGCCGAGCGCAATGTGGCAGGAGGCGTTTTCGTCGAACAGCGTGTTGTAGAACAGGATGCCACTTGCCGAAATCGGCGAGGAATGCGGCACCAGTGCCACTTCACCCAGACGCCGCGCACCCTCGTCGGTATCGAGCACCTTGTTCAGCACGGCTTCGCCCTTCGAAGCCTTGGCTTCCACGATGCGGCCGCCTTCGAACTTCACCTGGATATCGTCTATCAGCGTTCCCTGATGTGAAAGCGGCTTGGTGCTGGACACGTAACCATCCACGCGCAGCGCATGCGGTGTGGTGAACACTTCTTCCGTCGGAATGTTCGGGTTGCAGGTCACACCGTTCTTGGCGGTTGAGGCGCCCCCATGCCATTCGTGGCCGTCCGCCAGGCCGATTTTCACGTCCGTGCCGGGACCGGTGAAATGCAGCGACGAGAAACGTTCACCGTTCAGCCATGCCGAACGCTTGGCGAGATTGGCGTTATGCTCCGCCCATGCCGCGACCGGATCGGCGAGATCTACCCGCGAAGCGGCGAAGATGGCGTCCGCGAGCTTGCGAACCGCTTCGTCTTCCGTCACACCGGGAAAGACCTGTTTTGCCCAGGACGGGTTTGGATAGGAGATGATGTTCCAGTTGATATCGAAGTTGGAAATCTTCTCAAGCGCCGGCTTATAGGCCGTGGAATTGGCCTTGTTGGCGCGCGCCACCTTGGCGGGATCCTGTTCGGCCAGCAGCATGGGGTTGTCACCGGCAATCGCAAGCCGCGCCGCGCCATTGGCATAGGCCTTGGCCATGCCGTCATAGAGCCAGCCGGAAGCCCGGTCGAAATTGGCGTCGCTGGCGTGGCGGTAGCGGGAAAGCGTGGTTTCTTCGTCGGAGTAGAAGGTGGTGACCAGCCCGCCGCCGGCAAGATAGGCGTGTTTGGTCAAAAACCGCACCAGCGGCAACGCCGCCAGCGGAGCGGTGATCACCAGATCCTGATCCTTCTGCAATTGCAGGCCGACCTTGACGGCGACTTCAGCCAGTTTCTCGAGTTTGACGGGATCGATGGGGGAAACAGTCATGATCTGCCTTCGTATATTTCAATCGGAGGCGCCGACCATAGCCCATTCGCTTCGAAAGCCAAATGCTTTCAAAGCTGTGTCGAGACGTCAATCGGCCACCAAAGGTGCGACAATGGCTTTCAGCGCCGCCTGCGCGTCGCCGGGGGAAAGCCTTACCTGCAAACCGCGCTGGCCACCATTCATGTAGACATAGGAATAGGTCATGGCCCCAGCCTCTATGGCGGTCGGAACCTGTTTCTTCTGTCCAAAAGGGCTGATGCCGCCCACATGATAACCCGTTGCCCGCTCCGCATCGGCGGGCTTCATCATGCTGGCAGATTTTCCCCCGAAGGCGGCGGCAAGCTTCTTCATGCTCACTTCCCGGTCGGACGGGACGACGACGCAGACCGGCTTGCCATCCAGCTCAGCCATCAGTGTTTTCAGAACCAGATGTGGCGGTTCGCCGATAGCTTCGGCCGCCTGCAGGCCGATCCGGTCGGCATTCGGGTCGTAGTCATAGGTAACTGTGGTGAAGTTCACACCGGCCTTGGTCAGCATCTGCGTAGCGCGGGTTGTCTTGGACATGGTGGCCTGCGCTCACGCAAAGAGGGACTGATAGGTTTCCGGCTTGAAGCCGACGGTTATCGTCTCCTTTGCCTCCAGCACCGGTCGCTTGATCATGGAGGGCTGCTCCAGCATCAGGCCAATGGCCTTTTCGCGGGTAAGATCGGCTTTCTGGCTATCGTCCAGTTTTTTGAAGGTAGTGCCGGCCCGGTTCAGAACCGTTTCCCAGCCCGCGGCATCGCACCATGTTTCGAGATGGGCCTGGTCGATACCTGCCGTCTTGTAGTCATGGAAAGAATAGTCGACACCGTTGGCTTCCAGCCAGCTTCTGGCCTTTTTCATCGTGTCGCAGTTCTTGATGCCGTAAATGGTGACCGTCATGTTACCTGCCTCTTTGTCTTGAACTTCCGGCATAACAAATAATGCGCCGTATTCAACCCGCAGCCTGAAGCACGGAATTCGAGCCATGCAAAAATGCAGTGTCTGACATCCAAACGAGCGCGAGCAAAGCTGCATGGCTTCCCTGCTACATCATGAGTTGTAGCAGAGGACAAAAATGCCCATTATCTGGGCATCAAAGATGGAGAGAAAAATGCGTCAGGTTGCAAAGACATCGCGTAACTTCTTTGGCGAAACTTTCGCCGTTCTTGGTGCCGCACTTTCGGTTTCGGCCGCTGTCCGCGCGCATCGCAAGCCGGCCCGCGCCGACCTCGAAGCGCTTGGCATCGACGGCAAGGCTTTCGACAAGGTTCAGCTCTAAGCTGATTATCGTTTGCAGCGAGGCGACATCGCCTCGCTCGTGCGTATATGTTGGCGGGCCTTAGCGTTCCGCCTGCTTTCGGTTCGGCCGTTTTCTCGGACCGATCAGTTTATCCGGTAAATGCAGCTGGCTTTCGAGCGGCTCATAACGATCTGCTTTTGCGGAGAGTGCGAAGCGTCCAAGGGACTCATGTCGCGTTTCGCCATTATGGCTAAAAACAAGCTCGAAATTACCCGCAAGCCAGCTATAGGGTTTTCCGGCCGGCATCGGCTCTATCTTCCCGCAGCCATAAATCATCGTGATATGCGGCGTGTAAGATGGTGCCGCGATATAGGGAAGGTTTGCCTGTCGAAGCGCGCGTTGCAGCAGCTTCACCAGAGCGTTGATCTCCGGCAGATCACCACCGTTTCGCAGCACCAGACTATTGCGATTGCCGAAAAGCGCGCTTGCGTCCAGGGTGACTGGAACAGGCCGCGCGTTTACCGCACCCATTGCCGCCTCCAGCCTGCTTGTCAGTCCGTGAGGGATTGTCTCGAAACATCCCAAACACAGCAGGGTTATGTGCAGAAGCTCGGCGGGATATGCCTCGCGGGTTGTCCGACCCTTGGCATGATGCGACGCATCGACAAAAATTCTTTCCGCCAATTGCCGTGGTGGCTTCAGCAGTAGCAGGAGCTTGTTTCGAAAGCGCGGATTGATGCGCCGTATTTTCTGCGGCTCCAGCCCATCAAAACAAAGCTGCCTTAAGGCTCTTTCGTCCGCCAACTCGCACTCCATGACGATGCTCCACAGCCTTATACCAAGGCCGGAAACCTATCATTGCGCGGTGATAAAATAAAGAACAAAAGAGGAACAAAAGGCGGAATTGCTCCGCCTTCGTTTTATTCCCACTCGATCGTGCCGGGCGGCTTGCTCGTCACGTCATAGACGACACGGTTGATGCCGCGGACTTCGTTGATGATGCGGGTCGCGGCGCGGCCGAGGAAATTCATGTCGTAGGGGTAGAAATCCGCCGTCATGCCATCCACGGACGTCACAGCGCGGAGCGCACAGACGAAGTCATAGGTGCGGTAGTCACCCATGACGCCCACGGTCTGCACCGGCAGCAGCACTGCGAAGGCCTGCCATATGGTGTCGTAAAGACCCGCCTTGCGGATTTCGTCGAGATAGATTGCATCTGCCTTGCGCAGAATATCGAGCTTCTCGCGGGTGACCGCACCGGGGCAACGGATCGCCAGACCCGGGCCGGGGAAGGGATGGCGCCCGATGAAGCTTTCCGGCAGGCCAAGTTCACGGCCAAGCGCACGCACCTCGTCCTTGAAGAGCTCGCGCAGCGGCTCCACCAGCTGCATGTTCATGCGCTCGGGAAGGCCACCGACATTGTGGTGGCTCTTGATGGTGACGGAAGGACCGCCGGAGAAGGAAACGCTCTCGATGACGTCAGGGTAAAGCGTGCCCTGCGCGAGGAAATTCGGAGCACCCTTGCCGTCTGCTGCGATCTTGGCAGCTTCCGCCTCGAAGACCTCGATGAACAAACGGCCGATAGTCTTGCGCTTCACTTCCGGGTCGGAGACGCCAGAAAGCTGGCCCAGGAACATGTCTGCGGCATCCACATGTACCAGCGGAATATTGTAATGGTCGCGGAACATGCCGACGACCTGCTCGCTTTCGCCAAGCCGCATCAGGCCATGATCAACGTAAACGCAGGTCAGCTGGTCACCGATCGCCTCATGGATGAGGATCGCCGCAACCGAGGAATCGACGCCGCCGGAGAGTGCGCAGAGCACGCGCCCGGTACCGACCTGATCGCGGATCTTGCGGATCATCTCGGCGCGATAGGCTGCCATCGTCCAATCGGATTTAAGACCGACGATCTTGTGCACGAAGTTGGAGAGCAGCTTGCCACCATCTGGCGTATGCACCACTTCCGGGTGGAACATGGTGGTGTAATAATGGCGTGTCTCGTCGGCAGCTATGGCGAAGGGTGCGTTCTCAGAGGTTGCGATAACCTCGAAACCCTCCGGCAGTTTCGTCACGCGGTCGCCGTGGCTCATCCAGACGGGATAGCTCTTGCCCTGTTCCCAGAAACCGTCGAACAGAGGGCTTGCCTTTTTGATGTCGATATCGGCGCGCCCGAATTCCGCCGCGTGACCGCCCTCGACAACGCCGCCAAGCTGGGTGCAGAGCGTCTGCTGGCCGTAGCAGATGCCGAGGATCGGAACCTTGCTGTCGAACACCGCCTGCGGCGCACGCGGGCTGCCTTCCGCCGTTACAGATGCGGGGCCGCCGGAGAAGATCACGCCCTTGGGCTGGAGCTTCTCAAACGCCTCTGCGGCATTCTGAAACGGGTGGATTTCGCAATAGACCCCGGCTTCGCGGATGCGGCGCGCAATCAGCTGCGTCACCTGGCTGCCGAAATCGATGATGAGAATGCTGTCGGGATGGGCTATCTGGGTCATGGCGAGCCTTTAAAGAAAATGGCGGCTTTAGGCAACCCGGAAGCGGGCATCTAACAGCGGAAATTTACTAAAATCGCGAGGTTCAAAGGGTGATCGCACCGTCTTCGATAGCGCGGCAAAGCCTGTCGACGGCGTCTGCGAGCTTTTCATCGATGATATCAAGGTATTCCGTCCAGTCGTCCACATGGTTCACATCTTCCCTGCCATCGGAAATACCGCGCAGGCCGATGAGCGGCACGCCGAAGCGCTGGCAGGCCCGTAGCACGGCATAGGTTTCCATTTCCACCATATCGGCATTGATCGACCCATAGGCGGCAGCAGAGACGACGTTGGCGCCCGTGGAAAGCCGCGCCTCGGCAATATCGGGTATGCGCAGGGGCAAGGCCACCTCGGCCGGCAGATCGAGAAACGGCGTGCGACCCTTTTCAAAACCGAAGGCTGAGGCATCCATGTCGCGATAGGCAACAGAAATAGCCTGATAGATGCCAGTCTGGTCGAGCGTCCGCGAGCCGGCGGAGCCGAGCGAAACGACAAGGTCAGGCAGATGACCCGCCGCATCGAGACCAGCAAGAATTGCCGTGACCGAAATCGCTGCCTCGACCGGGCCGACGCCGGTCATCAAGGGCGCGATGCGCGCCTGCAGGTGGGAGCCGTATTCGGCGGAAGCCGCCATGACGAAAAGAATGGATTTGTCCGCAACATGCAAAAGCCGGTAGCTCATCCGGTAATATCCTCGCGGCCCTTCACCACCATCATAGTGCCTGTCATGGAGGCGATGAGCTTCGCCGGCCCGTCGGAAAGGGCGTAAGCGCGGCCATCGGCAACGATCAGGTTGTTGCCCGGCTTGATGATTTCGCCACGAAACAGGAACCGCTCGCCGCGCCCGGGCGACATGAGGTTGACCTTGAACTCGATTGTCAGCAGCGAGGCTTCCGGTTCTATGATCGTATAGGCGGCATAGGTGCAGGCGGTATCCAGGCCGGCGGCAATGACACCGGCATGCAATATGCCGTGCTGCTGTGTCAGCTTTTCATGAAACGGCAGCTCGATTTCCACCAGACGGTGTTCGATGCGGCTTATCTGCGCACCGATTGCCTGCACCACACCCTGCCGCGCAAAGCTTCTTTCTATCCGCTGACGAAAATCGCCGGGATCCGTGATCTCCATTGGCTTACCTGCCTGCTTTTGTCCTCACCGCAAACTGACATGGCGTGTGGCGGCGGGCAAGGCAAGTGCCGCAGGAGCAATTAGTTCAGCACGGCGATGCTGGCATTCAGCAGCGTGGCAAAGGCGACCCAAAGGGCGTAGGGCACGAAAAGCCACATGGAGATGCGGTCACGACTATAGGTGAGCGCAATGAAAGCCAGAATGCAGATCAGCATCGGCACGATGATGACGAGCGCACCTGTCGGGCTTTGCATGCCGAAAAAGATAGGCGACCATAGGAAATTCAGCACCAACTGCGTGAACCAGAGACGCATGCGCGTGCCCGCCGGTCTCACGATCCATGTTCGCGCGCCTGCAATGCCGATCATCACGTAGAGCGTTGTCCAAACGGGGCCGAATATCCAGTTGGGCGGGTTGAAGGGCGGCTTCTGAAGCGACTGGTACCATTCGCCCGGCACGTTGTTGATGCCGATGAGCGCACCCAGCGCAACAACCACAACCACGAAAATGATATACACGGACAGGTTTTTCATGACGCCTCAAATGCTTTTTGGTCTTTTTTGTTCCAGTGCATTTTCAGTATTTTAGCCTGAAATACGCACGATATGCTGGTCCCACGCCACGTCGCTGCGAATAGCCTCGAAAAATCCGTCATAGGAAGAAACCGCAATGCCCTTTATGGCGGGGGCAACGCCCGCAGCCTCCCGCACGGTCGTCTCGGATACAACACGCCCGGTTTTCGCATCCAGCGTCACGGCCGCGTTGCCATTGGGTGAGGTCAGGCCCACCAGTCCATCGCGCCGGTTGACGGCGATGGCACCGACATAATTGGCAAGGCGCACCGTCGTTTGCTCTGGTAGATCGACGAAGGCAAGGTCCTCGCCCTTCGAGAAATGGCCAACAAGCGGCGGAAGATCGTTGCGCGGTCCCTCATATTGGCAGGCGAACCAGACACGCCCGTCATCGCCGAGATCGACATGGCGGGTGGAAAGCTGTCGTAACTGGTCTGGCATCGTATGTTTCTGGATCAACTGGCCGCTGGCGGCGTCCAGAAGCACGAGCGACGGCTGCATGCTGTCGACATTGAGTTTGGTTCGGCCGAAATCCGGGTGGGTCTCGATGCCGCCATTGGCGATCACGATCAGCCTGCCATCGTCGCTCACGGTCATGTCATGGGTGCCAATGCCGTGGGCGTCGTATTCACCGATGCGGGCAAATCCGTTGCGGGCATCGTAAAGCCCGATAACACCGCGATTGCCATCGAAGTCGTTTTCGCTGGCGTAGAGGATCGCACCGTCGGGAGAAAATTGTCCGTGGCCGTAGAAGTGGCGGTTTTCCGGCGTGTGCATCACGACAGGTTCGCGGCGTCGCGCGGGGTCAAAGGCCATGAAGAAGGTGCCGGGCCGGCGCGCAAAGGCCACTGTCATGCCGGTCGCACGGCTCGTTGCCATTCCATGGGCGCGGGCTGGGAGCGCAACGCGGTCGATGATCTCGCCGCGTTCGCTCACAGTCGCAATGCCGTAGGAACCGTCATGAGCGCGAAAAGCGGAAGCGAAGACAGCGTCGGCGCGTTCAAGCGCATGCAGCGAGCCGGGAGCGAGCGTCGCTAGGAACGGAATGCCCGCCGCCTTGATGAAGCTGCGCCTGTCTATCAGCGTCGGCTTTTTGCATGATATCACCGCCTCAGTCTCCGTCGGCGAAGGAAAAGCCGGAGCTGAGACCGATTGCGCCGCCATACTGGTCGTTGAGGCGGTAGATCAGGTCTTTGCCGTTCAGCAGCAGGTAATCCACCTTGGCGCGTTGCTGGTCGTCATCAAGGGCCTTTTCCACGTTGGTATCAATCGTTCCGGCAATGCGGATCATCGATTTGGCGATGAAATCGATGGAGTTGACGATGGAGCGCTGGTCGGGTGGCACGAGTTCGACCATATCGGCCGTGTGCAGGAGGGTTTGAACGGCCTTGATGTTTGCGGCAATGCTTTTCCACGTCAGGCCGGACCGCCAGTAGATCGCCGTGCGGGGAAACTTCGCCTTGTCCGGCCCCTTGTAGAACGTCTCTATGCGCTGGTCGCGGATTGCTTCGGCGCCGTGCACGAGAATGCCAAGCAGGGCAACCAGCGCCTCACGCTCATCGCGAAAAACGGGATTATTCGCGCCGGGCTGCGTCCAGTTTTTCTGCGCTCCATCAGGTGCGTTCCAGCTGTCGGAAAGCTCCGCCGCCACATTGGCAACGTTGCCGGCAATCGCCGCGCCATAACGGCAACGGAAATCGCCCTTCTTGTCGAACAGATCACCCGCTCCGGCGCCATAGAGCACGAATTCCAGCGCGCCTAGGCCCTGCACTGCGACACTCTTGCCCTTCAGGCTCTCGGCGCTGGTGACGCTTTCGTCCTTTTCTGCAAGGTAACGCTGTACCTGTTTCAGGCCAAGACCCTTCTTGTCTGGGTAATAGAGCACACGTTCGAAGCGGTTGTGCTCGATCACCGGACCGACCCGAACGATCTCGATGGTTGACCAACTGGAGACCGTATCGGCAAAGGCCGCTTTGGCCGCCTCATCCGTCGTTTTGGAAGGGGCGGCGCAGAACGCCTTCATGCTGCCTTCCAGCTTCTCTGCCGATTGCCGGAACTGGTCATAGCCGGGACGGATGAAACCGTTCACCGCTTTTTCCATCACGCCCCGTACCTGTACGGCGTCGAGCGGTGGCGGCGGCATCAGCTCCACATCCTGCGCCATTGCGGGCCGCATGCCCAAAAGCAGCAGCACGGAGATGAGACCGGGTATTTTTCGCATGGCATTTTTCATCAAAGGGACTCCAGAAAAGCCAGCAAAGCCTGCCGGTCGGATTTTTGCAAGGCGGCAAAGGCATCGCGCGCTTTTTGCGCTTCGCCGCCGTGCCATAATATCGCTTCTGTCAGGCTGCGCGCCCGCCCGTCATGCAGGTAAAAACCGTTGCCATTCACGCTTCGCGTCAGACCGATACCCCAGAGCGGCTGGGTTCGCCATTCCTGCCCGCTTGCTTCGCCCACCTGCTGGCCGTCGGCAAGCTCCTCTCCCATGTCGTGCAGCAAAAAATCCGAATAGGGCCAGATCAGCTGGAAAGACTGCATGGGGTCGGCAGCGTCACGGCGGGTGACGAATTTCGGTGTATGGCAGGATGTGCAGCCGGATGCGTAAAAAAGCTGCTTTCCCCGCAACACGGTGGGATCACCCACATCGCGGCGCTGCGGCACTGCAAGGTTTTCGGTGTAAAAGGTCACGAGATCGAGAATGGGGTCTGGCGCCTCCACTGGCCCAAGCCGTGGCTGCACGCCGGTCGGCATGGCAAGACAGTCTTTCTGAACGTCGGTGCAATCACCATAGGCGTTTTGTGCATCCGGCGTGGAAATGCCGATATCGTGGGAGAAGGCGCTGGCGCTCTGGTCGCGGACGCTGGCGTTCTGGGCTTTCCAGCCAAATCGGCCGAGCTTCACTTCGCCGGTCCGGTGATCCCGTACAAAAGCAGGGCGCCCGGAAATGCCGTCGCCATTTTTGTCATCCGGATCGGCGCCGGCCAGAATATCGGCATCGGCAATGGCCTCGATCAGCCCAAGCCCAAGGGTTGGCATTGCAATCCGCGCCGACAAAGTCGTATCGACGCCCAGGGGGCCATAGTGCAGGCCTGCCACGGCATAGTCTGGCTTGCGCAGCATCACCACCTCGCCGTCGGCCAGCCGCACGGGTTTCTCGATATAGGTGACGACAGGTTTGCCCTCTGCAGCGAGGCCGGGAATAGCCAGGTTCTGAAGCTGCCGGCCATAGGTCTCGTCGGGAAAATTCAACACCTCGTGGCGCGCAATCGCTGCCCGTTCCGCCTCGTTGCGGGCAGGCCGGGCCAGCCGCAGAAACAGGGAGACGGCATCTTCGCCGGCAAGTGGCGGTCGGCCTCTGCCGTCCTTCACATGGCAGGCCTGGCAGGATCGGGCGTTATAGAGCGGCCCTAACCCGTCCGAGGCTTGCGTGGAGGAGGGGGAAGACACCCAGAGCTTCTGGAACAGCGCATTGCCGAGCTTGAAATCCTGTTTTCGCTCAAACGGCATTGTTGCGGATGGATGCGAAAACGCGCCGCTATCGGCTTTATGGGTGCTGGTCGTTGCCCCGCCGGACATGGCCTCGAAGGGCTCCGGCATGGTAAAATCCATCGTCGGCGCAGTGACAGCTTGAACGCGGTTTTGGTCTTTTTCCGTCAGATCGTCACGAAGCGGCGCGGCAAGCACCATCGATGCCACAAGGCAGGCTGCCCCGGCGAAGAAGAACGGCTTGCGGATCCGCGGCAGCGACGAGTTCATGGAAAGCATGGGAATGGCGGGCCGCAGCGATCTGCGGCCCGCATTGGCTCTTATTTGAAGACGGCGTTCGGATTATCGAGGCTGGCGGAACCTTCAAGTTCGATCTTGCCGAGATCGAGTGCCGCAATCACGCGTTCGACGGTTTTCGTCTGGTCGAGAAGGCCGTCGATGGCAGCCTGAACCACGGCGTTGCCTTCCTTGTTGCCTTCGCCGATCATCTGGTCGTAGGCCTCGACCGTCTGGGCACGCTTTTCCATGGCATGCATGGCGTCGAGCGTCTTGTTCAGCTTCGCCGTCATCTCGTCGTTCAGCGCCTTGTCCTTGGCGCCGACCAGCTCCGACAGCGAGGCGCCGGTCATCTTCGTTCCATCCACACGGGTATATTCGCCGGTATAGGCAGATGCGATGCCGATGGCGTCGTTAAGATGCGAATTATAGGTATTGTCGGAGAAGCAATCATGCTCCTCTTCCGGATCGTGCAGCAGAAGGCCGAGCTTCATGCGCTCCCCTGCCAGCTCGCCATAGGAAAGAGAGCCCATGCCGGTGAGAATGGCGGTCAGGCCGGCTTTCGGGTCGGCTTCCACTGTCTTGGTGGCTTCGCCTTCCGGCGCCCAGGCGTCCACCATTTCCTGAAGATCCTTGATCAGCAGGGTGGAGGCGGACTTCAGGTAATCGGCGCGGCGGTCGCAATTGCCGTTCGTGCAATTCTTCTTGTCGTAGTCGGTATAGGGGCGGTTGCCCGCACCCGGTCCGGTGCCGTTCAGGTCCTGGCCCCAGAGCAGGAATTCGATGGCGTGGTAACCGGTCGTCACATTGGCTTCGACATCGCCCGCCTCGTGCAGGCTTTCGATCAGTTCGGGGGTGATCTTCGAGGTATCGACATCTTCGCCGCTGATCTTGATCTTCGGATTGGCGATGATGTTTGCGACGTAAAGCTCGTTCTCGTCGCTCTCGGTGCCGTAGGAACCGTCGACATAGTCGATCAGGCCTTCATCCAGCGGCCAGGCATTTACCTTGCCTTCCCAGGCGTCGACCACAGGGTTGCCGAAACGATAGACTTCCGATTGCTGGTAGGGAACGCGCGCCTTGATCCACGCTTCACGTGCAGCTTTCAGCGTTCCTTCGCTCGGTGTTGCGATCAGCGCGTCGATTGCCTTGTCCAGCGCCTTCGCCGTGGTCAGCGAATCCTCGTATTTCGCATGCGCGACGTCGGCGTAATGCTTGACGACAGCGGCGGCGTCGGTCGCAGCGCGGGCGGGAAGCGCGGTGAAGGTCGCGGATGCGGCCAGAAGCGCGAAAGACGCGCTGAGAATGGTTTTGCGGATCATGATCCCTCTCCTTGGGCAGGCGTGAAATAACTTCACGCTGCGGCAAGCGAGTTCTGACCCAATCGCAAACTTGTGTCAAATATTCTAGTTTAGAATGCTTTGAAACAAGCTACTCGGTATTTTTCGAAGTAAAATCAGCGCGTGCAAAACCTGTTTCACGCTTTGCGTTTCATTACGCAGAAGAAGAAACCATCCGTATCTGTAGTTGCAGGCGTCAGCGTCACTGTCTTGCCGTCAGAGGAATGCGGTTTGTTTGCATTGCCGCCAAAAGTCGTCTGCCAGCGATCCAGTGCCGAACCGATATAGAATTGCGGATTTTCTTCGCAGAAGCGCGTGACCTGCTGCTCGTTTTCCTCGGGCAGAACCGAGCAGGTGACATAAAGCAGCTCGCCGCCGGGGCGTACAAAACCCTTGGCCTGCGAAAGGGCCTCGCCCTGCTGCTGTACCCGTTCTTCCAGATTGCGTGTCGTCAGCCGCCATTTGGTGTCAGGCCGCCGGCGCCATGTTCCGGTGCCAGTGCAGGGGGCGTCCACCAGAACGCGATCGAATTTTTCATGAAACGGGACAAGTCCGGCTGCGCGGTCATGAACCTGCACATTGCGCGTGCCGGCTCGTTTCAGCCGCTCGATGATTGGCGCGAGGCGCTTGCGATCGGCGTCGAAGGCGTGAACCTGACCCTTGTTGTTCATGCTGGCGGCCATGGCCAGCGTCTTGCCGCCGCCACCGGCGCAATAATCGAGGATCTGTTCGCCTTCATGCGCGCCGGCAAGATCGGCAACGATCTGCGATCCCTCGTCCTGCACTTCGAACCAGCCTTTCTGGAAGGACAGTTCTGCGGTCACATTCGGCAGGCGGGAAGGGCCTTCGCCGGCGGGGATGCGGACACCCTGACGGGCTATATGAGTTGCTTCCGCACCGCTCTCTTCCAGCGCCTTCAGCACCTTGTCGCGAGTGGCCTTCAGCGTGTTGGCCCGCAGATCAAGTGTCGGGCGCTGGTTCAGCGCCTGCGCCTCGGCAAGCCAGCCCTCTCCAAACGCCTTCTCGAAGGATGCTTGAACCCATTCGGGAATGTCGCCCTGAATATGGGCTGGTGCATCGGCGAGAGAACGGGAGAGAAAGGCTTTCTGCTTTTCTTCATCAGGCGCGGCAGGGGCAAATTTGTCGCCGTCGAATTCCGCCGCAAGTTCCGAAAAGCTCTTGCCCCATTGGCGCAGCAGAACTGCATAACCAAGCGAGGCGGCGCTGTCGTCATCCATCAGCCAGGCGTGTGACAGTTTCATGCGCAGCGCGTCATAGACGATGTTGCCGATCGCGGCCCTGTCACCCGAACCTGCGAAACGATGGGCAAGTCCCCAGTCCTTCAGAGCATCGGCAACGGGACGCCTGCGTCCCTCAATATCCGCCAATACTTCGATTGCTCCGGCCAAACGCCCGCCCAAACGCATTGTCTACCTCATTTTGCTGATTAGCCCGGTTGGTAGACGCGAATGGCGGCAAGGGCAAGGCTCAATCGGCGCTGACGACCTCGTAGCATACCTTGGCGGTGCCGGAACTGATCATGCCGATGTTTTTGGCAGCGGCCTTGGAAAGATCGAGAACGCGACCCTTGATGAACGGACCGCGGTCATTGATGCGCACCACAACGGCCTTGCCGTTACGGGCATTGGTAACCTTGACCTTGGTGCCGAACCGCAGCGAGCGGTGAGCGGCGGTCATGTTGGCGGCGTTCATACGCTCGCCCGAAGCAGTCTTGGAGCTCAACGCATACCACGATGCCCCTCCACAACCATTTGCCGCATTCGCCTGAAGAGGCGCAATGATGGAACAGGCGGCTATAGTTGCGACGGTGAAAGTTATACGACGGATATTCAACAAACTGTGCTTCCCTGAAAATCGGCCCCGCGCCGATTGATTGTGCCCTTGCTAAACGGCCATTGTCTGGCCTGAACGCGTTTGAATGCGAGATTGTAGGGCGAGGGAAAAATGGCGAAAAAAAGCTGATCTCAAATCACGAAGTGTTACAGACTGTAACATTCGTGATCGTTAGCCGGAAAGGTGTCGTCGGTGCCTTATTGTTGAAAAGTGGAAAAAATGACGCAGAATCAATGCTCAATGGAAATGCTGTTACAAGTCACGCCTTCGTGAATCCAGTTCACGAAATGTGAGTGAAATATTTTTCTAATGGCTACGATTTTAGCGATTTTTGCATGGTTAATAAAAGCCAAATTGACTGAAAAACCACCAAAACCATCCTCGAAAACGGGTTTGGAAGGATTTTTCATCGCTTTTAAATGGGGGATTTTTAGCCCCGCCAGAGGCCGCTTTCCCACAATTGTGTCAGGGAGATTTTGTACTCCGGGAAGCTGAAATCGAAACCGAGGCCACGTATCCTGGCGTTGGAAACACGCTTGTTCTCGCCGTAGAAGGAGCGTGCCATCGGCGTCAGATCCGCGGTCTCGAATGCCTGTTCGGGCGGCGGCTCGAGGCCCATCAACGTGGCGGCGAAGCTCACCACATCCTGCGGCGGGGCGGGTTCGTCATCCGTCACGTTGAAGACGCCGCGTTCATTTCTCCGCGCCAGAAAGGCGTGGGCCGCACCAATATCCTCAACCCGGATGCGGTTGAACACCTGGTCTTTCTTTACCAGCCTGCGCGCCGTTCCCTTTTCGAAATTCATGAAACTATTGCGTCCGGGGCCGTAAATTCCCGAAAGGCGCAAGATGGCAAGCGGCACCCCCGCTTTTTCAGCAGCCGCAGCCCAGGCGGTTTCGGCAGCAACGCGTTCCACGGACCGGGCGGAAACCGGGCGGCACGGGGTTTCCTCATCCACCCATGCGCCGTCATGGTCGCCATAGACGCCAACGGTGGAAAGATAAGCGATCCATTCAAGCTTGGGCAGAAGCCGTTTCAGGTCGTCGCCCAAAAGCGCAAGCAGTGGATCTCCATCCTTCCCCGGCGCGATGGACTGCACGAGATGCGTGACATTGGCCATTGTGGCGATGAGATCGTCATTAAGATGGGCACCGTCGAACAGGAAGGGTGTCATGCCAGTTGCACAAAGGCTTGCGAACTTGTCTGTGCTGCGCGTGGTGCCCGATATCGTTGCAGCTTCAGTTTTCAGCGCGTTTGCGATGGCCTTGCCCGAATATCCTGCGCCGAAAATCATCACATGCATGGGTCACGCCTCTGCCAGTTGCCATTCCATTTCCGCCTCTGGATCAGGCTCCGGGGCGCGGCCGGCAGAGTATGCACGGAATTCCTCGCTGTCCATAAGCTGCGACAAAGCCCATGCGGCCATGCCGCGCACCTCCGGTGCCGGGTCTTTTTCGGCGAGAGACTTGCATTGCTGCACGAATTGCTGGTCGCGCGAGTTTCCAGCCGCTATCAGCACATTGCGGATGAAGCGGTTACGCCCGATGCGCTTGACTGGTGAGCCGCTGAAGAAGCTGCGGAAGGCAGCGTCGTCCAGCGTCAGCAGGAAGGCGATGGAAGGTTCCTTCAAATCCTCGCGCGCCTGCAGCTTCATCTCGGAGGCGCTGGCCGCGAATTTGTTCCAGGGACAGGCGGCAAGGCAATCGTCGCAGCCATAGATGCGGTTGCCTATCATCGGCCGGAACTCGTGCGGGATGACGCCTTTGTGCTCAATGGTGAGGTAGGAGATGCAGCGGCGGGCGTCTAGCTGGTAGGGGGCGGGGAAGGCGGCCGTCGGACAGGCATCGAGACAGGCGCGACAGGAGCCGCAATGGTCCTTCTCGGCCTCATCAAGACAAAGCTCGGCGGTGGTGAACATGCTGCCGAGAAACAGCCAGGAACCATGGGTGCGGCTGACCAGATTGGTGTGTTTGCCCTGCCAGCCGAGACCCGCGGCTGCGGCAAGCGGTTTTTCCATCACCGGCGCGGTGTCAACGAAGACCTTCACGTCCTCGCCGGCGCGCGCGGCAAAACGGGTGGCGATTTCTTTCAGTCGCCCTTTTATGACGTCGTGATAGTCGCGGTTGCGGGCATAGACCGAAATGGCTGCCTTGTCGGCTTTGGAAAGAACGCCGCGAGGATCTTCCTCAGGCCCGTAATTCAGCCCGAACATGACAATGGAGCGCACGTCGCCCCACAGCGTTTTCGGCTCGGCGCGACGGGCCTCGGTCTCCTCCATCCACGCCATCGTGCCATGATAGCCCTTATCCAGAAACTGCCTCAACCGTCCCGGTGCCAGCGGAATGCTGTCCGGCGCGGTGATACGACAGAGATCGAAGCCGAGCGAAAGCGCCTCCTGACGAACGAAGTCCGTCAGTTTGCGAGCGCGTATCCGCTGCTTGTCGCTGGCAACGTCGATGGTTGTTTCTCCTGCGGGTTACTCTGCGACATATATATGCGTAGCTACACGCCGCAGCAAATAACCGGGAGGCCGGAACTTAGAAATCCAGATCGGCGTAGTGAGAGGAGGGGGCAAGGCGCGGAATGCGCTCGCTGAGGAACGGCCGGAAGGACGGGCGCGATTTCAGCCGCTGATACCACTCCTTGGCAATGGGCGCTTCAAGCCAGTTGATTTCGCCGAGATAATCCAGCACCGAAACAGAAGCAGCCGCGGCCAGATCGGCATAACTCAATCGGTCGCCGGCGAGCCAAGTGCGCGAACCCGCCAGCCATTCCAGATATTTGATGTGCTGACGAACATTGTTACGCGCGGTGCGCAGAAGCTTGGAATCCGGGGGGCCACCACCCTGCGCCGCCGTCATCTGCAATTTATAAACCCGCTCCCGCACCAGCGGTCGGGTCACATCGTTTTCCATCTTCTGCAGGAACCACTCGGTCAAGCGGCGGATTTCCGCCCGCTGAAACGGGTCTTCCGCCAGCAATCGCCGGTCACGCTTCAAAACCCCGTGCGTTTCGTCGAGAAACTCGGCGAGCACGTAGGGACCGCTGAGAGAGCGCATATTGTCATCGAGATAGACCGGCAGGGTGCCCGCCGGATTCAGCGCCAGAAACTCCCGCCTTCTTTCCCACGGCTGCTCCTCCACGAGATCGGTCTGGAACCCGTATTCCGAAAGGATCAGACGAACGAACCGCGATGCGGTCGACATGGGAGAGTGATAGAGAGTTGGCATCGGTACTCAATTTTTACGATTGGTTGTCATGATCGACAATTGCCGGAAAACTTTTTCAGTTTCGCTTCATCAAGACGCTATAAGAGCTTGGCTACTTTAAAACAAGTTTAACGCAATTGCTTTCCATTCCCGCTTCCCCCTGAAAAAAGGATACCTCATGGGTGACCAATCGATCATCAGCGCGCTTTTGCTGGGCATTATCGAGGGTCTTACGGAGTTCATTCCCGTTTCCTCAACGGCGCATGTGCTGCTGGCCGGGCATTTTCTCGGCTTTAAATCGCCGGGCAACACCTTTGCCGTTCTCATTCAGCTCGGCGCGATCATTGCTATACTTCTTGTTTATTTTCAGAAGCTTGTGTCGATCGCCATGGCGATGCCAACAAGTCCCAAGGCGCGCCGCTTCGTGCTGGCCGTCGCTGTCGCCTTCCTGCCAGCGGCGGTGATCGGCGCTCTGGCGCATGACTTCATCAAGACGGTGCTATTCGAAACACCCATCCTCATCTGTATCGTGCTGGTTATAGGCGGCGTCATATTGCTGGCCGTCGACCGAATGCCGCTGAAGCCCAGATATACCGACATTATGGATTATCCGCCGTCGCTTGCCTTCAAGATCGGTCTGTTCCAGTGCCTTGCGATGGTTCCGGGCACCTCCCGGTCCGGCGCTACCATTGTTGGCGCGCTGTTGATGGGCACGGACAAGCGCTCCGCCGCCGAATTCTCGTTTTTCCTGGCGATGCCGACCATGCTCGGCGCGTTTGTGCTCGATCTCTACAAGAACCGCGATGCGCTGAGCTTCGATGACAGTGCGCTGATTGCCGTAGGCTTCATCGCCGCTTTCGTCTCCGGCCTGTTCGTCGTGCGCTCGCTGCTGGACTTCGTCTCGCGACGCGGTTTTGCACCCTTTGCCTGGTGGCGCATCGTCATCGGCTCGCTGGGTCTGGCGGCACTTCTGCTCTACCGTTGAGCCGAGCTTTAAAATAGCCGTTCGTGTCCAATGCACGGACAAAATAAAAAAGCGCCCCGGAGAATCCGGAGGCGCTTTTTTTATTTGAGACTTGTGAAAGCTGATCAGTTCGTGCTGATCGAAGCCGTTGCGCAAGGGTCGACACCGTAGGCGGGAGCGCAACCGCTCTTGCCCGCTGCAACCGTGCCCGGCGCCATGAAAGAACCCGCCAGAACCACCAAAGCCGCACACGCAAAAAAGAGTGCGATAGATCTGCCCATTTTATTATTGCCTTTCAGACGTTCGTTCGCGCGGATTACGCCGCCGTGTGTGAAGTGAGGGTTCTGGATATGTTAGGAATGTGGCCATTATCAATAAAGCGGCTTGCTGAATACCGGGTTAATGCGAAGTCTTTTCCACAGTTGCGCTTGTGCCACGCTTGGCTGTGGAGGCCACTTGGCCGTTAACTTTTACCCGGCTGTTCAAAACAGCTTCAGTCGATAGTGCACCTCCCCTGCAGTTGAGGGGGAAATGCGCCAATAGCGGTTTGGTTGCGATTGAATTGCGCAAAAACAAAAAGCGGGAATGGTTCCCGCTTTCGTTCAGATCGTTAATGCGCGACGGTAGGCTTATGCTGCTTTTCCGGCGTTCGAGAACTGTCCGTGCGGGCGATAGTGCACCATGTAGGACGGCAGGACGGAAGCAACGCGAACGGGCGTAATGCCGATGCCTTCCAAGGTCAGGCCGTTCTTTTCCGCGTCAGCGGAAACGACATTATCCTTTTTCAGCATGGTCACCTGATCGACAGTCAGCGGCGGCGTAATCAGCGGCACCAGCGAAGCGATTTTTCCGATCATTGAGGCGACGCCGAAAGGCAGGTTGACGAAAGGACGCTGACGGTAGGTTGCGGCAAGAACCGCCTCAAGACAGTCGCGGAACGTCATGACGTCCTGGCCACCCAGTTCATAGATGGCGCCGGGCTTCAGCTTGCCATCCACGTTGCGGGCAACGGCTTCTGCTACATCTTCGACATAGACCGGCTGAAACTTGGTTTTTCCGCCGCCGATCAGCGGCAGGAACGGCAGGCTGCGGGCCATCTTGGCGAATTTATTGAAGAAGTCGTCTTCCGGTCCAAAGATGATCGAAGGACGCAGGATTACGGCGCCGGGCAGAACGGAATGGATTGCTGCCTCGGCGCGGCCCTTTGTGCGGCCGTAGCCGGTCGACGAATTGGCATCGGCACCGATGGCGGAGATGTGCGTCAGCGTTGCACCGGCGTTGCGGGCTGCCTCGGCAATGGCTTTCGCGCCGAATTCCTGCACGGCGTCAAAGGTGTTGCGGCCGCTTTCGGCCAGAATGCCAACGCAATTGACCACGTGGTCGGCGTCTTCGATGGCTTTGACGATGGAGTCGCGATACCGCAGGTTCGCCTGGGCAAACGAGATCTGGCCGACATTGCCGAGCGGCTGCAGGAAACCAGCAAGATCGGGACGGCGCACGGCCACGCGGATGCGGTAACCGCGCTTGGCGAGCATCCGCACGACATGCCGCCCGACGAAACCCGAACCGCCGAAAACGGTGACGAGGGGTGGAAGGTTGGCCAAGGTCATGGGAGGCTCCTCAGAAGCTGTCGATAAAGCGTTTTTCAGTCTCTTAGCCCAAAGCCGTGCGCGCGTGAAGAGACGTTGTCACAAGGCCCGGGACTAGTTTCGGAAATGCGGTTGACGACCGTCAAATTCCTTCGACAATCATCATCTCCGCGTCGGCGACTTCCTGACGGATTTTGGCCGCCGCCTGGTATTCGGGCGAGTTGTAGCAATCGATCGCGTGCTGCACCGAGGGGAATTCGATGATGACGTTGCGTGCGCGTGCCTTGCCCTCAAGTTCGGTCAACGCACCGCCGCGGGCGAGAAAGTTGGCGCCGAACCGCTCGAAAGCGGGCTTCGCAGTCGACACGTAGTCCTTGTAGCGTTCGTTGTCGCGTACATCCACGCGCGCGATCCAGTAACCCTTTGCCATTTCGTCTCCTCCGATGGTCCTTATTGATTTGCCGGAAAGCTGGCGCGCAGCATGTCGTCAAGAATGGCGCGGGCTGCTGCTTTCGGATCTTCTGCTCTGACGATGGGGCGGCCGACAACCAGATGGCTCGAACCGGCCTTGATGGCGTCAAAAGGCGTCATCACGCGCTTCTGGTCTCCCGCCTCGGCACCGGCCGGGCGAATACCAGGGGTGACGACGGCAAGTTCGGGGCCCAAGATTTCACGCACCGCCGTCGATTCCTCTGCCGAACAGACGATGCCGCCCATGCCCGCCTCGCGCGCCTGTTCCGCACGGCGCAGCACCAGCGAACGGGCATCCGATGCATAGCCGGCTTCCGCAAGATCGGCATCATCCATCGAGGTTAGCACGGTGACACCAAGCAAGCAGAGGCCAGAGCCTTCGGCTGCCTTGACTGCGGCGCGCATGGCTTTCGGGTAGGCATGCAGGGTCAGCATCGACATGCCCATGCGGGCGATGTTTTCGACACCAGAGGCGACGGTGTTGTCGATGTCGAGCAGTTTCATGTCGAGAAAGACTTTCTTGCCGCTCTGGGCAAGGTCGCGGGCGAATTCGAGACCACCGGCAAATACCAGCTGATAGCCGATCTTGTAGAACAGAACCTCATCGCCAATCTTCGACACGATGTCTTCAGCTTGTTGCACAGTCGGAACATCGAGCCCGACGATCAGTTTTTCGCGCGCGGTCATTGTCTTATCCCTGCCATGTTTCCATTGCCGTCCAGTCGCATGTGGGGCGCTGAGCTGCAAGTGAAAATTCGGCGATTGGGAACCGGAAAAGATTGCCGCCGCCGGGTGGCTGGTCCTTGCTGCGACTGATGCCGACGCCTTCGATATGGCATTTCAAAAGCGTGCCGACGCCGCCATGGCCGACAAAGGCAATCGGCTGTTGCGGGTCGTGCCGGCCTAGAACGGCCGTGACGGCGTTAACAATTCGCGCCTGCGCATCGATTGCCCGTTCCCAGCCGTGAAAGCTTTCTCGCGGATGGGCAAAAAACCAGTCGGCAGCCTTTTCGAATTCCGGCGGCGTCAGGAAGCCTGTGGCCGACCGGTCGTTCTCATGCATCGCCTCGATGATTTCAATATCCGCGCCGGATGTCTCAGCAAGGATTCGGGCGGTTTCGATGGCTTTGGTTTCCGCGCTCGACACGATCCGGCGCAATGCGCGTGCCCATGGCAGGCGGCTTGCCTCAAACGCCCGCCGTGCACCCAAGTCCGAAAGTCCCCATTCCGGAACCGGAACCGCCGGATCGATCCGGACCTGGGGATGGGTAATGTAAAGGGCATGCATGGGAACGGTCCTCAATGGCGATGGAAGGGCAAATCAGGACCCTAACCATCTGTCACGACCGGGAAATGACGGCCCTTGCCCACTCTGCCGTGTGATCAGGCGCGGGTATAGGTCCACAATTGCGCCGGAGGAATGTTGCGCACGATGAAATCAAAATGGCGGATGTGGTAGAGATGCGGCTGCGCAACGATCGGGGAAATCGGACCGTAGGATATCTGTATGACGGGGCGACCATGCGGCACGCATTTCAGCAATTCGTCGAGAAGCTTGATGCGGGCGGCCATCGGAAAATTCAGCATCGGTACGGCGGAAATGACGCTGTCGAACATCTGGCCCTGGTGCTCGCCAAGTGTCGCATTCAGATCGAAGGCATCGCCATTGATGAAGTTGACGCCTGGATAGCTTCTGAGAAGCTGATTGTAGAAATCGGTCGAATATTCGATGGCCGTCAGGCGCTCCGGCTTGATGCCGCGTGCCAGAATGGCCTTGGTGATGACACCGGTGCCGGGGCCGAGTTCGAGAACGGGCAAGTCGGAATGCGGGTCGATGACACTCGCCATTTTTCTTGCCGTGATGGAGGATGTCGGGACGATGGCTCCGACCTTTTTCGGCTGGCTGACCATGCCTTTGAAAAAGCGGATTTCTTCCTCAAATTTTCTTTCAAAGCGTTGCTTCAGGTTGAGTGCCATAATTCCCCTCGGATGTATTTTGGTCATTGTCAAAAAAATGTTACGCACTGTTGATCTCATTTGGCGCTAAAACAAGGCAAAATGTCGTAATTGGAAAAATTCGTTTAGCGTTAGAAATCTGTCTGCTTCGAATCAAAAAACGCCGGTGGAGCGATCCACCGGCGTTTTTTGATTGATTTGAAGAAAAAAAGTCCACTTTAAACGCGCATCGGCATCAGAACATAAAGCGCATCGTCGCCGGCGGTGTCGCGAACGAGCGTTGGCGAGCCCGCATCCGCCAGAAGGAAAATCGCGTCTTCACCGGAAAGCTGCGAGGTGATGTCGAGGAGATATTTGGCATTGAAGCCGATTTCCATCGAATCATTGTCGTAACCGACAGCCACTTCTTCCGTCGCACTGCCTGAATCCGGATTGTTGACGGTCAGCGTCAGCTGGCCGTTGGTCAACGCCAGCTTCACGGCGCGGCCACGCTCGGAAGAGATGGTCGACACGCGATCGACCGCACGGGCGAAGGTCTGGCAATCGACGCGCATTTCCTTGTCGTTGCCGGTGGGGATGACGCGCTGGTAATCCGGGAAGGTGCCGTCGATCAGCTTCGAGGTCAAAACGACCGAGCCGATGGTCAGGCGGATTTTCGCGTCCGATACCTCGACGGTGACATCAAGTTCGGGATTGTCCATCAGCTTCTGCAATTCGCCGACGGTCTTGCGCGGAATGATGATGCCCGGCATGCCTTCGGAGCCGGAAGGCGCATCCACATCGGCGCGCGCAAGGCGGTGACCGTCCGTCGCGACTGCGCGCAGCTTGAGGTCGCCGTTGCTTTCGATGGTGTGGAAGAAGATGCCGTTCAGATAATAGCGTGTCTCTTCGGTCGAAATCGCAAATTGCGTCCGGTCGATCAGCATCTTCAGGTCGGTCGCCTTCAGTTTGAAGGTGTGGCTGAAGGTACCGGCGGTCAGATCCGGGAAATCGGTTTCTGGAAGGCATTGCAGCGAGAATTTCGAACGGCCGGAAGCCACCGTCATTGTGGAGCCATCCGGATTGGTGGCCAGAAGCACTTCGGAACCATCCGGCAGCTTGCGCACGATTTCATAAAGCAGATGCGCCGGCACGGTGGTCGCGCCCGCCTGCTCCACCATGGCCGGCGTCGCTTCGGTGATTTCGAGGTCGAGGTCGGTCGCCTTCATATCCAGATTGGCGCCAGATGCGCGCAGCAGAACGTTGGACAGGATCGGGATCGTGTTACGACGCTCGACGACCCTGTGGACGTGGTTCAGCGATTTAAGAAGGTTCGACCGCTCAAGAGTAATACGCATGGACGCTACCGCTTTCAACCGTTGCGACCCGGCCACCGCCGGATCGGTAAGAAGAGTCTTGACCGGCCGGAACGCCGGATAATGTGGACGGGCAAAATGGCAGAGTTATTGCAGAAAATGCAAGAGCCGAGTGCATCTGCCGCCGGTCATTTTGCTGCTATACAGCATGATCCACAGCCTGTGACCGCCCGTGGACCTTGTTCGCCGGTTTTCTATTGCCCATAAAGGGGTAAAACTGGAGCGACCGGCCGGGAATGATCGGCCAGAATGATTGGAAGCCGTGTGACGGAAGAAATATCGAACAGCGACGCCGGACAGGCGACCAAGAGCTTCAGGATCGGCACGGCCACTATTCCGGCGCGGCCGTTGGAGCCGGCGCTCTATCTCGTGGCCACCCCCATCGGCAATCTCGGCGACATCACCATCCGGGCGCTGGAAACGCTGGCTTCGGCTGACGTCCTTGCCTGCGAGGATACCCGCGTCACCCGCATTTTGCTCGAGCGTTACGGTATCCGCACACGTCCGCTCTCCTATCACGAGCATAATGCGCAGGAAGCGGGACCAAAACTCATCGCCGCTTTGGAGGCCGGAAAATCCGTGGCGCTGGTGTCGGATGCCGGAACGCCACTCGTCTCCGATCCCGGTTATCGCCTTGGTCAGCTCGCTTTGGAGGCCGGTCATCGCGTCGTGCCGGTGCCGGGAGCATCTGCGCCGCTTGCTGCGCTTGTTGGTTCTGGCATGCCGAGTGACGCCTTTCTGTTCGCGGGCTTTCTGCCCGTAAAGGATCGCGGCAAGCGCGACCGTTTTGCCGAACTTGCGAAAATTCCGGCCACCCTCATGTTTTTTGAATCGCCACGCCGCATTGGCACCTCCGTAAAGGTGGCATCGGAAGTCCTTGGCCGCGATCGCCGCGCTGTTGTGTGCCGCGAGCTGACCAAGACTTTCGAGGAGTTCCGGCGCGGCACGCTGGGCGAGCTTGCGGAATATTACGACGAGGACCGTGTGGTGAAGGGCGAGATCGTGCTCCTGATAGAGCCGCCCTCCTATGACGAAATTCCCGATATCGAGGATGTCGAGAGACTCCTGAAGGATCTCGTCAAAACCATGCCTGCCGCGAGGGCCGCAGCCGAGGCGGCAAAGCTGACGGGCCTGCCACGCAAGGAGCTTTATCAACGGCTGCTGGATATGAAGGATGCGGATGGCCGCTGACGGGCAAACGAACAAGAGACGAAAGGCCGAGCGACGCGGCCACGCTGCGGAATACTGGGCAGCACTCTATCTGCTGTTTCGGGGATACCGCATCCTCGCCATTCGTTATCGAACCCGACTGGGGGAAATCGATCTCATTGCCCGCAAGAAGGATGTCGTCGCCATCGTCGAGGTCAAGGCGCGGCCTTCCGGTGCCGGGGCTGTCGATGCGGTCGGCTTCCGTTCGCAACAGCGCATTCGGGCGGCTGCCGATATTTGGCTCTCCCGCCGCAAGGATGCCGCGCGGTTTTCGTTGCGTTTCGATATCGTCGCAGTCCTGCCACGACGCCTGCCGCAGCATTTCATCGACGCTTTTTGAGGGGGGGAGGCAATGTCCACTGAGCGGGAAAAAATGGCTGCGGGCGAATGGTACTGTTGCATGGATGCCGAACTGGACGTGCTGCGCGCCCGCGCCCGCCGTGCCGTTCACCAGCACAACACCGCGCCGCCGGATGAGCGCGGGGCCATGTCGCCTTTGCTGCGGGCGCTCTTTGCCTCCGTTGCGGAAGGAGCCTTTATCGAAGCACCGTTTCATTGCGCCTACGGCTTCAACATTACGTTGGGTGCGAACGTCTATCTCAATACCGGCTGCGTCATTCTTGATTCTGCGCCCGTGCGGATTGGCGATGGCGCGATGTTGGGGCCGGCCGTGCAGATCTATTGCGCCGAACATCACCTGGACCCGGCTCCGCGTTCGCAAGGCATCGAAATCGCAAAGCCGGTCACGATCGGCCGCGATGTCTGGATCGGCGGCGGCGCGATCCTTCTGGCCGGCATCACGATTGGCGATGGCGCGATCGTCGGGGCCGGTTCGGTGGTGACGCGGGATGTCTTGGCCGGGACGACGGTGGTCGGAAATCCGGCTCGCCCGATAAAGCGCAAGGACGCTTGAGACATCCGTTTCTGGAAGAATGGAGTCCCTATCGCAGGGACTGTAATAAATCTGACATAAAACCGTTAAAGAGGCGTCATGGAACGTCTCTATTCGCATCCTCATCCCAATAAATGGTGGAGAGGATTTAGTAATGTTGAAGAAGATTTCCATGGCCGCAGTGGCGGTCAGCATTTCGGCAACGTCTTCCATGGCTGCGACCAACATCACCTGGTGGCACGGCATGGGCGGCCGTAACGGCGAAGTCATCAACGAAGTTTCGCAGAAGTTCAACGAAGCCCAGAAGGAATGCGCTCTGACGCCGGTTTCCAAGGGCTCATACGAAGAAGCGCTTGCAAGCGGCATCGCTGCTTTCCGTTCGGGCGAACAGCCGAACATTCTTCAGGTTTTCGATGCTGGCGCTGCCACCATCATCAACGCCAAGGGCGCTGTCATTCCTGCGGAAGACCTCATCAACAAGGCCGGTTACAAGTTCGACCGCGAAGCCTTCATCAACGGCGTCCGCTATTTCTACGCTGCCGCTGACGGCAAGTTCGTCGGCATGCCTTTCAACACTTCCGCGCCGATCATGTATGTCAACGACGAAGCCCTGAAGAAGGCCGGCGTCGAAGCTCCGAAGACCTGGGAAGATTTTGAAAAGGTCGCACCGAAGCTGAAGGAAGCCGGTTACATCCCGCTCGTCCAGTCGCAGCTCACCTGGCAGTTCACGGAGAACTTCTTCTCCCGCAACAACATCCAGTTCGCAACCAACAACAATGGTTACGACAGCGTCACTGACACCAAGCTGAAGGTTACCGATCCGAACCTCGTCATGATGTTCGACAAGCTGAAGGACTGGAAAGACAAGGGTCTGTTCGCCTACTACGGCGCCGGCTGGAACGACAACCAGAAGCCCTTCGAAGAAGGCAAGGTTGCCCTCTGGATCGGTTCCTCGGGTTCGTTCGGTGGCCTGCAGAAGACGGCGTCCATGCCGTTCTCGGCAACCTTCCTTCCGTACTGGGGCTCCATCAAGGGCGCTGGCACCAACTCCTTCATCGGCGGCGCTGCCCTCTTTGCAATGTCGGGCAAGTCTGAAGCCGAAAACAAGTGCGTGGCTGACTTCTTCCAGTTCCTGACTTCGCCGGAAATCCAGGTCTTCTACCACAAGGCAACCGGTTACGTCGCTATCACCACGGCTGCTTACGAAAAGGCCAAGGCTGAAGGCTTCTACAAGGAAAAGCCTGCCGCCGAAGTCGGTATCCAGCAGCTGTCGCTGCCTTCAGGCGAATGGTCCAAGGGCTACCGCCTCGGTTTCTACCCGCAAATCCGCTCCATCATGGAACGCGAATACAACCGCATCTTCTCCGGCGAAGTAACGCCGAAGGACGCCTTCGACATCATCGAAAAGGAAGGCAACGATCTTCTCGCCCGTTTCGCTAAAACGGCTGGCTGATCTCCCTTTTCGAAACCAACGATAGTTGTCGAGCCTCCTTTCCGCCGGAAAGGAGGCTCGCTCTTGGATTAAGGAGGCGCAAGCGTGGCCTATACATCGTCTCAACCGCGTCTGGCCCGGTTTCTATCCGGCCGGTCTGCAAAAACCGGAAAAGCGGCGAAGGCCGCAGAAGCCAGCATGAAGCGCGTGCAGTTCTCCTCGTCCTACGTGCCCTATCTGTTTCTGGCGCCGCAACTGGCGGTGATTTTCATTTTCTTCTACTGGCCCTCCGTCCAGGCCGTGCAATCGTCGTTCTTTATCGAAGACCCTTTCGGGTTCGGTGCAACGTTCGTGGGCTTCGCCAATTATTCCGATGCCATCTTCAATCCGGAATATCTAAACATCGCCAAATTCACGGTTGTCTTCACCGTGCTGGTTACTTTCTTTTCGCTGGCGCTCGGTCTTTTGCTTGCGGTCAAGGCCGATGCGGTCGTTCGCGGTAGTTCCGCCTACAAGACGTTGCTGATCTCCGTTTACGCCATCGCGCCGCCGGTTGCGGGTCTCATCGGCATGATGTTTTTCGACCAGCATATCGGGCCTTTCGTCAAGATGGCTGCGTTTTTGGGCTGGGATATGAAGGTTGGCCTCAACTACTTCGATACAGCCTTCGCCATGATTGCCGTCGCGGTCTGGAAGCAGATCCCTTATAATTTCATCTTCTTCCTGTCCGGATTGCAGGGCGTATCCGTCGCCGTGCGCGAGGCTGCCGCCATAGATTGCCGATCGAGCGTGCGCCGGTTCTGGACGGTCATCATGCCGCTTCTGGCACCGACTGCCTTCTTCCTGCTGATCATCAACATCACCTATTCGCTGTTCGATACGTTCGGCATTATCGACGTGATGGTGAAGGACAAGGCCGCCAACAATCCGATTACGCTGGTCTACAAGGTCTTTCTCGACGGTTTCCGCGGCAATGACATCGGCGGTTCTTCTGCCCAGTCCGTCATCCTGATGCTGGTCGTCTTCGTACTGACCATCATCCAGTTCCGCTTCATCGAAAAACGCATTCATTACAATTGAGGGAAAAGACAATGTACAAGACAAAACCCCTCGACCATCTGGTGCTGATCATCGGCGCACTGTTCCTGATATTGCCTGTCGTCGTGGCATTCATGACGTCCACCCATACGGCGGCGGAAATCCACCGCAGCGGCCTGACACTCGTTCCGGGCGACAATTTCGTCGGGACCTATGAAAAGGTCCTGACGCAGAAGGGCGGCTTTACCGGGCAGATCACCGGTCTCAACATGGTGCTCAACTCGCTGATCCTCGGCATCGGTTTTGCCGTCGGCAAGATCGTCCTGTCGATGATGGCAGCCTATGCGATCGTCTATTTCCGGTTCCGGTTTGCAACGCTTGCCTTCTGGATCATCTTCACCACGCTGCTGCTGCCGCTCGAAGTACGCATCATGCCGTCCTATGAGGTGATGAGCAAACTCGGCCTCTTGAACTCCCATACCGGTCTGATCGTGCCGCTTCTGGCGTCTGCGACGGGCACCTTCTATTTCCGGCAGTTCTTCAAATCCATTCCTGAGGAATTGCTGGAAGCTGCTCGCATAGACGGTGCGGGCCCGGTCAAGTTCTTCATTGATGTGATCATCCCGCTTTCCCGTACCATGATGGCGGCGATCTTCATCATCATGTTCGTTTACGGCTGGAACCAGTACCTCTGGCCCATGCTGATGACCACGGACGAGAGTTTCTTCACCCTGATGCGCGGCATCAAGTCGATCCTGCAAGTCTGGGTCGGTTCGCAAATCCCCGATTACAACGAAGCTTTCGCGCTTGCCGTTCTGGCCATGCTGCCGCCTGTGATGATCGTCGTGATCTTCCAGCGCTGGTTCATCAAGGGCCTGACGGAAAGCGACAAATAAGGAAACCGAAAATGGCCGCGATAGAAATCAGTCAGGTCTGCAAGGATTATCACGGCGGCGTGCGTGCCGTGCATCACGTCGATATCGACATCAGGGACGGCGAGTTCATTGTTCTCGTCGGTCCTTCCGGCTGCGGCAAGTCCACGCTCCTGCGTATGGTGGCCGGACTTGAGGATATTTCCGAAGGCACGGTGAAGATCGGTGACCGGGTGGTCAACCAAGTAGATCCGGCTGACCGGGATATCGCCATGGTGTTCCAGAACTATGCGCTCTATCCGCATATGTCGGTGCGCCAGAACCTGGAATACGGGTTGAAGAACCGCAAGACGCCGAAGGCGGAGATCGATGCGCGCGTGGCCGAGGCCGCACGCATGCTCCAGCTCGAACCCTATCTGGAGCGCAAGCCGCGCGCCCTTTCCGGCGGCCAGCGTCAGCGAGTCGCCATGGGCCGCGCCATCGTGCGCAAACCGGCGGCCTTCCTGTTTGATGAGCCCCTGTCCAACCTTGATGCCAAACTGCGCGTTTCCATGCGCGGGGAGATCAAGCGCCTGCAAAAGCGCCTCGGCACCACTTCGATCTACGTCACGCACGATCAGCTGGAAGCCATGACGCTGGCAGATCGTCTGGTGGTGCTGAACGGCGGCCGCATCGAACAGATCGGCGCACCGCTTGAGGTCTATCACACCCCCGCTTCCACCTTTGTCGCAAGCTTCATCGGTTCTCCCGCCATGAACCTGCTGAACGGCGAGTTGCATAAGGATAGCCTTGCGGTCGGGCCGTCGCTGATCGCGCTCAACGGTTTCGCCCCCACCTCCGGCCCGGTTACTGTGGGCATGCGGGCGGAAGATTTCCGCCTGGCGGTGGCAGGTGAGCCCGGTTTTTCGCTACGCGTCGAGTATATCGAGGAACTCGGCTCGCAGCGTCTTATCCACGGCATGATCGGCGACCAGAACCTGACTGTGGCGTTTTCGCCGGAGGTCGAGATTCCGGCTACCTTGTCGGTCGCCATATCTCCGGACAAGCTGCACTTCTTCTCCAGCGAGACCGGCAAGCGCATAGCGAGCAAGGCGGAACAGGGTGTGGCGCAGCCCGTGCAGTTGGCAACGGCCTGAGTGGACGATAAGAAATCGGCGCGATAACTAAAATTGCGCCGATTGTCAAAACCGCTTCGTTACGATCCCGATGATAGAAGATCTCCAATATTTCACGGGGGTTTTCTAATATGCCTTTAAAGATGATGTTCGCGGCGGCTGCGACCATGGCCATCCGCACGGTGCCGATATTGCCCGCCTCTTTGCGCCGGGCAAAAGACGAGAGCGTGGTTAGCGCGTCCTGCACCGATTTGCGGCTGCAGCCGGCCCCCATCAACCCCGACTGGATAATTTCCGGCGATCCTCAGGCGCGTGCGGCGGATCATTCCAGAAGCGGAGACCGCGCCTCCAGCACAGCCATGTGGGATTGTACGGCGGGCGAGTTCCGCTGGTTCTTCGGTTGGGACGAGACCGTCTATATCCTTGAGGGTGAGGTGCATGTGAAGGCGGAAGACGGCACAGTCAGTATCCTGCGGGTGGGTGACGTCGCTTATTTCCGCGCGGGTACATGGGCCACCTGGCGCGTGGATGAGTATGTCCGCAAGGTTGCCTTCATGCGCCGTCCTTTCCCCACGGCGCTGGCTCTGGCCTACCGGGTCAAGAACAAGCTGTTTGCCGGTCGTTCCTACAAGCTGGCGGCCTGAACTGGTAAAACACTCCGGCAGGTGGGGCTCTGCGCAGCGCCACCTGCGGAATTCTGAAGGTTCAATAAAACTCACAAAAAGCACCCCTCGCAGCAGTTGCGTTTGAATGGTCGCTGCCCTACATCTTCAGGGTTTTCTGAAGCATTTCCGGGTCTCTTCCGGTCCTGCGGGGAATCGCGAACAGACGAGGCAATGGGCACGGCGGAACCGCGAAGCGTCCGCATGCTGCAAGAGGAAGATGCGCATGGCGAAGATCAAGAACGTCGCGATCCAGATGGATCATGTCTCCGGCATAAATATCGCCGGCGACTCCACCTTCGCCATGAGCCTTGAGGCGCAGGCACGTGGATACCGGCTGTTTCACTATACGCCCGAACGCCTCTCCATGCGCGATGGCAAGATCTACGCGACCGTCGAACAGATGGAGCTGCGCGATATCAAGGGCGACCATTTTTCGCTCTCGGAGCCGGAGCGGGTCGATCTCTCGACCATGGATGTCATTCATCTGCGACAGGATCCGCCATTCGACATGGCCTACATCACATCGACCCATTTGCTCGAGCGCATTCATCCCAAAACGCTTGTTGTCAACGATCCCGCCTGGGTCCGCAACTCGCCGGAAAAGATTTTCGTCACCGAATTCGCCGATCTGATGCCGAAGACGCTGATCACCAAGGATGTCTCTGAAATCGCCCGCTTCCGCAATGAAATGGGCGATATCATCCTCAAGCCGCTTTATGGCAATGGTGGTGCAGGCGTCTTCCATTCCGCGCGGGACGACCGCAATTTCTCATCGCTGCTGGAAATGTTCGGCCAGATGTTCCGCGAACCCTATATCGCCCAGGAATACTTGCCGGATGTTCGCAAGGGCGACAAGCGTATCCTTCTGGTGGATGGCGAGCCCGTGGGCGCGATCAATCGCGTGCCGGCGGAAAATGATGCCCGCTCCAACATGCATGCCGGCGGCCGCCCGGAGCCAACGGAACTTACCGCGCGTGAGAAGGAAATCTGCCGCCGCATCGGCCCCGCCCTGCGCGAGCGCGGTTTCCTGTTCGTTGGCATCGATGTGATCGGCGATTACCTCACGGAAATCAACGTCACCTCACCGACAGGCATTCGTGAAGTGCAGAAATTCGGCGGTGCCGATGTGGCAAGCCTGTTGTGGGATGCGATCGAGAAAAAGCGCGAAGCACAGGATTTCTGAGGCAATTTCCTCGCCACCTGCGTTTGTTCCGCGTGCACAACTCTATACAACTGAAATACACCGTTCGCGCGAAATTGTTCGCTTAATGTTCTTGTTTTATTCTTCGCTCTATGGCAGGTTACTTGAGAGTGGCCGCCATCGGGGCATAATGCTTTGATGTTGTGGCCGGTTTGCGGGGGCAGGCCATGGTGGCACGGGTCAATACGGTTGCATTTCAGGGAATAGAGGGTGTGCCGGTCGAGGTGCAGGTGATGGTCGCACCCGGAAAAGTTGGCATCCAGATCGTCGGCCTGCCGGACAAGGCGGTGGCGGAAAGCCGGGAGCGTGTGCAGGCCGCGCTCCACGCCTCCGGTCTGGCGCTGCCGGCAAAAAAAGTCACGGTCAATCTTGCGCCTGCGGATTTGCCCAAGGAAGGATCGCATTTCGATCTTCCGATCGCTTTGGGTCTCATGGCCGCGTTGGGAGCGATCCCGGCGGAAGCGCTCGGGCAATATGTGGTTCTCGGCGAACTCAATCTCGATGGCACCATCGGCACGGTTTCGGGCGCTCTGCCCGCGGCCATCGGTGCCAATGCGCTCGGGAAGGGTTTGATTTGCCCGGCTGATAGCGGGCCCGAAGCAGCCTGGGCCGGGGCTGGCATCGATATTCTCGCCCCACGCAGCCTTATTGCGCTTGCCAACCATTTTCGCGGCACCCAGCTTCTCTCCCGCCCGATGCCCGCCATCCGCGCCAATCCGGTCAATTTGCCGGATCTGGCCGATATCAAGGGGCAGGAGACGGCCCGGCGCGCGTTGGAGGTGGCAGCTGCCGGTGGCCATAATCTGCTGATGGTTGGTCCGCCCGGCTCCGGTAAATCCATGCTCGCCGCGCGCTTGCCCTCAATTCTGCCACCGCTCGAGGCTGCGGAATTGCTGGAAGTGTCCATGGTCCATTCCATCGCCGGCCAATTGTCCGGCGGCAAGCTGTCGGACCGCAGACCGTTTCGCACGCCACACCATTCCGCCACCATGGCCGCGCTTATCGGCGGAGGGCTGCGTGCCAAGCCGGGTGAGGCTTCACTTGCCCACCACGGCGTTCTTTTCCTCGATGAGTTCCCGGAATTTGCGCCTCAGGTGCTGGATGCGCTGCGCCAGCCGCTGGAAACGGGCGAATGCATCGTTGCCCGTGCCAATCACCGCGTCACTTATCCGGCGGAAATCCAGCTTGTCGCTGCGATGAACCCCTGCCGGTGCGGCAGAGCGGGGGAGCCGGGTTTCACTTGCGCCAGAGGGCCACGTTGCATGACAGATTATCAGGCCCGCATTTCCGGCCCGCTGATGGATCGCATCGATATTCGCATCGACGTTCCCGCCGTCTCCGCCACTGACCTCATCCGTCCCATGACTGCCGAACCGAGTTCGGTGGTGGCCGCCCGTGTCGCTCGCGCCCGCCTTGCGCAGCAGGAGCGTTATGCGGCGGCGGGCTCTTCAGGCATTCGCACCAACGCTCGCTGCACGACAACGCTGATCGAAAAATATGCGGAGCCCGATGCTTCCGGGCTGCAATTGCTGCGCGATGCTGCCGAACGGTTGAAGTTCTCCGCACGCGGTTATCATCGCATTCTCAAGGTCGCCCGCACATTGGCTGATTTGGACGGCAAACAAACTGTCGGGCGTATCCATGTGGCGGAAGCCATTTCATACCGCATTGCCGGTGAAAGACTGACGGCGGCGGCATAAGAGGCCTTCCTTCGCCCTTTACCGGCTAAAACAATTGTGCCGCTGGCGGATGGCCGGCGGCACAATCGGTCATTGCGGTCAGGCGTGCGTTTGCGGCCTGCCCGAAGAGGAATGGCTTAAAGCCCAAGCCCTTCGAAAAGGGCGGTCGAAAGGTAACGTTCCGCGAAGGAGGGAATGATGACGACGATATTCTTGCCGGCATTTTCCTCACGTGCGCCGACCTTGATTGCCGCTGCGAGTGCCGCGCCCGAGGAGATGCCGACGGGTACGCCTTCCAGCTTCGCCACCAGACGGGCGATTTCAAAAGCGTCGTCATTGGTCACGGTGACGATTTCGTCATAGATTCCAGTGTCGAGGATCGCGGGTGCAAAACCGGCGCCGATGCCCTGGATCTTGTGCGGACCGGGGTTTCCACCGGAAAGAACTGGGCTGTCGGCTGGCTCGACGGCAATGACCTTCACCTCCGGCTTGCGGGATTTCAACACCTGGCCCGTACCGGTGATAGTGCCACCCGTGCCGATGCCCGAAACAAAAATATCGACAGCACCCTCGGTATCGTTCCAGATTTCTTCCGCTGTCGTCTTGCGATGAATATCCGGGTTTGCGGGGTTTTCGAACTGCTGGGGAATAATCGCGTCTGGCAGGGTTTCGGCCAGTTCCTGTGCCTTGGCGATGGCGCCCTTCATGCCCTTCGGGCCTTCGGTCAACACCAGTTCCGCGCCCAGCAAGGCGAGCATTTTCCGGCGTTCGACCGACATCGTTTCCGGCATGGTCAAGATCAGCTTGTAACCCTTGGCGGCGGCGGCAAAGGCTAGCGCAATGCCCGTGTTGCCGGAGGTCGGCTCAACCAGCGTCGTTTTGCCGGGGGTGATCTTGCCCTGGGCTTCCAGCGCTTCGATCATGGCAACGCCAATGCGGTCTTTCACGGAGGCGATGGGGTTGAAGAACTCCAGCTTGGCGAGAAGATTGGCCTTCACGCCCTTTTCCCTCGCCAGCTTGTCCAGCCGCACGATCGGCGTATCGCCGATTGTTTCGGTGATGGAGGAATAGACGCGTCCGCGTCCGGGCTTTCTGGCTTCGGGCATGATGCTCTCCTGTATGAAGGCCACACGATGTGTGGCCGCAAGATTTCAGCGGCAGAATAGGAGCAATAGTCTTGTCAGGCCAGCGAACGTTCGTCCTAATATCGTCTGATTACCGGAAAAAATTCACGATAAATCAGGCAAATGCACGAAATCGTTTCAGGTGCTGCGGATCGCGATCATGGTCGCCGTTCCCGCCAGAATTCCCGCCGCGGTGCGGTTGAGGATCGTCAACGCACTTGGCCGTTTCAGGAGGTTGCGCGCCTTGGCAGCAAGCAGGATGTAAGGCAGGAGAACGGCCATCAACACGACGAAGGTCAGCGCCAGAAGTGTCGCATATTCCGATGGGCCGATCATGCGGATGTCGATCAGCGTCGGCACCAGCGCCACATAAAACAGCATGGTTTTTGGATTACCCAGCGTGATCAGCAGGCCGGACAGAAACGACATGGGAATGCTGGTGCTTTTTTTCGCCTTCAGGTCCTGCGGCAAGAGGCCGGCGGTCCAGAGCTTCCATGCGATATAGAGAAGATAGGCTGCGCCGGCAAACTTCAGGACCATGAAGGCCTCCTGAAAAGTCTGCGCCACGAAGGCTAGGCCGAGGATCACGCCCGTCAGGTAGATCATGTCGCCCAGCACCAGCCCGAGGCCCATGAAGAAGGTTTCCCGAAACCCCGATCCAAGCGCCCGCGCCACGATCGCCGTCATGCCGGGGCCGGGAATGGCAGCGGCGATGAAGAGTGCGGTGGCATATGCAAGAAGGGTCGTCAGCGTCATGGTCATTTTCCCCGAAAATCCGCCAGATCAATAGCGAAAATCAGGGGTGAAAACAATCGCCCATAAAGGGGGCTGGTCAAAGCCCCGTGGAGCCGAAACCACCGGCACCGCGTGCCGTCTCGGATGTTTCGGTCACTTCGCTGACTGTCACCTGCGTAACTGGTGCAATCACCATCTGTGCGATGCGCATGCCGCGCTCGATGACAAAATCGGCCTGCCCCAGATTGGCGAGAATGACCTTCACTTCGCCGCGATAGTCGCTGTCCACCGTGCCGGGGGAATTGAGGCAGGTGATGCCGTTCTTGATGGCGAGGCCGGAGCGCGGACGGATTTGCGCCTCATAGCCTTGCGGAACCTCGAAGACGAAACCGGTCGGCACCAGCGCCCGTTCGCCCGGCTGCAAAGTCAGCGGTTCATCGGCCGGCACTGCGGCGCGCAGGTCCATTCCGGCGGCGCCACGGGTTTCATAGGAAGGCAATTCGAGGTCTGCGCCATTGGCGAGACGCACAAGCCGGAGGAGGGGTCGATTATCATTTTGAACGGTCATGCGGCATTAGTTTGCCGAGATCGCGGCAAGGTCAATTGCAAATGCGGGCCTGAAACGCTAGATACCCCGCAATTCCACAGGATTTGTCAGATGGCCGAAACACTTGCCGAGGCGGTCTCCCGCCGCCGCACCTTTGCTATTATTGCGCACCCGGACGCGGGTAAGACCACGCTTACGGAAAAACTGCTGCTGTTCGGCGGAGCGATCCAGCTTGCCGGCGAGGTGAAGGCGAAGAAGGATCGCATCCAGACCCGTTCGGACTGGATGAAGATCGAGCGCGAGCGCGGCATTTCGGTCGTCACTTCGGTCATGACCTTCGAATATAACGACCGCGTCTTCAACATCCTCGATACGCCCGGCCACGAAGACTTTGCCGATGACACCTACCGCACGCTGACGGCGGTGGATGCGGCGATCATGGTCATCGATGCCGCCAAGGGTATCGAGCCGCGCACGCTGAAGCTTTTCGAAGTTTGCCGCATGCGCGATATTCCGATCATCACCTTCATCAACAAGATGGACCGCGAAAGCCGCGATCCCTTCGAGATTCTGGATGAGGTCGAGGAAAAGCTGGCGCTCGATACCGCGCCGATCACCTGGCCGGTCGGCCGGGCGAAGAGCTTCTGTGGCGCTTACAATCTTGCTGAAAACACCTTTCGTGGCAACGACACGCAGGTGGATGGCCTTTCGGTCAACGGCCCTCAGGCTGTCGCCGATCGTCTGCCGGAAAATGAGCGCAAGGTCTTTATCGAGGAAACGGAACTGGCTCTGGAAGCCTGCCGCCCCTTTGACCGTCAGGCGTTCCTGGAAGGTCACATGACGCCGGTATTCTTCGGTTCGGCGCTGCGCAATTTCGGTGTGCGCGACCTCATCAATGCGCTGGGTGATTTCGCCCCGCCGCCGCGCGATCAGGTGGCGGATACCCGCACCGTGCATGCGGCGGAAGACAAGATGACGGCCTTCGTGTTCAAGATTCAGGCCAATATGGATCCCAACCATCGCGACCGCATCGCCTTTGCCCGCATCTGCTCCGGCAAGCTGGAGCGCGGCATGAAGGCGCGGCTGTCGCGCACCGGCAAGCTCATGGGGCTGACCGCACCGCAATTCTTCTTCGCGTCACAGCGCCAGCTGGCCGATACCGCCTTTGCGGGCGATGTGGTCGGCATTCCCAACCACGGCACGCTGCGCATCGGTGATACGCTGACCGAAGGTGAAAACCTCGTATTCCAGGGCGTGCCGAACTTCTCGCCGGAAATCCTGCGCCGCGTGCGCTTGGAAGACGCGATGAAGGCGAAGAAGCTGAAGGAAGCTTTGCAGCAGATGGCGGAAGAAGGTGTCGTGCAGCTCTTTTCACCAGAAGACGGCTCGCCCGCCATCGTCGGCGTTGTCGGCGCGCTGCAGCTCGATGTGTTGAAGGAACGGCTGATGGGCGAATATGGCCTGCCGGTCTCGTTTGAA
This sequence comes from Agrobacterium sp. A3-95, assembly GCF_053521785.1. Classification (NCBI taxonomy): domain Bacteria; kingdom Pseudomonadati; phylum Pseudomonadota; class Alphaproteobacteria; order Hyphomicrobiales; family Rhizobiaceae; genus Agrobacterium; species Agrobacterium sp. A3-95. Next base: position 871,106 of record NZ_JBNWDR010000001.1, on the reverse strand, counting down.
ATGTCTCGCTTTTCCGTCTGCCGCTGGATCTCGTCCGATCAGCCGGCGGAAATGGACAAGTTCCTCAACGTCAAGCGCGGCGATATCGCTCGCGATCTGGATGGCGATCCGGTGTTTCTGGCGCAGGATGCCTTCTCGCTGCGGTATGAATCCGAGCGGTTTCCGGCGATCAAGATGGTCGCGATCAAGGAATATCACGTCGCCAAGGCGGCGTGATATCAGCCGGATTGCACTTTGAATGCCAAGGGCTTAGTTTCCCGGTTAAACGGGAAACTGGTCCGGCATCATGACGCTTTCAGGCAAACATATTCTCCTCATCATCTCCGGCGGCATCGCGGCCTATAAGAGCCTCGACCTCATCCGCCGTCTGAAAGACCGCGGCGCCAAGGTGACGCCAGTCATGACGAAGGGCGCACAGGAATTCGTCACTCCGCTTGCTGTTGGCGCACTGTCCGCAACCCACGTCTTCACCGAGCTTTTTTCGAGGCAGGACGAGCAGGATGTCGGGCATATCCGGCTCGCGCGCGAATGCGACCTCGTGCTGGTCGCGCCCGCCACCGCTGATCTGATGGCGAAGATGGCGAATGGTTTGGCTGATGATCTTGCCTCCACGATCCTTCTGGCGACCGATCGGAAGGTGCTGGTCGCACCTGCCATGAACCCAAAAATGTGGTCGGCAAAGCCAACGATGCGCAATGTCGAAACGCTGAAAAAAGACGGCGTGTTTTTCATCGGCCCTATGGCAGGCGAAATGGCGGAAAAGGGCGAGGCTGGTCTTGGTCGTATGGCGGAGCCTTTGCAGATCGTCCAAGGCGTCGAGGCTTTGCTGGATGGCGGTCCGAAGCCTTTAAAAGGCAGAACGGCGATCGTTACCTCCGGCCCAACCCATGAGCCGATCGATCCGGTGCGTTACATCGCCAACCGCTCCTCTGGCAAGCAGGGCCATGCCATCGCAGCTGCGCTTGCGGAATTGGGTGCGGAGGTAACGCTGGTCTCGGGTCCCGTCACGATTGCCGATCCGGCGGGCGTTGCAACGGTCCATGTCGAGCGTGCCGAGGAGATGCGCGATGCGGTGATTTCAAGGCTGCCGGTGGATATCGCCGTCATGGTTGCCGCTGTCGCCGACTGGCGGGTGGCGGGTTCTTCGGAGCAGAAGATCAAAAAGCAGCCGGGCGATGCCCCGCCTGCGCTGCAACTTATGGAAAACCCCGATATTCTCAAAACCGTCGGCCACCACGAAAAGCGCCCGAAGCTGGTGGTGGGTTTCGCCGCCGAGACGCAGGATGTCGAGAAAAACGGCCGAGCCAAACTGGAGCGCAAGGGCGCCGATTATATCGTTGCAAATGATGTTTCGGCGGAAACCGGCATCATGGGCGGAGACCGCAACAGCGTGAAGATCATTTCGAATGAGGGTATCGAGGCCTGGCCTGATATGGACAAGGCCGAAGTCGCCAAACGTCTGGCGGCCCTCATTGCGGAGAAACTCGCATGAGCCTTTTCGATCGCAAGACATTCGACAGGGTTCTCGGAGAATGGCCGGGCGTCCGTTTCGTCGATCAGTGGGATTCCCACGTTGCCAAGGTCGGAGACAAGGTCTTTTCCGTTTTGGGTGAGCGTGACGACTGGCGGCTTGTGGTGAAATGTTCGGAGGAGAGCTTCGAAATCCTCACCTCGCTGGAAGGCATCCACCAGGCACCTTATTTCGCCAAGCGCAAATGGATATCGATCTCCGATCATTCGCCGCTGGAGCAAGAGGAGCTGGAACACTATGTCCGCCGCTCCTATGAACTCGTTGCCGCAGGGCTGACGAAGAAGCTGCGGGTCGAACTGGGAATTCTCCGGGCCTGAAGGCGGCATTACCGCCAATCCCTTCAATTTTCTTTCGTGTTTCGCCCGATGATCTGGCGAACCCCTTCTTTTGTAAAAGGCTGAAAAAGCTGTGGCAGAAAGCCCTTTGCAATTTCTCCCTTGATGCCGATGTTGGTCGAGGAAGGGCGATCGGGATTGAAATAGCTGCCGAACAACTGGTCGAAAATGACAAGGTTCTCACCATAATTGGTATTTCCCTCAGGCAGCTCTTTGGAGTGGTGCCATCGGTGCAGCCGGGGCGTGCTGAACACGTAGTCCAGCGGCCCGGTTTTCATATCCACATTGCAATGGGTCAGAATGCCGATGAAGGCGGTCACAGCCGCGAGCCACCAAAACACCTGCAACGGCGCGCCCATGAGATAAAGCGGAATCTGGCTGAGCGCGATCTTGAACAGCGAGTCGGCCACATGAAAACGGCCCGTATTGACGACCCAAAGGCGGACAACGCTGTGATGAAGCGCGTGGAAACGCCAGAAGAACACCGTTTCATGGGCGATACGGTGCGCCCAATAGAGACCGAATTCAGCGATCATCAGGGCGAGCGTGACCTGAACAACCATCGGCAACTGAGAAGGCCACAGGTCGAATTTCATGGCCGCCAAAGGTTGCAGAAAAATGGCGGTCAGCATTGGAAAGAGCACCGCTGCCGTGGCAGCAAGCTGAACAAGCCCCTTGGTCAAGAGCGTGTGGGCGATATTGTTGACGGTTTCACCATCAGATTGAAGCCATTCCGTCTCATAGGGAATGTAACGCTCAAGAAGAAACAGGCTGGCCACCGCACCCGCGTAGACGGCGAGGAATGTGGCGATTGGATGCTCACTCGAAAAAGCGAAATAAGCCCCGGTAAGACCGAGAAAAAACACCATGGGCCAAGAGCAATAGGTAAGGATCCGTTTTACGGCTTCATTTTTTGCCATCAATCTCAATTCCCGTCCGGCAATCATTTAACTTTCAACCAAGATCAGGTCATTATCCTCGATATGTTGCAGCAGTATGGTACGCATCTATCGAACTGGAAGACCGGCGATTTTCGGTTCGAAAGTGTGCCGCACCGGCGTGAGCGCCGAGTTTGAATATCGTTTAGCTGATCCTGATCGCGATATAGAGAAGCGTGAGCGCAATCACCCAGAGCGCCGCCCGTCCCCATCTGGTGTGGCGCGCTTCCGCCTTGCCGATCGCTTCCGCGGTCTGGGCGTCGAAACGCAGGCCGTTCTCGCTCATATACACCAGGTCGGAATGCAGCTTCTCCGTCTTGGCAGCGATCTCGGGTGCCGCTTCCGCAAGCTTGAGAGCCGCCTTCACGCCGTCCTTCAGATCGGTGACAATGCGTTTCGGGCCAAGATTGTCCCTTATCCAGCCGCTGACGACCGGATCGGCCGCTTTCCACATGTTGAAACGCGGATTGAGCATGCGGGATACGCCTTCCACCACCACCATGGTCTTTTGCAGCATCACCAGTTCCGGGCGCGTTTCCATGTCGAAGAGCTCGGTAACTTCGAACAGCAGCGTCAGCAACTTGCCCATGGAGATCGTCTCGGCCGGCTGGCCGTGGATCGGTTCGCCGATGGCGCGGATCGCCTGCGCAAAGCTGGCTTTGTCGTGATGGCCCGGCACATAACCGGCCTCGAAATGCACTTCCGCGACGCGCATGTAATCGCGGGTGATGAAGCCGTAGAGGATTTCGGCAAGGAACCTGCGTTCTTTTTTGCCCAGCCGCCCGGCAATGCCCATATCCACGGCTACGATCATGCCCTGCGGATCGACAAAGAGATTGCCGGGGTGCATGTCGGCATGGAAAAAGCCGTCGCGCAACGTGTGCCGCAGGAAGGACTGGATGAGGGTATCAGCCAGCTTGTTCAGATCGTGGCCGGCAGCCTTCAGCCCCTCAATATCCGACATCTTGACGCCGTCGATCCATTCCATGGTGACGACATCGCGGCCGGTGCGTTCCCAATCTACCTCCGGAACGCGGAATCCGGGGTCTTCTTTGGTATTTTCGGCAAGTTCGGAAAGGGCGGCGGCCTCAAGCCGCAGATCCATCTCGATCTTGGTTGTCTGTTCCAGCGTGCGAGTGACTTCCACCGGCCGCAGGCGGCGGGCAGAGCGGACGAAACGCTGTTGCAGGTCGGCGATCAGATACATCGCCTCCAGATCGTTCTGGAAGCGCTGGCGAACGCCGGGGCGAATGACCTTGACGGCGACCTTGCGCGGCCCTTTCGGCGTATCCACTATCGCCGGGTGAACCTGGGCGATGGAAGCGGCGGCGATCGGATCGCCAAATTCCCTGTAGAGTTCCGAAACAGAACGCCCGAGCGAACCTTCAATATTAGCCTTGGCCGCGGCTGCGGGGAAAAATGCCATGCGGTCCTGCAGGCTCGCAAGATCGTCGGCGAAGTCGGCGCCGACCACATCCGGCCTTGTGGCCAGAAACTGTCCCATCTTCACATAGGACGGGCCAAGCCGCTCGACAGCTACCGCTAGCCGGTCGCTACGCTGCGCCCGCTTGGCCTTGCTGCGGGCGAATGGCTTCAGCAATGCCTTCATCACTTGCGCGGAGGCAGGAAGGTCATCGGATGGCAAGGCCAGCACGACGCCTTCGCGCACGAGAACCCAGCCAACCCTTGCGAGGCGGAAATATGCGCCCAAAGTGCTCATGCTTATGCTTGTCTCCTGCTTTTGCCGGGCATGGTCTTAAAGCTTCCAGCCGGAATGCAGGGCGGCGATACCGCCGGTGTAATTTGTATAGGTCACGCGCGAAAAGCCGGCGGTACGGATCATCGTCGCGAAATCCTCCTGATTGGGGAATTTGCGGATAGACTCGACCAGATATTGATAGGGCTCGGCATCCCCGGTGATCATCTTGCCGAATTGCGGAATGGCGTTGAACGACCATGCATCATAGACGCGGTCGAGTAGCGGCATTTCCACTTCGGAAAATTCCAGCACCAGCAGTCGCCCGCCACGTTTCAGCACGCGGTAGGCTTCTTTCAGCGCAACGTCGATGCGCGGTACGTTGCGAATGCCGAAGGCGACCGTATAGGCGTCGAAGGTATTCGCCTCGAAGGGCAGCTCCTCGGCATTTGCTTCAACGAAGGTCAGATTGTCGGAGAGCTTTCGTTTTGCCGCGCGCTCCTCGCCAACGGCAAGCATCGAGCCGTTGATATCGAGAACCGTGGCATGCGCCAGACGGTTGGAGGCTTCCACGATGCGGAAGGCGATATCGCCGGTGCCACCAGCTACGTCAAGCACCTTATAAGAGGCGTCCTTGCGCGGTGAAAGCGAGGACACCATAGCGTCCTTCCACAGCCGGTGCAGGCCGGCCGACATCACGTCGTTCATAATGTCGTAGCGCTTGGCCACCTTGTGGAAGACATCGTTGACCAGCCCCTGCTTTTTGCCTTCGTCCACTTTGTGGAAGCCATAGGACGTTTCCATGCCGCCTTGGGCAGTGGTACGGGCGTCGGTCATCGTCTGTCTCCATATTAATTGCATGGCGGACCATAGCGGAAACGCCATGGCGACGCTATCTGTTGCCGCATCGCCTGGGCGCGACATTTCGCGTGCATTGTATAGACCACATGGTCCTAACGATAAACTGCCGGATAAGCCAGATGCCAGAATTGCCAGAAGTCGAAACCGTTAGACGCGGCCTCGCGCCCACCATGGAAGGGGCAAGAATCCGCAAGCTCCATCTTGGCCGTCCCGATCTGCGCTTTCCGTTCCCGGAGGACTTCGCGGGCCTGATCGAGGGCAGGACAATCATATCGCTCGGGCGCAGGGCGAAGTATCTCTTGATAGAGCTGGAAGACGGGCTGACGATCGTTGCCCATCTTGGAATGTCCGGCTCGTTCCGTATCGAGGCGGCGGCAGATGAGGCAGGGAATAGGAACGCGCCCGGCGCGTTTCATTATGCCCGCTCGAAGGACGGCAAGCACGATCATGTCGTCTTTCATCTGGATAAGGGCGAAGAGCGCATCTGCGTCATCTATAATGACCCGCGCCGCTTCGGCTTCATGCATCTGGTGGAGCGCAACAAGCTCGACCTCTACCCCGCTTTTGCGGAGCTGGGACCGGAACCGACCGGCAACGCGCTGAGCGCGGATTATCTCGCGAGCCGGTTCCAGGGTAAAAGCCAGCCGTTAAAAAGCACGCTGCTGGACCAGAAGGTGATTGCGGGCCTCGGCAATATCTATGTCTGTGAGGCGCTGTGGCGTGCCCATCTCTCGCCTTTGCGGGCGGCGGGAACGCTGGTGACCAAAACCGGAGAGCCGAAGCCGCAGCTCATCAACCTCACGGAGAAGATCCGGGACGTGATCGCGGACGCAATCGCCGCCGGTGGCTCTTCCTTGCGCGACCATATACAGACGGACGGAACGCTCGGTTATTTCCAGCATTCCTTTTCAGTCTACGATCAGGAAGGCCAGCCTTGCCGTACACCCGGCTGCGGGGGTACGGTTGAAAGGATAGTGCAGGCCGGTCGTTCGACCTTTTATTGCGCGGCCTGCCAGAAGTAGCTGAGGCGGAATAATGGCGAGGGAGACTGCCGTGGATTATGAAACGATACTGGTCGAGAAACGCGAAGAGGTGGGCGTCATCACGCTAAACCGGCCCAAGGCGCTCAACGCCCTCAATTCGGTGCTTCTGAAGGAGCTGCGGCACATTCTCTCCTCGTTCTCTGCTGACGATTCCATCGGCGCGATCATTATAACGGGGTCGGAAAAGGCATTTGCCGCTGGCGCGGACATCAAGGAAATGCAGGGGCTGGATTTTGTCGATGCCTATGTCGGCGACTTTCTCGGCGGCTGGGACGAGGTCGCATCGACCCGCAAGCCGGTCATTGCCGCAGTCTCCGGCTTTGCGCTGGGCGGCGGGTGTGAGCTGGCAATGATGTGCGATTTCATCATCGCTTCGGACACCGCGAAATTCGGCCAGCCGGAAATCACGCTTGGCGTCATTCCCGGCATGGGCGGCTCGCAGCGGCTGACGCGGGCGGTGGGCAAGGCGAAGGCGATGGATCTGGTTCTGACCGGCCGCATGATGGATGCGGCCGAGGCAGAGCGCGCCGGCCTCGTTTCGCGGATCGTCCCCGCGGCAAATCTCATGGATGAGGCGGTGGATGCCGCCACGCGCATCGCCTCGCTGTCTCGCGCTTCCGTTCTCATGGCCAAGGAAAGCGTCAATCGCTCCTTCGAGGTTCCTCTTTCGGAAGGGCTGAGATATGAAAGGCGATCCTTTCAGTCGCTCTTTGCAACAGCGGATCAGAAGGAGGGCATGGCGGCCTTCGTTGAAAAGCGCAAACCCGCTTTCCGGAATCGCTAAGGATTCGGAATATCGGCGTTTTCCGCCATTTGCGCGTTGACGGGCGTACGCTTTAGCGGTATATGCCCGCCCACGGTTAAGGAAAGCCATCCGGCTTGTCCGAAATTACTCCCGCATTCTTGGGTTAAGTGAGGTCTTCGAACGACCCGATCCTCTGGTTGCGGAATTTGGTTTGAATTCGAAGAGAGGCATACATGGCCAATACAACTTCGGCGAAAAAGGCGACCCGCAAGATCGCTCGCCGTACCGCAGTCAACAAGGCTCGCCGTTCGCGCGTTCGCGGCTTCATCCGCAAGGTCGAGGAAGCTATCGCTTCGGGCGATCTGGCAGTAGCCACCGAAGCTCTGAAGGCAGCTCAGCCTGAGATCCAGCGCGCAGCGACGCGTGGCGTTCTGCATGGCAACACGGCATCCCGTAAGGTGTCGCGTCTTGCCCAGCGCGTTAAGGCTCTTTCCGCCTAATCCGGCTAATCACAATTAACTATTCAAAAAGCCTGGTCTTTTGACCGGGCTTTTTGTGATTCTAACCCTACGTTAATCATTCCTGCCGTAACGTGACAAACGCGTGTCAGATGAGCGACAAGAAAAACTGAATAAAAACAATGGATTGCCGGAGGTCTCCCGAAAAATGGGAAGCTTTCTCTACGGAAGTCGCAGCCAGTTTTGAGTCAAGAAGATTTTTATTTTTTTGCCAAAACGGGCTATCGAAAAATGCCAAAATTGAATCTCATTGATTCATAAGCGATTCTGCTTCGGACCTTGCCGGTGATGCAAAACGACCATTGCGAGTCAATGGTCGATCTGAGTTTTTGCAGAAAAAACGCCATTGATCTCTCCCCACGATCCTGCCTAAATGCATTTCAACAAGGGGTGCGGATCTCAGTCCACAGATTATCTCGATGATCGTATCGACGATATTCACCTTCTTGCTGGCGGGCCTTTCGAGGTCCGTTTTCTCAGGTCATTGAGCTTTTTGTGCCGTTTCGGTCTCGGAACGGGCTGGAGCTTTTTGTCCTTAAGAATGCGCCTTACAGTTGTAGCGAAAGGAGCGTTTTTAGCGTGTCGCAGGCCTCTCCATGAAGGGGAGGGAAATGGGATAACCGGCTCGCAAACAAGTAGTAGTCTTTGACGCTCTTTCGAGGGGAGTGCTGGAGGCGGGAAATAATACGAGGGGGATCTCTGGCGATCGTTTTTTGATCGTCAGGCTATGATTGGCAATTTGAAAGGCGGCAATATGCAATTGAATTTGGCGATGGGTGCGGTGGCCGATGGGGACCGCGCACCACAGGCTCGTGATGCAGCTTGCTCAGAAGCGGCAGGGGATAAATCGGCAATGAAGCACGATGCGCTGTTTGAACGTTTTAGCGCGCGGCTGAAGGCACAGGTTGGTCCCGAGGTCTATGCAAGCTGGTTTGCACGGCTCAAACTCCACACCGTTTCGAAAAGCGTCGTCCGTTTTACCGTTCCGACGACCTTTCTGAAGTCTTGGATCAACAACCGTTATATGGATCTGATCACCAGTCTCGTCCAAAGCGAGGATCCGGACGTGCTGAAGGTGGAAATTCTTGTCCGCTCCGCCAGCCGCCCGGCCCGCCCCGCGCAGGTCGAGGAACGGGTGCAGCCCGTTCAGGACATGGGCGCGGTTGCGCGCAACAAGTCCTTCATTCCGTCGCAGCCGGCGACAGCACCTTCTGCACAGCCTGCGGCGGCGCAGGCGACGCTGCGGCAGGGTAGCTCCGGGCCGCTGTTCGGTTCGCCGCTCGATACACGTTTCACCTTTGACACTTTTGTCGAGGGCTCGTCCAACCGCGTCGCGCTTGCGGCGGCAAAGACGATCGCTGAAGCGGGTGCCGGTGCTGTGCGCTTCAATCCGCTGTTCATTCATGCGGGTGTCGGACTTGGCAAGACACACCTTCTGCAGGCGATTGCCAATGCCGCCATCGACAGCCCGCGCAACCCGCGTGTGGTCTATCTGACGGCCGAATATTTCATGTGGCGTTTTGCGACCGCGATCCGCGACAATGATGCGCTGACGCTGAAGGACACCCTGCGCAATATCGACCTTCTTGTCATCGACGACATGCAGTTCCTGCAGGGCAAGATGATCCAGCACGAATTCTGCCACCTGTTGAACATGCTGCTCGACAGCGCCAAGCAGGTTGTCGTGGCCGCTGACCGCGCGCCGTGGGAGCTGGAATCGCTTGATCCGCGTGTCCGTTCGCGCCTTCAGGGTGGCATGGCTATCGAGATCGAAGGTCCCGATTACGACATGCGCTACGAAATGCTCAACCGTCGCATGGGTTCTGCGCGTCAGGACGATCCGTCTTTCGAGATTTCGGACGAAATCCTGACCCACGTGGCCAAAAGCGTGACGGCGAGCGGACGCGAGCTTGAAGGCGCCTTCAACCAGCTGATGTTCCGGCGCTCTTTCGAGCCGAACCTCTCGGTTGACCGTGTCGATGAGCTGCTGTCGCACCTCGTCGGCAGTGGGGAGGCCAAGCGCGTCCGTATCGAGGATATTCAGCGCATCGTCGCCAGGCATTATAATGTGTCGCGGCAGGAGCTGGTTTCCAACCGTCGCACCCGCGTCATCGTCAAGCCGCGCCAGATCGCCATGTATCTGGCCAAGATGCTGACACCACGCTCATTTCCCGAGATCGGTCGCCGTTTCGGCGGTCGCGACCACACCACGGTTCTTCACGCGGTGCGCAAGATCGAGGATCTGATTTCCGGCGACACCAAGCTCGGCCACGAGGTTGAGCTGCTGAAGCGCCTGATCAACGAAAACAACGCATGAAAAAGCGGCCTTCGGGCCGCTTTTTTATTGGTTTCTCGGTTGTTCATTGGCTCAGGACCAGGCAGGCTGCCGGTCAGCAGGCGAGATCGGCGACCACGGCATCCAGAATAAGCATGCCGGAAGGGGTGCAGCGCAGGCGGGAATTGCCGATTCGTTCCACGAAGCCGTGTTGCAGCAGGAATTCCTCTTTCTCAGGGTCGAGCTCGCGGCCGGAGAGATCGCTCCAGCGAGCAAGATCAATGCCTTCGCGCAGGCGAAGGCCCATCAGCAGCAATTCGTCTGCCTGTTCGTCGACGCCGAGAAGCTCCTGATCGACCATGCCGTGGCCTTCACGCTCTACGGTCTCGAGCCAGGTTTCGGGATGGCGCTCGGTGACGGTGGCGAGCTTGGAGGCGCCATTGGTCAGGCGTCCATGCGCACCGGGTCCAATACCGGCATAATCGCCATAACGCCAGTAGGTCAGGTTATGGCGGCTTTCCGCACCGGGGCGGGCGTGATTGGAAACCTCGTACGCCGGCATGCCGTAACGCTCGGTGATTTCCTGCGTCGCTTCATAAAGCACCGCCGAATGCTCGCCATCCGGTACGATCAGCTTGCCAGCCTTGTGCAGCCCGTAGAACGGCGTGCCTTCCTCGATAGTGAGCTGATAGAGCGACAGATGGTCGACGGCGTAGGAGACGGCTTCCTTCAGCTCAGCGTCCCATTCGGCCACAGTCTGGTTCGGGCGGGCGTAAATCAGATCGAAGGACATGCGCGGAAAAATCTCCCGCGCCAGACGGATGGCTTTAAGCGCATCGGCAACATCATGCAGACGGCCAAGGAACTTCAGGTCCCGGTCGTTCAGCGCCTGGACGCCGAGCGAGACGCGATTGACGCCGGCTGCCCGGTAACCGCGAAACCGCTCCGCCTCGACGCTTGAAGGATTAGCCTCCATGGTGATCTCGATACCATCAGGCACATGCCAGAAGCGCGAAACGCCATCAAGAAGCGCGCCTACGGTCTGCGGGTCCATCAGCGAAGGTGTGCCGCCGCCCATGAAAATGCTGGTAACGACACGCGGACCGCTGAGCGCCCGCATCTTTGCCATTTCGCTGAGGAACGCCGCAGTGAACCGTTCCTGATCCACCGGGCGGTGGCGGACATGGCTGTTGAAATCGCAATAGGGGCATTTGGCCGCACAGAAGGGCCAGTGCAGATAGATCCCGAAACCGGGATCGCCCGTATCCGGCAGAAGCGACGCGCCGGGGGAAGAAAGTTGGTGCTCCCCGGTCATCGGGTTCATGCCTCCAGACAGGTTTCGACGAATTTTTTGAACGCGCGGGCACGATGGGAGAGCGCAAACGCATCGCCGTGCTTCCAGCCGTGTTTTTCGTCTGCGGTCATTTCACCGAATGTGGTGTCGTAACCTTCAGGTTTGAAGATCGGGTCATAGCCGAAACCGCTCGTTCCGCGCGGGGGCCACGCCACCGTGCCTTCCACCTCACCGCGAAAATATTCGACATGCCCGTCCGGCCAGGCAAGGCACAGCACGCTGACGAATCGGCCCGTGCGGTCTTCCGGCTTCGTTGCACCGCGTTCGGCAAGCGCATCCTCGACCTTCTGCATGGCCATGGCGAAGTCGCGCGTACCGTCAGCCGTTTCTGCCCAATTGGCGGTGTAAACGCCCGGCGCGCCATCCAGCGCATCGATGACCAGACCGGAATCGTCAGACAGAGCCGGCAGGCCGGATGCCTTCGCAGACGCAAGCGCCTTGATGGCAGCATTTTCCTCAAAGGTGGTGCCTGTCTCGTCCGGCTCCACGAAGTTCAGCTCCGCAGCCGATTTGGCTGAAAAGCCGAAAGGCCCGATCAGGTCGGCGATTTCGGCGATCTTGCCCTTGTTGTGGCTGGCGACGACGATCGTTCTGGTATCGAGCTTGCGCATGACGTTTTCCTGTCGGCTCAGGCGATTGCCTGTTTCTGAAGGGCGACCAGTTCGCTGCATCCGGCCTTTGCAAGACCGAGCAGCGTCAGGAATTCCTCTTCGGAGAAGGGGGCACCTTCCGCGGTTCCCTGCACCTCGACGATGCCGCCGGAGCCGGTGATGACGAAATTCGCATCGGTCTCGGCGGAGGAATCCTCGAGATAATCGAGATCGATGACCGGCTGTTTTGCAAAGATGCCGCAGGAGATCGCGGCGATATGGTCTTTCAGGACCTTCTCGACCTTGATCATGTTGCGGGTTTCCATCCACTTCAGGCAATCATGCAAGGCGATCCATGCGCCGGTGATGGAAGCCGTGCGCGTGCCGCCATCGGCCTGAATGACGTCGCAGTCGATGCTGATCTGGCGCTCGCCAAGCGCCTGCAGGTCGACCACTGCGCGCAGCGAGCGGCCGATAAGGCGCTGGATTTCCTGCGTGCGTCCGCCCTGCTTGCCGGCCGAGGCCTCGCGCTTCATCCGCTCATGGGTGGAACGCGGCAGCATGCCGTATTCGGCGGTGACCCAGCCCTTGCCGCTGTTGCGCAGCCACGGTGGCGTCTTTTCCTCAAGGCTTGCGGTGACGAGCACATGCGTATCACCGAATTTGACCAGACAGGAACCTTCGGCATGTTTCGAGAAATTGCGCTCGAAGGAAACCTTGCGCATCTGATCGGTTTTTCTGCCTGAAGGCCGCATATGATCCACTCTCCATGTTGGTTCCTGCCTTCTAAGGCGCGCCCCGGGGTTTTGCAAAGCCAATTTCCATTTTGCCGCAGCGGTGCAACGCATTATATTGGTACGGACAGAGTTTTGACGATAAAGAACGGATGATATGGGCTTTTCCGCACCGCTTTCAAAAGATCAGGCATCGTTGCTGGATGAACGGTCGCGGGAGATTTTCCGGCGCATCGTCGAAGGCTATCTCGACACCGGCGAACCCTTGGGGTCGCGCAGCCTGTCGCGGCTGTTGCCGATGTCGCTTTCACCGGCCTCCGTTCGCAACGTCATGAGCGATCTCGAGGAACTGGGTCTCATCTATTCGCCGCATATCAGCGCCGGGCGACTGCCCACCCAGACGGGGCTGCGCTTCTTCGTGGACGCATTCATGCAGGTGGGCGATCTACCCGCCGATGAGAGAGCCAGTATCGACCGCCAGATCGGTCCAGTCGCCGGCCACGAGCAATCGCTGGAAGGGTTGCTGACGGAGGCAAGCCGCATGCTTTCAGGCATGTCGCGCGGTGCCGGCCTGGTGCTGACGGCCAAGAGCGACGTCATTCTCAAGCACGTTGAATTCATCCGGCTGGAGCCCACCAAGGCGCTTGCCGTGCTGGTAGGGGACCACAATCAGGTCGAAAACCGTATCATCGAATTGCCGGTCGGCATTTCGTCATCGCAATTGACAGAGGCGGCAAATTTCATCAATGCCCATCTTTCCGGGCAGACGCTGCAGGAACTGCGGGGCCAGTTTCAGACGCAGCGTGCCGAATTGCAGTCGGAACTCGGCACGCTCGCGCAGGACCTCATTGAACGTGGTCTCGCCATATGGGCGGGCGACAATGAAGAGGGCAAGCTCGGCCGCCTCATCGTCCGCGGACGCTCCAACCTGCTGGAAGGTCTGGCCGGTGAGGAAGATATCGATCGTGTGCGCCTGCTGTTCGACGATCTGGAACGCAAGGAAAACCTCATCGAGATCCTCAACCTTGCAGAAAGTGGCTCAGGCGTCAGGATTTTCATCGGCTCGGAAAACAAGCTCTTCTCGCTGTCAGGCTCGTCACTGATCGTGGCACCTTATCGGGATGAGGAAAATCGCGTTGTGGGTGCCGTCGGCGTCATCGGTCCCACGAGGCTAAATTACGCCCGTATCGTGCCTATGGTGGACTACACTGCACAAATTATGGCCCGCCTTTCCCGAAAGCAGAGATAGGACAAGCCCGCAAGGTTAGAGAATGCGGCAAGCTTTTCGCCGCAAGCCTTGATTTTTGCCCTTCAAACCTCGATATCGGGCGCAACCAACAATATTCAAATCTGGAGAACGTCATGACCGACGATACGAAAAAGCCCGGACCTGACGCGGACGTCGCCGAAGAGTTTGTCGAACCCGCATTTACAGGGGAAGAGACGGCGGAAGCTGCCGAGCCCGATCCGATCGAACTGCTCAGGGCCGAAAATGCCGATCTGCGCGACAAGTTCCTGCGTCTTGCAGCAGAAATGGACAATCTTCGTCGCCGCACCGAACGCGAAGTCAAGGATGCGAAGGCCTATTCTCTCGCCGCTTTCGCGCGCGACATGCTTGCCGTTTCCGACAATCTTCGCCGCGCTCTTGAAGCCATTCCGGACGAACTCAAGACCAATGGCGAAGCCGGTCTCAACGGCCTGATCGAAGGTGTCGAGATGACGGAGCGCTCGATGCTCTCGACGCTGGAGCGCCATGGCGTCAAAAAGATCGATGCGGAAGGCCAGAAATTCGATCCGAATTTCCACCAGGCGATGTTCGAAATTCCGAACACGGCAGTTCCGAACAACACGGTACTGCAGGTGGTTCAGGCCGGTTTCACCATCGGTGACCGGGTGCTGCGCCCCGCCATGGTTGGCGTCTCAAAGGGTGGCCCGAAGGTGGAGACCGCCGCAGCGCCCGAGCCGGGCACCGCCTCCGTCAACGAGAAGGATGCGTGAGGCATTCCCTCATCTAAAGCGCGTCCGGATATAAAAACCGGGACGCGCTTTTGTTTGAAATGCTCCAATAAAAAACGCGCCTCAAGGGCGCGTTTTTTTGTCCATGGAAAGGACCGTCGGCAGCCTTTGATCAGGCAGCGGTCGCCTGCTCCTGATTGAGGAAGGCGTAGATTGCCGTGTCGGAATCGGTGGCACGCAGCTTGGCCACCAGCTCGGGGTCGCGCAAAGCTCGGGCAATTCTCGACAGCGCCTTCAGATGATCCGCGCCGGCGCCTTCGGGTGCAAGCAGCAGGAAGACCAGATCGACCGGCTGGTCATCCAGCGCCTCGAAATCAACAGGTGTTTCAAGACGTGCGAAGACGCCGGTGATCTGATGGATGCTGCTCAGCTTGCCATGCGGAATGGCAATGCCGTGCCCCACACCGGTGGAGCCGAGTTTCTCACGCTGGAGGATGACGTCGAAAACTTCCCGTTCCGAGACTCCGGTAATTCTGGCTGCCTTTGCGGCCAGCTCCTGAAGCAATTGCTTTTTGGAATTCACCTTGAGGGCGGGAATAATCGCATCTTGTTGCAGCAAATCTGCCAACGCCATTCTCTTTTTCCTTCATGCCATCGAGACGATGCAGGAGGCAGATACGCTTTCGCGCTCTGCCTCCCATGTCTTGTCAGACTGTTCAGCTCTTGATCGTTTCCGCGTCGATCCAGCCAATATTGCCGTCATGTCGTCGGTAGACGATGTTGAGATATTCCTTGCCGGGGCTGCGGAACAGCAGAACCGGTTCGTCCGTCATGTCGAGCGCCATCACGGCGCTGGCGACGGACATCGTCTTTATCTGTTTCGAACTTTCCGCAACGATCGTGGGTGCGTAGTCTTCCGGAACCTCGTGGTCCTCATCGGGGACAGCATCCATTACCGTATAGGCGATTTCCGACATCGCGCCGTTCGCCGCAGAACCATTGTGGTGATGGTCCTTCAGCTTCCGTTTGTAGCGACGCAGGCGCTTCTCGATACGCTCGGCGGCGGCATCGAAACTCGCTTGCGGATCATTTGCCTGACCCGCCGCATGCAATACAACGCCCGTATCGAGATGCAGTTTGCAATCGGCTGCAAAACGCGATCCGGACTTCTCTACGGTCACTTGGCCTGAATACCCCCCATCGAAGTATTTGGTAACTGCCAGACCTATATTGTCCTCAATCCGCTGCCGGAAAGATTCGCCGATCTCCATATGTTTACCAGATACACGCACACTCATGGAAAATTTCCTTTTTGTAGTGATTTGCGAGTACCAGCTTACGTCAAGCCGCGCGCGCATCCAAGCGTTTCGAAGGCCTTTAAAAGCCCCCATTCGAATTTTACGCCCATGGACGGTGGAGATGAATCCGTTACAAATGACCTTGCTTACGTGTGCGGCGGGCTTCTAGCCCTTGCCGTAGCAAGAGTCAATGGTGCGGCTGGAAAGCCCTGAAAACGTGACCAGCGCCACCGCTCAGAACGCCGACAGTCTGGCCAGGGCCTTCTTCTCACGCCGTCTCTGAACGGAGGATGGGATGTTCATCGCCTCGCGATATTTGGCCACGGTCCGGCGGGCAAGATCGATACCACTCTTTTTCAGATTATCGACGATATCGTCATCGGAAAGCACTGCGTCGGCGGCCTCCTGCGCGATCATCGCCTTGATGCGGTGACGCACCGCTTCTGCCGAATGGCTGTCACCGCCTTCCACCGAGCTGATGGAAACACTGAAGAAATATTTCAGCTCAAACAGGCCGCGCGGCGTCAGCATGTATTTTTTCGACGTCACCCGGCTGACGGTGGATTCGTGCATCTTGATGGCGTCGGCCACCGTCTTGAGGTTCAGCGGGCGCAGGTGGTCCACGCCATTGACGAGAAAGGCGTCCTGCTGGCGCACGATTTCGGTCGCCACCTTCATGATCGTTCTGGCGCGCTGGTCGAGGCTGCGGGTCAGCCAATGGGCCGTCTGCATGCATTCGGAAAGGAAATCCTGATCCTCTCCCTCACGCGACTTGTGCCTTGAAACCTCTGCGAAATAGGTCTGGTTGATGAGCACGCGCGGCAGGGTCTCGGGGTTGATTTCCACAAGCCAGCCGCCGGCAGAGGAGGGGCGAATGATGATATCAGGAACGATTGTCTCGGAAACGGTCGAATCGTAACCAGCGCCCGGACGCGGATTGAGCGTGCGAATTTCCGCCAGCATGTCGAGAAGGTCTTCCTCATCCACGCCGCAGAGTTTTTTTAGAGAAGCGAAATCCCGTTTCGCCAGAAGCTCCAGATTGTCGATAAAAGCCCGCATTGCCGGATCAAGCCTGTCCTTCTGGGCAAGCTGGATCGCCAGACATTCGCTCAGCGAGCGGGAAAACACGCCGGGAGGATCAAAGCCCTGAAGCGTCTCCAGAATTCGCTCCACTGCCGAAGGCGCCGCCCCCAGCCGTTCAGCGACGTCTTCGACAGCATCTACGGCGATATATCCGGTCTCGTCGAGCTGGCCGATCAGCGCATCGGCGATCATCCTGTCTTCCACAGAGGATATGGCGAGAGGCAATTGCTGATTGAGATGGTCGCTGAGGGTCTGTTTCGCGGCAACGAAGTCGTCGAGATCGTAACTCTCGCCTGACTCCTGCCCGGGCATGGATTTCCACTGCCCCGCCAGTTCGGGTGCGTCGGGCTTTCTGGGTTCGGTATCGTCGGGAAAGACATTTTCGAAGCTGGTGTCGAGCTGTTCGCCGAGATTTGCCGCGCGATCGCCGTACCAGTCGTCGCTGTCGGCCGTTACCGGCGCGGACTTGTCGGACCCTTCGCTGTCGGCATCGCCGAAATTCTCCGCATCAACAGGGCTATCGCTGCTCAAATCCCCGTCGTTTGCCGCAATTTCAAGCAAAGGATTGCGCTCCACCTCCTGCGCGATGAACTGCGTCAGTTCGAAATGCGTCATCTGAAGCAGCTGGATGGACTGCATCAGTTGCGGTGTCATCACGAGAGACTGGTTTTGACGCAGCAAAAGGCTGGCAGATAATGCCATGGCGGACGCGAAACTCCCCTTACAGCTTCTTCGTCGCCACAAATTTCATAAATTTTGCGCAGGCAACGAAACTTGGCCCAAAAATTGCTTTTTTATTATGTTTGGTCAAGCGTCACTGCGGGGCGCGATGAAGAATCTTTCGCGCCCGGGAGCTTAAAGGCTAAAATTATTGCCGAGATAGAGCCGGCGCACATCCGGATTGTTGACGATATCGTCCGCACGGCCATGGGTCAGAACCTCACCGGCATGGATGATATAGGCGCGGTCGATGAGGCCGAGCGTTTCGCGGACATTGTGGTCGGTGATGAGAACGCCGATCCCGCGTGCGGTCAAATGTCTGACAAGGTTCTGAATGTCGCTGACGGAGATCGGATCGACGCCGGCAAAAGGTTCGTCCAGAAGCATGAAGGTCGGATCGGTCGCCAGAGCACGGGCGATTTCCAGACGGCGACGTTCGCCGCCCGACAGCGCGACAGCGGGCGATTTGCGCAGCTGCGCAATGTGGAACTCTTCCAGCAACTCATCGAGCTTGCGGCTGCGCTTGGCGCTGTCAGGTTCGTGCACTTCCAGCACGGCGCGGATGTTTTCCTCGACTGTCAGTCCGCGGAAAATGGAGGCTTCCTGCGGCAGGTAGCCGACACCGAGGCGGGCACGCCTGTACATCGGCATGGTGGTGACGTCGTTGCCGTTGATGGCGATCTTGCCGCTATCGACGGGTACAAGGCCCGTGATCATGTAGAAACAGGTGGTTTTGCCCGCGCCGTTCGGGCCAAGCAGCCCCACGGCTTCACCACGGCGCACGACCAGCGAGACGCCGTTGACGACGCGTCGTGTATTATAGGTCTTCGTCAGACCATGCGCAATCAGGGTTCCGTCATAGCGAGCCTTGTCGGCCTGCGACGCAGCGTCCACAGGTCGGTCGCGCCCACCGCCAAATATTTTTGAGATCGAGGCTATCTTCACGAGGTGAGACTACTGTTTCTTCTGCTGCGATTTCGGATCGAGCATGATCCGGACAGGGCCGCCGCAGCTTTCAAGCTTTGCCTGCCCCGAATTCATCAGAACAGTGAGCTTGCAGCCGGTGAAAACATTCGCGCCCTCGGACAGCACAACCTGCTTGCCGGTCAGAATGAAGGTCTGCGCCGCCATGTCGAATTCGCCGTGATCGGCCGTGGCCTTCTGCGTCTCGGACGTCAGGTAGACGTTATTGTCGACGAAGATTTTTTCGATGTTGGCGTCACCGCTGGTGAGCGAGGAACCTTCACCCTTGTAATTGACCGTCATCTTGCCGGCCTGAAGGGTGGTGGTGCCCTGCACAACTTTCACGTTACCGGTGAAATAGGCCTTGCGCTCCTGGTCCCGAATCTCGAGCTGATCGCTTTCGATAGCGATCGGCTGGTCGCCGGAGAGCTTGACGCCTGTCATGTTGCTGGTGGTGTTCTGAGCGAAAGCCACGGTTGCAAGACAGGAAAAAGCAAAAGCTGCGGCTGTAACGCCTGCGGATTTGCCAAGGGAAACGGGACGGGAAATTTGCATCATCTGGACCGGGCTCTCACTTGCCTTCATTCTTGATATTGGATGCAGCGATACGTGCGCGTACCTGCCCCGAAAATGTAATAGTTTTGCCATTATCCGCGATATCAATCGATTGCGCAACAATGGCGCCGTCGTTTGTTTTGATCGAAACCGGCTCTTTGCTGCTCATTTTTCCAGCCTTCAGATCGACATCCGCAGATTGGAACTTCGCTTGTATGCCATTGCTGAGATTGATGTCAAAAGGGGCGGTCATCTTCAGCGTGTTGGTGGCCCGGTCGAAAATGCCTTCCTTGGCGATCACCTGGGCGACGCTGTCGTTCACAGGCACCGCGGCCAGAACCCTTTCGAGCGTCATGAGGTTGGGGTTGGCGATATCCTGCAACGCACGGTCTGCGTTCATGGAGTAGTCGATCCCCTTCTCGTTGCGGCCCGCAACGGCCGGCTTTTCCATCACGATCTTGCCGTCTTCGATCCTTGCGCTTTCAAGCGAAACCTCTTCGGGCGCCCAGGTGCGAATGAGCGAAACGGCGACGAAGGCAAACGAGATGATCGCCGCACCGAGCGGCAGAATGATTTTCAGCCGCTTCACGCGCGCGGAATGCCTCAGCGCGCGCTCGTAAGCGCCGTTCTGGTCATTGGGCAGCGGAAACGCTGGCGCGGGTTGGCGGAGTCTTTCGAGCATAAGAGTGGGTCCGGAAAACTTCCTGGGCGCCACTTTGGCGCGCAACTGAAGCTTATATGTTTATCTTGATGTCTTTGGCATGAGTGCTGTGTCCTGCCAATATGGTTTTTGTCTGGAAAGGTGCAAGGGAAATGCGAATTTAATCGTAATTCTGGTTTCCTTATTGTTTCCTTGCGGCTTCGCGCTAGAAGAACCATATGGCCATGACGCTTACATTACGCTTCAAATGCCGGAAGGCAGGGGTTTTCGATGGATAATATGGCGATAGCGGATCGCAGACGATTGCGCCGCAAGCTGACTTTCTGGCGGATTGCCGCTGTTTTTCTGTTTGTCGCCGGCATTTTCGGCCTCTACCGGTTTCTATGGGCCACCCCGCAGCAAAGCGAGAGACCCCATATTGCCCGTGTCCAGATCTCCGGGCTGATCCAGGACAATACCGAACTTCTGGAGCGGCTGGACAAGATTGCCAAGAGCGACAATGTCAAAGGGCTGATCGTGTCGATTTCATCGCCCGGTGGCACCACCTATGGCGGCGAGCGCATCTTCAAGGCCATTCGCGGCGTTGCGGAAAAGAAGCCGGTGGTCTCCGATGTCCGCACGCTTGCCGCCTCCGCTGGATATATGATCGCATCTGCAGGTGACGTCATCGTCGCTGGCGAAACCTCGATCACCGGCTCCATCGGCGTGATCTTTCAATATCCCCAGATCGGCCAGCTGATGGATAAGCTCGGCGTCTCGCTGCAGGAAATAAAGTCCTCTCCGATGAAGGCGGAGCCTTCGCCGTTCCATGAGGCGCCCGAAGAGGCGAAGACGATGATCCGTTCCATGGTGATGGACAGCTACGGCTGGTTCGTCGATCTTGTGGCCGATCGCCGCAAATTGCCGCGCGAGGATGTGTTGAAACTGGCGGACGGATCGATTTTCACGGGCAGACAGGCGCTCGCCAACAAGCTGGTCGACACGCTTGGCGGCGAAAAGGAAATTCGCGGCTATTTCGAAACGCGCGGTGTTGCCAAGGATCTGCCGATCGTGGAATGGCGCGCACCGTCTTCCAGTTCGCCTTTTTCGCTTTTCAGTGTTGCGCAAATAGCGAAGCTTCTGGGATATGACGATTTAATACCGTTTGCGGGCTCCGGTCAGCTCGGTGCGGACAAGTTGTTTCTTGACGGTCTTGTTTCCGTTTGGCAGGTTGAGCCGCATTAAAAATCCAATTCTTTCAGGGGGCAACCGTGATCAAGTCTGAACTGGTGCAGATCGTTGCTGCGCGTAACCCGCACCTTTATCACCGTGACGTGGAAAATATCGTCAATGCGGTGCTGGATGAAATCACCGATGCCTTGGCAGCGGGAAATCGTGTCGAGCTTCGTGGTTTCGGCGCATTTTCGGTGAAGAACCGTCCTTCGCGATCCGGTCGGAACCCGCGCACGGGTGAATCGGTTTTCGTCGAGGAAAAATGGGTGCCTTTCTTCAAGACGGGCAAGGAACTGCGTGAGCGCCTGAACCCCGGTATGGGTGACGAAGAGGACGATTGATCGTTCTCACCCGCCGCCTCGGAAACGGAGCCGACGGAATGCATGCCGCGATGGAGTAATGTCGGATGTCGAAAAAAATCATCAACCTCATCATCCTGCTTCCGCTGGCGATTATCCTCGTCATCCTGTGCGTGGCCAATCGTCAGTCCGTGACGCTCGCGCTCAATCCGTTCCGGCCGGAGGATGGTGTACTTTCCTTCACCGCGCCGTTTTTCGTGTTCCTGTTTCTGGCCGTCATTTTCGGTGTGCTTCTGGGATCTTCCGCCACATGGTTTGCGCAGGGCAAGCATCGCAAGCGCGCCCGGATCGAGGCGAAGGAAGCCGTTCGCTGGCATGACGAGGCGAACCGGCACAAAGCGGCAACAGCCGCGCAGCTTCCGAATGCGGGCCAACTCCCGGCAAAGTGATGGTGCCGACATTCGTTGCGGCTCTAGTCGAGCGACGCTTGGAATGCTATTTGCTGGCGCGATAAGACGCGGGCAGAAGCGGAAAGATTTCCATTGAAGAAAAAAGACAGCCGGTCGGGCAATCGCGTGCGTGCCGGGAGCGAGAAAAAACAGGTTCCTGCCGCAAAGCCGGCACGGCGAATGGACGCGGCACCGAAAAAGCGCGAGCCGGACGCGGTGCGCAGCGCGCCCCAATCTGCGCCGAGGGAAAAGATAGCCCCAGTACCGGCCGTTGAGCAGGTGCCTGCGCGGCCCCTCAAGCATCGCACCGGCGAACGTCCCGCAGAACAGGTTCCGGTTATTCTGGAATCGAGTGGCGCGGGTGATTTTCATATCATCGACAGCGGCAATGGCCTGAAGCTTGAACAATACGGCGAATATCGCGTCGTCCGTCCCGAGGCGCAGGCTCTCTGGCAGCCGTCGGTTCCCGACCGCGTATGGCAGAATGCCGACGCCATTTTTACCGGCGACACGGATGAAGACGGCATGGGCCGTTGGCGTTTTCCAAAGGCAGCACTTGGCGAAACCTGGCCCCTGTCGCTGCTCGGCGTCGAATTTCTCGGCCGTTTCACGGCCTTCCGGCATGTCGGCGTCTTCCCGGAGCAGATTGTCCACTGGGAATGGCTGAAAAATGCCGTTGAAACGGCTGACCGGCCGCTGAAAGTCCTGAACCTGTTTGGTTACACCGGCGTCGCTTCTTTGGTCGCCGCTGCCGCAGGCGCTGAAGTAACCCATGTCGACGCCTCCAAGAAAGCGATCGGCTGGGCAAAGGAGAACCAGGCGCTTGCCGGGCTCGAACAGGCGCCGATACGCTGGATTTGCGAAGACGCGATGAAGTTCATCCAGCGCGAGGAGCGTCGCGGCAGCACCTACGACATCATTCTCACCGACCCGCCGAAATTCGGCCGCGGCACCCATGGTGAAATCTGGCAATTGTTCGACCATCTTCCGTTGATGCTCGATATCTGCCGGGAAATCCTGTCGCCCAAAGCGCTCGGTCTGGTGCTGACGGCCTATTCTATCAGGGCCAGCTTCTATTCGATGCATGAATTGATGCGCGAAATCATGCGCGGCGCCGGTGGCGTCGTTGCATCCGGCGAGCTCGTCATTCGCGAGGCCGGGCTTGATGGCAAGACGCCGGGCCGGGTGCTTTCCACATCGCTGTTCAGCCGCTGGGAGCCGAAATGACGAACGACATGCGCGAAAACACGACGCGCCGGGTTGGCCAGGTCAAGGAAGTCACCAGCCTTGCCAATCCCATCATCAAGGATATCAAGGCGCTTACCCAGAAAAAGGGCAGGGAAGAGACCGGCACCTTCATGGCGGAAGGCCTGAAGCTGGTTATCGACGCGCTCGAACTGGGCTGGACCATCCGCACCCTGGTTTACGCCAAGGCGGCCAAGGGCAAGCCGCTGGTGGAGCAGGCGGCCGTAAAGACGGTCGCTTCGGGCGGGCTGGTGCTCGAAGTCAGCGAAAAAGTCATCGCCTCGATCACCCGACGCGACAATCCGCAAATGGTCGTTGGCATCTTTGACCAGAGATGGAAGCCATTGAAGGATATCCGTCCGGAAAAAGGCGAGACCTATATCGCGCTCGATCGGGTGCGTGATCCCGGCAATCTCGGCACCATCATCCGCACGGCGGATGCGGCGGGTGCCTCAGGTGTCATTCTGGTCGGCGATTGCACCGATCCGTTTTCGCTGGAAACGGTGCGTGCGACCATGGGTTCGGTCTTCGCTACGCCCGTTGCCCGCGCCTCGGTTGAGGAATTCCTCTCATGGAAAAAATCAGCCAATGTCAGTGTCGTTGCCACTCATCTTGCCGGGTCGGTGGACTATCGAAAAATCGATTACGCCGGAAAGCCCGTCGTGCTTTTGATGGGCAACGAACAATCCGGCCTGCCGCCTGAACTGGCCGGCAAGGCAGACCAACTGGCGCGCATTCCCCAACAGGGCCGTGCCGATAGTCTCAATCTCGCCATCGCAACCGCTGTCATGCTTTTCGAGGCGCGGCGACATCTCCTCGAACTGGCACCGGTGAAGTAATGGCCAAAGCGGCGTTGTTTTCGAAATTTGGCCCGGCTTTCGCGCTTATCGTTGCTGCCCTTGTGCTGGACCAGGTCGTCAAGCAACTGGTCGAGACCTATCTGCCGTTGCAGGAGATGGTGCCGGTCATTCCGTTCCTGGCGCTTTACCGCACCTATAATCTCGGTGTGGCGTTTTCGATGCTGGCGGACATGCACGGCTGGTTCATCGTCAGCATGCGGCTCGTCATCGTGGTCTTCGTTCTGTGGCTCTGGCGCAAGACGGCGGCGGATCGGACTTTTGCCCATCTTGGCTTCGCCTTCATCATCGCTGGAGCGGCTGGCAATCTTCTCGACCGCTTTTTCTACGGTCACGTCATCGACTACATCCTGTTTCACACCGATACATGGTCGTTCGCGGTCTTCAATCTGGCCGACACTTTCATAACAATCGGTGCCGGTTGCGTCATTCTCGATGAGTTTCTGCACGCCCGGGCGGCTAAAAAGTAAAATTTTAGCGTTTGAGCCAAACATATCAAAACCGCTGCCGTGGTAGCGGTTGTGCATGAGCGAACTGGCACGACTGCGGGAAAAAGTTTCAGATGGCCTCGCCGCCACCCCGGCGCAGCCGGCTGATCGCGTCGACACGACATCTCACCATGGTGGTGCGGGGCGCGGGATAGATGTCAGATCGATCACGCTATACGTTGCCGCGTCATTGTCGGTGGGTGCCTTCTCCGCGGCCTTGATCGCGCTTGCGGTGCCTTATTCGGTCACCGTCGCCTTGGCATCCTTCTTCGGTGCGGTGCTGGTCGGTCTCCTGTCCTACGCCATGTTCGGCAAATCCTTCCAGTATACCGGCAAACTATCTGCAGATGATTTGGATGTACGGCTACGCCAAACTCAAAACCGATCGCTGATTGCCGAGATCCAGGAGGCCATGGGCGATATCATCGTCATCCGCAATATGGATCGGCGCATCGTCGAGGCGAATGCGGTTTTTCGTGAAGTGACGGGCTGCTCGGCCCCCGAAGGGCTGAGCTGTGAGGAAATCGGCATCGCTTTCCGACCAGGCGACAAGGCCCACGCTTATGATGTGGAAATCGCGACCCCGTTCGGTCAGCGCATTTTCTCCTGGCACGATGTCGTCACCCGCGATCTGGCAAGCAGTCGTCTTCTCATCAGCAGCATCGCGAGAGATGTCACCGAGGAGCGGCTGGCACTCGGCGAGCGGGAAAACGCCCGGTTACGCGCGGAAAAGGCCGATGCCGAAAAGGCAAGGCTGCTGGCAACTGTTAGCCACGAGATCCGTCTGCCGCTTTCCGGCATGCTCGGCATGAACCATCTTCTGTCGCAGACGAAGCTCAATGAAGAGCAACGTAATTATCTCGACGGCATGAAGCAGTCCGGTCAGTCGCTGGTACAGTTGGTCGAGGACCTGCTGGATTATTCGACCATGGAGGCGGGCCGTTTCAAACTCAATCCGCGTGCGGAAAACCTGCGCCGGCTGATCGAGAGCATTGTCGAGATGCTGGCGCATCGCGCCCACGAAAAGGGCATCGAAATCACCTCCTTCGTCACGCCGGATGTGCCTGATTATCTGGATTTCGATCCGGCAAGGCTGCGTCAGGTTCTGTTCAACCTACTCGGCAATGCCGTCAAATTCACGCAGGTGGGCGGGGTCGTCATCCGGGCGCGCATGGTTGAAGGCGAATTGCATATCACCGTCGAGGACACCGGCCCCGGCATGAGCCAAGCGGAACAGGCCCGTATCTTTGGCGAATTCGAACAGGCAGGCCCGATGTCGCAACAAAGTGGGGGAACAGGGCTTGGGCTCGCGATTTCCGCCCGCATCGTGCGGGAATTCGGTGGCAGCCTCACGGTCTTCAGCCGCAAGGGTGAGGGCAGCACCTTCAAGCTGGCATTCCGTCCGGGCAGTTCGTCCACCGGCACGCCGGACCCGGACCGGCACCATTGCCTGCAGCATACCAATGTCCTGCTGGTCGCGCCGAGGGGCGTGGCAGCAACGGTGACGATGGAGGCGATCGAGGCTTTCGGCGGTAAATGCGCTCTTATCCACGAACCGGAGGATTTGGAAAGGCTGCACGGTACAGTTGTCGATCTCACCGATATCATTGTCGACAGGCGTATTTCGCCTCTGTTCAGAGACGCGCTAAGGGATTGGCCGCAACAGAATGTCCGTCGCACGTTGCTGGTCAGTCCCGAAGAGCGGGCGTCGACCATGCATGCGTCCTTCGACGCCTGGTTGATCCGGCCGCTGCGCGAAAAGTCCCTGATTGACGTCCTCTGCGGCCGTCTGCGCGGCATAGAACGGCGCGATGCCATCAACGACAACCACCCGGATGTGGGGTTTTCGTCACGGGTGACGGAGGGGGTAAGCGGCATCGATATCCTCGTGGCCGAGGACGACGCCGTCAATGCGCGCATCATCCGGGCCGTTCTGGAAAAAAGCGGTTACATCGTGCGCAGTGTCGACGATTTTCAGGCCCTGCAGCAAGCCGTGGCGCCCGGCACAACCCGCCTGCCGCACCTCATCATATCCGATCTCAATATGCCGGGCGGCGAGGGGCTTGAGGTGCTGCCGGAGCTTCTCGGCACGCTGAAGGGCGGAAGAAATATTCCGCTCATCGTGCTCAGCGGCGATGCGAGCGTTGAAACCGCCGAAATCCTGCTGAATGCCGGTGCGGCCAAGGTTTTGACCAAGCCTGCCGACCCGAGACGACTCGTCGAGGAAATCCGCCGCTTGCTGGAGGCGAAACGCCTGTTTCCATCATGACTTGAGAGACTCGCAATGGCTGCATTTTGTCACTATTCTGTCGTCAATTAGTGATTTATGACAGGAAAAATCTTTTTGGTGGCGGAGCGATTCCCCATGGTTGCCGAAATCTACAGTCACGACATTTGTGAAAACAAAGTTGTTATTCATCCTCGTCCAGACACCGCTCAGGACAATGAGGGGCTTTTCGGCCGTATCGGCTCGCTGGAAACACGGCTCGCAAGAAACGAGCGGGAGATCGACGCGGCGCAGTCCGTGCGTTACCGGGTTTTCGTTGATGAAATGAAGGCGCGCCTTCCCGCAGACGCGATGCGCCGCAAGCGCGACATCGACGCCTGGGACAGTGTCTGCGACCATCTGCTCGTGCTCGACAAGGCGATTGAAGGCGACAGCGAGGACCAGATCGTCGGTACCTACCGTTTGTTACGTCAGGAAACTGCACTCGCGAATAACGGTTTTTATTCCGCAAGCGAATTCGACATCGCCGGGCTGGTAGCGCGCCATCCGGGCAAGCGCTTCATGGAGCTTGGCCGCTCCTGCGTGCTGCCGGAATATCGCACCAAGCGCACGGTTGAGCTTTTGTGGCAGGGCAACTGGGCCTATGCCGTGAAACACCGCATGGATGCCATGATCGGTTGCGCTTCGTTCCCCGGCGTGCAGCCGGAAGCCCACGCGCTTGCTCTGTCCTTCCTGCATCACAATTGCGTTGCAAAGGGCGAGTGGGCGGCTTCCGCTCTTCCCGAGCTTTATCACGAGATGGACCTGGTACCGGTTGAGGCGCTGAACGCCCGCAAGGCGCTGAACGCCATGCCGCCGCTGATCAAGGGCTATATGCGTCTCGGCGCCATGTTCGGCTCCGGCGCCGTGGTGGACCATGCCTTCAACACGACAGATGTTCTCGTGGTCCTGCCGGTTTCCTCTATCGCCGGCCGCTACATCAGCTATTACGGCGGCGAGACCGAGCGCATCAACGGCTGACCGGTTTTAACTCGGATCTAGCGGGATGTTCCTGTGGGCAGCGGTCCCGTGTGTGTTGTCTTGGTGCGTCCATTGCCGCTAGTGTCGGCGCTCCCTTTCCGCAACACGATATGACATCGGCAAGCCATTGACGGACGTTTTGACCACCGCTTCCCTGATCTCGGAAGAGAGCCGCGCTACGGCCACTCCGATGATGGAGCAATATATCGAGATCAAGGCGAACAACCCCGGTTCGCTGCTGTTTTACCGCATGGGCGATTTTTATGAATTGTTCTTTGACGATGCGGTGGAAGCCTCGCGGTCGCTCGGCATCACGCTGACGAAACGCGGCCAGCATATGGGGCAGGATATTCCCATGTGCGGCGTTCCCGTTCACGCCGCCGATGATTATCTCCAGAAGCTCATCCTGCGCGGTTATCGCGTCGCCGTCTGCGAGCAGGTGGAGGACCCGGCCGAGGCGAAGAAGCGCGGATCGAAATCCGTGGTGAAGCGTGATGTGGTGCGGCTTGTCACGCCTGGCACGCTCACCGAAGAAAAGCTGCTGTCGCCGACGGAATCCAACTATCTTATGGCGCTCGCTCGTATTCGCGGCAGTGCGGAGGCACAGTTTGCGCTTGCCTGGATTGATATTTCCACCGGCGTCTTCCGCTTGGCGGAAACCACGCTGACGCGGCTCCTCGCTGATATCTGGCGCATCGATCCGCGCGAGCTGATCGTTGCCGACAGTCTGTTCCATGACGAAGAGTTGCGACCGGTTTTCGATATGCTTGGCCGTGTCGCCGTGCCGCAGCCGGCCATTCTGTTCGACAGCGCTACGGCGGAAGGGCGGATCGCGCGTTACTTCAACGTCTCGACCCTCGATGGTTTCGGCACATTTTCGCGCGTGGAAATGGCCGCTGCCGCTGCCGCGGTTGCCTATGTTGAAAAGACTCAGATTGCCGAGCGCCCGCCGCTTGGTGCGCCCGAACGCGAAAGCGCTGCCTCCACACTGTTCATCGATCCCGCGACGCGCGCCAATCTGGAGTTGGTGAAGACGCTATCGGGCGAAAGGGACGGATCGCTCCTGCATGCCCTCAACCGCACGATCACGGGCGGCGGTGCGCGGCTTCTGGCCGAGCGGCTGATGTCTCCCTTGACCGATCCGGAAAGGGTTAATGCCCGTCTCGATGCGGTCGCCTATCTCATTGATGACGTCTCCCTTTGCGATGGCCTGCGCGATGCCTTGAAACAGGTTGCCGATATGCCGCGCGCGCTCTCCCGTCTTGCGCTGGAGCGCGGTGGCCCGCGCGATCTCGGGGCGATCAGGCAGGGCCTGGCGTCGGCCGAGAGAATTGCCGCCATTCTCGATCAGGGACTATTGCCGCAGGAGCTTGCTGCTGCACTTGCGGATCTGAAGGCTTTGCCGGGCGGGCTGGAAGCTATGCTCGGATCGATGCTGGCCGACGATCTGCCACTTCTGAAACGCGACGGTGGTTTCCTGCGCGAAGGCGCCAATCCAGAACTCGACGACGTGCGCGCATTGCGTGACCAGTCGCGCCGGGTGATCGCCGGGCTGCAGCTGCAATATGCCGAGGAAACCGGCATCAAGTCGCTCAAGATCAAGCATAACAACGTGCTTGGTTATTTCATCGAGGTAACGGCGGGCAACGCCGATGTCATGATGGCGACGGATGAGGCGAAGGCGCGCTTCATTCACCGCCAGACCATGGCCGGCGCCATGCGCTTCACCACCACCGAGCTTGCCGATCTCGAAAGCCGCATCGCCAATGCCGCGGCAGAAGCCCTGACCATGGAGCTGGAAGCCTTCGAGCGCATGGTCGAGGCCGTGGTGCAGCAGGCGGAGGCGATCAAGGCGGGTGCGCTGGCGCTTGCGGTGATCGATGTCGCCTCAAGCCTCGCTTATCTCGCTACCGAACAGGCTTATTGCCGCCCGATCGTTGATGCCTCCATGACCTTTGCGATCACAGGCGGGCGCCATCCGGTGGTTGAACAGGCCCTGCGGCGCCAGTCGGCTGGGCCATTCATCGCCAATAATTGCGATCTGTCGGCTGCTGAGGGCGGCAAAAATGGTGCGATCTGGCTGCTCACCGGCCCGAACATGGGCGGTAAATCGACTTTCTTGCGCCAGAATGCGCTCATCGCCATCCTCGCGCAGATCGGCTCCTTCGTTCCGGCAGAAGCCGCCCATATCGGCATCGTAGACCGGCTATTTTCCCGCGTCGGCGCGTCCGACGATCTGGCGCGTGGCCGCTCGACCTTCATGGTGGAAATGGTGGAAACGGCCGCCATCCTCAATCAGGCGACGGATCGCTCGCTGGTCATTCTGGATGAGATCGGCCGTGGCACGGCAACCTTCGACGGCCTTTCGATCGCCTGGGCGGCGGTCGAGCATCTGCACGAGGTCAATCGTTGCCGTGGCCTCTTCGCCACGCATTTCCACGAACTGACGGTGCTGTCGGAAAAACTTGGTCGCCTTTCCAATGCCACGATGCGGGTGAAGGAATGGGAGGGTGACGTCATCTTCCTGCACGAGGTCGGACCGGGTGCTGCGGATCGTTCCTACGGTATTCAGGTGGCAAGGCTCGCCGGACTTCCGGCATCGGTGGTGGAGCGCGCCCGTGAGGTGCTGACGAAGCTCGAAGATGCCGATCGAAAGAACCCGGCCAGTCAGCTGATCGACGATCTTCCGCTGTTCCAGATCGCGGTTCGCCGTGAGGAAACCCGCAAGGCTGGACCATCGAAGGTGGAAGAAGCTTTGAAAGGGTTCAACCCGGACGAAATGACGCCGCGTGAGGCATTGGACGCGCTCTATGCGTTAAAGAAAGAACTTGGCAAGGCTTAAGAGGATAGACTGCCTGTCCATCGCCTTTGAAACTCGCTATAGGACAATCCCATCGCAAGCGGTGGCTTTCCCACAGGACATGGATAACGGCATAAATGGCCATCAAGGACCTGGATTTTTCCGAAATTCTCGATGTTTCGGCGCTGAAGCGCGAATGCGACATCATCTTCAAGAACGACGGCAAGCGCATCGCCGATGTCAGGTCAGACCTGCTGCCGATCTTTCGCAAGGCCAGCACGGAAGGCCGGGAAAAGGCTCGCGAACTGCTGAAATCCGACGGCAGCGGCATCGATTGCGCCCGACGTATCTCCTGGCTCCAGGACCGGCTGATCGAAATCCTCTATGATCTCGCCTGCCAATATGTCTATCCGAAAGACGCGCCGCAGATCGCCGTTGCAGCGGTGGGGGGGTACGGTCGCGGCACGCTGGCGCCGGGATCGGATATCGACCTTCTGTTCCTGCTGCCAGCCAAGAACACGCCGGATATGCACAAGGCCGTGGAGTTCGTGCTTTATCTGCTCTGGGATCTCGGCTTCAAGGTCGGCCACGCCACGCGCACGGTGGATGAGTGCGTCCGCCTGTCGAAATCCGATATGACTATCCGCACCGCCATTTTGGAAGTGCGGGCAATCTGCGGCAAAAAATCCCTGACCGATGATCTCGAAAAACGTTTCGAGTCGGAAGTTGTCACCGGCACCGGGCCGGAATTCATCGCCGCCAAGCTGGCCGAGCGTGACCAGCGTCACCGTAAGGCGGGCGATACGCGCTATCTGGTGGAGCCGAACGTCAAGGAAGGCAAGGGCGGCCTGCGCGACCTGCACACGCTGTTCTGGATCGCCAAATATTATTACCATGTCCGCGATACAGCCGATCTCGTCAAACTTGGCGTCCTGTCTAAGCGCGAACTCAGGCTGTTCGAAAAGGCCGATGATTTTCTCTGGGCCGTCCGTTGCCAGATGCATTTCATCACCAACAAGGCGGAAGAGCGCCTTTCCTTCGACATTCAGCGCGAGATCGCCGATGCGCTGGGCTACCAGCCACGCCCCGGGCTTTCCGCCGTCGAACGTTTCATGAAGCATTATTTCCTCGTGGCGAAGGATGTGGGTGACCTGACCCGCATCGTCTGCGCCGCACTGGAGGACAGGCAGGCAAAGGACGTGCCGGGCCTGTCGGGTGTTCTCAGCCGCTTTGCCCACCGCGTCCGCAAAATTCCCGGTTCTGTTGAATTCGTTGAGGATCGCGGACGCATCGCGCTGGCCAAGCCGGACGTGTTCAAAAACGATCCGGTCAATCTG
This sequence comes from Agrobacterium sp. A3-95, assembly GCF_053521785.1. Lineage (NCBI taxonomy): Bacteria > Pseudomonadati > Pseudomonadota > Alphaproteobacteria > Hyphomicrobiales > Rhizobiaceae > Agrobacterium > Agrobacterium sp. A3-95. Next base: position 839,316 of record NZ_JBNWDR010000001.1, on the reverse strand, counting down.
ATCCGGCTCTTTCACATCGCCGATATCAACAATCTCGAACTTCACCCGGATGCGCTGCGTGTCGTTACCCGGTCGCTGTCGCTGATCAATGACGGGCTTCGCGAGAACGAGGAGGCGAACCGGCTGTTTCTAGCGATCCTCACCTCGAGGCGTGATCCGGCGCTCACCTTGCGGCGCATGAACGAGGCTGGCGTCCTCGGCAAGTTCATTCCCGAATTCGGCAAGATCGTCGCGATGATGCAGTTCAACATGTATCATCACTATACGGTGGACGAGCATCTGATCCGCTCGGTCGGCGTACTGTCGGAGGTGGACAAGGGGACGGCTGTGGATGCCCATCCGCTTGCCAACCAGCTGATGCCGGGTGTTGAGGAGCGTGAGGCACTTTATGTGGCCGTTCTGCTGCACGATGTGGCCAAGGGCCGGCAGGAGGATCACTCGATTGCCGGCGCGCGGGTGGCCCGCAAGCTTTGCCAGCGTTTCCGGCTGACCGGCAAGCAGACCGAAATGGTGGTCTGGCTGATCGAACAGCATCTTCTGATGTCCATGGTCGCCCAGACGCGCGACCTCCACGACCGCAAGACCATCACCGATTTCGCCGACAAGGTGCAATCCATGGAGCGGCTGAAGATGCTGCTCATCCTGACGGTCTGCGATATCCGCGCGGTCGGTCCGGGTGTCTGGAACGGCTGGAAGGGTCAGTTGCTCCGCTCGCTTTATTACGAGACCGAGCTGCTTCTCTCAGGTGGCTTTTCGGAAGTCTCACGCAAGGAAAGGGCGCATATTGCCCGTCAGGCGCTTTACGACGCGCTGGAAGACTGGGGCCAGAAGGCACGGCGCAAATACACCAAGCTGCACTATGAGCCCTATCTGCTGACGGTGGCGCTGGAAGATCAGGTGCGTCACACCCGCTTCATCCGCGAGGCGGACAAGCAGGAAAAAGCGCTGTCGACCATGGTGCGCACACATTCCTTCCACGCCATCACCGAAATCACCGTGCTGGCGCCCGACCATCCGCGCCTGCTGTCGATCATTACCGGCGCCTGCGCTGCGGCAGGCGCCAACATTGCCGACGCGCAAATCTTCACCACATCCGATGGGCGGGCGCTCGATACGATCCTGATCAACCGCGAATTTCCGATCGACGAAGACGAGACGCGGCGCGGCAACAATGTCGGCAAGCTGATCGAAGAGGTTCTGTCCGGTCGTCAGCGCCTGCCGGAAATGATTGCCACCCGCACCAAGAGCCGGAGGAAGAAAAGCGCCTTCACCATTCCGCCCTCCGTCATCATTTCCAACGGGCTTTCGAACAAGTTCACCGTTATCGAGGTCGAGTGCCTCGACCGGCCGGGGCTTCTGGCGGATATGACGGCTGTCATTGCCGATCTGTCGCTGGATATTCATTCCGCACGCATCACCACCTTCGGCGAGAAGGTCATCGACACATTCTACGTGACTGATCTCTTCGGCCAGAAGGTCACCAATGACAACCGGCAGGCCAGCATTGCCACGCGCCTGAAGGCCGTGATGAGCGAGCAGGAAGACGAATTGCGCGATCGCATGCCAAACGGCATCATCGCCCATCCCGATGTGGCGGCGCTGCCGGCCACGCGCACGGCAAAGGCTTGAAATTCCCATGAGCTTGATCGGAAAGTTCGCCACGGTTGGCACGGCCACGCTCGGAAGCCGTATCTTCGGTTTCCTCCGCGAAACGCTGATGGCCGCAGCCGTCGGTACCGGCCCGGTCGCCGATGCCTTCAATGCTGCCTTCCGGTTCCCGAACACCTTCCGGCGCCTTTTTGCCGAAGGCGCGTTCAACTCGGCCTTCGTGCCGCTTTTTGCCAAGGAAATCGAGGCGAACGGCATGGAGGGCGCAAGGCGCTTTTCCGAAGAAGTTTTCGGCGTTCTGTTCACCGTGCTTCTGGCTTTGACGATCCTGATGGAACTGTCGATGCCGTTCATCGTGCGCACCGTTATTGCGCCCGGCTTTCTGGAAGACCCGGTGAAATTCGACAACACCGTCCGTCTCGCAACCATCATGTTTCCCTATCTCGCCTGCATGTCGCTGGCGGCAATGATGGGCGGCATGCTGAATTCGCTGCACCGTTATTTCGCTGCCGCGATTGCACCGGTCTTCCTGAACATCATTCTGATTGGTGTTCTGATGCTGGCCTGGTGGAAGCATTACGACCCGCTTCAGGTGGGTTATGCCCTGTCCTGGGGTGTCATGGCGGCGGGTGTGGTGCAGCTTGGCATCGTCTGGATCGCCGTGCGCAATGCCGGCATGCGCATCGGTTTCCGCAGACCCCGGCTGACGAAGAATGTCCAGCGCCTGCTGGTCCTTGCTTTGCCGGCCGCTATCACCGGCGGCATCACCCAGATCAATCTCCTGATCAACACCAATATCGCGTCTGCCGGTGAGGGTGTGATCTCCTCGCTCGCCTATGCCGACCGGATTTACCAGCTGCCGCTCGGTGTCGTCGGCATCGCCGTTGCCACCGTGCTTTTGCCGGAGCTGGCGCGGGCTTTGCGTGGCGGACATATGGTCGAGGCGGGAAGCCTGCAAAACCGCTCGGTCGAATTCGTGCTGTTTTTGACATTGCCCGCTGCCGCTGCCCTTCTCGTCATGGCGGAACCCATCGTGCGCTTTCTGTACGAGCGCGGCAATTTCGCGCCTTCGGCCACCGTCACCGTCGCGCAGATCCTCGGTATTTATGGCCTCGGCCTGCCGGCTTTCGTGCTGATAAAGGCGTTCATTCCCGGCTTCTTTGCCCGCGAGGACACCCGCACCCCGATGATCTTCGCGGCGATTTCCGTGGTTGTGAACGTCTCTCTGGCGCTGACATTGTTTCCGCGTCTCGGAGGTCCGGGCATCGCCATTGCCGAGATCACCGCCGGCTGGGTCAATGCCGCCCTGTTGTTCGGCATGCTGTTGTGGCGGGGTCACTGGCATGTGGACATTCCGCTCCTCACCCGCATTCCGCGCTTGCTGCTGGCCGCCGCCCTTATGGCGGGCTTCGTTCACTATGCGCTGACCTATCTCAGCTTCGAGCTGTCCTCCGCCTCTTCCATTTTCGTCCGGGCCGGAACCATCATGGGCCTCGTGCTCTCCGCCATGCTCGTTTATTTCGTGCTGGCTTTCGTTTCGGGTGGTGCCGATCTCGGCATGGTCAAGAGAGCCATCAAAAAGCGCCGCAATAAGAATGCCCAGACGGAGACAAGCTGATGTCCTTCGCAGAAAACCGTCGCATCGCCCTCATCACACTCGTGGTGGACGATTATGACCGGGCAAAGACGTTTTATTGCGAGGTTCTGGGGTTTGACTGCCTTTCCGACCAACCTCTTGATGACGGCAAACGCTGGCTGGTGGTGAAGCCTCAAGGGACCGATGGCTGTGCCCTCTTGCTTGCCGAGGCGGATGGCGAAGCGCAGCGTCTTGCCATCGGCAACCAGACCGGCGGCCGTGTCGGGTTTTTCCTGCATACCGACGATTTCGGTCGTGACTACGAGACGATGCTTGCGCGCGGCGTGCGCTTTCTGGAAGAACCGCGCCATGAGGTTTATGGCTCCGTCGCGGTCTTTGCGGACCCTTATGGAAATCACTGGGATCTTCTTCAGCCACGCGGCTGACGCGCCCTGAAACCGCTTGATTGCGAGGGGCTGTAGGTGCATAAGCGCGCGTGCAATTCCAACCACGGGGCGGGGCCCTCCACAAGCCTTTTCGAGGACGACAATGAACGCATTCAAGCCGCTGGTTTTCTCGGGCGTCCAGCCGACCGGCAATCTGCATCTCGGCAATTATCTCGGGGCCATCCGCAAATTCGTGGCGTTGCAGGAAGATAACGACTGCATCTATTGCGTCGTCGACATGCACGCCATCACCGCCCAGCTCGTTCATTCGGACCTGAAGGCGCAGACCCGCTCGATCGCTGCCGCCTTCATTGCCGCAGGCATTGATCCGGTGAAGCATATCGTCTTCAACCAGTCGGCTGTGCCGCAGCACGCCGAACTCGCCTGGATCTTCAATTGCGTGGCGCGTATCGGCTGGATGGAGCGCATGACGCAGTTCAAGGACAAGTCCGGCAAGAATGCCGAGCAGGTGTCGCTTGGGCTGCTTGCCTATCCGAGCCTGATGGCTGCGGACATTCTCGTCTACCGCGCGACCCACGTTCCTGTCGGCGACGACCAGAAGCAGCATCTGGAACTGGCCCGCGACATCGCCCAGAAATTCAACATCGATTTCGGTGACCATATCCGCAACGCCGGTCTCGGGCTCGACATCACCGTGGGCAATGAGCCGGTGCATGCCTATTTCCCGATGGTGGAGCCGCTGATCGGCGGTCCGGCACCGCGGGTGATGTCGTTGAAGGACGGCACCAAGAAGATGTCGAAGTCCGATCCGTCGGATCTGTCGCGCATCAACCTCATGGACGATGTCGACGCCATTTCGAGAAAGATCAAGAAGGCGAAGACGGACCCGGATGCACTGCCGAGCGAAGTGGAAGGCCTGAAGGGCCGCCCGGAGGCCGAAAACCTAGTTGGTATCTATGCAGCACTGTCTGACAAGACGAAAGCGGAAGTTCTTTTAGAATTCGGCGGACAGCAGTTCTCGGCCTTCAAGCCGGCTCTCGTCGAGCTTGCCGTCAATGTGCTGGCTCCGGTCAACAACGAGATGCGCCGCCTTCTCGACGATCCCACCCACATCGATGCCATCCTCAAACAGGGTGGTGAGCGCGCGCGCGCGATCGCCGAAAACACGATGAACGAGGTGCGCGACATCATCGGGTTCCTGCGCTGACCACGTATCGCCTTGCGGATCACTGCGGGCGGTTTGCGCCTGCCGTGATTTGATATAATCTCCGCCCGAACCGTCGGGCGGTTTTTCGGATCGCGGCGGACACAGGGAGTGCGGAATGGTTTCAAAACGGCTGTCGCGTCTGGAAGGGCATCGTCGCAAATTTCTCGCTGTTATCGATGACACACCGGAATGCGAAAGGGCCGTGCATTATGCCGGTCGTCGCGCCAAGAACTCCAATGGCGGACTGGTTCTGCTTTACATGATACCGGAAGGCGATTTCCAGCAGTGGCTGGGCGTCGAGCAGATCATGCGGGCCGAGGCGCGAGAGGAGGCGGAAGCAACGCTTGCCAAGATCGCCCAGAAGGTCCGTGAGACCATCGGCATCGAGCCGGAAGCGGTGATCCGTGAAGGCGGCGCAACCGAACAGATCCACGGGCTCATCGAGGAAGATCGCGATATTGCCATTCTGGTTTTGGCGGCAGGATCAACGAAGGAAGGGCCGGGACCGCTCGTCTCCTCCATCTCAGGACGCGGTGCGGCCTTCCCCATCCCCGTCACCGTGCTACCGGATACGCTGACGGATGAGGAAATCGACGCCCTCTGCTGAACTTTGTTCGACCCCGAAAGGCAGGAACGGATTCGGGCAAGAATTTGGGGCTGACGATTTCTTGAATGTAATTATCATGTCAGGGCTTGAAGTAAGGCTTCGCCAGGCGTATTTTTTGGAAGAATTCTAAATTGCGGGGCGTGAACGGCGACCTCGAAGGAGACAGATAATGTTCATTCAGACGGAAGCCACGCCGAACCCCGCGACCCTCAAGTTCCTGCCGGGCAAGGTGGTGCTGGAAAGCGGCACGGCTGAGTTTCTCAACCCCGCGCAGGCGCAGGCCTCGCCGCTGGCAGAGCGCCTCTTCACCATTCCGGGTGTCACCGGTGTTTATTTCGGCTTCGATTTCATCACCGTCACCAAGGATGACGCCGAATGGCAGCATCTGAAGCCCGCCATTCTTGGTTCGATCATGGAGCATTTCATGTCTGGCCGCCCCATCATGGGAACCGCCATTGCGGCTGAAGTGTCGGATGAGGAAGGCGAGTTCTTTGAAGCGGGTGACGAAACCATCGTCGCCACCATCAAGGAACTGCTTGATACCCGCGTCCGCCCCGCCGTGGCGCAGGATGGTGGCGATATCACTTTCCGTGGTTTCCGCGACGGCACAGTGTTCCTGAACATGAAGGGCGCCTGCTCCGGTTGCCCGTCCTCCACCGCCACGCTGAAGCACGGCGTCCAGAACCTGCTTCGTCATTTCGTGCCGGAAGTGCGCGAAGTCGAAGCTGTATGACGTTGTAAGCCAGGCCGCGCCATGATTGTTCTCGCACTCGATACCTCAGGTGTGGACTGTTCCGCCTGCGTCTACGACAGCGCCTCGGACACGGTGCTTGGCGAGGTGTGCGAAACCATCGGAAAAGGTCATGCCGAGCGGCTGATGGCTGTGATTGATGGCGCTCTGCAGCAGGGACGCCTGCCGCTTCAGAAAGTCGGGCGCATCGCGGTAACGATCGGACCGGGTTCCTTTACCGGCATTCGCGTCGGCGTTGCCGCCGCGCGTGGTTTTGCCCTGTCGCTCGGCATAGAGGCAGTCGGCGTAACCACGCTTGAGACGATCGCCTTGCATCATCTGCTGGAAAATCCCGGCCGGCCAGTGGCTGTCGGGCTCGACGCCAAACGGGGCGAAGCCTACCTCCAGACATTTGCAGAGGATGGATCGCCGCTCCTCGAGGCCGCGCTTTTGTCTCTGGAGGATGCCAAAACGGCTCTCTCCGGTTTCGATGGCGCCATTATCGGTTCCGCCGCACCCCTTTTTCAGGGTTTCGACGCGGGGTCAGGGCCCGATCACTTTCCGATTTCCACTGTCGCGCGGGCGGGTGGACGCAAGCCGAAAGGCATGCCGAAACCCGCACCGCTTTACCTTCGCGGCCCGGATGCCCGGCCGCAGACGGGTTTTGCGCTGGCACGCCAGAGCGTTGCCTGATAGGTGGCACCCGTAAATGCGTGCGGATGATTCCTTGTTATGTTTGACGAATATCTAAGCTGGAAGCCCTATTTCGAGATCGTGCCGATGCAGCATGAGGATTGCGCCGGAGTGGCGGAATTGCATGCGCTGCGCTTTCCGCGCCCCTGGAATGACGGGGAGTTTTCCGGGCTGTTGACCCAAGGCTCGGTTTTCGGTGCCGTCGCGCGGCAGACGAACGCATTTTTCAGCAAACCGCTCGGTGGTTTCGTGCTTGCGCGCGAAGTGGCCGGCGAGGCGGAAATCCTGACCGTTGCCGTGGCCGACAAGTTCGCGCGCACCGGCCTCGGCTGGCGCCTGATGCAATCGGCCGTCCGTGAGGCGATGATGCGCGGTGCCGAAACGATGTTCCTGGAAGTGGACAGCAACAATGCCTCCGCCCTGGGACTTTATAAAAAGCTCGGCTTCAAAACGGTCGCTGAGCGCAAGGCCTATTACACCGCCAAGGATGGCGCGAAGTCGACGGCGCTTGTCATGCGCCGCGATCTTCGCTAGTTCCCTGCGACAGGCATTTTTCGGCGACAGCCCCGAAATTCAACCGGAATACTCAAAAGGCCAGAAGACGTGATAGACCTTTCGAAAACGCTGGAGGAACTTTGTGCCGAACGCGGCATGCGGATGACGGACCAGCGCCGTGTCATCGCCCGTGTGCTGCAGGAATCGGCAGACCATCCGGATGTCGAGGAGCTTTACCGCCGTTCCTCCGCCGTGGATCCGCGCATCTCGATTTCCACCGTTTACAGAACGGTGAAGCTGTTCGAGGACGCCGGCATCATCGAGCGTCATGATTTTCGCGATGGCCGCTCGCGTTACGAGACCGTGCCTGAGGAACATCACGATCATCTGATCGATCTGAAGAACAGCGTGGTCATCGAGTTTCATTCACCCGAGATCGAGGCGCTTCAGGAAAAGATCGCCAGGGAACATGGCTTCAAGCTCGTTGATCACCGGCTCGAACTCTACGGTGTACCGTTGAAGCCCGGCGAACATTGAGACGCTGGTGAGCAAGCGCACGGTTCAATCATGATGTGGCTTCGGACAGCCTATATTGCGGTCGTTCTCCTGATCGTCACGCTTATATTGCTGCCGCTGCAACTGTTGGGCCTTGCCTTCGACTGGCGGCTTCGTCGCCGCATTCCACGCATCTGGCACCGCATCGCCTGCCATGTCCTCGGCATTCGCGTGCATGTCCATGGGGATGTGGAGCGGGCAAAACCGCTGATGCTGGCGGTCAACCACGCCTCGTGGAAGGACATTCTCGTTCTCGGCAGTATTGCCGACGTGGTGTTCATCGCCAAGACGGAAGTGCGTGACTGGCCCGTCTTCGGCTGGCTCGCCCGTCTGCAGAAAAGCATCTTCGTCCAGCGCGAGCAGAAGCGCAGCACCGGTGCGCAGGTCGGCGAGATCGCCGCCCGCATGGCCGATGGCGAGATCGTCGTGTTGTTCCCGGAAGGCACTACCTCTGACGGCAACCGCATGCTTGCCGTCAAATCCTCGCTGTTTGGCGCAGCCTCCACGGCTGCCGAGCAGGTTCCGGGCAAGCTCGTCTATGTGCAGCCGGTCGCAATCGCCTATACGCGGGTGCAGGGCATGGCCATGGGACGTTACCACCGGGTCATTGCGGCTTGGCCGGGCAGCATAACTCTGGTGCCGCATCTGCTCGGTATCATCAGGGCAGGTGCCATCGACGTCGACGTTACATTCGGCGACAGCGTTCCGTTTCACAGCACGGATAACCGCAAGCGTCTGGCGACCGATATTGCCGCTTCTATCCGTTCCATGTTGGCTTTCAGCCTGCGTGGTGGCTGGCGGAAATAAAGCATTCCAGCTTTTCCGGTATTTTTCTGTTTAATCCGGGCGTGAAAAACACTAGATAACCGCCATGACCCAGGAAACGCTTGGCCTCGATGCCCCCGAAATGATTGCCCGCGAGGGCTCTAACAGCAGGAAGGTCTTCATCAAGACCTATGGCTGTCAGATGAACGTCTACGATTCCGTCCGCATGAGCGATGCGCTGGCGAAGGACGGTTACGTTCAGACGGAGGATATGGGCGAGGCGGATCTGGTGCTTCTGAACACCTGTCACATCCGCGAAAAGGCCGCTGAAAAGGTCTATTCGGCGCTCGGCCGCCTGCGCGACATGAAAAAATCGCGCGAAGAACAGGGCCGCGAATTCGTGATCGGCGTTGCCGGATGTGTGGCACAGGCAGAAGGCGAGGAAATCCTTCGCCGTGCGCCAGCCGTCGATGTCGTCATCGGCCCACAGACCTATCATCGCCTGCCGGACGCCCTGAAGCGGGTGCGCGGCGGCGAGCGCGTCATCGAGACCGAATATGCCGTTGAGGACAAGTTCGAACATCTGCCGGTGGCCGAAAAGGCAACACTGCGTACGCGCGGCGTCACGGCATTTTTGACGGTGCAGGAAGGCTGCGACAAGTTCTGCACCTTCTGTGTTGTGCCCTATACGCGTGGTTCGGAAGTTTCGCGTCCCGTGCGCCAGATCGTCGATGAGGCGATGAAACTGGTTGATGCCGGTGTGCGCGAAATCACGCTGCTCGGCCAGAACGTCAATGCCTGGCAGGGCGAAGGCCCGAAGGGCGAAAAATGGGGACTTGCCGAGCTTCTTTACCGGCTGGCGGAAATTCCCGGTCTTGCCCGCCTTCGCTATACCACCAGCCATCCGCGCGACATGGATGACCGCTTGATTGGCGCACATCGCGACCTGCGCATTCTGATGCCCTATCTGCATCTGCCTGTTCAGTCCGGGTCGGATCGCATTCTGAAGGCGATGAATCGTCGCCATACAGGTGAGGAATATATCCAGCTCATTGAAAAAATCCGGGCCGCCCGCCCTGATATCGCCATGTCCGGGGATTTTATTGTTGGCTTCCCCGGCGAGACGGATCGTGATTTCGAAGACACGATGGCGATCATCGAACAGGTGAAATATGCGCAGGCCTTTTCATTCAAATATTCCACACGCCCAGGAACGCCGGGCGCTGATCTGACGGATCAGGTTGCGGAAGAGGTGAAGGCCGAGCGGCTGGAACGATTGCAGGCGCTGCTCTTGCGGCAGCAGAAGGAATTTGCGGAATCGCTGGTCGGAAAGACGATGGATGTGTTGCTGGAAAAGCCCGGCCGCATGCCTGAACAGTTGATAGGTCGCTCTCCCTGGCTGCAATCTGTGAATCTTGATGCAAAGACTTTGAAAATCGGTGACATTGTTAATGTACGAATCACCGCAACGGGTCCAAACAGCTTGTTTGCCGAGGTGGCAGAGAGTTAGAGTGAGGAGCCGACACTGATTGGGACAGGAGCCTGACCGCTTGAACGCACATGAATTGGTATCACCTTCATCGCGCCAGCCACGCCAAGCCGCGACCGACGCCAATCACTTCGTCCTCACGTTCGAGAATAACAGGATAGCGGGAGAGCTATTCGGTCAGTTCGATCAGAACCTCAAATTGCTGGAACAACGCCTCAACATCGATGCGCGCCCGCGCGGCAATTCTGTTGCCATCACCGGCGATGTCGTTGCCACCAATCAGGCTCGCCGGGCGCTGGATTTCCTTTACGAGCGTCTGCTCAAGGGCGGAACCGCCGAGGTTTCCGACGTGGAAGGCGCGATCCGCATGGCCATGGCGGCAGATGACCAGCTGACCTTGCCGACGATGGAGCGCAAGGCGAAGATCTCCATGGCGCAGATTTCCACGCGCAAGAAGACCGTCGCTGCCCGAACGCCCACCCAGGATGTCTACATGCGGGCGCTGGAGCAATCCGAACTGGTTTTCGGCGTCGGCCCCGCCGGCACCGGCAAGACCTATCTTGCCGTGGCGCATGCAGCGCAACTTCTGGAGCGTGGTGCGGTCGACCGCATCATCCTCTCGCGTCCCGCAGTAGAAGCGGGCGAACGCCTTGGCTTCCTGCCGGGCGACATGAAGGAGAAGGTCGATCCTTATCTGCGCCCGCTTTACGACGCGCTTTACGACATGATGCCGGGTGACAAGGTGGAGCGCGCCATTCAGGCGGGCGTCATCGAAATTGCGCCGCTGGCCTTCATGCGCGGACGCACGCTTGCCAACGCCGCCGTCATTCTGGACGAAGCCCAGAACACCACGACCATGCAGATGAAAATGTTCCTCACCCGTCTCGGTGAGAAAGGCCGCATGATCGTGACCGGCGACCCAAGCCAGGTGGACCTTCCGCGCGGCGTGAAGTCGGGCCTTGTCGAGGCCCTGCAAATCCTCACCGATGTGGAAGGTGTATCCGTCGTGCGCTTCAAGGATGTGGACGTCGTGCGCCATCCGATGGTGGCGCGCATCGTGCGGGCGTACGAATCCCACACGGCGGTGCCGGATGAAAGCCTCGTGAAGGGCAACTGACGCAAGACAATGACAGCTCTGGATATTCAAATCAGCGTCGAGGCCGAAGGCTGGTCCTCGGAAGAGGACCTTCTTGCCTTCGCCACCAAGGCGCTGGATGCAGCGGTTGATTTTTTGAAGCGGGAAGAGAACCAACCCTTCCCGAAAATGCCGGTGGAACTGTCGCTGGTCTTTACCGACGATGAAAATATCCGGGAAATCAATGCCGAATGGCGCGACAAGGACAAGGCAACCAATGTCTTGTCTTTCCCCGCTTTTCCGCTGGAACCGGGCGGCATGCCTGGCCCGATGCTGGGCGATATCGTCATCGCGCGCGAGACGGTTGAACGCGAGGCTCTTGAACTTGAGAAGAGTTTCGAGGATCATCTGACCCATCTTCTTGTTCATGGGTTCCTGCACCTGTTCGGTTATGACCACATGGATGAGGAGGAGGCGGAAGAAATGGAGTCGCTTGAGACTCGCATTTTGGCGGTGCTTGGCCTATCTGATCCTTATGCGGGACAGGAACCGCTTTGAATATTGTCTGGAGCCATGAACGAACATTCTGCACGACCTGCCAATGAGGGCAGAGAAAACGGCGAGCAGTCCTCCTCGGAGGAGGGCAGTAGTCATTTACGGAACGACTCCAATGCAAAGCCGAGATCGACGATCTGGTCGCGCATTGGACGGTTGCTGAAACCGTCACAGGGTGAGCGCCTGCGCGAGGATTTGACCGACGCGCTGATGGACGACACCGAAATCGGTGCCGCCTTTTCGCCCGAAGAGCGGGCGATGCTGAACAATATCCTGCGTTTCCGGGAGGTTCGGGTCGAAGATATCATGATCCCACGCGTGGATATCGACGGTCTCGACCAGAATATGACCATCGGCGAAGCTCTGATCCTCTTTGAGGAAACCGGGCGCTCCCGCATGCCGGTCTACGATGAGACGCTGGATAATCCGAAGGGCATGATCCACATTCGCGATCTGCTGGCCTATGTCGCCAAGCAGGCGCGCAACAAGCGCCGGGTGGGATCGCGTGGCGTTGCCTATGGCGAGGCGAAAGCTCCGCGCTCGCCGCGACCGAATTTTGACCTGGCACGGGTGGATCTGGAACAGACGGTCGCCGATGCCGGGCTGGTGCGTAAAATTCTTTTTGCACCCCCCTCCATGCTGGCCTCCGATCTTTTGAAGACCATGCAGGCACAGAGAACACAGCTTGCCCTCGTGATCGACGAATATGGTGGCACGGACGGTCTCGTCAGCCATGAGGACATCGTCGAGATGGTCGTGGGTGACATTGATGACGAGCACGACAAGGACGAGACGATGTTTTCGCGTCTGTCAGCCGACGTGCTGGTGGCGGATGCCCGCGCCGAACTTACTGAACTTGCCGAGGCAATCGGACCGGAATTCGATGTCCGCGAGCATCTTGAAGAAATCGATACGCTCGGCGGCCTGATATTCTTCGCACTCGGCCGCATTCCGGCCAAGGGTGAAGTGGTCAGGGCCGTACCTGGTTTCGAGTTCCAGATCCTCGATGCGGATACAAGGCGTATCAAGGGTGTCCGTATCGTCCGCGATCATGGCTCGGAAGGGCAGGATGACCGCGCGCCGGGCGATGCCGATGCCGATGAGGTTATTCCGCTGCCCGCGCCGGATGTTCGCCTCATCACCCACCAGCAAAACGCTGACTGAGGTGGGCGACGGGATGCTCCCCGTCGCCGCCGCTCCTTGAACGCGTCATCAAGAGTCCAAAAGGACGCACGGTGCTCCGGCGATCATCCCTTCTGTGGACTGCGAATCTTTTTTCCTTTACGTCGAGTCTAAAGGGAAATTCCTTTGCGCGGCCATGCCGGGGTTGGGCTTTTCCGGGTGGGCATTAAACGGAGATGGCATGGAGCGTCTTGCAGGCAGGGTAATGCTGGCCGGCGGCAAAAGCCGCGCAGTGATGGCGATTGCCGCAGGCGCGGTTGGAGCGCTGGCCTTGCCTCCGGTTGGCTTTTTCGCGGCGCTTTTTTTGTCTTTCACGCTGCTTGTTTGGTTGGTCGATGGCTGCACCGGCAAGCCGGGCGGCGGCATCTTCAGCCGCATCATGCCCGCTTTCGGCATCGGTTGGTGTTTCGGCCTTGGTTATTTCGTGGCGGGCCTGTGGTGGCTGGGCAATGCGCTCCTGCTGGAAGCTGACGAGTTCGCCTGGGCGCTACCGCTCGCCATCCTCGGCCTTCCGGCTGTTCTCGCCGTGTTTTACGGTTTTGCGGTCGCAGCCGCCAATATCGTCTGGTCGGACGGTCTCGGCCGTATCGCCGCACTTGCGGCCGCATTCGGCCTTTTGGAATGGCTCCGCAGCTTCATAGCAACTGGCTTTCCCTGGAACGCCATCGGTTATGGCATCATGCCTGTACCGATCATGATGCAGTCGGCGCATCTGCTTGGTCTTTTTGGTGTCACCACGCTTGCCGTCTTCATCTTCGCCTCGCCTGCCTTGATCGGCACGAAAAAAGGCATGTGGCCGGGTCTCATTGCGGCGAGCCTGCTGCTGGCTGGCCATTTTGGTTATGGCTTTTACCGCCTTCAGACACCGTTGGAGACACCTGCGGACGCGCTGACCGTGAGGATCGTGCAGCCGTCGATCGACCAGTCCCGCAAGATGCTGAATGCAGACAGGGCCGAGATTTTCAGCGAGCATCTGCGCTTGACGGGCCTGCCGCCCGGCGAAGGAAAAAAACGCCCAGATATCATTGTTTGGCCGGAGACCTCCGTGCCTTTCATCCTGACGCAAAATCCGGACGCTCTGGCGGAAATCGCCAAGACGCTTGAAGACGGGCAGGTCCTGTTTACCGGTGCGGTCAGAATGGAAGATGCCGGTGCCGGCCGGCCTCCGCGTTATTACAATTCGGTCTATGCGATTGACAGTCAGGGCGAGATCATCGGCGCGACCGACAAGGTCCATCTGACACCCTTTGGAGAATATGTCCCTTTCGAAGATATTCTACGGGGATTCGGCATCAATAATGTCATCAGCCTGCCGGGCGGCTTTTCAGCCGCGTCTTCGCGCACGCCTTTGACGCTTCCTTCCGGTAAAACCCTCTATCCCCTGATCTGCTACGAGATCATTTTTCCCGAAGAGATGACCCCTGGTCTGGCGGGCGCCGCAGCGATCCTGAACGTCACGAATGATGGCTGGTTCGGCGATACACCCGGCCCTTATCAGCATTTTCTGCAGGCAAGAGTACGGGCCGTTGAAACGGGAGTGCCGGTGATTCGCGGCGCTAATACCGGAATTTCCGCCGTTATAGATCCCTATGGTCGTATTATTGCCGGGTTGGATTACGGCCGGGTCGGAATTGTTGACGCCACCTTGAGTGGTGGGTCAAATGACGCTGTTACTTACGACATACATCGGACGTATTTCTGGTTGATTTTTTCTATCATGCTGACCGTTTCGGTATTTTCTGCCTGGCGTTTTGCCCGGCGCCAGAATTGACCGGGAACCCCTACAATTGCATAGTGAATACGTCAGTCGTAAAACAAGTTTAGACGCTGTCGAAATACCAGCTCATTTCTTCGAATAAGCAATGAAACGAGATATCAACCCTTTCCGAGTGTCAGGACCGCATGATGACCGAAAATAAGAAAAAGCCTAACCCCATCGACATTCATGTCGGAAGCCGAATTCGTCTTCGCAGAACCATGCTGGGCATGAGCCAGGAAAAGCTGGGTGAAAGCCTCGGAATTACTTTTCAGCAAATTCAGAAGTATGAAAAGGGCACGAACCGCGTGGGCGCCAGCCGCCTGCAGAATATCTCCGCGATCCTGAATGTCCCGGTTTCCTTCTTCTTCGAGGACGCGCCGGGTGATCAGGCCGTCGGCACGACGGGCATGGCAGAAGCATCGAGTTCCAATTACGTGGTGGATTTCCTGTCGTCTGCCGAAGGCTTGCAACTGAACCGCGCTTTCGTGAAGATCGCCGACCCGAAGGTTCGCCGCCGCCTCGTTGATCTCGTGAAGTCGCTCGCCGCCGAAGGGGATGCTGAGTAGCACTCGCAGGCGACTGCTTTATTTTCCAGCGTACGGCGCTGGACACTCAACGGTCCGCAAGGGCCGTTTTTTTGTGCCCAATTAGAAAGGAATTCTCACATAAAGATATATTTATGTGGTTGTGTCCTTGTCTTTCATGGCCGAAATGACTAACAAACTCGAAGACCGTTCTTTGAGGGGAATCCCGCATGCGTGCCAATTACCTGTTCACCAGCGAGTCCGTGGCCGAAGGTCATCCGGACAAGGTTTGTGATCGTATTTCCGATGAAATCGTGGATCTCATCTATCGTGAGGCATCCAAGACGGGTGTCGACCCCTGGACCGTGCGCATCGCATGCGAAACGCTTGCGACGACGAACCGCGTCATTATCGCCGGTGAGGTTCGGGTTCCCGATACCCTGCTGAAAAAGGACAAGGACGGCAAGGTTCTCAAGGATGCTGCCGGCCACCCGGTCATCAATCCCTCGAAGTTCAAGTCGGCTGCCCGCAAGGCGATCCGCGACATCGGCTACGAGCAGGATGGTTTCCACTGGAAGACGGCAAAGATCGACGTTCTCCTGCATCCGCAGTCGGCGGATATCGCGCAGGGCGTGGACAACGCCTCCGACAAGCAGGGCGACGAGGGTGCCGGCGACCAGGGCATCATGTTCGGTTACGCCTGCAAGGAAACGCCGGACCTGATGCCGGCTCCGATCTATTATTCCCACCGTATTCTGCAGCTGCTCGCGACCGCCCGTAAAAGCGGCGAAGGCGAAGCTGCGAAACTCGGTCCCGACGCGAAGAGCCAGGTGACGGTTCGTTACGTCGACGGCAAGGCTTCGGAAGCCGTGTCCATCGTTTTGTCCACGCAGCATCTCGATGCCAGCTGGGATTCGAAGAAGGTTCGCGAAGTTGTCGAACCCTATATCCGCGAAGCTCTGGGTGACTTGAAGATCGCCGATGATTGCCAGTGGTATATTAACCCGACGGGCAAATTCGTCATTGGTGGTCCGGATGGCGATGCGGGTCTGACCGGCCGCAAAATCATCGTGGACACCTATGGCGGTGCTGCCCCCCATGGCGGCGGTGCATTCTCCGGCAAGGACACGACCAAGGTCGACCGTTCCGCGGCCTATGCTGCCCGCTATCTGGCCAAGAACGTGGTGGCTGCCGGTCTGGCCGAGCGCTGCACCATTCAGATTTCCTACGCGATCGGCATCGCCCAGCCTCTGTCGATTTATGTCGATCTGCACGGTACCGGCAAGGTCAGCGAAGATCAGGTCGAAGGCGCCATCCGCAAGGTCATGGATCTGTCGCCGTCGGGCATTCGCCGTCATCTCGATCTCAACAAGCCGATCTATGCCAAGACGTCCTCCTACGGCCATTTCGGTCGCAAGGCGGGCCGTGACGGTTCCTTCTCCTGGGAGAAGCTCGATCTGGTGAAGCCGCTCAAGGAAGCTTTGAGCGCTTGAAGCATTTCCAGTAAAATTGCGTAGCGATTTTACGTCCGGAAAATGCGGGGACTTGTTCTAAGCCTTGTCATTCGACGGGGATTGAGAGATACCGGTTGCACCATTTGTAACCCGCATAGTGCCATTCAAGTGGCCCTGTGCGGGTTTAGTCTATTTGTTCTTGAGAGTATGACATGACGGAAGAGCGGCGTTCGCGCGCAACGGAAGCGTTTTTTGGCAGACGCAAGGGCAAGCCCCTGCGCAATCAGCAGATCGATACGATCGAAAACCTGCTGCCTTTGCTGAAAATCGATCTGGAAAGCGCGCCTCCGAAAAATCTCGTCGCTCTCTTTCCGGCGGATGTGAAATCGGTCCGTCTGGAAATCGGTTTCGGCGGCGGCGAGCACCTTGCCCACCGCGCGGTTGAAAATCCTGAGACCGGCTTTATCGGCGTCGAGCCCTTCGTCAATTCCATGGCCAAGCTTCTGGCAAGCGTGCGTGAAGGCGAGTTGATGAATATCCGCCTTTACGATGATGACGCGACGCAATTGCTGGATTGGCTGCCGGATGGGTCGATCAATCACATCGATCTTCTCTATCCCGATCCCTGGCCGAAGAAGAAGCACTGGAAGCGCCGTTTCGTTTCCGACGTCAATCTTGCCCGTTTCCATCGCGTCCTGAAACCCGGTGGCAAGTTCTGCTTTGCTTCCGATATCGATACCTACGTCAACTGGACGCTACAGCATTGCGCCCGCCACGGCGGTTTCGAGTGGACGGCGGCAAGTGCCGAGGACTGGCACACCCCCTATGCCAACTGGCCGGGGACGCGTTATGAGAACAAGGCGAAAAGAGAAGGCCGCAGCTCGGCCTATCTCACTTTCATTCGCATTTAACAGCTCGAACCGTCAGATATTCGCGTCCACTTCGGCAGCAACCGGAATGGAAGGCTGGGCGCCGGCGCGGGTGCAGGCAAGCGAGCCTGCGACTGCGGCGCGCTTCAGCGCCTTTTCGAAATCCATACCCTGATCGAGGCTGGCGGCGAGATAACCGCAGAATGTATCGCCAGCGCCAACAGTATCGACCGGCTCGATCTTGAGACCGGACGCCTTGAAGACCTTGCCGTTGCGAATGGCGATCACGCCATCAGCACCAAGCGTCACGATCAATGTCTGGCCGGTCTGCTCATGCAGGGATTTGAGTTCATTTTCCCGTTCGGAGGCTGAAAGTCCGTTTTTGCCGATCAGCAGTTCGAACTCGGTTTCATTGGCGATGACGATATCGGCAAGGCTGGCAAGGCGCGGTCCGTCCGCGGTCAGCGGCGCGGTGTTGATGATAGTGGTGATGCGTTTAGCCTTCGCGGCCGTCAGTGCTGCTTCGATTGAGGGTGCCGGCACCTCGAACTGAAGCATCAGAATATCGCCCGCTGCCATCTCCGCCACGGCTTTTGCGGCGTCGGATGCGGAAACTTCGCCATTGGCGGCGGGAATGACCGAGATCATGTTCTCCCCGCCTTCACCGATCAGGATTACGGCGGTTCCCGTGGGGCCGGGCGCGGTCTTGACGAGCGACAGATCGGTGCCGGCATCGCGCAGCAATGTCAGCGCTGGCGCGGCAAAGGTGTCATCACCCGTAGCGCCCGCCATTTTGACCGTTGCACCTGCGCGCCGTGCGGCAAGCGCCTGATTGGCTCCCTTTCCGCCGGCCGCCGTGGAAAAGGTCTCTCCCGTCACGGTTTCACCGGGTTTGGGCAGGCGTTTGGCGGTGGCGACGAGATCCATGTTGATGGAGCCGAAAACAGTAATCATCAGGGCATGTCCGTATGAAATTCAAAGCAAGGCGGCGACTTTGCCCGAGGGGATCACTCGTCGTCAACCACCCGCAACTTGGCCGTTCCTGCCCTGTTCTCTGCAAAGCGTCGCGCCTGCTCGATTTCGCTGTGGGAGGTCTCCTTTTCCGTCGGCGAAAAATCGAGGCCCTCGATCTTCTGGCCACGCGCCAGCACCTTGTCGGAGGAAATCAGCATCATATCGACATCTTTCTGCGCCAGCCCGAAATGGGCTTGCAGCTTGCGCGTCCGGTCGTCCAGCCGCCGCACGTCATCCATGAGAAGCGCGACTTCACCCTGAATGAGGTGCGCCTGCTCGCGCATGCGCTGGTCCTTCAGCACCGACTGGATAACCTGCACCGACAGCATCAAAAGCGATGGCGAGACAATGACGACACGGGCGCGATGGGCACGCTGCACGAGATATTCGAAATGCTGGTGAATATCGGCGAAGATCGATTCCGACGGCACGAAGATGAAGGCCGTATCCTGCGTTTCGCCGCGTATCAGATATTTCTCCGCCACGTCGCGAATATGCACTTCCATATCGCGGCGGAACTGCTGGGTCGCAGCCCGTTTGCCCTCGGGCGTTTCATCCGCCTTCAGCGCATTCCACGCCTCCAGGGGAAACTTGGCGTCGATGACGAGGGACGGGGCGTTGTTCGGCATCCTGATGATGCAATCCGGTCGGTAGCCATTCGAAAGCGTGGGCTGAAGCTGAAAGGCCCCGGCGGGAAGCGCATCGGCGATCAGCGCTTCCATGCGCGCCTGCCCGAAAGCGCCGCGCGTCTGCTTGTTGGAGAGGATCGCCTGAAGCCCGACCACGTCCTTTGCCAGATCCTGAATATTACCCTGGGCGGCATCGATAACCGCAAGCCGCTCCTGCAGGCGGCTTAGATTCTCGTGCGTCGACCGGGTCTGCTCGGTCAGCGTCTCGCCCAGCCGCTGCGACATGCCGTCGAGGCGCTGGTTGATCGTCTGGCCCATCTCGCTCTGGCGCGTGCCGAGCGTCTCGGCCATCGCCGCGATCCGGCCGTGCAGTTCCGACTGGGTTTTCAACAGATCGGAAATTTCACCATCGGCTTCCGCTTTTTTCCCACGACTTTTCGTGACCATCCAGAAAGCGGAAAGGCCGAAAACGAGAGCCGCAAGAAGCCCGCCGAAGCTGATGTCGACGGAGCCGGCCCGCAAGGCGGGATCGAGGAGAAAAGAGAAATCGATGCTCATGGCTAAATCTACCAGATTTCCAGTGATTCGTAAGATCAAAACAAGAACATTCATGCGGCGGAATTGAGTCGGGCAAAACCAGCCGAAGGTCTCTTTTCGACCGCGTATTTTTTATTTCCTCCGCGCAAGAGATACGTTATGGGAAGCCATGACTATCAAACCGCTTATCATTTTGCCCGATCCCGTGCTGCGCCAGCAATCAAGGCCCATCGAACAGGTGGATGCCGAAGTGTTGCGCCTTGCCGACGATATGCTCGAAACCATGTATGATGCGCCGGGTATCGGCCTTGCCGCCATTCAGGTGGGCGTGCCGCGCCGCATGCTGGTGATCGACGTTTCGCGCGAGGACGAGGAGAAAAAGCCGGTCGTCTTCATCAATCCGGAAATCCTCAGAGTGTCGGACGACGTCTCGGCCTATGAGGAAGGGTGTCTCTCCATTCCCGATTATTATGCCGAGGTAGAGCGTCCCGCATCCCTGACAGTGCGATATGTCGATCGTGACGGAAAGCAGCAGACGGTCGATGCGGACGGACTTCTGGCGACGTGTCTGCAGCATGAGATCGACCACCTGAACGGCATTCTGTTCATCGACCATATTTCGCGCCTGAAGCGAGAAATGGTCATCAAGAAATTCACCAAAGCAGCCCGCGCTAAGGTCTGATTCGTCTTAAATATTTAGACGGACCGGCATAGAGGGCAGGGGGCGATATGGCTCTTCGCATCATTTTCATGGGCACGCCGGATTTTTCCGTTCCCACGCTGCGTGCATTGGTGGACGCTGGTCACGAGGTCGTTGCCGTTTATACGCAGCCGCCGCGTCCAGGCGGTCGCCGTGGCCTCGATCTGCAGAAATCGCCGGTGCATCAGGCGGCCGAACTGCTGGGTCTGCCCGTGCTGACGCCGGTGAATTTCAAGGCCGAGGAAGACCGGCAGCAATTCAGGGAATTCAACGCCGATGTCGCTGTTGTCGTTGCCTATGGGCTGCTATTGCCCGAGGCGATCCTGAGCGGTACGCGTCTTGGCTGCTATAACGGCCACGCCTCGTTGCTGCCGCGCTGGCGCGGCGCTGCTCCCATTCAGCGGGCGATCATGGCTGGCGATGCCGAGACGGGCATGATGGTCATGAAAATGGAAAAGGGGCTGGATACCGGGCCGGTGGCGCTGACCGCCAAGGTCACGATCGGTGAGAATACCACGGCAGGTGAATTGCACGACAGCCTGATGCTGACAGGCGCGCGGCTGATGCGGCAGGCGATGGACAAGCTGGAAGCAGACGATCTTCCTCTCGTTGCGCAGCCGGAAGAAGGCGTCGTTTATGCCTCGAAAATCGACAAGGGCGAGACCCGGATTAATTTTTCCCGGCCGGCACAGGACGTCCATAACCATATCCGCGGCCTTTCGCCTTTTCCCGGCGCCTGGCTGGAAATGGAAATCGGCGGTAAGGCCGAGCGCGTGAAGGTTCTGACGTCAGAACTGGCGAGCGGTATGGGCGAGGCAGGCGCTGTGCTCGATGACGCCCTGACCATCGCCTGCGGAAGTGGCGCGGTGCGGCTTACCCGTTTGCAGAAGGCAGGTGGCAAGCCGCTGTCGGCTGCCGATTTCGTTCGTGGCACACCCGTTCCCGCCAGAACGAGGCTCGGCTGATGCCGCGTTTCCGCATGACCGTCGAATATGACGGTACGCCTTACTTCGGCTGGCAGAGACAGGATAACGGCCCTTCAGTTCAGGGCGCGCTTGAAGCTGCCGTCCGGTCGCTGACCGGCGAGACTGTGTCGATTCGCGGCGCTGGCCGCACCGATTCCGGCGTGCATGCCGTGGGACAGGTAGCCCATGTCGATCTTTCCCGCGATTGGGCGCCATATAAGCTTCGCAATGCTCTCAACGCCCATCTGGCCATGGCGAAAGAGGCCGTCTCGGTTGTCGACGTAACGGCGGTGACCGAGGATTTCGACGCGCGCTTCTCCGCGCTTCGCCGCCATTATCTGTACCGCATCATTTGCCGGAAAGCGCGGCTGGCACTCGAGCACAAGCGCGCATGGTGGGTATCGAAAGATCTGGACCACGAACGCATGCATGAAGCTGCACAGATGCTCGTCGGCCGGCACGATTTTACCACTTTCCGCTCGGTTCATTGTCAGGCGAGCAGCCCGGTCAGAACGCTCGACCGGCTGGATGTGACGCGCAATGGCGATCTTATCGAGATACGCGCCACCGCGCAGAGCTTTCTCCACAATCAGATACGCTCTTTTGCCGGAACGCTGAAAATGGCCGGTGAAGGCAGCATGACACCGGAAGACGTGCGCGCGGCACTGGAAGCACGGGATCGCAAAGCCTGCGGCCCAGTCGCGCCGCCGGATGGTCTCTATTTCATGCAGGTCGATTATCCCGATGTCATTCCGCCGCGGGTCTATTCAAAGGTCGAGACGGTCGAAGACACGGACTGAAGTCCGTCTCGTTTCTCAGGCCGGATAAACGCCGAGAAAACGCTGCAGCGCCTCGGACAGAAGCATGCCGGGCACCAGCAGGGTCATAACGATCGCCGAGACAAGCAACGACTGGTCGCGGATGAAGAAGCGCACGATCCGCGAAAAGGCGAAGACCAGCGACAGCAGGAGTGCCAGCCAGAGAATGGCGATCAGCCCCTGCAAGGGCGGCAGAAAAAACGCGATCAGGATCAGAACCGCATAGGCATAGGAAAATGGCAGCGACAGCCAGTTCATGGTGGTGACGAGGGGGGCGAATTTTTCCCGCGCGCCAAAGGCGAACAGCAGCATGCCGATCAACAGCAGCGGCACGATCCAGCAGATAGCCTCCACCATCGCAAGGCGGAAAAAGAAGATGAACCCCGTTCCTGTTCCGGGCGGATAGCTTGCCAGGAACGCAGCGCGCAGCCACAGCCAGGACACCAGCATGGCGGGCAGGCACCAGAGGGCGGAGTAGAAGGACCGCCACATGCCGCGCTCGGACAGATCCAGATAACGCGCGCCGGTATGGTCGCCGAGCAGCAGCAGCCAGAGGCCTTTCAGATAGAGCCTTACTTCACTTGCCGTCGGCATGGGAGAACCAGCGTTCGATGAAGGTCTCGTAGATGCGTGTCAGCGTCTCCAGATCGGCGATTTCCACGCGCTCATCGACCATATGCATGGT
This sequence comes from Agrobacterium sp. A3-95, assembly GCF_053521785.1. NCBI lineage: Bacteria > Pseudomonadati > Pseudomonadota > Alphaproteobacteria > Hyphomicrobiales > Rhizobiaceae > Agrobacterium > Agrobacterium sp. A3-95. The sequence goes on along the minus strand of NZ_JBNWDR010000001.1, from coordinate 816,418 downwards.
CTGCCCGACGAGGCCGAATTCCACGACGGGGCAATAATCCTTGATGAAACGCGCATCAGACGTGCCGCCGGTGGTCGAAAGCTTGGGCTCCTTGCCTGTCACGGCTTCCACGGCGCCGGAAAGCGATGAGATGAGCGCATTGTTCCGGGTCAGGAAAACATGGGCCGGACGGTCCGCCCAGACGATCTCATATTTGACCGGGCTGCGGTCGGGACGAAGTTCTCCCTCGGCAGCGGCGGCATCGAGGCGGCGGATGATTTCCGCCCGCAGGCTCTCCACCGTCCAGCTGTCATTGAAACGGATGTTGAACGACGCCGTCGCCCGTGCCGGAATGACATTTGTGGCGGCATTGCCGGTGTCGATGGTCGTCACTTCCAGATTGGACGGCTGGAAGTCGTCAGTGCCGTGATCGAAGGGCGGATACATCAGCGCGTGGGTCAGTTGCAGCAGCCCGCGAATGGGGTTGTCGGCCAGATGCGGATATGCGGCATGACCCTGCACGCCATGCACGGTGATGCGGCCCGAAATCGACCCCCGGCGGCCGATCTTGATCATTTCGCCCAGCTGGTCGGGGTTGGTCGGTTCACCAACCACGCAGGCATCCCATGTCTCGCCTTTGGCGGCGGCCCATTCCAGCAACTTGGAGGTGCCGTTGATCGAGGGGCCTTCCTCGTCACCGGTGATCAGGAAAGAAACGGAACCTTTCGGTTTTCCGTGTTTCTCGATGTAGCGGGCAATGGCAGCAACGAAACAGGCAATGCCGCCCTTCATGTCCACCGCACCACGGCCGAACATTTCGCCGCCGGCAATTTCAGCGGCAAAGGGCGGATGGCTCCATGCCGCCTCGTCGCCCACCGGAACGACATCGGTATGGCCCGCAAACATCAGGTGCGGGCCTTCCGTGCCAAGCCGGGCGTAGAGGTTTTCAACGTCAGGCGTTCCCGCTTCCGTCGCCACCATCTTTTCCACCGCAAAGCCAAGCGGTGAAAGCAGGGTGTCTAGCAGCGATAGCGCGCCACCTTCGGCGGGCGTCACCGAAGGGCAACGGATGAGGGCGGCGAGATTTGCAACGGGATCGGTCGTGGTCATGGTATCAGCTTTTATCAGTCGCGCAGAAGCTCGTTGATGCCGGTCTTGGAGCGGGTCTTTTCATCGACGCGCTTGACGATGACGGCGCAATAAAGGCTTGGGCCCGGCTCGCCGTTCGGGAACGGCTTGCCCGGCATGGTGCCGGCAACGACGACGGAATAGGGTGGCACTTCGCCATAGGTGATCTCGCCGGTGGCGCGATCGACGATCTTGGTCGACTTGCCGATGAAGACGCCCATGCCAAGAACGGCGCCTTCGCGCACGATGCAGCCTTCTACGACTTCCGAACGGGCACCGATGAAGCAATTGTCCTCGATGATGGTCGGGCCGGCCTGAAGCGGCTCCAGAACGCCGCCGATGCCAACGCCGCCGGACAGATGCACGTTCTTGCCGATCTGCGCGCAGGAGCCGACCGTCGCCCAGGTGTCGACCATCGTGCCTTCATCGACATAGGCGCCGAGATTGACGAAGGAAGGCATCAGCACCACGTTCTTGGCCACATAGGCCGAGCGGCGCACGACGGCGTTAGGCACTGCGCGGAAGCCCGCAGCGCGGAACTGGTTTTCACCCCAGTTCTCGAACTTCGACGGCACCTTGTCCCACCAGGTGGATTCACCGGGGCCGCCGGTGACGATTTCCATGTCGTTCAGACGGAAGGAGAGGAGCACGGCCTTTTTCAGCCATTGGTTCACTTTCCAGTTCCCGTCCGCCTGCTTTTCGGCGACGCGTACCTTGCCGCTGTCGAGAAGTTGAAGAGATGTGTTCACCGCGTCGCGAACCTCGCCCTTCGTCGATACGTTCACACCGTCACGGTTGTCGAAGGCTGTTTCGATGGTGGTTTCGAGAGAGGTGAGATCCGGAAGGCTCATGGAAAATTCCTTGAATGTCGCGTGTGTTCTTGGCCACGGATGGTCCCGCGCCGCTGGAAGGCTATGGTCATTTGATCTAAGGGAGTGTTGGAAAGGCGTCAATGTGATTTGGGTGATTTGGCGCACCAGACGAAAGGCTTGGAAATGACACGACTGAAAAACGGCAAATTGCGGCGCAAGGATGGGGTGTGGGACCCGTTGAAGCGTAGCTCTGCGGACAAGCAGCAGGCCGATGTCATTCCCAAAACACCGCAGTCGGATTCCCCATCCTACCGGCTTGCCTACGCGGATATGGATTTTCTCTGCCGCGAGGAGTTGCGCCCCGTCAGGCTTCAACTCGAACTTCTGAAGACGGAAATGGCGCTGACCGAGCGGGGCATCAAGTCCACCGTCGTCATGTTCGGCGGCGCGCGCATTCCCGAGCCCGGCGGGGAGGCTTGGGCGGCCCGCAACGAGACGCAGAAACGCAATCTGGAGCAATCCTCGGTTTATTACGAGGAGGCGCGCAAGTTCGCCCGGCTCTGCACCGACTACGGCGCGAAATCGGACCATCTGGAATATGTCGTGGTCACCGGCGGTGGTCCCGGCGTCATGGAAGCAGGCAATCGCGGCGCAGCCGATGTCGGAGGCCCGTCCATCGGCCTCAACATCGTTCTGCCGCATGAGCAGGCGCCCAACCCCTATGTCACGCCGGAGCTGAGCTTCAACTTCCACTATTTCGCCATCCGCAAGATGCATTTCCTGATGCGGGCCAAGGCCGTGGTGATCTTCCCCGGCGGTTTCGGCACGCTCGATGAACTCTTCGAGACGCTGACGCTGATCCAGACGAAGCGCATGGCGCCCATCCCGCTCATTCTCTTCGGAGAGAAATTCTGGCGCTCCGTCGTCAATTTCGAATTCCTCGCGGACTTTGGAACCATTGCGCCCGAAGATATGGAGCTGCTACATTTCGCCGAAACGGCCGACGATGCATGGAACATCGTATCCGCCTATTACGAGCACTGATTTCGGCTCGATGCGACGGGGGAATTTTAGGGGTTAATTAGCAAAGATATTCTAATTTCCCCTCGTCGCGTTGCAGCGCACTGCCCCCAGCGGGCGGGCCTCCATGACGGAGATTTCTCATCCGTTGACGCCAGCCTTTTCGGCCGGCGATTTGATCGAGGCCAAAATGTTCAATTTCAAAGTGAAGTCGCTTGCGACCAAGCTGATCCTTGTAACCGGCTGTGCAATCACCACGGTCCTTGTCGCATCGAATTCCTTCCTCATTTCCCAGACCAGCGACCGTGTCCATTCGCTGACCATGGATCAGGCGAACACCGAGGCACGCGCCATCGCCAACGTCATCGCCGCCGATGTCGGTGAACTCGGCAGCGCCGCCCGCTCCATGGCCGGTATCATCGGCCGTGCGCACCAGGCGAAATCGATGGACCGCCCCGGCATCGTCAACATCCTCAAGGCCAATGTCGAGCAGAATGCTTTCGCTTTCGGAAGCTGGTTCTGTGAGCAGCTGGGCCTTTTCGACGGACAGACCACCGAGATCGCCAACAGGCTCGATCTCGGCACCAATGCAACGGGTGCATTTGCCCCCTACTGGTCGAAGACCCAGAAAGGCGACATCCAGTTTTCGACCTTCAAGAACGACTATGCGGCGGAGTGGTATTCGCTCGCTGCCAAATCCGGCAAGGGCGCCATTACCCAGCCCTATCTGGCCGAAGGCACGGAAGTGCCCACCACAATGACCTCGCTTGCCTATCCCGTCATGTCTGATGGTAAGATGATTGGTGTGGCGGGGGTCGATATCTCGCTGGCAGCTCTGTCGCAGAAGCTGCAGGCGCTGCATCCTTTCGAAACCGGCCGTGTGACACTCATTTCGCAGGGCGGCCAATGGCTGGTACCGCCGACGCCCGAGCAGAACATGAAGGCCTATGACGGAGAGGGTGCAAGCACCGTTCAGGCGGCGATCACATCCGGCAAGCAGGGCCTGATCGAAAATCTCGGCCTTGATACCGACGCGCCCTATAACCGCCTTGTCTATCCGTTTGCGGTTCCGGGCCTCAATGCCACCTGGGTGGTTCTGGTGGATATCCCGCATCAGGCGTTGAACGCGCCAGTGCAGGAGCAGACTTATCTGATGATCCTCGGGGCGATCGTCATTCTTGCGGCGGTTATTGCCGCGCTTTATTTCTCCGTCCGCTATTTCGTCCGCAATCCGCTCGCCTCGCTGGTCTCCGATGTGAAAACACTGAGCGACGGTCGTTACGATGTGCCGGTTTCCGGACAGGAACGCAGGGATGAGACGGGCGCGGTGGCAACGGCTCTGGAAGGCTTCCGTGCGAAGCTTGCCGGTATCCGCGAAATGGAAGCGGATGCCGCCGTGCAGCGTGGCAATGCGGAAACGGAGCGCCAAAGGTCCGAATCCGAGCGCAATGAGAACAGCCGGATGCAGCAACATATCGTGAGCGTACTCGGTGCAGGTCTCAATGCGCTCTCGCAGGGCAATCTGACCTATCGCATCGAGGACCAGTTCCCCGGTGAATATGCAAAGCTGCGCAACGACTTCAACTCGGCGCTCGCCAGCCTCGAGGAAACCGTTTCCACCGTCAACGGAACCGTTGCCAGCATCGGCAACGGCACCGGCGAGATCACCCGCGCTGCGAGCGATCTCTCCCACCGCACGGAACAGCAGGCTGCAAGCCTGGAAGAAACCGCTGCCGCCCTCAACCAGCTGACGGCGCAGGTCAATTCCAGTGCGGAAAACGCAGCGCAGGCGGCGACAGCTGTCAGCAATGCCTGCGACGACGCCGGCAAGTCGGGCGAGGTCGTGCAGCAGGCCGTCAGTTCCATGGAAGGCATCGCTCAATCCTCGGCGGAAATCTCCCGCATCATCGGGGTAATCGACGAAATCGCTTTCCAGACCAACCTTCTGGCGCTGAATGCCGGTGTGGAAGCTGCCCGTGCGGGCGAGGCTGGCAAGGGTTTTGCCGTCGTCGCGCAGGAAGTACGTGAACTGGCGCAACGTTCCGCGACAGCCGCGAAGGAGATCAAAGGTCTGATCAACACCTCCGCAAGGCAGGTGGGCGAGGGCGTCCAGCTGGTCGGCAAGGCCGGCGAGACGATGAGAAAGATTGCCGATCAGGTTCTGCAGATCAACCAGCTGATACGGCAGATTTCGGCCTCCGCCAGCGAGCAGGCGGTAGGTCTCAAGGAGATCAACTCCGCCGTCACTCAGATGGACCAGGTCACCCAGCAGAATGCTGCCATGGTGGAAGAAACAACGGCGGCAAGCGTGACGCTGAACAGCGAGGCGGAAACGCTGAAATCGCTCGTTGCCGGTTTCTCCGTATCCGGCGGTCATTCCAGCCAGTCCGGCCAGCAATTGCGCGCCACCGCGGCGGCAATGCGTGCGCCTGTTGCCTCGTCACAGGCATCGGGCCGCTCGGCTGCGACCCAACGTTCCCGCCCAAGAACCAGCGGCGCAAACGCGCTGGCGCAGGACGACTGGACGGAGTTCTGAGAATATCCCGTGGTTCCAAATGAAAGGGCCGCTGGTCATGCCAGCGGCCCTTTTTCATGTCTGCGTTCCCATCAGAGGCGGGCGAAACGTTCCGTCAGCAACTCGAAGAAGCCGTCCGCATCCACATTGCGCATCACGCGGGCGTTGACCGGGCGCTCGGTCACCCGCCACCAGTCCACCACCGTCATGCCCATGGTCAGTTCGGAATTGACCTCGATTTCGACATTGCAATCGCGGCCCTGAAACAGCTCGGGCTTAAGGAGATAGGCGATGACGCTTGGATCGTGCAGGGGGCCGCCGTCCGAACCGTATTTCTCGATGTCGAAACGCTCGAAGAATTCCAGCATTTCCGCCATTGCGATTGCCGGGCGTGTGCCTATATCGCGAATGCGGCTGACACGCGCCTTGGTGGTCAGCAACTGGTGGGTTACGTCAAGCGGCATTACGACGATGGGCATGCCGGAACGGAAGACGATATCGGCAGCCTGCGGATCGACATAGATGTTGAATTCCGCAGCCGGTGTGATGTTGCCGCCTTCAAAGAAGCCGCCACCCATCATCACCAGTTCCTTGACACGGCCTGCAATCTCGGGGGCCTTCTGCAAAGCCAGCGCCACATTGGTCAGCGCGCCGAGCGTGCAGAGCGTCACGGTGCCCGCAGGCTCCCGCAGCAGCGTCTCGATGATGAAATCGACGGCGTGCTGCTTTTGTGCCTCCATCGTCGGCTCGTCGAGAACCGGGCCATCAAGGCCGGTGCTGCCGTGAACATGCTCGGCAGTGATGGGCTTTCGCACCAGTGGCCGCTCGGCACCCTCATAGACGGGAATATCGGTGCGGTCGCACAATTCGCAGATGATGCGGATGTTGCGGCTGGTCAGTTTCAGCGGAACATTGCCGGCGACGGCGCACAGACCGAGAATTTCAATTTCTTCCGGGCTTGCGAAAGCCAGCATGATCGCTGCCGCGTCGTCCTGACCTGGATCCGTGTCTATGATGATTTTTCTGCGTTCTGCCATGTCTTGCCCGCCGTTGAGATAAGGCGCTTTTTTCGAGCGGCGGACGTTCACTTGTCAAGTCTCATTCCTCGGCGTGCCTGCCTTTGCCTTGTGGCCCCGCCTTGCGCATCGTGGTTTTGCTTCCCATATTGCGTACAGCCGGTAAGATTGACCGGCAGGGTTGCCGGAAGCGGGACCGCGAAACGTCGCTTGGTTGCAAGGACAGAGACGATATGAGCCGCATGACGCCATTCACCCACCCGCTCTTGCTGGGTTTTGATGCCATGGAAAAAACGCTGGAGCGTATGGCGAAGGCCAATGATGGCTATCCTCCATACAACATCGAGCGCCTGCCCGGCGGTGAAGACGTGCCGGAACGCCTGCGTATCACGATTGCAGTCGCTGGTTTTTCGCAGGACGATCTGGATGTGACGACGGCCGACAACCAGCTCGTCATTCGCGGTCGCCAGCAGGAGCAGGAAAAGCGGGATTTTCTCTACCGGGGTATCGCTGCCCGGCAATTCCAGCGGGTCTTCGTGCTTGCAGACGGCATGCAGGTGAGGGACGCGCGCCTGCGCAATGGCCTTCTTGCAATCGATCTGGTGAAGCCCGAAATTTCAAACGTGGTAAAGAAAATTAATATTTCCGTCTCAGAGTAGAACGTGAACGCCGGAATCCGACACGAATCGCTCGGCGTGAAGAAGGAGGCTGAAATATGCTTTTAAAAGAAGCGCATGCGCGTCTCACCCGGTCCCAGCTCGCTCATATCGGCGAGGGAGAAGTGGGCTATATCCGTAAAATCCGTGCGGAAGACGTAAGCCGCTGTTTCCCGGAAGCGCCTGATCTCGATCCGCAACTCGATCTCTGGGCCCTGTTTGGCGCGGATGGCACGCCGATCCTCCTGACAGACAATCGTTCCAGCACGTTTTTCAAGGCTGCCGAAGACGATTTGAAAACCGTCAGCCTGCATTGAAAGGAAAAAAGCCCGCCGATTGAGCGGGCTTTTTCTTATGTGATTAAAGGAACGGGCGGTCTGGCATATCATCGATAGAGATGACGCCGTCCTTGTTCCTGTCCAGCCGTTCGAACATTTTTTCGCCGGCTGCGGTAAATTCGGCCTTGCTGACCTGGCCGTTTTCATCGGTGTCGGCCATGCGCATCATCGCGAACGCCCCACCCTTGCCGCCATGCTTGCCCCAGCCCTGACGACCGCCATGTTCGCGTTCGGCGCGCTTGCCTTCAGGTCCCTTGCCTTCGCCCGCTTTGGCGTCAGCAGCCTCTGGGCGCGGATGAGCCGCACGGAACGCCTCCATTTTGGCCTGGCGGTATTCACGCATTTCCTTTGGCGTGATCGAACCGTCCTTGTCCTTGTCGATCTCGGCAAAAAGTGCGTCCTGACGTGCGGCGAACTCTTCCTTGGTAATCTTGCCGTCCTTGTTGGTGTCGGCCACCTTCAGCAGCTGAACGAACGCCAGTTCCGGGCGGAACGGCATGCGCTCGCCGTGGCCTTTGCCGTGCGCTGGCGGGGCCGCAAAGCTGGCTGTAGCAGCCGAGCCGAGCAAGAGGGCTGCGCCAAGAGCAGAGAGTGCGATCTTTCGTGTAGACATCGTCATTACCTTCCGTTGGTGTCCCTGAGGAGGAAGATAGTGGCGCAGGTGGCAGTTCACTACTTAAACATCCGTAAGGTGCATGAAGCTTCGGTAATGTCGTCTGCGCTCGATTTCAATGTTACCTGTCAGCGGGCGATCGTTTTGATCAGGAAACCGGTCAGATCGTCAGTGATGTAGTCGATATGCTCATCCGTCGCGGCGGGGATCTCCCAGCGCTCCATGATCACGCCTTCGAGGTTCGAAGGAACGAGCAGCACGGTCTTCATGCCGAGTGCCTTGGGTGCCACGAGATTGCGCGGCAGGTCCTCGAACATGGCGGCTTTTCTGGTGTCGAGCTTCGCAAGTGCGGCAAACTTCTCATAGGTCGCACTGGCCGGTTTTGGCAGATAGTCCGCGGCGACGATATCGAAAATATCCTCGAACTGGTCGAGAATGCCGAGCGCGCCCGCCGCTGCCTGTGCATGCTTGACGCTGCCATTGGTGAGGATGAACTTGCGGCCCGGCAACGCCTTGATTGCCTCGCCGAGCTCCGGATGCGGGCTCAGCGCGGAATAGTCGATGGCATGCGCGCGCTCCAGAAACTCGTCCGGGCTGATGCCGTAGTGGATCATCAGGCCCTGAAGCGTGGTGCCATGTTCGTGGTAATAGCGCTTCTGAAGTGCGCGAGCCTCGTCGGGCTCGAGCTTTAAAAGCTCCGCAACATAGGCCGTCATGTTACGGTCGATCTGGGAAAACAGATTGACGTGATGCGGATAGAGCGTGTTGTCGAGGTCGAAGACCCATTCGCTAACGTGGGCGAAATCGGCGGCATCGGGCAGGTTTTTCGGCTTTGTGTCCATGGGCAGCTTTATGCCCGTTTCTAATGCCGAAGAAAATCGAAAAGACGACGACAGACGGGAAAATCGGGCTTGGCTGCGGCCTCCAGCGCATGATACCGCCAAGATCATGGAACTCTGGATAGGCATAACCTTCGCAAGCGCGTTCTTGCAGAACCTGCGCTCGACCCTGCAAAAGCACCTGAAGGGCATGATGGGCACCACGGGCGCAACTTTCGTGCGCTTCGTTTTTGGAATGCCCTTCGCTCTTGCCTATCTCGTTTTTCTGCATGGTGTACTTGGCCGGCCGCTGCCGGTGCCGAACATGTCATTCGCCGTCTGGGCGATGGTCGGGGCCATGGCGCAGATCGCCGCCACTTTCCTGTTGGTGCACCTGTTTTCCTTCCGCAACTTCGCGGTTGGCACGGCCTATTCCCGAACTGAGCCGGCGCAGGCGGCATTGTTTGCGCTGATTTTCGTTGGCGAAAGCGTCAATGGCGGCACTCTTGCGGCCATCGCTATTTCGGTGGCCGGCGTCATGCTGATTTCGGTTGCGCGCACGGAAGTGACCCCTGCCTCCATTCTCACCTCCATCTTCAGCCGGACGGCGGGCATCGGCCTCGCCTCGGGGGCTTTTTTCGGCCTGTCGTCTGTCGCTTACCGTTCGGCCTCGCTGGCGCTAGCACCCAGCCTGCCGGCACCGGATGCGGTGATGCAGGCCGGCTTTACCCTCGTCGTTGTCATCGTGACGCAGACCTTGGCGATGTTCTTGTGGATCGTATGGCGGGAGAGGGACGAATTGCGGCGGATCGCGAAGGCATGGAAACCGTCGCTTGCGGTCGGTTTCGTGGGGGCCACGGCGTCATTTGGCTGGTTCACGGCGATGACGTTGCAGCAGGCGGCCGTGGTCAAGGCGCTGGCGCAGGTGGAGATGCTCTTCGCCTTCGCCTCGACCGTGCTCTTCTTCAAGGAAAAGATCAACCGGCTGGAACTCTCGGGCTGCCTGCTGATCGTGCTGGGCGTGCTGTCGCTTCTGATATTCGGCTGAAATTGTCGTCGTGGCGGACAGGCATTCCCGTCCGCCACATGAACCGTATCAGGGCACGATGAGCGTGCCCGCGCCTTCCGTGAAGATTTCCAGAAGAACGGAATGGGCGGTCTTGCCGTTGAGGATCACCACGCCCTGAACACCGGCCTTGATGGCCTCGATGCAGGTCTCGACCTTCGGGATCATGCCGCCGGAAATCGTGCCGTCCTTGATCAGCGCACGCGCCTGGGAGACCGTCAGTTCCTTGATGAGTTCCTTGTTCTTGTCGAGAACACCAGGCACGTCCGTGAGGAACAGGAGGCGGGTGGCGTTGAGCGCACCGGCAATTGCGCCGGCAAAGGTGTCGGCATTGATGTTGTAGGTGGCGCCATCGCGACCGGGAGCGACGGGAGCGATGACCGGGATCATCTCCGACTTGGCAAGCAGGTCGAGCAGGGTGCGGTCGACCTCGACGACTTCACCGACAAAACCAAGATCGAGAACGCGCTCGATATTGCTGTCGGGATCGACGACGGTCTTTTTCGCCTTTTCGGCGAAGACCATGTTGCCGTCCTTGCCGCACAGGCCAATGGCCCATTCGCCCGTCTGGTTGATGAGCGCGACGATCTCCTTGTTGATCGAGCCGGCCAGAACCATTTCGACGATCTCGACTGTCTTGGCATCGGTGACGCGCAAGCCGCTTTCGAACTTCGATTCAATGCCCATCTTCGTCAGCATTGCACCGATCTGCGGGCCGCCGCCGTGCACGACGATGGGGTTTATACCGGACTGCTTCAACAGGGCGATATCTTCCGCAAAAGCCTTTCCAAGTGTGGAGTCGCCCATGGCATGACCGCCATATTTCACCACGATGGTCTTGTTCTCATATTTCTGCATAAAGGGCAGAGCCTGTGCGAGCAGCCGCGCCTGAGTCTCGCTTTCGGAAGCAGTCATGGAAAAACCTCGGTCTGTGGTTGCGGCCCTTGAGAGCCTTTCATCGCTCTACAGCATCGGCGCAAAAATCGGAATCGATTTTTGCGGTGCAGGATGCGCAGATTCGGCATGTCGATGCGTTTGCAAGGACAGGTGAATGCGCGGGGTGAATGAATGAAGTAACCTCCGGGCCATATTGTGTCGGCGCATAGTAAAATTCCGCTTTTGGGCGGCCTGCGGCGCGTAATGAGATTGACATAAAGCACCAATCGGACCAGCCTTGTGGCGAGCAGGGGAGGGGTTATTCAGCAGGGCGACGGAGGATCGTTGCGCATCGCAAAAAACGATGCTGGCCTGAACGACCGAGGAGTTTGAAAACATATGACCGTACCGGATCGAGACAAGCAAAGCGGTTTGCGGGACGAAGTACTCGCTGGCGAATATGTGCTGGGTGCCTTGCCACCGGAAAGCATGGCGGAGCTTGCAAAACGCGTCAAACGCGACCGCCAGTTTGCGGCCATGGTCAGGCGCTGGCGCGACAATCTGGCGGAAACCGAATATCGCGAAAGAGCGGGCGTTGCAGCCCTGCTTGATAGGGATCCGCTTCGCTCCGGTCTGCCATTCAAGGGCCAGCCGCTTCGCAATGGCAGCATATTCGCCGCGATGCTTCTGGAGGTGTGGAATTCCGTGCGTTTCTGGCGGCTTCTGGCATTGACGGCGATGCTGTGGACCGCCGTCCTGCTTTTCACCATCGCCTGAAGGCGAGGGTCTTTTAGAGCGAGACCGTTCGTACGATCTCGGCGCGCAGGCTATCCAGCCCGAAGGATTTTTCCGAAGAGGTAGCGAGAACTTCCGGATAGGCGGCGGGACGCTTGCGGATTTTCTCCAGCGTTTCACTGATCAGCCGGGGAACGCCAACGTCCTTGATCTTGTCCGTCTTCGTCAGCACGACCTGATAGGACACGGCCGCCTTGTCGAGCAGGCCAAGAACCTCCTCGTCGTTCTTTTTTATTCCGTGGCGGGAATCGATCAGCACGTAGACGCGTTTTAGCGTCGCACGTCCACGCAGGTAATCGAAGACGAGCTTCGTCCACGCATCGACATGGTCCTTCGGCGCCTGCGCATAGCCGTAACCCGGCATATCGACCAGCGCCATCGGCGGCAGGTCGCCCGGCTTACCGGAATAACCCTCAGGAACGAAGTAGTTCAGTTCCTGCGTGCGTCCGGGTGTGTTGGAGGTGCGGGCAAGGCCTTTGTGGCCCACCAGCGCATTGATGAGCGAAGACTTGCCGACATTCGAACGTCCGGCGAAGGCAATCTCCGGCGGGCCTTCGGGCGGCAGGAATTTCATCGCGGGAACGCCGCGAATGAATATCCAGGGTCGCCCGAAGAGGGGCTTTTCGGTTGCCGGGCCGGTTTCACTCATTTCGATTGCACCGGCTTTCGCTTGAATAGCCCTTTGAGATTATCGAACAGTTCGATCTTGGCACCGTGACGCTTCATGATGAGGGCCTGCTGCGAGATCGACAGCGTGTTGTTCCATGCCCAGTAGATAACCAGACCGGCGGGGAACGAAGCCAGCATGAAGGTGAAGATCAGCGGCATCCAGGTGAAGATCATCGCTTGTGTCGGATCGGGTGGGGTCGGGTTCATGCGCATCTGCAGGAACATCGTGATGCCCATGACGAGCGGCCAGACGCCGATCATCAGGAAGTGCGGCACGTCGTAGGGCAGAAGGCCGAACAGATTGAAAAGCGAGGTCGGATCGGGCGCGGAAAGGTCGTGAATCCAGCCGAAGAACGGTGCATGCCGCATTTCGATGGTGACGTAGATGACCTTGTAGAGCGCGAAGAAGACCGGAATCTGCAGCAGCATCGGCCAGCAGCCGGCAACCGGATTGATCTTCTCTTCCTTGTAGAGCTGCATCATCGCCTGCTGCATGGCCATGCGGTCATCGCCATGCTTGGCCTTCAGCTCTTCCATCTTCGGCTGCATGCGCTTCATGTTCGCCATGGATGCATATTGCTTGCTGGCGAGCGGGAAGAAGAGAGCCTTGACGACGATGGTGGTCAGCAGGATGGCCACACCGAAGTTGCCAAAATAACGGAAGAAGAAATCCATCATTTTGAACATCGGCTTGGTGATGAAGTAGAACCAGCCCCAGTCGATCAACAGGTCGAACTTCGGAATGGAATATTCGGTTTCATAGCGGTCAACCAGCGGCACTTCCTTGGCACCGGCGAAGACAAGGCTCTTAAGTTCGATGGACTGGCCGGGTTCGACCGTCATCGTGTCGCTCTTGAAATCGGCCTGGTAGCTCGGCTGATTGCCCTTGATGTGCGAGTAACGCGTTTCGAACGGCGTCATCTGCGGCGGCACAATGGCAGCGGCCCAATATTTGTCGGTGATGCCGAGCCAGCCGCCGGTCGCCTTGGCAATCGTTACCGGGGTTTCTTCGACATCCTTGTATTTTTCTTCCGTCAGGCTGCCGTCTTTGCCCGAGACGCCGAGGAAGCCTTCATGGATGACGAAAACGGGCGGTATTGCGGGCTTGTTGTTGCGCGTCACGCGGCCGTAGGTGGCAAAGGAGACGGGCGCCTGCCCGGGGTTCTCGACCTTGTCGTTGACCGTGATCATGTAATGCTGGTCGATCGAAACGGTACGGGAGAAAACGACGCCATTCTGGTTGGTATACTTCAGCGTAACCGGTGTGGTCTCCGTCAGCTTGTCACCGCTTGCGAGTGTCCACACGGTCGCAGGACCGGGAACGCTGCCGGCATCGGCACCGCCAACGTAACCGAGTTCGGTGAAGTAGCCGTCCTTGGTGTCGGAAGGCGAAAACAGCGTGATGATCGGGCTCGAGTCATCGACGGTCTCATGGTAGCCCTTGAGCCGGATGTCATCGAAGCGGGCGCCGGTCAGATTGATCGAGCCGGCGATGGCGTTGGTGTCGATGGCGACACGCTGGCTTTTTGCAATCGCTTCTTCACGCGTCGCCGTGGCGGCGGCCTGCGTGGAGGAGGCAGGCGGTGCGCCGTCGACGGTCACGCCGGGTGCGGCACCCGGTGCCGGCTGTTGCTGCGTCGTCTGCTGCTGCGCCTGGCGGGCCTCTTCGGCGCGGCGCTGCTGCTCGATGCGCGGATTCATGTAAAGGAATTGCCAGGCGAGGACGATGACAACCGAAAGGGCTATCGCGATGAAGTAATTGCGGTTCTTTTCCATCATTCTTTCCTGGAGCGGGTGTCCTGGGACCGTTTCGGTTTCGCCGTTCCTTCAATTCGCTCGGTAAGGAGAGACTGAAGTTTCGGGAAGGCCGTCTCGAGCACGTCCCTGCGGGCGACAATCACATAGTCATGGCCGGGCTTCATTGCGAATCCGGCAGAAAGCCTGACGGCTTCCTTGAGACGGCGGCGCATGCGATTTCGCTCGACCGCGTTGCCTTGTCTTTTCGTTACGGTGAAACCGACCCGAGGTTCGGTTTCCGGGGTTTTCCTGTCGAGAACCTCCAGAAGAAAGGTGCCTCCCCGACGCTTTTCCCCCGTCTGCACGGCAAGAAAATCCGACCGGTTTTTAAGCCGGCCGGGCAGTTTTTTTGTCTTGCTCATGTGCCCGCGACTTTCATCGGGCCACAGAGACGGCAATTAAGCCGACAGACTTGCGCGGCCGCGCGCACGGCGGGCTGCGAGAACTTTGCGACCGCCGGCAGTAGCCATACGGGCACGGAAACCATGACGACGCTTGCGAACAAGCTTGGATGGCTGGAATGTACGCTTCGACATTTATTTAATACCGCGGTGTGCGGCCCTTCTTGAATTTGCACTATTTGCAAGAGCGTTTCGTTTTTTGCACGGCTAACCCCGCCTGGGCGAGCTTTTAATGGCCGAGCGTGCGCGGCTTATAAGGGCATAGGCCGAGCAAAGTCAATTGCCGAAGGGGTTTTCGCGCTTCACCTTTTGCGGAAGCGCCATGAAATCGGCTTCGTTCACGGGCGCTGCGGGCGCATTCCGATCGCACGATCGGTAAATTCTGAAATTCTTTCTTAAGGCGGCATTGATAAATGTTGTGATGGGAAAAGTTATGCCAGCTTCCCTTTTTCCATCGTGCGGCTGGCTTTTGGGGGAACGAAATTGAGAATTCGCGGTCGTATCAATCTTCTTGTCGGGCTTATGAGCCTTGTGGCCTGCACCATCGGCGGCCTGTCCATATATGCGGTCAGCGAGTTTCAGGTGCGCACGGTCGGATACGAAAAGGCAGCGGAGCGCGCCTATAAGGGTGAAGCGCTGAACCGGCTTGTGACTGCGGTCGTCATGGAGGCGCGCGGGGTCTACGCTGCGCCCGATATCGAAAAGGCGGCACCTTTTGCTGATGGCATCGTCAAGAACCTCGACGCCATGGAGAAGCTGATCGCAACCTGGACCCCTCTCGTTCCGGCAGAACAGAAGGCGGCCTTCGACAATCTCTCCAGTCGCTTCAAGGAATTCAAGGCCTTCCGTCTGGAAACGGCGCGGCTTGCCCGCGAGGCCGGCCCGCAGGCCGCCAACCAGCAGGGTAACAACGACGCGAACCGGGCCAACCGCAAAGCCTATCAGGCGGAAATCGATGCTGTCGTGAAGAATGACATCGCCGGGCTTGAAGCCGTCAAGGCGGGCATCGACGGGTTTGTAACGACGACCTTCTGGCTGGTCATCATCGTCACCGGTAGCGGCATATTGGCCGGCGCGGCGTTCGGCCTCTACATCGGAGCGCGGCAGCTGAGCGCGCCCATCCGCAAGGTTTCCGAAGTGATGAATGCCGTTGCGGACGGAAATCTGGATGCGGACGTTCCCTATCTCGGCCGCACCGACGAAATCGGCGAAATGGCAGCGGCAGTCGAAGTCTTCAAGAAGAACGGTCGTGAAGTGCGCCGCATGAATGCGCAGGAAACCGCCATGCGTGCCAAGAGCGATGACCTGCAGGCCGGCATGGCCGTTGTCGTCGACGCTGCGGCCCAGGGCGATTTCAGCCGCCGCATCAACAAGGATTACGGCGACGAAAACCTCAATCGTTTCGCTGCGACGATCAATGCCCTGCTCACCGGCGTGGACAATGGTGTTTCCGAGACCAGCCGCGTCATCGAAGGTCTGGCGCGGGGCGATCTGACGGAAAAGATGGATGGCGAGTTCCGCGGCGTGTTCGCCGAGCTCCAGACCAACGTCAACGAGACGCTGGCCAAGCTGCGGGAGACGATGCGGGAAGTGCGCAGCAGCACGGAAGGCATCAGCGGCAATGCGAACGAATTGCGTTCGGCGGCCGACGACCTTTCGAAGCGGACGGAACAGCAGGCTGCGGCACTGGAGGAAACCTCCGCTGCCCTCGACGAAATCACCGCCGTCGTTCGCAATTCCACGGATCGGGCTCAGGAAGCCAGCACCATGGTCGCCGAGACCAAGCAGAAGACGGCAGAATCCGCCAATGTCGTGCGCGATGCCGTCTCCGCCATGGATCGGATCGAGCATGCCTCGCGGGAAATCAGCCAGATCATCAATGTCATTGACGAGATCGCCTTTCAGACCAACCTCCTGGCGCTGAACGCCGGCGTTGAGGCCGCGCGTGCGGGTGAGGCGGGCAAGGGCTTCGCTGTCGTCGCACAGGAAGTGCGTGAACTGGCGCAACGCTCTGCGACGGCTGCGAAGGACATCAAGGCGCTGATCACAAAATCCGGCGAAGAGGTCGGACGCGGTGTGTCGCTGGTGCAGAGAACCGGCAGCGCGCTGGGCGAGATCGAGACCCGCGTTCTGGCTATCAACGAACATATCCATTCGATCGCCACGGCGGCGCGGGAACAGTCGACCGGCCTGCATGAGGTGAATACCGCCATCAACCAGATGGATCAGGTGACGCAGCGCAATGCCGCAATGGTCGAGGAAACCTCGGCCGCAACCCACAAGCTGAGCGGTGAAGCGGGCCATCTCGTCACGCTGGTGTCGCGCTTCAAGGTCGGCGTAGAGGATGGTCAGATCCGCTCTCGCGCAGAACAGCCGATGCGGCCAGTGGCGGTGTCCGGAAGGGCAGCGGCCGTGGCCTCTCCGGCACGTAAATTGATGAGCAGCGTCAGCCGCGCTCTCAACGCCCAACCAGCCGCTGCTGTAGCGAACGGGGACTGGCAGGAGTTCTAAGCCATTCCGCCTGCGGTTTCGCTTGAGACCGGTTCTAAGTCAAACGCCGCCCTCCCGGGCGGCGTTTTGTTTTTCAGGCGATGGAAACGTTTGTTTTGCAACGCATTTGAAAAATATCTGTTAGGTCCTATTATCGTGCTTGCATATAAACCGAGCCGTTCCACCGAAGCGGCGGCGCGCATACAGGATCAGGGCCCGGTGTTTTCTAAAGGCGTAGACAGCTTGGACGGCACGGAAGACAATCCGGTGCACTGCATGCCGGGGTTGACCGGGGGGCTTTCCGGGCGCCTGCTGTTGCTCACCGTTATTTTCGTGATGATTGCCGAAGTGCTGATCTTCGTGCCTTCGGTCGCCAATATGCGCCTTTCATGGCTGCGGGACCGTCTGAACACGGCGGCAGCAGCCGGCGCGGTGATCGATGGCTTGCAGGCCGAATTGCCGCGGAGCGTGCAGAACGACACGCTGATGGCCACCGGGGCGAAGCTGATTGCGCTGCGCAAGGATGGCACATCGCGCCTGCTTGCCGTGGCGGAAACGCCACCCGGGGTCGATGAGCAATATGATCTTTCCGATGTCTCGCAACTGGCAGCGGTGCGGGATGCCTTCTCCACATTGCTGTTTGGCGGCAATCGCGTCATCCGCGTTTTCGATGTGGTCGGAGACAGCGACACCATCATTGAACTCGTGCTGGGTGAAAACAAACTACGGGCGGCGATGCTGGCTTATGCCCGCAATGTTTTCCTGATCTCCATCGTCCTGTCGCTTGTCACCGCCGGTCTCATCTTCGTTTCCATCAACCGCATCATGATCCGGCCCATACGTCGCCTGACGCTCGGCATGCAGCGTTTTTCCGAGGAACCGGGCAATCCCGAGCGGATTTTCGTGCCGGAGGAGGGAAGCGACGAGCTGTCCGTCGCGGGCCGTCACCTGGCCGATATGCAGACGGAGTTGCAGAAAACCCTGCGGCAACAGAAAAACCTCGTGGATCTCGGTCTGGCGGTTTCGAAGATCAACCACGACATGCGCAATATCCTGTCATCCGCACAGCTTATGTCGGACCGGCTGGTGGACGCCAAGGATCCGATGGTCAGGAGCTTTGCGCCGAAACTGCTGCGCACGATCGACCGCGCCGTGGCCTATACAACCGAGGTTCTGGCCTACGGGCAGGCGACGGAAGGCGCGCCGAAACGCAAGACGGTGCAGTTAAGTCTTCTGGTGCGGGATGTGCGTGACATTCTGGCGCTTGATCCGGAAAGCGGCATCGAGTTTCACGATAGCGTGCCGCCCGATCTCACCGTCGATGCGGATGCCGAGCAGCTTTTCCGGGTGATCCACAATCTCTGTCGCAACGCCGTTCAGGCACTGCAATCCGACACGGCGAACGCGTCGCCTCGGCATCTGTCGATTGCAGCCCAGAGGGCCGGCAACGTCGTCAGCATCGTTATAGACGACAACGGGCCGGGAATGCCGCGCAAGGCGAAAGAGAACCTGTTTTCCGCCTTCAGGGGATCGGCCCGCTCCGGCGGCACCGGTCTCGGCCTCGTGATTGCGCGGGAACTTGTGCTTGCCCATGGCGGCACGATAGCGCTTGTCGAAAAACCCGGTCCCGGCACGCAGTTTCGCATCGAGATCGCCGACCGCGCCGCCTCCGTACATGCCGCTCGAACCGCCTGATGACTTCGCCTGAACATGGTCCTGCACAATCGCCGCACCTCCCGGAATATGCGCCCCATATGGCCACTCAAAAATGCCCTTGATGGAATTTCTAGTATAATCAATAAGATACATGAATTGCTGCGGAAAAATGACAATTTCGAAACGAAATCGCTTGCAATCGGAATGAGGACGTTTTAGAGGATCGCCACGCCACCGGAAATGACCGGAACGGCACGCACCCGTAGCTCAGCTGGATAGAGCACCAGACTACGAATCTGGGGGTCAGGAGTTCGAATCTCTTCGGGTGCGCCATTTCTCTTCCCACAAAAATACTATGATACTGCCTTTGCCTAAAGCTGTTTGTCGTGTCGATAGAATATCGGCACCGTTGGCATATACGTAAAACTCACGTGGCCGAACAGATTCCGAATTTCCCTTATATGTGCTAAAGTTCCGGGGTCATCAGCTGACCGCAGGGTGAAAGCCATGTTGGAAACGGACAAGGTTTTTGCCGGCTCTATTCCGGAAAACTACGACCACTATATGGTGCCGTTGATTTTCGAGCCATTCGCCCGCGATCTGGCACGGCGGGCGGCGGCGTTGACGCCAATCAATGTTCTGGAAATCGCCGCAGGTACCGGGGTTGTCACGCGTGAACTGGCACCAGGATTACCGCCCGCGGCAAACTATGTCGTGACAGACCTCAACCAGCCGATGCTCGACTTTGCGGCGTCGCGCCAGATGCCCGACAATCGCATAAAGTGGCGCCAAGCCGACGCTCAGGCGCTGCCGTTCGAAAATGCTGCTTTCGATCTCGTTATCTGCCAGTTCGGTGCGATGTTTTTTCCCGACCGCCCGTCTGCCTATCGCGAAGCGAAGAGGGTGCTGAAGCCCGGCGGCCATTATTTATTCAACGTATGGGACCGCATCGAGGAGAATCATCTCGCGAATGAGGTGACGAACGCCCTTGCAAGCCTGTTTCCCGACGATCCGCCGCGCTTCATGGTCCGCACCCCGCACGGCTACCACGATACGACATTGATTCGTGGTGAGCTGGAAACTGCCGGCTTCTCTCGGGTGGTGATCGAGACGATAGCGGCGCAAAGCCGTGCATCGTCACCGCGCATTCCTGCCATCGCCTATTGTCAGGGAACCGTTCTCCGGACCGAAATCGAAGCCAGAGCGCCGGGAAAACTTGAAGCCGCGACGGACTGCGCCGCATCCGCCATTGAAGCGCGCTATGGCAGCGACGAAGTCGTCACCAAAATTCAGGCTCATGTGATTCTTGCAGCCGTTTAGAAACCGGGCCCGCGAGGCTCGCAGGGTCGGTGAACAAGCGTCGAGCTCGGATAGTCGAACTGCCCCCTGATATTAGCGGATTTTTGTGAAGGTCGGCATCGCAAGGCATGGCGATGAGCCGGGATTGCCGGGCTTTTCAGTGTCACGGAACTTTCTGCAAACCTTCGTCATATTGTCATACAATATAAGCATATGCGCTCCAGAAAAGGAGCGCAGAATGACGCCACAATCACTTGAACTTTCGGGTATCGGAAAAGGCTTTGGAGCTGACGATGTTCTGAAAGAGATCGATCTTTCCATCCGCCCCGGAGAATTTTTGTCCCTCGTCGGCATGTCCGGCTGCGGCAAGTCAACGCTGCTGCGCATCATCGCGGGGCTGGAAACGCCGGATCGCGGTTCGGTGACGATCGGCGGTCAGGATGTGACGGAGATCGATCCAAGTGACCGCAATCTGGCGATGGTGTTTCAATCCTACGCGCTTTATCCGCATATGAGCGTGCGCCAGAACATTGCGACGCCGCTTCGGATGCGACGTCTGCCGCTTGCTGCACGCTTGCCACTGATCGGAAGATTTGCGGCGCCTGCCGAAACTTTGCGCCAGATCGATGCTGCCGTCGAACAGGCGGCCGAGACCCTGCAGATCGCGCATCTGCTGGACCGCAAGCCGGCCCAGCTTTCAGGCGGCCAACGCCAGCGCGTGGCGCTAGCCCGGGCACTGGTGCGCTCGCCTGCCGCATTCCTCATGGACGAACCACTCTCCAACCTAGATGCAAAGCTTCGCGCCCACATGCGCGAGGAGCTTGCCGGGCTGCACCGGCGGTTGGGCGCGACGTTTATCTACGTCACCCATGACCAGATCGAAGCGATGACAATGTCGGACCGCATCGCGCTGATGTCGGAAGGTCGTATCGAGCAACTGGGCACGCCGGACGAGCTTTACCGGAAACCGGCGACACTGACGGTTGCGCGCTTTATTGGCACGCCGTCGATCAACCTGCTGCCGGTGGAAATCCATGCTGGAGGTAAGGTCACGGCTTTCGGCCGCGATCTTGGCGTCGAGGCTTCTGGTCGTGATGCCGGCCCGGCGACGCTTGGTCTTCGCGCCGAGGATCTGCGCCCGGGTGCCGAAGGCTTCGCGGTGCGGGTGACCCGCAGCGAAACCCATGGCGCGGACCGTTTCGTGAACTGCCGTCTTCTGAGCGACGAGACAGTCGCCATTACCCTGCGTCAGGCCGCGGGCGAGGTGTTGGGCGCCGATGAGAACGGCGTGATGAACCTCGGCTTTGCGCCGGAGCGCGTGCATCTTTTTGCCGCAGACGGCCTGCGTCGCAAGACGACGGTGCGTGAAATGGTGCCGGCATGACGGCGGCTGATTTCTCCTCGGCCACGCGCGCAAAGTCTCGCCCGCGCCTCTCGAAGGCGGACCGGCGGATGATCTGGCGTGGCCTTATGTTCGCGGCACCGGCAAGTCTGCTGCTTTTGGCGATCTATATCGTTCCCATATTCGTTCTGGCCGGTTTTTCCGTCACAGATTACAAGCTCGGCGCACTCTCCACCCGCTTTGTGGGTCTCGACAATTTCGTGAAGGCTTTCCACGACCCGGTCTTCCTGCGCGCGCTGGCGAATACGGCCATTTATGCGGTCATCGTCATTCCATTCGGCGTTTTCCTGGCGCTCGGCGTGGCTTTGCTCGTTTATAATCGCAAGCGCAGCCGTGCCTTCTGGGAAGTCGCTTATTTCCTGCCCGTCACCGCAACGCTCGTCGCCATGGCGACCGTGTGGCAATTTCTGCTGCATCCTTCGCTTGGCCCGGTGAATGCGGCGATCAAGTGGTTCGGCTTCGAGCCCGTCGCGTTCCTCTCCAACCCGGTCCTGCTCATTCCCACCATGGCGCTGATGGGTGTCTGGCAGGTTCTGGGCTTCAACATGGTACTGTTCCTCGCCGGCCTCACCGCCATTTCGAAGGATCTGCACGAGGCATCGAGACTGGACGGCGCGAAAAACCCAATCGACCGGTTCCTGACGGTGACTTGGCCGATGCTGGGGCCGACGACGATGTTCGTCGTGGTCACCACCTCGATCTCGGCCTTCAAGGTGTTCGAGACGGTTGCCGTGCTGACCAAGGGCCGCTTCGGTTCCGAAACCCTGCTTTTCGATCTCTATCTTGAAGGGTTCGAATATTCCAACACCGGTTATGCCGCCGCGCTGACGGTGATCTTCCTCGCTATCGTGTTGATCCTCTCGATCGGCCAGACGCTGCATATGGACCGGAAGGTGCACTACTGATGGCCGCGCTCCGCAAATACTTCCCGCATCTCGTGCTGGCACTTGGCGCTTTCGTGATGCTCCTGCCGTTCTACTGGATGATGTTGACGTCGATCCGCTCGCCTGCGGAAATATTCGACGTCTCGCTCTGGCCGATCCCGGCGAAATTCGATGCCGTCGAAAACTATACCCGCGCAGCGAGCCAGGTGCCGATGGCACGTTTCATGCTGAACGGCGTCATCGTCTGCGTCGGTATCCTCGTCGTACAGGTCCTGACATCGGTGCCGGCGGCCTATGCGCTGGCGAAGCTCAGGTTTCCGGGCCGCAAGCTGCTGCTGGGTCTCATCATCGCGGCACTCTGCGTGCCAATTCAGGCACTTGCCCTGCCGCTTTTCGTCGGTCTGGCGAAGACGGAACTGCTGAACACCTATTTCGCGATGATGATGCCGTTCTTCCTGTCGGTCTTCGCCATCTTCCTGTTCAACCAGTCCTTCCGCAGCTACCCGGATGAAATCATCGAAGCGGCCCGCATGGATGGTTTTTCGGAAATGGAGATTTGTTGGGGACTGGTGCTGCGCGGCTCGCTGCCTTCGCTCGCGGCTTTCTCGATCTTCTCGCTCGTCGCCCACTGGAACGACCTTTATTGGCCGATGATCGTGGTCTCCGACACCAATCTCGCCCCGCCGCCGCTCGGCATGATGCTTTTTGCGGATGTCGAATCCGGCGCCAATTACGGTGCCCTGATGGCGGGCGCAACACTGATTACCGCGCCAATGGTGCTGTGCTTCCTCCTCGCACGGCGGCATTTCATCGCCGGTATTACCATGACCGGCGTCAAGTGACGTCGTTCGAACTCCTCCTCCCAACCCATTTTGGAGAATGACATGAAAATCAACCGACGCGCTCTGATGGGCGGTCTGGCACTCGGAGTGGCCTTTGCAGGCCTCGCAACGCCGGTTCTTGCCAACGAAATCACGCTGAACGTTCTCTACAACCTGCCGGGTTTCACGAAATTTCATCAGCCGCTGGCCGATGAATTCATGAAGAAGAACCCGGATGTGAAGATCAACTTCCTCGCTCCGGCCGCAGGCTACAATGAAGGCCAGCAGCAGGTCTTGCGCTCCGCCGTCACCGGCAATCTGCCCGATGTTTATTTCTCGGGTTACAATCTGACGGCGGAACTGGTGCACACGCTCGCACCGCGTAACCAGATCACCGATCTTAGCCCCTTCATCCAGGCTGAAGGCGGTCAGGCCTTCCTCGACAAGAACTACAGCCCGAAGATGGCAGCTCTCGGCCAGATCGACGGCAAGCAGTACGGCCTGCCGGTCAACGCTTCCTCGCCGATCATCTACATCAACTCCGACCTCGTCACCAAGGCTGGCGGCGACCTGGACAAGATGCCGACGACCTTCCCGGAGCTGATCGCTCTCGCCAAGAAGATCAAGGCACTCGACCCGAAGTTTGCGGGCATGAGCTACGACATCAATGGCTGGCCGGATGACTGGTTGTGGCAGGCGCTCGTTTTCGAACAGGGCGGCAAGCTCGTTGACGAAAAGACCAAGACCGTTGCGTTCGACAACGAGATCGGCCTCAACGCCCTGAAGATGACCCGCCAGTTCGTCACCGAAGGTGGCCAGAACCTGCTCGACTGGGACCAGTCGCGCCAGCAGTTCGGTGCAGGCCTTACCGGCTTCATCTTCTCGACGCCCGCTCATGTTCAGACAATCCAAGGTCTGGTTGGCGATCGCTTCAAACTGAAGACTGCAACCTTCCCGCTCGACAACAAGGAAAAGGGCGGCGTGCCGACCGGCGGCAACTCTGCCGTTATCCTGACGCAGGAAAAAGCCAAGCAGGATGCTGCCTGGAAGTACCTGAAGTGGATCACCGGCCCCGAGGCGCAGAACACCATCGTGCGCATCACCGGCTACCTGCCGACCAACAAGCTGGCAACCGGCGCCGACTTCCTGGCTCCCTATTACGCCGAGAACCCGAATGTGAAGACAGCTTCGCTGCAGGCTGATCGTTCTCTGCCGTGGGCCGGTTATCCCGGTGGTGATTCCGTCCGCATCTGGCGTACCCAGCGCGATATCATCGGCACCGTCATGCGCGGTGAAGTGTCGCCCGAAGCCGGTCTCAAGCAGATCGTCGAGCAGACCAACGCCCTGCTGAAGTAAGCGACACCATGGAAAAGGCTGCGGGAACCACATTCCCGCAGCCATTTTATGCAGAGAGACCGACAATGAAGATCATCCAGATTACAGACACCCATCTTTTGCCGCCAGGCATCGCGATAAACGGCGTGGATCCCGAGAAGCAGTTGCGCGCGGCGATATCAGATATTGTCGAAAAACACGCAGACGCCGACCTTCTGGTGATGACGGGCGATCTTTGCAATTACGGCGAGCCGGAGGCCTATGAACTCCTTCGCGACATTTTGGCGTCCGTGTCCTTGCCCGTGCGGCTGATGCTCGGCAATCACGACCGCCGTCCGGAATTCGTGGCGGCCTTTCCCGAACAGCCACGGGATGAAAACGGCTATATCCAGTCCTTTATCGATACCGAATTCGGCCGGCTGCTGTTTCTCGACAGCCACGAGGCCGATGTCATCGGCGGCATGTACGGTGCGGATCGCCTGACATGGCTGGACAAGGCGCTTGAAGGCGCTGGCGACCTTCCCGTGACGGTTTTCGTTCACCATCCGCCAATGGATTGCGGTATCCGGCATTTCGAAAACATCGGCATGCATGACGACGGCGCGGTTATGCAGCGTCTAGGCAGACATCCGGCCGGCGTGCGCCATATTGTTTTTGGCCATATCCACGTTCCGATGGCGGGCACCAGCGCCGAAGGCATCGCCTATAGTTCCGGCCAGGCCTGCGCGCATCGCTTCATCACAGATATCGAGGTTGTCGATCCCCTGTGGACCGGCGGCAACCCCTGTTACCGGGTGATCAGCCTCGGTACATTCGGCCTGCGTGCCTATGATGTCGAGGTAGGGCAGGTCGTGCTGGGTCAGGCCTCCGCATGCGAAGGCCCCTGAATAGCTGAGGCAACCCTCCGGTATGCGACGAGGCGATCCATACGCCTCATCAGCGGTTGCGGTCGGCTGCGATGCTGCGATCGCCCCGCAGCCTGTCGCGCCGATGCGCCACTTGCGGTCTGTCGATCAGATTTGATGGATCAAAGCCATGGTCCCGTTCACACCCTTGATCTATGTCAGTTTCATCGTTGAAACTCCGCGCCATAGTCACTGGTGAGGTGGCCAGCCACGTGACGCGCCATCTGGAATGCAGATCATGGAGAAGTGCATGCTTGAAAAGCGTATCCGCAACGCGTCCCTCTTGAACAGGATCGTCAGCGCCGAAGAGGCTGCCGGCCTCATTCAGGATGGCATGACGGTGGGCATGAGCGGCTTTACGCGGGCCGGCGAAGCAAAGGCGGTACCGCTGGCGCTGGCCGAGCGTGCGAAGACGCACCCGATGAAGATCACCCTGATGACCGGTGCATCGCTTGGCAATGATCTCGACAAGACCATGGTGGAGGCGGGCATGCTGGCGCGCCGTATGCCGTTTCAGTCCGACCCCGCTTTGCGCAAGGCGATCAATGACGGCAAGGTGATGTTCATCGACCAGCACCTTTCTGAAACGGTCGAGCAATTGCGCGGCGGCCAGATCCACGGTGTGGATGTGGCCATCATCGAGGCGGTTGCAATTACGGCGGACGGCGGTATCGTGCCCACCACATCCGTCGGTAATTCGGCGAGCTTTGCCATTCTGGCTGAAAAGGTCATCGTTGAGATCAATCTGTCGCAACCCGACGTTCTCGAGGGGTTGCATGATATTTTCATCCCCGCAAAACGCCCGACCCGCATGCCCATTCCCGTGGTGGCAACGGACAGCCGCGTCGGTCTGCCGTTCATTCCGGTGCCGCCGGAAAAAATCGCCGCAATCGTCCTGAGCGACAAGAGCGACAGTTTTTCGACGGTGCTGCCGCCTGATGACGAGACCAAGGCGATTGCCGGCCATCTCACCGAATTCCTGCTGAATGAGGTCCGTCATGGCCGCATGACCCACGAACTCCAGCCGTTGCAGGCCGGTATCGGCACCATCGCCAATGCCGTCATGCACGGTTTCATCGATACGCCGTTTCACGATCTCAAAATGTATTCGGAAGTTCTGCAGGATTCGACCTTCGAGCTTTTCGATGCGGGCAAGCTGACTTTCGCTTCCGGTTCATCGATCACGCTCTCCTCTGCCATGAACGAACGGGTCATGCCGCGACTGGCCGATTACAAGAGCAGGCTGATCCTGCGTCCGCAGGAGGTCAGCAATCACCCGGAGGTCATCCGCCGCCTCGGCATCATCGGCATCAACACCGCGCTGGAGTTCGATATTTACGGGAACGTCAATTCTACCCATGTCGGTGGCACTCACATGATGAACGGCATTGGCGGCTCGGGGGATTTTGCCCGCAACGCCTATATGTCCATCTTCGTCACCAAGTCGATTGCCAAGGGCGGCGCCATCTCCAGCGTCGTGCCGATGGTCAGCCATGTCGACCATACCGAACATGATGTGGATATTCTGGTCACGGAAATCGGGCTGGCCGATCTGCGCGGCCTTGCCCCGCGTGAGCGCGCTGCGGTCGTTATCGCAAATTGCGTGCACCCCCACTATCGCGATGCCCTGACGGACTATTTCCAGCGAGCGGTGGCACGCGGCGGACATACGCCGCACCTCATTGAAGAGGCGCTGTCCTGGCACAATGCCCTTCGCGAAAGGGGCACGATGCTGCCGCAGCGATAGAACTCGCCTGCACGCCACAATCACGTCTCGCGGCTTCGCAAGGCGGAAAAATTGGGTCTGTTTGGACACACCGGCGCGGAAATCTCCGCGCTTGCGCGATGGTTGCTGGCGCGGCAGTTCCGCCTCCGGTAGAAATTCCTGTCCTCTGGCCGCTATCCGGCTGCCTTTGGGTTGCAGGAGAATGATGTGATGCCCATCCGCTTCGTAGCCATAATCGCGATTGTTGCCCTGCTCGCTGGCTGCGGGGGGCGTCCCATCGGGGTCATGACGCCAACAGGGCAGACCGTGGCTGGAACCACGCCCGTCAATCTCCTAGTCGCCACCACGCGAGCGCCCTCGGACAATGCCGCCGTGCTTTTCGGCGGCGAACGCGGAACCGGCTTGAAGGTCGATGCCGTCACCATCTCCATTCCGCCCAAGGCCAACCGCAAGGTCGGGCAGGTGCAGTGGCCGAAGAAGCTGCCGCCTAACCCTCTGAAGGACTTCACCACGGTGGCGGTTGAGCCTGTTCGTTCCGAAGCGGAGACGAAAAGCTGGATCAGCAAACATATCCATAAGGACCGCCGCGTTCTGGTCTTCGTGCACGGTTTCAACAATCGTTACGAGGAATCGGTCTATCGCTTTGCGCAGATCGTCTATGATTCCGGCTCGGATGTCGTGCCTGTGGTTTTCACATGGCCGTCACGGGCGAGTATTTTCGACTATAATTACGACAAGGAAAGCACCAATTACTCGCGCGATGCGCTTGAGGAAATGCTGACCCGTCTGGCAAAGGACAAGTCGATCGGCGAGGTCACGGTCATGGCGCATTCCATGGGCACATGGCTTGCCGTGGAGGCGCTGCGCCAGATGGCCATCCGCAACGGCCGCGTCGATCCGAAGATAAGCAATGTCATTCTGGCAGCACCAGATCTCGATGTGGACGTGTTCAGCCGGCAGTTCGCCAGCTTCGGCAAGGCACCGCCGAAATTCACCCTGTTCGTCTCGCAGGATGACCGTGCGCTCAGCCTGTCGCGCCGCATTTCCGGCAATGTCGACCGTCTGGGCCAGATCGACCCTTCCGTCGAACCCTATCGCAGCCAGCTGGAAAAGGCCGGTATCACTGTTCTTGATCTGACCAAGCTGCAATCCGGTGACCGGTTGAACCACGGCAAATTTGCAGAAAGCCCTGAAGTCGTGCGCTTGATCGGCGACCGCCTCATTGCCGGCCAGACTGTGACGGATTCCGATGTCGGTCTGGGGGAGGCGCTGGGCGCGGTCAGCATCGGTGCCGCGCAAACTGTCGGAACGGCGGCAAGCGTCGTGGTCAGCGCGCCCATTGCGGTGTTCGATCCGCGCACGCGTGAAAATTACGGCAGGCAGGTGGAGAGGCTCGGCCGCTCTGTTGAAAACACCGTCGGATCGGTTGGTGATACGGCCGGCTCCGTGGTGGACGATCAGGCAGTTCAGTCTTCGAGAGTGAATTGTGACGCCGCCGCCAATCGTAACCGGGCGGAGTGCCGCAATCGCTAGATCACGATGAGAAGTGGATGGCGAAAACCATAAACGATTTTCGCCATCCAGCTCGCGCAGATTTGTATACAGCTTGTATTTTTACCTATATGGTCGGGTCAACAGCTCAACTTCCGGAGTAAGATCCCATGCGTTGGAAACGCACCCTGCAGCTTCTCGATGTTCATTGCGAAGGCGAAATCGGCCGTGTCGTCACCGGCGGCGCGCCGAAAATTCCCGGCAACACCGTGGCCGAGCAGCTTAACTGGATGAATACCGATCCAAAAGGGGAAGCCCTGCGCCGCTTTCTGACGCTGGAGCCGCGTGGCACGCCCATGGGGTCAGTCAATCTTCTGCTGCCGCCGAAGCACCCGGATGCCCATACAGCCTTCGTCATTCTCCAGCCGGATCAGGCGCATGCCAGTTCCGGCTCCAATTCCATCTGCGCGACGACAGCACTTCTGGAAAGCGGCATGGTGGAGATGCAGGAACCGGAAACGGTCGTCATTCTGGAAACGGCCGCCGGTCTGGTCAAGGCCACCGCCACATGCCGCGACGGGCGCTGCGAAAAGGTCAAGCTGACCATGGTGCCGTCCTTCGTGCATGAGCTGGATGTGACCATCGACACGCCCGAATGGGGCAAGGTGACGATGGATATTTCCTATGGCGGTATCTTTTACGCGCTGGTCGATGTGCGCCAGATCGGCCTGACCATCGAAAAGGCCAATGCAGCGAAACTGGTTGCTGCGGGCATGATCCTCAAGGACCTCGTCAACAGTGAAATCACGGTCGTGCATCCCGAAATCCCCGCCATATCAGGCGTGGCCTATGTGATGTTCCGCGATGTGGATGCCGATGGTTCCATCCGCACCTGCACCACCATGTGGCCGGGCCGGGCGGATCGCTCGCCCTGCGGTACCGGCAATTCCGCCAATCTCGCCACGCTTTATGCACGCGGCAAGGTGAAGGTGGGAGACGAATACAAATCCCGTTCGATCATCGGTTCGGAATTCGATGTCGGCCTTTCCGCCGTCACCGAAGTGGCAGGTCGTCCGGCGGTCATTCCCACCATTGCCGGGCGCGGTTTCACCTTCGGGCTGCACCAGGTCGGCCTTGACCCCTTCGATCCCTTTGCGGACGGCTTTGCCATGACGGATGTGTGGGGTCCCGAAGCGGGCGGCATCTGAGGCTCGCTTCAAAAAAATGACATTTACAGCCGCCCGATGCCTCTCGGCGGCTGTTTTCCTGTGACGAAAGATGCTAAGCGGGCGCCAATTCCGTCATGCTCCGAGGTATCCCGATGAAGTCGCTCACCCTTCGCCGCCCTGATGACTGGCATCTGCATCTGCGCGATGGCGCCATGCTGGAAGGCGTGATCGGGGATACGAGCCGCCATTTCGCCCGCGCAATCATCATGCCGAACCTGGTGCCACCGGTGGTCACCTGCGCCGATGCCCGCGCCTATCGCGAACGCATCGTCAAGGCCATTCCTGCGGGCGACCGTTTCGAGCCGCTGATGACGCTTTATCTCACCGAAGACACGCAGGCCGACGACGTGGAAGAGGGCAAGAAAAGTGGCCTTATCACCGCCGTGAAGCTCTATCCGGCCGGCGCGACCACCAATTCCCACGGCGGCGTGCGCGACTTCAACAAGGCGATGCCGGTTCTGGAACGCATGGCGAAGATCGGCCTGCCGCTTTGCGTGCATGGCGAGGTGACGACGCCGGAGGTCGATATTTTCGACCGCGAGAAAGCCTTCATCGACACGGTTCTGGAGCCGCTGCGCCAGCGCCTGCCTGAGCTCAAGGTGACGATGGAGCACATTACCACCCGCGATGGCGTGGACTACATCAAGTCGTCCAAGGCCAATCTCGCCGGATCCATCACCACTCACCATCTCATCATCAACCGCAACGCCATTCTGGTCGGCGGTATCAAGCCGCATTATTACTGCCTGCCCGTCGCCAAGCGCGAGGAGCACCGGTTGGCACTCCGTGCGGCCGCGATTTCGGCTGATGCCCGCTTCTTCCTCGGCACCGATTCCGCCCCGCATGTCGATCCGCTGAAGGAATGCGCCTGCGGCTGCGCCGGCATATATACCTCGATCAACACCATGAGCTGTCTTGCGCATGTCTTCGAGCAGGAAAACGCTCTCGACAAGCTGGAAGCCTTCGCTTCCCTCAACGGCCCAGCCTGGTACGGGTTGGCGCCAAATGAGGAGACGATCACGCTGGTGAAGCGCGAGGAGCCGGTGTCGTTTCCAGCCAAGATCGAGACGGGCGCCGGGCCGGTGACCGTATTCGATCCGATGTTCCCGCTTCATTGGGACGTGAGCTGATTTTTTTTAATGACCGCCGGCACTGCCGGCGGTTTTGTTATGAACGCCGAAAAAGGAGAACGCCTATGAACCATTTCACATTCACTGACCGCACTGTCGTTGCAGAACTGGTTGCGAAGATGTTGTGGGAAATCAAGGCGGTCCACTTCAATTCGGAAAGCCCGTACACCTTCGCTTCGGGCATGAAGAGCCCTGTTTATATCGACATGCGCAAGCTCATTTCCTTCCCGCGCATTCGCTCGGCGGCGATGGATTTTGCGGCGGCGGCGGTGATGCGCGAGGCCGGTTTCGAGAAATTCGACTGTGTCGCGGGCGGTGAAACGGCGGGCATTCCCTTCGCGGCTTTCCTTGCCGAGCGCCTTGGCCTGCCGATGATCTATTGCCGCAAGAAGCCAAAGGGCCATGGCCGCAACGCCCAGATCGAAGGCCATATGCCGGAAGGCGCCCGCGTTCTCGTCATCGAGGACCTGACGACGGCCGGCGGCTCGATGTTCACCTTCATCGACGCCATCCGCGCGGCAGGCGGCATTGTCGATCACGGTATTGCGCTCTTCTATTACGGCATTTTCGAACAGGCCGAAGCGCGCTTTGCCAATGGCAATGTCAAGCTGCATTATCTCACGACCTGGCGCGATGTTTTGGCTGTTGCCCGGGCTGAAAAGTTGTTCGACGAAAAGACCCTGTCGGAGGTCGAGGCCTTCCTCGATAACCCGTTGCCATGGTCTGCAAAGCGCGGCGGCGTCAGCGAATTGCCGCAATCTTAATTTCGGATGCGGCCAGCCAGCTTGTGGCTGGCCTTCCGATCGATCTTCGTCTAAATCGATTTAAGTCCATTTGATTTGCTGTTTGAGGAGGACCGTAATGATCCTGTGTTGTGGTGAAGCCCTGATTGACATGCTGCCCCGGCAGACGACGCTGGGTGAGGCGGGTTTTGCCCCCTATGCAGGCGGAGCGGTCTTCAACACGGCCATTGCGCTCGGGCGTCTCGGTGTCCCGTCCGCGTTCTTCACGGGTCTTTCCGATGACATGATGGGCGATATCCTGCGGACAACCCTGCGGGCGAGTAACGTGGATTTCAGCTATTGCGCAACACTTTCGCGGCCGACCACCATCGCCTTCGTCAAGCTCGTCGATGGCCATGCCACCTACGCCTTTTATGACGAAAACACCGCCGGCCGGATGATCACCGAGGCCGAGCTTCCGGCCTTGGGCGCCGATTGCGAGGCGCTGCATTTCGGCGCGATCAGCCTCATTCCGGAACCCTGCGGCAGCACCTATGAGGCGCTGATGGTGCGCGAGCATCAAAGCCGAGTCATCTCCCTCGATCCGAATATTCGCCCCGGTTTCATCAAGGACAAGCAGTCGCATATGGCCCGCATCCGCCGTATGGCTGCCATGTCTGATATCGTGAAATTCTCCGACGAAGACCTCGAGTGGTTCGGTCTGGAAGGTGACGAGGACACGCTCGCTCGCCACTGGCTGCATCACGGCGCGAAACTGGTCGTCGTCACCCGTGGCGCCAAGGGTGCGGTCGGTTACACCGCCAATTTCAAGGTAGAAGTGGCTTCCGAGCGGGTGGAGGTCGTCGATACCGTCGGCGCGGGCGACACCTTCGACGCCGGCATTCTCGCCTCGCTGAAAATGCAGGGGCTACTGACGAAGGCGCAGGTCGCTTCGCTGACGGAAGAGCAGATCAGAAAGGCTTTGGCGCTCGGCGCAAAGGCTGCTGCGGTGACCGTCTCGCGAGCTGGCGCAAATCCGCCCTTCGCGCATGAAATCGGATTGTAAAGTATATGGTTGAACCGTTTTGAAAAGGCGGTTCACCACTCCTGCCTGGGTCAGGGTCGTAAAAAACCGATATTTGGATATCAAGAAGCTTGTGTCGGCCGGTCTTTCACGAAACAAGCATCGCATGAGCGTTCCAACAACCCATCCTTTCGATTTCGACCCGACCTATGGCATGCGGCGCGAGCAGTTGCTGGCCATTATCCCGCCTGAGGCGCCGCCGGGCTTTGATGATTTCTGGAAGAAGCGTTATCGCCGCGCGCTGGCCACGGATCCGCGACCGGTGCTGCGCAAGAGCAAACTCAGCCATCCCCGCTGGCATGTTCTCGATATCTCATACACATCCACCGGCGGCTTCCGCATCGGTGGATGGATGCTTGTGCCTCGCAAAGGACAGGTGCGGCGCGGACTTGTTGTCGGCCATGGTTATGGCGGGCGCGGAGAGCCCGATTTCGACGTGCCGGTGGAAGAAACGGCCGTGCTGTTTCCCTGTTTTCGCGGGCTTTCGCTAAGCGCCTGTCCGCCGATTTCGTCCGACCCGGCCCTTCATGTCCTCTACAACATCGACAGAAAAGACGACTACATCATTGGTGGCTGTGTCGATGATCTGTGGATCGCCGTCTCCACGCTCGTCACGCTATATCCATGGCTGGAAGGGCAGGTGGGTTACAGCGGCATCAGCTTCGGCGGCGGGATTGGGGCTTTGGCAATACCATATGATGCGCGCATCGACCGGGGCCATCTGGTCGTACCGACATTCGGACACCGGCCGTTCTGGCTGACGCTGCCGACCGTCGGCAGCGCGGATGCGGTCCAGACCTATCAGAAGACCCATGCCAATGTGCTGGAAATGCTGCGTCTGTTCGACGCCGCTTCTGCGGCTTCCCGCATAAAAGTGCCGATGCTGGTCGCGCCCGCCCTGTTCGATCCGGCGGTGGCGCCGCCGTGCCAGTTTGCGGTTGCCAATGCCCTGCCGTTCTCAAAATTTAATGAAATCTTCATCCTAGACGCGGGACATTTCGAATACGCTGACAGTGCATCCCAAGATGCGGTCCACAGGGACAAGGTCAGACAGTTTTTCAAGGTGCCATGAAACGCGAATATCTCCGCTGGTATAGTCAAAGGCTTCATCGTGATATGGAGCTGTTGATATTCGGTCATTCTGGCGCCAAGGTGCTGATGTTTCCCACACGCGACGGGCGCTTCTTCGAATATGAGGAACTTGGCCTTGTCGACAGTCTGGCCGATAAAGTGGAGGCCGGTCATCTTCAGCTCTATTGTATCGAGGGGCTGGCCAAAGAGACCTTTTATGCGGCCTATAATCACCCGGCCGAGCGCATTCGCCGCCATGCCGCCTTCGAAGATTATATTCTCAATGAAGTGCTGCCGCTCATGGCTGAGAAAAACCCGCATGGCGATACCATCGTGCAGGGCTGCAGTCTCGGCGCGTTCCAGGCCGCCAGCCTCGTCTTTCGTCACCCACATCTTTTCCGCAAGCTCGTCGCCTTTTCCGGCCGCTACGATCTGACGATGAAGGTGGAAACCTTCGGCGATCTGTTCGACGGTTACTACGATGACGAAGTCTATTTCCACATGCCGAGCCACTTTCTGCCGGACCTCGCCTGCGGCTGGCGGCTTGAAAACCTCCGCCGCATCGACATGGTTTTCACCATCGGCGATGCCGATCCGTTTTTGGACAACAACCATCACCTGAGCCGGGTTCTTAACGACAAGCAGATAGGGCATCAGTTGCATGTCTGGGAGGGACGTGCTCATCGGGGAGGCGCATGGCGCAAGATGGCGGCGCTGTATATCTGAGGCGACCGGCGCCGCCTCAGGCGAGGAGAAATTCCATCAGGGCATTCTGCGCGTGCAGAAGAAATGCCTTTGCGGGCCGGCTTTGACAGGCCGGATGCGACATTGCATCTGCCGTCACTTCCTGACCACGGGCGACCGGTGGGCAGGGTAAAAAGATCACCTCGGGCTGCATCCTGTCGAGAAGGGATGCGGATATACGGTAGTCGATCAGGATATGATCCGAACCGGCGGGCCAGGAATCGGTAATGACCACATCCGCGTCCAGCAACTCCGCCATATCAGAGCTGGCCCGGAAATTCGGGTTGATGAGCGCAGCATCGGTGACGTGCCATTGTTCGGGGTAAACTTGTGTGACCTGAATTGGCAGGGACATCGAGGCCTCGACCCACGAGCGCAAAATATTGGCATCCGGCGCGACGCCGACGATCTTGAGACCGTCGACCCGGCCTCTCAAGCTTTTGATGTGGGCAAGATCGCCGAGCGTCTCGCAGGGATGATTGGACTTGGTCCGCGCGTTGATGACGGGTGCGCGCATTTCGCCCGCAAGCGCCCGGAGGGTCGAGAGTTCTTTCGTGCGGATAATGACTAGATCGAACCAGTTGTCGAGATAGCCCGCCAGGTCGGCAATTTCTTCGCGACCATTAAAGCTGATCGGGACGGTGACACAAATACCGCCCATGGCCTGAATGCCGAGATCGAAGGCAGCGGTGTTGCGCCAACCGGTGTCGTCGACGATCAGCCCGATGCGTTTTCCCTTGAGCAGCTGTGGCATCGTGCCCTTTGACCAGTCCTGCGCCAGACTGCCTGCACGGTCTATGATCGACAGCACCGCATCTTCAGGCAGGTCATGAAACGCCAGAAAATCCTTGCCTTGCCGCAGTGCCATATGTGCCTCCAATCGGCGTTCCATCGATGCTGAATTGAAAAAGCCGGAAGTTTCCTTCCGGCTTTCGTAATTATCAAGGGAGCAAGGATTTTACCCCGCCAGTCCCGACAGCGCCTTCACCAGACCCTGTGTCGAGCTGTCATGGCCGGCTGCACTTTCCTTGCCTTCAACGACGGGAAGCAGGCCGGTTGCCAGTTCCTTGCCAAGCTCCACGCCCCACTGGTCGAAGGAGTTGATGCGGAACAGCACGCCTTCCACGAAGACGCGGTGTTCGTAGAGCGCGATCAGACGGCCAAGCGCAAATGGCGTCAGCTTGTCGTAGACGAAGGTAATGGACGGGCGGTTGCCGGTGAAAACGCGGTGCGGCGCGATGAAATCGGCTTGGTTGTCTTCCATGCCCTTGGAGGTAAGCTGGGCTTTCGCTTCGGCCAGCGTGCGGCCCTTCATCAGGGCTTCCGACTGCGCCAGGCAATTGGCGATGAGAAGCTGGTGCTGATGGCGCAGTTCCGGTTCGAAACCGTTGGCGGCGATCATGAATTCCGCCGGAATGACGCTCGTGCCCTGGTGGATGAGTTGGTAGAAGGCGTGCTGGCCGTTGGTGCCGGGTTCGCCCCAGACGACCGGGCCGGACTGGCCTTCGACAGGTGTCCCGTCGATCGTCACGCCCTTGCCGTTCGATTCCATGTCGAGTTGCTGCAGATAGGCAGGGAAACGCGACAGGCGCTGGTCATAGGGCAGGATCGCCCGCGTGGAATAGTTCAGCACGTTGCGGTGATAAAATCCGATGAGACCGAGCAGCATCGGCAGGTTTTCACGGATCGGCGCCTCGCGGAAATGCTTGTCCATGGCATGCGCGCCATCCAGAAACTTGCCGAAATTCTCCGGCCCGATGGCAATCATCAGCGGCAGGCCGATAGCCGACCAGATCGAATAACGTCCGCCAACCCAGTCCCAGAAACCGAAGATGCGATCGCTCTCGATGCCGAAGGCGGCAACCTTTTCCAACGCTGTCGAAACGGCGGCGAAATGGTGCTTCACAGCCTCTTCACCCAGCTTTTCGGCAATGAAACGGCGCGCGGTCGCGGCATTCGTCATCGTTTCGATTGTGGTGAAGGTTTTGGAGGCGACGATGAAGAGCGAGGTCTCGGGATCAACGAGCTTCAGCGTGTCGGCAATATGCGCGCCATCGATATTGGAGACGAAATGCGCACGCGGACCATCATGGAAAGGCGCAAGCGCCAGCGTCGCCATGACGGGGCCGAGATCGGAGCCGCCGATACCGATATTGATGATGTCGGTGATCTTCTTGCCGGTCGCACCTTTCAGGGAACCGGAGCGAATGGCGTCGGCAAACTTGCCCATGGCGGTAAGAACGGCGTTCACATCCGGCATCACATCCTTGCCGTCAACGAGAACCGGCGTGTTGGAGCGATTGCGCAGTGCGGTGTGCAACACGGCACGATCTTCGGTGAAATTGATCGCCTTGCCGGAGAACATCTCCTCGCGCTTTGCCTCGACGCCACCGTCGCGCGCCAGCTGTTCGAGAAGCGTGACGATTTCGTCATTAACAGCGCATTTGGAATAGTCCATCAGCAGGTCATCGAATTTGGCGCTGAAACGGCTGAATCGTTTGTCGTCGGCCGCAAAAGCAGCGCGCAGATCGGTTGCGGCTGTGCTGCTTGCCGTTGCTTTCAGTTTTTCGATGGTGGCCTGCATCTCGTGCTCCTCGGCTTCCTGGAAGGATGAGGAAACTATTCTTTTTCAGGCGACCAAATCAAGGCGACTTCGGTAAAAGAAATGGACTGGGAGAAAAGAAAAGAGCCGGTCACCCGGCTCTCGTCCTTCAGTTCAGATTGCGCAACTCACGCCGCAAGATCTTGCCGACGTTCGATTTCGGCAGCTCCGTTCGGAACTCGATGATTTTCGGCCGTTTGTAGTTTGTCAGGCTTTTGGCGCAGAAGGCCTTGAGTTCCGCTTCCGTCAGCGACTGATCCTTCTTGACGACGAAAAGCTTGACGGTCTCGCCGGAATGTTCGTCGGGAACCCCGATTGCCGCACATTCCAGCACGCCGGGATGGCTGGCGGCCACTTCCTCGATCTCGTTCGGATAGACGTTGAAACCGGAAACGAGGATCATGTCCTTCTTGCGGTCGACGATCTTGGTGTAGCCGCGCTCGTCCATGAAGCCCATGTCGCCTGAACGGAAGAAACCGTCTTCGGTCATTGCTTTCGCGGTTTCATCCGGCCTCTGCCAGTAGCCGGCCATGACCTGCGGCCCGCGAATGCAGATCTCGCCGACCTCGCCGGTCGGCAGGCTTTTGCCTTCCTCGTCGCGAATGTCGATTTCCGTAGAGGAAATTGGCAGGCCGATGGTGCCGCTGAATTCCGTGGCATCGAGTCTGTTAACGGTGGCAACGGGCGATGTTTCCGATAGCCCGTAACCTTCGGCGATCGGGCAGCCGACCATGGAAAGCCAACGCTCGGCCACCGGCCGCTGCACGGCCATGCCGCCGCCGAGAACGAGAATGAGCGAGGACAGATCGAGCTTGCGGAAATCCTCATTGTTCATCAGCGCGTTGAACAGCGTATTGATACCCGGAAAAATATGCGGTCGATAATGCGACAACTCTTTCACGAAGCCGGGAATATCGCGTGGATTGGCGATCAGCAGGTTATGGCCGCCAAGCGCGATGCCCATCAGCGAATTCACTGTCAGCGCAAAGATGTGGCACAGGGGCAGCGCGCAGATGAAGTTGAGAACTTCTGGACGGTCCTTGCGTTGGGTGAAAGCAGCATCCAGCCACAGGCTGATCTGCGCCTTGTTGGCCAGAAGATTGGCGTGGGTGAGGATCGCACCTTTGGAAATGCCCGTCGTTCCGCCGGTATATTGCAGGAATGCGATATCCTGTGGCAGGAGGCGGACCGCCTTCAGGGAAAAACCCTGACCTTCCTTCAACACGGCCTTGAAGCTGATGGAGCCGGGAATAGCGTAGGCCGGCACCAGTTTCTTCACCTTGCGAACCACAAGATTGACGATATGTCCCTTGAGGCCGAGGAGATCACCCATGGCCGCAACGACCACATGTCTGACGGCGGTTTTCGGCACCGCCTGCTGCGCCACATGGGCGAAATTCTCCAGTACGAAAAGTGCTTTTGAGCCGGAATCCTTCAGCTGGTGTTCCAGCTCGCGCGGCGTATAGAGCGGATTGACGTTGACCACGATCATGCCTGCCCGCAAAATTCCGTATACGGCGACGGGGTTCTGCAGGATATTCGGCATCATCACGGCAACCCGGTCGCCTTTTTCCAGCCCTCTGGATTGCAGCCATGCGGCCACCGCGCGGGTTTCAATATCCAGATCCCGGTAGGTCAGGGACTTTCCCATGCTGGAAAAGGCCTTCCTGTCGGCAAATTTCGCGCAGCTCTTTTCGAGAAGTTCGACAAGGGAGGTATTGGCGGATGCGGGGATTTCGGAAGGTACGCCCGGCGGGTAGGATGCCAGCCAGCGCTTCTCTGCGCTGACATTTTCCGGATGTCCCAGGGACAATTCACTCATGCTTCTCCTCCCAGAGTCTCTGTCGCGCCGTGCGTTCGATGGAACGCATGAAAGGCGCTATAAGCTGCCTGATCATCATGAGACCCCCAATCAACCGGCGTAATGGCCGGATTGAGGGAACCGCATGTGGCGTCACCGGATCGACTGCTCCTCCGCTCCCCGATGACGAATGATAGACGTCTAATCACCTGACGTCCATCGTATCGGCAAAGCCTATTTAACTCTAACGTAAACGTCAATATTCCTGCCGAACATCTCGCAACCTCGTGAATGGAAACCTATTTTCTCCGCCTTTTGACTTTAATCCTGATTTGAGCGATCAACATAATTCGCAAAGCAGGGCAGGATTGGAAATGGCAGGCAACGCAGCGCTTGAACTGAAATCGGTCGGAAAAAGATTCGGCGATATGGATGTATTGTCCCATATCGATCTGACCGTCGAACGCGGCGAAATCATTTGCCTGGTGGGACGTTCCGGCTGTGGAAAATCGACCCTGCTGCGCATTATAGCGGGTGTGGAGACGCCGGATCATGGCAGCGTTTGTGTGAATGGCGCAGTTGTTGCTGGTCCGGCTGGTTTCGTGGAACCGGAAAAGCGCAATATCGGTTTCGTCTTTCAGGATTATGCGCTCTTCCCGCATCTCACCGTCGAACAGAATGTGATGTTTGGTCTCAGGTCATTGCCAAAGGCCGAGGCCCGCCGCCGGGCTGCGGAGATGATCGAGCACGTTCATCTGCAGGAGTTGGCCAAGCGCTATCCGCACACGCTTTCGGGCGGTGAGCAGCAGCGCGTAGCCCTCGCCCGCGCCCTTGCCCCGCAACCCGGCCTGCTGTTGATGGATGAGCCCTTTTCCAATCTGGACCGGGGATTGCGCGACACTGTGCGCGAGGAAACGCTGGGCGTCCTGCGGCAACTGGGCACGACGGCGATCATGGTCACCCATGATCCGGAAGAAGCGCTTTCCGCCGGCGATCGTGTGGTGCTGATGCAGCGCGGTCGTATCGTCCAGAGCGGCACGGGCTACGAAATCCACGATCACCCCAAAAGCCGCTACGCCGCCGATTTTTTCTGCGCCTTCAACAAGATCGAGGGCAGGGTGAGGGAGGGGCGCGTGGAAACGCCGCTCGGGCCTCTGGGCGATGCGTCCGGTCTGGCGGAAGGTCTTGCCGCCACCGCCTATGTTCGCCCCAATGCGATTTCGATCATCGAGGACAGCGCTGCGAAAGACGGGATTGCCGGCGAAATATCAAGTCGTGTGTTCCTCGGCGAGATCGAACAACTCGGCATAGCCGTTCCCGGCCTTCCAGCCGACCTGCGCGTCAGGACGATGCAGCGCACACCCGCCAAGACCAAGGCCGTCCGCTTCGGCATCGATCCGAAGGGTGTCCTGATATTTACCTGAAGTTGAATGAGCGGATTTGCATGTTTATTTTCGCTCCATTTTCAACTGTTGGTGATCGAAACCCGTCTGAAAACGGCCAAATAAAACTTGATTTGATACGTCATGTATGATGTTTGCTCCCCCTATATTGCGCCATCGAAGAGGGAGACACACCATGACGAAATTTGCCAAACTTGCCCTGCTTGCCAGCACGGTCGCCTTTGCAGCGGGATCAGTCAGCGCTGCTGAACTGAATATCTACACCACGAGAGAGCCGGCCCTGATCCAGCCCCTGCTGGAATCCTTCACGGCTTCCAGCGGTGTCAAGGTCAACACCGTATTCCTCAAGGATGGCCTTGCAGAGCGCGTTCTGAGCGAGGGCGCGAGCTCACCTGCCGACGTGCTGATGACGGTGGATGCCGGCAATCTCGTCGATCTCGCTGAAAAGGGTGTTACTCAGCCGGTTGAATCCGAAACCCTGAACAAGGCTATTCCGGCGGAACTTCGCGACGCCAAGGGCCACTGGTTCGCACTTTCCATGCGTGCCCGCGTTCTCTATGCGGCGAAGGATCTAGACCTTGCCTCCTTCAACTATGAAGACCTGGCAGATGCGAAGTGGAAGGGCAAGATCTGCATTCGCGCCGGCCAGCATCCCTATAATACGGCTCTCTTTGCCGACTACATCGCTCACTATGGCGCAGCGGACACCGAAAAGTGGCTTGCCGGCGTCAAGGAAAATCTGGCCCGCAAGGCAGGCGGCGGCGACCGTGACGTTGCCAAGGATATCCTCGGCGGCATTTGCGATATCGGCATCGCCAACTCCTATTATGTCGGCCTGATGCGCTCGGGCAAGGGTGGCGAGGAGCAGGTGAAGTGGGGCGACGCGATCAAGGTCGTTCTGCCGACGTTCAAGAATGGTGGCACGCAGGTCAACATCAGCGGTGCGGCTGTTGCCAAGAACGCACCGAACAAGGCCGAAGCCGTCAAGCTTCTGGAATACCTTGTTTCGGACGAAGCCCAGAAGATCTATGCCGAAGCCAACTTCGAATATCCGGTCAGGCAGGGCGCAGCACTCAACGACATCGTTGCCTCCTTCGGCACCCTGAAGGTTGACAACAAGTCGCTGACGGAGATCGTCTCTCATCGCAAACAGGCGAGCGAGCTGGTCGACAAGGTCGGTTTCGACCAGTAAAGGCCAATTGGCGACAACAAGTTGGAAGGCGTTCGCATCCGCGGGCGCCTTCCCTGTATTTTCAAGAAGCTCATGAATCCAGACGCCGTCCAGCCATTGATGCCCCGCGCAAGACCAAGGTTTTCATCCTCCTTCTGGTGGCTGAGCCTGTCTCTGGCAGCGGTCTGTGGCGCCATGCTGCCGGTTCTGGCACTTGTCTCGCAGGCGGTGCAGGGGTCTGATGGCCTGTGGTCCCATCTCGGTTCCAGCGTGATTTTGACGGCTTTGCCGGATACCGCCGTTCTGATGCTCGGCGTCGGGTTGCTGGCCGGTGTTATCGGCACATTTGCCGCCTGGCTGGTTACGGCCTATGATTTTCCCGGCCGCAAAATACTGGAATGGGCGCTGCTGCTGCCGCTCGCCATGCCCACCTATATCGTCGCTTACGCCTATCTCGATATCCTGCATCCGATCGGGCCGGTGCAGGGGGCGATCCGCTGGCTGCTGGGCTATTCCAGCCCGCGTGAATTCCGCCTGCCGGACATAAGGTCCATGACGGGCTGCATCATCCTGCTCGGTTTCGTGCTGTTTCCCTATGTCTATATTCCCGTGCGCGCCATGTTCCTCACGCAGGCGGGCAACCTGCTTGAAGCGGCACGCACGCTTGGCGTTTCCAGACGCGCGGCTTTCTTCAAGGTTGCGGTGCCTTTGGCGCGCCCGGCCGTCGCGGTCGGCATCAGCCTTGCCCTGATGGAAGCGCTGAACGATATCGGCGCATCGGAATTCCTTGGTGTCCGAACTCTCACCGTTTCGGTCTATACCACATGGGTCACGAAATCCGACCTGCCCGGTGCGGCGCAGATCGCGCTTTCCATGTTATTCATCGTGGTTGCCCTCGTGGCATTTGAACGATGGGCGCGGCGTAAGCAGCGTTATATCGTGTCGGCGCAGAAAAGCAGGGAACTGGAGCCTGTGCGTCTCACCGGTCTTAAAGCTTGCGGTGCCTTTGCGCTCGGCAGCCTGCCAGTTCTGATCGGCTTCGTGGCGCCGGCAAGCTATCTCGTCACCGAGGCATGGAAGCGTTTCCGGTTCAGCGGACTGTCGTCCCGTTTTGCCGATGAGGCTCTGAATACCATCCTATTTGCCGGACTGGCGACGGCGATCACTCTCGTCCTCGGCCTTGCGGTCGCTTACGCGATGCGCCTTGCTCCGGGACGCCTCTCGCTCTGGTCCTACAGGCTTTCCACGGTAGGTTACGCGGCCCCCGGCACGGTCATCGCCATAGGTGTGCTGATTGCGCTTGGCGGCTTCGACCGGTTTGTCGACCAGACCATGCGCGACTGGTTCGGCATATCCACCGGCCTCATTTTCATCGGCAGCGGTGCGGCCCTGATTTACGCCTATTCGGCGCGGTTCCTCACCATTGCGGCTGGCGGCGTCGATGCCGGCCTGAGTCGTATCCCGCAATCCTTCGATCACGCCTCGCGAACGCTGGGACGATCCGCAACACAGACATTCCGACAGATCCATCTGCCGCTTTCAAAGGCATCGCTGGCCGCCGCCGCCTTGCTGATCTTCGTCGATTGCGTCAAGGAACTTCCCGCCACCCTTCTGTTACGGCCGCTGAATTTCGAGACTTTCGCGACCCATCTTTACGGTGAGGCAGCGCGTGGCACCTACGAGGAAGCGTCGATTGCGGCACTGGCGATTGTCGTCATCGGCATCCTGCCTGTCATGCAGCTTGCAAGGATCGGGCGGCGCAAGGGCTGACGCCTGCACCATAAATGACAGGCGCAAAACTGTGCGAGAAGCCAATAAGCTTCAAATCTCCCCAGAAAACGACAAGCATCCGGCCTTAATCCTGATGTAAATACTCAGCTTAATTGAGGTGCTGCGGCCTGCCGTATATAAACGTCGGCCGTGATCTGTTTCGGGGCATATCTTGAAAAATTTGCATGAGATGTTTTTGGGCCGCCTGGCTTTGGGAACGGCTGCCATTGTCTTGATGGCGCCATTGGTAGGTCACGCACAGCAGACGACCGTCCTGCGTGAGATCACCGTCGAGGGGCAGGGCGCGGAAAACGCCACCGGTCCGGTCCGGGGGTACGTCGCGAAGAAAAGCGCGACGGGTTCGAAAACTGAGACGGAAACGAAGGACATTCCCCAGTCCGTATCGGTCGTCGGCCGCAAGGAAATGGATGACCGCGGTGTCGTGACCAAGATCGACGAGGTACTGCGCTACACGCCCGGCGTTACGGCGGAGCCTTTCGGCACCGATCCGGATACGGACTGGTTTTACATTCGCGGTTTCCAGGCAACCCAGACCGGCGTGTTTCTGGATGGGCTGAACCTGTTCAGCTACGGTTTCGGCGGTTTCCAGATGGATGCCTATGGTTTGGAGCGGGTGGAGGTGCTGAAGGGACCGGCTTCGGTGCTCTACGGCGGCGCCAATCCCGGCGGCATCGTGCAGATGGTTCGCAAGCGCCCGCAGGATGAGCTGGTCCGCGAAACGGAAATCGGTATCAACAATTTCGGCAATGCTTTCTTCGGTTTTGATCTCGGCGACAAGATCGATGGTGAGGGCGTGTGGAAATACCGCGTCACTGGCAAGGTCTCGGGCGGCGATAATTACACCGACTACTCCGAGGATCTGCGTGGCTTCATCATGCCGCAGATCACCTTCGAGCCGGATGCTCAGACCAGTGCCACGCTCTACGGCTATTTCTCGGCGCTGGATCAGGTGCATGTCGGGAATGGCTTCCTGCCCTATGTCGGGACTGTGGTTGACGCACCTTTCGGCAAGCTCGACCGCAAGGCCTTTTATGGCGAGCCTGATATCGACAATGGTCGCGTCTACCAGTCCATGGTGGGTTACGAAGTCAGCCACGAATTCGACAATGGCTGGAAGATCAGCCAAAACGCCCGCTACGGCCACCTCTACAAGCACGAAACCGGACCCTATGCGGGCGGCTGGGCCAATACCGACGCCAATGGCCAGCCAATCCTCGATGCCACCACCAATGACTATATGCTGACCCGCTTTGGTTATGA
Organism: Agrobacterium sp. A3-95; assembly: GCF_053521785.1. Classification (NCBI taxonomy): domain Bacteria; kingdom Pseudomonadati; phylum Pseudomonadota; class Alphaproteobacteria; order Hyphomicrobiales; family Rhizobiaceae; genus Agrobacterium; species Agrobacterium sp. A3-95. Next base: position 771,902 of record NZ_JBNWDR010000001.1, on the reverse strand, counting down.
CGGCCTGTCGAAGGTCGACAGTTTCGGCGTCGACAACCGCGTCGAAGGCCAGTTCGATACCGGTGCTGTCAGCCATTCGCTGCTCTTCGGTCTCGATTATAAATACTACAAGCTGGATCAGGTGCAGGCGTGCTGCGGATCGAATGCGATCGGTGCGCTCAACCCGGTCTATGGTTCGACGCAGGGAACGAATTTCGTCTACGCCAATAACGTCGTGACGCAGCAGCAGATCGGCATCTATGCACAGGACCAGCTGCGTTTCGGCGATGGCTGGCTGGTAACGCTGAACGGGCGCTACGATTACGTCGATACGGAACTGAACAACAGGCTGCCAGCGGGTGTGTCTCGCCGCTCAAATGACGATGCGCTGAGCGGTCGCGCCGGTCTTGCCTATGAATTCGACAATGGCCTGACGCCCTATGTCTCGGCGGCCACCTTCTTCAATCCGCTCATCGATACACTTGCGGACGGCAGCTCCGCCGTACCCGAGGAAGGACATCAGTTCGAGGCCGGTATCAAATACGAGCCGACCTTCTTCGATGGCAGCATCACCGCCTCTGTCTTCAAGCTGGTGAAGGACAACGCCATCGTTTCCTATACCGCCGGCGGCGTAACGACGAGCGGCCAGTTCGGACAGGTGGAGTCTACCGGCTTTGAGCTGGAGGCGAAGGCCAATCTCACCGACAACTGGAAAACCATCGCCTCCTATTCCTATACCGATCTCGATATCACCAAGGACGCCAATCCTAACCTGATCGGCAAATCTCCGTGGATCGTGCCTGCTCACACCGCGTCGCTTTGGGTGGATTACGCCTTCACCGATGATACGTTTGAAGGCCTCAGTATTGGCGGCGGCGTGCGTTATCAGGGCAAGTCCTGGGCAGATGCGGCAAACACGCTGCGTGTTCCGGATGCTGCGGTCTTCGATGCCGCGATCCGCTACGAGAAGAACGACTGGACGGCATCCGTCAACGTCGCGAATGTCTTCGACAAGGAATACGCCAAGAGTTGCGCCGGCGTCTCGGTTTGCGGCTGGGGTGACAGCCGCACCATCACCTTCAAGCTTTCCAAGAAGTGGTAACGGGTAGCTGGCAGTTGCGGGAAAAATAGTTTGCCCCTATAAACATGAATAATCTTATCATGTTTATAGGGGCGCCTTTGCGCCTTGCGGGATCGAGAGGCCATGGCTTTCCGCGTTCGGATGGAAAATGAGATCGAGGGCTTTGCCGTCATCGGCGGCCCACGCTCGCGGGTGTGGAACGGCATCGTCGCCGATCTCTGGGACGTGCGTTGCGCATCGAAGGCGGGTGGCCGCTATGTCGGCAAGGACCCGCGTTTCGTTTTCCTGCTCGATATGGATGGGACGAATGATGGCCGGTTCATGATGAACCGTAGCCGCCGCGACAATTACGCGTCATCCGAAGCGAACCGCATTTCCTTCGTACCGGCCGACCTGGATATACATGCGGAACTCAGCAATGTTTCCTTCGTGCGCCATCTCGATCTGCACTTCGATGCGGGATTGCTGGGGGCGCGGCTGGTGCAGGGGTTCGATCCGCACGGGTTGCTCGATCCGCACCTGATGTTCGAGGATGAGCGCCTGCTGGTGCTTGCGCGGCTGATCGCCGCCGAATGTGATAATCCAGACCCTTTGCACGATCTATACGGCGAAAGCCTCGTGCTGGCGCTATTGACGGATTTCCTCAAGGTGAAGCGGGAGCCGGTCAAAAAACGCAGCAAGCTGGCCTCCTGGCAGTTGAGGGCGGCGACCGATTACATTCGCGAACATTGCCTGCGGTCGATAAGGCTGGAGGAACTGGCAGAACTCACCAACCTGTCGCAATCCCATTTCAGCCACGCCTTCAAGGCGTCGACAGGCGTACCGCCGCATCAATGGCAGATGCAGGCGCGTATCGATCGGGTCAAGGACCTGATGATGCGAACCGACATGGCGCTGACCGACATCGCCATCGCAGCCGGGTTTTCGGATCAGGCGCATTTTTCCCGCGTCTTCCGTAAAATGGTCGGTGTTTCTCCTTCCGTCTGGCAAAAAATCCGCCAATAGGGCTTTTTCCGCGCCTCCTGATCCGCGTCTTCAGTCCGCAGCGCGCGAAAAGCTTCGGAACGAATTTCTGGTGGAGGGGTTTACCAGGCGTAATACTCACGAGGAAAAACCAAGGAGGAAAGACGTTATGTTGCATCAAGAACCCCGTGCCGGGCAGGACCCTTACGTCAAGGATACACCGAGCCTGATCGCCAGCGACAAGGTTGAAGGCACGCGCGTCTATGGCGCCGATGGTAAGCATATCGGCTCGATCCAGCGGATCATTCTGGAAAAACGCGGCGGCCGTGTCGCCTATGCGGTTTTGAGCTTTGGTGGCTTTTTCGGAATCGGCGACGACTATTATCCGCTGCCGTGGGAAAAGCTCCATTACGACGAAGAGCTTGATGGCTATCGCATCGATCTTACCAAAGAGCAGATCGAAAATGCGCCTCACTTCGCCAACCTGGACGATGATGACCTGCTGCATGCGCGAGACCGCAAGGTTTACGACTACTACGGCGTCGCACCTTACTGGATGTAGATCGAACGAAATATAGCAAGCATGAAAATGGCCCCTTTCGAGGGGCCATTTGTCGTCTGAATATGGTCAGTGCGGATTTTTCTGCATCTCGGAAACCGCATCGGTAAAACACTTTCGCGCTTCCTCCGGCGATTTGCGTCCATCAAGCGCAGCGCGGCAGGCGCTTCTGGCTCTCACGAAACTCAATCCGCGAATTTTGGGCCAGCCTTCCGTCAATAACATCAGTGCCTCGAACGGGCCGGCGATAACGCTTTTGCCCTTCGCCTCGAGATTGACCTCGACAGGCTCTGTCCATCTCTCGTTCTTCATCGTGCACCTCCCAGAGCAACGCGATCCCGAAATACACCCGACAGCAAAGCAACCCATGAACGCAGCCGTGTGTTACCGCTGATTAGAATAAGCGCAAGCGATCGAATTGACAACGGTGATCAACGAAAGCCGAAAAACGAAAGAATCGCCAGAACGATGACGACGAGGCCCACGATGTAGATGATCTGGTTCATGATTTTCTCCTTAGCTGGTGTCATCACCATAACGTGAGGGAGAAGATGAGGTTCCAGTCGGTATTACGAATTTAATCACGTACTAAAATATTGTGCGCATCTGATGGTTGTCCCGTCATATCCTGCGCAAATCTCATTTGCGCAGGATCACCCAGATCGCGTGAATGATGCCGGGAATGTAACCGCAAAGTGTGAGCAGGATATTCAACCAGAAATGCAGGCCAAGTCCGACCTGGAGAAACACGCCAACCGGCGGAAGAATGATGGCGATGAGAATACGAAGGACATCCACGATGGCAGGCTTTCCATTTGATTGCGACTTGCTGCTCAACGTGCGGAGGCCTGTTTGGTTTCAAAGGTTTTATGATTGCAGCAGCAGCGCCAAATGACGATTTCCGCCAGTGGACAACGCCGCGCCAAAGGCAACTCAATGTCGGAAATGAATTTTTTAAGAAGAAATGGTGCCGCTTACGTGACTCGAACACGTGACCCCGTCATTACGAATGACGTGCTCTACCAACTGAGCTAAAGCGGCCCGATTGTGACCCGTTTGTTACGGATCAGCTTCATGGCGGGCTGATACAGGCAATGCTGACGGATTTCAAGCCTTGAATGCGCGGGTTTCGAAAAATCCGAAAAAAAGCTTTGCCTGCCCGTTGTTTATAGGTGGCCTCAGCCTCTCGCGCAGATGCGCTGTCTGGCTGCCTCATACTCGCGTACCAGCCGATCGACGAGGTCAGCCACCGGCTCCACCACCTTGACCGCGCCGATGCCTTGTCCGGCGCCCCAGATATCCTTCCAGGCCTTTGCTCCGCCGGTGGCGGTTTCGAAGTCCATCTTGGAAGGGTCCGCTTCGGGCAGGTTGTCGGGGTCCATGCCTGAGGCGACGATCGAGCTTTTCAGGTAGTTGCCGTGTACGCCCGTGAAATAGTTCGAATAAACGATGTCCTTGGCCTGTGCCTCCACGATCGCCTGCTTGTAAGCGTCGGAGGCCCGGGCTTCCTGCGTCGCGATGAAGGGGGAGCCTATATAGGCCATATCCGCGCCCATGGCCTGCGCCGCAAGGATGGAGCCGCCATTGGCGATGGCGCCAGCCAGCAGCAGGGGGCCATCAAACCATTCGCGGATTTCCTGAACCAGGGCGAAGGGTGAAAGCGTGCCCGCATGTCCGCCGGCACCCGTTGCCACTGCAATCAGCCCGTCCGCGCCCTTGCGGATGGCGGAGCGGGCGTGGCGATCGTTGATGACATCATGCAGCACGATACCGCCATAGGAATGCACGGCCGCATTGACTTCCGGTACTGCACCGAGCGAGGAAATCACCACCGGCACCTTGTATTTGACGCAGAGGCCGAGATCGTGTTCCAGCCGCCGGTTGGACATATGTACGATCTGGTTGACGGCGAAAGGAGCGGCCGGGCGCTCGGGGTTAGCCTTGTTGTGGGCGGCCAGCTCCTCGGTGATCATTGCCAGCCATTCGTCCAGCTGGCTTTCGGGCCGCGCATTCAGCGCCGGGAAAGCGCCGATGACACCCGCCTTGCATTGCGCCAGCGTCAATTGCGGATGCGAAATAATGAATAGCGGTGACGCTATGACCGGAAGACGCAGATTGTCTTTCAGCACGGACGGCAGCATGTCTCCTCCCACAGATTACGTTTACGCGCACGTAAGTCAATATCGTGTTCGGCAGCGGATTGAAAGCGAAAACAGCGTCGCACTGGCCCGCCAGACCTGCGCTCGCAGCGCCACAATGGATCGATTTTCCCCAAGGCAATCCGGTCTTTATCGCAAACGATGCTTGCGGAGGCGCGGCATAGCCGTTACCGAATCGTAAACCAATGGCGCACTGCCACATATTTTTTGCGAAGAGCAGTAGAATAAGGATCGGTCGTGAGCGGACTGGAAACGGCAATCAGAAATGCTCTGGAAAAATCGGACAGATCGAACGCCGAAGTTCGTGCACGAATTTACCAATCGTCCCGTCAGGCACTGGAAGCGGGCCTGCGCAAGCAGGGCATAGACGACCCGCAGATTGTGGGCCAGCAGCGCCAGCGGCTCGAAAGCCTGATCCATGTTATAGAGAATGAAGAGCGGAATCGTCTTCTGGACAGGGTGGAGCAGCAGTTGCGGCCGCCTGTGCCGGAAAGTGCGGCGCATGACGGCCCCTCGGTCGATCCCGTCTCACAATCGCAGCATCACGGCGATATGGCCGTCGAGCCGGAATTGCGTGGCGAAACGCGCGATGTGCGGCCGGGCGCCGCTGCGGCTCCGGAACCTCTGAGTGCTGGACGTCGTAATGGAAAACCGCCAAGAAGAGGCTCCAGCGCAGGTGACGCCTCGCTCGCGTTTCGTCCGGAAGGTGCCGTTGGCCGCCGCAAGCGTCGCGGACTTTTCGCCCGCCTTTTCATGCTCGTGACACTGCTTGCCTTTGTTGGTTTCGGCGCCTGGTGGGTCTATTCCTCCGGCCTGCTGCTCACGCCGGAGCAGCGCGATACCAGCGTGCCCAATCCGCCGGCACAAGTCCAGGCGGAGGACTTCAACGGTACTGAGCCCGCGCCGAGCCTTTCCGCCGGCCGCGGTTTTTCCGACGACTGGGTGGAAGTATTTAATGCGGAGCGCGGCAGTTCCGGAGTTTCGGCAGGCCCCCGCGCCAATGTCGAGAACATCGCCACACCCGCCGGCAAGGCGATACGGGTGACCTCGAGAAGCGTCTCTCAGGACGGCGCAATCAGCGTCGAGGTTCCGGTGGAAGTGATGCGCGACATGGCGGGTAAATCCTCGACCATCTCGATCACGCTGCAATCCTCCAGCGATCGGCAAACGCAGGTTTCCGTAGCATGCGATTTCGCCACGTTGGGCGATTGCTCCCGTCACCGTTTCACGGCCACGGCCGAGCGTGCGGATATGCTGCTGAACACGACGTTCGAGCGTTCGCTTGCCCCGAATGCGCCCGGCAAGATCTTCATCAACAGCGATATCGATGGCAATGCCCGCCCGGTGAACCTGTACTCCGTGCGCATTTTGCCGGGTCAGTAAGAATCCAGCAAGAAGAGGGAACAAGCGCCGCAGCCGGGGCGCTTGTTGACGTCTCCCAGTCTTATTTCAGAAAACCCGGTCCTGATCCAAGGATCTTGTCGTCGATTTCGCCAATCGCCTTTTTGTCCTTGCCGTCGTAGTCAAGCGTATTGAGGATGTGGCGAATGAGGTTCACCCTCGCACGGCGTTTGTCGTTGGCGCGCACCACCGTCCACGGGGCGACATCGGTGTGGGTCTTTTCCAGCATCTCGTCGCGCTTTTGTGTGTAGTCGTCCCACTTCGTCAGCGCGGCGATATCCATGTCGGAAAGCTTCCAGCATTTCAGCGGGCTGTGGCGACGGTCATGGAAGCGCTCGATCTGCGTTTCGCGGCCGATATCAAGCCAGAACTTGAACAGATGAACACCCTCATGGACCAGCATCTTTTCGAGGCGTGGTGTTTCCTTGAGAAAGCGCTTGTGCTCTTCCGGGGTGCAGAAGCCCATGACAGGCTCCACCCCGGCGCGGTTATACCAGGAACGGTCGAAGAGGACGAATTCTCCAGCCGTCGGGAAATGCGAGATATAGCGCTGGAAATACCATTGGCCACGCTCGGTCTCGGTTGGTTTGGTCAGCGCCACGACACGGGCATAGCGGGGGTTGAGGTAAGCGTGGGCCGCAAAGATCGCGCCGCCCTTTCCGGCAGCATCGCGTCCTTCGAAGACTGCCATCACCCGTTTGCCGGTGGCCTGCAGCCAGAACTGCACCTTGACCAGCTCCACCTGCAGCGCCTTGAGGGTGGCGTCGTATTCCTCCCGCTTCATCTTTTTGTCGTAAGGAAAATCTCCGGCGGAAAGCTTTTTCTCCTCCACCCAGTCGGGAAGAACCGGATCGTCGATGTCGAAGCTGCGCAGCTTGCCGCCAATGGTGATCTCCACCGATCGCTTCTTCGTTTCTTCGCCCATGCTTTCCTCCTGATGTTGTTGTGTAAAGGCAACTCGCTGCCAATGAGTTCATATCCACCCGCATAATTCAAGTGAAAGAGGATTGGTTAGCCGGAGTGCTATCGCAGTGACGATTGCGGCGCAGATTTTGCGCATATACGCTGTGGAAAATACGCGATGATGAATCTCTGTCATGAAGCTGGCCTATGAGACTCCGATGCGCTGTCAGGTGAAAGTGGAAAGTGTGCTGAAATGGCAGTCATGAAAGGCGAGAGTGGATTGAAGCTTTTTGCGAAAAAGCTTGGCCGAAACTGGTTGCCTGTTCTCGTCGTCAGCATGCTTGCCGTTGCTGCCGTTTCTGAGTTGCAAACGCCCTACATGCCCGCCGTCCTGTGGCTCTGCGCCGTCATCGCTATTTTGACCGCTCGGCAAAAGCCGGAGGAGCCGGCTAAGGATGAAACCGCAACTGCTGAGGCGGAAGAACCTGATGTGCCCGGCGAAAACGTCATTTCCGGGGTGAGGGCGGGTCTGGCCGTTCTTGATACGCCCGTCTTCATCCTCGATAAAAACGCAGGCGTTCTTTATCAGAACGGCGCGGCGGAACGCGCCTTTGGCCAGCTTCCGGCCGGCGCGCATATTTCCGCGCGGCTGCGTTCGCCGGGCTTGCTGGATGTCATTCGCGAAACCATCACCACCGGCCAGCCCAACCAGGTCGAGCATTCCGAGCGTTTTCCCTCAGAGCGGGTCTTCATCGTCCGCATTGCCCGGGCGGATGCGGGAGAGGCGGCGGGTCCACCGTTCTACATCCTGTCGTTCCGCGACGTTTCGGAGCTTCGCCGCATCGACCGCATGCGCAGCGACTTCGTCGCCAATGCAAGCCATGAATTGCGCACCCCGCTCGCCTCGCTGCGCGGTTTCATCGAAACCATGCAGGGGCCGGCCCGCAACGACCCCAAAGCGCAGGAACGTTTCCTCGCCATCATGCTGGATCAGGCCACACGCATGAGCAGGCTGGTGGATGACCTCATGTCGCTTTCAAGGCTGGAATTGCGGGCGAATATTGCGCCGGACCAGAAGGTCGATCTCGTCCCAGTCATCGGCCATGTCCGGGATGCGCTGCTGCCGCTCGCCAACGAGCTGGATGTGGTTATTACGCTGCATCTGCCCGACCGGCCGGCAGAAGTGCAGGGCGACCGCGACGAGCTGGTGCAAGTGTTTCAGAACCTCGTTGAAAATGCTTGTAAATATGGCCAGGAAGGCAAGGTCGTGGATGTCTGGCTGCGTGCCGAACCCGGTAAGCCGGTGGAGGTGAGCGTCATTGACAAGGGGCCGGGCATTCCTGCTGAACATGTGCCGCGTCTGACGGAACGGTTTTACCGCGTCAGTGTCGCTGACAGTCGCTCCAAAAAAGGGACCGGCCTCGGGCTTGCCATCGTCAAGCACATCCTCACCCGCCACCGCGCCCGCCTCATCATTAAATCGGAACTGGGCAATGGCACGGACTTTACCGTCAGATTCTGACATAGAGTACGTTACAGATTTTACTTTGAAAAATTTTATAAATAAAATCAATAATTTAGGCTGTCACAAATCTTTCACCGAAGTGACATAAAAGGAAGTGGTTACGGTGGTTAAGAAGAGACCGCCGAGCGCATGCTAAGAGCGTCTGCCGCTATCGGCTGCGTCCACAAACAAGCCCACGACGGGAGAGACAAATGAACTTCGTTAAATTTTCCGCAGCAGCTCTGGTGGCTTCTGTCGCCTTCGCTGGCGCCGCCGCTGCTCGCGACCAGATCCAGGTTGCTGGTTCCTCCACGGTTCTGCCCTATGCCAAGATCGTTGCCGAAACTTTTGCTGAGACTTTCCCGAACTTCAAGGCTCCGGTTGTTGAGTCTGGCGGCACGGGCGGCGGTCTGAAGGCGTTCTGCTCCGGCGTCGGCGAAGGCACCATCGACATTGCAAACGCTTCGCGCCCGATCAAGAGCGACGAACTCGCCGCTTGTAAGGCCGCTGGCGTTGCCGACGTTCAGGAAGTGAAGATCGGCTACGACGGCATCGTCTTCGCAATGGACTCTTCCAACAAGGACATCAAGCTCGAGCCGAAGGATCTGTACCTCGCGCTCGCCGCTGAAATCGTCAAGGACGGCAAGCTCGTTGCCAACCCTTACAAGAAGTGGTCGGAAATCAACAAGGAACTGCCTGATGTAGCGATCGCCGCTTACATTCCGGGTTCCAAGCACGGCACGCGCGAAGTCTTCGAAGAGAAGATCATGGCTGACGGCTGCAAGGAAGCCAAGGCGACCGACGCCATCAAGGCGCTGATCACCGACGCCAAGCAGGCTGCTGCCAAGTGCGTTGCAGTTCGCAAGGACGGCGCTGCAGTCGACATCGACGGCGACTACACCGAGACGCTTGCCCGCATCGACGCCAACAAGACCGGCCTCGGCGTTTTCGGCCTGGCATTTTACGAGAACAACGCTGACCGCCTGAAGGTTGCGACCGTCAGCGGCGTTGTTCCGTCCACGGAAACCGTTGCCAGCGGCAAGTACCCGGTTTCGCGCCCGCTGTTCTTCTACGTGAAGAAGGCTCACCTGGGCGTTATCCCGGGCCTCAAGGAATATGTCGAGTTCTTCGTTTCTGACGAAATGATCGGCCCCGACTCTCCGCTCGCAAACTACGGCCTCGTTGCCGCTCCGGAAAAAGAACGCGAAGAAATTCGCTCCAAGTTCGCTGCCGGCGCTTCGATGTAATAAACAAGGAGGGGTGCGGCCTGCCGCACCCCTCTCTCCGCTCCGGTACCGTTGTGCTTAAGGCGGCTGTCTCCGGTTGACAGTTCCCATCCATCGCCGTCCACATAATTGTTGATGGATTACAGATGGATAGGATGTATCAACCTTGACGCTTGCCAGACTTTGTTACAGTCAGGCGGCAAGCATCTCTGGATGGTCCAGCGGTCTCGTTTTGATGACTTTTTGATTTGCCCGATATCGCACCGTGCTCTTGAGGCACGACGAGGGAACTCTAATGAACACATCGATCCTTTTGCTGATACTGGTGTTGATCGGCATCGGCAGTTATCTGCTCGGCAGCCGCCGCGCCGTTGCTTTGTCTGGTGGGCGTCCCTCCAGCATGCATTCCCGTGCCGGTTATCACGGTTCCTACGCTGTCGTCTGGGCGGTGCTGCCCGCAGCGCTCATTCTCTGTATCTGGCTTGTTATCAGCCCGCTGATCGTTACCTCTGCGGTGCGTGGCGAATTTCCCGAAGATGTGCGCTCCCAATCCGAAGCGCAGCAGAGCCTGACCTACGGCATGGTAACGTCCATCGCCCGCGGTCTTCAGCGTCTGACGCCGGAAGAAACCGCAAAGGTTGATGCGGATACGGCTGCGGTAAGATCGCTTCTGGCATCGAAGGGCGTGGCAATTGCCGGCGAACCCCAGCGTTTCATGGTCGATGCCGCCCAGACGCTGAATGCGATGACCTCCACCAGCCGCCTGGGCATGATCGCCACCGTGCTGCTGGCCGCATTCGCCGGTGCCGCTTATGCACTGCGTTCAATCGCGCCGCGTTTTCGGGCGCGCAACAGGGTGGAGCGGGTCATTCTCGCGGCTCTGGTCGTCGCGTCGTCCATCGCCATTCTGACGACCATCGGCATCGTCCTTTCGATGCTTTCAGAAGCAATCCAGTTCTTCACCATGGTTCCGGCGCACCAGTTCTTCTTCGGAACGGTATGGGATCCGCGTTTTGCCGCTGCCGGTGCGACCGACTCTTCCGGCCAGTTCGGCCTGATCCCGCTGCTCGCCGGCACGCTCTATATTGGTTTCGTCGCCATGCTGGTCGCCGTTCCGGTCGGGCTGTTTTCGGCGATCTATATGTCGGAATATGCGACGCCGCGCCTTCGCTCGATTGTAAAGCCACTGCTCGAGGTGCTCGCGGGCATCCCGACAATCGTCTACGGCTTCTTCGCGCTGACGACCGTTGGTCCTTTCCTGCGAGACATTTCCACGCAGATCAGCGGTCTTGCGACAGGCAACTACGCCAACTTCATCCAGGCGCAGAGCGTCATCACCGCCGGCTTCGTCATGGGCATCATGCTGATCCCTTATGTTTCGTCGCTGTCTGACGATATCATCACCGCCGTGCCGCGTTCGCTGCGCGATGGCTCTCTCGGTCTCGGCGCCACGCGCTCTGAAACCATCAAGAAGGTCATCCTTCCCGCCGCTCTTCCCGGCATCGTCGGCGCCGTGCTGATGACGGCGTCGCGTGCGATCGGCGAGACCATGATCGTGGTTCTTGCGGCTGGCGTCGCTGCCCGCCTGCAGCTCAACCCCTTCGAACCCATGACAACAGTGACGGTCAAGATTGTCAGCCAGCTGACGGGTGACCTTGAGTTTACCTCGCCGCAAACGCTGGTGGCCTTCGCGCTGGGCATAACTCTTTTTGCAATCACTCTTTGCCTGAATATCTACGCGCTTTACATCGTGCGCAAATACCGGGAGCAATATGAATGACCGACATCGTTTCCCCGGCGGCCGGTGCTGCCGCCGTGAACAAGGCCACGCGCCGTGATATCGGCATCAAGCGTCGCTATGCTGCTGAACGCCGCTTCCGCGCCTATGGATTGGCAGCAATCTCGTTCGGCCTCATCTTCCTCTTTCTGCTGCTCTGGTCGGTCGTATCCAAGGGTCACACCGCCTTCCAGCAGACGATGATCACCGTTCCGGTCGAGTTTTCCGAACTGATCATCGATCCAAAGAACGAGCGCGCAACCAATCCTGCAAAGCTGATGACGGCCAACTACCCCGTCCTCGCCCGTGATGCAGTGGCCAAGGTTCTCGGCGTCGCGCCGACGGATAAGGCCGGTCTTCGCGCCGTCAACGTCATGATCTCCGACAGCGTACGCACCCAGCTGCGTGATATCGTCGTCGCCGATCCGTCCGTCATAGGCACCACGCGCAGCGTCACGCTTCTGGCGTCGGGTGATGTCGACAGCGCCTTCAAGGGCCAGGTCGACATGTCGGGGGATGAAGCAAACCGCCGTATCTCGAACCAGCAGCTCGGCTGGATGAACCAGCTCGTGGAAAGCGGACAGCTTGGCAAGCATTTCAATACCGGCATCTTCGTCAACGGCGCTTCGAGCCGTCCGGAAGCCGCGGGTGTTGGCGTTGCGCTGATCGGCTCGTTCTACATGATGCTGATCGTGCTGGTGCTGTCGCTGCCGATCGGTGTTGCGGCCTCCATCTATCTGGAGGAATTTGCCCCCAAGAACCGTTTGACGGACCTTATCGAGGTCAACATCAACAATCTGGCGGCTGTTCCCTCCATTGTTTACGGTCTGCTCGGTCTCTCCGTCTTCATCAACTTCATGGGCTTTCCACGCTCGGCCTCGCTGGTCGGCGGCCTCGTCCTGACGCTGATGACCCTGCCGACGATCATCATCGCCACCCGCGCTGCATTGAAGGCCGTGCCGCCCTCGATCCGCGCCGCCGCACTCGGTCTTGGCGCTTCCAAGATGCAGACGATTTTCCATCACGTCCTGCCGCTGGCAATGCCTGGCATTCTGACCGGCACCATCATCGGTCTCGCCCACGCACTGGGCGAAACGGCGCCGCTGCTTCTGATCGGCATGGTGGCATTCGTCGCGAACTATCCGACAACGCCTATGGATCCGTCCACGGCCCTGCCGGTGCAGATTTACATGTGGGCGAACGAAGCTGAGCGTGCCTTTGTCGAACGGACATCTGGCGCTATCATCATCCTGCTTCTGTTCCTCATTCTCATGAATGTTGGCGCAATCCTGTTGCGTCGCCGCTTTGAGCGGCGCTGGTAGAGGGAGCTAGAGCAATGAACATGTTGTCGGAAGCAGCAGTTGAAAAGGCGCTGGACAAGAAAATGAATGAAGTCTCATACAAGATGATCGGCAAGGATGTTTCGGTTTATTACGGCGAAAAGCGCGCGCTTTACGACGTGAACCTCAATGTCCGCGAAAACACGGTGACTGCACTTATCGGCCCGTCCGGTTGCGGTAAATCCACTTTCCTGCGCACCTTGAACCGCATGAACGACACGATCGACGGTTGCCGGGTCACCGGCAAGATCACGCTCGATACCGACGATATCTACGATCAGCAGATCGACGTCGTGGAACTGCGTGCCCGCGTCGGCATGGTGTTCCAGAAGCCGAACCCGTTTCCGAAGACGATTTATGAGAACATCGCCTACGGCCCGCGTATCCACGGTCTCGCCCGCAACAAGGCGGATATGGACCAGATCGTCGAGCATAGCCTGCAGAAAGCGGGTCTCTGGAACGAGGTGAAGGATCGTTTGCTGGAATCCGGCACGGGTCTCTCCGGTGGCCAGCAGCAGCGTCTGTGCATCGCACGCGCGGTTGCCGTCAGCCCGGAAGTGATCCTGATGGACGAGCCGTGCTCGGCGCTGGATCCGATCGCGACTGCGAAGGTCGAGGAACTGATCCACGAACTGCGCACCAACTACACCATCGTCATCGTCACGCACTCCATGCAGCAGGCGGCGCGCGTTTCCCAGCGTACGGCCATGTTCCATCTTGGTCATCTTGTCGAAGAAAACGAAACCGACAAGATGTTCACCAATCCGGACGACCAGCGCACGCAGGACTACATCATGGGCCGCTTCGGCTGATCCCCGGCCGGTGCTTTATCGTAACCGTACAAGACTGGTGCCTCTGCCGTGCCCCGCTGTTGGGCACGCGCATGCAGGCCAAGCCGGAGGAATAGACCATGACACAGACAACGACCCATTCGCATATCCTGTCTGCCTATGACGACGAACTGAAGTTTCTGACGCGCCGCATCGCCGAAATGGGCGGTCTTGCCGAGCAGATGTGCGGTGACGCCGTGCGCGCACTCGTCAATTCCGATGCTGCGCTCGCGCAGAAGGTCATTTCGGACGATACCATTCTCGACCATGCTGAGCGCGAAATCGGCGACAAGGCGATTGTAACCATCGCCAAGCGTCAGCCGATGGCGGCAGACCTTCGCGAGATCATCGGCACCCTGCGTATCGCCGCCGATCTCGAACGCGTCGGCGATCTTGGCAAGAACACGGCCAAGCGCGTTATCGCTGTCGCCGGCACCGGCGTTCCGCGCAAGCTCGCCCGCGGCATCGAGCATCTGTCCGACCTGGCGCTGGTGCAGCTCAAGGAAGTCCTTGACGTCTATTCCACGCGTTCCGCCGAAAAGGCCAATGCGATCCGTGAACGCGACGAGGAAATCGATGCCATGTACACGTCGCTCTTCCGGGAGCTTCTGACCTACATGATGGAAGACCCGCGCAACATCACCACCTGCACGCATCTTCTGTTCTGCGCCAAGAACATCGAGCGTATCGGCGATCATGCGACGAATATCGCAGAGACGATCTATTACATGACCACCGGCAGCCAGCCGGAGGGCGAGCGTCCGAAGGACGACAGTTCCAACACGCTTGGTTCGGTGACCGAGTAACAGACAAGCAGAAGCTTGCGGAGTTCAGCATATGGTGCCCAAGATTGCAGTTGTGGAAGACGAGGAAGCGTTGAGCGTCCTGCTTCGTTACAATCTCGAGGCTGAGGGATACGACGTCGACACGATACCCCGTGGCGATGAGGCGGAAATCAGGCTGCAGGAGCGCATTCCGGATCTTCTCATCCTGGACTGGATGTTGCCCGGCGTCTCCGGTATCGAACTGTGCCGGCGCTTGAGAATGCGGCCGGAAACAGAACGCCTGCCCATCATCATGCTGACGGCGCGTGGCGAAGAGAGCGAACGGGTTCGCGGTCTCGCTACCGGCGCTGACGATTATGTCGTCAAGCCGTTCTCGACGCCGGAACTCATGGCCCGGGTCAAGGCCATGTTGCGCCGGGCCCGTCCGGAGGTTCTGTCGTCGGTGCTCAAATGCGGCGATATCGAACTGGACCGCGAGACCCATCGCGTTCACCGCAAAAGCCGCGAAGTGCGCCTCGGCCCGACGGAATTCCGCTTGCTGGAATTCCTGATGACGTCGCCGGGTCGGGTGTTTTCCCGCTCGCAATTGCTGGATGGCGTCTGGGGTCATGATATCTATGTCGACGAGCGTACTGTCGATGTGCATGTTGGACGTCTGCGCAAGGCCCTGAATTTCTCGCACATGCAGGATGTCATCCGCACGGTGCGTGGTGCGGGATATTCGATGGAAGCCTGAGCGAAGCGGAACCAGATAGTTTCGCTGGCGAAGTAGTGCAGCAAAAAATCAGGAAGCCCGAAATCTGAAACGATTTCGGGCTTTTTCTATATGAGTATTCGCCAGACTCGATGCCATTGTCCGTTTTAACCGGAGGAGATCGGCTGCGCGTTGAAATCCGGATTGAAGGGTCACGCCCAATAGTAAGGGGAAAGGGTGTGGCCTGCCATCAAGCCGCCCAGAAAGCGGCTTTATTTTTGTCATAAAAAAACGGGCCCGAAGGCCCGTAATTTTTGAGTGCTGAATGCGTGCCGCAACACTCAAGCCTTGCGGCGCTCGCTCACCGGCTGGTAGGCGAGTTTCGCATGGAACTTGCAATAGGGCGAAGATTCCAGCGCTTCACAACCGCAGAAATGGAAGTCGTCCTTCAGCGGATCGCCAACCGGCCATTTGCAGGTGCGCTCGGTCAGTTCCGTCAGCGTCAGGCGACGGGAAATCGGCGTGACAACGTTCTTGGAAGGAACGTAATCGAGAACCTGCGCGGTCTCGATATCGATCTCCTCGTGCAGCGCCGTTGCCGCGTTCGAACGTGTGAGGATGCGCGCCGGTGCCGCGTTGACGCGACCTGCGAAAGTCGTCGCGCGCGGCGCAGGAGCAGCTGTGCGCTTCGGCGCGGAGCGTGCCGAAGTCACTGGACCGCCAGCCTTGACGCGTCCCGGCAGATTGAGACGATGGACCTTGCCGATCACGGCATTACGGCTGACGCCGCCCAGCTGCGCTGCAATCTGGCTGGCGCTAAGGCCCTCGGACCACAATTTCTTGAGCTTTTCGACTCGTTCGTCTGTCCAGTTCATGCCGCTTCTCCGCTTGTCGCGTGTATTTTCGGCAGAATCCCTCTCCGTCTCGCGCGCATGCCGCAAGCGTGGTTTCCGCCTGATTTTCGGTGACTAGTTCCGCCGCAATGCAGTCTAGTAATTAGCGATTAACCTAGTGCCAGCCCGACTCCGTGGCAAGAGTCGCGGGAATCATCTGGAATCGATTTTCCGGTTTTCCCCAACTTGCTGGCGTATTGAGTCTGAAAGGCAACACCTTGGGGCTGGCCCGCCGCCGCATACTAGTGCTTGAGAAGCCCGGGAAACGCTGACTTTTGTTGACATCGGCAAACGAAGTGACAATAGTGCCCCTGCCGCCGCAAGGCGGCATTTTGATTTTCAGGCGAGGGATAACCCCGCAAGCCTATTGACAACAGTTTGACAGCGCATCTGCGCAAGGAGTGATACAGCCATGGCCGAAGCCGGCGCGCCATTGTTTGATACGTTTTCAAGAGCCCCCCTGCGCTTCGAGCGCGGTGAGGGTGTATGGCTGTTCACGGAAAGCGGCGAGCGATATCTGGATTTTGCGGCCGGTGTTGCTGTCAACTCGCTGGGCCACGCCCATCCTCACCTCGTTGATGCGATCAAGACGCAGGCCGAGAAGGTCTGGCACGTCTCGAACCTTTATGAAGTACCGGGACAGGAAAAACTCGCCAGGCGCCTGACGGAAGCGACTTTCGCGGACAAGGTATTCTTCACAAATTCAGGCGCGGAAGCCCTGGAATGCGCCATCAAGACCGCCCGCCGTTATCACTATACCAAGGGCCATCCGGAGAAGTTCCGCATCGTGTCCTTCGAAGGCGCTTTCCATGGCCGTACACTGGCGACGATCGCCGCGGGTGGCCAGCAGAAATACCTCGAAGGTTTCGGTCCCAAGGTCGAAGGTTTCGATCAGGTTCCGTTCGGTGATGTCGATGCCCTCAAGGCCGTCATCACGGCTGAGACTGCAGCACTTCTGATCGAGCCCATCCAGGGCGAGGGCGGCATTCGCTCGCCCAGCAAGGAATTCCTGCAAATTCTGCGCGGATTGTGCGACGAGCACGGCCTGCTGCTGATTTTCGATGAGGTCCAGACGGGTGTCGGCCGCACAGGCAAGCTGTTTGCTTATGAACATACCGGTGTTGCGCCCGATATCATGGCGGTCGCCAAGGGTATCGGTGGCGGTTTCCCGCTCGGCGCATGCCTTGCCACGGCAGATGCCGCTTCCGGCATGACGGCGGGCGTACATGGCACCACCTATGGCGGCAACCCGCTGGCCATGGCAGTCGGCAATGCCGTGCTTGACGTCGTTCTCTCCGAAGGTTTTCTCGAGAAGGTCCGTGACGTCGCGCTGGTCTTCCGGCAGGGTCTGGCCTCGCTCAAGGACCGTTATCCTGACGTGATCGACGAAATTCGCGGCGAAGGTCTGCTTCTGGGCATCAAGGCGAAGATTCCTTCGGGCGAATTGCTGCAGGCCATGCGCGCAGAGCATCTGCTTGGCGTGCCTGCGGGCGACAATGTCATCCGTCTTCTGCCGCCGCTCGTCACCACGGCTGAAGAGGCCCGCGAGGGTCTTGCACGTATCGACGCGGCTGCCGCCTCCCTGACGGTTGCGAAACAGGCAAAAAGCGCCTGAAAAAATCAAGAGCGGGCCTCTCTTCAGGGGCTCGCAAGCATGGGACAGATTAGAATGGGTTCACCAAAACATTTTCTGGACCTCTCGGCCGTCGGGTCGGAGGATCTGCGGACAATTCTTGATGATGCGCGCACGCGCAAGATTGCCACCAAAACCGGCACGGCGGAAAAGCCGCTTGCTGGCAAGATGCTGGCAATGATTTTCGAAAAACCGTCCACACGCACCCGCGTCTCCTTCGATGTCGGCATGCGCCAGCTCGGCGGTGAGACCCTTTTCCTGTCGGGCACGGAAATGCAGCTGGGCCGTGCGGAAACGATTGGCGATACGGCCAAGGTGCTGTCGCGCTATGTCGATGCCATCATGATCCGCACCACGGATCACTCGCGTCTGCTCGAGCTTGCCGAACACGCAACCGTGCCTGTTATCAATGGCCTGACGGACGACACGCATCCCTGCCAGATCATGGCGGATATATTGACGTTCGAGGAACATCGCGGCCCGGTCAAGGGCAAGACCATTGCCTGGACGGGTGACGGCAATAATGTGCTGCATTCGTTCGTGGAAGGCTCCGCCCGTTTCGGTTACCGCATGGCGATGGCAGTACCGATGGGTTCGGAACCGCACGACAAGTTCCTGAACTGGGCACGCAACAATGGCGGCGAAATCTCGCTGTACCACGATGCCGACAAGGCAGTGGCCGGCGCTGATTGCGTCGTCACCGATACCTGGGTGTCCATGAACCAGGAACACAAGGCGCGCGGCCACAATATCTTCCAGCCTTATCAGGTCAATGAAGCGCTGATGGCGAAGGCCAACAAGGAAGCGCTGTTCATGCACTGCCTGCCGGCGCATCGCGGCGAGGAAGTAACGGATGCAGTGATCGACGGGCCGCAATCGGTGGTCTTCGACGAGGCGGAAAACCGGCTCCACGCGCAGAAGTCCATTATTGCATGGTGCATGGGCGTCATCTGACCGCTATCGGCCGGGTGCTTGAACTCGGCGATGCACATTCCCATCTGTGGGGCTTCGAAGACGCTCGTCGGCTTTTCGCTGGCGGGCCACCTCAAGATTTGCACGATTTTCCCCGGAGGCGGTTTCGCTTCCCGGATCTCTGTGCGACAAGCTGAAAAAGTACATTTTAAAAGCCGGACTTTTGGACGGTAGCGGCGCAACGGCTGCGCCAAGGAGTTATGACATGGCAGATGTAACGGTTGAACTGGACAATCTCGATTTAGCTGGCGACGACAAGGTTGTGCCCTTTCAGGTCGAAGGTCTGGACGTGCGCGGTCGCGCCGTACAGGTCGGGCCGCTGTTGAATGCCATCCTCGAACGTCACGAATATCCCGAGATTGTCGCCCGCCTGCTCGCGGAAGCAACGGTTCTGACGGCGCTGATCGGCACATCCCTGAAATTTTCCGGCAAGCTGACTGTGCAGACCAAGGGCGACGGCCCGGTTGACCTTCTGGTGGCGGATTTCACCGCGCCTGAGAGCATGCGCGCTTATGCCCGTTTCGATGAGGAGCGGCTGGCGGAAGCTGTCGCTGCTGGGCAAACCTCGCCCGAACAACTGCTCGGAACCGGCATTCTGGCCTTCACCATCGATCAGGGCGTCGGCATGCAGCCTTATCAGGGCATCGTGCCGCTGGACGGTTCTTCGCTGGAAGAAATCGCCGGGGTTTATTTCCGTCAGTCGGAACAGCTTCCCACCCGCGTGCGCCTCGGCGTTGCCCAGTTCTTCGACCGTGACGGCGAAGGCAAGCCGCGCCATAGCTGGCGTGCAGGCGGCGTGATTGCCCAGTTCCTGCCGCAGGCGCCCGAGCGTTTGCGCATGCGCGATCTCCATGGCGGTGACGGCGACGAGGGCGATTATGAAGTGGCTGAGGACGATGCCTGGACAGAGGCGGTGTCGCTGCTGAATACGGTGGATACCGACGAGCTGACCGATCCGCAGGTGCCAGTGGAGCGTCTGCTTTACAGGCTTTTCCACGAGAGCGGCGTGCGCATCTACGATCCGCAGGTCATTTTCGACCGTTGCAGCTGTTCACGGGACAAGATCAAGGGTGTGCTGTCCGGTTTCACCGCTGAAGAGATCAAGGCGAGTGAGGAAGACGGTGCGATTGCCGTGACGTGCGAGTTCTGCTCCACGACCTATCGCTACGATGTCAGCGAGTTTGAAAACGTCTGACGAGGAGAGCCGCGCTTGTGAATGGCGCGGCTTTTTTGTCAGTTCAGCACCCGCAACAGGCCGGGTGAATCCAGTGAAAAGGCGGGGATGGTGACGTTGAACACCTCGCCTTTGTCCGTTTCCATTTCATAATGGCCAAACATAAGGCCTGACGGCGTATCCAGCGGGCAGCCGGATGAATATTCGTAACTGTCGCCGGGGTTCAGATGCGGTTTTTCGCCGACGACACCCGGCCCGTAGACCTCATCCACCTGTCCGTTCTGGTCGGTGATGTGCCAATAGCGGTTGACGAGTGTTATCGGAACATCGGAATTGTTCGAGATCACGACTTTATAGCCCCAGACATAACGATCGTCATCCGGGTCGGACTGCTCCTCGAGATAATACGGATCGACCGTTACCTCGATATCCCTTGTCAGAGCACGATACATACGCGCCACACCTCGATATTTTCCCTGCTGCCATCATCCTACACTACAGGTTCTGGCTATCGTCAAGAAAATGAATGACTTGACGACCACGCGCATCTTCTGTTGCGCCGTTTTTTCACCGTTAGGGATAACGGTAAAGGTAAATATTGGTTGCCAGACGCGGGCTTTCACCCAGGCGGGATGTGTGCCATGGCCCGACGGGAAGTCGGGCCATGGCGATATGTCGATTGAATCCTTAAACTGAAACGGCCGCAAGACCCTTCGCCAGATCTTCCAGCAGATCGTCCGTATCTTCGATACCGCAGGAAAGACGCAAGGTCCCGCCGGAAATACCGAGTTCGGCACGCGCCTCGTCGGTCAGGTTCTTGTGCGTCGTGGTGCCAGGGTGGGTAATGAGGCTCTTGGCATCGCCGAGATTGTTGGAAATCTTCACGATATCAAGCGCGTTCTGCAGTGCGAATGCCGCTTCCTTGCCACCCTTCAGTTCGAAAGCCACGAGCGTCGAGCCGCCCGACATCTGCCGCGCGATGATGTCTGCCTGCGGATGGTCGGCGCGACCAGGATAGATCACTTTGGCAACCTTGCCGCTGTCGGCGAGGAAATCGGCGATCTTCGAGGCATTGGCCGTCTGCTGCTTGACACGCAGCGGCAGGGTTTCGATGCCCTTCAGCAGCGTCCAGGCATTGAACGGCGACATGGCTGGGCCGGTGTGGCGGAAATAGTCCTGCAGCTCTTCCTCAATCCACTTCTTGTCGGAAAGGATCACGCCGCCAAGGCAACGGCCCTGACCGTCAATGTGCTTCGTCGCCGAATAAACGACGATATGGGCGCCGAGTTCGAGTGGCTTCTGGAAAAGCGGTGTGGCGAAAACATTGTCGACAACCACTTTCGCGCCGATCTGGTTGGCGAGCTTCGCCACGCCGGCAATATCCACCACTTCGAGCGTCGGGTTGGTCGGGCTTTCGAGGAAAAACAGCTTGGTGTTCGGCTGGATCGCCTTTTCCCAATTGTTGAGATCGCGTCCGTCGATCAGCGTGCACTCGATGCCGTATTTGGGTGCAAGCGTTTCTACCACCCAACGGCAGGAGCCAAAAAGCGCGCGGGCAGCAACGATGTGATCGCCGGCACGCAGCTGGCACATGATGGCGGCTGTCACGGCGGCCATGCCGGAGGCAAGCGCACGGGCGTCTTCCGCACCTTCCAGCAGGCACATGCGCTTTTCGAACATGTCATTGGTCGGGCTTGCATAGCGGGCATAGATGAAGCCATCCGTTTCGCCCTTGAAGCGCGCTTCGGCGGCTTCGGAGTTTTCGTAAACGAAACCCTGGGTCAGATAGATCGCTTCCGACGTTTCACCATAGGGTGAGCGTAGCGTACCACCGTGAACGAGCTGGGTTGCCGGGCGCCATTTATTGCTCATGTGATCACCTCAAAACAAAAAAACCGGTCGCAAAAGCAGACCGGTTCCTAGCACCCGGTCTTTTTAGCCACTTGTTTAACGTGGCTGCAAGCCGACCGGCCAAATCACCACGGGATAAGCTTGCCATACTGCCGTTACCGGCTTGCGTCAATGCTTTCCTTTTGGTTTTGTCGCCGTAAAAAGGAATGATGATCATGACCAGAACCACGGGCATTTTGGCGGATGGCGCGATCAGGGCGCTGTTTGCGGGCGGCAAGCTGAAAAGCGAGGCTGATCTCGATGTCGATCAGGTGCAACCCGCCAGCCTCGATCTGAGACTGGGCTCCAAAGCCTATCGCGTGCGCGCCAGTTTCATGCCCGGCCCCGGAACCCGAGTCATCGACAAGCTCAACCGCTTCAGCCTGCACGAGGTCGATCTGAGCGAGGGGGCGGTGCTGGAAACCGGTTGCGTCTACATCGTGCCCTTGATGGAGAGCCTCGAGCTGCCGGCGGATATGTCGGCTTCGGCCAATCCGAAAAGCTCGACTGGGCGTCTTGATATCTTCACCCGCGTCATGACCGACAATGCGCAGGAATTCGACAAGATACCTGCGGGCTATGCCGGCCCGCTCTATCTGGAAATCAGCCCGCGCACCTTCCCGGTCGTCGTGCGCCGTGGCTCGCGCCTCTCGCAAATCCGTTTCCGCATCGGCCACTCGTTGCTCAACGAAGCCGAGCTTCTGAAATTGCACGAGACGGAGATGCTGGTCGCCAGCGAAACCCCTAATGTGACCGGCGGCGGCATCGCGCTTTCCATCGACCTTAAGGGTTTTGGCGAAAAAGGGCTGATCGGCTATCGCGGCAAGCATCACACAGCGGTAGTAGATGTCGACAAAAAGGCTCAGCACGATGTTCTCGATTTCTGGGAACCTCTATACGCCCGCGGCCGTGCCGAACTGATCCTCGATCCGGATGAGTTCTATATTCTCGTTTCGCGTGAAGCCGTGCATGTACCGCCACTTTATGCGGCCGAAATGACACCCTTCGATCCCTTGGTGGGCGAGTTCCGCGTGCATTATGCGGGCTTCTTCGATCCAGGCTTCGGCCATGCGCAGGCGGGCGGCACGGGCAGCCGCGCCGTTCTCGAGGTGCGCAGCCACGAGGTGCCCTTCATCCTCGAACACGGCCAGATCGTCGGTCGGCTAGTTTACGAGCACATGTTGCAAAAACCTGATGGCCTCTACGGCAGCGGCCTTGGCTCCAACTATCAGGCACAGGGCCTGAAGCTCTCCAAGCATTTCCGCGCGGAGTAATGACCTGTCGGGTGCTTGACACCCGATAAGAACTGTCCGATGTCTTGTGCGCGGCGCGGGTGTAGCTCAATGGTAGAGCAGCAGCTTCCCAAGCTGAATACGAGGGTTCGATTCCCTTCACCCGCTCCATATTTTCAAAGCAATCCAAACAACTTCCTGGCCAGTCAAAAGCGCGCATGTCACCGCCATCGCTGCGGCAAACGTGCGACTATGCGATTTAGCTTGACTACAATTAAATTGCACGTAATAGTTGATGCGGTCGTAACATTATTGGGGGAGTGTTATGAGTCGCAAGCTTCTTTCGGAATTTCTTGGCACTTTCTGGCTCGTGTTCGGAGGTTGCGGCAGTGCGGTTTTTGCCGCTGCTTTCCCTGAACTCGGCATTGGCTTTCTCGGTGTCGCTTTCGCTTTCGGTCTGACGGTTTTGACCATGGCATATGCGGTCGGGGGTATTTCGGGCGGTCATTTTAATCCGGCCGTTTCCGTCGGTCTGTCCGTTGCTGGCAAATTTCCGGCATCGAACCTCGTTCCTTACATAGTGGCGCAGGTTTTAGGGGCGATTGTCGCGGCGGGGGCGCTTTATGTCATCCTTACCGGCAAAGCCGGTGCCGATATTGGCGGTTTTGCCGCAAATGGTTACGGGGAACATTCACCGGGTGGATATTCGCTCGTGTCGGCACTGCTGATCGAAGTCATTTTGACGGCATTTTTCCTGATCGTCATTCTGGGATCGACGCATGGCAGGGTTCCCACTGGTTTTGCGCCGATCGCCATCGGCCTTGCTCTCACACTTATTCATCTGATCTCCATTCCGGTCACCAACACATCCGTCAATCCGGCCCGCTCGACGGGACAGGCGTTGTTTGTTGGTGGATGGGCGCTGCAACAGCTCTGGCTGTTCTGGCTCGCTCCGATCCTCGGCGCCGCAATCGGCGCCGTGGTCTGGAAACTTTTCGGCGAGAAAGACTAAGGCTCAAGGCCCGCTTTCTCCGGCCCGAACAGACATGAATGGGAAGCATTGTTTCCCCGAATGGTCGGGGAAACCTGTGAGGAGGATGACATGGATCTTACTTCGATATTGGCCCAAATTGTCGGCGGTGCGGTTGGCGGTTCGGCCGGCGGAAAAATACTCAAGGATTCTGATCTCGGTGCGCTCGGCAACCTGATTGCCGGCGCTATTGGCGGCATCGGCGGGGGAACCGTGCTCGGATCGCTGCTCGGGACGGCGGGAACTGCTGCCGCCGGCGGCACGGATATAGGTGCTCTTGCCGGCCAGCTTGTTGGCGGCGGTGTCGGCGGCCTGATTGTCCAGATCATTGTCGGCCTCATCAAGAACAAGCTCGTTACCAAATAGAGCTGCTCGGCCGATCTTTTGCGAAGCGATAAACCTTGCCGATGGAGAAGCCTCGTTCGGCAAGGCGTTTTGGTTTGTGCCATATCCGCAGTGGCGGCGCAGAGGGAGCTGGAATTCGTTTGTAGAGTCTGGTCGTCAGGCCTTGTTCCTGATGACCGGTATATGCGGCGTCTTGTTCCAGACGAACGGCTTGGTTTTCAATTCCACCACGGCGCGCCATGCGGCGAGTGACAGCATCAGCCAGTAAAGCGGGATCGCCAACCAGCGCCGTCCGACCTGTTGTTTCTCATGAGCTATCATCCTGTTTCTGCCCATCAGTACGAAGATGGCGTAGCTTCCGAAAATATTCAGCGTATCGATGAAAAACAGAATGCCCTGCCAGGAAAGCAGCATATCCGCGCCGTTTTCCCGGATTGCCATGGCCATGAAGGCGAAGGAAACAAACAGCAAGGGATGGGCCAGCGACGACAGAAGCATGCCGCCAATCAGCAGCTGAAAGACGATATAGGCGATCCATCCCATGCGGTGCGCGGTCGTGAAGGGCGAGCGGGTCATGACCAGCCAGCTTTGCAGCCAACCCTTGTACCAACGCGCGCGCTGGTTCAGCCAGACGGAAAGGGAGGTCGGAGCATCCTCCAGTGTCTGTCGCCGGATGACACCACAGCGATAACCCAGCCTGTGCAGCCGGAGGCCCATATCGGCATCTTCCGTCACATTATACGGGTCCCATCCTCCCACCCGGCGTAACACGGCGGTCCGGAAATGGTTGGAGGTGCCGCCAAGCGGCAGCGGCAACTTGCACGCTGCAAGAACGGGCAACATGCAGCGGAAAAGGCCGGAATATTCCAGTGCGAAACAGGCGCTGAGCCAGGAGGAGCTGGCATTGCTGATAATAAGCGGCGCCTGCACACAGGCCACCTCGTCCGGCTGGTCGCGGAAGGCGGCATAGGCCTCGCGCAATTGCAGCGGATGCGGCCGGTCCTCGGCGTCGTAAACGGCAACGAAAGTGCCACGCGCGCCGGAAAGCGCATAGGTCAGGGCCTTGGGCTTCGTGCGTGGCATGGATGGCGGCACCCTGACGATCTCGATATGCGGACCGGGATTTATCCGCTGGATGGCCTCGATCGTCGCTACGTCGTCTGCCTCGCAGACGAGCTTGATATCGAGCCGGGATTTGGGCCAGTCCAGCCGCTCCAGCGCATGAATGAGCTGCTCAACGACCGCCTCTTCGCGATAAAGCGCCACAAGAATAGTGTAGACCGGCAGCTCCCCGTCCTGCTGGAGTGGTATGACGGTTTTCGCATCGTTTCCTTTTGGCGTATGGACGAGTGCAAACAACCTGAAAAGCAAGGTGGAGAGATAAAGCATCGTGAGGGTGACGTGAATATATGCCATGGCCGCCTGCGTATAAAACAGTAGCGACAGAACGAGCAGGGTAACGAAAATGCCGCTGACAAAACCCTGCTCGCCATGCAGCGTGATCCTTGCGGAATGCTGCGGCGCCGCGTTGAAAAGCTGATGTCGCGTGTCTCGGCAGCGGCGTGCTTCGCCGGCCTTCCAGATTGCGCTGCGCATGGCCTGTGGCGTGGTCACGGCAAGTTCTTCGAGAAGATACGGACGCTGATCGAGGATGCCTTTCAGCAATTCCATCCTTGCCAGTTCCGGCACGATCAGCAGCACTGGCTTACCATTCAGCGGTGTCAACCGCAGGAGCCGTGGTTCGGCTAGTTGCGCGTCCAGGTGATTGAGGTCTGCCACACGACCCGGATCGATTTCCGGTCGAAACGGCAATCGCAACAATCTGGCAAAAGCACCGTAATACGCATCCGCATCGACCAGGCCGCTCGCCAGCAATTCGTCTTCCACGGTTGAGCCGTTTTTGAGGGCCTGCTCTTCGAATGCAGCGATGTAAGGCTTGCCGAACCCCAGCGAAGAGAGAAAGCGTGTTGGCCCGTGCTCGTCCGGTTCGGGCGCTGTCCAAAGCGGATTGTCGCCGATGAGCGAAAACGCAATTTTTCGCCCCGCTGACGTCGTGCGGAACGATTCTCGTGTATAGTGCCTAAAATAATCCATGCATCGCTGCCGCCGCCATGGTAACGCCCTGCTTCTTGCTACGGATAGTATAGATGAGAATGATGAATGTAACGCGAAATATAGTTATTGGTTTTACTTTAGCTATCGCTTTACAATTCGGTGGTAATTTGGGAGAACTTCACGCGGAAGGTCTCTCGGACAGAAACCGCATGCCGGTGCTGTTTGATGCGCAGGAGCGGTTTCCGGGTGGCGATCTGTCCTCCGTGCCCCGGATCAGGTTTTTGATGTCGGTCGATTTCCCACCCTTCAATTTTACCGATCAGGAAGGCCGGCTTGCCGGTTTTCATGTCGATCTGGTGCGCGAAATCTGCGCCCAGCTGAAGGTTGAGAGCAAATGCCAGGTGCAGGCACTGCCGTTTGACGAGCTGGAGGCAGCGCTGGAAATGGGAGAGGGCGAAGCGGTGATTTCCGGCATTGCCACCACCGCCGATCTGCGAAAGAGTTTCACCTTCTCGCGACCCTATCTGCTGTTGCCCGCGCGTCTTGCCGTCAACAAGGCGGCGAAATTCACTGGCTCCGGCGCTGATGCCCTGTCGGGAAAGAAGGTGGGTGTGGTCACGGGCTCGCGGCACGAACAGATGCTCAAGGCATTTTTCCCCAAAGCCTCGGCTGAAGGCTTTAATGGTTACGAACCCATGTATGAGGCGTTGAAGACGGGCAAGGTGGACGCGGTTTTTGCGGATGGGCTGCGCCTGCCTTTCTGGGTTTCGGGAAGCGCGTCCGGTGCTTGCTGTGCGCTTTTCGGCGGACCTTATTTATCCGACAGATTTCTTGGTGAAGGCCTTTCCATCATGGCAGTTGATCCGGACGATGTGCTTGTACCGGCCTTTGATCAGGCGCTTGCCGCACTTTCGCGCAATGGCCGGCTGGAAGAAATCTACCGGCGTTATTTCCCCTACGGGCTTTATTAGAGAAATCCGGTTTCACTCGGATCGGGGCCCGGATGACGTTCTATTTGGCGGGCGCAAAGGCTTCTTCGTTGCGCCGCAATCGCAAAAGCGCGATCCAAACGGCGGCGGCGATGGCGGCTTCCACGAAGAAATAGCTGCCGATCGTTCCCGAAATGCTGAAGGACCAGGTGAGGAAGGCGACGATAACGGAGCCGATGAGATTGCCGCTGTTCCATATCTTGGCGCGGATATCCTGCCGTCCGGATGCGCCAAGCGCCTCAAGCGCGGTCGCCGCAACGGCCATCGGCAGCACGACCCAGCAAAGGATACGGGTGATGATCGGCAGCGAGACGTATTCGTCGCCGAACAGTAGCGGCAGGAAGGGTGCGATGATGAAGATGACCAGCGCGCTGCCGACTGCGATGACAAGCGCTGCCTTCAGCACATTATAAGCGCGCTCTATGGTCTTTCCGATACCCTGCAGGGCGGCTGAGGCCGACCCCGGATAGATCAGCCGGTTGAGAGCCTCGACGGAGAGGTAGGAGCTGTCGAGAATTCGCCGGGCAATGGAGTAGCTGCCCAGAACCTCGGCGCTGGCAACGGCACCGAGAACGAGAATATCGGCATTGCCACGCACGGCCTTGAACAGGAATTGGGTGGAAAACAGGATGCCGATGCGGATTTCATCGCGAACGATCCGGAAAACCGGCCGACCGAGCCTGCCGATCGCCTTCAGCGAAATCACTGCCGCAATCGTATGGGCAGCCAGGTTCCACAGGGCCCAGGCCTCCACCGTCTCCACCTTGAAGATGAGACAGGCGACCACGGCGGCAATTGTGCGGGCAACGGCGAACATCACTTCCAGCTTGTTGGCCGAGGCGAAGTCGGAATGGGCGATGAAGCTTTGGGTGGAAAGCGAAATGACTTTCAGAAGGATGAGGTTCGTCACCAGGATCACGAAAGTGGTGATGAGGGTATGCAGCAATGTTTCCGACGTCGGGAAAAACACCGGGATCGTGACCATGCCGATGATGGTCAGCACAATGCCGGTAGCGGCGCTCAAGAGATAGCTGTGGCCGAGCATCACGGGAAACATGCTGCGATCCTGCGCCACGCGGCGGATCAGCGATTCCTGCGAACCGAAACCACAAATCTGTACGCCGAGATTGGTCACGGCCGTGATCGAGGCATAGAGCGCGAATTGTTCCACGCCGAGATGGCGGGCAAGCAGGGCGAAGGTCAAAAGCTGGGCGGCGCTGGACATCAAAAGCGCCCCGCCGGATGCCATATAGGTCAATCCCAGTCTGACTAGATGGCTGAACCGCGGCGTATTCAACGACACCTTATTCTCCGTGCTTTCCGGCGTCGCCGGGCGAATTCAAGATAACTGCCGTGTTTTTAAAATTGATGAACTGGAAAAACCCGGCAAGGGGGCAATAATTCGAAGGCCGTTGACCTCTATGAATGGCAGTTGCCCAGTCTTAGCCTTCTTGAGGTAAGAGAGGGTTAAAGCAATTGTATAATAATGATGATAATGACTGTTATGGTTATTTGGACATGGCCCGGTTTCAAAAAGGGTTTCGTTGTTCGTCACAAGGCAGGCCAATGATCCGATTATCCTTTTTCGATGTGGCCGACGATGCCGCCTTTCACTGATACGCAGTCCATTCCTGTACAAAGCAACAGCATGTCGCTTACGGGCGGCCGTCGCGACGCGATTTTTTTCGTCGTCACGATGCTTTATATCTGGATTTCCGTTGCGCCTTTCGAAAATCTTGCGGCTGCACCCGTGCCGCACGCCGCCGCAAACCAGCTGACCGGGCTGGTGATTGCGCTGATGCTGGGTGTTTTTGCCCTGCGTCATCGGCTGACGGGGCTTTTGTTGCGGCCGCGTCTGCCAATTCTGCTGTTGTTTTCCTGGCTGGTGATTTGTTCGGTGCTTGGCTCCCAGCCTGGCACCTCGCTGCAACGTTTGCTCTTTACGGGCCTTCTGTGCTTCATCACCAGCGTCCTCGTCGTCATGCCGCGCGACAGGCGGCAGTTCGACCGGATGATGGCCATCTTCGCCGTCATCCTGCTGGCGCTCTGCTACTTCGGGGTGATCTTCCTGCGCTCGCGCTCGATCCACCAGCCCTACGATCTCGATGAAACGGCGCTCGCCGGCGATTGGCGCGGTATCTTCAATCACAAGAATGCCGCCGCTCCGGCCATGATCATTCTCGTCATGATCGGGCTTTACCTGCGCAATAGCTGGTCGACGGTTGGCGGCATTGTCATCACGCTTCTGGCAGGGTTCTTCCTCTGGAAAACCAACGGGAAAACCGCAGCAATGCTGTTGCCCGTCACTGTTGCACTGGTCTGGGTCATGGAAAGACATGCCGGTCGGACATTGCTGATGATCGGAGGTCTTCTGGCTTTCCTCAACATCCTCGCGGTCGGCTCCACCTATTTTCCGAGCATACGGCATGTGGTCGATAGTCTGGGGATCGATTCCACCTTTACCGGCCGAACGGATATATGGCGCCTGTCCTTCGACACGTTTGCGCAATCGCCGATCTTCGGGCAGGGTTTTCAGGCGTTCTGGACGAGTGACCGGCTTCTGGCGCAGGCCGATACCGCCGGCACCTGGGCGGTCACCGCCTTCCATGCCCATAACGGCTTTGTCGAAAGCCTGCTGAATGGCGGCCTGCCGGCCTTTGTTCTCATCGTCATATGGCTCGTCATCATACCCGCAAACGATTTTCGTATAGCTGTGAACAAGGGTACCGATCCGGCATTAACGCGGCTTTTTGCACGAATTTGGGTGTATGCACTGCTTTCTTCGTGTCTTGAGAGTAATTTCTTTACCGGAACCGGGCCTATCTGGTCTTCTCTACTGATTGCAATCTATTGTTTGAGGCATCAGGCGTACGACATACTTGAGCAGGGGCAGTAATTTGCAGACAGGCCGGGGGGCTTATGCATGACACAAAAAATCGGGACATTTGCAGACAGGATCAATAACCGGCTGGTGCAGTACTTTCCAGGACCGGCGTCGCTGATCAAAACGTCCGAACCAATCGTCTCCTTCACATTCGATGATGTTCCGGCGAGCGCCTGGACGAAGGGCGCGCGCATTCTGGAAAGCGAGGGTGTTCGCGGGACATTTTATCTCGCAGGTACTTTTATCGACAAGCACTATGAACAGCAGGACATGATTTCAACCGAAGGCTGTTCGGAACTTGCAGCGGCTGGCCACGAGCTTGCCTGCCATACTTTTTCCCATCGCAAACTCTCGAGCTTTTCACGGCGCGGGCTTGAAGAGGATCTTGATCACAACGAAACCGTGCTGGGATCGTTCGCCGAAAACCGAGGCAGGCGGAATTTCTCCGTTCCTTTCGGCATGGCCTCGCCCGTCATGCAGCCCCTGTTGCGACGAAGGTTCAAGACCGCTCGCGGCATCATGCCTGGCATCAACCGGGGCAGCATCGATCCGTACAATCTTGCCGGGGTGGAGTTGCGCGCGGACCAAAACTATCTCGATGCCGCCGATCGTTGGCTCGAGGATGTTTTGCAAAATGGCGGCTGGCTCATCATTTTCACCCATGATGTTTCGCAGACGCCGAGCTTTTACGGTTGCCCGGAAGACAAACTTCAGAGCCTTGTCCGCAGGGCAGCTTCCGGCGGTGCGAAGATCATGACGGTTGATGCCGCGGCAACGTCACTCGGTCTGTAAAGGGATAGTATCGACGCCTGCTCTCTGAGTTGTGCCCGGGCAAGTAGGACGCCTGTCTTCGCAATGGCGGGTGTCTATTGGCTGGCCCAGATGATGCGGGCGATCCATTCCACATCGGCCATGTCAAAGCTGCGGTTCGGATGTTCGGGATTGAGCGAAAGAAGCTCGATATTCTTGGGGCTTTGCCGCGCCAGCACCTTGGCCATCACTTCGCCGTCTCGGCTTTTCAGCACCACGCGGTCGCCGCGCCGCACCTGCGCGCCCGGCTCCACGATCAGGATATCGCCGTCGCGGTAAAGCGGCATCATGCTTTCGCCCTGTACTTCCAGCGCGTAGACGCCCTGCTTGCGTTCGGGAGAAGAGGGGAACTCCACCACATCCCAGCCTTGGCCGGCCGGAAAACCGCCATCGTCGAAAAAGCCGCCGGAGCCCGCCTGCGCAAAACCGAGCAGGGGGATGGCATTGTCCGCACCGGAAGGCTGCATTGTCTGCGTCCTGCCGAAAGCATAACCAAAAAACTGGTCGACGCTTGCCCCCGTCGCCTCCAGCACCTTGGATACCGATTCCGTCGAAGGCCAGCGTTTGCGGCCATCCGGGCCGAAACGTTTCGATTTGTTGAACGAGGTGGGATCGAGACCGGCACGCTTCGCCAAGGCCGAAGGCGTCAGCTGGTGACGTTTGGCAAGCGTATCGATGGCGCTCCAGATCGTCTCGTGTGAAAGCATGATGAAAGCCCGCAGGTGGAGCCCGTGGCGGAAAAGCTCCTGTCGTTTACTCCGCGGAATCTAGACCATATCCCGTCAGGAGTAAAGAAAAGAAAGGAATAAAATCCTCGATTATGCCACCATGGCCGATGTGTTTATCTTGCTGAGCTGTATCACCGCCTGTGTGCGGCTATCGACCTTAAGCTTCAACAGAATAGCGGAGACATGTGCCTTGATGGTGGCTTCCGAAACATTCAGCGCATAGGCGATCTGCTTGTTCAGCAGGCCTTCCGCCAGCATGCCCAGAACCCGGCTCTGTTGCGGCGTCAGCGTTCTGAGCCGGCCGATGAGATCAGCCACGTCAGGATCATGCTCCTTTTCGCCCTGACAGCTTGCCGGTATCCACACATCGCCGTCAAGAACCGCGCGAATGCCATCCCTGATATCGTCGATGCCCGAGGATTTGGAAATAAAACCGGAAGCGCCGAGTTCGATGGACCGGCGAACAGTGGTCGCGTCGTCCGTTGCCGAAACGATGACGATGGGCAGGCTGGAAAATTCCGCCCGCAGCGCCATCAGGCCTGAAAATCCGCTGACACCCGGCATGGCGAGGTCCAGAAGCATCAGATCGGCGTCGTTGCACGCCGTCGCGGCACTTCTGGCAGCCTCGAAATCCCCGGCTTCCATGATTGTCTGCTGCCCGTCGAGACCGGATACGGCCTGTTTGAGGGCACCGCGAAAAAGCGGGTGGTCGTCTGCGATGATAATGACAAGTTCCGACATTCTGGCCCCCTCCCAAGGGCGTTATGCGGTTCTTTGAAAGGTATGGCGCACTCCCGTTTGCCGGCAGTCTAGACTGCTTCCGGCTCCTCTGCTGAAAGGTTGCTCTAATCGGTTGCGTATTACAAGAAAAAGCTTGGGAACAGCCGTCGCGGCAATAAAAATGCCGTGGAAACTGTGGACAATCGACCCGCTTTGCGGCAAACCGCCCAGACTGAAAAGCCTTGGAAAGCCTTCGGAGAGCCCCATGCACGAAACGCCCGCGATCATTTACAAAATCGTGCCGGAGACGTTGTGGAATGCAGCCAGGGAACAAGGCGTCTTCGAAGGCGCCGCCATCGATCTGACGGATGGGTTCATTCATTTTTCAACGGCAAAGCAGGCGGTCGAGACTGCCGCCCGGCATTTTTCCGGCCAGACCGACCTGCTTCTGATCGCTGTTGATGGTGCAGCACTTGGCGACAAGCTGGTTTATGAACCCTCGAGAGGCGGCGATCTTTTCCCCCATCTCTATGCGTCTCTTCCCTTGACCGCCGTGCTTTGGGAAACGCCGCTTTCACTTGGCCATGATGGCCAGCACCAGTTTCCGGAGATTTTGTGATGAGCGGATTATTTTCCTCAATCGGCCGCAAGGGCCTGTTTCTTGTCGATCCGGAAAAGGCACATGGCCTGTCCGTGGCGGCGCTGAAAAGCGGCTTTCTGCCCACCTGCATGGTGCCGCACGATCCGCGTCTGCAGCAGACCGTTGCAGGCCTCGTTTTCCCCAATCCGCTCGGCATGGCGGCGGGTTACGACAAGAATGCGGAAGTCCCGGGACCGCTTCTGAGGCTCGGTTTCGGCTTTACTGAAATCGGCACCGTCACGCCGCGTGGGCAATCCGGCAATCCCAAACCGCGCATCTTCCGTCTGGTTGAGGATGAAGGCGTCATCAACCGCCTCGGTTTCAACAATGAAGGCCATGCCGCAGCGCTGGAGCGCCTGAAGCAGGCGCAGCTACGCGGCATCGTCGGCGTCAATATCGGTGCCAACAAGGACAGCGAAGACCGCATCGCCGATTATGTGCAGGGCATAGAGGCCTTTTATTCGGTCGCATCCTATTTCACCGTCAACATCTCTTCGCCCAATACGCCGGGTCTGCGCGACTTGCAGGCGCGCGAAAGCCTTGCGGCACTTCTTGGCGCCGTGCTGGAGCGCCGCAGGGCAGAAGCCGAACGCTTTGGCAAACGCATTCCGATCTTCCTGAAGATCGCGCCCGATCTGACCGAGGAAGGGCTGGATGACGTGGCGGAAGAGGCGCTGGCCCATGATCTCGATGGCCTGATCGTCTCCAACACCACGCTCTCGCGTGAAGGCCTGCGGCCCGGTCCGCATAAGGGTGAGGCGGGTGGACTGTCCGGCAAGCCGCTATTCGAGCTGTCGACCACTGTTCTCGCCAAGATGCGCCGGCGCGTCGGCAGCAATCTGCCCATCATCGGCGTGGGTGGCGTTTCTTCGCCGGAAACGGCACTGGAAAAGGTAAGGGCAGGGGCCGATCTGGTTCAGCTCTATTCCTGCATGGTCTATGAAGGCCCCGGCCTGCCGTCGTCCATCGTCAAAGGCCTGTCGAAGCTGGTCTCTCGCGAAGGTGTGCAGTCCATTCGTGACCTACGCGACAGCACGGTCGACCGCTGGGCCGACCGCAAGCTTGGATGACGATGACCTGAACGGTCGAGACGCTGCGTCGGTTAAGATAAGTGCTTATCGTGGTGGTGTGCTCTCCTGCCTCATCCCTGTGACAGGGACAGGAATGAGGGTGGAGGGGGCGCGCCCCGTTATCTCACGCGCAGAGCACCATCGCCCAATAGGGCCGGTTGCGGCTTGCGGCATCATAGGCAACCGCGACGCCAAGGCCATTATATGGTCCGAGCATGTTTTCCAGATGATGTTTCGAGCCGATCCAGGCCTTGACGACACGCTCCACGCTGTCCTGCCCGGCCGCCACGTTTTCCGCTGCCGGTAGCGGCACATTGCCGTCCTTCATGCGGATGAGGAAACTGTCGGTCATGCCGATCAGATGCGCCATCTTCTGCGCCTTGACCATGCGTCCGGCCTGATAAGCGGCCGCACCACTTGCCGCACTACTGAAGGAGAGTGGCGAAAGCCCTTTCGAGCGGCGCAACTCGTTGACCATTGGAAGCGCTGCAGCGGTCTCATCGCGGGTGCCTGACGGCATGCCCTTGTTTGTAGGCACGGAAACACAGGCGGAAAGAACGGAACCGGCGGAAATCAGCACGAAGCCGCGCCGCGTAAGCGTCTGGAAAGATGTGTCGGTCATGTCAGCGGCGATAGCTCAGGAGGCGCAGGATGATGAAAATGGGTATGACGATCGTCGCGCCAAGGATCAGATAGTCGCCGATTGCGCCAAGCGCGTGGAAACCGCTGCGCCACAGATCGACCACGAAGTCGCGTGCGCCATAGATGATATTCCATGGCGTCAATCCGAAGATCGCCATCAGAAAGCCGACGAGCAATGAAACCACCAGCAGCTTCACCACGGTGCGGGCCACCGTATCACCCAGCATTTTGTTGACCTCACCGGCCATCAGCAAGTCTCCTGTTTTGTCCTGACATATGAAGCACGCTGCTTCGATGCAAGTTTCGGTGCACTATATCGCGTCATATTCGCAATTCCATGAGTGCGCCATGAAATAGGACTTGAGTTTTTTTATGGCTTGATAAATGACAGCCGACATCTTCTCAGGAAATCTTGAATGGCCCCAAACCAGTTTTCTTCCGGTGACGTCATTGCCGACCGCCGGGCGGACTATGCCCGCATGTTGGCGGAGAGCGGTGATTATCCCGCCGCCGCCGAACTCATGGAGCAGGCGCTTGAACTTGCGCCACGGTGGACGGCGGGCTGGTTTCGCTTCGGGGAATATCATGAAAAGGCGGGGGAAACGGACAAAGCCGTGGCGGCTTACGAAAAAGTCGCCGAACTGGATACGGAAGGGCTGTTTGCAGCCGAACTGAAACTCGCGGTTCTCGGCGCCGCGGACACACCGGAGCAGCCGCCGAGCCGTTATGTAGAAGGGCTGTTCGACGATTATGCCGACCGTTTCGAAACGTCGCTCGTCGAGAAACTGGATTACAGCGTACCGCAGAAGCTGGCGGAACTGATCGGCAAGGCGGCGGGAGGCGGCGTCTTCGACACCATTGTCGATATTGGCTGCGGCACCGGCCTTCTCGGCGTTGAAATCCACTCCCTGGCGAAGCGGCTGGAAGGTTTCGACATTTCCCAGAACATGCTCGCCAAGGCGGAGGAAAAAGGACTTTACGACCGTCTCGGCCAGGCCGATCTATCGCTGGAAGCTGACGCCTCGGGACTGTTCGCGCCGGCAATGCCGCACCACCGCGCGGACCTCGTCGCCGCCGCCGACGTGATGATGTATCTCGGCAGTCTCGAAACCGTTATGCCCCTCGTTTCGGCCCTGCTTGCGCCCTCCGGTTTCTTCGCCTTTTCGGTGGAGGACGCAGGGGATGAAGATGGTTTCGTGCTGCGGGAATCGCTGCGTTACGCACATTCGAAAAGCTATGTGACCGGCCTTCTTGAGCGGGCGGGCTATTCTCTTATCGAAATCCGCAAAACCACCATTCGCAAGGATGCCGGAAAACCCCTTTCCGGCATTCTTTTTCTTGCCCGCGCCAAAGCCTGAACATTTCGTTTCTTGCCTTTTTTACGATAGGTCAGTCGTCCTTACGTATCCATCTTGATCGCGTGTTTGTTGCAGTGCAAAATGCGCGGAAACCTGAGGGAAAAAGCGTGAGCAGAACGAGAAGCGTTTACAGCATGTGGAGTTCGGATCCGGCCAAACATGCGCCGGTGGAAGACGTGCAGGGCATCGTTACCGGAGCTATCGTATCGGCGCTCGGTTTTTATCTGCTGAACAAGGTCGGCCTTTTGACCGGTGGCACCGCCGGCGTCGCCTTCCTCATTCACTATGCCTTCGGCATCAGCTTCGGCCTCCTGTTCTTCCTCGTCAATCTGCCCTTCTATTACCTCTCGTTCCGCCGCCTCGGTCTTGCCTTTTCCATCAAGACCTTCATTGCCATCGGTCTTGTTTCGGTGCTGACGGAAGTGGAAGCGCGCTGGATGGTCATTGACAGCATCAACCCGCTCTGGGCGGCGCTGCTCGGTGGCCTGCTCCTCGGTTACGGGTTGCTGGCGCTTTATCGCCATCGCGCCAGCCTCGGCGGCATCGGCATTCTGGCCATCTATATTCAGGACCGCTTCGGCATCCGCGCCGGCCTGATCCAGCTTGCCTTCGATGCATTCGTGATGCTCTGCGCCTTCCTCGTCATCGATCCGGCCACCGTCGTCTATTCGATTGTCGGCGCCTTCGTGCTGAACATGTTTCTCGCCATCAACCACCGCTCGGACAGATACATCGTTGTGCGCTGAATAAAGTACGCTTGAAATCTCTCGCGCTTGGGCGCAATAGCTCGATCAAGGCGGGAAAATCAGGGGAACAGGCATGGGCGATACGACTACGCGAAAGCGCGTGAATATCTGGGCTTCCGCGCCCGATCGCCATTCGCTGCTGGAAGATGCCCAGGGCGTTCTGGCGGGCAGCATGCTGGTCTCGCTCGGCGTGACACTGCTTTCCGCTGCGGGCCTCCTCACCGGGGGTGTGGTGGGTATTGCCTTTCTGGTGCACTATTCGATCGGCTTTAGCTTCGGCGCGGTTTTCTTCCTCGTCAATCTGCCGTTTTATTATCTCGCCTTCCGCCGTCTCGGCCTTGCCTTCACGGTCAAGACCTTTTGCGCCATTGCCATGACGGCGCTGCTTTCGGAATATATGCCGGGCTTCTTCGCTTTCGAAAGCATCAATCCCGTCGCGGCCGCCCTTTTCGGCGGGTTGACGGTCGCGGCAGGCATGCTGGCACTGTTCCGCCATCGCACCAGCCTCGGCGGCTTCGGCATATTGGCGCTTTATCTCCAGGACCGTTTTGGCTGGCGCGCCGGTCTCGTCCAGCTCGCCTTCGATGGCATGGTGCTGGCCTGCTCATTCTTCGTGGCGACACCCTTCGTCATCCTCTGCTCCATCCTCGGCGCGCTGGTCATGAACCTCGCGCTCGCCATCAATCATAGAAACGACCGCTACATCGCCATGTAACGGTCGTCCGGTGCAGGTAAAGCGGATCAGGCTGCTTTTGCTGCCGCTTCGACCGGGTGCTGCGAACGGAAGCCGACGGCGATGCGGTTCCAGGTGTTGATGGCACCGATGGCAACGGTGATCTTCACGATGTCCTCATCGGAGAAATGCGCCTTCAGGGCCTCGAAGGCGTCATCCGGAGCGCCGGTTTCGGCAATCTTCGTTACCGCATCCACCCAGCCGAGCAACGCCCGTTCCTGTTCGGTATATACCGGGGATTCCCGCCAAACGCTCATCAGGTTGATCCATTGTTCGGAAAGACCGTCGTGACGGCTTTCCTTCACATGCATGTCCACACAGAACGCGCAGCCATTGATGATTGATGCGCGCAGCTTGATGAGATGAACGAAGCGGCGCTCGAGGCCGCTGCTCTGGACGTAGGTTTCGAGCGCCATCACGGCTTTGAAGGCTTCGGGGGATGCTTTGGCATAGTTCAAACGGGTTTTCATGGGTCTCTCTCCATTCGTGGTTCAGTTTGAGGGGCATGTGTCATCGTTCCGGGAAGCTGCGAAGCTCTCCGGTATTTCAGATGGTCGGGTCTTTTTAGGTTCTAGCGCGTCGCCGTCCTGCGCTCGTTCAGCTCCAGAAAGGCGCAGCCGCGTGCCGCAATGCCGCCGTCGTCAGTGGCGGCAAGGTCGCCCAGAATGTCGGCAATGCTGGTTTTAGCGAGTTCCGCCCGATAGGCTTTCTCCGCCTTCAGCATCGCGGCGTTGATGCCGCAGGGCTTGGTGAAATAACGTCCCGGCAAGGGGTTCGGCCCGCGCTGGCGAATTTCCGCGCAGCGAAAGGCAGGCTGTGGTCCCTCCACGGCCAGAACAATATCAAGCAGGGTAATCTTGTCGGTTGTCCGGGCCAGACGATAACCGCCCTTCGGCCCCGGTACAGTGGAAACTATTCCGGCACCGGAAAGCAATTGCAGGTGCTTCAAGAGATAACTCGTGGAAACGCCATGGAATTCTGCCAGCGCCGCCGCCGAAAGCACGCCGCCTTCGGAAAGTCCCGCTAACATGCCTACGCTGTGAATGGCCTGTTCAACGCCGTCGCCGAGTTTCATCCGATTTGCTCACGTTTGGTTTGCTTCAGTATCCTGGATATTATTTATCCATGATTATGCATTCCTGTCAAGCAGCTCTGTTCCGCTCTTCTTTTTTCAAGGTTTCTCACTACCTTGGAGGCGTGAAACACGCTGAGTCTCCCATTTCCGGCACGCATGTCGGCACCTTGCCCCCTTCATTCCAGAAATGGTTTGCCGAAAAAGGGTGGTCCCCGCGCGCGCATCAATTGGAACTGATGGCTCGGGCGCGTGGCGGCGAAAACATGCTGCTGATTGCACCGACGGGTGCCGGCAAGACGCTGGGCGGCTTCATGGCGTCGCTCACCGATCTTGCTGAACGCGGCAAGGTGCCGCCGGGCTCCGCCTTTGTCGGCGTGCACACGCTTTACATCTCGCCGCTCAAGGCACTTGCGGTGGATATCGAACGCAATCTCACCAAGCCTGTCACGGAAATGGGCCTGCCGATCTCAATCGAAACCCGCACCGGCGATACGCCGCAGGCAAAACGCCAGCGCCAGAAGGTCAAACCGCCCGATATTCTCCTGACGACGCCGGAACAGGTGTCGCTGCTGCTTGCCAACAAGGAAGCCGAGCGCTTTTTCCGCGACCTGAAATATGTGGTGCTGGATGAGCTGCACTCGCTCGTCACCTCCAAGCGTGGCCATCTGCTGTCGCTCGCGCTCGCGCGGGTGCGCAGGCACGCGCCGCATGTCCGCTTCATTGGCCTTTCCGCCACGGTGGCGGAGCCGATGGATTTGCGCCGTTACCTGGCACCGCAGGGGCAGGGAGAACCGCCCGCAGGTGTTATAACAGTGGAAGGCGGAGCCAAGCCAAACATCGCCATTCTGCAGACGGAGGAGCGTATTCCGTGGTCCGGCCATTCCGCGCGCTACGCCATGAAGGATTTGTATCCTGCTCTGAAGGCGCACCAGACGACGCTCATCTTCGTTAACACCCGCTCGCAGGCGGAACGGATTTTTCAGGAACTCTGGAATGTAAACGACGATAATCTTCCGATCGCCTTGCATCACGGTTCGCTGGATGCCGGACAGCGCCGCCGGGTGGAGGCCGCGATGGCTGAAAACAAATTGCGCGCGGTCGTCGCCACCTCCACGCTCGATCTCGGCATAGACTGGGGCG
This sequence comes from Agrobacterium sp. A3-95, assembly GCF_053521785.1. Classification (NCBI taxonomy): domain Bacteria; kingdom Pseudomonadati; phylum Pseudomonadota; class Alphaproteobacteria; order Hyphomicrobiales; family Rhizobiaceae; genus Agrobacterium; species Agrobacterium sp. A3-95. The sequence goes on along the minus strand of NZ_JBNWDR010000001.1, from coordinate 731,942 downwards.
ATGTCGATCTCGTCGTGCATGTCGGCGCGCCAAAGGGGGCGAGCCGCCTTGCCCAACGCATCGGCCGCGCCAATCACCGCATGGATGAGCCGTCAAAGGCAATCCTCGTTCCCGCCAACCGTTTCGAGGTGATGGAGTGCCGGGCCGCACTCGATGCGAACTATATCGGCGCGCAGGATACGCCCCCCATCGCGCAAGGCGCACTGGATGTTCTTGCCCAGCATGTGCTCGGTATGGCCTGCGCCGAACCTTTCGATGCGGATGATCTCTATCGTGAAGTGACCAGCGCTTCACCCTATGCCGATCTACCGCGTTCTACCTTCGACCGCGTCGTGGATTTTACCGCTACCGGTGGATACGCACTGCGCACCTATGAACGTTACGCCCGCATCCGCCAGATGAAGGACGGCCGCTGGCGTGTCTCCAATCCTGCGGTCGCGCAGCAATATCGCCTCAACCTCGGCACCATCGTCGAGGCTGCGGAACTCAATGTCCGCATGGTCAAGCGCAATGCCAAGGGCTCGGTCGGACGCGGCGGCATGTCGCTCGGCAAGGTCGAGGAATATTTCCTCGAGCAGCTGGTGCAGGGCGATACCTTCCTGTTTGCCGGCAAGGTTCTGCGCTTCGAAGGCATCCGGGAGAATGAATGCCTGGTGTCGCAGGCCTTTTCGATGGACCCGAAGATACCCTCCTATGCCGGCGGCAAGTTTCCGCTTTCCACCTACCTTGCGGACCAGGTGCGCTCCATGCTGTCCGATCCCGCCCGCTGGCAGTCGCTGCCGGATCAGGTGCGCGACTGGCTGGCAATCCAGAAGGAAAAATCGATCATTCCCAAGCGCGACGAGCTGCTGGTCGAGACATTTCCCTTCCGCAAACGCTTCTTCATGGTCATGTATCCTTTTGAAGGGCGGCTGGCTCACCAGACCCTCGGCATGCTTCTGACACGGCGGCTGGAACGGGCAGGCGCAAAGCCCATGGGCTTCGTTGCCACCGATTATTCGCTCGCCATCTGGGCCATGGAGGATATTGGCAGGCGGCTGAAATCCCGCCGCCTGTCGTTGGCGGAACTTCTCGACGAGGACATGCTGGGCGACGATCTGGAGGCGTGGCTGGACGAATCCTTCATGCTGAAGCGGACCTTCCGCAACTGTGCCGTCATTTCCGGCCTCATCGAACGCCGCCATCCCGGCAAGGAAAAGACGGGCCGTCAGGTCACGGTCTCCGCCGATCTTATTTATGACGTTCTTCGCAGCCATGAGCCGGATCATATTCTGCTGGAGGCAACCAGACGTGATGCGGCGGCGGGACTTTTGGACATTGGCCGTCTTGGCGATATGCTGAAGCGAATCAAGGGTCACACCACCCATCGTGCACTGGAGCACGTCTCGCCGCTTGCCGTTCCCGTCATGCTGGAAATCGGCCGCGAGACGGTGGCGGGCGAGGCGATGGATCAGGTGCTGGCCGAGGCCGCAGACGAGCTTATCGCCGAAGCCATGTCCTGAGGCATCAAACTGGAATGAAGGAACGACCACAAAAGTGCTGAGCCGACTGACATTGAGCGACAGGTTTTCCAATGGCTTCGAATGCCTTGGCAGCGAAACTGCCATCAACGGCGTCGCCGCCTGGTGTGACCCGTTGGGTGGTCTTTACCTGCCCGATCTGTCGCTGCTGGTTGTCTCGGACCTGCATCTGGAAAAAGGTGCGGCCTTTGCCCGGCGCGGGCGCATGCTGCCGCCTTACGACACGATCGCTACCCTCAAAATCCTGTCTTCCCTTGTCAGCCGTTACGATCCGAAGATCGTCGTCAGCCTCGGCGACAATTTCCACGATCGGGTCGGGTCCGAGCATCTGCCGCTTATGCTGCGCGAACTGATCCGCGAGATGGCCCGTGGCCGTGACTGGATATGGATCAACGGCAATCACGATCCGGATGGCACGGTCGATCTGCCGGGGTCTTCGGTAGATGAGATGTTCTATGGCAATCTCGTTTTCCGCCACGAGCCTAAGGTAGGAGATGCCGCGGGTGAAATCGCAGGCCATCTGCATCCCTCCGCCACTGTTCGCCGTCGCGAAAAAACGGTGCGGCGTCCCTGTTTCGCCACCGATGGTTCCCGCCTGTTGATGCCGGCCTTCGGGGTGATGAGCGGCGGACTGGATTTGCGGCACAAGGCCATGCGCGGTCTCTTTGACCACGCTGCACTCGTCGCGCATCTGATGGGGCGGGACCGCATCTATTCGGTACGGTTTTCAAATCTGCTCGGCTGAGCGCATCGCTCCGCCCGTCTATTGGCGATATACCAGCACCGGTATCTTCGAGTTTTTCAGCACCTTGGCCGTAACGCTGCCGACAAGCATCTCGACGAAGCTTCTGCGCCGGTGTGAAGCCATGGCGATGAGGTCGCAGCCGGTCCTGTTGGCGATTTCGACAATCGCCTCATCCGGCCGTCCCGCCCGCGCCAGCAGGGCTTCGCAATCCAGCCCCATCGATGCGGCGTGCGCCTGCGTATCTCTCAGAAAATGCTCCGCCTCCTCGCAACGGTGGAATTCCTCTTCGGCAATGGCGGCAATGTCCTCGACATCGCTGGCAATCACGTGAAAGGGTTCGGATACCGTCACGACGGTCACCTTTGCGCCTGCCTCTCTGGCGAGAGCGAACCCTTGGTCGATTGCGATCTGCGCCAGCGGCGAGCCATCGGTGGGAATGAGAATGTGCTTGAACATGACATTTCTCCTTTTCATCCCGGTCACAACCGCACTTGCCGCCATAAGCTGAGCACGTGGTTGTAACGTCTTGAATTTTACCGCAAACCATTGAAGGAAGCGAACGCTATCTTTTACGCCGAGGGCGAAAGACGCGCTCTTTTACGGGAATGAAAAACACTCAGTCCTTGCGGAAAATAATACTGGCACTCCAGCCCGTGACGACGGCGAGGAGAACGCACAGCGCGCCATAGGCAAGCGGTGTCTGATGCGCGGCATCCGTGATTGCCTGTTCCATGCCGGTCTTGACGACGCGCAGTTTCAGCTCGCGCTGGGCGATGAAATTGCCGCTCTTGAAGAGATAGGCACGGGCGGTATGCACGCCGTTCGGGACGTTGGCGGGCAGGCGCAGGGTTGCCCAGAACAGGCCGGTGCGTTCAAGCCGCACGCCGGTCGTGTCGTTGCGATAGATGCCGCTTGAAAGCCGCAGGCGCCGATAGGCCTCCTGAAAATCGAAGACATTGTCGGGCACGCCGGAAAACACCGCACTTTTGAGCGACAGATGTTCGACACCCAGCCCCATTGCCCGCAAGGTGCCAGGCGAAGCGACGGCGCTGATATCGCGCGTGCTGGCCATGGAATAGGATTCCGGTAGCGGCGTGAAGGTGATGGCGCTGGTATTGATCCAGATACCGGCCACGCGCTCCTTCTTGCGCACCGTCATGTAGTCGCTAGGGCCTTCGAGGGTGACGACGATATCATATTGGCCGATAGCGAGCAGCAACTGGTCGGTATTGTTTAGAGCTCCGAAAAGCGTGAAATCCGCCCCGCGAAAATCGGAGGTGATCGGAATCTCCGTCGTCGATGCGCCGATTTCGATATTTTCCTGCAAGGACCGCTGCTGTGTGCCGGGAGGCAGAGCAAGCGGCGGTGTCTGCGCCGAAGCGGTAAAGGCAAGGCAGGAACCGATAAGCAGAAAGGCGCAAAGCAGCAGGCGGTGGGTCAATAACCTAACCCTCCGACGGCGACCGAGAACAGGTCTTCGGGGCGAACAACCAGTGCCACGGCAAGGCGAAGGGCGACTGCAAGCACCAGAAGCGCCAAAAGCGCGCGCAGTTGTTCGCCGCGCAGTTTCTGCCCGACGCGCACGCCATATTGCGCGCCGATGACGCCCGCGACCATCAGGATGAAGGCCAGCACAACATCGACGGAATAGTTCGTCGCGGCCTGAACGATGGTCGTATAGGCGGTAACGAAAATGATCTGGAACAGCGAGGTCCCGACAACGACGTTGGTCGGAATACGCAGAAGATAGATCATGGCCGGCACCATGATGAAGCCGCCGCCGACACCCATGATCGAGGTCAGGATGCCAATACCGAAACCCAGCGTGACGACGGGAATGATGCTGAGATAGATCTTCGACTTCTTGAACCGCATTTTCAGCGGCAGGCGGTGAACCCAGTTGTGATGGCCGGGGCGGCGCAGCGTCACCGTCTCATTACGGGCAGCGCGGCGCAGGGCGGAAATGCTCTCCTTCAGCATCAAGGTGCCGACAGTGCCGAGCAGGATGACATAAAGCAGCGAAACGATGAGATCGAGCTGGCCGATGCTGCGCAGGAAGGAGAATATCCACACGCCCACCGTAGCGCCCACAAGACCGCCGACAAGCAGGACGCTCCCAAGCTTCACATCCAGCGTTCCGCGCCGGAAATGCGTGATCGAGCCGGAGACGGAAGAGGCCACCACCTGGTTTGCGCCCGTCGCCACAGCCACTACGGGCGGAATATTGTAAAAAATCAACAATGGGGTGATGAGAAAACCGCCCCCCACGCCGAACATGCCGGAAAGAAAACCGACGGCCGCGCCCATGCCGAGAATGATGAAAATGTTCACCGACAGTTCTGCAATCGGCAGATAGACAGTCACGGCTCGGACCTCGGGCAAATGGTTCCGGGCGGCAGGGCTTGTCCGGGTGTGGGGCCGCGCCGCGATTTACATTTTCTGTCTGAAAAGACCGGGCATGCCCAGCCTTCATCCGTCATGCCCGCGAGGGTCCGACGTGTCAACATTCAACGGTAAATACGTTGATAATTTGGAAAGATAGCGATCAGGCGTGGGAGCAGCGCCACATTCCGGCGCCAAACTGCGGGGAAGCGGCCGGGGAGGCCGCCTCGTCCGTTGCGAAACGGTTATTTGTTGCGGGCGAGCAGCGCTGTCACCAGCTCGTTGGTGATGCGCCCGTCGGGTGTCTGGCCAACGGATTTCTGGAAATCCTTGATGGCGGTAACCGTGTTCTTGCCAAGCTTGCCGTCGGGCTGGCCGGCATCGAAACCGTTCTTGTTCAGGATTGCCTGAATGTTGCGGATAGCCTTTTCCATGTCCACGGAGGCAGTCTTCACGCCGTCCTTGCCAGCCCATTCCTCGGGCGGGTTGACACTGTTGGCGTCTTCCGAAAGCGGCTTGACCTTCCACGCGTCGGCTTTCGCACGTGCGCTCTGAAGCTGCTGCGGGTTCATCGCTCCCGCAACCTCGTCACGCTTCTGGGCAGCGTCCGTGTCGCCGTCCTTGGCTGCAATGGAGAACCACTTGTAGGACTCCTCGATATCCTGCTTCACGCCGCTTCCGCGCGCGTAGAGAATGGCAAGGTTGAACTGGCTGTCGCGGACGCCGAGTTCGGAAGCCTTGATGAACCATTGCGCGGCGGTGGTGAAATCCGGCTGGCCGGCCGCATCGGAGGCGAGCAGGACAGCGAGATTGTGCATGGCGCCTGCATTGCCCTGTTCGGCTGCCAGCGTGTAATAGCGCTTCGCTTCGGAAAGGTTGCGCTCGACGCCATTCGCCTTCTCGTAAAGGTTGGCGAGACGATATTGTGCGGGAGCAAGGCCGCGATCCGCAGCCATCTTGTACCATTTGGCGGCTTCGGCGCGATCGGCGGCAAGGCCGCGACCTTCGGTGTAGCGTGCTGCGATCTCGTACAGCGCCTGCGTGTCGCCCTTCGCTGCGGCTTCCGCCAGCGATGCCGGCTCGATACCGGCGGGAACCGCAATCGCGCCCTGGGCGGCGGCAGCCGTGGTAGCGGCCTGCACCGGTGCCTGCGGCTCACTCTGTGCGACAGTGCCTGATGTCGCCGCATCCACAGCGGGCGCATCGGCAACAGGCGGTTCATTGGCAAGCGGCGCGCCGCCAATGGTACGCGGATCGATGGTGTTTTCCGATGGTGCTGCGTTTTCGATGCTGTCGGCGGATGCTGCCTCTTGCGGATCGATAGCCAGTTCGGACGGAATGGTCACGGCCTTGTCGCCGGTCTCGGGAAGTGCGGAGACCGGGGCATCGCCCATCTTCTCTTCGATGACCGGTGCCGGGGCTTCCGTGCCGCCCATCATCGTCTTGACGAGCGGCATGGCCATCATCGCAAGAAGAATGGCGCCGATGCCGAGCAGCAGCGGGCGACGATAACGTGAAAGCGCCGAAGCGTCGGGCTTGCGATTTTTCTTGCCGGTCTCAAGCTTCTCCGGGGAGGTTTCCATGGCGGCAGCCTGCGCTGCGCGACGGGCGGCGGCGATGAAATCCGTGCGGCCTTCTGCATCCGCCGCCTTGCCGCTGGAAGCGACCTGGCTGGCGCGCACCCGTTCCAGTATTTTCTTGATATCAGGTGCGCCAGAGCCGGGCTCCAGAAGTTCGTTCTCCTGGCCCGCGGGCAGCACGTCGATCGGATCGAGCGAGGGGGCGGGTTCCACCTGCGTGCGGGTGGTGGTTGCCGATACGGGTTCTTCTGCCGATTTGGCGGTCTTCGCCGTGCCGGTTTTGAAACGCTTGGTCAGGCCGGCAAGCAGGCTCTTTTTCTCTGCTTTTGCGGGTTTTGCAGCGGCGGGCGGCACGATTGCCATCGCATCCGCGCCGTTTTCGCCGACATCGCGCGTGTCTTCGAGAATAAGCTGTTCTTCGGTGATGTAGCCCTCTTGCGGGAAGATGGCGGCCGGCATGGCCACGTCTTCGCGGGCGGGCGTAATCATATGCTGCGCGACGTTGCGTGGCGCTGCCTCTTCGCGATAGGCGGGAGCGGGAGCGCGATTATCAAGGCTGTCCAGTCGACCGGCAATCTGCACCAGCGTTTCGTGCAGCGCCTCGAAGGTGCGGTGCGTGCGTTCTTCCGTGTTGCGGCTCAGCGCCTCGAGGCTGCGAAGATCGGTGGCAAGATCGGTCAGCATCGTCATATCGGGGAGGTTTGCGCCGGAGGAGACATTGTTGCGCGTAAAGGCGTCCAGAACGGCCTCGGCCGCCTGTCGAGCCGCTTCGATGATATATTCATCGTTGGACGCCATGTAGTCCTCGATCGCCGACATGCGGGCATCGAGTTCTGGCGACATGCCCGCCGGCTGGTGATGACCCGGCTGGCTGATTAGCGAGGAGAGATGGGCGATCTGATTTTCGAGGCTGAGCAAAGCGCCGCTGTCGGCGGGTGCGGCATGGGCGGTCTCGTCCAGACGGGCCGCGATATCGCCAAGCCGTTCTTCCAGGCGCGAAAAAGTGCCTTCGTTGAAACCAGCAACGGGCTGCGGCTGGCTGTAGCGATAGTCGAGGTCTTCGATGCGCCGGGAAAGCGTGTCGAGCCGTTCCGCCAGGCCGTCATTGACGGTGCCGTGATCCAGCGCGTCGATCTTGCGGGAAATGTCGCTGAGGAACGATGTCAGTTCCGCCTGCTGTGAGGGGCGCTGCGAACGCTCCAGAAGCAGGGAAAGCTGGTCCAGCCGCTCGTGCAGCTGTGCCGCGTCGCGCGCCGTGCTCAATTCGTCGATCTTGGCGGCCAGCGTTTCAAGACGGGCGGTGAGATCCACAGCAGGATCGGGCTTTGCGGCGGCAATACGATTGATATCGCCGAGCTGTTCGGCAAGGCCGTTCAGGCGGGTTTCCAGCCGCTGTGCCAGTGCGTTGTCGGTGGCCTGTGCATTGTTGGAGCGGGCGCCAGTAGCGGCAATGGCGCGGCTGATTTCATCCAGTCGCTGGTCCAGACCGGAAAACTGTTCGGTAAAGGCAGCCTCGTTCGGCTGCATATGCTTGCCGAGCTGCTCCACTGCGCTTGCGATGGTGATCAGCTTTTCCTCAAGCACGCGCACGGCGGGATTGTTGCTCATGCCGCCGAGCTGGGTCTTGATGTCGTCGAGACGATAGGCGAGCGAGACGATTTCGTCCTGCAGCGAGGCCGTGTCGAAGCCGCGCAACGTGTCTTCCACGGTGTTCCAGCGGCTTTCTATCCGATGTACGCTGTCTTCACGCGCAAGCTGGTCGATGGTGAGGCGCAGGTCATCGAATTCATTGCGCAGCCCGTAGGCATCGGGAGAGGCCAGATTGCCGAGCTGGTCGATGCTGCCGGCAAGCCTTGCAATATCGTCGCGCAGGTCGCCGATGAACTGCTGGTCTTCCGCGATCGCGCGAATATTGCGGATTTCGGCTCGCAGCCCTTGCGCTTCGCGCGCCACGCCTTCTGAAATATCGTGCTTCAGCTCATGCCGCAGGTTGACGAGCGCCTGCGCGATCTCCTGCAAGGCCGCGTCGTTTCGCTGCTGCTCCTGATAGGGCGGGATGGAGCGCGCGCGCGGGGCGGGGTTGGCCGTCGCGTTCTGCACGTCGTTCGGCCGGTATTCAGGCGCAAGCGGTCTGGTAATGGTTCGTTCCGGGCGCGCAACGGGCTCCTGCGGGCGCTGGAAGCTTGCCTCAAGCAGGCGCTGGCGCTGGCGGATTTCGTTGACCGGGTCGAGTTGCGGCGGGGTGACGGTGGCGCGTGGCTCGCGCGGCGCGGCATGGGCCTCGTTTTTCGGCTCAGCTATCGAGGCGCGGGGGTCGCGCGGAAATTTCTGGCTCATCAGCCCTTCGATGCGGGCTTCAAGGCCTTCAATGGTGCGATTGAGAGCATCAAGAGACGACCTGTCGCTCGGGCTTTGGTTTTTCGATCGCAATCCGTTCATCTTCTCGCTCGCTTCGCTTCCGTCCGGCGTGCCCGGTGTTTGTTGCAACGGCTACCCGCCTGATAATGCCGTCGCACAACATGCAGCAATTCTAGAGCCGGTATTTGCCCCCATGGAGGAAAATGCTTCGATTGACGAAGCAGTTACCTCGTGTCGGAGAATTCACGAAACGTGGTAAAGAAGTGGTTAACTATGGTTGGAATTTTTTAACTTTTGCGGCGCGTAACGCTTTCGCGTGGGGCTGGCCAAGCATTGCGCGGAAAAAGGGCCATGACATTCGACCGGAATTTATTTGACGTTTACGCGCACGTCAAATATTGTCATCCCATATCGGCCGGATCGGCTCCGGCTTTCACGATGCGGAGGAACATCGGTAATGCCTGTTTACAAGGCCCCAGTTAAAGACACGCTTTTTATTCTGAACGACGTTCTTGGCCTCGAGCGGTATAACAACCTGCCCGGCTTCGAGGATGCAACCCCCGACATGATCGAGGCTATTACCGGCGAGGCGGCGAAACTTGCCGAGGAGCGGCTTTTCCCGCTGAACCTGTCTGGCGATCAACAGGGCTGCAAGCGTGCAGATGATGGTTCAGTTTCCGTTCCTGATGGTTTCAAGGAGGCTTACGACGCCTATTGTGAAGGCGGCTGGATCGGCCTCGCCGTACCGCCGGAATTCGGCGGGCAGGGCCTGCCCTATACGCTGCATGCGGCGATTGGCGAGTATATGTCGTCCGCCAACCTGTCGCTGATGATGTATCCCGGCCTGACGCAGGGCGCCATCGCTGCCGTCCTCGTCCATGGCACGCAGGAGCAGAAAGAAACCTATCTGCCGAAGATGGTCGAGGGAACATGGTCCGGCACCATGAACCTGACGGAACCCCATTGCGGCACCGATCTCGGCCTGCTGCGCACAAAAGCAGTTCCGCAGGGCGACGGCAGCTACAAGATTTCCGGCCAGAAGATCTTCATTTCGGCCGGCGAACATTCCATGACTGACAATATCGTCCATCTGGTGATTGCCCGAATCGAGGGCGCGCCGGAAGGCACCAAGGGTATTTCGCTGTTCATCGTGCCGAAATTCCTCGTGAAGGAGGACGGTTCGCTCGGCGAGCGCAACGGCGTCACCTGCGGCGCGATCGAACACAAGATGGGCATCCACGGCAACGCCACCTGCGTCATGAACTATGACGATGCGACGGGGTATCTCTTGGGTGCGGAGAACAAGGGTCTCTCCGCCATGTTTGTGATGATGAACGAAGCCCGCCTCGGCGTCGGCCTTCAGGGCCTGTCCGTGGGTGAGATCGCCTATCAGAATGCGGTCGAATATGCCCGCGAGCGCATTCAGGGCCGTTCACTTTCCGGGGCGAAATTCCCCGATAAAAAGGCCGATCCGATCATCGTGCACCCGGATATCCGCCGTACGCTGATGACTATCAAGGCCTATAACGAGGCTGGTCGCGCCTTCCTTCTGTGGACCGCGCTGCAATCCGATATCGCCCACCGGTCGACCGATGAGAAAGAGCGTCAGACGGCAGACGACCTGCTCGGTCTCGTCACGCCGATCCTCAAAGGCGTGCTGACGGACAAGGGCTTCGACCATGCCGTCATGGCGCAACAGGTCTTCGGCGGTCACGGCTATATCGAGGAACATGGCATGAGCCAATATGTCCGCGATGCCCGCATCACCATGATCTATGAGGGTGCGAACGGCATTCAGGCGCTCGATCTGGTCGGCCGCAAGCTCGGCATGAATGGCGGCCGTGCCGTCATGGCGCTGTTCAAGGAAATCGGCGATTTCTGCGAGGAAAACCGCGCCGACGAAAAGCTCAGCCTTTACACAAAGGGCCTGAAGAAGGGCTTGAACGACCTGCAGGCCGCAACCATGTGGTTCATGCAGAACGCCATGGCCAAGCCAGACAATGCCGGTGCCGGTTCGACCGATTACATGCACCTCTTCGGTATCGTGGTGCTGGGTTACATGCAGGCCCGCATGGCGAAGGCGGCGAGCGAAGCCCTTGCGGCAGGTAGCACTTCGGACGAGGATTTCCTCAAGACCAAGCTTGTCACGGCGAAGTTTTATATGGAGCGCATCATGCCGGAAACGGCGCTACGCAAGGCCCGCATCGAAACCGGCGCGGACACCATGATGGAACTGGCTGCGGAAGCATTCTGACAGGGCGTGTCACGCGCCGAGGGAGAGAGTTAATGACCGACGTTTACATTTATGACCATGTCCGCACCCCGCGCGGACGCGGCAAGAAGGATGGCAGCCTGCATGAGGTGCCCTCCGTTCGCCTTGCCGCCAAGACGCTGGAAGCCATCCGCGACCGCAACGGGCTCGATACGTCTGCTGTCGACGACATCATCATGGGCTGTGTCGATCCTGTCATGGATGCCGGTGCAGTTATCCCGAAAGCCGCCGCCTTCGAGGCCGGTTATTCCAACAAGGCACCGGGAATGCAGATCTCGCGCTTCTGCGCTTCAGGTCTCGATGCCATCAACTTCGCGGCCGGCAAGGTCAAGGCAGGCTCCGACGATATCGTCATTGCCGGAGGCGTGGAAAGCATGTCGCGCGTCGGCATGGGCATGTCTGGTGGCGCCTGGTACATGGACCCTTCGGTCAACTTCCCCGCCTTCTTCATGCCGCAGGGCGTGTCGGCAGATCTCATCGCCACGAAATACGGTTTCTCCAGGGACGATGTCGATGCCTATGCCGTCGAGAGCCAGAAGCGCGCCGCGCATGCCTGGGAAAAGGGCTATTTCAACAAGTCCGTTATCCCCGTGAAGGACCGCAACGGCCTGACGATCCTCGACCGCGACGAACATATGCGACCCGGTACGGACATGCAGGCGCTGGCTTCCCTCAACCCCTCTTTCCAAATGCCGGGTGAAATGGGCGGCTTCGAAGCCGTCGGCATCATGGCGCACCCGGAAGTGGAGCGTATCAACTACGTGCACCATGCGGGCAATTCGTCCGGTATCGTCGATGGCGCGGCCGCCGTTCTGGTTGGTTCCAAGGCGGGCGGCGAGGCTATGGGCGTGAAACCGCGTGCCCGCATCAGGGCTTTCGCCAATATCGGTTCCGATCCGGCGCTGATGCTGACCGGCCCGGTGGATGTGACCGAGAAGCTTCTGAAAAAGACCGGGATGTCGCTTGCCGATATCGATCTTTTCGAACTGAACGAGGCCTTCGCCGCCGTCGTGCTGCGTTACATGCAGGCCTTCGACATCAGCCACGATAGGATGAACGTCAATGGCGGCGCAATCGCCATGGGCCATCCGCTGGGTGCGACAGGAGCGATGATCCTCGGCACGGTGCTTGACGAGCTGGAGCGGCGCGATCTGAACACCGCGCTCGTCACGCTCTGCATCGGCGCGGGCATGGGCACAGCGACCGTTATCGAGCGGGTTTGAGTTACGGAGGGCTAACCCCAGGCTCCTCACCCTGTGCTCGTCACAGGGATTCCAGCAGCGCCGCGTCTGCGGCGCGCGAGAGTCTTCCAGCCCAAAGACTTGGGCTGACTGGGTTCCTGTGACAGGCACAGGAATGAGGGATCGGGAAGTTCGGCGAAACGAAATTCAGGGAAGAGGAATCCCAAAATGAGCACTTATACCAATTTCACCATCGAGACGGACGCAGACGGCATTGCCCTCGTCATCTGGGACATGCCGGAAAAGTCCATGAATGTCTTCACTTCCGAGGTGATGGACGAACTGAACGCCATCGTTGACGCAACTGTCGCCGACGCTGCCGTCAAGGGTGTTGTCTTCACCTCCGGCAAGAGCACGTTTTCCGGCGGTGCCGATCTTTCGATGATCAAGTCGATGTTCTCCTTCTACAATGACGAGAAGGCGAAGGACCCGGATCAGGCAGCCGCCAAGCTGTTCGAACTGGTCGGCCGCATGACCGGCTTGTTCCGCAAGCTGGAGACCAACGGCAAGCCCTGGGTCTCAGCCATCAACGGCACCTGCATGGGCGGCGCTTTCGAGCTGTCGCTTGCCTGCCACGGTCGCGTCGCGTCGAATGCCAAGAGCCTCAAGATAGCCCTTCCTGAAGTCAAGGTCGGCATTTTCCCTGGTGCCGGCGGCACCCAGCGCGTGCCGCGCCTGACCGATGCGCAATCCGCCTTGCAGATGATGACCACCGGTCAGTCGCTGACCGGTGCGCGCGCTAAGGCCATGGGGCTGGTTCATCAGGTGGTGGAGCCGGATCAGCTCATTTCCGCTGCCAAGCAAATGATCAAGGACGGCCTGAAGCCGGTTGCCCCCTGGGATGAAAAAGGCTTCAAGGCCCCCGGCGGCGGCATCTGGACGCCGGCCGCTGCCCAGCTCTGGCCGGCCGCTCCGGCGATCCTGCGCCGTGAAAGCGCCGGCAACTATCCGGCAGCACTTGCTATCCTGAAATGCGTCTATGAGGGTCTGCAATTGCCGTTCGATACGGCGTTGAAGGTGGAGCAGCGTTATTTCACCGAAATCCTTCGTTCGAAGGAAGCCTTCGGCATGATCCGCTCGCTGTTCGTTTCCATGCAGGAACTGGGCAAGGGCGCGCGCCGCCCGTCCGGTCAGCCGAAGACGGAGTTCAGAAAGGTCGGCGTCGTCGGCGCGGGCTTCATGGGCGCCGCCGTTGCTTATGTCACTGCCGCAGCCGGTATCCCCGTCACGCTGGTGGACCGCGATCAGGAAGCCGCCGACAAGGGCAAGGGCCATTGCGAGGAAAGCGTCAAGGCCGCCATCGGCAAGGGCAGGCTGACGCAGGATGAAGGCAAGGCCTTGCTCGACCTCGTTACCCCTACAGCGGATTACGCGGCGCTCTCCGACGCCGATCTCGTCATCGAGGCCGTCTTCGAAGACCGCGACGTGAAGAAGGCCGTTATCGAGGCCGTGGAAGCCGTGTTGCCGCAAGGCGCAATTTTCGCCTCCAACACCTCCACCTTGCCGATCACCGGGCTTGCGAAGAACTCCAAGCGCCCGGTGGATTTCATCGGCATCCACTTCTTCTCGCCGGTCGAGAAGATGATGCTGACGGAAGTCATCCTCGGCAAGGAAACGGGCGATAAGGCGCTGGCCGTCGCGCTGGATTATGTGGCCAAGATCAGGAAGACGCCGATTGTCGTCAACGATACGCGCGGCTTCTTCGTCAATCGCTGCGTGCTGCGTTACATGGCGGAAAGCTACGACATGCTGATCGAGGGTGTACCGCCCGCCATGATCGAGAATGCCGCGAAATTCGCGGGCATGCCGGTCGGCCCGCTGGCGCTGAACGACGAAGTGGCAATCGATCTTTCCTACAAGATCCTGAAAGCAACCGTCGCCGATCTCGGTGAAAAGGCTGTCGATCCGCGCCATATGGAACTGGTGAAGAAGCTGGTGGAAGGCGAGGGCCGTTTTGGCCGCAAGAACGCCAAGGGCTTTTACGACTACCCGCCAAAGCCTGCCAAGAAGTCCCTCTGGCCCGGCCTGAAGGATCTCTATCCTCAGCAGAAGCCGGAGGATGTGGATATGGAAGTGCTGAAACAGCGCTTTCTGGTCACCGTGGCGCTGGAAGCCGCCCGCACCGTGGAGGAGGGCATTGTCACCGATCCGCGTGAGGCCGATGTCGGCTCCATCCTCGGTTTCGGCTTTGCGCCCTACACCGGCGGCGCCCTCTCCTATATCGACGGCATGGGCGTGAAGACCTTCGTGGCGCTGGCCGAGAAGCTGAGCGAGACCTATGGCCTACGCTTCAAGCCGACGCCGCTTCTGAAGGAGATGGCGGCCAAGGGCGAGACCTTCTACGGTCGCTTCGATCCCTATGGCAGCACCGCGAAAGCGGCATAAGCCTTCAAGACACACAAATGAACAGGCCCTTCGGGGCCTGTTTTTTTATCGGCCTATCGTGCCGATACCGTCGCTTTATGTGCATCCTTTGCCCGGCTGGGGCGTTGAGAAGGCGTGAACGGGCGATGCGCGCCCGGTGCCGCAATTCAGGACACTTCAGGAGACTGCAATGAAGACATCGCTGCGATCCCATGGTTTCGACAAACCATCGGACCTTGACGACCACTTGGCTGAACTTGATGAAGAAGCTGCGGAGAAAGAGGCAGAAAAGCCCGCTGTCCGAGAGGCGCGTGCTTCCACTACGGTGGACCAGTCGATACGCGCGGAACTGGACGAACTCCGCAAACAGTTGGAAAAGCTGCGCCGCGATGTGAAAAAGCTGGAATCCGCATCCCATCCGACCCGCCACAAACCCTCAGATCTCAGGCACGAGAAAGACCACGAGAATTCGCGCCTGATGATGGTTGTGCGCTCCGTTGCCGTTACCTCGCTTGCCAGCCGCATCTTCGCGTCCTCACCCGTCATGGCGGCTCTGGTAGCTGTGGTGCCTTTTGCGCTTGGACTTGCCGCACGGCGCAGGGAAGGGGCATAATTGCCCCAAGCCGCCCAACCGCCGCTCGCCCGGATCAGCCGCGCCTGAATCCGCCACCCGACTGATGTTGATCAGGTCTGGCGGTTTGCCGATAGCGCGTTTCCAGCCACGATAAGGCCTTCACAGCGCACGTATTCCAGCCATCCACAGGCGCCGTGAAAAAACTGTCAAAAAACTTCGCTCTGGCGCTTGCCATGTCCGAACAAGATGTTATAACCCCGCTCACTTTCGGGGCACCAAACAGCCCCGCCCGCCAAAAGCGGAGGTTCTTCAAGGACCTGAAGTGCCCGGATAGCTCAGTTGGTAGAGCAGCGGATTGAAAATCCGCGTGTCGGTGGTTCAAATCCGCCTCCGGGCACCATTCTTCTTAATTTCATTTTTTCCTGAATTGAATGCGTGTTGCCTCCTCCGCGCTGGCAAGATTAGATTGCTTCCGTTGTCATCGGTTTTTTAGCGCGGACGATGTAACTCGATGCGTTACGTCTGCCTACTTGTCCAACAATCGGAAAGCTGCCCGCAAGTGGATCATCGGATAAGACCCGTCGCAGGAGAGTTTCCTTGACCTTCAGGAAGGTAATTCACGCAAAACTCTTCTGAGTCCGCGGTGCTACAGATGCTCCCGGTTATCCGTATTCTGCTCCGCCCGGTCCCGATAAAGTGCGGCACGCCCCAGCAGCATCAGCGACACTGGCGTCGTCACCGTCACGAAGATGCCGATGAAGATCTCGTGGAAGGCGAAGCGGTCGCCGGAGACGGAGAAATAGATGATGGAGGCCATGACGATGCCGCCGGTGCCCCAGCTGGTGCCGAGCGTCGGTGCGTGCAGGCGCTCGTAGAAGCTGTTGAGCTTGGCAAAGCCGATGGTGCCGATCAGCGTCAGCGAGGCGCCCAGAAGGACGAAGAACGCCACCAGAATGGCGGCCCAGAGCGGAAATTCTGCGGCATTGTTCATTCAATCACCTCGCCACGCATCATGAATTTGGAAAGGGCAACGGTGGAGACGAAGCCGAGGATCGCAATGAGCAGCGAGGCCTCGAAATAGATGTCGTTGCCGGTGCGCAGGCCGAAGGTCAAGAGAAGCAGCATGGCGTTGACATAGAGCGTGTCGACGCCGAGCACCCGGTCCTGGGCGCGCGGGCCGATGGCGATGCGGTAAACGGAAATCGTCATGGCAATGGCGAGCATCAGCTGCGCGAGCGAAAAGGACCAGAAAAGGATAATCGAACTCATTCGAATATCTCCATCAAAAGTTTTTCATATCGGTTCTTGATGAGGCTTATCCAGGCCGCCTCATCCTCATCGTCGAGAACATGAAGCAGAAGCGTGCCCTGGCTGGAATTATATTCGAGCCAGGCGCTTCCCGGTGTCGAGGTGAGGATTGTCGCCAGAACGGCCAATCCCATCGGATCGCGAATATCGAGCGGCACCGCGAGGAAACCGGATTTGCGGTCTCTCTCGCGCTGGAACAGAATGATCTTCACGACGGAAATATTGGACAGGACGATGTCGTAAAGCACGATCGCGATCAGCTTGACGAGCTTGTGCCAGTTGCGGATGCGCGGTTTTGCCGGCCGGAGCGACGCCATAGCCCAGGAGGCGATGAGGGCCACACCGGTGCCTAGCAGCAGATGTCCGGCTGAAAAGCTGTTGATCGTCATCCAGAAGATGATCAGCGAAACCGTCAGCAGCGGATAGGGCAGGACACGGCTTATCATGGCTGCGCCTCCGGATTGGTTCCCGCTCTTGGGGCGGAAATGACGCCCTGAATGTAGCTGGCCGGCAGATCGAGAATACGCGCCGTCTCCTGCATGTAGCGCATCACCGGCCCCGCCTGCACGGTCATGGCGAGTGTCAGTCCCAGCAGCAGCATGATGGGCGCTATTTCGATGACGAGAACACGCGGTACTGTGCCTTCGAGGGAGGCCCAGAAGGTGCGGATCCCCGCGCGGGTCATCGAGATCAGAGAGGCGAAACCTGCAAAGACAATCAGGAAGACCAGCCACCAGGAAAGGGTGGAGACGGTGTCATTGGCCCCCAGCCCTGAAGGGTTTAGAATGGCGGTCAGCATGGAGAATTTGGCGATGAAGCCCGAGAGCGGCGGCAGACCGGCGAGGAGAATGCCGCAGGCTGCAAAACACGCCCCGAGCACTGCCATGGTGCCGGGCATGGTTACGCCGACTTCTTCTTCCTCTTCCTCCTCTTCGCCCTCGCCATAGGCTTCCATGGTTACGGCAAGAACGTTCGCGCCGGCATCCTGCCCGCGTTCCACCAGTTCGATCAGCATGAAGAAAGCGCTGATGGTGAGTGTGGAACTGACGAGATAATAGAGCGCGCCGGCTGCAACCGTGGGATTGCCGGTGCCCATGGCCGCGAGAAGCGTTCCCGAGGACACCAGAACCGAAAACCCGGCCAGCCGCCCAAGCGCCTGCGAGGCGAGTACGCCGATTGCGCCGAAGATGATGGTGGCGATCCCGCCGACAAGCAGGGCATCATGGCCAAAACCGGCCGATTCCCCGGCCGTCTGCCCGAAAAGCAGGAAGGACAGGCGGGCAATGACATAGATGCCGACCTTGCTCATGATAGCAAACAGCCCGCCGACAGGTGCTGAAGCCGAGCCATAGGCGGAAGGCAGCCAGAAATTCAGCGGCCACATGCCAGCCTTGACCAGGAACGCGATGCCGAGAACCGCAGCGCCGGTTTCAAGCAGCATGCGCTGGTCCGGGTTGAGGCCGTCGATGCGGTGGGCAAGGTCACCCATGTTCAGCGTGCCGGTGACGCCATAAATGAGGCTAACGCCGATCAGGAAGAACAATGCGGCGACGAGGTTGATGGCGATGTAATGCAGCCCCGCCTTGACGCGCTGCTGACCGGAGCCATGCAACAGCAAACCATAGGATGCCGCGAGCATAACCTCGAAGAAAACGAAGAGGTTGAAGAGGTCACCGGTCAGGAAAGCGCCGTTGACGCCCATCAGCATCATCTGGAACAGCGAATGGAAATGCGCGCCTGCCTTATGCCATTTCGCCAGCGAATAGATCAGCGAGGGAATGGCAAGCAGTGCCGTCAAAAGCACCATCAGCCCGGAGAGGCGATCGGCAACGAGCACGATGCCGAAGGGCGCCGGCCAGTTGCCGAGCAGATAGACCCCGCTCGAAACCACCGCCGCGATCTCGGTATTGACCGTCGAGTTCACCTCGCGAAACAGCAGGATGGCGACAACAAGCAATATCACGGTCGAGGCAAGGCTGATGGCGGCCTTCGCCACGCGCTGGCGCTCGTCGAAGAACAACAGGAGGGCTGCGGTGATCAGCGGCACCAGAATGGGCGCGATGACGATGTGGAAGGGGAACGACATCATTTCGATTCCCTCCCGTCCACATGGTCGGTGCCGGTAAGCCCACGGGCGGCCAAAAGCACGACGAGGAACAGCGCAGTCGTCGCAAAGCCGATGACGATTGCCGTCAACACCAGCGCCTGCGGCACGGGGTCGGCAAGCGTGGAACTGTCGACGCCGTTTACCAGCACCGGCGGCGCATTGGTCTTGATGCCGCCGACGCCGAAGATGAACAGGTTGACGGCATAGGACAGCAGGGAAAGCCCGACGATGACCTGATAAGTGCGCGGGCGCAGGATCAGCCAGACGCCGGAGCCAGTCATGATGCCGATGCCGATTGAAAGAATGAGTTCCATTACACGTCCTCCGCTTTTGCGGCTTCAGGCGTGCGAACGCGGTAGTTACGCAACGATTGGTGTGCCAGTGCTATAAGAATAAGAACGGTGGAGCCGACGACCAGCGAGAAGACGCCGAGGTCGAACAGCAAGGCGGATGCTGTCGGCATTTTGCCGATATAGGGTATCTCCGTGTACTGGAAATAAGAGGTCAGGAACGGATAGCCGAAGTACCATGACCCCATGCCGGTTGCCGCCGCCATCAGAAGGCCGAAGCCCATCCAGCGCAGCGGCAGGATGCGGATGCGATCCTCCGCCCAGCGCGCGCCGCCGGCGAGATATTGCAGCAGGAACGCGATTGCCATGGTGATGCCGGCCGCAAAGCCGCCGCCGGGCAGATCGTGGCCGCGTATGAACAGGAAGATCGAAAAGGTGACGATAACCGGGAACATCCATTGCATGACGATGGACGGTACATAGAGATAATCGCGCACCGTATCGCCCTTGCTGCGGTCGGGCCGCTCCGCATCGAAGGCGTTTTGCATCTGCTGCTGTTCCGGCACCCCGATGCTTTCATGCGCAGGGCGGAAACGGCGAAGCAGCGCAAAGACCGTCAGCGCCACGATCGCCAGCACCGCGATTTCGCCGAACGTGTCGAAGCCGCGGAAATCGACGAGGATGACGTTGACGACATTGGTGCCGCCGCCTTCCGAATAAGCGCGCTCGAGGAAATAGGTCGCGATGGCGTTCGGCACGGGCAGGGTCATGACCGCATAGGCGATGACGGACATGCCAATGCCGCTTGCTGCGGCCAGCAGGAAGTCACGGGCGCGGCGAAGCTGCGCCGGCAATTCATCGCTGCTGTCCACCTTCTCGAAGCGTTTCGGCAGCCATCTGAGACCGAGCAGGATCAGAACGGTGGTGACGATTTCGACCAGCAACTGGGTGATCGCGAGATCGGGTGCAGAAAGCCAGACGAATGTGAGGCAGGTGACAAGGCCGGAAACGCCGAGCATGATGAGTGCGGCGAGACGATGATATTTCGCCTGCCAGGCGGCACCCAGCGCAGCGATCATGCCGATCAGCCACAGAATGGCAAAGATCGGATCGAAGGACGTCACGCGCGGCAGCGACAATGAAAATTCCGAGAGGAAAAGCGGCGAGAAACCGGCAAGAATCGCCACGAGGATCAGAAGCCTCAGCTGCGGCTGCAGGCGCCGGGTGCCGAGCGTGCTTTCCAGCCACCGCGCCCACTTCCAGGACACGGTGACGAGAATGCGCTCGAAGATGCGCTGTCCCCGAAGATGCCGGAAGATCGGCGGGCCGTCGTCGCAGCGGGAGAAATAGCCGCCGAGCAGGGCATAGATGGCAACGCCGCCGCCGAGTGCCGCAATACTCATGATGAGCGGCAGGTTGAAACCGTGCCAGATCGACAGGCTGTAGACGGGCGTTTGCGGACCGAGAACGGAAAGCACGGCCGAATGCAGGAACGGACCGATCGACAGGCTCGGAACGATGCCGACGATCAGGCAGGCGAAAACCAGGAACTCGATCGGGAAACGCATCCAGCGCGGCGGCTCATGCGGATTGGGGTTCGGCAGGTCAACCGGCTTGGGGCCGAAGAAGACCGTGTGGATGAAGCGTAGCGAGTAGGCGACGGCGAAGGCGCCTGACAACGTCGCGACGTATGGCAAAGCCCGGTCGAGCAGCGAGTCTGCGTGGGTTTCGACGGCCTCGGCAAAGAACATTTCCTTGGAGAGGAAGCCGTTGAACAGGGGTACGCCGGCCATTGCAGCGCTCGCCGCCATGGCGAGCGTCGCGGTTGCCGGCATATAGGTGTAAAGCCCGCTCAGTCGCCGCATGTCGCGCGTGCCGGTTTCATGGTCGATGATGCCGGCCGCCATGAACAGCGATGCCTTGAAGGTGGCGTGGTTGACCATGTGGAAGATCGCCGCAACCGCTGCAAGCGGGCTGCCGAGGCTCAAAAGCGTGGTGATGAGCCCCAGATGGCTGATGGTGGAATAGGCGAGCAAGCCTTTCAGGTCCTGCTGGAACATGGCGAAATAGGCGCCGAGCAGCAGGGTGATGACGCCTGCAGCACCCACCAGCCAGAACCATTCCGGCGTGCCTGCCAGCACCGGCCAGAACCGCGCCAGCAGGAAAACCCCGGCCTTCACCATGGTGGCCGAGTGCAGATAGGCGGAAACGGGCGTGGGCGCCGCCATTGCATTGGGCAGCCAGAAATGAAACGGAAACTGTGCGCTTTTCGTCAGCGCGCCGCCAAGGATGAGAATAAGTGCGGGCAGATAAAGGGAATGGGCGCGGATATCGGCACCGGCCGCGATGATCTTGTCCAGATCGTAACTTCCCGCCATGTGGCCGAGGATCAGAAGCCCGGCGAGCAGGCTGAACCCGCCGATGCCGGTCACGGTCAGCGCCATGCGGGCGCCATCGCGCGCGCCGGCATTCTGGTGCCAGTAGCCGATCAGCAGGAACGAGAAGATGCTGGTCATTTCCCAGAAGATCGACAGCAAAATGACGTTGCCGGACAGCACTATGCCGAGCATCGAGCCCATGAAGGCGAGCAGAAAGGCGAAAAACCGTGGAATAGGGTCCTGGGCCGACATGTAATATCGGGCGTAGAGAACCACGAGCAGGCCGATGCCGGTAATGAGGATCGCGAAAATCCAGGCGAAGCCATCCAGCCGCAGGGTAAAATTAAGCCCCAGCTGCGGCAGCCATTCCACATCGTATTTCAGCACGCCACCGCCACTGACATTTGGATAAAGAAGGATGCTGCCGACCAGGCCGAAGAGGGCTACGGCGCTTGCTACGTAGGCCGCGCTTGCGGCCGCGCCTTCGCGCGGCATGAAGGCCGTTATGAGAGCGCCGACGAACGGCAATGCGACAATAAATGGTAGAACGGTTGCAAGTGTCATATGCGGCGGCGGTTTTCTCTCTGGAATTGGAGCCTACGGCGGGTTTCCGACGACTCCGATCCCTCAAGGTTCGCAATGAACCGAATGATGAGGACCGCCGGAATGACTAAGAGATAATATGCGGAGGTGCTCTTGGAACCACGTTCGCAAAGTCTCGGAAAGTTTGTGGCGCGATGGCAACAGGCGTGACGGCCGGTTTGGCGTCAGCCACGATCCGCAGGATGGTCGAGGGAAAACCGACGGGGCGAAGCCCCGAAGCACCGTTGTGAGCCTTGCAGCCGTGATCGTCGCCGGTGGTGCAGTCCTTATCGCGAAGCGAGGGGGAGTGGCTTAGGTCAGCCGTCTGCAATCGTTCCAGACGGCTGGTCTTTGAGATTGCCTTGATGCCGGATGGCGCCTGAAAGCCGATGATGACGAGCAGGCTTGCAACCACAAGACCGATCAACACTTGCGGATGGCGCCTTGAACAGCGGCATTTCTCCATCCGTAACAAGTTGGCGTCTCCTTGATCGTAAAGGTCTCTCTAAAGCATCACCGCTGAGCGAATATCCCGTTGATTTGTTTTAGGGGAAGGCGGACACGCTTGTCCAGCGCACAGGCTGGAAAAACCGCCCGTCGCGTCCGATTCCTTTTCGTTTTTGCCCGTTTGCGGCAAAGTAGGGGCGACAATGGCTAAAAGCTTTTACAAATTTTACCGTTTGACGCCGGTGCTGATGTTTCTTAACTTTCAAGCAAGGAATTAACCATAAAGATTGATGGTATTTCCACGGCGGAATGGGGTTATCTCCCCTTCCAGGCATGACGCCGCACTGCCGTACCGGGCCCGATCCGGTATTTCGTTTCTTGGTTCAAGAAGGTCAGGCAAGCGTCGATGCCGCATCGTCCGCGATGGGTATGTTCGTTCAAAAATCCCCCTTAAGGGTGCTGGCGTTCTGAACCTTGCCATTTGGCCGGGTTTTACCGGCCGTCATATTATTGGGGTCGTCGGTTGGGGCAGGACTTGCCATCAGAACAAGCGCGGAGATCGGCAGGCGCAAGCCTGGCGGGGCGGTTGCGCTTTGCCGGCCTCGACGAGACGCAATCCGATTTCCTGCGCAATTATCGCAGCATGCTGGAGCCTTACGTTAAGGCCGGCCTGCGCGATGTGATGAACCGTTTCCAGTCTATGCCGGACTGTTCGCCGTCTTTCGAAAGCGAAAACCAGCTCGACCGCCTGCACGATTTGCAATCCTCGCACTGGAGCGTGCTGACCGATGCGCGTTTCGATGGGCTTTATGCCGAACGGGTGAAAGTGCTTTCCGACAATGCCGGTCGCATGGGTCTCGATCCTCGCTGGCAGATCGCCAGCCATGCCGTCGTTCTGGAACATCTGCTGGGCGGTCTGGTGACTGAGCACGCGCCGCGCTCCATCCTGCCCGGCAACCGTAAAAAGAGCCGCGAACTGGCGGAAGCCGTCAAGAACGTCGTCCGTCTGGTGATGGTCGATACCGAGATTGCCGTATCGTTGCGATTCAATGAATTGCGCCTGCGCCATGGCCGGGAACTGTCAGAACAGCGCGACAATGACCGCTCTGAAGCCGCAAGGTTGCTGGGCGAAGCGTTGACGGCATTTGCCGCAGGCGATTTGCAGGCCCGCATCGGCGGCGACGTGCCCGACGCCTACCGCGACGTTGCTGCCACTTTCAATGCGGCACTCGAGACGATTGGCGCGTCACTGACATCGGCGCAAAACAGCATCGGTGAAGCCGAGGCGCTGAGCGCGCGGTTTGCCGACATTGGCCGTTCCATGGCGGAGCGCTCCCGCCAGCAGGCCGCAGCCCTTGCCGAGACCTCCCGTGCGATCCAGACGATGATCGGGGATGTGGCCGAAAACGGCGCCCGCATTTCGGCGGCGGAGACGGCGGTTTCCCATGCCCGTGAGGCGGCGGTCGAAAGCGGCAAGGCAATCGGCGAGGCGATAAACGCCATGTCGGATATCGAGCAATCCGCCGAGCAGATCGGACGGATCATCGGCACGATTGACGAGATCGCTTTCCAGACGAACCTTCTCGCCCTCAACGCCGGCATCGAGGCAGCACGCGCCGGTGACAGCGGACGCGGTTTTGCCGTTGTCGCGCAGGAGGTCCGGGCATTGGCCCAGCGTTCCGCAGACGCTGCAAGAGAGATCAAAAGCCTCGTTGGCTCCACGAAAAAGCAGGTCGAAGGCGGCGTGCACATGGTCAACCGCACGCAGGACGCAATCGGCGGTGTCGTCCGGCAGGTATCCGGCATCAACGACATGATCACCGAGGTCTCCCGGCACGCGGCAGAGCACGCCGGCGAATTGCAATCGGTCGCTGCCGACATCGGTGAACAGCAAAGACAGGCTGACCGGAACCTTACCGATATGGGCAATGGCTCCTCGGAGGCCGATACGCTTCACACTGTCATTCTGGAACTCGGCCGCACCATTCGCGAATTCCGCATTGCCCGTCAGGGACAGGCGGCAGCTGTCGCCGCTACGGCTCGGCAGGACACATCATTTGTGGCCCGTGCGGATAACCGCACGGATTACGGCCAGGATTACCAACAATTCAGACGCCAAGGAGTCATGTAATGGCAGCCAGAAAAGCAGCTGAGGCGACGCTGAAACTGTCACCGGTGCTGGATCTCAACGAGGCATCGGCGCTGCACGGCAAGCTGATGACGCTGAGAGGAGCACCTTTGTCGGTGGATGCGTCCGAGGTGGAACGTATCGGTGCGCTTTGCGCCCAGGTCCTGATGGCCGGTGCGAAATCCTGGGAAGAGGACGGCAAGCCGTTCGGTTTTGCCAGAGTGTCCGATGCATTCGACAAGACCATGAAACTGATAGGCGTCGAAATCGATCATTTGCTCCTGAAGGAGATCAAGAAGTGAAGAAAAAAGTTCTTACCGTGGATGATTCCAGAACGATCAGGAACATGCTCCTGGTCACGCTCAACAATGCCGGTTTCGAGACAATTCAGGCCGAAGACGGCATTGAGGGTCTTGAAGTGCTGGAGCAGAGCAACCCCGACGTCATCGTGACCGATATCAACATGCCCCGTCTTGATGGTTTCGGCTTCATCGAGGGTGTGCGTCGCAACGAGAAGTACCGGGCCATACCGATCCTCGTTCTGACGACCGAAAGCGACGCAGAGAAGAAGAACCGCGCCCGTCAGGCCGGTGCGACCGGCTGGATCGTCAAGCCGTTCGATCCTGCGAAGCTCATCGATGCCATTGAACGCGTAACTGCCTGATACGGGACATTTCACGATGGATATGAACGAAATCAAGGAAATCTTTTTCCAGGAATGCGAGGAACAACTCGCGGAACTGGAATCGGGGCTTCTTAAATTGAATGACGGTGACCGTGATCCGGAAACCGTCAACGCCGTTTTCCGTGCCGTTCATTCCATCAAGGGCGGGGCGGGTGCCTTCGGTCTGGATGATCTCGTGGCCTTCGCCCACGTTTTTGAAACGACCCTCGACTGCGTTCGCTCCAACAAGCTGGAACCGACACAGGACGTCCTGAAAGTCATGCTGCGTTCCGCCGACGTGCTGGCGGACCTGACCAATGCGGCAAGAGACGGCGGCAGCGTCGACGAAAGCCGCACCCGTGGCCTCGTCAAGGAACTGGAAGCCCTGGCCAACGGCGAAACCGTCCACGCATCCGCGCCGGTGGCAGCGCCGGTTGTCGCAAAGATGCCGGAACCCGTCGCGCCCAAGCCGACGGACGATAGCGGTTTCGAGCCGATCCCGTTCTCCTTCTCGGACTTTGCCGATGAAACGACGCCGTTGATGGAGACGCCGTCTTTCCAGATAACCTTCAAGCCGCACGCATCGCTTTATTCGAAAGGCAATGAAGCAGCCCTTCTCCTGCGCGATCTCTCGCGCATCGGTGAGATGAGCGTCAATTGCGACCTGTCGGAACTGCCCTCGCTCGACAAGCTCGATCCAGAAGCGTCCTATTTCTCCTGGACGGTTTCGATCTCGACCGACAAGGGTGAAGAGGGTATCCGCAGCGTCTTCGAATTCGCCGAATGGGATTGCGATCTCGAAATCACCCCGATTCTTTCGGAAACTGCCGCGGATGCGGAAGAGCTGCCGATGATCCCGGTTCCGTTCGACCTGTCGGCTCTCGACGGTGATGCGGAAGGGGAACCGGCCGTTGTGACCGCCGGGGCGGAAGAGCCCTACGTTGCCGCAGTCGTCGAGGCTGCCGTCGCAACGACGCAGATCGCCCAGAGCGTCAACGCCGCCATCGAAAAGCGTGAGGCTGCGGCAGCGCCGGCCGCAGCGCAGGCGAATGCCAATGCCGCGGCCAATGCAAGCGCCGGCCAGACCATCCGTGTCGATCTCGACCGTGTTGACCGCCTGATCAACCTCGTCGGCGAGCTTGTCATCAATCAGGCGATGCTGTCGCAGAGCGTCATCGAAAACGATGCGAGCGGCACGTCTGCCGTCAACATGGGTCTCGACGAACTCCAGCAATTGACGCGCGAAATCCAGGACAGCGTCATGGCGATCCGTGCGCAGCCGGTGAAGCCTGTCTTCCAGCGCATGTCGCGTATCGTTCGCGAAGTTGCCGACATGATCGGCAAGCAGATCCGCCTCGTTACCGAAGGCGAGAACACGGAAGTCGACAAGACGGTCATCGACAAGCTGGCCGAACCCCTGACGCACATGATCCGCAATGCGGTGGACCACGGCATCGAAACGCCGGAAAAACGCGAAGCCGCTGGCAAGAACCCGGAAGGCACCATCAAGCTTTCGGCCAAGCACCGGTCGGGCCGCATCCTGATCGAGCTTCAGGACGATGGCGCGGGCATCAACCGCGAGCGCGTTCGCCAGAAGGCGATCGACAACGATCTCATTGCCGCCGATGCGAACCTCACGGACGAGGAGATCGACAATCTGATCTTCGCGCCGGGCTTCTCTACCGCGGACAAGATTTCCGACATTTCCGGCCGTGGTGTCGGCATGGATGTGGTCAAGCGTTCCATTCAGGCGCTCGGCGGCCGCATCAACATCTCCTCGCGCCCCGGTCTTGGCTCGACCTTCACCATGAGCCTGCCGCTGACGCTTGCCGTTCTCGACGGCATGGTGGTAACCGTGGCCGGCCAGACGCTTGTCGTTCCGTTGACGGCAATCGTGGAAACCCTGCAGCCGGAAGCGAAGAACATTCACTCCTTCGGCGCCAACCAGCGGCTGATTTCCATCCGCAACTCTTTCTGCCCGCTGGTCGACGTGGGACGCGTTCTGAACTTCCGTCCGACCCAGGCCGATCCTGTGGAAGGCGTGGCGCTTCTGGTGGAATCGGAAGGCGGCGGCCAGCGCGCCCTGATGGTCGATGCGATCCAGGGACAGCGCCAGGTCGTCATCAAGTCTTTGGAAGCCAACTATACCCATGTTCCAGGCATTGCCGCCGCCACCATTCTGGGTGACGGACGCGTTGCGCTCATTCTGGATGTCGACGCCATCGTCAGCGCTTCGCGCGGGCAGCCACTGAAACAGGAAATGTCACTCGCGGCGGCGGGTTGAAGGCGGATATCCAATGGCAGCACTTAATCTCAGCGATCAGCGACAGTCTCCCGATGACGTTCTTGCCAGCGGCGAATATCCGCTGACGAGACGCGATTTGTCGGAGATCGCTGCGATGATCTACGCGGATGCGGGCATCTATCTCAACGACACCAAGGCGTCGCTGGTCTATTCGCGCTTGTCCAAGCATATCCGCAATCTCGGACTGGCCGGGTTTCGGGAATATTGCGCACTGGTGTCATCGCCCGATGG
The DNA here is from genome assembly GCF_053521785.1 of Agrobacterium sp. A3-95. Classification (NCBI taxonomy): domain Bacteria; kingdom Pseudomonadati; phylum Pseudomonadota; class Alphaproteobacteria; order Hyphomicrobiales; family Rhizobiaceae; genus Agrobacterium; species Agrobacterium sp. A3-95. Next base: position 704,466 of record NZ_JBNWDR010000001.1, on the reverse strand, counting down.
AGCGGCTGCGCGCCGCGAAATGCTGTCGCACCTGACGACGAATTTCACGCGCTTCTTCCGCGAGAACCACCATTTCGAACACCTGCGCGACGAGGTCCTGCCGGGCCTCATTGCAAGGGCAAAGACTGGCGGGCGCGTCCGCATCTGGTCGGCCGCCTGCTCAGACGGGCAGGAGCCCTATTCGATTGCGCTCACCGTGCTCGCCATGTTTCCCAATGCGGCGGACTACGATTTCAAGATCCTGGCGACGGACATCGATCCGAAGATCCTGGCGCAGGCCCGTGCAGGCGTTTACGATGACAACGCTCTCGAAACCGTGTCTTCCGCGATGCGCAAGCAATGGTTCACGGAAGTTGATGCCGGCGGTCGCCGCAAGTTCCGCATCGATGACAAGGTCAAGCGCCTCATCACGTTCAATGAACTGAACCTGATGACGCAATGGCCCTTCAAGGGCAATTTCGACGTCATCTTCTGCCGCAACGTCGTCATCTATTTCGACGAGCCGACCCAGATGCGTATCTGGACGCGTTTTGCAGGCCTGCTGCCGGAAGGCGGTCATCTTTACATCGGCCATTCCGAAAGAGTGTCCGGCGACGCCAAGAACCTGTTCGACAATACCGGCATCACCACCTACCGCTACATTGGTCACACGTCCGGGAGGAAGGCATGAGCGCACTCGCACGGGTCCTCGTCGTCGATGATTCCCCCACCATGCGTGGCCTGATTTCCGCCGTCCTCAAGGCCGATCCGGAGGTTGAGGTGGTTGGGCAGGCCGGCAATGCCATGGAAGCGCGCGCCGCCATCAAGCAGCTCAATCCCGATGTCGTGACGCTCGACATCGAGATGCCGGAAATGAACGGCCTCGAGTTTCTCGAAAAGATCATGCGACTGCGGCCGATGCCGGTCATCATGGTCTCGTCCCTGACGCACCGCGGCGCGGATGCCTCGCTCGCCGCGCTTGAAATCGGTGCTTTCGACTGTGTCGGCAAGCCGGCTCCAGGCGATGCGCGTCCCTTCGGCGACTTGGCCGACAAGGTGAAGGCCGCCGCACGGTCGCAACACGCAGCTTACCGCGCGGCGCGCCCGGAACCCGTTGTCGCAGCCCAGCCGACCCCGGTCAGCGATTATCGTGCCGGCCGCAAAGTCGTCGCCATCGGCTCCTCCACCGGCGGCGTCGAGGCACTGATTGCCGTGCTCCAGAAGTTTCCGGCCAATTGTCCGCCGACGGTCATCACCCAGCACATGCCGCCGACTTTCACCAAGAGTTTCGCGGAACGGTTGAACCGCATCTGCGCGCCCGTCGTGGAAGAGGCAACCGATGGCGCGCGCCTGCAGACCGGCAAGATCTACCTTGCGCCGGGCGGTGAACGCCATTTGCAGATTTCCAATCGTAACGCGCCCTGCTGCCGGCTTATCGAGCGCGATCCCGTCAACGGCCATCGCCCTTCAGTTGATGTGCTGTTCGATTCGGTCGCCGAGCTTGCCGGACGCAACGCCGTCGGCGTCATTCTCACCGGCATGGGCCGGGATGGCGCGGCCGGGCTGCTGAAAATGCGGCATGCCGGTGCGCGAACCGTCGGCCAGAACGAAAAAACATGTGTCGTCTACGGCATGCCCAGAGTGGCCTTTGAACTTGGCGCCGTTGAACTGCAATTGCCGCTGGCCTCAATCGGCGAAGAAATCCTGAAACTAACCACTGCCCGCAAAGAAGGTGCTGACTAATGTCTCTCGCAGAAAAGATCAAAGTTCTGATCGTCGACGATCAGGTGACCAGCCGGCTGCTGCTCAGCGATGCGCTGACACAGCTCGGCTTCAAGCAGATCACTGCCGCTGGCGACGGCGAGCAGGGATTGAAGATCATGGAGCAGCAGCCCCATCATCTCGTTATCTCCGACTTCAACATGCCCAAGATGGACGGTCTCGGTTTCCTGCACGCCGTGCGGGCCAACCCGACCCTCAAAAAGGCGGCCTTCATCATCCTCACCGCACAGGGCGACCGTGCGCTGGTGCAAAAGGCAGCGCAGCTCGGCGCAAACAACGTGCTGGCCAAGCCCTTCACCATCGACAAGATGCGCGCAGCCATCGAAGCGGTTTTCGGATCGCTGAAATGATTGAAGCTGCGGCCAAGCGCGTACATATCATTCAGGGCGAGTACAAGGTTGTCAGCGATCCCGACGTGGTCATGACGACGATACTCGGTTCGTGCGTGGCCGCCTGTCTGAGAGACCCCGTTGCCGGCATTGGAGGAATGAACCACTTCCTGCTGCCGGGAACGGGCAACGTGACCGGTGGGGATGCGACGCGTTATGGCGTGCATCTCATGGAACTGCTGATCAACGGTCTTCTGAAGAAGGGCGCACGCCGCGACCGGCTGGAGGCGAAAGTTTTCGGCGGCGCAAAAACGATTGCCAGCTTCTCCAATGTCGGTGAGCAGAACGCCATCTTTGCCATGCAGTTTCTGAAGGATGAAGGCATACCGGTCATCAGCTCCTCCACGGGCGGGGATCATGGCCGCAAGATCGAGTTCTGGCCGGTTTCGGGCCGTGCACGACAGCATCCGCTGAGCGGCGCGGAAACCCAGAAGACGGTCGCCATGGAAACGCGTCCGGTGCCGGCCCCCAAGCCCGTCGCCAACGACATCGAATTTTTCTAGTCACGGAGTTTCCAATGCAGATTGCAAACAACACCGGCACCACTCCGTTCGAAGAAGCCTTGCCCGACGTTCTGATGCGCGTGGTATCGGAACTGCACGATGTCGCCTATCTGATCGAGCGCATCGAGCCGCAACTGCTGGAAGCGACAAGCGGCGAATTGTCCAGCGATGGCGTCAAGCTCTTGCAGGGCATCGACCTTGCCGTCCAGAAAACCCGCGGCCTTGCCGAGTTCATCGATACCGTCACCGGCTCCATTCCCGGTGATTGGATCGTGGATGTCTCGACCGCGCTCAGCCTCGTCAAGCTGGCAGAAATGCAAAAGGCGCTGGGCGCAGCCATCCGCCATGGCCATTCGCAGCCGCTGGACAAGGTCGCCGGCGACTTCGATCTGTTCTAGACAGCATTCATCTGGCCGTTCCCTTCCTTTCGCGGATTGCGGATTGCGGATAACGGCAACGCTCGCGCAAGCTTCGCACCCTATTGTCATTACGGGGCCAAAAGGTCTCGGACTCTATGAATGACGGTGCGGAACAGAATGAATCTGTTAAATCAAATCCCTCAGGTCTTGAAGAATTTCGCGGCGCTGGGTCAGACACGGTTGTTGATGCTGGGCGGCGTGGGCATTTTGTCCATGGCCATTATCCTTGCAGCAGCACTTTACGTGAACCGTCCCGCTTACGAGACCCTTTATGTGGGACTTGAAAAAAGCGACCTCAACAAGATCAGCATTGCACTCGCCGAAGCGGGGCTGGACTTTCAGGTTGGAACGGATGGCGCCAGCCTCCAGGTTCCGGTCGGCCTCACCAGCAAGGCAAGGCTGCTTCTGGCCGAGCGCGGCCTGCCTGACAGTGCCAATGCCGGTTATGAGCTTTTCGACAATGTCGGTTCTCTCGGACTGACTTCCTTCATGCAGGAAGTGACCCGGGTTCGCGCGCTTGAGGGTGAGATCAGCCGCTCCATTCAGCAGATCGACGGAATTGCGGCCGCACGCGTCCATATCGTCATGCCGGATGTCGGTAATTTCCGCCGCGGTGAGCAGAAGCCCACCGCATCGGTCATGATTCGAGCCAATGCCACCGCCGGGCGCAAAGCGTCCGCTTCCATCCGTCATCTCGTCGCCTCGGCCGTTCCCGGCCTTGAAGTCGATGACGTGACGCTGCTCGATTCCACCGGCCAGCTTCTCGCTTCCGGTGACGACGTCACCAACGCCGCCATGAACCGCTCGCTGACGCTGGCGCAGAACGTTCAGCAGGAAATCACCACCAATATCGACAAGGCGCTGGCGCCTTTCCTCGGCATGGACAATTTCCGCTCCAGCGTGACGGCGCAGCTCAATACCGACAGCCGGCAGATTCAGGAAACCGTCTACGATCCGGAATCGCGCGTCGAGCGCTCCGTCCGCACCGTTAAGGAAGACCAGAAGTCCCAGGAAACGCAGCCCGATACGGCCGCGACCGTGGAACAGAACGTACCGCAGGCAGCGCCCCAGGGCGGCGCAGGCGGCCCGCAGTCTTCCGACCAGTCTGCCAAGAAGGAAGAGCAGACCAACTACGAAATCAATTCCAAAACGGTCGCCACCGTCAAGAATGGCTATACCGTCGAGAAGATTTCGGTCGCCGTGGTCGTCAACAAGGGTCGCATCGCCAAGATGGTCGGCGAACCCGTCGACCAGGCCAAGATCGACGCCTATCTTGCCGAAATGCAGAAGATCGTCACCTCGGCTGCGGGGGTTTCCTCCGATCGCGGCGATATCGTCACGCTAACGGCGATGGACTTCCTCGAAACGCAGCTGCTCGACGAAGCCGCAAGCGGGCCGGGCATCATGGAAGTGCTCAGCCGCAATTCGGCAGGCATCATCAATTCGCTCGCCTTCGTCGCTGTTGCTTTCCTCGTCGTCTGGCTCGGTGTACGCCCTCTGGTTCGTACGGTCACTGGCAACGGCGCGGCAGCAGGCCAGATCAGCCAGGAGACCGCAGGCCTCGAACTGCCGGATTTCTCTCCCGGCATGGATGCGGGTGCTGGTGGTCTCATGGAAGGGTTTGGGGCGGATTTCGGCTTCGACAGCACCGACGATCTTCTGGCAGGCGGCGACAGCGAAGGCACCTTCAACCGCCGGGTTCGCGAAGGACCCGAGCGCAGGCTCTCCCGCATGGTGGAAATCAGCGAAGAACGCGCAGCCAAGATACTTCGCAAATGGGCAGTGGAAAAAGCTGCATGATTTTGAAAAAGGCCGGGGTTATCCCGGCCTTTTGCGCATTTCCGGGTTCTTTGGTATCTTGGCGCCGCGCGCCGTCGCATTCCCGCTTTGGGACACTGTTTACAAAAAATTCAGCAACGATACAGTTTGCTGGGAATAGGCTGAGAATGCCGTTTATGGATTGGTCAGCTTTTCAGTATGTTTTTTAGGAATAGACGAACAAGGAAATACGTGGAAAGGCTGGTGTCAGGTAATGGCAAATCCCAGTCCGTTCCATAAAATGAAGTGATTCGGTCTCCGGGGGCTCACCATCCCATTTTGGTAAGCTTCTCGAATGGAATGATTCCATCCCGAGGTATAATCTCCCCATTGGGAGCAAGAGGGCGTAGGCGATTGAAAGTCGATGTTGATATCCGCAGGCTGTCTGCCAAGCCTATGGAGGGCATGGGTAAGCCCTTGCCACGCGACCAGCTTGCCAAGAACGTCGCAGCCTCGGCCGCTGCCGGCAACGTTTCAGGCGCGCTGGATCTGCTCGTAACCTACGCCGGCGCCTCGCATTATCTGCTGGCGCGGGAGGATCTTCTCGAAGAAACCGGACTGAAATTCATCATCACATCCGACTGGCCTTTCGATCTGGTGCGCAGGCTTGGTGCCGAACTCGCCAACAGCCAGAACAGATCGAGCGAAATGGAAAAGTGCCTTTCGCTTCTGCAGCCGCGATTGCTTGTTCTTCCGGACGACGTTTCTGTCCCTTTCGGCATCGACCGGCAATATTCGGCGCTTTCCTTCTGTGTGGGTCGCATTCGTCTTTCGCTTCTGCTGCTGTTTCCTGAACACTCGGTTCCTTCGCCGGATCGTCTGCGCGAAATCGCGCTTCTGACCGGCTATTGCGTCAGCTTCGGCATTGCCAGCGAAGCAAAGGCCGTGCGTGACATCGACCTCACAGAACGTGAGCTTGAGTGCCTGTTCTGGATCGCGGAAGGCAAGACAAGCGACGAAATTGCGATGATACTTGGCATTTCGCGCAATACGATCAATAATTACATTACAAGTGTGATGCGGAAAACCGCGACGAAAACCCGCTCGGAGGCAATCGCCTACGCCGTGCGCAACAACCTCGTATAGATGGTCGGGACCCATGGTACAGACGAAAGATAATGAGGGTACGAGTCAAAGCAGCGGTATGTTTTACCGCAGCCCTGTTGTGACAAGCCGGTCGGATCTGTTTCCGAAGCTGGTCGCCATGCAGAAACTGGTTGGCGCACGTAATTTCGTGGTGACGAAGGCTGCCGCCTCCGGCTTCCCCAACAAGAAGAAGCTGACCTGCGAGCTGGAGAACTGGGGCATGAATGCCGCCGAACAGAGCGCGCAGTTCATCCGCGCGGTCGGCGATATTCTTTTGGATCATATCGAGACATCGCTGCTGCCGGTCATCTGGCGTAACAAGAACGCCGGCGGTTTTGCCGATCTTCCTGACGTGCCGGCTTTGATGCGCCGGATCGAGAACGATACATTGCCCTATGCGGGACTGGCTTTGCCGGTGCGGCTCGGCACGATCGGCAACGGCTACATCGTTTTCTGTGGCAGCAACCTCGTTCTCGACAACGAGGTCGTCATCGAACAGCACATCAAATGCTGCGAGATCATGGTCGATATGCTGGCGCTGGATGAGCGCAAGGTGGCACCGTCTGAAGCGTTGAGTGAAAGGGAAATCGCCTGTCTGCAACTGGCGGGTGATGGCCGTATCAGCGAAGAAATCGCGGTGAAGCTCGGGCTTTCGGTACACACCGTCAACGCCTATCTGGGTTCAGCGACGATCAAGCTCGATTCCGTCAACCGTATCCAGGCGATCGCAAAGGCCATCCGGCTCGGCTATATCCACTGATTGAGGAGGGGGCGGGCTTTCCCGTCCCTGTAAGCCGGCAGGCGCCGGCGCGGCTTGTGTAATCCACTCTAAAAGCTGCTATCGGTACTTCGCGTTTTTTTAACAGTTGCCAACTAGAACTTTTATAAGTTTGGTTTTGGGGAACTGTTTCATGCACAACCGGCTCTTTAAGTCCGTTGCGGGTAAGGTCGTCGTGCTGACGATCGGCCTGATTGCGCTCAGCGTCGCGGCAGTTGGTTTTTCGACATACATTCGCCTGAAGGACAATATCATCACCACTGCGCTGCGTGACACGCACAGCGCGATGCGCGGCATGGCGATCCTTTACGAGATGAAGGTCGGCGGCGTGGCCCTCGAAATGGTGGATGGAGAGCTCAAGAGTATCGGCCGCGCCAGCATCGGGACACTGCGCGACAATGATCTCGTCGACCGCACGGCTGCCGGTAATGGCGGCATCGCGACGGTTTTTGAAGCCAAGGCCGGCGATTATATTCGCATGACCACCAATCTGAAGAACGAAAAGGGCGAGAGAGCAGCGGGCACGAAGCTCGCCACCGACCATCCCGCTTTCGAAAAGGTCTCCAAGGGTGAGGGTTATTTCGGCGCCGCCACGCTTTTCGGCACCAATTACATGACCGGATACATGCCGGTTCTCAACAAGTCCGGAGCAACCGTCGGTATTCTTTTCGTGGGCGTTCCCATGGCCGTCTACGAAGCCCAGATTTTCGGCCTACGCGACCTGATGCTGATCTGTGGCGCGCTCGCCATGGTCGGCGTGGGATTGCTCGCCTATTTCGTCATCCGGCGCACCCTGCAGCCTCTAGGCAAGCTTACCGATGCGGTGAAGTCTCTTTCGGACGGCAATCTCGATACGCCGATCCCCTATGCCACCAATACCAATGAATTCGGCAACATCGCCCGCGCTCTCGTGATATTCCGCGAGAATGCGCTTGAGAAACTCGCGATCGAGGGCAAAAGCGCCGAGGAACGGTCCATGGCGGAATCGGAGCGTCACCGCAACGATGCCGAGAAGCAGGAGCTGGACGGCCAGATCGAATTCGCAGTCAGCGAGATCGCGTCCGGCCTCGGCAGGCTTTCGCGCGGTGATCTGAGCCGCACGATCGAGACACCCTTTAACGGCCGTCTGGATCGTCTGCGCACGGACTTCAACGAATCCCTTCTCAACCTGCGCGATGCGCTGGGGCAAATCCGCGAGCGCACCCTGGTCATCCAGCATAGCGGTTTTGAAATCGAGCAATCGTCGGTCGATCTGTCGAAGCGCACGGAGAATCAGGCAGCCTCGCTGGAAGAGACGGCAGCCGCTGTCGAGGAAATCACCGCAACGGTCAGATCGTCGGCCGAGCGGGCGCGCGAAGCCAACGAGGCCGTCCGCATCACCAAACAGAGCGCCGACAGTTCCGGTTCGGTCGTCAGCAATGCCGTGGACGCCATGGGCCGTATCGAAGACGCCTCGCGCAAGATCGAGCAGATCATCGAGGTCATCGATGACATCGCGTTCCAGACCAACCTTCTCGCCCTCAATGCCGGCATCGAGGCTGCGCGTGCGGGCGAGGCGGGCAAAGGTTTTGCGGTCGTGGCGCAGGAAGTGCGTGAACTTGCACAACGCTCCGCGGATGCGGCACGTGAAATTAAGCAGCTCATCAACCAGTCAACGCATGAGGTGAGCTCCGGATCGAAGCTGGTGCAGGAAGCGGGCACGGTCCTTTCAGCCATCAGCCATCAGATTGTCGCCGTCAGCCAGCATGTCGAAACCATCGCGACGGCGACGCAGGATCAGTCCTCCGCGCTCCACAATGTCAACGGGTCCGTCAACCAGATGGATCAGATGACCCAGCAGAACGCGGCGCTTGCCCAACAGTCGAGCGCAGCCAGCAGGGTGCTGTCGGGCGAAGTGGAAGCGTTGCTCGATCTGGTTCAGCGTTTTCAGATGGAGCAGGGCTCGGCGACTGGCCAGGATCGACTGAGCCGCGCAGCCTGACATTGGAATTTTTGAAAGTCGAAGAGCTCCCGAATCGCAAGGTCCGGGAGCTTTTTTATTCTGCCGCTGCGCGGGCCGTGCTGGATATCTGGTTGATATAGGCCCGCAGCGCCGCCGGTTTGACCGGCTTATGCTGGACGGAAATCCCATATTTTTCCGCATCGCTGCGCACTTCCGGGCTGCGGTCCGCCGTCACAAGCAGGGCAGGGATCGTTTTGCCGTAGAATGTCCTGATCAGGCGGATGGCGCTGATACCGTCGCCGTCGTCGAGATGATAATCGGCAATGATGACATCCGGCGCCGCTGACATTGTCAGGAACGGTTCTTCGAGTGTGGCCACCGAACCTGCGGGCAACACCTCACAGCCCCATCCCGTCAGCAATAACGTCATGCCCTCGAGGATTTTCGGCTCGTTGTCGATGCAGAGTACCCTGACGCCGGCAAGCCGGTCGCTCGCCACCGGATTGGCGATCCCGCCAGCGGCCTTGGCTGGCGTCAGGCGGTCTGCCTCGCGCGGCAGGTGGATACGGAATGTCGTACCTTTTCCGGGTGTGGAGATCAGCTGTACCGGATGGTGCAGCATGCGCGACAGCCGGTCGACAATTGAAAGGCCAAGTCCGAGGCCGGAGGCCGTTTTTGCACCCTCATCCAGCCGAGCGAATTCCTTGAAAACCGTGCGGAATTTGGATGCGGGAATGCCGATGCCGGAATCCGTCACCTGAATGACGACATCGCCTCCCCGGCGGCGCGCGCCAACGATGACCTTTCCACTCAGCGTGTATTTGATGGCATTGGAGACGAGGTTTTGTATCAGCCGCCGCAACAGGTTGGGGTCAGAACGGACGGTGAGCGAGGTGGGCATGACCACGAGATCGAGGTTCTTTTCCTGCGCCATCGGCGCGAAATCGGTTTCGATGCGTTTCAGCAGCTCGTTCAGCGGCACCGATGTCATGCGCGCTTTCATCGAACCGGTGTCGAGGCGGGAAATATCGAGCACCGCGCCGAGAATGGTCTCTACCGACTCGAGCGCCGAATCGATGTTCTGGACGAGATCGCTTTCCCCCGAGGCGCCAAGCCGCTCGACCAGCGAGGAGGAATAAAGCCGCGCGGCATTCAGCGGCTGGAGGATATCGTGGCCGGCGGCAGCAAAAAACCGTGTCTTGCCGATGTTCGCCTCGTCGGCGGATGCCCTTGCCTCCGCAAGTTCGCGGTTGACGCGGGTAAGCTCGACGGTTCGTTCCGCCACCCGCTGTTCCAGCGTTTCATTGGCCTGTTTCAGTGCCTGATCGCTCGCCACTCTCTGCGTGATATCGGTGAAGGTGGCGACGATACCCTTGTCCGGCATGGTGTTGGAGCGCACTTCAATGATGCGCTCGCCGCCGCCAAGCACCAGCGAGAAAGGCAGGTCCATGGTCAGGAAACTGGTGATCAGCTGTTCCGTGTCGCCCGGCGGCATGTCGCCGCGCTCCTGCAGCATGGAAACGATGTCCGTCAGCGGCAACCCCACCTGCCCGAATTGCTCAGGTAGATCGAGAAGGGTGCGGAAGCGCCGGTTCCAGATCGTCAGCTGCTGCGAGCTGTCGAAAACGGCGATGCCCTGGTCCATCTGCGCCAGCGCCGTTTGCAGCATGTCCTGATTATATTGCAGCGCCTCGCTTGCCTGATCCAGCAGCCAGGCCGTGTCGGCGCTGGTGTCCTCCGCCTTCTGGAGAATGATCGAAAGCACGAGGCGGGCTGAGGAGGAGCCGATGGCGCTGCCCAGCAATTGTTCGGAGAAATGGATCAGCGCCATGTCGGCGGGCTGGTCGTCATTGAGCTTCCTGCCCGCCGTCTTTTCATAGGTCGCCAATGAGCGCAGCATGCGCTCTTCACCGAGATAACGGGCAATCGCGCTTTTGAGATCGCCGACGCTGACGCGGGTTTTCCAGCCGCGCGTGGCGAATTGTGATTTCGAATGGCGCTTCACGAAGATGCCGGACTGGATGCGCTCCACGGGTCGTGGGTTGCGTGAAAGCGAGCCAAGCACGAAAGCCATGCTGTTGACGAGCAGGCTGAGGATGACCGCGTTCACAAAAGGGTCGGCCTCGGGACCGTTAAAGACCGTACTGCCAGAAAAGAGGAAGCCGAGAACGGTGGCCGCGACCTCTGAGTTATCAGGCCCGCCGAAGCTCGGCAGAAACAGCAGGTAGGCCCAGACAAAAAAGCCTGAACTCAAACCGGCAATCGCACCGCGCGCATTGGCGCGCCGCCAGAACAACCCGCCGAAAAGGGCAGGTGCCATCTGGGCGATGGCGGCAAATGCCAGGAGGCCGATGGAGGCAAGCCCGGTGGCGCTATCGGCCGCACGGTAGTAGCCGTAGCCCAGAAGCATCACCGCAAAGATCGCTGTTCTGCGGATGTTGAGAAGCGTTTTGGCGAAGTTGTCCCGGTGCGGCGAACGGTTCAACAGCTTCTGCCGCAAAAAGATCGGCATGACGATGTCGTTGGAAATCATGATCGACAGCGCGACCGAGGCAACGATCACCATGGCGGTCGCCGCTGAAAATCCGCCAATGAAGGTAATCAGCGAAACGACCGGCATCTGATGCGCAAGCGGCAATTGCAGGACGTAAAGATCGGCGTTGCCATTGGCGCCGAGGGTCAAAATTCCGGCAAGCGCTATCGGCAGCACGAAGATGTTGATCGCAATCAGATAAAGCGGCAGCAGGAACCCCGCCATGCGCAGCTCTTCCGGCGTGCGATTTTCAACCACGGTGACATGGAACTGGCGCGGCAACAGGATGATCGCGAAACCGGAAAGCAGGGTCATCACGATCCAGCGGCTGATGGGCGTGTGATAGGATATGGCCCGCATGGCCCGTTCATTGCCCGACGCAAGTTCCCACAAATGCGAGGGGCCGTCGAAGAGGACGAACAGAACGTAAAAGCCGACGGTGCACATGGCGACGAGCTTGACGAGCGATTCCATTGAAATCGCCAGAATAAGCCCGTCCTGGTGTTCGGTGGCGTCGGTATGCCGGGTGCCGAACATGACGGCGAAGCCCGCCATGACGATGGTGACGAGCAGCGGCAGATCGAGGAAATAGAGGTTGCCGCTGCCAATGCCGTAATCGCCGGGATCGACCATCGTCGCCACCGAACTGGAAACGGCCTTCAATTGCAGCGCGATATAGGGAATGGCGCCGACAAGCGCGATGATGGCGACAATCATCGCCACGGTGGAGTTCTTGCCGTAGCGGGCGGCAATGAAATCGGCAACCGACGTCAGCTTTTCGGTTTTGGCAAGCTCCACGATCCGGCGAATGATCGGCATGCCAATGGTGAAGGCAAGGATCGGCCCGGTATAGATGCCGAGGAATTCCAGCCCCTTGTCCGCCGCAAGCCCGACGCCGCCGAAATAGGTCCAAGAGGTGCAATAGATCGCCAGGCTAAGCGCATAGACGAACGGCCGCCCCTTTTTGGGAGCGTTTCTTTTCCGGCTGTTCCTGTCCCCATAACTTGCAACCGCAAACAGCAGCAGGACATAAGCGAAGGCCGAACCGAATATGATCCACCCAGGAAGCACGCATCCTCCCCATGCAACAATCCCTGAAAACGAGCATAGGCGAATTCCGGGCCGTTGAGAATGAGCGCGGTCTGATCATAAAGTTCAAGACTACCGTGCAAAAAGCCTAATAAATGCAATCTTGACGAATTCCAAATGGGACAGGGAATCTATATGGTTGAACCCGTAGGGACAGTCACATAGCTTCAGCTCGCGAAGCAGGAGAGGGACCATCTGATGCTTAACGAATTTAAAACCTTCATTGCCCGTGGCAATGTCATGGATCTGGCCGTGGGTGTTATTATCGGGGCGGCGTTCAGCAAGATCGTCGATTCCGTCGTCAACGACCTTATCATGCCGATCGTCGGTGCGATTTTCGGCGGGTTCGATTTTTCGAACTACTTCCTGCCGCTCAGTTCCAGCGTCACCGCAAGCTCGCTTGCCGCCGCGCGCGATCAGGGCGCTGTCTTCGCTTATGGTAACTTTCTCACGGTCCTCATAAACTTCCTAATTCTCGCCTGGATCATTTTCCTGATGGTCAAAGGGGTCAACAAGCTTCGCGCTTCTGTCGACCGGAAAAAGATCGAGGAAAAGTCGGAACCGGCTCCGCCGCCGGAAGACGTCAAGCTTCTCACCGAAATCCGCGATCTGCTGAAGACGCGTTGAAGCTTAGATTGTCCCGGCGCGATATTGCTGACCATGGGTCAGCTCCCTCTCGCCGGGCATCCATCCATAAAGAAAATCCATGACTGTTGCACGGAATATCATGCATATCGCCCGTTCGATGCGATAAGAAGACACCAAACGGAGTGTCTTTAATGTCCATTTTGAACAGTCTGAGTGCGCGCTCTCTGGCGGCTCCCGAGAGCGGCATTGTCGAGGTCGTGAATTATGCCCGGGGACGGGACAATCTTCTGCCGCTTTGGGTCGGCGAAGGCGATCTGCCAAGCCCGGACTTCATCAACAAGGCGGCCATCGACGGGCTCAACAATGGCGAGACCTTCTATACCTGGCAACGCGGCATTCCCGAATTGCGCCAGGCGCTCAGCAGCTACTACGAGCGTCACTTTTCAGCCTCTCTATCCGCAGATCATTTTTACGTAACAGGTTCCGGCATGCAGGCGATTGCGCTTGCGGTGCAAGCGCTGACGTCGCCGGGCGACGAGATGATCTATCTCACGCCCACCTGGCCCAATATTGTTGCCGCCATCGGCGTGGCGGGCGCAAAGGCGGTCGCAGCCGGCATCGATTTCCACGATGGTCGCTGGGATCTCGATATCGGCAAGCTGGAAAGTGCGATCACCGGTAAGACGAAGGCGCTCTTTATCAACACGCCGTCCAACCCGACCGGCTGGACCGCAACGCGAGACAATCTTCGCGATGTTCTGGCACTCGCCCGCAAGCACGACCTCTGGATCGTGGCGGATGAGATTTACGCACTTTATCACTATACCGGCACCCGTGCGCCGTCGTTCCTCGACGTGATGGAACCGGATGACAAAATCGTCTTCGCCAATTCTTTTTCGAAGAACTGGTCCATGACGGGCTGGCGTGTTGGCTGGCTCGTGGCGCCACCCGTCATCGGGCAGGTGATCGAGAATCTTATTCAATATTCCACCTCCGGCGTGGCGCAGTTCATGCAGCGCGGCGCAGTCGCGGCTCTCGACCATGGCGACGGTTTCGTCCGCGAGAACTACGAACGCGCTCTGACATCCCGCGACATTCTCTGCGATGCGCTGATCGCGACGAACCGCGTGGAGACATTGAAGCCGGATGGCGCTCTTTATGCCTTCCTCAAGGTGGACGGCGTGACCGACAGCCGCGCCACGGCTCTGGATATCGTTGACAAGACCGGCGTCGGCCTCGCGCCGGGCACCGCATTCGGCCAAGGCGGAGAGCTGTTTCTCCGCGCCTGCTTCCTGCGCAACCCAAAGCAGATCGAAGACGCAGCCGATCGGCTTGCGTCCTATATTCTCGGCAGATAACCGCGATCCTGCGATAGCCCGCCCTGCCGCGCCGAATTTGGCCGCGGCAGGCAGATTTTCTGCCAAAAGAGTCATGGCAAGCCGCTAAAACTACAACCTCAAGGCGTACCAATCGACGTGCGGGCTTTTCTGTGCTATGCGCCTTGTGTTCCATTTATGAGAACATTTTCATCTAATAAATAAAACACACTTCATTGCGCTAACCAATCGTAAGCCACCTTTTCATAGGGGCAAGGGATAGGTGGGGTATTTGCTGTGCAAGTAATCAATGATGAAGAATTATTGGCTTTGATGGACGCAACAAAAGCAAACAGGGAAGTAATGTCATGGCTGTTCTGGTCACCGGTGGGGCCGGTTATATAGGAAGCCACATGGTGTGGGCTTTGCTCGACGCCGGTGAAGACGTCGTTGTTGTCGACCGTCTTTCGACGGGATCACGTTGGGCGGTCGCGCCAGCGGCGCGTTTCTATCTAGGCGACGTCGCCGATCGCGACTTGCTCGGCCAAATTTTCGAACACAACCAGATCGAGACCATTTTCCACTTCGCTGGCTCCGTCAGCGTCCCTGAATCGATCAGCCAGCCGCTGGAATATTACGAAAACAATACCGGCACGACCCGCGCCCTTGTTGCGGCGGCAGTCGGTCATGGTATCCGCAATTTCATCTTCTCTTCAACTGCCGCGGTCTATGGGAACCAACCCTTTGTTGGCCCGGTGCCGGAAACGGCAGTTCTCAGCCCGGAAAATCCCTACGGCCTGTCGAAACTCGCCTCAGAAATCATGTTGCGCGATGTCGTGCAGGCACATGATTTCAACTATGTGGCGCTGCGTTATTTCAATGTTGCCGGCGCCGACCCGAAGGGCCGTGCCGGGCCGTCCCCCACGGGTGTGGCGAACCTCATCAAGGTAGCGTGCGAAGCGGCAACCGGCCGGCGCGACAAGGTTGAGGTTTACGGAACGGATTATCCGACCGCTGACGGCACCGGCGTTCGCGACTATATCCATGTCAGCGATCTGATCGACGCGCATATGCTCGCCATGGCGCATCTGCGTGCTGGTGGCGGCACACGAACGCTCAATTGCGGTTATGGCGTCGGCTATTCGGTACTGGACGTGCTGCATGCCGTGCAGCGGGAATCCGGAAACGATTTCCCGGTTATCCATTGTCCCCGCCGCGCCGGCGACATTGCCACGATGGTTGCGGATTCGAGCCGTATCCAGTCGGAACTCGGATGGTCGCCGCGTTTCAATGATCTCACAACCATCGTTCGCACGGCCCTTCAGTGGGAGGCTAAACGTCAAGCCCAGCGAAGCGACAGGATTCTGCCTGGGCAGCATAAACTGGCAGCGATAGGCTGAGCAGCCGTTGGTTTTCGGGATGCGGTTCTACCTGACGGAAAAATAGAGGACCGGTCGATCCGAAAGAGTGGCAGCGGGAAGCCATTTCTCGCTGTCGAAAAAGCTGCGCGTGAGCTTCAGTCCCGGCAATTGTTCCGTTGCCAGCAAAATCAGGTTCAGCCGATGTGGCGCAGACGGCTCCGGCTTTAGGGAGACGGAAATGCCGAAATGCTCTGCCTGATAGGGTTGCAGCCTGCGTGCCGGCTCAAGCATGCTGGCAAGGTCGGCCCAGCGCGTCTGCTCGATGATCATCGCCAACGCGTCCTCAAGCTTTGTCAGAATAACGGCACCATCAGGTGTCTGCGGCGCAACCACTTTCATCCTGATAGAGCGAACCTCGTCGGACGCCTCGCCTCTGATGTCTAGAAAAAGCGATGCCCGTTCCGACGCGTTCGCCGTGTCCCCGACCACAAGATCGGCCATGCATTCGAAATTGCGGATCTTCACCGGGCTTGCGTGCCAGCCTTGCGGGTTGGAAAAGCCCGCCGCGGTAAAGCGGTCGCATAGGTCCTTGCCGGAAAGAACGAAGTCGCGGGCAAAGGATGCCCTGTTGCCGCCTTGCTCGAATTTCAGCAGATGCGGCGGTAGATTGAGTTTTTGGGCGGTAACCTTATGCCGCTTGACGGGCTTCATCCGGGCTGGCTGCTCGGCGGAGCGTGTGGCAGGCGCAAGGTTGAGATAGCTCAGCAGGCTTTTGAGATGTTTCTTGTCATTGGCAAGCAGCACCGTTGCCAATATGGCAAGACAAACTGCCAGCACCGCAAACAGCAGCGCGCCAGGCCTTACTCTTTTTTGCAGGCTTGCGTCCATCGGGGAACCCTAATGGCTGCCGGGGGAGGGGCGTCAACCGGTTTTTGATATGGCTTTCGGGCTGTCGGTAACCCGGTGAATGTACTGCGAGCTGAAGGTCATTAAAAATATTCTGTATTCCACCGCCGGATTTTCCGGCGGCGCAACGTTATTCGGAGGAATTTTTGAACGAGTCCTGCTCGTCCGCGCTGCTTTCGTCGTCGGCGACAGGAATGGCGTAGGAACCGTTCAGCCAGCGGGCGAGATCGAGCGAGCGGCAGCGATCCGAACAGAACGGATAGTCTTCCCGTGTCGAGGGCCGCCCGCACTCCGGACATGGCTTCGTTTTCCGAAGCGGCGTGACATTTCCCGAACCTTCAGGAGATGATTTTGTCATGGTCTATCCTTCGAGCCAGCCCGACGTCACCTCGAATCCTTCACCGGAAAGAAGCGACATGGTCTCATACAGCGGCAGGCCGACGACATTGGTGTAGGAGCCGGTCAGTTTCTGCACGAATGAGCCGGCAATGCCCTGGATACCATAGGCCCCGGCTTTGCCGCGCCATTGCCCGGAGGCGATATAGGCGTCGATCTCGCGCGTGGTAAGGCGTTTGAAACGCACCTTGGTTTCCACAACCTTCTGACGGATCTTGCCGCCGGGCGTCACAAGGCAGATGCCGGTATAGACCCAATGGCTGCGCCCCGAGAGAAGATGCAGCGCTGCGGAAGCCTCCTCGGTATATTCCGCCTTGCCGACAATGCGGCGACCCACGGCCACCACGGTGTCGGAGCCGAGAACATAGGCGTCTTTCCACGTCTGCTCGCTCTTCAGCGCCGCATGCGCAGCCTCGGCCTTCTGTAGCGACAGGCGACGGCACAGCGTGCGCGGATGCTCAAGCTTTACGGGCGTTTCGTCGATATCCATCGGCATCAGACGTGCCGGCTCGATGCCGATCTGGTGCAATAGTTCCAGACGCCGCGGCGAACCGGATGCCAGAACGAGCTTTTGTTTTGAGTTGGTCATTGCGCTGCCCGGGCTTCCGAATGCCGAAAACGGATTACTTGAAGCGATAGGTGATGCGGCCCTTGCTCAGGTCGTAAGGCGTCATTTCGACCAGCACCTTGTCGCCCGCCAGAACGCGGATACGGTTCTTGCGCATGCGGCCCGCAGTGTGGGCGATGATTTCGTGTTCGTTCTCAAGCTTCACGCGGAATGTTGCGTTCGGCAGCAATTCGGTTACGATGCCCGGGAATTCGAGGACTTCTTCTTTTGTCATGTAAGGGTTTTCTTCCTGTTGATAGTGCCGGACCTGTCGTGTCCGGGAAAATTGCGCGGAAACTACACAATCCCGGCACATTTGTGAACCTCTAAAGCATCACGGCGAAAATCGGAACCGATTTTCGCCAGGTGAGAGGTGCGGATCGAATAAATGCCTGTCCTGTGCGGCGTTTGAAGTGTCTGGTCCGATCGAAACGGACACTCAACCTCAGTCTTTTGAAAGCGTATCCGCCGCCGGCTGCGGCCTTCCTGGCAGGCGTTCGGTAATCAGCCTGGCAAGATGGTCCCGCACCTCGCGATAGGCATCCAGAATCTGGTCCCGCGTGCCGGTGATGACGGTTGGGTCCATGGTTGGCCAATAGACAACGTCGAGCGAGTTCGAGCGTGTCAGTTCAAGTGCTGCGTGATGAGCTTCGGGTGTCAATGTAATGATCAGATCGAAAAAATCATCCTCGATCTCGTCCAATGTACGCGGTTTGTGTTTGCCGAGCGAAAATCCCTGTTCTTCCAGAACCGCATCCACAAAGGGGTCACGCTCGCCCGCACGCACGCCGGCCGACTGGATGTAGATGCCGGGCGCCACCAGTCGTTTGGCGATGACCTCGGCCATGGGAGAACGGATGGAGTTCATACCGCACATGAAGAGGACCGATTTGGGAGCCTGTCCCCCATTTGGAGCCGTGGCGGGATCTCTCATCTCTAACCCCGCCAATAAAGCACACAGACAAGGGTGAAAAGACGGCGCGCAGTATCGAAATCGATTTTGATCTTGCCGGAAAGCCGGTCCATCAAAGTCTGCGAGCCGTCATTGTGAATGCCCCGCCTGCCCATGTCGATCGCCTCGATCTGGCTTGGAGTGGAGGAGCGTATCGCCTCGTAATAGCTTTCGCAGATCAGGAAATAATCCTTGATGATGCGGCGGAACGGCGTCAGCGACAGGATATGGGTCGAGACATCCTTCTCGTCTTCGGTCTTGATCGAGAAAACCAGCTTGGCATCGACCAGCGATATGTGCAGCCGGTATGGGCCGCCCTCATGGCCGAATGGTTCGAACGTGTTTTCCTCAATCAGATCGAAAATGGCGACGGCGCGTTCATGCTCCACGTCCGGCGTGGACCGGCCGATGCTATCGTCCAAAACCACATCGCAGAGCCGGAAATCGCCTGAAGCCATCTCTTAACTTTCCGGGTTGAGGCGAATGGAGACGGAGCGCGCATGCGCGTCCAGCCCCTCCGAACGGGCAAGGGTGATCGCCGCCGGCGCAAGCTGCCGCAGCTGCTCAGGCCCGAGACGCAGGATCGAGGTACGTTTGACGAAATCCAGCACTGAAAGGCCGGAAGAGAAGCGCGCTGAGCGCGCCGTCGGCAAAACGTGGTTGGAGCCGCCGACATAATCGCCGATCACCTCAGGCGTATGGCGCCCGACGAAGATCGCGCCGGCATTGCGGATATGCGCCATCAGCGCGTCCGGATCGTCAACGGCAAGCTCCAGATGCTCGGCGGCAATGCGGTTGGCCAAGGGAATGGCATCGGTGAGCTTTTCGACGAGAATGATCGCACCGAAATCCGCCCAGCTCGCCGCTGCCGTCTCGGCGCGCGACAGCCGCTTCAGCTGCCGTTCCACGGCCGCCTCCACCGCCTTGCCGAGTTCGGCATTGTCGGTGATGAGAATGGACTGCGCGCCACGGTCATGCTCCGCCTGCGCGAGAAGATCGGCGGCCAGCCAGTCAGGATCGTTGTCCCTGTCGGCAATGACAAGCACTTCGGAGGGCCCGGCGATCATGTCGATGCCGACAGTTCCGAAGACATGCCGTTTCGCGGCCGCCACATAGGCATTGCCGGGGCCGACAATCTTGGCGACAGGCGTGATTGTTTCCGTGCCGTAGGCGAGTGCAGCCACGGCCTGTGCGCCGCCAATGCGGTAGATTTCCTCAACACCTGCAATGCGCGCGGCGGCAAGAACGGCGGGGTTTATCACGCCGCCATTCGCCGGCACGACCATGACGATACGCTCTACACCGGCAACCTTGGCCGGGACAGCGTTCATAAGGACGGAGCTTGGATAGCTCGCGGTGCCGCCGGGCACATAAAGGCCGACAGCTTCGATCGCCGTCCAGCGTGAACCGAGGCCCACACCGATCTCGTCTTCGTAGATATCGTCCTTCGGCATCTGCCGCGCATGGTGTTTTTCAATGCGCCTCGCTGCGAGTTCGAGAGCTTCGATGACACTTCTGTCAACGGCTTCGACGGCCGCATCGATCTCTTCCGCTGTCACCCGCATCGAGACCTTCGAGAAATCGATGCCGTCGAATTTAATGGAGTAGTGGGCAAGGGCCGCATCGCCGCGATTGCGGACGTCATCGATGATGTCGCGAACGGTCGCGTTGACGTCTTCCGAAACTTCCCTCTTGGTTGTCAGGAAGGCAGCAAATTTCTGTTCGAAATCAGCCGATGCCCGCTCCAGCCAGATTGCCACGCCATTACCCTCTCATTTTCCTCGCGGCGATCCCGCGAGGTGCACGAACTCACCGCAGAAAAATGCGGCTCTGGTATGTGGCATAAATCGAAACAGTGACGAAAGGCAACCGTTGCAATGGCGTGGAGAGCTTATTCGCTATCGGGATGATGCGGTTTGGCGGCAGTTTCCCAGGCGCCGCTCACATCCGTCAGCTGCGCCTCGATGCATTCGACATCGAGTGCGATAGCCCCGCCGCCCGAAAGCGTCAGTTCGACGGCGCCATCAGGACCTTCGCCGTTCTGCACGAAGCGGATTGCGAGGAGCGAAAGCACCTGTTCCTTATCAGTGCGATTGATGCCGTGCGAGCGGACAGCGGAGACCCGCTTCAGGAAAACCACGCTGCGGCATCGCTCCGGCGGCAGGTTCTTCTTATTCGCGTTTTCCCAGACGAAACGATTGGCGGAAAGTGTAAATTGGCCCTGCTTTGCCTCGAATGCAACGTCCTTCAGTTTGAAGACGCTGTCCTGCATGTGCGTCGAAATGACGGAGAGATCTTCAGTATCCAGCGCGAGCAATTTCAGGCCGCTCATCGTTTTCTTCCTTTTCCGCGGGGCCGCGCCCGCAATGTCTATTCCTTGTACAGGAAATAGGCAGTCGCGGCCCGCTCTGCAACGGGGAGAAAACGAATGAGCGGCGATGAAAGGATCAATCGCTGACGCGTTCGACCAGCGCACCGCAGCGGGTGAGCTTTTCTTCAAGCCGTTCGAAACCGCGATCGAGGTGGTAGACGCGCGAAACCATGGTCTCGCCTTCCGCCACCAGGCCCGCAATGACCAACGACACCGAGGCGCGCAGATCGGTTGCCATGACAGGCGCACCCTTCAGGCGGGTAACGCCTTCGATACGGGCCATCTGCCCGGAGAGCGAAATCTTCGCGCCGAGACGGGCCAGTTCCTGCACATGCATGAAGCGGTTTTCGAAGATGGTTTCGGTAATGTGGGATACACCCTGCGACCGGGTCATCAGCGCCATGAACTGCGCCTGGAGGTCGGTTGGGAAGCCGGGGAAGGGTTCGGTGACGATATCGACCGGCTGAATGCCGTTGCCGTTGCGCACGACGCGCAGACCGGTCTCCGTGTCGCTGATCGACACTCCGGCAAGCCGCAGCGTGTCCAGCGCATTGTCGAGCAGCGATGCACGCGTGCCTTCCAGCACCACATCACCGCCAGCCATGGCAACGGCCATGGCATAGGTGCCGGTCTCGATACGGTCAGGCAGCACCCGGTGGCGTGCGCCGGAAAGCGAGGTGACTCCCTCGATGGTGATGGTGGAGGTGCCAGCGCCCTCGATCTTCGCGCCCATCGCAGTCAGGCAGTGCGCTAGATCGACGACTTCCGGTTCGCGGGCGGCGTTGTGAATGACGGTGGTGCCTCTTGCAAGGCTCGCGGCCATCAGCATCACATGCGTCGCGCCGACGGAGACTTTCGGGAAGGTATAAACAGCGCCGATAAGGCCGCCCTTTGGAGCGCTGGCGTTGATATAGCCGCCATCGATCTCCATCGTTGCGCCAAGTGCCTGCAGGCCCTCGATGAACAGGTCCACCGGACGGGTGCCAATGGCACAGCCGCCGGGCAGTGAAACGCGCGCACGGCCTTCACGGGCCAGAAGCGGGCCGATGACCCAGAAGCTGGCGCGCATCTTGGAAACCAGCTCGTAAGGTGCGGTGGTATCGACAATGGTACGACAGGTGAAGTGGACCGTGCGGGAATAGGCTTCGCCCTGGCTTTCACGACGGCCATTGACCGAAATATCGACGCCATGATTGCCGAGAATACGGATGAGCTGCTCGACGTCCGCCAGATGCGGCACGTTTTCGAGCGTCAGCGTATCGCTGGTCAGAAGCGAAGCGATCATCAAAGGCAGAGCGGCGTTTTTCGCGCCGGAGATGGGAATGATGCCGTTGAGCTTGTTACCACCCGTAATTCTGATGCGATCCATGCGTCCCTACGGGCCTTTGCCCGCCTTTCTTAATCATGCCTTGCGGAAATGCGCGTCCTTAGACGAGTTTCCGCGGCGTTTCAAATGATGCTGGTGAATTCTCTATGAGGATGATTCGTCCGTTTTTGCGGCAGGCAGGCCAATCGTCTCATCCGCATCGCCGGCCCGGCGCGCGCGAACCTGCTGTTTGCGCTTCTGCAGGTTTTCACGCAGCTTCTTCGCTGCCCGCGCCTTGCGCTCCGCCTCGCGTTGCCGCGCCTTCTCGCCGGGACCAGCCTGGGCGTTGCCGCTTGCCGCAAGGGCAACGGGGTCTTCTGAAGCGTTCACGGAAAACGCCGCCTTTGCCTGTTTGTCATGATGTTCGTTCATAAATTCAGCAATATCCGAAAAATACGTTTTTCAACAGGGGGAACGCTTTTTTGCCCCGCTTGTTGAAGAATATCGTTTTGCGACTTGCGCTCGTCAAAAACCTATGGCAATAGGCCGCCACGCTTGATGCTGAAGCAAACGCTTCGGCACCGGATGCTGCTATAGCTCAGGGGTAGAGCACTCCCTTGGTAAGGGAGAGGCCGAGAGTTCAAATCTCTCTAGCAGCACCATTTTCCCCAATAAAATCAGAAATTTACGCAACGTGACGGTGGGTCTTGTCCACGATGTCGGCTTGCTTTTTCGCAACATTCTGCACTGGTCTCGGTAAATGTGAAAACCGCGCCTCTTGCGAAGCGCGGTTTCCATTTCCGAATATTCTGTTGCTGCCAGAGCGGGACGAAACCGCCCGTAGCCAACGGGCGCCGCTTACTGGCGGAATAGCGACAGGATATTCTCGGAGCTGGTATTGGCGATGGAGAGCGACTGGATTGCCAGCTGCTGCTGGGTCTGCAGAGCCTTCAGCTTGGTGGATTCTTCGTTCATGTCTGCGTCGACGAGGCGGCCGACGCCCTTGTCGATGGAGTCTGTGAGCTTGTTGACGAAATCTTCCTGAAGATCGAGGCGCATCTTGATGGAGCCGAGATCGGCGCTCGCGCTGATCAGCGATTCCAGCTTGGTGTTGACGAACTGGATCATGTTGTCGAGGCCGTCATTGTCCGTCAACGGCTGGCCCTTGGCGTCCAGCAAACCGCTGAGATCCTTGGTGATGTCGAGATCGATCAGCGAGTAGCCGAGCTTCTGTGCCATCTGGGAATCTGCGGCGGCGGTTTCGAGGTAAATATTGTTATTGGACGAACCGCCGGTTCCGATTGCCGTTACAGTGGTGCCTGCAGGCATCGGCGCGGTATTGTTGGCTTTTACGTAGAGGGCTTCACCCGCTGCGTTTTCGCCGATCTTGAAGTAGGTGCCGTTGTTTCGTGCGGTTGTCGCCGCAGCAACGGTTACGAGGCCGGTTACTGCGTCTGGAGCAGAAACTGTGGTCGTCGTCCCCGATGGGAAACCCAGAAGCTGGGATTGCGTGAACACCTTTGCGGTAGAGGGCGTGTTTGTGGCAACACCTGCGGGTGTGGTCGTGGTAATCTCGAAATTGCGCAGGGAGCCTGTATCGGAATAATAGGCGGCGCTATCGAGGATACCGTTTTTCGCCGCACCGGTCGAGGTATCGAAAAGGGCAGTCTTGTTGTCGACCTGAACGTTGATCGTCTTGACTGCAACATTGCCCGCGCCGTCACGGATGAAGGAGCCGACGATCTGCTTCGTTATGGGGGTGAGGTTGCCGGATGCGTCGCTGATCTTGCCCTTAAGCCAGTTTTCGCCGGAGAAGGAGGCGGATTCGCCGATGCTTTTCAGCTGGTCCTGGAGCTGACGGATTTCTTCCTGAATCTTTGCCTTGTCGACGCCGGCCTCGCGGGCGGCAACCAGCTTCTTGCTGATTTCCTTGACGACATCGACAGTGGTTTCCATGGCGGAATAGGCTGTATCGACCTTTGCGGCGCCGAGGCCGAGGGCGTCCTGAACAGCGGAAAGAGCACCGTTATCCGAACGCATGGTGGTCGCGATAGACCAGTAGGCGGCGTTGTCGGAGGCGGTTTTGACGCGCAGGCCGGAGGAGACACGCGACTGCGTTTCTTCCATGTCGCTGCCGATTGCGCGGAGGGTCTGAAGGGCGGCCATTGCCGCGACGTTCGTCAAAATGCTGGTCATAATTATTTGCCCCTTGATTGGCTTAAATGAAAAGGGACATTCCGGATTGCCGCCGGTAACGATCGCGCGGCTTGATGCCTGTTAACCTCTTTTTCGTCTTGGTTAACCAATCGTTTCGATGCCTAGGTTTTAGGGCCCGAATGGTTAACAAAGCCTAAACTGTTGTTAATAAAAATTAGGAAATAATAATTTCTCTTAACCATGACGGAAAAAGCCGCACCCTTTCGGATGCGGCTCGATTTTTTGGCGATGTCTTTTCCGATTAACGGAAGAGCGACAGGATGCTCTGCGAGTCGTTGTTGGCGATTGACAGGGCCTGAACAGCAAGCTGCTGCTGGGTCTGAAGAGCCTTCAGCTTGGTGGATTCTTCGTTCATTTCAGCGTCGACGAGACGGCCGATGCCCTTGTCGAGCGAGTCGGTCAGCTTGTTGACGAAGTTTTCCTGCAGTTCGATGCGCATCTTGACCGAGCCGAGGTCGGCAGCGGCGGACGTCATGCTCTGGAGCTGCTTGTCAACGAAGGAAACCATGGCGTCGAGGTACTGGTTTTCCGAGACTGCCGAGCCGTCGCTGTTCTTGAACGTGCCGGTCAGGTCCTTGGTGATGTCCAGAGACGTCAGGGAGTAGGTAAGTTGCGTTGCGAGCTGGGCGGTTGCGCCTTCTTCCAGGTAGATCTTGGTGGTGCCGTCGAGGCCAACTGCAATGTTGGTCTTGGTTGCCGGCGAGGTCGGCGCAGTCGTGTTGATTTTCACATACTGGTCGTTGCCAAGATTGAAGTAGGTGCCGTTGACGTCGGGGGCTGTCGCATCGGCGTTAGCGATCGTGACGATACCCGTTGCAGCAGCGGTTGTGAAGGTGACGGGGGTGCCGGCAGTTGCTTCCTTCAGGCCCTTCAGCTGGGCTTCAGTGTAAACCTTGGCTGCTGCAACCTTGGTCACCGGCTGGGCAGCGCCTACGCCGTCCGAGTCATTGGTGATTTCGAACAGCTTGTAGCTGCCCGTGGAAGAAAAATAGGCGTAGGAGTCGAGGACGCCCTGCTTGTCCTTTGCAGCGCCCGAAGACGTGTCGAAAAGCACCGTGTTGCGGCTCAGGTCAACGTTGACGGTCTTTACGGACACGTTGCCGGCAGCGTCGCGGATGAAGGAGCCAACGATCTGCTTGGTGACGTTCTTCAGTTCGCCAGCACCGTTGCTGACGGTTGCCTGCAGCCAGTTTTCACCGGAGAAAGACGAGGAGCTGGAGATCGACTTCAGCTGATCCTGCAGCTGGGTGATTTCTTCCTGGATCTTGGACTTGTCGACACCGGGTTCGCGGGCGGCAACCAGCTTGTTCTTGATTTCCTTGACGACGTCGATGGACGATTCCATACCCGAATAGGCAGTGTCGACCTTTGCGGCGCCGAGGCCGAGCGCGTCCTGAACAGCAGAA
The DNA here is from genome assembly GCF_053521785.1 of Agrobacterium sp. A3-95. NCBI lineage: Bacteria > Pseudomonadati > Pseudomonadota > Alphaproteobacteria > Hyphomicrobiales > Rhizobiaceae > Agrobacterium > Agrobacterium sp. A3-95. The sequence goes on along the minus strand of NZ_JBNWDR010000001.1, from coordinate 678,722 downwards.
AGAGCGCCGTTGTCGGAACGCATGGTGGTCGCGATCGACCAGTAAGCGGCGTTATCGGAAGCTTCGCCGACGCGCTGGCCGGAAGACACGCGGTCCTGCGTCGTTTCCATGTTCTGGCCGATGGAGCGCAGGGTCTGGAGTGCAGACATAGCTGCTACGTTAGTGAGAATGCTCGTCATAGTAAATTTGCCCCTTGAATGGCTGATTAACGAAGGGACATTCCGGTCTCACCGGGAACAGCGCACAGCATCATGCCTGCTAACCTGCTGATTTTTAATGGTTAGCTCGCCGTTTCGATGGCTCTAGCTAACCTTCATATGGTTAATGAAGAGCTAAGGGTCGCAAAAAAATACACACGCTGAGATTTTATTATGCAATCTTCGCGCGCATGCGCGCGTAGCCTGAAATGTTTAAAAAAATAATAAAGCCGCACCCGTTTCCGGATGCGGCTTTGATAAAAGGGCAATACGCTTGGGTCAGCCTCCGTCACGTTTGCCTGTTTCACGCAATTGCAAGACGGTCAGCCTCCGCTTGCGATCCTGCGTGTAGTGTCATTCAGGCCAGCGGCTATCCGCTTGTCCATGCCCAAAATCTGACAGCCGGTGCTTTCCAATTCCCTAATTTCAGGGCGCTCCCGGCGCTTCGCTCAAATCGTGGTAAATGCTTTCAAAGCAAGGATGGTAAACGAAATCTTCCCGTTTGCGGAGCACTCCACAAATGCAAAACCGCGCCCTTTCGGGCGCGGCTCGACTTTTGTAATTTTCGGTCCGATTAACGGAAGAGCGACAGGATGTTCTGCGAGTCGCTGTTGGCGATCGACAGAGCCTGGATTGCCAGCTGCTGCTGCGTCTGCAGAGCCTTGAGGCGGGTCGACTCTTCGTTCATGTCGGCGTCAACCAGACGGCCGATACCCTTTTCCATCGTTGCCGTCAGCTTGGAAACGAAGTCGCCCTGCATCGAGATGCGGTTGGAGACCGCGCCCAGATCGGCAGCAGCGCTGTTGAGGGTTTCAAGCTGCTTGTCAACGTGAGTGATGAGCTTGTCGAGGATGTCGTTGTCCGTTGCAGCGGCAGTGCCGAGCATGGTGGCACCAGCGCCCTTGTAGATGCTCAGGTCGGAAATATCGAGGTTCGAAACCGACTGCTTAACGCCGTCTGCGACAGCTGCCTTGTCGAGGATGCCCGTACCCTTGCCGTCTGTTACAGCGCCGGTATCGAACAGAACGTTCGAGCCGCTGAGCTGCAGATCGACGCGCTGAACCTTGACGGCGCCAGCGGAGTCACGGGTGAAGGAAGCAACAACCTGCTTCTTCAGGTTGGCAATAGCCGCATCGTCAGTACCGACAACAAATGCTGCGCCGTCGTTGGATGCTTTCGTCTTCAGCCAGTTTTCACCGTTGAAGGTCGCGGAGTCGGCGATCGACGTCAGCTGCTTCTGGAGCTGGCCGATTTCCTTCTGGATCTTCTTCTTGTCGGCAGTCGGGTCCTGGGCAAGGATCAGCTTGTCCTTGATTTCCTGAACGACCTTGATCGTCGCTTCCATGCCGGAGTACGCGGTGTCGACCTTGGCTGCGCCGATGCCGAGTGCGTCAGAAACGGTGGAGAGCGCCGAAGCGTCCGAACGCATCGTGGTCGCGATGGACCAGTAAGCGGCGTTGTCGGAGGCAGAGCCTACCTTCAGGCCGGTCGAGATACGACCCTGCGTGGTCTCCATGTTGTTGCCGATCGAACGCAGCGTCTGGAGAGCAGCCATAGAGGAGGCGTTGGTGAGAATGCTTGCCATAGTATTTTGTCCCTTGTTTTTACGAGATACTGGAGTTGGGGACATTCCGGACTTTGTATTACCGGTCACAACGTTTCGGCTTCATGCCACTCGGTTCCGAATTACTTGCCTTTGGAAACCAAACCCGCTGTGTGTAGGGAGAATTTGGCAGCAAAGAATTGCCCAATTGTTAATTTGAGCATTAAGAAATACTAGAAAATACTTATGGTTACTGCGAAGTATATTTAATTGGTAAGTTTTTAATTTAAAATTATAGTTATCCGACCCCTAGCAAAAACGGTAACCAAAGGGTTAAAACGCGAAAACCCCGCAGCCGTGGGGCTGCGGGGTTAACAAACAGGATTAACGAAGATTATTTCGGCACAGTTGCCGTCAGTTGAACGATCTCACAAGGCTGCCGACCAGCAGGTTCCAGCCGTCGATCAGCACGAAAAAAAGGATCTTGAACGGCAGGGAAATCGAGGTGGGTGGCAGCATCATCATGCCCATGGCCATGGTGATGGTGGCGACGATGAGATCGATGACCAGAAACGGCAGGATGATCAGGAAACCGATCTCGAAACCGCGCCGGATTTCCGAAAGCATGAAGGCCGGAACGAGCACGCGGTAGTCGACCACATTGTCGGTCATCACGACCTGTCCGCGCTCGCGGGCGATATCGACGAACAGCTTCAGATCCTTGTCGCGCGTATTGGCGTTCATGAAGGTACGGAAGGGTTCGGCGATGCGCCCAATCGCCTGCTGTTCGTTGATCTGGTTCTGCAACAACGGCTGCACGCCGTCTGTCCAGGCTTTATCGAAGGTCGGCGACATGACGTAGAAGGTCATGAACATCGCCATCGACAAGAGGATCATGTTCGACGGGGTCGAGGCCAGCCCCATGCCGGAGCGCAGGATCGAAAAGGCGATCACGAAGCGCGGAAAGCTCGTGACCATGATCAGGATGCCCGGCGCGACTGACAAGACCGTCAAAAGGCCGAAGGTGCGGATGATCCATGCGGCGACGGATCCGTCTATCTGTGTATTGAACAGATCGGTCGGAAATTGCTGGGCGTTGGCAAGGCCCGGCAAAGCCAGAAGAACAGCGATGGTAACAAGAAATCGAATCATTCGATGACAAAGGTCCGGAACATGACCTTGGATACGCGCCCTTGAGAGCGCAGGTCAACTCGTTCCTGAATGTCATCCTTAAGATATTGAAAGCCGCGCGGCCCTTCCAGCTGCTGAAGGGAAACGGTGCGGACGTAGGCCATGATATCCTGATGGATATCCTCCGCGAGATTGACCTCGACCGGACCCTTGAACATCAGCGCCACTTCAAGCCGCACCCAGTTCGTGGAGGGGTATGCAAGGTTGGTGGTGATGGGATCGAGCTGGACGATACCGTTCGCCTCTGCCGGGATTTTATCGATGCCCTCGCCCTTCTTCTCGCCATGTTCGCCGGCGGCAGCCGGGGCATGCGCCTCGGCGCCGGCGATCTTCGGGGCGAGCATGCCGCCCACGAACCAGCCGCCGCCCGCACCCAGCAGGGTGAGGATTGCAACGCCAGCGATGGTCATGACCATCGGCGAGGATTTTTTCTTGCCCTCAGTCTGTTCGTTTTCCATGGGTCAGTCCCGCTTTCGCATGTCGGCGTCAGAGCGGCGAGAACAGGTCGACGACCTGCTGACCGACCGGGGGTTGCTGCACTTCCGTCAGGCGGCCGCGGCCACCGTAGGAGATGCGCGCCTCGGCGATGCGCTCGTAGGAGATCATGTTCTGCGCATCGACATCCTGCGGCCTGACGATACCGCCGACGTTGAGGATGCGGATTTCGTGATTCACGCGCACCTCCTGCGAACCGCTGATGATGAGGTTGCCGTTTTCGAGAATGCCGGTCACCACGGCCGCCACCATCAGCGTCAGCTTTTCGGAACGCTTGGTCTTGCCCTTGGCCTGGGTGTCTGTATCGGAGCCGTATTTGATGTTGGAATCTGCCTCCGGCGTCCAACCTAAGATTTCCGCCTTTGCCTTCCAGTTCAGGCCGCTGGAATTGGTACGGTTGCGCTCGGTTTCGTTGTCGAAATCGGCCTTGTCGTTGATCTGGATGTTGACGGTCAGGATGTCGCCGATGTTAAGCGCACGTAGATCCTTGAACAGTGCACCCTGGCTGTCGCTCCACAACGAATAGCCGCTCGCCATGTGCTTTGGCTGCTTCGGATACATGCCCATCTGCGGCGTCTGGCTGAATTGCAGGCCGCTGCCGATCGGGCTCATCGCGGGAGCGTTGCCGATTTCCTTCAGGGTCTGGTTGTTCTGGCAGCCGGCAAGCAGGGCAAGCGGCAGGAGGAGGGCCGGAAGACGCGGGGTCATGAAGGATCCTTCGAAGTGTTTTTGTCGATTGCCTGCGACATGATGCCGGCGACGATTGCGGCTTTCTGAGCATCCATTTCACTGAGGATGAGGCCCGATTGACGTGGCGGAAGCTGCATGATGATGGCAGCCGCGATTTCCACATGCATCTTCTCGAGCTGCGGTGCTGCGGCATCCGCCTTCATCGTCTTGTAGATATCGACCAGATTGCTTTTCGCCTGCTCGAGGAAATGATTGCGGCGTGCCAGCCAGTCCTCATATTCCGCCTTGCGGTCCTGCAACGCGGAAATGCGCTCGTTGACGTCAGCCTGAAGCTTTTCCAGCTCCTGCTTCTGCATGAGATAGCGCTGGTCGCGGGCCGCATCGGCAATATTGGTGCAGAATTTCTGGATTTCATCTTGCGTGCTGAGTTCGGACACCACGTTCTGCTGGCTTTCGGCGCCGGCGGCGGGCAACAGGAAAAGCAGCGAGGCAACGGCCGCGAACCGGGCAAAGCCATTCCTGAAAGCAGTTTTCTTCTGAAGTTCCATCATTGCAGCACGAGCTCCGCCTGAAGGGCGCCGGCGGATTTGATGCCTTGCAGAATGGCGATGATGCCGTCCGCCTTGAGCCCGATGCTGTTGAGACCGGCAACCAGCGTGCGAAGGTCAGGGCCTTCGACGATGGCGACCTTGCTGCCTTCCTGCAGTGCCATGATATCCGTCTGCGGTTGCACCGCCGTCTCGCCGCGCGAGAAGGGCGCCGGCTGGATGACCTGCGGCGATTCCGTCACCTGCACGGTAAGCGTTCCATAGCTCACCGCCACGCGGGAAATACGCACATCCGCGCCGATGACGATCGTGCCCGTGCGCTCGTTGATCACGACTTTCGCCGGCGTATCCGTCTGGACCGTCAGGTTTTCGATTTCCGCCATCAACCGCGTCAGGTCGGCGGTGCGGGGCTTCTGCACCGAGATTTCCTGCGAATCGCGCGGTTCGGCGATGCCATCACCGTAACGGGCGCGGGCAAAGGCGTTAACGACATCGGCGACGCGCACCGCGGTCGAAAAATCGGGATTGCGCAGCTGAAGGACCAGATTGACCGAATCCTTGAATTTCGACGGCAGTTCCCGCTCGATGATCGCGCCGTTCGGCACACGCGCCGAGGTCGTTACGCCCTGCGTCAATGTCGCTGCATCGCCCTGTGCCGAAAAGCCGTTGACGATCAGTGCTCCCTGCGCGACCGCATAGATCTGCCCGTCTGCACCGGAAAGCGATGTCATGATGAGGTTGCCGCCGCGAAGCGAGGAGGCGTCGCCGAGCGAGCTGACCGTCACGTCTACACGGCTGCCGGGGCTGGCGAATGGCGGCAGGTTGGCCGTCACCATCACGGCGGCGATGTTCTTGGCGTTGGACTGGCCGCCCTGCGTGGTGATGCCGAGGTTCTGTAGCATGGCGCGCATGGACTGTTCGGTGAAGGGTGAAGAGCGCAGGCTGTCGCCGGTGCCCTGTAGGCCCACGACGAGACCATATCCGATCAGCTGGTTGTCGCGTCCGGCCTGCAGGGATGCGATATCCTTGATACGCGACGTGTCTGCCTGGGCTGGCGGCGTCGAGAGGAAGGGCAGGGCCGAAATGACCAGAGCCGCACAGAGGATACGAAGCACTTTCATTTCGCCATAACCTGAATGGTTCCGTCCTTCATGACGGTACCGCTGACCATCACGCCGGAATCGATGTTGCGTACCCTTACGACCTCGCCGAGCGAGCCGTCGCTCATGGGCGTTCCGGACGCCATCAGCGTCATGTTGCCGATGTGGAAAACGAGTTTGACGCTCGTGCCGCGCACCACAAGTGACGGTTCACGAAGCGCTGCAATGGGGATTGTGCGGCCGGGAAGCAATGTCTGCTTGGAGATCATGCCTTCCACTTCGCTGATATCGCTCGCGTAACCAGCGGAAATGTTGGGGTTGGTCACTTCCACCGGCTTCACCTGTTCGGGCGTGATCGTCTCGCCCGGATAGATCGTGCGAGTAGGAACCAGCGCCGTCGGTGCCTGTGCAAAAGCGGGTGCCATGGCACCCAGTGAAAAGGCAGACGCAAGGCACATACGGACGAGTGCCGTTCTGCAGCTGCTATGTTCCCGGCCAAACCTCATGTCCGCCTGCCTTTCCGTTCTTACTTCAGGTTCTTGCTGACAATCGAAGCCATTTCGTCAGCTGTGGTGATGACCTTTGAATTCATCTCGTAGGCGCGCTGCGCCGTGATGAGGTCGGTGATTTCCTTGACGGCATCGACGTTCGAGCCTTCGAGGTAAGATTGCTTGATGTAGCCGTAGCTCGGATCGTCAGGCACGCCGATAACGGCGGCGCCGGAGGCCGGCGTCTGGGAAAAGAGATTGTCGCCGAGCGGCTTCAGACCCGCCTCGTTGGCAAAGTTGGCGATGGTCAACTGGCCGAGTTCAGTGAAATCCGCAGCGTTGCCGATGCGGGCGGTCACCTGACCCGTGCGGGTGATGGTGATGTCCTGCGCGTCGGTTGGGATATTGATGTTCGGGATGACATTGTAGCCATCAACCGTCACGAGGTTGCCGTCAGCATTCTTGTTGAAGGCGCCGGCGCGGCTGTAGAGCGTCGAACCGTCGGCCGCCTCGATCTGAAACCAGCCCTGGCCGATGATTGCCACGTCGAGCTTGTTGCCGGTTTCGATCAGGTTGCCCTGGGTGTGGATGTTGCGCACCGCGGAAGTCTGCACGCCGAGGCCGATATTGGCTCCCTCAGGCACGATCGCCTGGTTGGCACGGTTCGGCACACCCTGCATGCGTTCGGTCTGGTACAGAAGATCGGTAAACTCTGCACGCGCGCGCTTATAGCCGGTGGTGTTGATGTTGGCGATGTTGTTGGCAATGACTTCCAGATTGGTCTGCTGGGCGTCCATACCGGTGGCAGCGATGGCAAGAGCTCTCATGTCATTTTTCCTGCGGGGCTAGAGCATTTCCAGTAAAGGCGCGGAGCGGTTCTGCGTCCGGAAAGTGCTTAAAAACAAAGGCCTAGAGCGCGGCCAACGATTGGCGTCAAACCGGACGCGCTCTAGATCTGCATCTTGGTAATGTCGAGATAGGCCGACACGATCTTGTCGCGGAACGCGATGGCCGTTTGCAGCGACTGCTCGGCCGAAAGCACGGCATCGACCACTTCGCGTGTGTTTGCCTTGCCCTGAATACCTTCGAAGGAGGCCACTTCCGCCTTCTTCAGGTTGTTCATCGCATCCGTTGACATATTGCCGAGAACGCTTGCGAAGCTTGCGCCCGTCTGCTGGGCGGGCGTCGTCTGCTGGCTGCCGAAAATGCTGTCGGTCAGCGAAGAGACGTTGCTCGTGCCACGCGTGAGCGAGAGGGAACCGAGTTGTTTGATGCCGTCGATCATTGCGATGCTTTCAGAAGGTCGATGGTGGAGGCGACGAGGTCGCGTGTCTGGCGGATGACCTGAAGGTTGGCGTCGTAGCTGCGGTTGGCTTCGCGCATATCCGCCATTTCGATCAGGACGTTGACGTTTGGCATCTTGACCATGCCGCTGGTGTCGGCGGCCGGATTGCCGGGGTCGTATTCGTGGACGAAATCGCCGCGGTCGACGCCAAGCTTCTTTACCGTCACGCGCTGCACGCCGCTTACGCGGTCAAGCTCGGAGCCGAATGTCACGGTCTTGCGGCGATAGGGGTCGGCGCCGGGCGTGTCGCCGGTCGATCTTGCGTTGGCAATGTTTTCCGAAACGATACGCAGTCGGGTGGACTGCACTTCCAGGCCGCTGCCCGCGATCTTGCTCGCCGCACTCAAGGGATCCATGGTTTACCTCTTTACCGTCATCAGCATCATGCGATGGAAGGATTTGACGAGACTGGCGTTCAGGTCGTATTGCCGCTTGATCTCGCCGGTCTTGGTCATTTCCTCAGCAAGCGCGACCGAATTGCCGGACTCCTGCATGCCGATCTCGTTATTGATCGGGTTGTCGCGCACCGCGATATTTTCGCTGAGCTCGCTAGCACCGAAATGGGCGGGATGGGTCTTCGCCATGCCGACCTGCTGGCTGGTGGCCTGCATGACCGCTTCGAAAGGACTGACATCCTTGGCGTGAAACTTGGGTGTGTTGGCGTTGGCGATGTTGGTCGCCACGACTTCCTGCCGCACGCTCAGCCATTCCGCTTGGCGGGAGGCCAGATCGAACAGTTGAATCGGTTGCATAGACTTCTCCATCTCGTATGGCCCGAACCTACGGTGCTAATCTTGCGTCAGACTTGCGGTGAGGGGCGCAGGTGCGGAAGCACTGGAGAATCTGATCCCGGAGGCGATTGCGAAAACAAAAATGGCGCGCCGGCAAATGCGGCACGCCCTAGGATCGAATAGTGAATTGCGAAGACGTCTCCGTCCTGCCGGACTGGATCCGGCGACGGCAGCAGACTTCAGCAGAGTGCCGGTCTGACTACTTCTCGGGATGATAGGTTTTACCGGAAGAGGTCTCTATCATCCACTCGCCGTCGCGCTGCTCGATTTTGGTCAGGCGCGCATTGTCGGGTAATGTGGAGCCCACCCGCACCATATACATGCCCGATCCGTCCTCGATGAGGGCGCGGCCGTTGGAGACATGCAGCAGGCGGAAAGAGGTCTGGCCGGGGAAGGGCTGGTCTTCAAGCCCTGCGGCGAGATTGTTCTGCTTTTCCTTACCCTTTTCGCTGACCGTCGCCGTCGTCAGCATGTCCGGCAATTCGCCGGGCGCTGGCGCGTCTTCCTTGTTGCGATTGGTCATGGCTAGGGGCGAAACGCTGAAGACTTCACGCGGACCGGTATGGGGCAGGTCGCGCGTGCGGTCGCCGTCTGCCACTCTCATTCCAAACTTGTCCTCGTTGAAGAACACGTACCAGGGGAAAAATGCGGCGGCGGCGGCAAGTCCTATTCCCGTCCACGCCAGAATACGGTCGGGCGTGAAGAAGGGAGGCTGCGGCTGTACGTTCTCGAGGTCGCTATCGTCGATCTTGTCGATCTGTTTCTTTTTCACGGGTCAGCCTCTCATTCTCGGGTTTACCTGTGGCTGATTATTTTGCACTCCACCGCGCAACGCGGTCGCCAGATCGGCGTAAGCGTCCTGCGCCGCCGGTTCATTCGGAAGCTGTTTCAGCGTTTCATAGATGATCGGAACCTGTTTCACCGCCATGTCGAGATCGGGATCGGTGCCGGGTCGATAACCGCCGATGAGGCGCAGATCCCGCGTTTCCTCAAAGCGGTGCACCAGCGCTTTCAGACGCGACACCAGCTTTTCCTGATCCGGTGTCCATGCCTTCTTGGCGAGACGCGAGATCGAGGCCAGAGGATTGATCGGAGGATAGCGGCCTTCTTCTGCAAGGCTGCGATCCAGCACGATGTGGCCGTCGAGAATACCGCGGGTCGAATCGGCAATCGGATCGTTGTGGTTGTCGCCGTCCACCAGAATGGAGACGATGGCGGTGATGGTACCGCTGCCTTCGGCGCCGGGTCCCGCCCGCTCCAGAAGGCGCGGCAATTCGGTGAAGACCGAGGCCGGATAGCCGCGTGCCACCGGCGGTTCACCCGAAGCGACCGCCACTTCGCGGATCGCATGGGCAAAACGGGTCACGCTGTCGATGATAAGAAGGACGTTGTCGCCCCTGTCACGGAAATATTCGGCGATGGTGACGGCCGAAAGCGGCGCCATCTTGCGCAGCATCGGGCTTTCGTCGCTGGTCGCGACAACGGCGACGGACTTGCCCATATTCTCGCCCATCGTATCCTCGATGAACTCGCGCACTTCGCGACCGCGCTCGCCGACAAGTCCGATGACGACCTTGTCGAAGGCATCGGCCTTGGCAAGCATCGATAGGAGCGTGGATTTTCCCACGCCTGAGCCCGCAAAGATGCCGAGACGCTGGCCAAGGCAGAGAGGCGAGAAAATATCGATTGCCCGGACACCCGTCTTGAAGGGCGTCTCCACCCGCTTGCGCGTCATCGACGGCGGTGCATTGCTGGAAATCGGACGGCGCTCCGTACCTGATGCAAGCGGACCCTTGCCATCGATGGGTTCGCCAAGCGCATTGATGGTGCGGCCGCACCAGCTGTCGTCAGGCGCAACGCGGAAGGCACCTTTGCGGATGACTGTGTCGTGAATGCCAATCGGCTCGCCCGGTTCGATGGGGCAGACGTAGCAGATATCGGGTTCCACGCGCACGACTTCGCCGAGATGGATACCGGTCGCGCTGCGATGGGCGACGAACTCGCCCAGCCTCACATGCCGCGACAGGCCGGAAACCGTGTAGTGTCCGGCGGCGATGGTGCGGACATGGCCGCCCGGCGCCACCGAAAACTCCGGATCGGCATAGTGCCCGGCAAGGCTGGCGAGCTGGGCGAGCTTCGGTGAAATCGCCTCGACCGTGAGCGTGGATTCCGGCATTGTCATCGCTCAGTTCCTTAACGTGCGCCGCCAAGCGTCTTGATGGCATCGCCGAAAGTGGATTCGGTATCGCGCATCAGCGACGAAATGCTCTCGAAGGCCCGGTTGACCTGGATGAGCTGCGTCATCTGGGAAATGCCGTTGACGTTCGACTGCTCGAGATAACCCTGAACGACGCCGACCTCGTGATTGTTGACGACCGGCGTCGGCGGGGCCACGGGCTTCACGCCGCTATTGGGATGGCGCAGGAAGCCTTTCGAGAAATCCGCCTGGAAGATACCGAGCGTGGCAACGATGTTGTCGTTCTGCCTGATCGCACCATCGAGACTGACGGTGATCGGGCCACCATTCGCATTGAGCTGGATCGGACCGCCGCCGGCGTCGAGAACCGGATAACCGCTTGAGGAGATGAGTGCGCCGTCCGGACGCATGGTGAAACGCCCGTCGCGGCTCAGGATCTGGCCGTCGGGTGTGTCCATCGCGAACCAGGCATCGCCCTTGATGGCGAAATCGAAACTATTGCCAGTCTGTTCGAAGGCACCCTGACGGGTGGAGAGATAGTCGTTACCCTGCGATACGAACGCCACCTTGGCATTCATGTCATTGTGGTTCTTGGCGACCATTTCGTCGAATTTCACTTCGGAACCGCGGAAACCCACCGTGTTCGCATTCGCCATATTGTCGGAAATGGTGGTGAGACGACGCTCCAGCGCAATCTGCGAGGAAAGGGCGACGTATAGTCCGGATTGCATATCATTTGCCTCCGAGTTTCAGGGAGTTGATGGAGATCAGCAGGTCCGGGGAAATGCCGTAGCCGCTGGAGGAGCCGAAAACGGCCAGAGGATCATAGGTCGTGGAGGGATTTTGCATTTCCCACATGATGGTGAAACGCTCGAGCAGCTTGCCGACCTTTTCTGGATTTTGCAGATCCTTGATATTGATGGATTTTTCGATAAGCGCGGCCTGTTTTTCGACGCTTCCTGCCGCAATTTCGTCAGGCAGGTTGTAGGCGGTGCGGAACACCTGCGCGAGCGCGTCGTCGGCTAGAAAATCGAGACCCGATTTGATCGTTGGTGCCTTGCGCTCGAAGTAAAGAGCAAGCCGGACACCGTTATTGTCGCCGCCCGCCTCCTGCTCCAGCGTCTGGCGGGTGTATTTGCTGATGATGCCGGACTGGGCCGCTTCGGTCGCAGTTGCAGCTGCACCGAGACTTGCAAAGTCGAGCGATTTCGCAAGGTCCGAATAGCGGCTGTCGGAAAGCTTGTTGGCGAAGGCGTTCTTGTCGGCCGTGCCTTCGGTCAGCACCTTGCGGATGAAGGCTTTCGCATAGGCCATGTCCTCGAGGCCGTTGGCTTTCAGCGCATAATTGTAAAGACGGGTATCGGCCATGAAGTCGTCGACGGATTTCACGCTGCCGATCTTCGACCGGTAATATTCGGTTTCGCGCGCCACGTCGGGTTGCTTCGACACACGCTCAAGCGATTTGCCGATGTCCTGACTGATCAGTCTGTAGCTGGTGTAGGTGGAAGTCACTGAACCGCCGCTCTCGTTTGATCCCGATACCAAGGCGCACGTCCGCCTTTGTCGGGATAATGCCGGATGTTGCTTGTGCGAAACTGGCTGCGGCGACGAGGGACAGAGGCTCCGCGGACAGGTTCACGCAAGCCACATTTTCTAGAGATGGCGGCATGGAACACTGTTCGGGCGTGGTCGATCAATGAATATTGTAATTGGACTTATAATCACCTTCGGCTGCATCATCGGCGGCTACATGGCGATGGGCGGCCATCTGAACGTGCTGGTTCAGCCGTTCGAATTGTTGATTATCGGCGGTGCCGGCCTAGGCGGCTTCATCATGGCGAACCCGATGAAGGTCGTGAAGGATTCGGGCAAGGCGCTCGGCGAGGCCTTCAAGCACTCGGTCCCGAAGGAGCGCAACTATCTCGACGTACTCGGCGTACTTTATTCGCTGATGCGCGACCTGCGCACGAAATCGCGCAACGAGATCGAGGCGCATATCGACAATCCGGAAGAATCCTCGATCTTCCAGAGCGCACCCTCGGTGCTGAAAAACAAGGAGCTGACGTCGTTCATCTGTGACTACGTCCGCCTCATCATCATCGGCAACGCGCGCAGCCACGAAATCGAAGCGCTGATGGACGAGGAAATCGAGACCATCCTGCACGACAAGCTGAAACCTTACCACGCGATCACCACCATGGGCGATTCCTTCCCCGCCATCGGTATCGTCGCGGCGGTTCTCGGCGTCATCAAGGCCATGGGCAAGATCAACGAATCACCCGAAGTGCTGGGTGGCCTCATCGGCGCCGCACTGGTGGGCACCATGCTCGGCATCATCCTGTCCTATTCGATCTGCAACCCACTCGCTTCGCAGGTCAAGATCGTCCGCACCAAGCAGCACCGCCTCTACATCATCGTCAAGCAGACGCTGATCGCCTACATGAACGGCTCGGTGCCGCAGGTCGCGCTTGAATACGGGCGCAAGACCATCTCCAACTACGAGCGTCCGTCCATCGACGCCGTCGAACAGGAGATGATGAACCCCGGCGGCGAAAACAAGGCGGCATGACCATGGCTAAAGCTGCACAGCAAAGAGCACCCGTCATCGACACGTCGCTGCTCGCGAAACTCACCGGCGGGCTTTCCGACCGCAAGACAATCGCGAAGGTCGGCTCCGATATCGGCCATCTCTACAGCGAATTCCTGCCTGATATCTTTCACAGCGAGACCGGCATTGCGATAGACGTCGAATATATCGGCTCCGAATCGGGGCTGATGACCGATCTCATCGCCAATATCGGCGGCAATTTCTCGGTTGCGGATTGTTCTCTGCGCAACTGGTGCCCCAATTTCATGATGGCGGTCGGCAACGGCTTCGTCATCGCGCTCATGGAGCGCATGCTGGGCGCCGCCGCCGACACCATCGGCGAGCCGGACGAGCGCAGCCTGTCCCACATCGAACTCGACCTGGCGGCCATGGTTCTCGGGCGCATCGGGGGTGTCCTGCGGTCGGGCGTCAACGCGCCGGGCGGTTTCGAGGCGACGATCGACCCGCCCTTTACGGCCAATGGAAAAAGCGCCTTCGAGGAGATGATCGCCGGCCTCTACGGCGTGACAGTCCGCATGAAGATCGCCATCGGCAAGGTTTCTTCGGAATTCGCGCTGATCGTGCCGCAGCGGCCCCTGCTCAAGACCTCCATCGCCGCTCCCAAGGCTTCAGCCCAGGCGCTGAAGAAGCAGGCGGAATGGGTGGATTTGATCTCTGAGCAGGTGAAGAGATCGCAGGTAACGCTTGAGGCGCGCATCAAGCTCGAAACCTTGACCCTGCGGACGATCTCCAGGCTGGTGGCCGGCGACGTCATTCCGTTTCAGGATCTGAAGCAGGACGACATCGGCGTCGAGGTCAGCGCCAACGGCTCCAAGCTCTATAATTGTGAATTCGGCAAGTCCGGCGACCGCTACATGGTTCGGGTAAAGAACAATGTCAGCACGGACGACGAGATCTTGCGACATCTGATGGGTTAAAACCTGTCCACCTTTTTTGGGTTCTGGGCAGGCTGACGCAAGTTTCAAAGGGAATAATCAGCGCATGGCTACGAAGAAAACACCTGTGACCGATGATATGGCGCTGCCGTCGCTTGAAGATGGCGGTGAGCTCGACCAGGCTATCGGCGATCTGCGTGGCGTCCTCAAGACGGATGCGGAAGGTTCGCTGTCCGACTTTGGCGACTTCGGGGATTTCGGGAGCGTTGACGACGCTTCCGCCGACAGCGACCTTTCCGCCTTCGGTGGTGGAGCGGGCGATTTTGCAATGAACGATTTCGCGGCCACCCCACAGGTCGCGGGCATCAAGGCGCCGCTCGGCAGTGGCCTGTCCGACAATATGGACCTGATCATGGATATCCCGATCGATGTCCAGATCGTTCTCGGCACCAGCCGCATGCTCGTCTCGGGTCTGATGAGCCTTGAAGAGGGTGCAACGATCGCGCTTGACCGCAAGATCGGTGAACCGGTCGAGATCATGGTGAATGGCCGCCGTATTGCGCGCGGTGAAATAACGGTACTTGAAGACGACGATACGCGCTTCGGCGTAAAATTGATTGAAGTAATGAGTACGAGAAAAGCCTGATCCCTGTGGGGACGGAGAGGAAAGACCATGATGGACTTCGAGGATTTCGGTAACCCGCTGGCAGGGAAACCGTTGTCTCAGGCCGACAAGGCGGCCGCGGTGCTTCTTGCCATGGGCAAGGGCGTCGCCGGCAAGCTGCTGAAATTTTTCACGCAGCACGAATTGCAGATGATCATTTCCTCGGCCCAGACGCTGCGTGTCATTCCCCCTGACGAACTCGCCCAGATCGTGGCGGAGTTCGAAGACCTGTTCACGGAAGGAACGGGTCTGATGGACAATGCCAAGGCGATTGAAAGCATTCTCGAAGAGGGCCTGACACCGGAGGAGGTGGACAGCCTTCTCGGCCGTCGTGCAGCCTTCCAGGCCTATGAAGCGTCGATCTGGGATCGCCTGCAGGAAGCGGAGCCGGAATTCGTCGGCAAGTTCCTGCTGCGCGAGCATCCCCAGACTATCGCCTATATCCTCTCCATGCTGCCCTCGTCCTTCGGTGCCAAGGTCCTTCTGACCATTCCCGAAGAGCAGCGCGCCGATATCATGAACCGCACGGTGAACATGAAGGAAGTCAGCCCCACGGCTGCCCAGATCATCGAGAAGCGTGTGGTCAACCTCATCAACGAGATCGAAGCAGAGCGCAATGCGGGCGGCTCCACGAAGGTTGCCGACCTGATGAACGAAATGGAAAAGCCGCAGGTCGATACGCTGCTCAGCTCGCTCGAAACGCTCAGCAAGGAAGCTGCCAACAAGGTCAAGCCGAAGATCTTCCTCTTCGACGATCTCATGTTCATGCCGCAGCGCAGCCGCGTCCTGTTGCTCAACGATGTCTCGGCGGACGTTCTCACCATGGCGCTGCGTGGCGCAACCATGGAAATCAAGGAATGTGTGCTGTCCAGCATCAGTCCGCGCCAGCGCCGCATGATCGAATCGGACCTCGCCGTGCCGCAGGCTTCTATCAACACCCGCGAAGTGGCGATTGCACGCCGCGCCGTGGCGCAGGAAGCGATCCGGCTGGCCAATTCCGGTCAGATTCAGCTGAAGGAAGCCTCCACAGAGGAACAATCCGCAGCAGCCTGAGCGGAAGCCGGTTGATAACCCGCCTTACAGGTAATGCCGGCCATTGCGATGGCTGGTCTCGGGCGCTAGTTTCGGAATGACGGCCTGCCGCGATCGGCGGGCCTTTTTTTATCCCGGGAACGTGCCTTGGCAGACGATCAGGACAAGGACAGTAAAACAGAAGACCCAACGGAGAAAAAACTCCGTGATGCGGCGGAAAAGGGCAATCTTCCCTTTTCCCGCGAGGTGCCGATCTTTGCTTCGTCACTCGCCTTTTACTGCTATCTGGTTTTCTTTTTGCCCGACGGCGCCGGTCGCCTCGGCGTAACGCTGAAGGACCTGTTCGGCCAGCCCGAACAATGGAACCTCAGCACCAGGCCGGATGCCCTGTCGCTGCTTTATTTCCTCGGCACGTCCATGGCCTATCTGCTCATGCCGGCCATGATCATGTTCATCGTCTTCGGCCTTGCCTCCTCGTTTTTCCAGAACCTGCCGTCGCCGGTGCTTGAGAGGGTGCGTCCGCAATGGTCGCGCATCTCGCCTGCAAAGGGGTTCGGCCGCATCTACAGCAAGCAGGGATTTGTGGAATTCGGCAAATCGCTGTTCAAGATCTTGATCGTTTCGATCATCATGTTCCTGTCTCTGCGCGGCGATTTCTACAGTCTCATCGACCTGATGTTCTCCGACCCGCAGGTCATTTTCGTCAGGGTTGTCGAGCTCACCAAAAAGATGATGGTCGTGATTCTCTTTTCGACCGCGCTGCTTGCCGCCGTCGACCTTTTGTGGACGCGCCACCACTGGTTCAGCCAGCTGAAAATGACGAAGCATGAGGTGAAGGAAGAATACAAGCAATCGCAGGGCGACCCGGTGGTCAAAGCCCGTCAGCGTTCGGTCGCCCGTGACCGCGCCCGCCGCCGCATGATCGACAATGTGCCGCGCGCGACACTGGTGATTGCCAACCCGACACACTTTGCAGTGGCGTTGCGTTACGTTCGCGAAGAAGGCGACGCGCCTGTCGTCGTTGCCAAGGGTCAGGACCTTATCGCATTGAAAATCCGCGAAATTGCGGAAAAAAATAATATCCCCGTTTTTGAAGATCCGCCGCTCGCACGCTCCATGTTTGCGCAAGTCTCGATCGATAGTGTGATTCCACCAGCTTTTTACAAGGCTGTAGCTGAGCTCGTTCATCGGGTTTACGCCATGAAGTCATCGAAAATACGGGTTCAATAAAACCAATGAAAAAATCCGCCTATTCTGAAAAGCGGGAAATGATCGTCGCAGAGGCGATCAACCCGATCGCCACCGAACTGCGCCTGCTCGATCCGGCCGACCTGATTTCATTGCTCAGATTCGAGTGCTACGGCAGCATTGCCGACCTCGTCTCGTCGGCCGCGGAGCTTTATTATCATCCGGGTACGATCAATTTCGGTGCCGGTGGCGAATACAGGCTCGAATGGGAAGGGGCGCCGGAGATCGTCCTCGATCTCGAACTGAAACCGCACGGCGCGACGGTTTATGCGCAATTGATTCTGGCCAACGAGCATGCTGCGGTTGAGATCAATCATGTTTCGTTTCAGAACCCTTCGGAAAATCCGGACGAGAACACCGAATTTCTCCGTCAGAGCCTGACGGCTGCCCGATTCGTGTCGGCGCGCCAGGGCGAAGCTGCCTGAGCCAGTCCAGCGGACATTTTCATATATTATCCATTGCGCCTTCCGAATTCACGGGCGCGATGGCTTCATTCGGGCACTTTTTCACCCGACCTTGCCTGAAGCGTGTCGGTTTATGCAAAACCGGCCTGTGAAGGCAAGGAACGCCTTGCAAATCAGCGTTGTTGTTTGGTACCTATCGAATTAACGATTTGTTAACGAACGGCAGGTCGCGGTGGCTCTTTTTACCATCGCTGATGCGCATGATGCCTCTGCTCGTTTTCGGCGCAGCGCCGGATTTTTCCTGACAGTACCAATTGGGTGGACCCAATGACCAGCATTTTGACCAATGCGGCGGCGATGGCCGCGCTGCAAACCTTGCGCATGATCGACAAGAATCTCGAGACGACGCAGGCGCGTGTGTCGTCCGGCTACCGTGTCGAAACAGCGGCGGACAATGCCGCCTACTGGTCTATCTCCACAACCATGCGCTCCGACAATGCAGCGCTCTCGGCCGTGCAGGATGCATTGGGACTGGGCGCCGCCAAGGTTGATACGGCCTATGACGCCCTTGCGAACTCGATCGAGGTCGTCAAGAAAATCAAGGAAAAGCTTGTCGCCGCCTATGGCGTCGGGGCTGACCGCGGCAAGATCCAGGACGAAATCAAGCAGCTTCAGGAACAGCTGAAGAGCACGTCGGAATCTGCCTCCTTCTCCGGCGAGAACTGGCTGCAGGCCAGCATCAGCAATGGTGGCACGCCGCCGGTTGTAGAACCCATCACCAAAAAGGTCGTCGCGTCCTTCACGCGCACCGGTTCGGGCAATGTCGGCGTCACCACGGTTGACTATGTGCTGGACGGCAGTGCCGTGCTTTTCGACCTCAGCGGCGGAAAACTCGGTATTCTCGACAAGAGCGCCGTTTTTGTCGCGAAGACGGAACAACAGATCACTCAAACATCGACGACAGCCGGCGTGACCACCAATGCGGGTTACGTCGTCAAGAAATTGACGGACGCGGAAATCGGCACGCTGAATGCGGCGACGCCGGATACGAATGCCGACCCGAGCGTCTACAGCAACGGAACGGTGAATTATCTTCGTTTGTCCGAGAATACCTGGGTCAAGGTGACGGCGACCAACCCTTCGAGCGGCACCACCACCGTCGCGGCGGCCTATCGGGACACAGGCAGCAACGATTGGTTCTATGACACGACCGGTGCGCCGACCTCCGTTGCCAGATCCCTCGGTCTTTCCGTCTCCACGCTCGATCTCGACAATCTCGATGTCGTGGCGGCAGCCATGAGCGGTTTTTCCGGTGGCACCACGAACTACACCGCTTCCGACGCCATCGATGTGATGATGAGTTTTGTCGACAAGCAGCTCGAAGCCATGACCAGTACGGCCTCCAGCCTCGGCTCACTACAGAGCCGCATCAACATGCAGGAAAACTTCGTCTCAAGCCTGATGGACGTGATCGACAAGGGTATCGGCCGTCTCGTGGATGCGGATATGAACGAGGAATCGACCAGGCTGAAGGCTCTGCAGACACAGCAGCAGCTCGGCATCCAGGCGCTCTCGATCGCCAATGCCAACGCGCAAAACATCCTTCAGCTCTTCAAGTAAACCGGCGTCGGTCCGGCGGGTTCGGGGGAGTTGGTTGCAAGGTTTCTGAAAACGGGGCCCGCCTTCATCCTCGCACAAGTTTGAACACCTAACGTCGGGGCAATATCGGGTGGATCGCATGGCGTGATCCGGCCGGAAACAATTGAAGAGACGGGCAGGGTAGCAAGGATGACGGTGGTGCCGCCAAACGGCTTTGATCGCAGGCAACGAAACATGTCTCGCCCCTTTGGCCTGTCTTGCCGGGGGCCGGCATGAGCGCGTCCATTGCAAGATATCTCAAGGATTTCGGTGACGTGCAGCCCGCGGGACTGACGTTCGGCGAACCGTTGGCGGATGTCGACGGCATTTCCGGTTTTGGCGATATTGCGTCCGGTTTCGATGAATTCGAGCCGCTCGACGTCGAAAGCGAAAAACAGGCCGCCTATGCCCGTGGTCACGAGGATGCGACCCGCGAGATCACGGACAAAATGCAGGCCGAGCGCGAGGAGCTTCTTGCCGCTCATGCCGCAGAACTCGAAGGCTTACGTTCCGTCTATCTGGAAGAAATTGCCGTTTTCCTGTCGCTAAGGCTACGTGAAGGCATCGATGCGATCGCCACCAATCTCAGCGAACAGACCGCCAATATCCTTGCCCCGATTCTGACCGAAGAGCTGTCGCTGAAGGCGGTTTCGGCGCTTGCGGATGTCGTTCGTGCTTCCATGCCGGATGGCGAGGCCGTGACCCTTGTCGTGAAAGGCCCGAAAGATTTGTTTGAGCAGCTGAAGACGCAGCCGGGCTTTGAAGAAGAGACGATGAAATTTACCGAGACGGCAGATATCGACCTCTCCGTTGAGTTGGGTGAAAGCGTGTTCGTCACGCGCATGTCCGCCTGGGCGTCCAGTCTTCGCAAGGTGATGAAATGAGTGAAGGCGAAAATCACCACCACGGCAAGAACGAGATCATCATCGTCAAACGCCACAAGGGCGGGCACGATGGCGCCCATGGCGGCGCGTGGAAGATCGCTTACGCCGACTTCATGACGGCCATGATGGCGTTCTTCCTCGTCATGTGGCTGGTCAATGCCGCAAACGAGGAAACCAAGGCCTCGGTCGCCAGCTATTTCAATCCGATAAAGCTGTCCGATGAGAAACCCTCGTCCAAGGGGCTGGAAAAACCCGTGGACAAGGAAGAGGGCGTCGAGAAGAAAGACCAGTCCAACATAAAGGCGGAAAAGGTCACCCAGGGTTCGGCCGCTGCGACAGGTGAAGACCTGACCTCGCAGACCGGGGAGCAGTCGAACTTCTCAGAAGCGGACTTTTTCGAGAATCCCTATTCCGTTCTGGCGGAAATTGCCCAGCAGGTCGGGCAACAGGCCAATGTCAGCGCCAAGGGCGAAGGTGGTGCTGCCGATTCCGGCCCGGCGACGGGTGCGAGCGGCGGTGAGGCTTACCGCGATCCCTTCGATCCCGATTTCTGGACCCAGCAGGTGAAGATCACACGTGCGGACCAGCAGCAAAATCCGGTCGAACAGCAGCAATCTGCCGAGAACAAGCAGCAGGACGCTGCCAAGGATAATGAAGCGGTTGCGGCTAAATCGTCTCAGCAGCCAGCCGATGGTGCAGATCACGGCAAGGCCATGGAAGTCGCCGCCGTGGTGCCGCAGCAGCGGCCGGGTGCCGCAGAGCAGGCAGCACTTACGCAGCCTCAGCCGGAGCAGCAGCAGCCAGGTACTGCTGCGCAGAAGGAAGAGGCCAAAGAGCTGCGCCAAGAGATCGAGAAGCAGATATCCGGCATTAGCGGCAAGCTCGCCGAAGGTCTGGTGGTGACGCCCGCCGAAGGCGGATTGCTGTTGACCATTTCCGACCAGACGGAAACGCCGATGTTCAATGTCGGATCGGCTGTGCCCCGCGGCGAAATGGTCCTGGCCATGGAGAAGATCGGCAAGTTGCTTCAGGAGCGTGGCGGCAGCGTGGTGATCCGCGGCCATACCGATGGACGCCAGTTCAAGGGTGAGGCTAATGACAATTGGCGGCTTTCCATGGACCGCGCGCATAGCGCCTATTACATGCTGGTTCGCGGCGGCCTGTCGGAAGAGCGGGTGAAACAGGTTTCGGGTTTTGCGGATCGCAGATTGCAGGTGCCGGCAGACCCACTGGCGAATGCGAACCGTCGTATCGAAATCCTGCTTGAGGCCGATGGGGGGTGAGTGTGACGAAATCCTCGAAACGTTGGGTTTTTCTTGCGGCGACACTGTGTGGTCTCGGTGCCGAACCGGCGAAGGTTTTTGCGCAATCGCAAGACAACCTCATGCCCTATTCCATGTTGCGTTCCCTGCAGTTCGTGCAGGATTCGGTCACCATGGGAGACCATTCGGCAACCGAAATGCAGCGGTTTCTGCTCCAGACGATCGACGAGCGGCTTAAGAGCGCACCTTCGGCGATCTTCAAGGATCCGCGCAATGTCGATGCGGCGCTTGTCTACGCGATGAGCGGCGGCAATCCGGCCACGCTCGAATTGCTCGTCGCGCGGGATGTAGACGGCAATTTCGACAGCCGCGTCGCCGATATTCTGCGCAAATATCTGTCCGGCAAGGGAACGCTGGTCGCTCAGAGCATAGCTGCCATGGTGCCCGAGTATCGCGGCACGAGAATTGGCGCCTATCTTGCACTGATCGGCGGCAATGTGACGATCCCCCGCGATCCGGTGGCTGCCCTCGGTTTCTATGACATAGCCCGGCTCGAAGCGCCCGGTACCATCGTGGAGGAGGCTGCACTCCGCCGCTCGCTTGCTATCGCCGTTGAAGACGGCGATGCCGGGCGTGGCGTCGAATATGCACAGCGTTACGCGCGGCGGTTCCTGCATTCGCCCTATGCCAGCCAGTTCGCGGACCTTCTGGTCTCACTGGTGGTCAAACGTGTCGATTCCATCGGGCACGACACGATAGAGGAAACATTCGCCATGATGGACGCGGAGAGGCAGAAGGAAGCTTATCTGCGCCTGTCCCGTCTCGCGGCGATCAGCGGCAAGGATTCCCTGGCGCGCATGGCGGCGTTGAAGGCGAAAGCACTGTCGCCGGATATGCCGGACCAGCCGCAAGTTCAGGCAAATCTCTATGAAAGCCTTTCCAATATCGGCACGCCCGATGTGGTGAGCGCGATTGAAACAATCGGGCAAATTCCCGAGGCCCAGCTTTCGGATCGCGACAGGGCCCTGCGGGACGCGGCAAGGGCAATCGCCGACCAGGTGGTTCGTCCGCCTTCCCCGCAGCCTGGCGCCGACCCCGGTGTCACGGCAGGGCAGGGGGCCGGGTCTGGCGCGCCCGCGAATGAGGCGGCCAGTGCCGAGACCAAGGGCATATGGAGAGTTGAAAACCACAAGGCTGAGGATGAGGGCGAGAACGTCCGGCAACTCGTGACGAGTGGCCGCAGTAAGCTCGATGAAATCGACAGCCTTTTGAAGAAAGGCGAGGGGGCACCATGATCGACGCAACCATCAACGCGATAGTGAATGCGCCATATAACGATCCGCGCGCTGGCAGCGCCAGTGTGAGGGACGACGCCAAAGGCGGAAGTTTCGGCGACACTCTCGCGACGGTCAGGGACGAGCGCCCGCCGCAGGCACCGCATTCGCGTCATCAGCAGGAAGCGGGATCGGCTGAGGAGCAGCATGCTCAACCGGATGACGATGCGGAAAAGACGGATGTGCCGGTCAAGCGGCCCCCGAGCTTCCTGAACGTGATCGTCAAGGACCATTCCGGAGAAGGCCATGGTCACGAGGCGCTGGCGGAACTTCAGAATGCGATTAAGACGGCGCATACATCGCCTGAAAACGGCAAACCTGGCAAGAAGGTCAAGGACGCCGACAAGGAGAGCCAGACGGCGGCGGATGCAATCGATCCGAAGCTGGCAGAGCTGCAGACGCTCACGGCCAATGTCGGCGATATCGTGACAGCCAAGACGCCCCTTGAGGAAATTGCGCAGGCGATTGCCGGCAAGGCCGATGTCAAATCCGAAAAGGTCGAAACTGTCAGGGGCAAGGCTGAGCCTCTGGCGAAGGACATGCACGCACGGACCGAGCTTGCCGGAAACGAAGCCGGATCCGGATCGGGCACTGAAGGCGACGCCTCGGCATTCCGCTTCGCATCTCCTCGTTCCGGCACAGCCCGCGCTCTCGATATGAGTACGGTTCAGCGGGATGGCCGCGTCGAGTTCGATGCCCGGGAAAGCAGTGGCAAGGCGACCGAGACGATTACCGTTCTCGATTCGCGGCGGTTCATTGGTCTGGCACCTTCATCCAACGCCTCGGCTCTGACCGGCCTCATCGCCAATGATTCTGAATGGGTTAGCGCCATGCAGCCCGGCTCGTCGCTGTCCAATGAGGCGGCCCAGAGCAGCACCGGCAAAGTCGTCCATACGCTGAAGCTGCACATGACGCCGATCGAGCTGGGATCGGTGACGATGTCGTTGCGTCTTGCCGGCGATGAGCTTGCCGTTCACATGACGGTGGAGAACGTGGCCGCCTACAAAAAGCTTCAGCAGGACAGCAAGAGCATCCTCGAGGGCCTCAAGGCGCAGGGTCTGACGGTCGATAACATCACGATCAGCATTGCTTCTTCTGACAAGAGTGACCAAACGGGCACACAAGCCAACAATCAGCAAAATCAGCAGGCGCAGCAGCAGGGCCAACAGGCCGCCGCAGGGCGCAACCGTGACGAGTCCGGCACACGCGGCGGACGGCAGGGCAATGGTGATAATTTGGGGGTGCATAATGAAGGCATGGATGGCGCTCTTGGCTCTGCCCGCACTTCTGCTGACAACGGCGTTTACCTCTGAAAACGCCTCCGCTTCGGCAACGTCAGGTGTCTGTGAAAGGGAAATTCAGTCCGCCGCCCGCAAATACGGCGTGCCGGAGGGAATTCTCTATTCTGTCGGCCTGACCGAGACCGGTCGCAAGGGTCGGCTTGACCCCAACGCCATGAATATTGAGGGAAAACCGGTATTTGCCTCCTCCACCGAGGAGGCATTGACCACTTTCGAGACGGCAAAGCGCAACGGCGCCAAGCTGATCGACCTCGGATGTATGCAGATAAACCACTATTTCCATGGCGAAAACTTCACATCCGCGCGTGAAATGTTCGATCCGCGCCGCAATGTCGAATATGCCGCCATGTTCCTGCGCAATCTCCACAACAGGCACGAAACCTGGACCATGGCGGTCGCCCGCTATCATGCCGGGCCCAACAACGACCCGGCTCAAAAGAAATATGTCTGCCGGGTGATCGCCAATCTGGTGGCGACAGGCTACGGAAAATGGACCGCCAACGCGAAAAATTTCTGCGACGGATAACAACCATCGATTGTTTTGATGCGGTCAAGGACTCGCAATTTGAAATGTGGCGAGAGAAAGCCCTAAAAAAGGCGTCGCAAGCGATTTTTTCGGATTTTTGAAATTTTTACACAAAAATTTTGTACCGTATATGGTTAACAACCACTATATATAGATCAAATCGGCACAAAATGGTTAATCAATTATTAATAACTATCGATGATTTCCTACAGTTGTCGCTGAATCCCCCGATTCGTACCAATGCCGCATTGGAAAACACCACACTGATTCGGAGGCGGACGAATGATCGTAGTGGTTGATGAGCGCGAGCTCGTTAAAGACGGCTATACTTCTCTATTTGGGCGTGAGGGCATCCCCTCGACCGGTTTCGATCCGGTCGAATTCGGGGAGTGGGTCTCGACGGCAGCGGACAGCGATCTGGCGGCCGTAGAGGCATTCCTGATCGGTCAGGGCGACCGGAGCTTCTCCTTGCCGAAGGCGATCAGGGATCGCACGACGGCACCGGTGATCGCGGTCAGCGACCAGCCCTCGCTGGAATCGACTCTGGCGCTGTTCGACAGCGGCGTCGATGACGTCGTGCGCAAGCCGGTTCACCCCCGTGAAATCCTTGCGCGTGCGGCGGCGATCCGTCGCCGCCTGCAGGTTATCTCGAATTTCACCGATGCGGGACCGATCCGGGTTTTCTCCGACGGTCGTGATCCCGAAGTTGGTGGCGAGGTCTTTGCCTTGCCGCGGCGCGAGCGCCGCATCCTTGAATATTTGATTGCCAATCGCGGACGCCGCGTTTCTAAGGCGCAGATTTTCAATGCCATCTACGGCATCTTCGATGATGACGTCGAAGAGAACGTCGTGGAAAGCCATATCAGCAAGCTGCGCAAGAAGCTTCGCAAGAAGCTCGGCTACGATCCGGTCGATTCCAAGCGTTTCCTCGGTTACAGCATTGATTGGCAATAATATTCATTCATCCGCGTGGTCTTTTTCAAACGCGGTATTTCAGACAGCTTCACGCAAGCCAAACGCTTTACCTTCTCCCTGAAGATGACCACGAGGGTTTTTGAATGAGTATTTTCGGCACTATGCGAACCGGTGTGTCCGGCATGAATGCACAGGCTAACAAGCTGGGAACCGTTGGCGACAACATCGCCAACGCAAGCACCACCGGCTACAAGCGCGCATCGACGTCGTTCTCCTCGCTCGTTCTGCCCTCCTCGTCGGGCAGCTATGCCTCCGGCGGCGTGCAGTCCAACGTTCGCTACAGCATTTCAGAGCAGGGCAACCTGTCCTACACCACGTCGAGCACCGATCTTGCCATTCAGGGCAACGGTTTCTTCGTGGTTCAGGATGGTGGCGGCACGCCTTATCTCACACGTGCCGGCTCGTTCGTGAAGAATGCGGAAGGCTACCTGGAAAACGCAGCGGGCTTCCAGCTGATGGGTTACCCCTACGGGGCAAATGCGCCAGCTGCCGTCGTCAACGGCTTTACCGGCCTTGAGGCCGTCAACGTCAATAATTTCGGCCTGACAGCATCGCCCTCCACGCAGGGCAGCTTCCCGGCCAACCTCAATCGCGATGAAGCCGCTGTTGCGGCGGGCTCGCGTCCGAGCGACAACCTTGCAACATCGACGATCGGTAACAAGACATCGTTGACGGCGTACGACAGCGGTGGCGCGAAGGTTCTCTACGATTTCTATTACACCAAGACCGGCGCCAATACCTGGGAAGTGGCAGTCTATCGTCAGGACCAGTCGACCAATGGCGGCTTCCCTTACACGGCGACCCCAGCAGCGAACCTTGTCAAGGAATCAGTCACGCTGGCATTCGACCCGGCGACCAATAAGCTCACACCTACCTCTCCAAAGTCGATCACCATCAACGACACGGTCAGCGGCGTCCCGCAGGCAATAAGTATCGACCTGTCCGACATGTCGCAGTTCTCGACGAAGTTCACGCCCGGCACCGCGATCCTGAACGGTAACGGCCCGAGCCAGATCAAGGACGTGGAAATCGGCAAGGACGGCGTAGTGACTGCAGTCTATCAGGATGGTGGCCGCCGCAACATCTACCAGCTGGCGGTTGCCACGGTGCCGAGCGTCGACAACCTCTCCCCTCAGAACGGCAACGTTTATCTGCCGAGCAACGAGTCGGGCGTCGTCACCATCGGTTTCCCGCAGACGGGCAGCTTCGGTTACATCCAGAAGGGTGCGCTTGAGGGCTCGAACGTCGATATCGCCAGCGAACTCACCGATATGATTGAATCCCAGCGTATCTATACAGCGAATTCGAAAGTCTTCCAGACCGGGTCGGATTTGATGGATGTCCTGATCAATCTGAAGAGATAGTAATTCTCACGAGGACAAATGAATGTCGCTCACGTCAGCAATGAATACTGCGCAGTCGATCTTCAACAATACAGGTAAGCAGACGGACGTTACTTCGAAAAACATTGCCAATGTGGGTAATGCGAACTACGTCAAGCGAACCGCCATTCTCGGCACGACCATGTCAGGTGCAAGTATTGTCGCCAACGGCCGTGCCCAGAATGAGAGCCTCCTGAGGCAGACGATCTCCAGTGCATCCCTCGCTTCCGGCCAGAAAACCGTTCTGACCGGGCTCGAGGAGATGAAAAGCCTTTTCGGCGGCAACGATTACGAGAGTTCGCCTGCCACCTATATGAAGGAACTGCTGAAGAGCCTTGACGGTTACGCCTCAAAGCCGAGCGATTCCGCGCTTGCTGCGACGGCGGTGACATCCGCCGTGGACGTCGCCAATTCCCTGAACAAGGCTTCGTCCGAACTGCAGGCGATGCGCCTGCGTGCCGACAAGGAAATGTCCCTTCAGGTCGACAAGCTGAACGGCCTGCTCGCGAAATTCGAGGAAGCCAACAACGAGGTCAAGGCGCAGACCGCGATCGGCGGCAATCCAAGTGATGCTCTCGACCAGCGCGAGACGCTGCTGAAGGACATTTCGTCCATCATCGGGATCAACGTCGTCAATCGTGAAAACAACGACGTGGCGCTCTACACGGCGGATGGCGCGACCCTGTTCGAAGTCGTGCCGCGCAAGGTTACTTTCAAGGCGCAGCCGGGCTACGACGCGACGGTCACGGGGAACGCGATCTACGTTGATGGCGTCGCGATCAAGGCGAGCAGCGGCAGCAACACGACAGCGGAAGGTTCGCTTCAGGGTCTGATGCAGGTTCGTGACGACCTGGCGCCAACCATGCAGAGCCAGCTCGACGAAATTGCGCGCGGCCTCATCACCATGTTTGCGGAAAAGCCGGCCAGCCCGACCAGCACGCTGCCGAAGATGCCAGGCCTCTTCACCTACGGCTCGCCTGCGGCCACAACCATTCCGGCAAGCGGTGTTGTCTCTCCCGGGCTCGCTGCGAGCATTACCGTCAACCCTGCGTTAATTATTTCCAAAGGTGGAAACCCGGAATTGTTGCGCGACGGCGGTATCAACGGTACCGCTTATGTAATCAACAGCACAACTTCAGGCGGAACCGGGTTTTCCGCACTGATCGACAGCTATGTCACTGCTTTTGACGCGCCCATGAATTTTGCCGCGTCGACACGTATCGATACGAATACAAGCATCCTGAAATACGGCACCAACTCGGTGGGGTGGCTCGAACAGGAACGATCCGGCGCAACTTCGGCAAACGAAGCGAAAAGCGCGCTCTATGAGCGCTCCGCCACCTCCTATTCGAACAATACTGCCGTCAGCCTGGATGAGGAGCTTTCGCTGCTCATGGATATCGAGCAATCCTACAAGGCCGCCACGAAGCTGGTGACCACCATCGACGACATGCTCAAGTCGCTGATGGATATGGTGAGGTAATAGATGAAAACGTCCTTCATTTCATCGCTGGCGATGCAGAACAGCATGCGCAGCACCATCCTCAAGGCCCAGCTTGAGATGACGAACCTCAATACCGAGCTGACCACGGGCAAACATGCGGACCTGGGCGTGACGCTGGGTGCCAACACGGCCCGCAGTCTTGACCTTAATCGCGATGTCGATCGTCTCTCTTCGCTCGTCAGCGTCAATTCCATCGCCACGCAGCGCCTCAAGTCCTCTCAGGCGGCACTTGATGGCATGGCAAAGGCCGCCCAGGAAATTCAGAAGGTTCTTGTTCCGAATACCAGCAGCGCAGCACCAACGCTGGCAACGGTCGCCAAAACCATTTCGAATGCGTTCAACACCTTCACCGGTTTTGCCAATACGGCAGTCAGTGGCGAATTTCTGTTTTCCGGCATCAATACGGATGTGAAGCCTATCGATGACTACTTTGCCGAAGGATCGACGCTGAAAGCAGCCTATGAGGTTGAGCTGAACGCGTTCATGGCGGCACAGACACCTGCGGTCGGTAACATTGCCGACCTGTCCAAGGATCAGGCCGCGGCGTTCATGACCCGTATCGAAGGCGTGTTCAACGGTACTACGCCGGTTACGAACCCACCGCACAGCGATCTGACGGCCGGCCAGAATTACGATTTCTGGACGACCTATGGGTCGAAGGCGAGCGACACGAACATGACGAGCCGCATCAGCCAGAACGAGGTGGTCGAGACATCGACCAACAGCAACTCGCAGGGCATGCGTTATTTCGCGATGACAGCAATGACGGCGATGACGTTCCTTGATGACAAGGTCCCAAGCGACGTTCGTGAATTGGTGGCAACCAGGTCGGTGACCAATATAGGCACGGTCATTAGTGGTTTGAACCAGCAGCAGAGCCAGCTCGGCCTTTCCGAAAGCCGTGTTTCGAAAGCGAACGACTCGCTCGCCGCCCAGAAAAAGATCATCGAGACTCATCTGCTGGATATCGAGGGGATCGATACCTACGAGGTGAAGACACGCCTGGATCTGCTCCAGCAGCAGATTGAAATTGCCTACAGCCTTACGTCGCGTCTGCAAAAAATGAGTCTGGTAAACTACCTCTGATGAACAGGGGTGGCGGCAGATAAAGGATACATGAATGTACCAGTTTTCCTACGCCGAAATCATGGAGGATGGTGTCGCAGACGCGAAGGATCGCGAGCGGCAGGCGTTGACAAAATCGATCGATCTACTGGTGGAGGCAAAGGATTCCTCTTCCCAGCGCCACACGATCGAAGCGCTTTTTTACACTCGACGGGTCTGGATCCGCTTCATTGAGGACCTCAAGCAGCCCGAAAACCAGCTGGCCATGGAACTCAGGGCAAATCTGATTTCGATCGCGATCTGGATTTTGAAAGAGTGCGAACTGATCCGGAAACGTCAGTCGACGAATTTCCAGGGTATAATTGACGTGACAACCATCATCAGGGATGGACTGAAATGAAAAGTACACTTCGAATCTCGCTGAAATCGGGCGAAAAGATTTTCATCAACGGCGCGGTTTTGCGGGTGGATCGCAAGGTGGCCCTCGAATTCCTGAACGATGTCACGTTCCTGCTTGAAAACCACGTCCTGCAGCCGGAGCAGGCGACGACGCCGCTCAGACAGCTTTATTTCATCGCCCAGATGATCCTCATCAACCCGGAAGGACGCGAACAGTCGACGAACCTGTTCCGCAAATCCGTGAGCATGCTGCTGAATTGCTTCCAGCATGAGGAGATTCTTGCCGAACTCAAGCGTATCGACGGTCTGGTTGCCTCGGGTAAGGCTTTCGAAGCGCTGAAGGCCATTCGTGGCCTGTACCCGACCGAGGAAAAGATCCTCAACAATCAGGAAATGACCCCCGCAACGATCGAGCAGATTCGCAAGGAGATCGCACCATGGCGGTAGATGCAGTCACGTCGGCAGCCTCTAACCCCTGGGCAAATGCCGGGGCGAGCAGCAACGACAAAAGCGCGGCCTCGCTTAACTACGACAGCTTCCTGAAGCTTCTCATCGCCCAGATGAAAAACCAGGATCCGACCAGCCCGATGGATGCCGGCCAGCAGATGTCGCAGCTTGCGAGCTTCTCGCAGGTTGAGCAGACGATCAAGACCAACACCCATCTGAAGAGCATGCTGCAGGCCGAAGCCCTGACGCGCGCTTCCGACCTGGTTGGCAAAACGGTCAAGAGCGCCGACGACAAGGTCACCGGCGTGGTAAAGGAAGTCGAAGTCTATTCGGACGGCGTCGTCGCCATCACAGAAGCTGGTGACAAAGTGCTGCTGCAGGCCGGTGTGACCTTCTCGAACGGTCCGATCGCGACTACACCTGATAGCGGCACCGATTCGGACGTGCCTGCAGGTTCCTGACATTGAAGAGGCGGCATGACGCCGCCTTTCCGGAATAAAGGATGCGACGATGAACGAGGCCGATGCGCTTGATATCATGCAGGCGGCAGTCTGGACGGTTCTCGTCGCGGCCGGTCCCGCCGTTCTCGCGGCCATGATCGTTGGTGTCGCCATCGCCTTCATCCAGGCCCTGACCCAGGTTCAGGAAATGACGCTGACCTTTGTCCCTAAAATCGTAACGATCATGATCGTTCTCGGCGTTGCCGCCCCGTTTGTGGGCGCGCAGATCGCCCTTTTTTCCAATCTCGTCTTTTCGCGGGTTCAGTCGGGCTTCTGACGCCCGTACCGTCTGGATGCCATCCTCGCGCAAGCTTCAGCGACTAGGGATAGGCTGAAGCATCGGGCTGAATTGCGTCAGCGATTTTAGAAAACCGGTGCCGCGGAACCGTGCGGCGGCTTTTCCGTCGCCCTTCTCATGAAGAGACAGGACGATTTTATGGCGCAACCACCAGTCATTTCCTTGCCCAAGGTAAGCCCGAGCATGCGGGATGTCGGTTTCGCATTGGGCATCGTGTCGATCCTCTGCGTGCTGTTCCTGCCCATTCCGGTCGTTCTGGTGGATGTCGGTCTGGCCTTTTCCATAGCACTTTCGGTCCTCATCCTCATGGTGGCGCTCTGGATACAGCGTCCGCTGGATTTCTCGTCTTTTCCAACCGTGCTGCTGATCGCGACCATGATTCGCCTGTCGCTGAACATTGCGACGACGCGTGTCATCCTTTCGCACGGCAACGAGGGGCCGACGGCGGCGGGCGGCGTGATTGCGGGCTTCTCCAGCCTCGTCATGTCCGGCGACTTCGTGATCGGTCTGATCGTCTTTCTGATCCTGATCACCGTCAACTTCATCGTTATCACCAAGGGTGCCACCCGTATCGCCGAAGTCGGCGCGCGCTTCACGCTGGATGCCATTCCCGGCAAGCAGATGTCGATCGATGCGGATTTGTCCGCTGGCATCATCGATGAAAAGGAAGCTCAACGCCGTCGCCGCGAGCTGGAAGAGGAAAGCTCGTTCTTCGGTTCGATGGACGGTGCCTCGAAGTTCGTACGCGGCGATGCGATCGCCGGCCTGATCATCACCGCGATCAATATTTTCGGCGGCATCATCATCGGTTACTTCCGCCACGGCATGCCGATCGGCGAGGCTGCCGATGTTTTCGTGAAGCTTTCGGTCGGCGACGGTATCGTTTCGCAGATCCCGGCCCTTATCGTGTCGCTGGCGGCTGGCCTTCTGGTGTCGCGCGGCGGCACCTCCGGATCGACGGATCAGGCCGTCATCAATCAGCTGAGCGGATATCCGCGTGCCTTGATGGTCGCAGCCATGCTGATGGGGCTTCTTGCCGTCATGCCTGGATTGCCCTTCCTGCCCTTCACGCTTTTGGGCGGCATCATGGCCTTCGGCAGCTGGTATATTCCGCGCCAGGTCGAAGCGGAAAGCGCGCAGCGCCGTCAGGAAGAGGAGGACAAGGTTCTCCAGACCAACGAAGCGGAAAAGGACTCCGTCAAGCAGGTCCTCAAGACGTCCGAAATCGAACTTGCCCTCGGCAAGC
Source organism: Agrobacterium sp. A3-95 (assembly GCF_053521785.1). NCBI lineage: Bacteria > Pseudomonadati > Pseudomonadota > Alphaproteobacteria > Hyphomicrobiales > Rhizobiaceae > Agrobacterium > Agrobacterium sp. A3-95. Next base: position 646,545 of record NZ_JBNWDR010000001.1, on the reverse strand, counting down.
AGGTTTCGACCCGCCTCCTCGGCGCGCATCAGGAACTGGCTTTCCGTGTCGGCAAGATGCGCAAGAAATTCGCGACCCAATACGGCTTCGTCGTGCCGGAGATCAAGGTCTCCGACGACATCATGATCCCGGAAAAGGCCTACCAGATCCGTGTCCATGGCACGACGATCGCGTCGAGCAATCTGCGCGTTGGCGATGTTCTTGTCGTGACGGGGGCAGGGCGCAAGCCGAGCATTCCGGGCGACGAAATCCGCGAACCCGCCTTCGGCATGCCGGCCGTTTCCATTCTCGAGACATTCACCGAGGATTTGAAGCGCGAAGGTTTCCACCCGATCGACAATGTCTCTGTGGTGCTGACGCATCTGAGCGAAGTCATTCGTAACAATCTGCCGCAATTGCTGTCCTACAAGGACGTCAAGATCCTCATCGACCGGCTGGACCCGGAATACAAGAAGCTTGCCGACGAAATCTGCTCTTCGCACATGTCCTATTCCGGCCTGCAGGCCGTGCTGAAACTGCTGCTCGCCGAACGTGTGTCGATCCGCAACCTGCATCTCATTCTGGAAGCGGTCGCCGAACTTGCCCCGCATGTGCGCAAGACCGAGCAGATCGTCGAACATGTACGGGTGCGCATGTCGCAGCAGCTCTGCGGCGATCTTGCCGACAATGGCGTATTGCGTGTGCTTCGCCTCGGCAACAAATGGGACATGGTCTTCCATCAGGCGCTCAAGCGCGATCAAAAGGGCGAAATCGTCGAATTCGATATCGATCCCCGCCATCTCGAGGAATTTTCCGAGCAGGCATCGAAAGTTATCCGTGAATTCATGGATCGCGGACTACCCTTTGTCCTTGTCACGTCGCCGGAAACACGGTCCTATGTGCGCATGATCATCGAACGACTCTTTGCGACCCTGCCGGTTCTCTCGCATGTGGAACTGGCCAAGGGGCTGGAGATCAAGATTCTGGGCGCCATTTCATGATAACCGACCCGCAAGGGACAATTATCGCATTGTTCCTTGCAATTTGCCGTATCGGCGCCTGCTTCATGACCATGCCGGGCTTTTCCAGTTCGCGCATCTCGCCGCAGATACGCATTCTCCTGTGCGTTGCGGTGTCCATGGCGCTTCTGCCGGTACTGTGGGATACGATCTATCCGAAAGTCTCCGGCGCAAGCCAGGGCGCGGTTGTCGGCCTCATCTTCACCGAGATCGTCATTGGCGCAATGTACGGGCTGATCGCGCGGTTTTATACGCTCGGCTTCCAGTTCACGGGCGCGCTCATCGGCGCATCCATCGGGCTTAGCGCTCCCGGCGGAGCGGATGCCGTTGAAGACGTGCAGGAAAACCAGATATCGAACTTCATCACCTTCGGTGGGCTCATGGTGCTGTTCATCCTGGATTTCCACCATATCGTCCTGCGGGCGCTGGTCGATTCCTACGCCACGACACCGGTCGGCGCGCTCATCAGCGGCCAGAAGATGCTGATAACCCTGACAGACACGCTGCGCGCCTCCTTTTCCATCATGCTGCGGCTTGCCAGCCCCTTTGTAATTTACGGTCTGATGTTCAACGTTGCGGTCGGCCTCATCAACAAGCTGGCGCCGCAGATACCGGTCTACTTCATATCGACGCCTTTCGTTCTCGCGGGCGGTATTTTCATGCTTTACCTGTCGATTGCGGCCCTCATCCGGCAATTCGTGGATGGTTTCGGCCCGGTCTTCATCGGCTTCTGATCTGGAGAAAACGCCATGGCTTCGGACAAGCGTTCGGCCAAACTCAAGCGCTTGGTAACGGTCCAGCGCCACATGGAGAAAATGGCCGAGGTGGAACTGGCCGACACCACCCGCGTGCGTGCCGAAGTGGCGCAATCCATGGAGAACGTGCTTGAAGCGATGAGTTCCATGGAGCCGGTCCACCAGACGTTCTCCAGGCACTATTCGGATCGTTACGGCCGCCTTGTCGTCAAAGATCGCCAGCTCTCCGGCGTGCAGCAATTGCAGGAAAACAAGGTGCTCAAGGAAAAGACCAAGGCCGACCGGCTGGAGGACAGGATGCACCTCGCGCGCGATCTCGAGGATCGCGAGGCCGACGACAATGCAATCTATGATCTGTTAGAAATCACGAACGCATCCCGGACACCAGCCTCCAGCAAGGTTGGCGATCCATAGTCTGTCCCGTTGTTGCATCGTTGGGCGTCCAGAGAGACGTATTCAGCGGTGTTTCTTGATTGAGCGAACGCCCCGGTTTTAATGCCGCCCGTTCGTCAGCTCGGGAGTTCTGGACGTGGCGATATCGGTTATAAGCGATCTGGTGATGGATGTGGTTCGCGCTGCGGACCCTCAGGAAGTGCAGGTCGCCCAGGAAAAATTGAAGGCGAACAAGGCGGCTTTCGCTGCGACGAGCCTTGCCGATTCGGGCAAGGGCTTTGGCGCTGCCATTGATATGCTTGACAGCGCCACTTCGAAGGCAGGTCTCGGCAATACCAACATCCGCTCTGCCCGTACCGAAGTTCCGGAAACATATCGCAAGTATGAGGCTTCCGTGCTTCAGACCTTCGTTGCCAACATGCTGCCGAAAGACAGCGAGGAGGTCTACGGCAAGGGCAACGCCGGCGAGATCTGGAAAAGCATGATGGCGGAACAGTTTGCCGACACGATCTCCAGAAATGGCGGCGTTGGCATTGCAGAACAGGCCTACAAGGATGCGTTGCGGAAAGCCGAGAGCAAAGGCATTACCGACGTATCCATGAATGACAAAGACCATAATGCTGCAATTCGGATGGTGGCGGAGTTCGAAAGGCAGGTCCTCGGCGTTTCCAATGATAAAACGGACGAGGCTTGAGCATGATAAATCACAACGAGGAGACAAGCATGGACCTTATGTCGAACGACCACCGCATCAAATCCGTTCTCGGCCGTCTTGAAATGATCATCGACAATGAGAATGACAATATCGGTAAGGACCCCCAGTTCGATTTCAAAGTCTCCAATGCCCATAAAAGCCGTTGCCTCTATGAGTTGACGATGTTGTTCCGCGATACGCCCCATGAGGAAATCGCCGCCGGACATCTCGATCAGGTGCAGGGCATCAAGTCCAAGCTCGCGACCAACGCCAGCCGCGTCGAGGCGCATCTGAATGCGGTTCGCGCTGTTGCGGATCTTCTCAAGACCGCGATTCAGGAAGCCGATACGGACGGCACGTATTCCCAGGAACAGTTCATGTACGGCGCAGCCTCCTGATGTTGAAGCTTCTTCTCACCGGCGTCTGGGTTTGCGCCGTCACGCTCGGCGCGGTGTATTTCTCCGTCCAGATGGCGACGGCCCCCTCGTCGGGAGATGAGGCGGGGGCGAAAAAGGCAAGTCTGCAGCTGGTCAAAGGCGAAAGCATCACCATCCCCGTCATCAATGACGGTGGTGTGAACGGTTATTTCCTCAGCCGCATTTCCTTGCGTGTCGACAAGGACAAGATGGCGAAGATCGAACTGCCCGCAACGCAATTGATGACCGACGAACTCTTCACGCTTCTGGCGGGTTCTTCCATGGTCAACATCGCCAATATCTCCACCTTCGACCCTGATGTCTTCAAGCAGCGCATCCGCGATGGGCTGAACAAGAAACTCGGCGACGAGGTGGTCGGGGACGTCCTGATCGAGCAGCTCGATTATCTGTCGAAGGCCGATATTCGCGAGCAAAAGGGCAACGGCTCGCCCCGTTCGGTCAAGCTTGTCGAAGGCGAGAAAGTCGACACCGGAAAAGAAGCGGCCCCAAGCCACTAACGGCGGCGCGGTGCAGGCCACCGGTCTGGTTAATCGCCCCTTTCTATTTTCCGGAATATTCGATCGGTTGCCTTCAGGGTAAATTCAACCAGCACCTGTATAAACAGACCCATGAGCTGCCGTCCCGCAAACCATGCGCCGGATTGGCGGCGGTGAATTTGGCATTCGGGGGCTGGCATGAATTTCGCGGCAGATTTTGCGCGGACGGGATCGCAACGGAATATTCACGGACTGCGCGTCTGTGATCTGGACTGGAACGGGGCGCTGGAAATGGTCAGCGGCCAGGCTTCGGCTTGTGATGGCCACACGATGCTCTCATTTCTTACCATCCAGAATGCCAGACTGTCCCTCAAGGACATTGCTTACAGGCAGATTCTGGAAAGCTGTCTGCTTCTGCCGCAGGGCAGGGGTATGAATGCCGCCGCACGCGCCGAACACGGCAAGCCTCTGCCCGAGACCATCGATGGCGTTGCCTTCGTCATGGCACTTCTGACCTATATGGCGGTGCCGAAACGTATCGGCGTTGCGGGGGATGACGCAGCACAAGTCGGAGAGGTCCTCGCCAAGCTGCGCGCACATGCGCCGTGGCATGATTTCGTGATGCTGAACCGGGATACTTCGGGCGTGAAGGTGGATGTCGTGCTGGCGGGCATGCTTGCGGAAAACCAGGAGAAATGGCTGCATCGCAGCATCAATCGCGATGATGCGCGTCTCGCCATCGCGGTCGGTCCCCTGTTCAAGGTGCTGGCGTCCGAAGTGGCTGGCATGCCCGAAATCTTTCGCAAGCTGCATATGAGCTGGCTTTACAGCCTTTGCGCCGAGCCCTGGCACATCGCGCTCGGCAAGGGCTGAGGCGGGTCGGCAAGGCCCCGTTAACCATTTGTTTGCCACGATCCTTTAACCTCCCGTAAGGTTTTGAAAGCCGCCTGTTGCGGGCGGCGCCGAGCGTGGCAGACGGCTTCAGATGGTTGATCACAGTCCCGATATGATGGCGACGCGCCCTGATGAGGATGGTGTTGCCGTGCCTGCGTCGCAATTTCGCAAACATTGTCTGCGGCTTCTGACAGCCGGTTGCGTAGCCGCCGCCACCGTTGTGGGGGCTGCACTTCCGCTGCTGCTCATCGATTCCGGTTTTCGCGGATATGTTTCGCAGGCGCATGTCGAGGTTACCCAGGCCGGCTACGATGCACCCGATGCGGCGCGCTTTCTTGCCATGGCCCGCCGCACCCTGCTTTCTCCGTCCGGTCTGGACCGTATAGCGGGCGACCTCAAATTGAAGCCCGCCGACATGGTCGGCGTTCGCAATCAGGGCGAACTTGGCCTGCTTTTCGACCTTTTGACCGGGGCGGATACCCGTTCGCTTTCCCCGCGTGAAGCATTGAACGGTGCTGTGGGCGAGGCGATACGTCTGGAACTGACGCCAGATGAAAACACGCTGATTGTAACCTCGAAGGCAGCGACGCCGGAAACCGCGATGCGGCTTACGGATTATCTTTCGATGCGTGTCATGGCGGATGGCAAGGCCGGCACCATGACGCCCGCCATGCGCGAGACGGAGCGGGCGCGCACCCGGTTGGACGAGGCGGAAGCCGCCTTGAACGGTTTCCAGATGCGCCACGGCGAGGCCGTCCTGGCGGAAGTGCAGCAACTCGAGCAGCAATTGCACGACCTAAATGACAGCCTTGCGGGGACGACCCAGCAGCAGCAGTCGCTTCAGACGGATCTGGCGGTGGCCACCGGCCTCAAGCCGAATGACGTATTGTCAAAGCCCCTGCCGTCAGGCGCTGCTTTCTCTGTGCTTGAGGACATCAGGCAAAGACATGCAAGTGCCAGCATGGCGCTTTCAGGCGTCTCGGTCGATTACGGCCCGAAACATCCCCGCCGCATCGCCGCCCAGAATGCCGTAGATGCCGTGCAGGCGCTTGTCGCTCCCGCATTGCGTCAGCTGGTCGATGGCTTGCGCGCCGATGAGAAGCGCGTCGCACAGGAAGTTGCAACCGCGAACGCCGAACGAACGAAACATCTCGACCGCCTGAGCAGCCTTGGTGTCACGCCCGGTGAATTCTCCAGATTGCAGGGTGAACTGGAAACGGCGCGAAATGCCTACCTTGAGGCGAGCGAGCGTCGGGACATGTCCTCATCCACCACAACCGCCGTTGAGACCCGCCTCACCAGGAAGGCCGGACCGGGCGAATTGTCGCGCGACCTCACACAAGCCGCTATGCTGGCAGGCGGTGGCGCGTTGCTCGGCCTGCTGGGCAGCCTGTATCTCCTGAGCTACCGTCGCCATGACGAGGAAGAGGCACTCGTCTTTGATGATGCGCACGTTCTGCCCTCCGAAAAAGCGCCTGAGCAATCGGGGCAGGTTCCCGAGTTCGAGCCGATCGAGCCGGATGTGTTCGATGATCTGGAAGAACTGGCCGCGGATAGCGAATTCGAGCCGGAGGCTGAGTTCGCGGACTATTACGCCGGGGCGGCGAACGATAGCGGATTCGATACCGATGACATTCCGCTGGACGAGCGTGTGCGGCAGGTTCTGATGGGCAACCGCACCGTCAGGAATACCCCCCAGACGACACCGGAGCTGCCGCCCTTGCTCAGTGAAGCCCTTGCCGGGCATTTCGACCATGAGCAGGCCGAAGCCGAGGAATTGGCGGAATTGAGACGCGAGTTGGCGCTCTTGAGGGAGCGCCTCGCCGATTACGCCGAGCATCGCGACGACTACCGCAAAACTGCCTGACGAAGCTGCATTTTTGCTTGCATTCCTGCAAAGTCGGCACCATACGGGGCCAACGTAATCCAGCAGGAGCAGGACGCATGGCAGTTGTGATTGACGGAAAGGCAAAGGCGGCTTCGGTAACGGAGGCGGTCCGCAAATCGGCAGAAACGCTTGAGGCGGAACAGGGTGTGAAGCCCGGTCTCGCGGTTGTCATCGTCGGCAACGATCCGGCCAGCCACGCTTACGTGAATTCCAAAAGCAAGACAGCCAAGCAATGCGGCTTCAATTCCGTTCAGCACACGCTGCCGGAAGAAACAACTCAAGATCAGCTTCTGAAGTTGGTCGGCGAACTGAACGCCGATGCCTCCATCCACGGCATTCTGGTACAGCTTCCTTTGCCGAAACACTTCAATTCCGATGAGATCATCCAGTCGATCCTGCCCGAGAAGGATGTGGATGGCCTGAGCGTGCTGAACGCCGGCAAGCTGGCGACCGGCGATCTCGCAACCGGCCTCATCTCCTGCACGCCAGCCGGCGCCATGCTTCTGGTGCGCAGCATTCACGGCGAAGATCTTTCCGGCCTGAACGCCGTGGTCATCGGCCGCTCCAACCTCTTCGGCAAGCCGATGGGCCAGCTTCTCCTGAATGCCAACGCCACGGTGACGATGGCGCATTCGCGCACCAAGGATCTCGCCACCGTCTGCAAGACGGCCGATATTCTCGTGGCGGCGGTGGGTCGAGCGGCAATGGTCAAGGGCGATTGGGTAAAGCCCGGCGCGACCGTCATCGATGTCGGCATCAACCGCATTCCCGCTCCGGAAAAGGGTGAAGGCAAATCGAAGCTGGTCGGTGACGTCGCCTATGATGAGGCAAGCGCAGTCGCCGCTGCCATCACCCCCGTTCCGGGCGGCGTAGGCCCGATGACGATTGCCATGCTGATGGCCAACACCGTCATCGCCGCCTATCGCGCGCTTGGAAAGACCGCACCGAAGTTCTGAAATCGGTAGTTACTCTTTCGGAGCCGGTCCTGTGGAGGCGCGGACGACAAGTTCCGCCTTCCAGAGTTCCTGATGAGGTTCGGTCTGGTTAAGCTTGATCCGGTTGATCAGGCGCTGCCCGACACGTACTCCCGCCGCCCGCAGGGATGAGCGGGTGGTGGTGAGAGGCACCGAGAAATTGTCGGGCTTCAACAGCGGCAACACATCGTCATGGGCAATCAGCGAAATATCCTTGCCCGGTTTCAAGCCGCGCTGGTTGAGCGAGCGGATCACGCCGAGTGCCAATGCGGTACTGGCGCATACAATGGCGGTTGGTCTTTCCGGCTGTGACAACAGCGCTTCCATGCCGAGATAACCCTCCTCATCGGTCATGCTGCTGTGTCTTGTGTGTTCGGGGCGCAATGTCAGCCCATTTGCCGTCAGCGCCTTTTCCACCCCGAGACAGCGGCGGAAGGTGAAGTCGTAGCCCTCCGGCCCGTTCAGAAGCCCGATCCGCTTGTGGCCAAGCTGAAGCAGCAGCTGGGTCGCGTCGCGAAATGCGGCCTCATTGTCCACGTCGAGAAAGGGATAATCCTCTTCCACGCCGATGGAGCGGCCATGGACGAGGAAGGGCAGGGAAAGCGATTGCATCATGGCGATGCGGGCGTCGTTCTTCTTCATATAGGCGAGGTAGATGCCATCGACGCTGCCGCTCGCCGCCAGCCCCCGCAGGGCTTCCCGTTCCTTTTCCGGCTCCGTGGGCGTGATAACGAGGTGAAATCCGCTGCGAGCCGCTTCTTCGCCTAGACCGCTCAGGAATTCGCCGAAATGCACATCCGAGCGGTGGTGTTCGCCAACCGGCATGACCAGTCCGATGGAGCCGACCTTGCCGGTCGCCAACCGTTGCGCCGCGGCATTCGGGCGATATCCGGTCTTTTCGGCGGCTTCCATGACGCGGCGGCGCGTCTCTGCGCTCACCTCGGGATATCCGTTGAGCGCTCTGCTGACGGTTGTCTGAGAAATCCCCAGCAGTTGCGACAACTGTTTCAGGTTCATGTCTGTTTTTCCTCCATGCGCGCGCATCGGAAATGGCAAAAGCCTCTCCTCTAACTCCCAAAGCGCTTTAGTTTTTTACCAGTCCCTGCCGGTTTTCTCAATCGAAAACGATAGCCGCCTTTCTAAGTAAGTATGACTATTCATACGACAATGCGGCATGTCCAGCGAAAGAGCCTCTTGACTCCTTCTCAATGACAATGAGATGAATAGGCAGCCAAAGCGCTTTGATTTATGGGAGATGCTTTGAGCCTTTTATGTGATGGGAGGTAAATCACATGCAGAAGACCTTTTTGGCGACGGCGGCTTCTATAGTGCTGCTGTCGGGTTCGGCCTTTGCAGCCGATCTGAAATTCGCGCCCGGTCAGGATGCCAAGTTCAACTGGAAAAGCTACGAAGACTTCAAGGCGGCCCATGCCGATCTGAAAGGTCAGACGCTGACGATTTTCGGGCCCTGGCGCGGTGAGGACGAGGCGCTGTTCCAGACGGTGCTGGCCTATTTCTCCGACGCGACCGGCGTGAACGTCCGCTATTCCTCCTCGGAAAACTACGAACAGCAGATCGTCATCGATACGCAGGCGGGTTCTCCGCCCAACATCGCCATCCTGCCGCAGCCCGGTCTTCTGGCCGATCTCGCCGCCAAGGGTTTTCTGGTTCCGCTCGGCGATGAGACCGCAAACTGGGTCAAGGACAATTACGGCGCTGGCCAGTCCTGGGTTGATCTCGGCAGCTACAAGGGCAAGGACGGCAACAAGGCTTACTTTGCATTTCCCTTCAAGGCCGACGTGAAGTCGCTCGTCTGGTACGTACCTGAGAACTTCGAGGAAGCGGGCTATAAAGTGCCCGAGAGCATGGAAGACCTGTTCAAGCTGACGGACCAGATCGTTGCCGATGGCGGCACACCCTGGTGCATCGGCCTCGGTTCCGGCGGTGCGACCGGCTGGCCGGCAACGGACTGGGTGGAAGACCTGATGCTGCGCACGCAGCCACTCGACGTCTATCAGAAATGGACGACGAACGAGGTGAAGTTCACCGATCCGGCCGTAGTTGCGGCAATCAATGAATTCGGCAAATTCGCCAAGAACGAAAAATATGTCAGCGGCGGCGTTGCGGCTGTGGCCTCCACCGACTTCCGCGACAGCCCGAAGGGTCTCTTCGACATTCCGCCGAAGTGCTACCTCCATCATCAAGCGTCCTTCGTGCCGTCCTTCTTCCCTGATGGTACCAAGGTCGGAACGGATGTGGATTTCTTCTATATGCCGACCTATGCCGCAAAGCCTGAACTCGGCAAGCCGGTTCTGGGCGCCGGCACGCTCGTCACCATCACCAAGGAAGCGCCCGCCGCCAAGGCTTTCGTCGACTTCCTGAAAACCCCTATCGCCCACGAAGTCTGGATGGCACAGTCCAGCTTCCTGACGCCGTATAAGGGTGTGAATGTCGATACCTATGCCAATGAGCAGATGAAGCGCCAGGGTGAAATCCTCACCTCCGCGACCACCTTCGGCTTTGACGGTTCCGACCTGATGCCGGGCAAGATCGGCGCGGGTGCATTCTGGACCGGCATGATCGATTTCGTCGGCGGCAAGTCGGCCGATCAGGTCGCTGCCGATATCCAGAAGGCCTGGGACGGCCTGAAGTAACCTCAACAGAGCTTGGCCCGGCGGTGATGCCGCCGGGCCTTTGCCAACGGAACGGCCGTCGACCGCATAAAATCAGCGCGCCGCGGAGAGGATCAAGGGAGGGAACATGGCTCAACAACTCGTTTCTGCCATCGGCGTCATGGTGGCCGGCGTTTTTGCCTGCGCTGCCTATTATTGGCTATCCGACAAACTGTTGCAGGTAATCTTTCCCGTCCGCTCGGGAGACGTGTTGCAGGCATCCCGCAACCTCAACCGCCGCGCGTCGGTCAGGCCCTGGCTGTTCATCGGCCCCGCTCTTGTCCTTCTTCTCGTCTATTTGGTCTATCCTGTCATCGCGACGCTCATCCTCTCATTCTATGACCGGACCGGAGCCGAATTCGTAGGTCTTGCCAATTATCGCTGGGCATTTTTCGATGCCGGCTTCAGGCAATCGATCTTCAACAACATCCTCTGGCTGGCCGTTGTGCCGGCCGCCTGCACCTTCTTCGGCCTCGTTATTGCCGTCATGACCGACCGCATCTGGTGGGGCAACATCGCCAAATCCATCGTCTTCATGCCGATGGCGATCTCCTTCGTCGGTGCCTCCGTCATCTGGAAATTCATTTACGAGTATCGCGCCGAAGGTCAGGTGCAGATCGGGCTCCTCAACGCCGTCGTCGAGTTTTTCGGCGGCAGCCCGGAGGTGTGGATTTCCATGCCCTTCTGGAACAACTTTTTTCTGATGGTCATCCTCATCTGGATTCAGACCGGCTTTGCCATGGTCATCCTGTCGGCAGCGCTGCGCGGCATTCCGGAAGAGACAATCGAAGCGGCCGTTATCGATGGCGCCAATGGCTGGCAGATCTTCTGGAAGATCATGGTCCCGCAAATCTGGGGCACCATCGCCGTCGTCTGGACGACGATCACCATTCTCGTTCTCAAGGTTTTCGACATCGTGCTGACCATGACCAACGGTCAGTGGAACACCATGGTTCTCGCCAACCTCATGTTCGACTGGATGTTCCGCGGCGGTGGTGACAGTGGCCGAAGTGCGGTCATAGCGCTCGTCATCATGGCGGCCGTCACCCCGATCATGGTCTGGAACATCCGCCAGGCGAACCGTGAGATGGAGGGCCGCTGAGATGGATATCGTAAAACGTCTGCGCCGCGTCGGCCTGCCGCGCCTCATCGTCCATGCCAGCGTGCTGGTCGTCGTGCTTCTCTGGCTGTTGCCCACACTCGGTATTCTCGTAAGTTCCCTGCGCGACAAGGACCAGATCACCGTGTCGGGCTGGTGGACGGCCTTTTCCAGTTCCGAGCAGACCGCGGCGGTTCGCCTTGCCGACGCTGCCGTGCAGAAGCAGGACGGGAACCGCTACGTCATATCAGGTAATGTTTTTGAAAGCGGACAGGGGGGCAAGGTTGCAGCCTTCGGCGTTCGCGTGCAGGAGCCGACGGCCTTCAAAGCCGGTGAAGCGGCAGATATCGGCGACGGGGAAACGCTGCTCGTCAATACGGACGGCACCTATGAATACAGCAAGGCCTCAAGCTTCGAGGGCTCTCGCGGCAAGCGCGTCTATATTTCCGTCGCGACACCGCCGGTCTTCACACTCGACAATTATCGAACCGTCCTGACCTCGGAAGGCATCGGCCAGTCCTTCGTCAACTCGCTGACAGTCGCCGTGCCGGCAACCGTCATCCCGATCCTCATCGCCGCCTTTGCCGCCTATGCGCTGTCATGGATGAGCTTTTCCGGCCGCAATTTTCTGATTGCGATGGTGGTGGGCCTGATCGTCGTACCGTTGCAGATGTCGCTGATACCGCTCCTGAAACTCTACAACGAAATCGGCAATATCTTCGGCGTTCCGTCCAAGACCTATGCCGGCATCTGGCTGGCGCACACCGCCTTCGGTCTGCCGCTCGCCATCTACCTGTTGCGCAACTACATTTCCGGCCTGCCGAAAGAGATCATCGAAAGTGCACGTGTCGACGGCGCGAGCGATTTCGAAATCTTCGTCAAGATCATCCTGCCGCTGTCCTTCCCGGCGCTCGCCTCCTTCGCCATCTTCCAGTTCCTGTGGACCTGGAACGACCTGCTTGTCGCCATGGTCTTCCTCGGCACACAGAAGGATGAGCTGGTGCTGACCGGTGCGCTAAACGCGCTGCTCGGTTCGCGCGGCGGCAACTGGGAAATCCTCACCGCCTCGGCCTTCGTTACCATTGTCGTGCCGCTTGGCGTCTTCTTTGCCCTTCAACGTTATCTCGTGCGTGGCCTGCTCTCAGGCTCCGTCAAGGGAGGCTGATTATCCATGAACGCCCATACCAGACAGGATGAGACTATGACCGCTCCGGTGACTTCCGCTTTGACGCCCAACAAGGATTGGTGGCGCGGCGCCGTGATCTATCAGATCTACCCGCGCTCCTATCAGGACTCCAATGGCGACGGCATCGGCGATCTCAAGGGCATCACCGACCGGTTGGCGCATATTGCCGGTCTCGGTGCCGACGCCATCTGGATTTCGCCCTTCTTCACCTCGCCGATGAAGGATTTCGGTTATGACGTCTCGAATTATGTCGATGTCGATCCGATGTTCGGCACGCTTGCCGATTTCGACGGGTTGATCGCGGAAGCGCACCGTCTGGGTATCCGCGTCATGATCGACCTCGTCATGTCGCACACGTCTGACCAGCATCCGTGGTTCGTGGAAAGCCGCGCCAGCCGCAACAATCCGAAATCGGACTGGTATGTCTGGTCGGACAGCAAGCCGGATGGCACGCCGCCCAACAACTGGCTGTCGATCTTCGGCGGCTCCGGCTGGCAGTGGGACCCCACCCGCATGCAATATTACATGCACAACTTCCTGACCTCGCAGCCGGATCTCAACCTGCATAATCCGGAAGTTCAGGAAGAACTGCTCAATATCACCCGCTTCTGGCTGAAGCGCGGCGTCGATGGTTTCCGCCTCGATACCATCAATTTCTATTTCCATGATCTGGAATTGCGCGACAACCCGGCGCTGGCGCCGGAGCGCCGCAACGCCTCTACGGCACCTGCGGTCAATCCCTACAATTTCCAGGAACATCTCTACGACAAGAACCGCCCCGAAAACATCGCCTTCCTGAAACGCTTCCGCGCCGTGCTGGACGAGTTTCCGGACATCGCCGCCGTCGGAGAAGTCGGCGACAGTCAGCGCGGACTCGAAATCGTCGGTGAATACACCTCCGGCGACGACAAGATGCAGATGTGCTACGCCTTCGAATTCCTGGCGCCGGATGCGCTCACGCCACAGCGTGTTGCCGATGTCCAGGCGGATTTTGCCAGGGCGGCGCCGGAAGGCTGGGCCTGCTGGGCTTTCTCCAACCACGATGTCGTTCGCCATGTCAGCCGCTGGGGCGAGCATGTCGAGGATAAGGATGCTTTCGCCAAGGTGCTTTCGGCGTTGTTGATGACGCAGCGCGGCTCCGTCTGCATCTATGAGGGTGAAGAGCTGGGCCTTACTGAAGCCGATATTGCTTTTGAGGATTTGCAGGACCCCTACGGCATCCAGTTCTGGCCGGAATTTAAGGGCCGCGACGGTTGCCGCACACCGATGGTGTGGGATGCGGGCCATGCGCAGGCCGGCTTCTCGACCTCGGACAAGACCTGGCTGCCCATTCCGGCCGAACACAAGCAGCGCGCCGTCAGCGCCCAACAGGGCAATGAGGCATCCGTGCTGGAGCACTACCGCCGCTTCCTTTCCTTCCGCAAAAAGCATCCCGCTTTTGCCAAGGGCGGCATCGAATTCCAGCCAGTGGAGGGCGACGTGCTGAGCTACACCCGCACGCTCGGCAACGAAACCGTTCTGTGCCTCTTCAATCTGTCCGCGACACCGGCAAAGGCGACGCTGCCGGAAGGGAACTGGGAGGTTCTCGAAGGCCACGGCTTTGCAAACGGTGTGGACGGCAGAAGCGTAGAACTTCCGGCATGGGGCGCTTTCTTCGCCCGTTACGCCTGATAGAGCAGGGAGGAACAACCCATGACAAGTCTCGTTCTCAAGGATATCCGCAAATCATACGGGCAGGTAAAAGTCCTGCACGGCATCGATCTGGAGATCGAACAGGGCGAATTCATCGTTTTCGTCGGGCCGTCCGGCTGCGGGAAATCGACGTTGCTGCGCATGATTGCGGGTCTGGAGGAAATCACCGGCGGCGAAATGTTCATCGACGGACAGCTGGTCAATGAAATCCCGCCCTCGCGTCGCGGCATTGCCATGGTGTTCCAGTCCTATGCGCTTTATCCGCATATGACTGTTTACGACAACATGGCCTTCGGCATGAAGATCGCCAAGGAGAACCGTCAGGAGATCGACCGTCGCGTGCGCGCCGCTGCCGAAATCCTGCAGCTGACGCAATATCTGGAGCGTTTGCCCAAGGCTCTTTCTGGCGGCCAGCGCCAGCGCGTCGCCATCGGCCGTGCCATTTGCCGCAATCCCAAGGTGTTCCTGTTCGACGAACCCCTGTCGAACCTCGATGCCGCGCTGCGCGTCGCAACCCGCATCGAGATCGCCAAGCTCAATGAGCAGATGGCAGACACGACGATGATTTACGTCACCCACGATCAGGTGGAGGCGATGACGCTGGCCGACCGTATCGTCGTTTTGAATGCGGGTCGTGTGGAACAGGTCGGCCCGCCGCTGGAACTTTACGAAAACCCCGCCAACCTCTTCGTGGCGCGGTTCATCGGCTCGCCCGCCATGAACATCATTGCGGCAAAAATTGCCGTAACCGGAGAGCGGACTTCGATCGAACTTGCCGGAGGCAAGACGCTGAACATCGTCGTTCCCACGCCTGCAACCGAGCAGGGCAAGGCCGCGAGCTTCGGTGTCCGGCCGGAGGATTTGAGCATCGTCACCGGCGACGATTATCTTTTCGAGGGAAAAGTCGCGATCGTCGAGGCTCTCGGTGAAGTGACCCTGCTTTATCTCGAAGCGCCCAAGGGGCAGGAGCCGATCATCGTCAAGGTGCCGGGCATCGTATCCGTCGCCAAGGGTCAGACCCTGCGTTTTGCGGCACCGCAGGCAAAGCTCCATCTCTTTGATGCCGAGGGCAAGAACTACCGCAGATAGTTGCGGAGACAATGGCCGTGAGCTTCAGGAAACATGCCCCGGAACGTCCCGTTCCGGGGTTTTTTCATGATATTTTGCCGCTGTGGAAAAATGCCAAAAATGTTCCGTCTTCGGTCTGTTTAAGGTGACGCTGATATGAATTGTTAAAGACTACGTTTTAATCTTGGAGACGTTGAAAGAGCATGGAGGTCAGGGCGTGCAGAGCAGTGCGGGTGTTATCAAGAACAGTTACCTGACCAAGGAAGAATCCTTCATGTACGACCGCGAAGGCCGGTTTCGCATGGAAGACACCATGAATGCGGCGCGCATCGAATATACCGAGAAGGCCGTCATGCATATGGCCGCTCGCCGTTGCGACGTCATTCGCATTTCCCAGACCGAGGCCGTGCTGGCACTGCTGACGAAATACAATCTTCCGAACCAGTTCTATCTGGATATTCCCGACGCCCGCATCACCAAGATCGGCTGCGTTATGTTGCGCGTCAACGCCAACAACACCATCCACGTCCGTTTTCTGCGCATGTTGACGCAAAAGGAACTCGACCGCATTTTCGTGTTCAGCACGCATCCGGCGCATAAGGACCGGAAGCTCGATATCCGGTCTTTCTGAGGGGCTGGAGAATCTCCGGCTTCAGGAAAGCCCACCCAGAACCGTCTGCTTCAGCTTCACATCCGGCACTTCCGCAAAGGCAAGATCGCTGCGGCCGAAATAGGATTTCTGGTTGGTGGCGGACCAGTCGTTGCAGACCAGTTTGTAGCGCTCTCTCGCGACCGGTTTTTCCGGCATGGCGTAGAGATAATCGCCGGTGCGGTCAGCAAGCGGAATGTCGCCGTCCTGGTTGCAGCGCTTGAGGATTTGCGCAAGCGCTTCGCCATCCACTTCCGTCACCATCAGCTTGCCGTCGAAACGCAGCGAGGCGTTGAAATCGTAGCGGCGGATATCACCCCTTGGCAAACCAGCGCCGAAGGAGGTGTGGCCAATGAAGCCGACATCCGCACCGGTTTTTGTGGCGATCAGCTGCGCCACACGGCGTCCTGCCTCGTCAACTGTCATCGCCTTTTCCGTTTTGCCGACAACCGCCTTCTCTTCTGCCGTCAGATGTTTGTCGAGCGTCTGTTCGATCAGGCCTTTGAGTGCCGGGGAGGAGGGGGCGTCGCTGTCGATGGCGACGGTCTCGATCGTCGGCGCCTTGCCAGCAGCTTCGATCGTCGCAATGGCCATGGAGGTGCACCATGAACCCGTGTGGACATAGCGCGTCGCACCCTGTTCATGCACGAAGTTCAGGTGATCGTGGCCGCCGACCAGCAGGGTGCCATCGGGCAGCAACGGCAGGATACCGCGGTCGGCAACAACACCGGCGTGGCTGAGAACGATGTTGATCGCCTCCGGCTTGACGATTTCAGGCAGATTCGCCTTGGCCCATTCCACAGGCTGCGGAATATCCAGCATCTCACGCGTCGCCTTCGGATAGGTATTGATCGCGTTGGTGGCAAGGCCCGCAACGACGACCGGCCGTCCGCCCACACTTACCTCCACACTGGCCGGTGCATAGGGTGCGCCGCTGCGCTTGTCGATGATGTTGGACAGCACGGTGATGCCGAGCGCGCGGGCACGACGGACGAAATTGGCGAGGTCGTTATCGATATCCGGTTCATGGTTGCCGATATTGATGACGGTGGGCGCGAGCCTGGCGAGCGCCGAGAGGAACGTCCACTCGATTTCGCCGGACGACCGTGTCGCCACCGCATTGCCGGTTTCGAACAGGTCGCCGTTCAGAAGAATAATGTGGGGCGTCTTTTCAGCCGCGATGCGCATTTCTATGGCCGCTAGGAGCTGCCCGATGCGCTCATAGGCCGAATGCAGGTCGGAAATCACGATTGCACGCAGGGCCACATCCTGCGCCTCCGCCGGCGTTGCCACCACCATCAGCGGCAGTATGGCGGTGCCAGCCATAAGCTTCAGCACGTCACGGCGTTTGCTTGAGAAAATCGTCATGTCTGGCCCCATCATCTTGAAATGCGTCATCGTCCCGCGGCTGGCTGAGAAGCCCCTATAGGGCGATCATCACAGCCGCATGACAAGTTTGGCGTTTAAGAGACGGGAAATAAAGCGGTTTCAGCGCGGGTTGTGCAGGTCATGCCAAGAGGGTGCGGAGGCGAGGCCGAATCCGGCCTTCGCCTCCGGGCGATCAATGGAACAGAACGCTGGCGCCCTGGTCGGCAGGGCCGACATTACGGCGGAACGGGGCGAAAAGTTCGCGGCCCATGCCCCATTCGTTGGCGGAAAGGTCGGCGCGCGCCGGTTCGCGCTTTGCCAGCTCTGCGGCTGGAACAAGCACTTCAAGCGTTCCGGAAATGGCGTCGAGACGGATGATGTCGCCATCGCGGATGAGCGAGATCGGGCCGCATTCGGAAGCTTCCGGCGTGACATGGATGGCGGCCGGCACCTTGCCGGAAGCGCCGGACATGCGTCCGTCCGTTACCAGCGCCACCTTGAAGCCGCGATCCTGCAGCACGCCAAGTGGCGGTGTCAGGCGGTGCAGTTCCGGCATGCCGTTGGCCTTCGGACCCTGGAAACGGACGACAGCGATGAAATCGCGGTTGAGCTTGCCGTCCTTGAAGGCATCCTGAAGCTCCTGCTGGTCGTTAAAGACGATCGCGGGCGCCTCGATGATATGGCGTTCGGGCTTGACGGCGGAGATCTTGATGACCGATTTGCCGAGGTTGCCGGTCAGCATCTTCAAACCGCCGGTCGGCTGGAACGGCGTTTCAATGCTGGCGAGAACCTTGGGGTCGTGGCTCTGCTCGGGAGAAGGCTCGCGGGTCACCGCGCCGTTTTCGTCAAGCTTGGCATCCACGGTGTAGGCTTCGAGCCCCTGTCCGAAGACGGTGCGGACATCGTCATGCACGAAGCCCTGTTTCAAAAGCTGCTTGATGAGGAAGCCCATGCCGCCTGCGGCGTGGAAATGGTTCACATCCGCAAGACCGTTGGGATAAACGCGGGCAAGCAGCGGCACGGTATCCGACAGGTCGGAAATATCCTGCCAGGTGAGGATGATGCCGGCTGCGCGCGCCATGGCGATCAGATGCATGGTGTGGTTGGTCGAGCCGCCCGTCGCGTGCAGGCCAACGACGCCGTTGACGATCGAGCGCTCATCGATCATTTCGCCCGCAGGCGTGAATTCGTTGCCCTGCGCGGTGATGGCGAGCGCCCGCTTGGCGGCCTCGCGTGTCAGCGCGTCGCGCAGCGGCGTGCCGGGATTGATGAAGGAAGAGCCGGGCATGTGGAAACCCATGATCTCCATCAGCATCTGGTTGGAATTCGCCGTGCCGTAGAAAGTGCAGGTGCCGGGACCATGATAGGATTTGGACTCCGCCTCCAGCAGCTCGGCGCGCCCAACCTTGCCCTCTGCATAAAGCTGGCGAATGCGGGATTTCTCGTCGTTCGGCAGGCCGGTGGTCATAGGCCCAGCGGGGATGAAGATGGAGGGAAGGTGACCGAAGGAAAGCGCTGCGATGACGAGGCCGGGAACGATCTTGTCGCAGACACCGAGATAGACGGCGGCGTCGAACATGTTATGCGACAGGCCGATGCCGGCAGCCATGGCGATGGCATCACGGGAGAATAGCGAGAGCTCCATGCCCGGCTGGCCCTGGGTTACGCCGTCACACATGGCAGGCACGGCACCCGCGACCTGCGCCACGCCGCCGGCTTGCGCTGCGGCCTCGCGGATGATTGCCGGAAAGGTCTCGTAAGGCTGGTGCGCCGACAGCATGTCGTTATAGGCGGTGATGATGCCGAGATTACCAACCCGGTCGCCGGCAAGGAGGTCCTTGTCGGCGGGGGAACAGACAGCAAATCCATGCGCGAGGTTACCGCAGGAGAGAGTGGAGCGATGAACGCCCTTCGAAACCTGCAGCCGCAGCCGCTCGAGATAGGTCTCGCGGTAAGGCTTGGAGCGTTCGACGATGCGGGCGGTAATGGCCTGAATGCGGGAATCGGCGGACATGAGCGTTCATCCTGTTCGTTGGTCGAGAACC
The DNA here is from genome assembly GCF_053521785.1 of Agrobacterium sp. A3-95. Taxonomy (NCBI): domain Bacteria; kingdom Pseudomonadati; phylum Pseudomonadota; class Alphaproteobacteria; order Hyphomicrobiales; family Rhizobiaceae; genus Agrobacterium; species Agrobacterium sp. A3-95. The sequence continues at coordinate 627,257 of NZ_JBNWDR010000001.1, read as the reverse complement.
GGCGTTCCGGGAGATGAAGGACCGGTTATCGTGTTTTCGTCTTGTGTCGTCGGGCGCTGTCGCGGGGCCGCTTGCGCGGCAACCGCATCCAGTTATGGCGCCCAGTAAATATCCAGGGCGGTTTCTGCCCGGTTCAGCACGGCGCGGATCGGCATTTCGTCCTCATCCTCGCCCGACTGTGCTTTTTCAAGCGTCGCCTTTTTTGCTGCACCTTCGATGTGGAGCACCAGAAAACCTGCATCGTGAAGGCTGGAGAAGTTGAACGTCAACCGTTCTTCCCCCGCGGTTTCCGCCGCCATGGTCAAAACGCCGCGCGGTTCGTCAAGGTCGAGCGCTTCGTAGAGATTGTCGCCACCGGGAAAGAACGATGCCGTATGCCCATCCGTTCCCATGCCCAGCACGACGACATCGAAAGGATCGCAGATCGCTTCGGTCTTGACGGTCGCAAGCGTCGCTGCATCCTCAGGCGAGGCCGCGGGCTGGAACAGCGGCACGAAATAGGCCGCCTTCGCCTTGTCCTGCAACAGGTTCTCGCTGACCAGCCGGTGGTTCGAGCGCTCGCTCTCCGGCGGCACGAACCGTTCGTCCACCAGCGTCACGCTGATGTTGCTCCAGTCGAGATCATGATGGGAAAGCGCCTGGAAGAACAGCTTGGGCGTTGAACCGCCCGAAACGGCAATGCTTGCCGTTCCGTATTCTTTCGTTGCCGCGTCGAGACGCGCGGCGACATCCGCCGCCAGGGTTTTCGCCAGTTCAGCGGCTGTGTCGAAGACATGGATTGTTTCGCTCATACCCGCGCCCTCAGTCAGCGTCGTGCCAGGTGCGGCCGTCGCGCTCGATCAGTGCGATCGAGCCGCTCGGACCCCAGGTTCCGGCAGTATAACCCTGTACGCCCTGTCCCAGCTCTTCCCAGCTCTTGAGGATCGGATCGACCCAGTCCCATGCCGCTTCCACTTCGTCGCGGCGCATGAACAGTGTCTGGTTGGAGCGTATGGTATCCATCAAAAGCCGCTCATAGGCATCGGGGCTGCGCACATTGAAGGCTTCGGCAAAGCTCATGTCCAGCGAGACCTGACGCAGACGCATGCCGCCCGGGCCGGGATCCTTGATGAGCAGCGACTGCTTGACGCCTTCGTCCGGTTGAAGGCGAATGACCAGCTTGTTGGCTTCGATCTTGCCGGCCGCATCGTCGAAGATCGAATGCGGGATCTGCTTGAACGTGACGACGATTTCCGAAACGCGGGTCGCAAGGCGTTTTCCCGTGCGAATGTAGAAAGGAACGCCGGCCCAGCGCCAGTTGGCGATTTCGGCCTTGATGGCGACGAAGGTTTCCGTGTTGGAAACGCCGCCCTCCAGCTCCTCCAGATAACCTTTCACCGGGCCGCCTGCGGAAGCGCCGGCGCGGTACTGGCCGCGAACCGTCAGCTTTTCGACATTGCTGGTGTTGATCGGCTTCAGCGAGCGCAGGACCTTGAGCTTTTCGTCACGCACGGCTTCCGCGTTCATGGAAGCGGGCGGCTCCATGGCAACGAGGCAAAGCAATTGCAGAATGTGGTTCTGCACCATGTCGCGCAACGCACCGGCCGTATCGTAATATCCGGCGCGACCCTCAAGGCCGACAGCTTCTGCGACCGTGATCTGCACGTGGTCGATATGGGCGGAATTCCAAAGCGGCTCGTAAAGCGCGTTGGCAAAACGCAGTGCCATCAGGTTCTGCACCGTCTCCTTGCCGAGATAGTGGTCGATGCGGAAGATCTGTTCTTCCTTGAAGACATGGCCGATGGTGTCGTTGAGTTCCTGCGCCGAGGCAAGGTCGCGGCCGATCGGCTTTTCAACGACGATGCGGGTCGAGCGGGTGATAAGCTTGTGTTCGCGGATCTTGTCGGCGATATCGCCGAAAATGCCGGGCGCAACAGCGAGATAGAAGGCGCGTATGCGCTCCTTGCCCTCATCGAGCAGCTTCTTCAACACGTCCCATCCGTTGCCGGATTTTGCGTCGACGGGAACGTAGAAAAGCCGGTTGAGGAACAGCGCAACCTGCGCATCATCATATTCGCCCGCCTTCAGATGCTCCTTCAGCGCGTCCTGCGCGAATTTGCGATATTCCTCATGGCTCATGACCGAACGCGACGCGCCGATGATACGGGTCGGCTCCGTGAACTGGCCTTCGACCTGACGGTGATAAAGGGCCGGCAAAAGCTTGCGCTCTGCCAAATCGCCTGTGCCGCCGAAAACGACACAATCAAAAGCTTCAACAGGAATGATCTGACTGCTCATATCGATACTCTCGATCTTCAAGGGTTGGGGCATCCATAATCTAATCGATTTAAAAATGCCAGTCTCAGTTATGTGAAATTATGAATTTTGGTTTCACGGGTCGAAAACCCGTACCGATTGTCATTGAGTGATGCCGGCTAGAAAGCAGGGTTCTTGAACAAGCCTTTGGCCGGCGGCGGAACGGAAAAAAAGAAAAAAACGACGATTGCTGCGATTTTCCCCATCCATGATCGCGGTGATGGCTCATCAACCTTGTGCGAGGCATCTATGCTGTCCAGCAGCAGTCTTGCCTCATGCCGCTGCCACTCCGGCACCCGGATTTCCATGCCTCCGAAAGCGACCATCAAATGCCAATTCACGGAAACGATATGGGCCGAGGGCACGGTGGTGTGGATGCCATAGGCGCGCAGAAACGAACACGTCACGGCGGTTTCCGCCATCCCGTAACCGGTCGCAATCGTTACAAGCCTGTCGCTAGGTCTTTCCATCAGATCTCCAGAGGTGGGCGGATTTCCTAAAACCTGTCTCGCAATGCGTACCATGAGAGCGCCAGGAAAAGCAGCGGTGCCCGCAGCGATGCGCCGCCGGGGAACGACGGAACCTTCAACCGCGCGAATGGCGCCAGCATATCCTGTCTGCCGAGAACGAGATCGGCATAGAGCTTGCCGCAATAGTTCGACAGCATCACCCCGTGTCCGGAATAACCGCCGATGGAGGTGACCCCTGGCATGACTTCCCGCACGAACACCCGCCTTGGCAGGGTGATGCCGACGGAGCCGCCCCAGGAATGGGTGATCTCGACATTTCCGAGTTCGGGATAGATTTCCGCGATCTGCCGGCGAATATGGCTGGAAATGTCGCGCGGCGTATCGGCCGTATAGGCCTCGCGCCCGCCGAACAGCAGCCTGTTGTCGACCGTCTTGCGGAAATAGCGCACCACGAAACGGGAATCGGCCACGGCTTCCTTGCCGGGAATAATGTCAGGATAAGCGTCAAGCGGTGCGGTCGCGCCGATGAAGGAGCGGATGGGCATGATATGGGCCGCCGTCACCGGTTCCAGATTGCCGATATAGGCATTGGTCGCAATCAGCACCCGCGTTGCGGTCAGCGTGCCGGAGGGCGTTTCGATGATGGTCTTGCCGCCCGCCTGGCGTATGGATTTGGCGGGCGTCATTTCATGGATGCCGGCGCCCGCCTCTTTTGCGGCTTTCGCAAGCCCGACCAGCAGCTTCAGCGGATGGATATGGCCGGTGCCGGTATCGCGTGTGCCGCCGAAATAATGGCTGGAGCCGACACGTCTGCGTGCGTCCGCCCGCTCCATGTAGGAAATATGCGGATAGCCGTAGCGATTGTTCATCGCATCGACGCTTTTGCGGTAATCGTCTTCGTAAGCAGCCTTGTGCGCCACATAGAGCTGCCCCGGCAGATACTCCATGTCGATGCCGTGATCGCGGGCGAAGTTGAGGACGTAGTGCTTGGCATCCTCGGCGATATCGAACAGTACCTTGGACTGCTCGAAGCCGATCTCGTCTTCCATCTCGTCGGGAAACGAGCGCTGCCCGGTGCCGAATTGCCCGCCGTTGCGGCCGGACGCGCCGTCGCCGAAACGATGCGCCTCGATCAAGGCGACGGAGACACCGTTGGCGGCAAGATTAAAGGCGGCCTGAAGCCCGGTATAGCCACCGCCGACGACCGCGACGTCCACTGCTTTCGACCCGTCGAGCGCCGGATATTGCGGCCGCTCCTGGGCGCTTGCCTGATACCAGGAAATCCCCGGCGCTATCGGGCTTTGCCACGTCATGCTTCAGACCTCACACGTTGAGAAGCAGGAATTCCCGCTCCCATGGGCTGATGACCTGCATGAATGTCTCGAATTCCCCGCGCTTCAGGCCCGCATAAAGGCCGACGAATTCATGGCCGAACACCCGCTCGAACTGTTCTTCGCCTTCCAGCAACGCCACGGCTTCCAGCAGCCCGCGCGGCAGGTCGATGGAGCCTTCATTGGCCGTATCGGCGGTCGGTTCGGTCGGCTCGATATTGTTGACGATGCCGAGCCAGCCGCAGGCAAGCGAAGCGGCGAGCGCGAGATAGGGATTGGCATCCGAACTCGGCAGGCGGTTTTCGACACGCCTTGCCTGCGGGCTGGAAATCGGCACGCGGAAAGCCGTCGTGCGATTGTCGTAACCCCAGGCATTGTTGACCGGGCAAGCCATGTCAGGCGTCAGGCGGCGATAGGAGTTCACGTAAGGAGCAAGCATCACCAGCGCGTTCGGAACATAACGCTGCATGCCGCCGACGAAGGCGAAGAACTCCTTGGAAGGGCCACCGTCCTTGTTGGAGAAGATATTGCGGCCGCTGTCGATCTCCACCACCGACTGGTGGATATGCATGGCCGAGCCCGGTTGACCCTGCATGGGCTTGGCCATGAAGGTGGCGTAGATGCCATGCTTCAATGCTGCTTCACGGATCGTGCGCTTGAACAGGAACACTTGGTCGGCAAGTTCGATCGGATCGCCATGGCGCAGGTTGATTTCCAGCTGGGCCGGGCCTTCCTCATGGATAAGGGTATCGATCTCGAGGCCCTGTTTTTCGGAGAAGTGATAGATATCGTCGATCAGTTCGTCGAACTCGTTGATGCCGGCGATGGAATAGCTCTGCCCACCGACAATGGAGCGTCCGGAGCGGCCCTTCGGCGGATGCAGCGGATAGTCAGGGTCGTCATTCATGGCGACGAGGTAGAATTCGATTTCCGGCGCGACGACCGGCTTCCAGCCTTTTTCGGTGTAAAGCGAAAGCACGTTTTTCAGCACGTTGCGCGGCGTATAGGGAACGAAATTACCCTCGGCATCCACGACATCGCAGATCACTTGCGCGGTCGGGTCGCTTTCCCATGGCACCACGGATAGCGTGGAAAGATCAGGCACAAGCTTCAGGTCGCTGTCGCGCGGCTCATAGCGGAAGTTTGCCGTCTCATCCGGATATTCGCCCGAGATCGTGTGGCGATAGAGGGCGGAGGGCAGGGCAAGCGAGGTGTCGCCCGTAAATTTCGCCGTCGGCATCATCTTGCCACGCGCAACCCCGGCAAGATCGGGTGTTATGCATTCAATATCCTCAATACCGCGCGCCCTCAACCATTGCGAAGCTTCGCGCCAGGAGGAAACGCCACGGGTAGAGGAAAGGTCGAGGGGAGGTTTCTTTGCCATGGTTGCCTGTTTCTTCGGGCGGAGCATGGTTTTCTTCGGGGGCATGTATCACCGGGTCTGTGTTTCGACTGGCGCCATCATAACCGGAGTTTGGCAATTGGCGAGGGGGAAAGCGCCATTGACAACGGGCGACACTTCGAAAAGAGGAAAGGGAGAAGCAAACGGAAAACAACTATGGCAGACAAATGTGACGTGCTGATTTTGGGGGCGGGGGCTGCCGGCATGATGTGCGCCATCCGCGCCGGCCAGCGCGGCCGCTCCGTCATCATCCTCGACCATGCCAAGGCGCCGGGCGAGAAAATCCGCATCTCCGGCGGCGGCCGCTGCAATTTCACCAACATCCATGCCGGGCCGAAGAACTATCTCTCCGCTAACCCGCATTTCGCCAAATCCGCACTTGCCCGTTACACGCCGCGCGATTTCATCGCTCTGGTCGAAAAACATCGTATCGCCTGGCATGAAAAGACGCTTGGGCAGCTGTTCTGCGACGATAGCGCCAAGGACATCATCCGCATGCTGCTTGGCGAAATGCAGGCTGCAAAGGTGAAATTGAGGCTCGAAACCGCTGTTTCCGATGTCGCCCATGATGGCGGCCGGTTTCGCGTGACGACCTCCGGCGGCGTCATCGAGGCGGAAAGCCTTGTGGTCGCAACGGGCGGCAAGTCGATCCCGAAAATGGGTGCGACCGGTTTTGCCTACCAGATCGCCGAGCAGTTCGGCTTGTCGCTCATCGAGACGCGCCCCGGCCTCGTGCCGCTGACGCTCGATCCTGCGGCCCTGGAAAGGCTGAGCCCCCTTGCCGGTGTTGCCGTGCCAGCCGAAATTTCCCATGCCAAAACGGCTTTCAACGAGGCACTTCTGTTTACCCATCGGGGCCTAAGCGGCCCCTCGATCCTGCAAATCTCCTCCTTTTGGCGGGAGGGCGATACGATCCGCCTGAAACTGGAGCCTGCGCGCGATATCGTCGCCTTGCTAAAGGAAGCGAAACAGAAGAACGGCCGCCAGTCGGCCCAGACCGCTCTTGCGGAAATCCTGCCGAAACGGCTGGCGCAGCATGTCGTCGAAAAATCGGGGCTGACCGGCAACCTTGCCGATATGTCAGACAAGGCTCTGGCGACCTTGGCGAATGAGGTGCAGGACTGGCAGATCAAGCCAGCCGGTTCCGAGGGATATCGCACGGCGGAAGTCACGCTTGGCGGCGTGGATACGACCGGCCTCGATTCCCGCAGCATGGCAGCGAAAACCGTGGCCGGCCTCTATTTCATCGGCGAATGTGTTGACGTGACCGGCTGGCTGGGCGGTTATAATTTCCAGTGGGCCTGGGCCTCCGGTCGGGCAGCAGGTGAATTCGCCTGAAACCGCTCGTATTAACACCTTGTTAATAGGCACGGAGTCATCCTGACAGAATGCCAGCAAAGCCGGATCGCGTTGTGGTTCCGCTGTACATGATGTCATGCTGGAGGCTCTTAACAGGGCATGGGTCGGTTGAGTTTTTCGTCAGGAGCCCGCGCATGAACAGATCCGCACATCGCCGCCCTCGCGCCATTGCCATCGCCCGCGCCGAAAGCGAGAGCAGGCAGTTGGCCTTTCGCCTGACTGCAATCGCAGCCGGTGCCGTGGCTGCCCTGATCGCCCTTTTTTACTAAGGTCAGGCTCTTCGCTTTCGCCGTTGCAGCAATCGCGGTAAACAGCCGCCACGGCCAGGATGCCTCGGCCATATCGGCATAGAATTTCTCTTCTTGCCGGATGGCTTCCCGCCGCGAGCGCGGCGTCTGGTTTTCGATGATGGCCAATGCTGAATAAAATACGTGCATGTCACTCTCCATGTTGCGGAGGGCCATGATGCACGCCGTTTTTTGTTTTATCTGCACAAGAAAATGCGCTACGTTTTTCATAAATGAAAAACGTCACTTGGGATTCATACCAACTTTTCCTCGATGTGTCACGCAGCGGCGGCCTGACGGGTGCTGCGGCGCTGACGGGTTTGAGCCCTGCGACTATCGGGCGACGCATGATCGAATTGGAGGAGCGCATTGGTAAGGCGCTGTTCCAGCGCAGCCAGACGGGATACGCGCTGACACCGGATGGCCGCGCGCTGTTTGACCGCCTTCAGGCGATGGAGAACGCGGCAAAGGATATCGAGGGATGGCAAAAGGCGTCATCAGCCTCTTCCGTCGTGCGCATTGCCGTCGGTACCTGGAATGCCTGGCTGCTGGCAGTAAATTTCTCCGCCATCTGCACGGATCGCGACGATTTCCGCATCGATCTTTTCATCGCCGAACAGAGGGCGTCTTTGGCGCACCGTGAAAACGACATCGGCATTCGCGCTTTCGAGCCCGAGGAACGCAACCTCGCTGCCGTCAAGACGGGGGAGGTGGCCTATGCGCCCTACAGGTTGCGCAACGCCGCCAGCTCCGTTTCAGACCGGTGGTTGGCGGTGGCGGAAGAAAACGCCATTTCCGCCTACCTGCGCTGGTCGCATGAAAACCGGCGGGACAATATCGTGGTGACCGTCAACAGGCCAACGGCACTGCTCGATCTCACGCTGGCGGGAGCAGGGGTTGCCGTGCTGCCGTGTTTCGTGGGCGATGCCGATGCGCGGCTGATGCGTGAGGGTGACGAAATCGAAGCGCTTCGTCACAATCAGTGGATCGTCATGAACAATGACGATCGCCACCGCCGCGATATACGGACGGTGGCGGACCGGATGACGCGTCTCATCAAGCGACATTCCGATTTGTACGCCGGACGAAAAAGCCGTCCGGCGTGAGCGGTGTCACGCAGCAGCACTTCCCTGCGCAACGATGACCGGGATCAGAAGATCGCCCCAGTTGCCGCCCCCGCCGTGATGGCGGGCTGAGCGGACGAGTTCAACGGAAACACCGGCCTCAACTGCCTTCATGACGGCCTGATTGAGGCGGTGCAGATCGTTGGCCAGCATGCGGATGGCGACCTGTTGATCCTGCGTCATGGCGGAGGACTGCTCCTCGGCGCGTTCCTTGACGTGGGTCTTGATGGGGTTATGGGCATTCATGGCATTTCTCCTCTCTTTATTGGTTGGGGTTCTTGATGCGATTTGCAAGCCCTTCCCGTTCAAGGGAAGGGCAGTTTTCCAGTTTATTCCGCCGCCGGGCGGAACTGGTCGTGCTCGGTGGATTCCTTCATGGCGGTGGTCGAAGACGTGCCGCCCGAGATTGCCAGCGACACGGCGTCGAAGTAGCCGGTGCCGACTTCGCGCTGGTGTTTGGTGGCGGTGTAGCCGTTAACCTCGGCCGCGAATTCCGCTTCCTGAAGCTCGGAATAGGCCGCCATCTGCCGCTCCTTGTAGCCGCGCGCCAGTTCGAACATGCCGTAATTCAGCTGGTGGAAGCCGGCCAGCGTGATGAACTGGAACTTGTAGCCCATCGCCCCGAGTTCGCGCTGGAACTTGGCAATCGTCGCGTCGTCGAGGTGCTTTTTCCAGTTGAACGACGGCGAGCAATTGTAAGCGAGCTTCTTGCCGGGGTGCACCTTGTGCACGCCCTCGGCAAACCTGCGCGCCTGCTCGAGATCTGGCTTGGAGGTCTCGCACCAGATCAGATCGCAATAGGGCGCATAGGCCACCGCACGGGCTATGCAGGGTTCAAGACCGTTCTTCACCTGATAGAAGCCCTCGACGGTGCGGCCGGCATCGTAATCAACGAAGGGCTGGTCGCGCTCGTCAATATCAGAGGTCAAAAGCTTGGCTGCCTCCGCATCGGTGCGGGCGATGACCAGCGTCGGCACGCCCATGACGTCGGCTGCAAGTCGTGCCGCCGTCAGGTTGCGAATATGCGCCGCCGTGGGGATCAGAACCTTGCCGCCGAGATGGCCGCACTTCTTTTCAGATGCCAGCTGGTCTTCATAGTGAACACCGGCTGCACCGGCCTCGATGAATGCCTTCATGATCTCGAAGGCGTTGAGCGGTCCCCCGAAACCGGCTTCCGCATCGGCAACGATCGGCGCGAACCACGTGTCGACCGAAAGGCCCTTGCCCTCTGCCGTCTCGATCTGGTCTGCCCGTTGCAAGGTGCGGTTGATGCGCTTTGCAAGCTCTGGCGCCGCATTGGCGGGGTAGAGCGATTGGTCCGGATACATGGCGGAGGCCGTGTTGGCATCTGCCGCAACCTGCCAGCCGGAAAGATAGATCGCCTTCAGCCCGGCGCGAACCATCTGCATGGCCTGGTTGCCGGAAAGCGCGCCGAGCGCATTGATGAAATTCTCTTCGTTGATCAGCTTCCACAGCCGGTTGGCACCCATCTCGGCCAGCGAATGGCGGATTTCAACGGAGCCGCGCAACCGCTCCACGTCGGCGGCGGTATAAGTGCGCTCAATGCCGTCGAAGCGTCCCTGCGGTGCGCCCGGAACAAGTTTGTAAAAATCCGTCATACTTCTCTCTCCCATGACAAATGCAGTTTCAGAAACGTGCTGTCTTCAACTGTGTGAAGTGCCGTTCGATGTGACTACATTTACATTTTCATGAGTTTGAGCGCCAGAACAAACATAAAAACAGTGACTTGAAAGAGGTTATGCTGTAGTGTGCATGACAGGGCGGAGCTGTAAAATTGTAAATTTTGTAAAAGCCTCATGCCCGGCGATTTTGTAACAGACTTGTATGAGTCTTTCGATGTGAGGTTGAGGCTGTGTCGGAAAACAAGATTTTTGCTGGCCCGCGCGTACGTCGTATTCGCAACGGTCTGGCGCTGACGCAAACGGCCATGGCCGAGGCGCTGGCGATCTCGCCTTCCTACCTCAATCTCATCGAGCGCAATCAGCGGCCGCTGACCGTGCAGCTGCTCTTGAAGCTCGCTTCAGTCTACAAGGTGGATCTGGACGACCTGCAAGGCGAGAGTGCCGGTTCCGCCGGGCAATTGCGAGAGGTCTTCGCCGATCCGCTCTTGGTGGGCGAGGTGCCGTCGCCGCAGGAGCTGATCGAGGTGGCAGATGCCGCGCCCAATGCGGCAAGTGGCGTCGTCAAGCTGTACAGGGCGTATCGGGAACAGGCGCAGCGCCTTTCCGACCTCTCGGATCTTCTGGCGCGCGAAGGACATGAGACGGCGCTTTCCTCCACCCGCCTGCCGATAGACGAGGTGCGGCACGTCTTTGAAAACCGGCCGGCCTATGTCCATTCCATCGATGCGGCGGCAGAAGAACTCCACAAGCAATTGTCGGCGGGCGAAGATCTCGCCGCGGGCCTTCGCGCATGGCTTCAGAAAAACCACGGTATCGTGGTCAGAACTCTGCCGGTCCATGCCATGCCCAATCTGCGGCGGCGTTATGACCGCCATTCCATGCGGCTGTTTTTGTCCGAGCGCCTGTCGCAGCCGGATCAGCTCAGGGAAATGGCGATGGAAACCTGTCTTCTGGCGCTTCGAGAGGAGATTGGCGCTGAGCTGGAGACGCTTGGCCTGAAGGGGGAGGAGGCACGGCGCATCGCCCGCTTCGAGCTGGCGCGTTATGCCGCCCACGCCCTAATGATGCCCTATGGTGCGTTTTTGAGTGCCTCCCAGCGCGCGAAATACGATCTCGATGTCCTGCGGTCGCGCTTCAATGTGTCGTTCGAGCAGGCCGCCAACAGGCTCGTCAGCCTGCAAAGGCCGACGGCTGCGGCAATCCCGTTCTTTTTGATGGAGACTGACAATGCCGGCAACCGTTTCCGTCTTGCGGGCGCCGGTGGTTTCCCGAGGGCACGGTTTGGCGGCCTCTGTCCGCGTCTTAATATCCACGCAGCTTTTGCCCAGCCGGGGCAGGTGCTGGTGGAGCCGGTGGAGATGCCTGACGGTGACGCCTTCCTGACGGTGTCGCGCACACTTGAAGGCCCGCAGGCCGGTTTCGGCGAAAGGGTGCGGCGAACGGCCGTGCTTCTGGGCTGCGATCTCGCCCAGGCCGGGGAGACGGTCTACGGGGCTGCCGGCGCAGGTGGGCCGACCATTGCCATTGGTCCCTCGTGCCGGCTGTGTGAAAGGCAGGGCTGTCTGTCGCGGGCAGAAGCCCCGCTGACGAGGCCGCTCGGCCTGGACGAAATGGTGACCGGTCTTAGTGTTTTCGACTTCCAGTAGAGGTTTCGCATCACTTTTTTCCCGGTGGAACACATTCGGTTGAAAATGCTGTGCTGCACATTTCCCGCTTGCTCCCTTTTGTTTTCCTTTCTAGTCTCACTGAAAAAGGGGATCACGCTTCCGTCACGAGGATGCGTTAACAGGAGAAATCATGAAAAACCGTTCGCTCCGTTTCACTTTGGCTCTCACGACGGCGCTCGTTGCTGCAGGCTCGGCAATGGCCCAGGAGAAGGTCGTTCACGTCTTTAACTGGTCGGATTATATCGACGAATCGATCCTTACCGATTTCACCAAGGAAACCGGCATCAAGGTCGTTTACGATGTATTCGACAGCAACGAACTCGTGGAAACGAAGCTTCTGGCCGGCAGCTCCGGCTACGACGTGGTGGTGCCGACAGGCCCCTTCCTTGCCCGCCAGATCAATGCCGGTGTTTTCCAGAAACTCGACAAGTCCAAGTTGCCGAATCTGAAGAACATGTGGCCGGATGTCTCCGAGCGTCTGGCGAAATACGACCCCGGCAACGAGTATGCCGTGAACTACATGTGGGGCACAACAGGCATCGGCTATAACGTCGCCAAGGTGAAGGCGGCTCTCGGTGATGTTCCGGTCGACAGCTGGGATATTCTCTTCAAGCCGGAAAATGCCGAAAAGCTGAAATCCTGTGGCATCAATATTCTCGATGCATCGGACGAGACCTTCGCCATCGCGATGAATTACCTCGGCAAGAACCCGGACAGCAAGGAAACGGCCGATCTGGAAGCGGGCGGTGCCGTCTATTCGAAGATCCGTCCCTTTGTGAAGACCTTCAACTCTTCCGCCTATATCGACGAGCTGGCAAATGGCGACAGCTGCATCACGATCGGCTGGTCGGGTGACATTCTTCAGGCGAAAAAGCGTGCCGAAGAAGCCAAGAACGGCGTCGAGGTGAACTACGTCATCCCGAAGGAAGGCACCTATATGTGGTTCGACAACCTTGCCATCCCGGCGGATGCCAAGAATGTCGAGGAAGCTCACACCTTCATAAACTACCTGATGCGCCCGGAAGTCATCGCCAAGGCGTCCAACTATGTTCAGTATGCGAACGGCAACCTTGCCTCGCAGGCGCTGATGGATCCGTCGGTTGCCAAGAACCCGGCGGTCTACCCCAATGCCGAGACGATGAAGAAGCTCTTCACCATCTCACCCTACGGACCGAAGGAACAGCGCGTCTTGAACCGTGTCTGGACGCAGATAAAGACCGGTAGCTGATAGCTCCGCGCGCTGGTTGAGAAACGGCCGGCGGGCCTGTTTCTCTGATACCTTGCCGGCAGGTCACGCAACCTGCCGGCGCTGCCCGCCTCATGGCATCGGACCGAAAAATGTGACGCGGTTTTCGGGAAATCCGATGCTCAAATCTACAAAATCAACGGGATTTGAGGGTAGGGTGAATGGCGAAAACTCTGGGGCCGGTCAAACGCAAATTTAGCCCTTGGGACAATCCCGATGCGGTTCCCTTCATCCGTTTTGAAAACGTCACCAAGCGATTTGGCGATTTCGTCGCCGTCGATAATCTGACGCTCGATATTTACGAACGGGAGTTCTTTTCGCTGCTCGGTCCTTCCGGCTGCGGCAAGACCACGCTGATGCGCATGCTGGCCGGTTTCGAGGAACCGACCAATGGGCGTATTCTCCTTCAGGGCAAGGATATTTCCGGCGTGCCGCCCTACAAGCGCCCGACCAATATGATGTTTCAGTCCTACGCCCTTTTCCCGCATATGTCGGTGGAGAAGAACATTGCCTTCGGTCTGGAGCAGGACGGTCTGCCCAAGGCAGAAATATCCTCGCGGGTCGAGGAAATGCTGCGGCTCGTCAAGCTCAGCGAGTTTGCCAAGCGCAAGCCGAGCCAGCTTTCGGGCGGCCAGCGGCAGCGCGTGGCGCTTGCCCGCTCGCTTGCCAAGCGGCCGAAGGTGCTTTTGCTGGATGAACCGCTCGGTGCGCTCGACAAGAAGCTGCGCGAGGAAACCCAATTCGAGCTGATGGACATCCAGACCAATCTCGGCCTCACCTTCCTGATCGTCACCCATGACCAGGAAGAGGCAATGACGGTGTCGGACCGGATCGCGGTCATGGACAAGGGCATTGTGGTGCAGGTGGCAACGCCTGCCGAAATCTACGAGGCGCCGAACAGTCGTTACGTGGCGGATTTCATCGGCGACATCAATATTTTCGACGCCAATGTCGTCACTAACGCGTCCGATATCGGCAAACCGGGACTGGTGACACTCGATTGCGACGGGCTGACAGTTGCCGTGGAGCAGGAATGCGCCGCTGTCACCGGAAGCCGGGTGGCTTTCGCCATCCGCCCGGAAAAGGTCCGCATCTCGCTCGATCAACCCACCGACAGCGCCGTCAATTCCGCTTATGGCGAAGTCTGGGATATCGGCTATCTCGGTGACTTCTCGGTGTTCATCGTCAAGCTTGCCGATGGCCGTGTCATCCGTGCAGCGCAGGCGAATGTCTCGCGTCTCGTGGATCGCCCGATCACCTTCGGCGATATGGTGTGGTTGAACTGGAAACAGGATTCCGGTCTTGTGCTAACGCACTGAGGGAGGCTTTTATGGCGATCACCACTCCTGAAAACCGGCAAAGTCCCTGGCGATGGCTGGTCGTCGCGGTTCCCTATTTCTGGCTGATGCTGTTTTTCGCAGCGCCCTTTTTCATCATTTTCAAAATATCGCTTTCGGATACGGCGATATCCATGCCGCCCTATACGCCAGTCTTCGAAGGGTTTTCGAAGCTTGGCGCATTCTTCTCGCAGCTGGATTTCGAAAACTACCTGTTTCTGACGGAAGACCCGCTCTACATCGACGCCTATCTCTCGTCGCTGCGCATCGCATTCATCTCCACCTTCCTGCTGTTGCTGATCGGTTATCCCATGGCTCTTGCCATGGCGCGTTCGCCGTCATCCATCCGCCCGACGCTGGTGATGCTGGTCATCCTGCCGTTCTGGACCTCGTTCCTTATCCGCGTTTACGCCTGGATCGGTATTCTGAAGCCCGAAGGTCTGCTGACGGTGCTGTTCCAATGGCTCGGTTTTCTGGGGCCGGACCAGCAGGTCAATATCTTCCGCACCGAGACGGCGATCTTCATCGGAATCGTCTATTCCTATCTGCCGTTCATGGTGCTGCCGCTTTATTCGGCGCTGGAAAAATTCGACAATACGCTTCTGGAAGCGGCGGCCGATCTGGGTTGCCCGCCTTGGAAAGCCTTCTGGAAGATTACCTTCCCGCTGTCGCTGCCGGGCGTCGTAGCCGGGTCGATGATCTGTTTCATCCCGATAACCGGCGAATTCGTCATTCCCGATCTGCTTGGCGGTGCGCAGACGCTGATGATCGGCAAGACCCTCTGGACTGAATTCTTCGGCAACCGCGACTGGCCCCTGGCATCCGCCGTTGCGGTGCTGCTTCTACTGTTGCTGGTGGTGCCCATCGCCATCTTCCAGAACCAGCAGAAGAAAGTCGGGTGAGGCCATGAAACGCGGAAAATTCGACATCACCGTCCTGACCCTCGGTTTTGCCTTTCTCTATATCCCGATCATCATCCTGATCGTTTATTCCTTCAATGCCTCGAAGCTGGTCACCGTCTGGGGCGGATTTTCGTTGCAATGGTACAAGTCCATGTGGTCGAACCAGGGGCTGATGGATGCAGCCTGGGTGACGCTTCGTGTGGGTATTTTGAGCGCCACCATCGGCACCATCCTCGGAACGCTGGCGGCGCTGTCTCTGACGCGCTTTGCGCGCTTTCCGGGACGCGTGCTGTTTTCGGGCATGATCTATGCGCCGCTCGTCATGCCGGAGGTTATTACCGGTCTGTCGCTGCTTTTGCTGTTCGTGGCCGTTGGGGTGGATCGCGGCTTCTGGACGGTGGTCATCGCCCACACCACCTTCACCATGTGTTATGT
The DNA here is from genome assembly GCF_053521785.1 of Agrobacterium sp. A3-95. Classification (NCBI taxonomy): domain Bacteria; kingdom Pseudomonadati; phylum Pseudomonadota; class Alphaproteobacteria; order Hyphomicrobiales; family Rhizobiaceae; genus Agrobacterium; species Agrobacterium sp. A3-95. The sequence goes on along the minus strand of NZ_JBNWDR010000001.1, from coordinate 611,759 downwards.
GGCAATCGTCGTGCAGTCGCGTCTGTTGACCTTTGATCGCAGCCTCGAGGAAGCAGCGCTCGATCTCGGTTGCCCGCCGGTCAAGACCTTCTTCAAAATTACCCTGCCGCTGATCTTCCCGGCCGTCATCGCCGGCTGGATGTTGGCGTTTACGCTGTCGCTCGATGATCTCGTGATCGCAAGTTTCGCCACTGGTCCAGGTGCGACGACGCTGCCGATCAAGATTTATTCGCAGGTTCGTCTTGGCGTCACACCTGAGATCAACGCCATCTGCACGATCCTTATCGGGCTTGTCACAATCGGCGTGATTGTCGCTTCCATCGCCTCCAAACGCACGGAACTCCAGCGGATGAAGGACGAACACGCAGCCGCGCGCAACTGATCGAATATTCCTCTCCGATTTCTACGCGTTACTGTTGAGGCGTCGATAAAATTAGAAACCTGTAATTTAGTTTTTGACTTTTACGGTCTCAAAATAGGAATTATCGTCGGTAATTGATCGATTTTGGTTTTAACCGCTTGTTAATAGGAGTTGGCGGAAAGTAAATCCCAACGCAGGGCTGTCAAACTTTAGATAGCCGGGATTGATAATTTCCATATGGCGAGGTTGTCCCCCTTTCTCTCGTTAAAAAAGCACAACTAATACAGGCGGCCGAGAGGCCGCCTTTCTTTTTGCCGCCATGCGCGTTGCCTTCAGCGGTTTTCCGGATGATCCATCGATTTCGACACGAGAAGCACGGGGATAAGCCCGGCAATAATGATGATGATCGCCGGCACGGCGGCATCCTGCACCCTTGAGCGGGACGCGTCTTCATAGACCAGCGTGGCGAGTGTGTTGAAGCCGAAGGGCCGCAGCAGGATCGTCGCCGGCAGCTCCTTCATGGATTCGATCAGTACCAGAAGAAAGGCTGTCAGCGCCGCAGGCCGCATATTCGGCAGCAGCACCTTGAACAGTGTCTGCAACCGGTTGCGCCCAAGCGTTCGCGAGGCCATGTCGATATGCGGCGAGAGCTTCTGGAACCCGGCATCAAGCGTTCCCTCCGCCATGGTCATGAAGCGTACCGAATGGGCGTAGATGATGGCAAAGGCAGTGCCTGACAGCAGCAGGCCGCTCGAAAATCCGAAATGGGAGCGGACAAACCCGTCGACGTGATTGTCGAGACCGGCCAGGGGAATGAGCACGCCGATGGCGAGCACCGTTCCCGGCACGCCATATCCCATGGAGCCAAGTCGCGCGGCCACCTTTGACGTGCGCGAGCGCTCGGTGCGGATGGCATAGGAAAATACGAAAGCCGCAATCAGGGTGACGAAGGCGGCGGAAAGCGAGACCTCGAGACTGTGGCCGAGTGCTTTCAGCAGCTTCGGCGCAAACAGCGCATCCAGCCTTTTTGCGGCGTAACCGCCAAGAACGATGACGGGAATGAGGAAACCACTCGCCACGGGAACGATGCAGAAGAGGCTTGCAGACCAGCGCCGCCAGCCGCGAAGGCTTTTCAACCGGTGGCGTTGCGCCATGGTCGTGGCTTTTGGAGCGGCAAAGCGCTGTTTTTCGCGGGCATTGCGTTCGATGAAGATCAACGCACCAACGATGAGCAAAATAACAGCGGCGATCTGTGTCGCATTGGCAAGATTGCCGCGATTGAGCCAGGTCTCGTAAATCGTGAAAGTCAGCGTCTGGACACCGAGATATTCGACAGCGCCAATATCGTTCAGCGTTTCCATCAGGACCAGCGAAAGACCGATAGCGATCGCCGGCCGCGCCATTGGCAATTGCACGGAAAAGAATACGCCAAGCGGTTTCGCACCAAGTGTGCGCGCAGCTTCGGCCGCAAACCGTCCCTGCATGGAAAAAGCGGCGCGGGCCGAGAGATAGACATAAGGGTAAAGCACCGAACTCAGAACCACCACGGCGCCGCCAAGCGAGCGTACGTCCGGAAACCAGTAGTCGCGGATGCTGTGATAGCCGAAGGCGGCGCGAAGGACGCTTTGTACCGGGCCGGTGAAATCCAGGAACTCGCCGAAAGCATAGGCTGCCAGATACGAGGGAATGGCGAGCGGCAGGACAAGTGCCGCCGACAATACCCGCCGCAAAGGGAATTCGAATGTGGTGACGAGCCAGGCGCAGACAATGCCGAAGAATGCCGTCGTTGCGGCCGTCATCGCCAGCAGCAGGAAGGTTCGAAACCCGGCGCGCGGCAGAACATTGGCTAGAAGGTGTTGCCATCCTTCCGTGCTGCCGGTCAGCGCCAGCCAGAAGACCGCCAGAACAGGCATGGCGGCGATGGCTGCGACGATGACCGCCGTGATGGGCAACAATGAAACGCGTCTTGTTGCCGGAATGGAAACCGTCATGGAAATGCCAGCCTGCTGTCCTGCGAAAGCCTCAACCGGCTGTCCGTTTAGCCGGCGGTTCCCGCATTGCTACGCCCGCATGGCCTCAGTTGGCAAGAACCCGCTGCGACGGAAAGGTAATTTCCACCAGCGTTCCCTCGTTCGGTGTCGAGGTGATGGAGAAGTTCGCACGGTTGGCGTCCACCATCGCCTTGGTCAAGGGAAGGCCGAGCCCGGTGCCATCGCCGCGCACGCGCTTGCCCGATGACGCCACCTGCCGGAACGGCTTCATGGCCTGTTCCAGCTCAGCTCGGGTCATGCCGATGCCGGTGTCGCGGATACGCAGCGCGACGCTGCCATTGGCCTCATAGGCAGTGGAAACTACGATCTGGCCGCCTGATGGCGTGAAGCGGATGGCGTTCGACAGGATGTTGAGCACGATCTGCTTGATCGAGCGCAGGTCGGCAACGATCTGTGGAACGGATTGCGAAAGCGCCGTGCGGATGATGACACGCTGATTGTTGGCCTGCGGCTGCACCAGCGAGACCGCCTCGGCCACCGTCTCGTTCAGCGGAACCGCGATGAAATCGACATCCATCTGCCCGGCTTCGATCTTGGAGATGTCGAGGAGGTCGTTGACGATATCGAGCACATGCCGGCCCGAACGTCCGATATCATTGGAATATTCCACATAACGCGGATGACCGATCGGCCCGAAACGCTCGGTCGCCATCATGTCCGCAAAGCCGATGATGGCGTTGAGAGGCGTGCGGATTTCGTGGCTGACACGCGCAAGAAAATCGGTCTTGTGCGCATTGGCGGTTTCCGCCGCGCGCTTGGCGTTGCGTAACTCTTCTTCCGTGCGCTTCCACTGGGTGATGTCACGGATGACCACGCAATAGCCGTGCGAGGATTTGAGCCGCCCGATCGTCATGAACAGCGGCAGAAAACCGCCGGATGCCTCGCGGCCAATCACCTCGCGGCCATCGTTCAGCACGCTGGCGACACCGTTATTGGCAAGGCCGGAAAGATAGTCCAGCACCGCGCGCTGGCTCTCATGCGCAAACAGGGTGACGAAGGGCTTTCCTGCGATTTCGCCATTGTCGTAGTTGAATAGCGCACTGGCGGAGCGATTGAGCGAACGGATTTCGCCGTCGTCTCCCAAAAGCACCACGCCATCCGTTGCCGTTTCCAGAATGGAATGCAGTTCTTCGACTTCGCCCTGCAATACGGAAACGCTGCCTGCGTCGGCATTCGCGGTTTCGGCCGTTGACGTATTCTCGTTGGCTGCCGTAACCGATGCCTGCTTTTCTTCCAGCGGAACCAGCGACAGCATCAGCGCCTTGGTGTCTTCCCAGCGGATGGATTGCAGCCGTGCCTTGACCGGAATGATGTCATTTTCGGCGCTGACGACGACCATGCCGCCTTCGTTATCAGGCATATCCTCAAGCTCCTGCCGTTGCAGCAGGGCTTCCAGTCCACCGACCTCGTCCAATTCATCAAGAGAGCCGTAGCCCGTCAGCCGCAGGAAATCCGGATTGGCATGGATCAGCCTGTCACCGGCATGCACCAGCAGTGCCACGGGCATCTGGTCCAGCGTTTCGGCGCTCAGCGCATCGGCGGGTCGCAGCGGTGGGCTAACCATCGCAGCGGCGATATCGGCCGCCGGTACCACCTCGTTGAAGGCGACTGTCTTTTCTTCGATCTGGATTTCATCGGCAGGCTTGTTAGTGGCCGCAGGGCGTTCGCCGCGAACATAGTCCGCGAAGAGATCGTCTTCCTCAGCCGGTTCTGCGACATTAACGTCTTCTTCCAGCACGGGCGGCAGGTCCACCTGCGTTACCGCGTCGATATCGTCTTGGATATGCTGTGCAGCCGGATCGGTAGAAGGAGCGTCTTCTTCCGCCTTCGGGCCTTCGTCTGAAACGGCATCTACGGGTGCCAGCGTCCGGCCAATTTCGCGGAAGGCGGCCTGCTCGCCTGCGGTCAGGCCCTCGCGGGAGCGCCAGCGGCGCTCTTCCAGATGGACGACCTTGTCGGAGGTTGGCTCCGGCTCTGGTTCCGGGGTCGGTACGATTGCCAAGGCCGGCACTTCGAATTCCGGCGGGCTGTAATCGTGGGGCCGCTCTTCGTCCGAAATCTCGGCTGGCGCATCTTCAGCGGCCGGGATTTCCTCATCGAGCTCATCGAGAAAAGCCAGCAATTCCTCGTCTTCATCCTCGGCAGCCGGCTGCGGCAAAACCTCGGTTTGAAGGATGTCTTCGCCGTGCAGGAAGGTGAGGCCGGTGGCGTGCGGATCCTCTGCGGCATCGGCCAGCCGCACGATGCCGAAACCACGGAAACCGTCAAATTCGCGCGAGCGCGTATAGGTGGGAAGGGCGGCGAGATCGATCGGCACCATGAGAGACGTGCCTTCAACCGGCCAATAGATCGTCTTGCCAGACCAGGTATCACGGCGGCCGAGAAGCTCGCGAATCTTGCCTTCCGGATCGAGATTGAACAGTGCCGCCACATCGGCAAAACTCATGCCTTCTACAGCTGCCGCCTTCGCGCCCACAGCCTCCGCAAATTCGTGCGAGATCGAGCTGAAGCGGCCCTCGGCATCGATTTTCCAGACGAAACGGGATGCTCGCGCACCGGCGTTGAAGACAAAAGGCCGGGGTTCGTCGGTCGGTTCCACGGCCGCCGGGAGATCCTCTTCAACGGGTGCAGCGTCCTGCGCCGCTATTGTTTCAGCGACCTCATCTTCCGCCTCTGCGCGCTCCACGTCCGGGGCCTGTTCGGTATGGTCTTCGCTGGAAGCCTGACCAGCTGCCGGAACCTCTGCATCATTCGCATCCAGTTCGAAGAGATCGGCAATATCGTCCGTCATAGCCGCATTCGCAGCCGTATCGGCATCCTCCAGCGGGACATCCGCCGGAGCATCCGTTTCTTCTTCTGCTGCAAGCGATGGCAGGACGGCTTCTTCATCCTGTTCCACCGTCACTTCGTCTTCGACGTCGGAAGGCAGTTCCGGCACGTCCTCCACATCTTCTATCCCGGCGACGGCGTCGAGCACGGAATCGAACGAGGCAGCCGTTGCGGCAACAGGCGCGGTCTCGGCAACCGGCAAGGCCGGTTGGGAGGCAACCGGGGTTTCCTGCGGCTTGTCTTCGGCAAAGCCGTTAACGGGATCGAGCGTCCCGAGCGCGGTTTCGACCACGAACAACAGATTGAGTTCTGGCGATATCGTGATCTGGCCGGCGGCGGCGGGCATGTAACCCTTGCCGGTCGGCACGGGCCGTTTGACGAGGTGGCCAGCCTGACCTGCAGCCATCCTAACCAGCGTCCTTGCCGTATGCGGCGTGATGCCGAGCGACACAAACTTGGCCGAGGCGGCAACGACCTCGTTATCGCCATTGATGACAGCGATATGGATATCGGGATCGTCAAAGCCTTCAATCATGCGCCTTGCGCATTCCGCCGTGTCAGGTGCGGCCTGATCGGTGAGGGCGGAAAACAGAATAGCAGGCTGGCCCGGTTCGGCCTCGATGATTTCCGCCTTGGCGGTAACGGCAAGGCTGCGGAAGCCGGCATTGATACGAATGGTAAACGGCAGGCTGTCGCCCGTCTTCGAAAGACGCGCCGCCGTCGCGGCCAGCTGCCGGAAGGTCACGTCCTGCCGTTTGGGCCCCTGTTCCAGAAAATCATAGACCATCGGCGTGCCGAACAGCGCTGCGCCGCGCCCATTGGCCCAGAGCGCGCTCTGAAGATCGAGCGAGAACAAAGCCATCGCCTCGCCGCGCCCGAAACCTTCGCGCACCCGTTCATGCACTGCGATATCGATAAAGGGATACTGGACGGCGGGCATGTCGAAACCTATTCTGGCACTACCGGACCTTGCGAGGCTTTCGGCTTCCTCATGAAGCTGAAACGTAAACCCGCTGAGGCACCACGTTAACAGAATTTTAAATAACTTCACAGGGCGGCGCGGTCCACCGCCGCCTGAATGAATCGCCAAATAGAGTTAACATGAACAGGCCCGGCGAGACCCGTTCTGGCCCCGTTCCAGATTGCAAGCGGTATACCTGGCTATCGACTGTTGCCAGCTCTGGCGCCATGAAAACCGCTTGCCTTTCCAAGCCTTTTTTCGCAAAATTCGCTGAAGGACTTGCAAATAGCGAAAACACCTTTTATGTCACCCCCCGTGGCGCCGGTTCGGCGTTTGATGTGCGGTTGTAGCTCAGTTGGTTAGAGCGCAGGTTTGTGGCACCTGAGGTCGGAGGTTCGAGACCCCCCAACCGTACCATCTCCAATTTCCTAAAATTCCTGAAAATCATTGCAGCGATTTCAAACCCGATTTGGGTTATCGCAAACGCATGTCTTTGCTGCGCGTCGACGGTGCGGTTTCCTCGCTTCCAAAAACCATTTGGCTAAAATCTCTTGCGCTGGTATTGTCCGCCCAACGAAACCTTATGAAAGCCAGCAGCATAGCGTCTACGCTTGTGCGCGGCGAAATGGACAAGACAGTGATCGACCCCGGAAACGGCCCAAAGCCGTCGGAACAAGGGGCGTCGGTGGCAAACAAAGGGAAAGCGAAGCGATCCCGTCGTGGCAAGAAAAACAGGCGTGACGGTAAACCCCGTGACGTTGCTGTGCTGTCGCATGATGTTGCCGCGGATGTTCCGGCCGGTTCCCCCTATGTATCGGCTCTCGAGCCGGATGCCGAACCGCGCAAAAGAAAGCGGCGTCGGCGTTCCCGTGGCAAAGGCACCTCCCATCAGACGCCGCCTGCGGCCAGTGAACAGCCAGAGGCTGTCGTCGCAACGGATGCCACCAATCCATCCTCCGTGCCGCCTGCCGGTGGTCGCAAGTCGCGTAACCGCAAGCGGGCTCACCGTGATCCGCGCAGCCGCGATCCGCAGGGTCGCCCGCTGGTTCCCTCCCATGCGCCCCGACATGTCGGCAAGCAGAACGGGCGCGCCAATGGGACGGCTCAGGAACCGCACCGGCAACAATCAGAAATGTCCGCCCGTCACGGCGCCCGCCATCAAGAGCATGGCTCCGAATTCGCAACGGACATGTATGCGGCGCTCGATCTCGGAACCAATAATTGCCGACTGCTGATCGCGCAGCCGACACGGCCCGGCCAGTTCCGGGTCGTCGATGCCTTTTCGCGCATCGTCCGGCTGGGCGAGGGGCTGGTATCGACCGGCCGTCTTTCAGACGATGCCATGGATCGCGCGGTGGAGGCTCTCAAGGTCTGCTCCTCGAAACTTGCTGGACGCCCGATCAGGCGTATGCGCCTCATCGCCACCGAAGCTTGCCGGGCAGCAACCAATGGCGAGGAGTTTCTGGAGCGGGTTACCCGGGAAACCGGGCTCAAGCTTGAGATCATCAGCCGCGAGACGGAAGCGCGTCTCGCCGTTTCGGGTTGCGCCTCCCTGGTCGGGCGTGAAGCCCGTTCGGTGGTACTTTTCGATATAGGCGGCGGATCGTCGGAAATCGCGGTCATCAAGGTCGGCGAAAACCGTTCCAACCGGCTCGCCAACCACATCACCCACTGGACATCGTTGCCGGTCGGCGTTGTTACCCTCTCGGAACGCCATGGCGGCCGCGATGTGACGCCGGATGTGTTTGCCGCCATGGTGCGGGAAGTCGAAGGGCTGCTGGATGCCTTCCAGTGCCCGCCTCTGGCGCCGCTTGCGCATCACGAGGATTTTCACCTGATCGGAACCTCGGGTACGGTGACGACGCTTGCGGGCGTTCACCTCGACCTGCCGCGCTACGATCGCCGCAAGGTGGATGGCCTCTGGCTTTCAGATACCGAGGTGACGGCGATGCAGGACAAGCTTCTGGCATGGGATTTTGCCGGCCGCGCCGCCAATGCCTGCATCGGTCCTGACAGGGCCGATCTGGTTCTGGCCGGCTGCGCCATCCTCGAGGCCATTCGCCGTCGCTGGCCGGCGCGGCGCATGCGTGTGGCCGATCGCGGGCTGCGCGAAGGCCTGTTGACGGATATGATGGCGGATGACGGCGCATGGCGGCGTAACCGGATAAGGCGCATGCAGATGGCACGGCAGGACAGAACGGAAGGTTTGACATGAGCAAGGCGCCCACAAGCACCAATCGCACCGGCCGAAAGATCGGTCAGAAGGTCAAGAAGACCAAGCTCAAGGCCTCATCGCGCCGCTGGCTGGAACGTCATATCAACGACCCCTATGTGCAGCGCGCAAAGCTTGAAGGCTATCGCGCCCGCGCCGCCTTCAAGCTTCTGGAAATCAACGACAAGCACCAGATCCTGAAGGGTGCCACCCGCATCATCGACCTTGGTGCGGCACCCGGAAGCTGGTCGCAGATCGCTTCTAAGGTGACGGATTCCACCGAGGATGATATCCGCGTCGCCGCTATCGATTTTCTCGAAATCGATCCCATCCCCGGCGTGAAGATCCTGCAGCTCGACTTCCTCGATCCGACCGCACCGGACCAGTTGATGGAGGCCGTTGGCGGCACGCCGGATCTGGTACTGTCCGACATGGCGGCACCAACCACGGGCCACCAGAAGACGGACCACATCCGCACCATGCATCTGTGCGAAGTCGCGGCCGATTTCGCGGTTCAGGTGCTGGCGGAAGGCGGCCATTTCCTCGCCAAGACCTTCCAGGGCGGCACGGAAAAGGCCTTGCTCGACATGCTGAAGAAGAACTTCAAGCAGGTCCTGCATATCAAGCCGGCGTCCTCGCGCTCGGAATCGGTCGAAATGTTCCTGCTCGCCAAGCATTTCAAGGGCCGGACAGCCGAAACGCAGTCCGTTATGCACGTGGATGAGGCGGACGAAGACTAATCACTCTGCCGGTTGCGAGACTTTGCCGCGGTGGCCGGAAACGGCCGCGCCCGCTTGCGCGTCCATGCGGATGATCGGCACGATTGCAAACAGCGAAACGAGCGCCACGATGGTGAAGGCAACGTGGAAATCGGCGAGCTGCAGATGCGAGCCGGATAACATGCTGCTGACTTCCAGGATGGCGGCTGCGAAAGCCACGCCGAGCGCAAGGCTGATCTGTTGCAGCACGGATGCCATCGAAGTTGCCTGACTTGCCTGGCTGTCGTCTATATCGGAATAGCTGAGCGCGTTGGATCCCGTAAAAAAGAAGGAACGGGCAAAGCCCGCCGTGACCAGGCAGATCATGATAAGTGGGTAAGGCGTTTCCGGCGTGAAGAAGCTGTTGGCGAGCGTCGTGAAGGCTCCGACGATGCCGGCTCCGATCAGCGTTGATCTGAACCCCGTTGCGGCAAAGACCCGCTTGGCCATGAATTTCGTGGTGATCGCGCCGATTGCCCCGGCAAAGGTGATCATGCCTGACTGAAACGGGTTGAGCCCGAAACCGATCTGCAACATCAACGGCATCAGGAAGGGAATGGCGCCCGTGGAAATGCGGAAGGCGGTGCCGCCAACGGTGGCCGCCCGGAATGTCGGGTTGCGGAAAATGCGGAAATCCAGAATGGGGGCAGGGTGGTTTGCCGCGTGGCGCACATAAAGAAAGCCGCAGATGAAACCGATGACCGTCGAGGCGATGCCGATGGCGGGCGGCAGTGCCGGAAGGCTGACGACCGACACGCCGAAAACCACGCCCGATGCTGCAAGACCGGATAACACGAAACCCTTGCCGTCCATCGGTGGCGGATTGGTGGTCTCGATTTCCGGCAGGAAGATCGTCGACAGCCAGATGCCGATAACGCCGATGGGCACGTTGATGAGGAAAATCCAGTGCCATGAAAAATAGGTGGTGATGAAGCCGCCGATCGGCGGGCCGGTCAGAGGCCCGACAAGCGCCGGTATCGTCAAAAGCGCCATAGCGGAAACCAGTTCGCTGCGTTGCGTCGTCCGCAGGAGGACGAGGCGGCCGACGGGCGTCATCATCGCCCCGCCCATACCTTGCAGGAAGCGCGAAACAACGAATTCGAATACCGATGACGAGACTGCGCAGCAGATCGAACCGACGACGAAGACGCCGATGGCGAAACGGAAGATTTTCTTCGCGCCGTATTTGTCAGCCATCCAGCCGCTGATGGGAATGAAGATCGCCAACGACACCATATAGGCCGTCAGTGCGAGCTTGAGCGTGATCGGACCCACATGAAGATCGGCCGCAATGGCTGGAAGCGATGTGGCGATGACGGTGGAGTCCATCTGCTCCATGAAGAGAGCGACTGCCAGGATCAGGGGAATGATGCGGTTCATGAGGCTGCCTGCGGCTCTCCGCTGCGACAATGGTATCGCAGTTCCTCCTACGCCTGATGGGCCGACTTGCCAACACGTTAATTATCAATTTCTGAAGTTCCGATCAAACCTGCGTGAGGCCGGTTTTCTTGCAACTTTCTCGCTCTATTGTCCGTTGGGCAAAGTGACATTGGCGAGAATCGGGAGAAAAATGATGACTCAATCCTTGAGCATGAGCAGACGCGGCCTTATCGGTGTGGCGGGAGCAAGCGTTCTCGGCGCGCCGCTTCTGATGGCGCGCACCGCAACGGCGCAGACGAACCAGCCGCAAACTTCCATGGAGATCAAACACGCCATGCCGCCTGAAACCAATCGCTTCAAGCTTGGTAATTTCGAAGTGCTTGTCGTGAAGGACGGCGCGCGCGCCGCGCCCAATCCGGGCGAGACCTTCGGCACCGATCAGTCGGCGGAAACCGTCGGCAAGTTGCTGGAAGACAATTTTCTGCCGAAGGAGCAATTCGTCAATTCCTTCTCGCCGGTTCTCGTAAATACCGGCACGGACCTTGTGCTGTTCGACACGGGTTTCGGCGAGTCCGGCCGTGGCGCTGGTAATGGCCGTCTTATCGAAGGCATGGCGGCTGCCGGTTACTCTCCTGACGAAGTGACCGTGGTGGTGCTGACCCACATGCACGGAGACCACATTGGCGGATTGATGGAAAAGGGCGCGCCGGCCTTCCCCAAGGCGCGTTATGTTTTCGGCCAGGCGGAATATGATTTCTGGACGGACGAGAAGCGGGTTGGCACGCCTGCCGAAGGCGGCCAGAAGGGCGTCATCGCCAACGTCAAACCGCTGGCGGAAAAGGCGACCTTCATAGGCGACGGCGCTGACGTGGTTTCCGGCATCACCGGCATTGCGGCGTTTGGCCATTCGCCGGGCCACATGATCTTCCGTGTCGAATCGGAAGGCAAGCAGCTGATCCTGACGGCTGATACGGCCAACCATTTCGTCCTGTCGCTGCAAAAGCCGGATTGGGAAGTGAAGTTCGACATGGACAAGGCGGCGGCCGCTGCAACCCGCAAGAAGATCTACGACATGATCGCCACGGACCGGCTGCCGTTCCTCGGCTATCACATGCCTTTCCCGGCTGTCGGTTACGCGGAAAAGCTGGATACGGGGTACCGTTTCGTGCCGAAGTCCTACCAGTTCGACATCTGATGCATATCGCGCAAAAGCGTTGAGCGGTTTTGCGATAACGACATGCGTAAAAACAAGCAGTTAAAGCGCGTCGTGCGGAACAGGGATCCACAGGACGCTCTTTAACGCCTGCTGCAATGCAGCAACAGAATAAGCCCGGAAGGTCATTCCGGGTTTTTTCTATTTCCTTCCTGTCATGAACGTGTTACCAGCCCTCGCCAACTTCCAAGCAATCCTTGCAGGGCGCCGGGGTGAACTTTTCGTTCCGGGACGGCCACGCATTTTCATTATGAAGGAATTTGGTCATGGCACGCATCATTCAAACACCCACTGGTTTGGACGCCCTCACATTTGACGATGTGTTGCTGCAACCCGGACATTCCGAGGTTATGCCGGGACAGACGAATATCGCCACCCGCATTGCCCGTGATATCGATCTCAACCTGCCGATCCTCTCTTCCGCCATGGACACGGTCACGGAAGGCCGTCTTGCCATCGCCATGGCGCAGGCCGGCGGCATCGGCGTCATCCACCGCAACCTTACCCCCATCGAACAGGCCGAAGAAGTCCGGCAGGTAAAGAAGTTCGAGAGCGGCATGGTCGTCAACCCGGTCACCATCGGCCCGGATGCCACGCTGGCAGAAGCACAGGCTTTGATGAAGGCGCACGGCATTTCCGGCATTCCGGTGGTTGAAAACGGCGGTGCCGGCGGCCACAAGAATGGCCGTCTCGTCGGCATTCTGACAAACCGCGACGTGCGTTTCGCATCCGATCCGCAGCAGAAGATCTATGAACTGATGACCCGCGAAAACCTTGTTACGGTCAAGGAAAGCAGCGTCGATCAGCAGGAAGCGCGCCGTCTGTTGCACAAGCACCGCATTGAAAAGCTGCTGGTGGTGGATGGAAAGGGCAATTGCGTCGGCCTCATCACCGTCAAGGATATGGAGAAGTCGCAGCTCAACCCCAACGCCACCAAGGATGCGCAGGGCCGTCTTCGCGCCGCTGCCGCCATCAGCGTCGGTGCCGATGCCATCGAACGCGCAGAACGCCTCATCGATGCCGGTGTTGACCTTCTGGTCGTCGATACCGCGCATGGCCATTCGCAGCGCGTGCTCGATGCCGTTTCGGTGGTCAAGAAGATGTCGAACTCCGTTCGCATCATCGCCGGCAATGTTGCGACCGCTGACGGCACCAAGGCACTGATCGATGCCGGCGCCGATGGCGTCAAGGTCGGTATCGGCCCTGGTTCCATCTGCACCACCCGTATCGTCGCCGGCGTTGGCGTTCCGCAGCTTGCTGCGATCATGGCCTCGGTCGAAGTGGCCAATGCTGCAGATATTCCTGTCATCGCCGATGGCGGCATCAAGTTCTCGGGCGATCTGGCGAAGGCTATTGCCGCCGGCGCCTCCGCCGTCATGATCGGCTCGCTTTTGGCCGGCACGGATGAAAGCCCGGGCGAAGTGTTCCTCTATCAGGGCCGTTCCTTCAAGGCCTATCGCGGCATGGGTTCCGTTGGCGCCATGGCGCGCGGCTCCGCCGACCGTTATTTCCAGGCGGAAGTGCGCGACACGCTGAAGCTCGTTCCGGAAGGTATCGAAGGTCAGGTTCCCTATAAGGGTCCGGTCTCCGGCGTCCTGCACCAGCTGGCCGGTGGCCTGAAGGCTGCCATGGGTTATGTCGGCGGCGGCACGATCAAGGAATTCCAGGAGCGCGCCACCTTCGTGCGCATTTCCAGCGCGGGCTTGCGCGAAAGCCACGCCCATGACGTGACGATCACCCGCGAAAGCCCGAACTACCCCGGCGCGGTTTGATCTTTCGAACCGAATCCGCAACAACATAGTCTCAGTATTTGGCGCTCCCCGATTCACGCCGGATCGGGGAGCGTTATTGTGATTGGAGGAGAAAGCATGTCACCAACGACCGCAATGTTCTGGCCGATGATAGCCCATGCATTTCTCGTGTTCGTTCTTTACGCCCTACTGCTTTACCGCCGCAAAAAATACACGCTGACGGACCGTGATACCGCGCTCAGATATCGCGATACGGGACAGGAAGGGCGCGAAAGCTATCTGGTCAACCGAAACATTGCCAACCAGTTCGAGCTTCCGGTTCTCTTCCACCCCGTCTGCCTGCTGCTTTATATTACCGACGCGGACAATATCGTTACCGTCGTTCTGGCCTGGCTGTTCGTGATTTCCCGTTATGCGCACTCCTTCGTTCACGTCACCAGCAACCGTTTGCGTTATCGTGCGCCATTGTTCGCGATTGGTTTCGCGCTTCTCGTCTGCCTCTGGGGCTGGCTCGCCATCTGGTTGGCGCTGGAGTGAGATGGCACCGTAAGGTTGCTTCATAAGTGAGACAATCGCGCCTCTAAAATGCTGCGATTTGCGATGGGTCAATTCCGTGACGCCCCATCCCCGGTAGTCTCTGCCTCGCCGTCGAGAATTTCAGGCGAGCAGCGATTAGGGAGTATGTCATGGCTAAAACAATGAAGGCCGCGGTTGTCCGCGCATTTGGCAAACCGCTGACCATCGAGGAAGTGGCGATACCGGATCCCGGCCCGGGTGAAATTCTCATCAATTACAAGGCGACCGGCATTTGCCACACGGACCTGCACGCCGCAACGGGCGATTGGCCGGTCAAACCCAATCCACCATTCATTCCCGGCCATGAAGGCGTCGGCTACGTCGCCAAGATCGGCGCTGGCGTGACCGGCATCAAGGAAGGCGACCGCGCCGGCACGCCGTGGCTTTATACCGCCTGCGGATGCTGCATTCCGTGCCGTACCGGCTGGGAAACTCTTTGCCCAAGTCAGAAGAACTCGGGTTATTCCGTCAATGGCAGCTTTGCAGAATACGGGCTTGCTGATCCGAAATTCGTTGGCCGACTTCCCGACAATCTGGAATTCGGCCCCGCTGCACCCGTGCTCTGCGCCGGTGTCACCGTCTACAAGGGGCTCAAGGAAACCGAAGTGAGGCCCGGCGAATGGGTGGTCATATCGGGCATTGGCGGGCTTGGTCATATGGCCGTGCAATATGCCAAGGCCATGGGCATGCATGTCGTTGCCGCCGATATTTATGACGACAAGCTGGAGCTTGCGAAAAAGCTGGGCGCGGATTTCACCGTCAACGGTCGGGCGCCGGATGCGGTGGAACAGGTGCAGAAGGCGACCGGCGGCGTCCACGGCGCGCTCGTGACGGCGGTTTCGCCCAAAGCCATGGAGCAGGCCTACGGTTTCCTGCGCTCCAAGGGCACGATGGCACTTGTTGGCCTGCCGCCGGGCTTCATCTCCATTCCGGTTTTCGAAACGGTGCTGAAGCGCATCACGGTGCGTGGCTCCATCGTCGGCACTCGGCAGGATCTGGAGGAGGCGCTTTCCTTCGCTGGTGAAGGCAAGGTAGCCGCTCACTTCTCCTGGGACAAACTCGAAAACATTAACGACATCTTCCGTCGCATGGAAGAGGGCAAGATCGACGGCCGTATCGTCGTGGACCTTGCCGCCTGAGACAGATGACCAGCGGCGGCGCTCACGCAAAAGTGTGCCGCCGCTTGTTCACCGGGCGACGATCTGCGCTATCCTCCCTGTGCATCTGCGCGTTCAGGGAGAAGAGAGCGATGGACGACAAGCCGAAGATTACGCAGGCCATGATCGACGCTTACGATGAATATACCCATCTCAGCCTCGATCGCCGCAAATTCATGGAAAAGCTCAGCCTGCTTGCCGGCTCCGGCGCAGCTGCGGCCGCAATCGCGCCGCTTCTTTCGGCCAACAGCGCCCGTGCGGCAATCGTCGCGCCTGATGATGCGGGTATCGTTGCGGAAGAGGTGACCTATCCCGCGCCCGGTGGCGAGATGAAGGGCTATCTCGTCACGCCGAAATCGGTTTCCGGCCCCATTGGCTCGGTTATCGTCATCCATGAAAACCGGGGCCTGAACGACCATATCCGCGATGTGGCAAGACGCGTGGCGCTTGCGGGGTTCAGGGCGCTTGCGGTTGATTTCCTGTCGCCGCAGGGCGGCACGCCTTCGGATGAAGATAAGGCACGGGAGATGTTCAGTGGCCTCGATATGGAGGCAACAGTCGCCAATGCCGAAGCCGGTCGGGTGTGGCTCGCCGCAAGGCAGGGTGCGAACGGCAAGGTTGGTGCGGTCGGTTTCTGCTGGGGCGGCGGGCTGGTCAACCGGTTCGCCACCAAATCGGCAGGCCTGAATGCCGGCGTCGCCTATTACGGCCAGCAACCGCCGGCGGCCGATGTGCCTGCTATCAAGGCGCCCCTGCTGTTACAGTATGCCGGTCTGGATGAGCGCATCAATGCCGGTATCGACGCCTATAAAAAGGCGCTGGAGGAAAACGGCAAGACCTTCGAAATCTTCGTTTATGACGGCGTCAACCACGCCTTCAACAACGATACGTCCTCGGCGCGATACGACAAGGCCGCGGCCGATCTCGCCTGGGGCCGGACGACGGAGTTCTTCAAAAAATATCTGGCGTAGTGGGGTTTCGGTCCGCTGTGACGGACAACCCCTGAAATCCCGCTCTAGACGCCGCCAGCCCCGCGTTTCAAATGCTCATCAAGCCGGGGCATGATCTCAACGAAATTGCAGGGCAGGTGGCGGTAATCGAGCTGGGCTTTGAGAATACCGTCCCAGGCATCCTTGCAGGCGCTGGGAGAGCCGGGCAGCACGAAGATGAAGGTGGCGTTTGCCACGCCGCCGGTCGCCCGTGACTGGATGGTGGCGGTGCCGATCTTTTCATAGGAAATGCGATGGAAGATGGCAGAAAAGCCGTCCATGCGCTTTTCGAACAGGGGTTCCAGCGCCTCGGGTGTCACGTCGCGGCCTGTAAAGCCGGTGCCGCCGGTGGTGATGACCACATCCACGCTCCCGTTGAGCGTCCAGTCGCGCACGGTGTTGAAAATAGCAGCCTTGTCGTCTGCCACGATGGTGCGGGCGGCGACCTTGTGTCCGGCTTCCTCTATGCGTGCGACTAGCGTGTCGCCGGACTTGTCATTCTCAAGCGTGCGGCTGTCCGAAACGGTCAGAACCGCGATGCCGAGGGGAATGAAGGGTCTTTCGCCTGCCATGGCCTTATCCTCGAATTGTGTTGTATTCAGATGGTCCGCGTCGCCTGAAAATACCAGCCGGGGCGCTTGTTTCGAAGCGATGTTTCCGCTTTTCGGGCGGCCTCGAAGGAATGAAATAGTCCAAAACAGGTGGCACCCGAACCGGACATGCGCACAAGGGAAGCACCTTCCTGCGACAGCATGCCGGCGATTGCGCCGATATCAGGCAGGAGCGCCTTGGCGGGGACTTCCAGATCGTTGCGGCTTTGCGCCAGAAAATCCATCCAGCCGCCTTCTTTGCGCTCCGGCAGGGGCGGGTTGGCCTTGTCGAGCAGTCGCCGAAAAATCTCCGGCGTCGAGACCGCTTTCAGAGGGTTGGCCAGCACCAGAAAGAATTCCGGCAGATCGGAGACCGGCTCGATATCCTCGCCGATACCTCGTGCGATGAGTGGGCGGCTTTCAAGGCACATCGGCACGTCAGCGCCAAGCGCAAGCGCGATGGGTGCGAGATTTTCAGGAACAATCCCGGCATTCCAGTGCCGCAACAGCGCCCGCAGTGTCGCTGCCGCATCCGCTGAGCCGCCGCCAATGCCGGAGGCGACCGGCAGGTTCTTTTCGAGATGGATGGCAACCGGGCGTGCCGATTGACCTGCCGCCACAAGCGCATCACGCAAAAGGTCTCTGGCACGGACGACGAGATTGTTGCCGCCATCGCCTGCGCGCAGCAGATCGCCAAACGGGCCGTAGATGGAAAAAGTGTCGGCATCGGCATCGCGAACATGGATCGCGTCGCCTGCTTCGGTGAAGGTCACCAGCGTCTCGAGCAGATGATAACCATCTGCCCGCTGACCGGTTACATGCAGTGCCAGATTGATCTTGGCCGGGGCCGCCTCGGTTGTTTCGACAGCCCCGGTAATGTCATCCGCGCGCATGTCGCGTCAGGATTTCTTGTCCGGGGCAGGGGCAACAGGGGCCGGTGCTGGCGGAGCCGGCGGCTGCGGCGCGGCCTCCTTCTTGGCGGTGTTTTCGGCGTCCTTTTCCAGCGGCGGCAGGCCGTTGGCAATCTTTTCCTTCACCTTGGCCTTGTCCAGATCGTCATTGTCGCCAATCAGCGCGCGGTTCCACTGATACACGGCCTCGATCTTGCGGCCGACACGCCAGTAGGCATCGCCCAGATGATCGTTGATGGTCTGATCGCCGGCCTTGAGCTCGATTGCCCGCTCCAGTTCGGTGACAGCCTGGTCAAACGCGCCCAGCCGGAAATGCGCCCAGCCAAGCGAGTCGACGATATAGCCGTCATTCGGCCGAAGCTCGACCGCGCGGCTGATCATCTTCATCGCTTCGTCGAGGTTGATACCCTTGTCCACCCAGGAATAGCCGAGATAGTTCAGCACCTGCGGCTGTTCCGGGTTGAGTTCGAGCGCACGCTTGAAGTCCGGCTCGGCCTTGTCCCATTCCTTCAGGCGCTCATGGGCGATGGCGCGCTGGAAGAACACGGTCCAGTCCGACTTCTGCGGTACGGCACCGATCACCTCGACAGCCTTGTCGTAGTTTTCGGCCATGGCCTTGTAGTCCTTGGCGTCGGAAAGCACGCTGCCATAGGCGAGGTAAGAACGGATATCCTTCGGATCGGATTGCAGCAGGGATTGCAGGTGGTTGCGCGCTTCCTCCACCTTGCCCGTCTGCGCCAGCGTCAGCCCGAGCTGCAGCTCGGAGATGCGGTGCATCGGCGAATCTTTCGGCACGTCGCGGTAGAAGGCGATGGCGCGGTCGGGCTGTTTCATCGCCTCGGCAAGTCCGCCGAGAAGGATCAGCGTATCAGCGCTTTGCGGATCGAGCGCCCGCGACGTCTGAAGGTAAAGCGTGACGATCTCTTCGGCACCTTCGCGGTTCAGCGCGCCCGCGATGGAAAACATCACGGAAGCCGCGCCTTCAACGGCATTGGTGATCTGCTGCGGCGGCTTCTCGCCCTTCTCGATGGATTGGCGAAGCGCTTTGAGAGGCGCATAGTTTGGCGCAAAAGTGTCGCCGACCGCAATTGCGTCCAGCGCCTTCTGCTTGTTGCCGGCTGAAGCCTCCAGCCGTGCAAGCGCCATCACCGCGCGCATATAGGTGTCGGAAGCGGTTGCCCCGCCTTCACGATCCGTCACGGCCTCATTGAGGCTCTTGCGGGCAGCATCTGTGTTGCCGGAGACAAGGGCGATCGCCGCGGCATTGTATTTCTGGAAAATCGAAATCCAGCCCGGACCCTTCATGTTGTTGACGAGGGCCAGCGCTTCCTTGGGCTTGCCTGAACCGGCGCGCGCCCATGCCGTCAGAAGCGTGTTGACCATGCGGTCGAGATCGTTCGGGCCGGTATATTTCAGGATTTTCTCGGCTTTGACGAATTCCTTGTCCTTGATGGCGTCGAGGCCGCGCACGATGGTCGTCACGCGTTCGACGGAGGTATCGTCCTTCATCGAATCGGCAATCTTGGCGCCAGCCTCGAAATTGCCGCTCAATAGTTCGGCGATCATCAGGCGCTGGCGGATTTCCGAATTGGCCGGATCGAATTCCAGCGCCTTCTTGTAGAGCGAAATCGCGGTGGGGTAATCCTGATCGACATCGGCATTGCGCGCGGCAAGGAATGCGCCGGAGAAGGTATTTACCTTGGCAGGATCGAAAGTAACGGCCTTGGCTTCCGTTTTCGTCTCCGCAAAGCCGGGGCTTGCACCCGCGCCAAGTGCGAGAGCGGCGGCAAGAGCCGCGCTGCAGAGAAGACGAAGTGCTGGTTTACGCCGCATGAGGGAACCTTTGCCTTTGTGCAGAAGCACGGAAAAATCAGTTTCCATTGTTTGGTCACGATAGAATGGCTTTTTTGAAGCAACCCCGCAAGAAATTATGGCCCGCGCCACAATCTCCCCTTGCGGGACACCCAGTCCGAAACAGCGGCGGACGGTCTTGTCCATCCGCCGTTTGCCTAAGGCCTCCAGCGTCAGTTGAGACGCTCGATGCAGAAGTCGATGACTTCCAGAAGCGCGTTTTTCCAAGGGCTTTCCGGCAGCGGTGCAAGCGCATCGCGGGCAATGGTGCCGTAATGCGTGGCGCGGCCGATCGTATCGCCAAGACCGTTGTATTTGGTGATGAGACCGAGCGCCTTTTCGAGGTTCTCGTCGCTGCTTTCGCCGTTTTCGATGGCGTTGCGCCAGAAGGCGCGCTCATCCTGCGTGCCGCGGCGATAGGACAGGATGACCGGCAGGGTGATCTTGCCCTCACGGAAATCGTCACCCGTATTCTTGCCGAGATCGGCGGATTTGCCGCCGTAATCCAGCACGTCGTCAACGAGCTGGAAGGCAAGGCCGAGATTCATGCCGTAGGATTTCAGTGCACTGCGGCTTGCCTTGTCGGTTTTGGCGACGATGGGGCCAACTTCCGCGGCCGCTGCAAAAAGGGCAGCCGTCTTGGCGCGAATCACCTGCAGATAATCGTCCTCGGTCGTTTCCATGTTCTTGGCGACCGAAAGCTGCAGCACTTCGCCCTCGGCGATGACCGAAGCGGCGGTGGACAGCACATCGAGCGCATCCAGCGAGCCGACGTCCACCATCATGCGGAAGGCTTGGCCGAGCAGGAAGTCGCCGACGAGAACGCTTGCCTGGTTGCCCCAGATGGTGCGGGCGGTGGACTTGCCACGGCGCAGATCGCTTTCATCCACCACGTCGTCATGCAGCAGCGTCGCCGTGTGCATGAATTCCACGCTGGTGGCGAGCTTGATATGGTGGTCGCCCTCGTAACCGAACATCGAGGCAGAGGCCAGCGTCAGCATCGGCCGCAGGCGTTTGCCTCCGGACGAGATCAGATGGTTGGCCACCTCAGGTATCATCTGGACATCGGAACCGGCTCTGGAAAGGATAAGCTGGTTCACCCGTTCCATGTCGGCACGGGTCAGGTCGACAAGCGGCTTGACGGATGCGAGTTTGTTTTTGCTTTCTTCAAGCGGTATGACGACGCCCAAGGGACAGGACTCCTGTTCGAATTTGAGTTCGACAATAAAAACTGGCGCCTGTCGCGGCAAGGGGCGAATTGCCGCTAGCCATTCAAAAAAATGGGAATTTGGGGCTTATCCATGCGTGAACTGATCCGTACCAACGATGCCGTGCTGTTATCCTTCGCCGAAAGCCTGATGAAGGACGCTGGTATACATTGCCTTGTCGCCGATCAGGCAATGAGCATTCTGGAAGGTTCGCTCGGTCTTTTGCCCCGCCGGTTCCTGGTGGAGGAAGACCGCGCCGGTGAGGCCCGCCGCATTCTCGTGGATGCCGGTCTGGGCGACGAATTGCGCAACGAAGAGGCGTAAACGAACGTGGGCGGCGAGATTTCGGAAACTTTGGATGCGTTTCACCGGGGCCGTTTTCACATTCTCCAGCCCAAGGGCAGGGGGCACCGCGCCGGCATGGACGCCATGCTTCTTGCCTCGATGGTGGCGGACGAGCGCGCCTGCCGCATAGCCGATCTCGGCGCGGGCGCGGGCGCGGCAGGTTTCGCGGTTGCCACGCGGCTTGAAAAGGCCGAAGTGACCCTGTTCGAACGTTCGCCGGAAATGGTGGAATTTGCCCGCCGCAGCCTGGCGTTGCCGGAAAATGCCGCTTTTTCCGCCCGTGTCAGCGTGCGTGAGGCCGACGTGACGCTGCGTGGCAAGGCGCGCGTCGAGGCCGGTCTGCCGGACGGGCATTTTCACCACGTCATCATGAACCCGCCCTATAATGATGCAGGCGACCGCCGCACGCCCGATGCGCTGAAGGCTGAGGCCCACGCCATGACGGAGGGCCTGTTCGAGGACTGGATCAGGACCGCAGGTGCGATCACGGTTCCAGGCGGGCAGCTTTCCCTTATTGC
Source organism: Agrobacterium sp. A3-95 (assembly GCF_053521785.1). NCBI lineage: Bacteria > Pseudomonadati > Pseudomonadota > Alphaproteobacteria > Hyphomicrobiales > Rhizobiaceae > Agrobacterium > Agrobacterium sp. A3-95. Next base: position 590,098 of record NZ_JBNWDR010000001.1, on the reverse strand, counting down.
ACGGCCGCAATCGGTGGCGGAGATCATTGCCGCCTGTGGCAGCCGTTTCGGCGGCATCGAGATCACACTCATCCATCCACGCCCTGGTGAGGATGCGGTGCGCATGCTCGTAACGGCGATCAAGGGGTCACGGGCGCGGCTGTCGTTCCGGGCGCCGCTCGTCATGCACGAGACCGGCAGCCATGCCTTCACGCACATCGTGGATGACCTAAATAATGGCCGCACCGCCTATCGCCGTAATGTAAAGGCAATCGGGCCTGGCCTATAAATTCGCCGTTCCTCCGGCCGCAAACCATTGTGTTTTGCAGGGCAGTACATACATCCGTGACGAACAGGCAAATGCTGCGAGGAGTGAATTGTGGGTTTTCTGAAGTATCTGGTGCCGAAACGCTTTCGCAAAAAAGAACTCGTCATCCCGGTTGTGCGCATGCATGGCGCCATCATGGCTGGCGGCAACCAGTTCCGCCCCGCTCTCAATCTTGCCTCCTATGCACCGCTGCTGGAAAAGGCCTTTGCCATCAAGGACGCGCCAGCTGTCGCCATTTCCGTGAATTCTCCCGGTGGCTCGCCGGTGCAGGCGCGAATGATCTATAATCGCATCCGCCAGCTTGCCGAGGAAAAGGACAAGAAGGTCCTGATCTTCGTTGAGGATGTGGCGGCCTCCGGTGGCTACATGATCGCGCTTGCCGGCGACGAGATCATCGCCGACCCCACCTCCATCGTCGGTTCGATCGGCGTCGTTTCCGGTGGTTTCGGTTTCCCTGAAATGCTGAAGAAGATCGGGGTGGAGCGCCGCGTCTATACGGCCGGCGAGAACAAGGTCATCCTCGATCCCTTCCAGCCGGAAAAAGAGGGCGACATCGAATATCTGAAGTCGCTTCAGGTCGAAATCCACAATGTTTTCATCGATATGGTCAAGATGCGCCGCGGTGCAAAACTGAAGGGCGATGAGACGGTCTTCTCCGGCCTGTTCTGGACCGGTATGCGCGGCCTGGATCTCGGCCTGATCGACGGCTTGGGCGACATGAGGGAAGTTCTGCGCCGCCGTTACGGGACGAAGGTCAAGCTTCAGCTCGTCACCGGCGGGCGCTCGCTGTTCGGCAAAAAAGTGCCGGGCGTGAATGCGGCACTCGGCCTCAATGCCGAAAGGCTTGCGGCAGGCGCCGTCTCGGGACTTGCGGAAGTTGCCGAAGAAAAGGCATTGTGGTCGCGTTTCGGTCTATGATGTCGCAGGAATAGGGCCTTATGGCGCAGCTTATTACAATTGTTCTTCTGGTGGTGGGATCCGTCATCCTCTACCGCCGCTTCGTTCGCGATGCGGAAAAGCTTTCGGCAAAATCGAAGCAGCGCGAAAAGGAACGCGAAACCGGCGCCATCGGCACGCTGATCAAGGATCCCGAAACCGGCGAATACCGCGTGAAGCGTGAGGATGAGACGTAAGCCGGTGTCTCCACGCATAAATCCTTGACCCCTTCGCCATGCCGTGGCACCAGTCCGCATCCGAAGTAAGTCAGTGCTTACTTATCCTCACAACGCCGCGATGACTGCAATGACCGATATTCCAGACCATATGAACCCCAAGCGTTCCTTTCAGGCGCTGATCCTGACGCTGCACAATTACTGGGCCGACAAGGGCTGTGCGGTATTGCAGCCCTATGATATGGAAGTGGGCGCGGGTACGTTTCATCCGGCAACGACGCTGCGCGCGCTGGGACCGAAGCCGTGGAAGGCTGCCTATGTGCAGCCCTCGCGCCGGCCTTCTGATGGTCGCTACGGTGAAAACCCCAACCGTTTGCAGCATTATTACCAGTATCAGGTCATTCTGAAGCCCAACCCTTCCAACCTTCAGGAACTCTATCTCGGTTCGCTGAAGGCCATCGGTCTCGATCCGCTGCTGCATGATGTGCGCTTCGTCGAAGACGACTGGGAAAGCCCGACGCTCGGCGCCTGGGGTCTCGGCTGGGAGTGCTGGTGCGACGGTATGGAAGTGTCGCAATTCACCTACTTCCAGCAGGTCTGCGGCATCGAATGCTCGCCGGTCGCTGGCGAACTGACCTACGGTCTGGAGCGTCTGGCCATGTATGTTCAGGGCGTCGACAATGTCTACGACCTCAACTTCAACGGCCGCGAGGGTGAAGAGAAGATCTCCTATGGTGACGTCTTCCTGCAGGCCGAGCAGGAATACTCCCGCCATAATTTCGAATTTGCCGACACCGGCATGCTGCATCGCCATTTCATCGACGCGGAAAAGGAATGCCTGGCGCTTCTCGCCGCGGGCGCGCCGGGTGATGATGACAATCAGCGCCTGCATAAATGCGTGTTCCCGGCCTATGACCAGTGCATCAAGGCAAGCCATGTCTTCAACCTGCTGGATGCGCGCGGCGTGATCTCGGTGACGGAACGCCAGAGCTATATCCTGCGCGTGCGCACGCTGGCAAAAGCCTGCGGCGAAGCCTTCCTGCTCACGGATGCGGGCGGGTTGAACTGGAACAGGGCCGCCTGAACCTTTATGTAAGGCGGGGCAACAGTCTAACGTGCGGGTGCCGTTGCGGCGCTCGCGCCTCTTGAGGAGGGGTCGGGAATGTTCATCACGCTGGCAATCATCGCGGCAATCGCGCTCTATGTCGTCTTCATCTATAACGGCCTCGTCAAGGCGAGGCAGATGAAGGAAGAGGCGTGGTCGGGCATCGACGTGCAGTTAAAACGCCGCGCCGATCTCATTCCCAATCTCATCGAGACCGTGAAGGGCTACGCGGCGCATGAAAAAAGCACCTTCGAAGAGGTGATTGCCATGCGCAACCGGGCCCAGGCCGTACCGGCTGGCGATGTCGAAGGCCGCGCCCAGGCGGAAGGCATGCTGTCGCAGGCGCTCGGCAAGCTCTTTGCGCTCGCTGAAGCCTATCCCGATCTGAAAGCCAATACGAACTTTCTGGAATTGCAGCGCTCGCTGGAAACCATCGAGGGCGAACTGCAGATGTCGCGCCGTTATTACAATGGCGCCGCGCGCGATCTGAACGTCAGGGTGGAAAGCTTCCCATCCAATCTGATCGCCGGCCAGTTCGGTTTTGCCAAGGCACCCTATTTCGAGATCGACAACCCGGCAGACCGCGCCGTGCCGACCGTGAAATTCTAAGGCCACCGTTCCCCGGGTCCAAGTCCTCCCGCCGACATTCCTGTATCCCGGCTCTCTGCCGCATTCTTTGACAAGACGACGATCATGATCGAACTGACCATCACCCCGCCCGGCCACCCGCTTTCCGGCAAGGTAGAGCCGCCCGGCTCCAAATCCATCACCAACCGCGCGCTTCTGCTGGCTGGCCTCGCCAAGGGAAAAAGCCGCCTAACCGGCGCGTTGAAGAGCGATGATACGCTCTATATGGCCGAAGCCCTGCGCGCCATGGGCGTTAAGGTGACAGAACCTGACGCCACGACCTTCGTGGTGGAGGGTACAGGCGTGCTTCAACAGCCGGAAAAGCCGCTTTTTCTTGGCAATGCCGGCACAGCCACGCGGTTCCTGACTGCGGCTGCAGCGCTGGTGGATGGCGCCGTTATCATCGATGGCGACGAGCACATGCGCAAACGCCCGATCATGCCGTTGGTGGAAGCGCTGCGCGCCCTCGGCGTCGAAGCGGATGCGCCGACCGGCTGCCCGCCAGTTACCGTGCGGGGCAAGGGCATGGGTTTCCCGAAGGGCAGCGTCACAATCGACGCCAACCTCTCCAGCCAATATGTGTCGGCACTTCTGATGGCGGCCGCCTGCGGCGATAAGCCTGTCGATATCATCCTCAAGGGCGAGGAAATCGGCGCGAAGGGTTATATCGACCTCACCACATCAGCCATGGAAGCTTTCGGTGCGAAGGTGGAGCGGGTCAGCAACGCCATCTGGCGCGTGCATCCGACCGGCTACACCGCGACCGATTTCCACATCGAACCGGATGCATCCGCCGCCACCTATCTCTGGGGCGCGGAGCTTCTGACCGCCGGTGCGATCGACATCGGCACGCCCGCCGACAAGTTCACCCAGCCGGATGCCAAGGCCTATGAGGTCATGGCGCAGTTTCCGCATCTGCCCGCTGAAATCGACGGTTCGCAGATGCAGGACGCCATTCCGACCATCGCCGTTCTCGCCGCGTTCAACGAAACGCCGGTACGTTTCGTCGGCATTGCCAATCTGCGTGTGAAGGAATGCGACCGTATCCGTGCCGTCTCGCTCGGCCTCAACGAAATCCGCAACGGTCTGGCGCATGAGGAAGGCGACGACCTGATCGTGCATGCCGACCCGGCGCTGGCGGGCCAGACGGTCGATGCCTCCATCGATACTTTTGCCGATCACCGCATCGCCATGAGCTTTGCGCTGGCGGCGCTGAAGATCGGCGGCATCGCCATCCAGAACCCTGCCTGCGTTGGCAAGACCTATCCGGGCTACTGGAAGGCGCTCGCCTCGCTCGGCGTCGACTATAACGAAAAGGAAAGTGCTGCCGAGCCGCAGCACTGAAACCGGCTGGAGGAGACCGCCCCGTGAAGACCATCGCCGCAAGACTTCTCGCGCTGCTTGTCTTCCTGGGCGCGACCTGCCCGGCCTTTGCGGAAGAATTCATCCGCTCCTATCATTCCGTCGTCGAGGTTGCGAAGAGTGGCGAACTGACGGTGACGGAAACCATCACCGCCCGTGCTGAAGGTCAGAACATCAAGCGCGGCATCTTCCGCGATTTCCCGCTTTATGCGCTGGATGCGAATAACCGACGCACCAAGGTGGATTTTAACGTCGTATCGGTGGAGCGCGATGGCGCGCCGGAGAACTGGCGCACCGAGAATATCGATGGCGGCATTCGCATTTATACCGGCAGCGCCGACCGTTTTCTTCCGACCGGCGAGCATATCTTCCAGATCACCTACACCACCGCCCGGCAGATCCGTTATTTCAGCGACTATGACGAACTCACCTGGAATGTCACCGGCAATGGCTGGCAGTTTCCGATGGGTGAGATTTCCGCCACCATCACTTTGCCACAGGGCGTGAAGGCCACCGATACTGCCGTTTTCACCGGTCCACTCGGTGCCAAGGGCAAGGATGCGCGCATTTTGAGCGAAGGCAACGAGGTGTTTTTTGCCTCTACCCGCCCGTTTTCAGTGGGCGAGGGCATGACAGTTGCCGTGAAGTTACCGAAGGGCGCCATTGCCGCCCCCGACTCCTCCCAGGAGGCAGGTTGGTGGCTACGTGACAATCTTGCCATCCTGCTTTCGGGCGGCGGGCTTTTCGCAGTGCTGCTCTATTATCTGCGAGCATGGTTCGCGGTCGGCCGTGATCCGGCCAAGGGTGTAGTCGTGCCGCGCTGGGATGCACCGGAGGGGCTTTCGCCGGCTCTGGTCAATTACGTTGATAACAGGGGTTTTTCCGGCGCAGGTTGGACAGCGCTGTCCGCCTCGGCACTTGATCTGGCTGTCAAGGGTTATGTCGTTCTGGAGGATCTGAAGAACTCCATCGTCATCCGCCGCACGCAAAAGCAGGCTGGGGCGGAGTTGCCGAGCGGGCAGAAGACGCTGTTGTCCTCCATCGGTGGTCCGGGCGAGACGCTCACCATCGACAAGGCGCATGGAACGGAAGTCGAAAAGGTCGGCAAGCAGTTTCGTGCGGCGATAGAGAAAGAGCACCGCGGCAAATATTACCGCAGCAATGCCGGTTACATCGTTTTCGGCATCTTCTTCAGCGTCGCCATCATCGTCGCGACGCTGGTGTTCGGTGATCTCGATGAAAGCGCCATTGCCGCCGTGCTGGTCTTCGGCTTTTTCGCCTTCTTCTTCAGCATCCTGTCGATCGGCATCGGCCGACAGTTCTCGCGTGGCGCGTCGTTGAGCAAGCGCATCGGCGGCATCGTCATGCTGGCCTTTGCCGGTTTTGTGGCTTTTTCCGTCATTGGCGGCATTGCCACGCAGATCCTGCTGGATGTGACGCATGACACCAAGTCGCTTGCGCTGGCTGCCATCGGCGGCATCGTGCTTACCAACGCGCTGTTCCTGTTCCTGATGGGTGCGCCGACGCCGCTCGGCCGCAAGCTGATGGACGGCATCGAGGGCCTCAGAACGTATTTGACGCTGGCGGAAAAGGACCGGATGAATATGTCGGATGTCCCCGCCATGTCGCCGCAGCATTTTGAGACATTGCTGCCCTATGCGGTCGCGCTCGGCGTGGAAAAACCCTGGAGCCGTACCTTCGAGACCTGGCTCGCGACAGCCGCCGCTGGTGCCGCCGCGGCAAGTTATGCGCCCGGCTGGTATTTGGGCAGCAATTACGGCGGCTTCGGAGACCGGATTGGTGGGTTCTCCACTTCCATGGCGAATACAATCGCTTCCACCATTCCACAGCCTGTCAGCTCATCTTCCTCCAGCTTTTCAGGTGGCGGTGGCGGTGGTTCTTCCGGTTCGGGCGGCGGCGGCGGTGGTGGTGGCGGCTGGTAACGTCCACCGGCGGTAATTTAACCGATAGCTGATGACTTTTGCCGCTGGTCTTGCTAAGTCCGCGACACTCTTTTGCAACAGATTAAAGTCCTTATCCCATGCCCGATCTTCTGCTTGAACTTCGCTCCGAGGAAATCCCCGCACGCATGCAGCGCAAGGCGGCGGGCGATCTGAAGAAACTCGTCACTGACGCCTTGGTGGAGAGAGGGCTGACCTATGAGGGTGCGCGCGAATATTGGACGCCGCGCCGCCTCACGCTGGATATTCGCGGCCTCAACGCCCGCTCCGCCGATGTGCGTGAGGAAAAGAAGGGTCCGCGCACCGATGCCAACGAAAAGGCGATTGAGGGCTTTCTACGCGGCGCTGGCCTTAATGATGTCTCCGAGGCTCAGGTCGTTTCCGATCCGAAGAAAGGCGATTTCTACATCGCCATCATCAACAAGCCCGGCCGCCCGGCGGAAGAGATTATCGCCGAAGTGATGCCCGGCATCATCCGCTCCTTCCCCTGGCCGAAATCCATGCGCTCCGGCCCGGCCTCCATGCCGAAGGGTTCCAGCTATGCCGGCATCGAAGGCAAGGGCTCGGAGAGCCTGCGCTGGGTGCGCCCGCTGCAATCCATCGTCTGCCTGTTCGGCCCCGAACATGACGAAACCCAGGTCATTCCCTTTGTCATCGACGGCATCGTCGCTGGCAACGTCACCTATGGCCACCGTTTCCATGCGCCGGGTCCGATCACCGTGCGCCGTTTCGAGGATTATGTCTCGAGCCTTGAAAAGGCGAAGGTCATTCTCGATGCCGACCGCCGCAAGGATATCATCCTGCACGATGCCAAGGATCTGGCATTTGCCAACGGCCTTGAGCTGGTGGAAGACGAAGGCCTGCTGGAAGAAGTCTCCGGCCTTGTTGAATGGCCGCAGGTGCTGATGGGCACTTTCGAGGAGGATTACCTGCAAATCCCGGCGGAAATCATCCGGCTGACCATCAAGACCAACCAGAAGTGTTTCGTCACCCGCAATCAGGGTGCGGAAGAGGGTCTTTCTAACCGCTTCATCCTGATCTCGAACATCGAGGCAAGCGACGGCGGTAAGGAAATCATCCATGGCAACGGCAAGGTCGTCCGCGCCCGCCTGTCGGATGCCCGCCATTTCTGGAACCGTGACCAGGGCGATCTGCCCGATCTGGAGACGCTGAAGGATTCGGCTGCGAAATTTGGCCTCGATCTCAAGAAGCCGCTCGACCAGCGCATGGCCAAGCTCGATGCGCTGAACGTTACCTTCCATGCCAAGCTCGGCACTCAAGGGCAGCGTGTGGCCCGCATTCGCGAACTGGCCAAGGCTCTGGCCCCCGTCGTCGGTGCCGATGCTGCTCTGGTGGACCGCGCCGTGGTGCTGGCGAAAGCCGACCTGCGCACCGAAGCCGTCGGCGAATTCCCCGAGCTTCAGGGCCTGATGGGCCGAAAATACGCAACCTTGCAGGGCGAAAACGAAAGTGTCGCCGCGGCGATCGAGGATCACTACAAGCCGCAGGGTCCCTCCGACCGCCTGCCAGCCGACAAGGTGGCGATTACGGTTGCTCTCGCCGACAAACTCGACACGCTCGTCGGCTTCTGGGCCATCGATGAAAAGCCTACCGGTTCGAAGGATCCCTTCGCACTGCGCCGTGCGGCGCTGGGCGTGGTTCGTATTCTGCTTGAAAAGAACGTGCGCCTGCCGCTCTTGAGCGTCGCGAAGGATACTGACCTTCTCTCCTTCTTCCACGACCGCCTGAAAGTCTATCTGCGCGACCTCGGCGCCCGTTACGATCTGATCGACGCCGTCCTGACGCCGGAATCCGACGACCTGCTGATGATCGCCCGCCGTGTCGAGGCGCTGACCGCCTTCATCACCGGCGAAGATGGCCGGAACCTGCTGGCCGGTGCAAAGCGCGCCACCCAGCTTCTGGCCGCAGAGGAAAAGAAGGGCACCGTGGTTGCGAACAGCGTTTCAGAAGAACTGCTGAAGCTCGACGCCGAAAAGGCGCTTTACGCGGCGATCAAGACCGCTTCCGCCGATGCCGCAAAGGCCGTCGAGACGGAAGATTTCCGCTCCGCCATGCAGGCGCTCTCGACGCTTCGCGCGCCCGTCGACAAGTTTTTCGAGGATGTGCTCGTCAACGACGAGGACGCGGCCATCCGCGCAAACCGTCTGGCGCTGTTGAAGGCCATTCGTGAAGCCACCGGAACGGTTGCGGATTTCTCGAAGATTACCGGCTGAGACAGGCTTGCCAATGGTAATGTTTATGTTACCATTGGCCCATGAAGGTCGTTGAATATCTGGACCCGAACGGATCGAGCCCATTTGGGCGATGGTTCGTAAAGATCGAGGCGCTTGCCGCGTCGAAGGTAACGATTGCCGTGACCCGGATGGGGCAGGGCAATCTCTCCAACGTAAAATCCGTTGGCTCCGGTGTTCTCGAATACCGGATCGATTATGGTCCCGGATATCGTGTCTATTTCGGTCGTGACGGCGATGAGCTGGTGATCCTGCTGATTGGCGGAACCAAGGCCCGGCAGCAGAACGACATCGAAGCGGCCAAGGCCTTCTGGCAGGATTATAAATCCAGAAAGGGCGCCCGAAAGGGTGCCGGGACGGGTGAGTGACATGGCGCTAACGCGGGAATTCAAACAGACAGTCAAGGCGAGGGCGGAAAAAGACCCAGCCTTCCGGGCGGCTCTCTTGTCGGATGCTGTGGAACTGTTGCTGGAGGGAGATGTCGAAACCGGCAAGTCGGTATTGCGAGATTTCATCAACGCCACGATCGGTTTCGAGACTTTATCCAAACACGTGGATGTGCCTGCGAAAAGCCTGATGCGCATGTTCGGCCCGAAGGGAAATCCCCGGGCCGATAATCTGTTTAGTGTCATTCAAGCGCTTCAGAAGAACTCGGGTATACATCTCGCTGTCGCAGCGGCCTGATGATCACCAAAATCCTAATCAGCGCCTGTCTCCTCGGCCAGGCGGTCCGCTATGACGGCAAGGGCAAACCTCTCGTCCACCCGGCGATAGACCGCTGGCGGGATGAAGGCAGGCTGGTGACAATCTGTCCGGAAATGGCGGGCGGCATGCCGGTGCCGCGCCCGCCGGCGGAAATTGAGAATAGCGCCTCCGGTCTCGATGTGCTGGAAGGCCGCGCCCGGGTGCTGGAAGTAACCGGTGGCGATGTCACGGCGGAATTTATTGCCGGTGCGGAAAAGGCGTTGGCCCTTGCTAAAGCCAATGGCTGCACGCACGCGCTGTTGATCGACGGCAGTCCGTCCTGCGGATCGGTTGCGATCTATGACGGCTCGTTCTCCGGCATCAAACATGCGGGCAATGGCGTGACGGCGGCGCTGCTTGAAAGAGCGGGAATTACGGTCTTTTCGCCTGCCGATATCGACCGGCTGGATACTTTGACACGTTGAAACAAAAAAACGCCGGAGTTTCCTCCGGCGTTTTCGTTTATACATCACCTCAGCGTCTATCACCCCGCCATGCGCATCTGCTCTGCCATGCCGTGGAGTTGGTTGCCGGAGGAGACGCGGAAGCCGCGGATGAGGTTCAGTAGCTCTTCGGTATCGACGGCCAGCGCTTCCGCCGAAGCCGTGGTCTCTTCCGCCATCGCCGCATTGTGCTGGGTGGCGACGTCGAGCTGGTTGAGCGACGTGGAGATAGAGCGCAGCGTCGTGTCCTGTTCGGCCGCCGAATGGGCGATCTTGCCGACGATCTCGTTGGCGGATTTGATCTGGTCAGAGATGCGTTTCAGCGCGTCACCGGCTTCGCCGACAAGACGCACGCCGTTTTCCACCTGGTTGGAAGAGCGGGCGATCTGGTCCTTGATCTCCTTGGCGGCGGCGGCAGATTTCTGCGCAAGTTCGCGCACTTCCTGTGCCACCACGGCAAAGCCCTTGCCCGCTTCCCCGGCACGCGCCGCTTCCACGCCCGCATTCAGTGCCAGAAGATTGGTCTGGAAAGCGATGTCGTCGATCACGCCGATGATGTTCGAAATCTGATCGGAAGATTGTTCGATGCCGCTCATCGCCGCAATCGCTTCTTCCACCACCCGGTCGCTGCGCATCGCTTCGGAACTGACTGTCGTGACGCGCTTGGCGGCGTCGGCTGCACCTTCAGCCGTCTGGCGCACCGCAACCGTCAACTCGTCGAGCGCGGCAGAGGTTTCCTCGAGATTTGCCGCCTGCCGTTCGGTGCGCTGCGAAAGCTCGTTGGAGGCCTTGCGGATTTCTTCCTTCGAGCCGCCGATATCGATGCTCTTGGAATTCACCTTGGCCATGGCGGCGTCGAGATGGGTCAATGCCTCGTTGAAGTTGTCGCGCAGCGCGGCGTAACGGTTGCCGAGATCGGCGCAACGCACGGTCAGATCACCGCCGGCGAGTTTTTCCAGCGCCTCGCCAATGGTGGTAACGACACGCGCCTGCAATGCGGCCTCGTCGCGCTGCATGTCGAGGTTGTTCTGGCGCTCGGCGTTGAGCTGCTGCTGCTGCTCTTCCTCCCGGCGCTGCATGGCGTGGCGCTCCCGCACCTTGTCCTGAAGCGAGGCCGTGGCCTTCGCCATCATGCCCACTTCGTTGGTCAGCCCGGTATGGGGTATGGTGAGCGAGACGTTCTCATTGGCGACTTCACCCAGCGCCCTGTGAATGTCGCCGAGCGGCTTCGAGATCCCCCGGATAACGTAGAAGGCGGCGGCAAGTGCCAGCACGAAGATGGCGGCACCGATGGACAGCGCCCTCATCACCTCGCCACGAACCTGGGCATTCAGATCATCGATGTAAACGCCGGTCACGACCACCACCTGCCAGGGCTCAAAAGCAAGGGCGTAGGAGCTTTTGGCGTAGTCATTGCCTTCCATGCCGGGCTTCGGACCGTAGAAATCCGTCTGGCCGCCACCGTTGCGGCCAAGCCGTACGAGCTCGTCACGATACTGGAAGCCCTTGCTGTCCGGCTTGCCCTTGTAGTTCTCGCCGACACGCTTCGCGTCGGGATGGAATTTCATCGTCACGTCGTAGTCGTAACCGAACAGATAGCCATCTGGGGTGAACCGCATGGCGCTGACGGTGGCGAAGGCCTGCTTCATGGCGTCTTCGTGTGAAAGCGTCCCGGCCTTTTCCTTGTCGTGGAAGGATTGCAGGATGGAAATCGCGGATTGTACCTGTGTCCGCAGCATGCCGTAGCGTTCTTCATAGATCGCGTCGGTGGCAGATTTCAGCTGGTAAAATGTTGCTGCTGCGAAGGCGGCCATAAGGGCCACCACGAGCACGATCAGCTGACGGGAAATGGAAAGATTCTTCATGGGCGCTCACAAGCTTTTGCGTCGCGAGCCGGAAAAAGCCGCGCGCTGCCGAAGTTTCGAAAATGGGAAGGCGCCTGATGCGCTGTGATCAGCCTGAAAGCGAAAGTCCGCTCCAAGCCCTCATGTCGTGCTGCATCGCACTATGAGGTCACTTAGCGGCAAAAAATTTGAATAAATATTTAATTAGCAAAAGCTTTATGAGCGTGCTTGGCAGAATAATGGATGCATAATTTATTATTCACCGGATGGTTGCCGTGCACTTCGAAAAATGCAGCGATGACGCGATTATTTGACTTTTGTCATCAAAGACGCCGCCGACACTGTCGGTCAATTGCCGCGCAATTTGAAATCCTGGAAATCGGGTGCCGCCATTGCTGATGCGCTTGACGGTGCCGTGGCATTGGCCGCCGAAATTGTCTTCGTCGCTGCCGTGGTCGCGGTCATGTCTATGCCTGCTGGCGTGGCTGCCGTTTCCTCGGGGGGAGTGCCAGCTTCACCCTCATCATAGGTGGCAATTGCGGTGCCGGGGGTTTCCTGCGGCATCCAAGCGGGATTGGTGCTGACGAAGGTGACGGGCGCGCCGCCAAGCCAGGCTTCGGTGCGCACCAGCGTGCGCTTACCCTCGATTTCACGCATTTCCGTGTGCTGCGTGCCCGGCTCGATGGAGGGGATGGCAAAGCCCTCGGGGGCAGGGTTGTCCTTCACGGGCTGGCAGCGGGCGCAGTCGAGGCGAACGAAGCTGCCATTGCTGGTGTGGGTGCCGTTTACATATTCGATGGAAGACGCCATCGCAGACCCGCCGGTCAGCGCGACAACCGCTGTCAAAAGAAGACGACGCATCGAAAAACCCCCGAAATGACGGCGCAGCCTCACGATCGAGACAGAATGCGCCCTTCAATGTTCGGCAGATATTATCGGTCTTTCGTTTCCATCAGGTCAGCAAACTTGGTAAAAATTGAGCGAAATCTGCGCCCAGGCCGCTGTATGCCTTGAATGGTCAGACTTTTTCGCGCGCCACGGCCTGCCAGCCGATATCGCGACGGCAGAAGCCGTTTTCCCATTCCACCTTGTCCGCCAGCGCATAGGCGCGCGCCTGCGCTTCCGTCACGTTCTTGCCAAAGGCGGTGACGTTCAGCACGCGTCCGCCCGTCGCCACCAGTCTGCCGTCCTTCAGCGCCGTCCCGGCATGGAACACCTTTGCCTCTTCGCTGGCATCGGGAATATGGGCAATGGGCGTGTTCTTGTCGTAGGCACCGGGATAACCCTTGGAAGCTAGAACAACGGTCAGCGCCGCATCGTCGCGCCATTCCGCTTCCACCTTGTCCAGCGTGCCGGTAGCAGTGGCGTAGAGGATCGGCAGCAGGTCGCTCTTGAGGCGCATCATCAGCACCTGACATTCCGGATCGCCGAAACGCACATTGTATTCGATCAACTCGGGGCCTTTGGCGGTGATCATCAGACCGGCGAAAAATACGCCGGAGAAGGGATTGCCGTCTTTCGCCATGCCAGAAATCGTCGGCTCGATGATTTCTTTCATGGTGCGCTCCACCATGGCCGGTGTCATCACCGGGGCGGGGGAATAGGCGCCCATGCCGCCGGTGTTGGGGCCGGTGTCGCCATCACCCACGCGCTTGTGGTCCTGGGCTGTTGCCAACGCCAGCGCGGTTTTGCCATCGGAAAGGCAGAAGAAACTGGCTTCCTCACCGTCGAGGAAAGCTTCCACCACAACCTCGGCGCCGGCAGCGCCAAAAGCGCCGTCGAAACAGTCGTCGATGGCGGCAAGCGCTTCCGCCTCGCTCATGGCAACCGTTACGCCCTTGCCGGCGGCAAGCCCGTCGGCCTTGATGACGATGGGTGCGCCCTGTTCACGGACATATTGCTTTGCCGGTTCGGCGGTCTTGAAACGCTGGTAAGCCCCGGTTGGAATATCGTAACGGGCGCATAGATCCTTAGTGAACCCCTTGGAACCCTCAAGCTGAGCGGCTGCTTTCGAAGGCCCGAAGGTGGCAATATCAGCCGCACGCAGATCATCTGCCAGACCGGCAACCAGCGGCGCTTCCGGTCCGACGACGACGAAGTCGATCGCCTTTTCCCTGGCAAAGGCGATAACGGCGGCGTGGTCTTCCATGTCAAGCGAAACGAGTGTCGCATGGTCGGCTATGCCGGGATTGCCGGGAGCGGCATAAAGTTCATCGAGCAGGGGAGACTGGGCGATTTTCCACGCCAGCGCATGTTCGCGTCCGCCGGAACCGATCAACAGAACTTTCATGGTCAACACCCCTGCAAATTCGCCTTTAACCTTGTTTGAGGGGCGTTAAGGGCAGGGGGGCGAAAGGTCAAGGAGAAAGCGCCGCAAATGCCCGTCTTTCCCTCGAACTCAGCCTTTCCTGTGGAATCGTTGCCGCCTCTTGTTGTCACGCCACAATCAGACATTATGTTCGCCGCTCCAGATGTGACATCAGAGAACCCCATGACCGCAGATAATGCCCGCCTCGCCACGCTCATCGCCTCCGAAATCAACGCCCGCGCCGATCAGGTGAAGGCGGCAGTGGCGTTGCTGGACGAGGGAGCGACCGTGCCCTTCATCGCCCGTTACCGCAAGGAAGCGACGGGAGGGCTGGATGATACCCAGCTTCGAACGCTTGCCGAACGCCTCGTCTATCTGCGTGAACTCAATGCGCGCCGCGCCTCCATTGTTGATACCATCAACGGTCAAGGCAAGATGACGGACGCCCTGATGGTCAAGATCATGCAGGCGGGCACCAAGGCGGAGCTGGAAGACCTTTATCTGCCCTACAAGCCGAAGCGCCGCACCCGCGCCGAAATCGCCCGCGAGCGCGGTCTCGGTCCGCTGGCCGAAGCGATCTGGGCAAACCGCGCAGCCGATCCGGCAAAGCTTGGCGAAGCCTATGTGCAGGGCGAGGTGGCGGATGTGAAGGCAGCGCTTGAAGGCGCGCGTGACATCGTGGCGGAAACCATGACGGAAAACGCCGATCTTCTTGGACGCCTGCGCGACTATATGCGCCAGAACGCCATTTTCCGCGCCAAGGTGGTCGACGGCAAGCAGGCGGCAGGCGAAAAATTCTCCGATTATTTCGATCATTTCGAGCGCTGGGCGACGGTGCCGGGACACCGCGCGCTGGCCATGCTGCGCGGCTGGAACGAGGAAATTCTGACGCTGACCATCGATGTCGATGCGGATGATCCCTCTCCGGTCAAACCCGCGCAGCGTACCGTCGCGGCCGCCTTCGATATCCGCAATGCCGGCCCCGCTGATCAATGGTTGATGGAAGTGGCAGGCTGGACCTGGCGGGTGAAGCTCTCCATGTCGCTTTCGCTCGATCTCATGCGCGAATTGCGCGAACGTGCGGAAGAAGAGGCGATCAATGTTTTCGCCCGCAATCTCAAGGATTTGCTGCTGGCCGCACCGGCGGGCTCACGCGCCACCATGGGGCTCGATCCGGGCATCCGCACCGGCGTCAAGGTGGCCGTGGTGGATGGCACCGGCAAGCTGCTCGACACCACGACGGTCTATCCCTTCCAGCCGAGGAACGACGTGCGCGGCGCGCAGGCGGAACTCGCCATGCTCATCCGCAAGCACAATGTCGAGCTGATCGCCATCGGCAACGGCACGGGCAGCCGTGAGACGGAAAAGCTGGTCGCCGATCTGCTGACACAGATGCCGGCTTCGGCTTCCGGCGCAAAGCCCACCAAGGTCATCGTTTCGGAGGCGGGCGCATCGGTCTATTCCGCGTCGGAACGGGCGGCGGCGGAATTCCCCAATCTCGACGTGTCCCTGCGTGGCGCGGTGTCCATCGCCCGCCGCCTTCAGGACCCGCTGGCCGAACTGGTGAAGATCGAGCCGAAATCCATCGGCGTCGGGCAGTATCAGCACGATGTCGATCAGGGCCGTCTTAGCCGTTCACTCGACGCGGTCGTGGAAGATGCGGTGAATGCCGTCGGTGTCGATCTCAATACCGCCTCCTCGCCGCTTCTGGCGCGCGTTTCCGGCCTCGGTGCTTCGATTGCCGATGCCATCGTCGCACACCGCGACCAGACCGGCCCCTTTGCCAGCCGCAAGGAGCTGTTGAAGGTGCCGCGCCTTGGCCAGCGCACCTTCGAGCAATGCGCCGGCTTCCTGCGTATTCCCAACGGCAAGGAACCGCTGGATTCGTCCTCCGTGCACCCCGAAGCCTATGGCGTTGCGAAAAAGATCGTTGCCGCCTGCGGTCGCGACCTGCGCACGCTGATGGGTGACAGCGCCACGCTGAAGGGGCTTGATCCGAAGCGCTTCATCGACGAGCAATTCGGCCTGCCCACCGTAAAGGACATCATCGCCGAACTGGAAAAGCCCGGCCGAGACCCGCGCCCAAGCTTCAAGACGGCGACCTTTGCTGACGGCGTGGACGAGATCACCGATCTGAAACCGGGCATGTTGCTGGAAGGTACCGTCACCAATGTCGCCGCCTTCGGCGCTTTCGTGGATATCGGTGTGCATCAGGACGGGCTCGTGCATGTCTCGCAGCTGGCCGACCGTTTCGTGAAAGACCCGCATGAGGTCGTGAAAGCGGGTGATGTCGTCAAGGTCCGTGTCGTGGAAGTGGATGTGAAGCGCAAGCGTATTGCCCTCACCATGCGCAAGGACGGCGGCGAGGCGGCACCCCAGCCAATGCGCGAAAAGGGCAATGCGGGCGCCATGCGCCACGCGAATTCCAAACCGCAGGGACACAACGAAGGGTCGCAATCCGGTGGTGCTCTTGCTGCGGCTCTGGCCGAAGCGATGAAGCGACGCTGACCTCCGGTTGAAATGATTTCTATGGAAAAGCCCTGCCGGAAACCCCGGTGGGGCTTTTTGCTTGATGAAATCGTTCAATTTTTTTGAAATAAGACTATCTTGAAACTTGTGCCGAAAGGAATACGGTCAGAAAAATTGATAAGTGAGACTTAGCAATTGGGGGTGCCATGGCGTCGTCTCTGCATGTTCTTCTCGAAAAGATAATCAAGAACGGTAATCTTGTCGTCAATAGCCCGGGTGGTAGCCGTACATTTGGTAACGGTACCGGAACAAGGGTGGTTCTGAATTTCACCGACGAAGCTGCCATGCAGGAGATCGCTGCCGATCCTGCGCTGAAACTCGCCGAAATTTATATGGAAGGCCGTATGCAGGTCGTCGAGGGCGACATCTACGACTTTCTGGCGCTGGTTAAAAGCAACACGCTAAGCGAGGCGCTGTCCTTCGGCATGGTGTGGCGTGGTATGGCCCGCATCATCGCCGCCCGCATCAGGATGCATCTGCCGGTAAACCACAACAAGAGCAACGTCGCCCATCACTATGATCTGAGCGCCAAGCTGTTCGACATCTTCCTTGATGAGGACTGGCAATATTCCTGCGCCTATTTCAATCCGCCGGGCATCAGCCTTTATGAGGCGCAGGTCGCCAAGAAGCGGCACATCGCCGCCAAGCTGATGACGGAGCCGGGCCAGAGCGTACTGGAGATCGGATCCGGCTGGGGCGGCATGGCGATGTATATTGCCGAAAGTGCAGGTGCCGATGTGACCGGCATCACGCTCAGCGAGGAGCAACTGCGCGTTTCCCGCGACCGTGCAGCAAAACGTGGGCTTGCCGGCAATGTTCGTTTCGAATTGCAGGACTACCGTTACCTGCCTGCCTCGAAGAAATTCGACCGTATCGTCTCGGTCGGCATGTTCGAACATGTCGGGCCGACCCATTACCGCGATTATTTCGACAAGGTGGCGGAGGTTCTGGACGACAAGGGCGTGATGGTGCTGCATTCCATCGGCCAGCCCAGTCCGGCACTGGCGACCAATCCCTTCATCGAAAAATATATTTTCCCCGGTGGTTACATCCCCTCGCTCGCTGAGGTGCTGC
Organism: Agrobacterium sp. A3-95; assembly: GCF_053521785.1. Lineage (NCBI taxonomy): Bacteria > Pseudomonadati > Pseudomonadota > Alphaproteobacteria > Hyphomicrobiales > Rhizobiaceae > Agrobacterium > Agrobacterium sp. A3-95. The sequence continues at coordinate 572,430 of NZ_JBNWDR010000001.1, read as the reverse complement.
CAGCCATCCAGAAGTCGGGGCTGCTGGTGAAGGATATCGAAATCCTGCCCATGCATTATGCGCATACGCTGCGGCACTGGCGCGAACGTTTCGTGGCGCGCAAGGCAGAGGCGGTAGCACTTTATGACGAACGTTTCTTCCGCATGTGGGAATTTTATCTGGCGGGGTCCGAAATGGCCTTTACCCACGAAAATTTCCATATTTTCCAGATCCAGCTCGCCAAGGATCGCGACGCCGTTCCGCATAATCGCGACTACATTGCCCGCAACGAGGAAAAGCTGCTGGAGTTCGAAAAGACGCGGCCGCCGCTTGAGAAGGTTATGTTCTAAGGCTTGTCCATTCGCCACCGTCATGCCGGACCTGATCCGGCCTCCAGTCGGCCCAAGTCCTCGGGCTGAAAGAAGGCTTCCTGCCGCGCAGACGCGCGACGGCTGAATTCCGGCTCAGGGCCGGAATGACGGAAGAGCTAATCGCCGCCTTCTCGCGCTGGTTAATGGAATGGAAACGGAATCCCTCTAATTCTACGCTTACCTGTTTGTATTGCGTTTCCTGGGGTTATTTTCATGTTCAAGCCATCAGCGGCCGTCGCCGCTTGTGTTTTATCGCTTTTTGCCGTCGGTAACGCCCATGCCGATGGCTGGTTTTCCGGCGACTGGTATTTGAAGCTCGGCGGTTCGGGTTTTTCTGCGCCGAAATATCAGGGCGACAACAAGAACGAATTCGGCTTTTCGCCCATCATTTCTCTCGGCCGTCAGGGTCAGGGCGCGCGTTTCACCTCGCGCAACGACAGCGCCTCGATCTCGCTGCTGGACAATGGCCCGATCAGTATGGGTCTTGCGGGAAAGCTGGTGTCTCCGCGTGACCAGAAGGATTCGGCCGATCTGAAAGGCATGACCCGCATCAAGCGCGGCGGCGAGCTTGGCGGTTTCGCCGAGGCTTATCCCACCGACTGGCTGCGTATTCGCGGCGAAGCCCGTCAGGGCATCCGCAGCCATAGCGGCGTGGTCGCCGACCTCTCGGCCGACGTCTTCACCGATATCGCCCCCGGTATCCAGATTTCCGCCGGCCCGCGCGCCACATGGGTCAGCAGCAAATACAATGAACGCTATTACGGCGTAAGCGCCGCGCAGACAGCGGCCGGCGCGCCATCGCCCTACAGCCCCGGCGGCGGCCTGCATTCCGCCGGCGTCGGCGCCGCCATTACGTGGAAGGTCACGGAAGCCGCTGAAGTTGGTTCCTTCGCCGAATATCGCCGCCTGACGGGCGATGCCGCCGACAGCTCGCTGGTGCGTGAGCGCGGCTCCAAGAACCAGTTCGTCGTCGGCGTCCAGGCAAGCTACAAATTCGGCTTCACGCTGCCCTGAGGCGAGACGAATATGCCCACCACAAGCCCCGCCGCGAAAGCGTTGCGGGGCTTTTTTGTGTCTACGGCCAAGTGCTGAAATCGATTCCGATTCGCCTGCCGATGCTGTAGAACCATCCCCATGGTTCACCACAGCGATTTGTCAGACCGCGTCTCCGACGCACCATCCAACAACTGGGTCTATCGGATTTTGCCGAGACCCCTCTGGCCCTATGCGCAGCTGGCAAGATGGGACCGCCCCATCGGCTGGCAATTGCTGATGTGGCCGTGTTTCTGGTCCGCAGCACTCGCGGCCAATGCCGCGGTAGCAAGCGGCGGTTTTTCCTGGGGCACGCTGATCTGGCATCTGGCGCTGTTTTTCATCGGATCGGTGGCGATGCGCGGCGCGGGCTGCACGTATAACGATCTTGCGGACCACAAGATCGACATGGCCGTGGCGCGCACGCGCTCGCGGCCGCTGCCATCTGGTCGCGTGAGCAGGGCGCAGGCGAAGGTCTTTATCGTGTTGCAGGCGCTCGCCGGACTCGTGGTGCTGTTGCAGTTCAACGGATTTGCGATTGCCACCGGCATATTCTCGCTGGTCTTCGTGGCAATCTATCCCTTCGCCAAGCGCTTCACCAACTGGCCGCAATTTTTTCTCGGCCTTGCCTTTTCCTGGGGTGCGCTGATGGGCTGGGCCGGGCAGTTCGGGTCCATCGCCTGGCCAGCTGTCCTGCTTTATGTCGGCTCCATCGCCTGGACGATCGGTTATGATACAATCTACGCCCATCAGGACAAGGAAGACGACACGGCTGTGGGCATCGGTTCAACTGCCCTGCTGTTTGGAGACAACACACATCGCTGGCTGGTTTTTCTTTATGGCACAGCCCTTGTCATGATCGCCCTGTCCTTCTGGGGAGCGGGCGTTAACCTGATCGCCTATAGCGGCCTTGCCGCCGCCGCCATCATGCTTTTCCGGCAGGTCTGGGTGCTCGATATCGACGACGTGGCGCAATGCCTTGTGCTGTTTAAATCCAACAACCGCGTCGGCGTGCTGATTTTCGCCGGCCTCATTGTGCCGCTTCTGTTGGCGTGAGGTTGTTGAAAGGCAAGATGCAAAAAAGCCCGGCCGCGATATCCGCGCCGGGCTTTTTATTGTTTTGTCTGAAGATTATCAGCTGCGAGCGATGATTTCCTTGCCCTCGATCTTCATGCTCATGCCGAGAGAACCGGTGGAGCGGCGCACGAGGAAGCGCGGGCGACGATCCGCGAAATAGGAGTGCCGGCGACGGGGGCGGCTGTTCTTGGTGCGCACCTTGCCGAGATGTTCTTCCAGCGGACGGGCGACGCCATCGGCCTCCACCATCAGCATCGGAATACGATAGGCCTCGGACCAGCTGCGCCAGTCGGCGGCGATGTCGCAAAGATCATGGGCGACGAGAAGCGGAACGCAAAGTTCCGGATCGTCGTGGTGAAGCTCCAGCGTCACCGTCACCTGTCCATCACCATGGTCGATGGCGCGGGCGGCAACGCCCTTGAAAGCGCGGGCTGGCAGGGCGAAGGACAAAGGCAGGCCGGAAGAGGACAGGACCTTTCGCAGAACGGCGCCCCGTTCATCGAGCGTGACGGCAACATGGGTTGCGCCATTGCCCCTGCCATAGGTGACCTGTTGCGGAAAACGTGCCGGGTCGAGTCTGAGTGTGGCGACGGCCCAGTCGGGCTTCAGAACGGTCTTGGTCATGTTTATTCTACCCTTGTTTTACCTGAGAGCCGGTTTCCGGTCTTCTCATCGGGACTTTTCGTCCTCTGATGTCAGGAGAATATCCGCCGCATGTTCGAGACTGCTTAAAAATCGCGGTTAAGAAAACTTTGCATTCCCAAATGGTTAGCAAAACCCACCGTGGCATGGTTTCGCTGAGGTAAAGCCGATTGAGACAATGCGATTTTTCTCAGTCCCGAAACTGTGCTCTTTCAAGCTCCGGGCAAGGCGCGTCATGCACAGTCGCGCCAAGGCCTGCCGTGCGTCCGGATAGAGGTGTGGTGGGCGAATTAAAAACCGGAGCCGGCCGTATCCAGCGTGATGCGCGGTGCTCCAGGGGGCATTCGCATGGTATCGACTTTTCTGAGCTACGACCTCATCAACCGCGATATGAAGGCAAGCATTTCACGCGTGTCGCAGCAGGGGATCGTCGAGCGGCAGACGAAATATTACAAGGAAAACATCGGCAATGTAAAAAGCGTCGACGAGTTCCTCAATAACTACCAGCTCTATTCCTATGCCATGGATGCCTTCGGTCTCGGCGAGATGACCTACGCCAAGGCCTTCATGAAGAAGGTGCTGGAAAGCGACCTGAACGACCAGAACAGCTTTGCCAACAAGCTGACCGATGAACGTTATCGCGAATTTGCCGCATCCTTCAACTTCACGCAGTCCACCACCACGGTGCAGACGGAGGCGCAGCTCGACAAGATGATCGGGCTTTACGACACCTCGATCACCAATCTCGATGACAGCCTGTCCGAAGAAACCCGTTATTATAAGGCGATCATCGGAACGGTCACGAACGTGGACCAGCTGCTTCAGAACGATAGAACCCGCGCCTACATCTTCGAGGTCTTCAGCATTGATGAGAAGACCTACAGCTATTCTCACATCAAGGGATTGATGACGAGCGATATCGATGACCCGAACAGCTATCTGAACCAGAAGTTCGGCGCGGCCTATTCCGCTGCCGTGGAAAAGCTTACGACCAAGGGCAATATCGAGTTGCATGGGGATGTGACGGATCGGATAACGGCCATCGATACCGCGCTGGCTGATACCACGCTGACCGCCGAACAGCGAACCGCCCTTGAAACAGAGAAAACCACCCGGCAGGATCAGCTCACCCAGCTTGAAGCCGTGCTGCCGCCGAAGGACCAGTGGGCGGCGACCCTTGCCTCCATCACGGCGGAGCAGACCCAGCTCTCCAATACCGTCTCGCAATATAATACGATGGCGCAGATGGCCCAGGCTTTCGAATTTGCCAATGACGGTACCGTTGCGGCCGGCCAGGCGCAGACGGCCGACAACGTCAAGATCCTGACCCAGGCCTATGTCGGCAGTGCCCCGCGTGTGACCCCGACCGTTGCCACCTTGAACAGGGATTATTTCGAATCGAAGATCGGTTCGATCAAGACCGTCGATGAGTTGATGGCAGACCCGCGTCTGGTGAATTACATCAAGGTCGCATTCGATCTGAATGACTTGACCATAGTCAATGCGACGATCGAGAACATTTTGACCAGCGATCTCAGCGATCCCAACAACTATATCGCCAAGTTTGGCAATGGCGACAAACGTTACATCGCATTGCGTGAAGCGTTCAATTTCAAGGCGGATGGAACGCTGCCGGACGGTACGGCACCACAGACGACGACCCAGACCGTTACCACGACCAACGGGTACATGAACCATTATAACGACAAGGACGAAGCCGCTGACGAAAACGCTTTGAAGCTGTTCAAGAGCGATATTGCCAACGTCAAATCCGTTGCGGACTTCCTGGAAAGCAGCGCGGTTTACACCTATGCGCTCAAGGCGGTCGGCCTCGATCCGACGAAGGTGAATATTGCGGACGTTCGTAGAGCCTTGACCAGCGACCTGCTGGACAAGAAGAGCTACGTTTATGCGCTGAAAGACGACCGTTACGTCAAACTCGCGGAACTCTTCAACTTCAAGTCTGACGGATCGCCAGGCTCTCCGGTTCTTGCGCAGTCCGAACTTGAAATTCAGAGCATGTCGGTCGACTACATCAAGAAGAAATCAGCCTTCGGAACAGACCAGGAAAAGGAAGCCGCCAAGAAGGAGGCGGAATTTTTCCGTTCGGAGCTACAGAAGGTCAAGACGCTCAGCGATTTTCTGGGGAATGATCGCCTGACGAAATTCGCGATGGAATCGCTTGGCATCGACCCGACGAAGGTCACCAAGGACCAGCTGCAAAAAATGTTCACGTCCAATCTGGATGACAAGGACAGCTATCTCAACAAGGAGATGGACCCGGCTTTTCGCCGTCTCGTCACCGCGTTCAATTTCGATACGGATGGTAATATCCTGCGCGAGGATCGAAGCTCCATCCAGACTCGTCGCGGCCTCTACGAGACGCTGGACAATTATCTGACGCAGACGCTGGAGACGCAGGCAGGTGAAGAAAATGCGGGCGTGCGTCTGGCGCTCTATTTCAAGCGAATGGCGGCGGGAACAACATCCTATTACTCCATTCTTGCCGACACCGCGATCCAGAACTTCATCACGACCACCTTTGGCATTCCCGATGAACTCGGCAATGCCGGGGTCGATACGCAGGTGGCGATGATGAAGAAATATTTCGACATCGAGGACTTTCAGGACCCCGATAAGGTCAAGAAGCTGATCGCCCGTTTTACCATCATGTACGACGACAAGCAGAACACCACCAACCCGATCATGATGCTGTTCAACGGCAGCGGCTCGGTGGGCATCAGCGGCGACACGCTGCTGGCTGTCGCATCGCTGCGTGCGCGGTAGGCTGGAAAGCGAAGACGGACGATGGAAAGGCCGAGCTTACCCGGTTAAGGCGTCTCACACGACCGCATTTGCGGACCCATTCACCAGCCCGGCAGCATGTGCCCGGCGCGCAGGCGCGGCATCTTCGGGTAGGTCTTCACATCGTTATCCAGCTCATCGGCGACGTTCATCGGAGAGATGTTGTCGAGGCAGGCGGTGATGTGGTCTGTAATGGCGTTCACCAGCGAGGGCGACAGGCCGGGCCGTTTCATCAGGCCGATCTGGACCGGCGGCAGCGGCGGGAAACCGTCCGAGGCGGTCAAAACCTTCATGCCGGTACGCAGCGCCGATTCCGGCAGCACGGAAACCGCCATGCCTGCCAGCACGGCGGCGGCAACCACGGTGGAAGACCAGCTGGTGAACAGCACCTGATAATCCCGCCCGTCGGCATCGAGCGCCGAGCAGGCAAGTTGGCGCCAGTGACAGTCCCGCCGGCCGACAGCCAGCGGCACTGGCGCATCATCCTTCAGCGGATGGTTCGCGGAGGTGACCCAGCAGAGCGGCTCGGTGCGCACGACATCGGAGGAGCGGGCGCGGGGATTGTGGGTGACGAGTGCTATATCCAGCTCGCCGCGCGCCATTTTTTCGGCAAGGCTCACCGAAGGTTCGCAGACGATGTAAAGCTCGACATTCGGATGCGTCTTGGCGAAACGCCCGATGATCTCTGGCATGTAGCGGTCGGCATAGTCGTCCGGGGTGCCGATGCGCAACGTGCCCTCTAGCCTGTTGTCATCGAAGGCCGCAATCGCCTCGTTGTTAAGGCGAATGATGCGGCGGGCATAATTCATCAGTTTCTCGCCCTCGGCCGTCAGGCGGTTGCCGCGCCCGTCCTTTGCAAAGAGCTGTTTGCCGATCCGCTCCTCAAGTCGCCGCATCTGCATGGATACGGCGGATTGCGTCTTGAAAACGCGCTCAGCGGCCTTGGTAAAGCTGCCGGTATCGACAATGGCGATGAAGGTGTGCAGCTGGTCTATGTCGAGAGGTGCGGACATTGATACTCATCCATCAGAATGATTGATGTCTCACATTAGAAACATTCGTTGGACTGATCAATAGTCTTGCGACATTTTGACACCCAGCAAATCAATCTCAACCCCGGGGCGGGCACATCGTCAGGCCCCCAACCCAAGGCAGCTTCCCGCGCACGGTGCGTCGGGAGCGGTGCCGCATCGTGCCGTTACGGAAGGATCATTGTTATGCGCACGGCAGAACGGAAAATGGAACTGGAATTCGCAACCGGCCAGCAGAGCGACACCCTGCGTCGCATCGCTTTCGGTGTTGCTTCCACCGTGAAAACGTTTGTGCAGCGCATCTACAATCGTATCGTCGCAAATGGTCTCACGGAGCTTGACGATCGCCTGCTCGCCGATATCGGGCTGGCGCGCTCGGATGTGACCAACGCGCTCAATACCGGCTTGCTCGAAGATCCGACCGCCCATCTGACCCGCGCCGCACGCACGCGCTCAGTCACGCGGTTCAAGACGCTCTAGGCTTGTGTTCGTGCAATTCCGGCGTACCTCCAGACGCCGGGATTGCTTGCGAACCGATAAGGTTTTCCCCGCAGGGTGATTTGCCAATAACCCTGCCTTTGCCCGGTGTCAGGCCCCTCGGCCGCACCGGGTTTTTTTATGGCAACGCCTTGCCTGTCTTGCGCACTGTCCGGACGTAAAGCCGCTGCGCAGTTTCAGCGAAATGCTTTAATACTGATATTCATCGAATACTGGCAGCACCGTTCCACCCCAGCGGCCGTTATAGAGCGCAAGCAGGTCTTCGGCGAGCGTGGTCTTCTTGGCAAGAACCTCGTCCAGCGAGGACAGGAACACGGTTTCGTCCTGGCCTTCGCCGTTCAGCCGGTTGCGGTTCTTGAGGCCGGTGCGGGAAATGTCGAGCACCTCGCGGGCGAAACCGAGAAGCGGTTTGCCGGCGATCTCCGCCGCCAGCCCCTTGGCCGGCACGGTATTGCGAAGGGCGATGACCTCATCGAAACTCCAGCCGGCTGTCAGCGCATCGGCTGCGTCAAGCGCTTCCTGATTATAGAGAAGGCCGACCCAGAAAGCGGGCAGGGCACAGATGCGTCTCCATGGGCCGCCATCGGCACCGCGCATTTCCAGAAAGCGCTTCAGGCGCACATCGGGGAACAGCGTGGAGAGATGGTTCGTCCAGTCACCCATGGTCGGTTCCCATTCGGCGATTTCACCCTTTAACGCCCCGTTCATGAACTGGCGGAAGGTGACATGGGTGCAATCGTGATACTTGCCGTCGCGCACGATGAAATACATCGGCACATCCAGCGCCCATTCGACATAATCCTTGAAGCCGAAATCGTCATTGAAGGTGAAGGGCAGCACGCCGGAGCGGCGATTGTCGGTATCGCGCCAGATATCGCCGCGCCAGGAAAGCAGGCCGTTCGGCTTGCCTTCGGTAAAGGGCGAGGATGCAAACAGTGCGGTTGCCAGCGACTGGAGCTTCATGGAAACGCGCATCTTCTGGCGCATATCCGCTTCGGAAGAGAAGTCGAGGTTAACCTGAATGGTGCAGGTACGGTACATCATGTCGAGACCCTTGGTCCCGACCTTCGGCATGTAGCGCGTCATGATCGCGTAGCGCGATTTCGGCATGCGCGGTGTTTCGTCATAGCTCCACAGCGGGCTGCCGCCAATGCCGAGAAAACGGATGCCCATCGGCTCCGCCACTTCGCGCAGGGTCGCCAGATGCTGGTTGGATTCCTTGCAGGTCTGATGCAGGTTCTCGAGCGGGGCACCTGACAGTTCGAACTGGCCGCCCGGCTCGATCGATATGGCGCCCATGCCGTGCTGTTCGCCAAGTCCGATGATGTTTTCACCATCCATGATCGGCTCCCAGCCGAGCTTTTCCTGCATGCCCTTCAGCAGAGCGGAAATGCTGGCCTCGCCGAAATAGGGAACCGGCCGGTTGCCCTCGCGGAAAAAGGCGAATTTCTCGTGCTCGGTGCCAATGCGGAAGTCGGCTTCAGCTCTGCAACCGCCGGCCAGATAATCTGTAAGCTCCGTGACGGAGGAGAGGGGTGTCTGGTCGGTCGTATCGCGTGCCATGGCTTACCTTGTTATGACGTCTCTGTTGCGGCGAGGCATATGTGTGGCAGATAGAGCCGGATCGTATCCGGAGGCAAATGAATTTCTTTTAAAGATGCATGAAGCGCAATGGTTCAGCGCATGTCGCGTAAAACTGTGCAGCGGTTTTGCGATAAAGACATGTGCCAGATAGGTCAATTCCAGTCGCCGATCGATGCCTGAATGACCGCAAGGGCTGCGACCGCAGCCGTATCGGCCCTGAGGATACGCGGCCCAAGCGGGATGGGGGTGACGAAGGCAAGGCTGCGCAGCAACTCTCTTTCCTCTTCGGAAAACCCGCCTTCCGGGCCGACCAGAAGAGCGATTTTGCGTTCCTTGATGGATTGCAGGACAGGCAGCGGATTTTGCCCCGCGTCGCCCTCGTCGCAATAGATGATCCGTCGATCCTGGGGCCAGGTCTCGAGCATGTCTTTCAGTTTCACCGGCTCGGCCACGCCAGGCAACGACAGGATGCCGCATTGCTCGGCGGCCTCGATGGCATTGGCGCGCAGCTTTTCGGTATTGTGGATCTTGCCCTGCACATGCTGGGTCATCACCGGCTGCAAAAGACCGGCCCCCATCTCGACCGCCTTCTGCACCAGATAATCCATGCGTCCGACTTTCAGCGGCGCAAACAGGTAGTACAGATCCGATGCCTGCGGCTGGGGCCGTGTCTGTTCCAGAGGGACGAGGGTGATCTTCTTGCGGCTCGGAAAGGAGAGCCTCGCCTTCCATTCCCCGTCGCGACCGTTGAACAGCAGGATTTCCGCGCCATCGGTCATGCGCAGCACATTGGCGAGATAATTGAACTGTTCGGTCGTTGCTTCCTGCGCCGCGCCCGCAACAAGCGGGGTTTCGACGAACAGGCGTTGCATCCGGAAATTTGCGCGCATGGGACTTTTCGGTTTCAGCGTCAGAGAAAGAGGAAGGACATAAGCCAATATAACAGTGCTGCAAGCGTAGCACTTGCGGGAACGGTCACCAGCCAGGCGGCGATGATGGTCATGAAGTGGGATCGCCGGACGAGATAACGGCGGCGTATCTCGGAAGGATTGTCCAGATATCGATCGGCCCGGCGGATTTGACTGGTGCCGGCCTGGACGAGTTCCTGCCGCCGTCGAGACGCCTGCGTGTACCATTCGCGGAAGAAGCCGACGCCGAACACGGCGCCGATCGCCGTATGGGTGGTGCTGACCGGCAGGCCGAAGCGTGAGGCGACGAGAACCGTCAGCGCCGTAGCCACGGAAACGCAGAAAGCGCGCATCGGGTTGAGCTTGGTGATCTGTTCACCGACAAGGCGGATGAGGCGCGGGCCATAGAGAAGAATACCGCAGGAAAGCCCGAATGCGCCGACCAGCATCACCCAGAGCGGCGCGCGGGCGGACGTCTCCACTGCCTCGTCGTGCAGTGCCCGCACGATTGCCACCACCGGGCCGATGGCGTTCGAAACGTCATTTGCCCCATGCGCGAAGGACATGAGGCCAGCCGCAAGAACGAGCGGCCACTGGAACAGGGTTCGAAGCGACTGGTTGCGGTTTTCCAATCCCACCGATTGTTTGCGGATGATCGGCACGCACAGCCGCCAGGCGACGAGGCCGGTCAAAAGCCCGATGCCGCTTGCATGGCCAAGCGAGACATGCACGATCTGCCTCAGCCCCACCCAGATGAGATAAGCGGTGAAGACCCCGGTCATGATGCCGATCAGAACAGGAACCCAACGCTTCGCGGCGTCGATCTTGTCCTCCCGGTAGATGATGAATTCCTTGATGAAGGCAAGGAGGGCGATGGCGATGGCCGCACTTATAAAGGGCGCTAGAACCCAGGCAAAGGCGATGCTGCCAAGCGACAGCCAGTCGACTGCCCGGATGCCATAGGCCGCCATTCCAGCCCCCGCAACGCCACCAACCACCGTATGGGTGGTGGAAATCGGCGCTTTCGTCCAGGTCGAGATATTGACGAGAAGACCGGCGGCGAGAAGGGCCGACAACATAGCCCAGGAAAACACGGTGCGGTCGGGAATGGTCTGGATGTTGATGATGCCGCTGGAAATGGTCTCGACGACGTTGCCGCCGGTGATCAAGGCACCCGCGATTTCGCAGATGGCGGCGATGATGAGTGCCGCTGCAAGCGGCATCGCCTTGGCGCCGACCGCCGGGCCGACATTGTTCGTCACATCGTTCGCGCCGATGTTGATTGCCATATAGGCGCCGATGGCGACGGCTGCGATGATGATGACGGCGCCCGCCGTGCCCGTGACGAAGGCGCCGGCAAATATCGCCGCCAGAACAACGAACATCACCCCCGCACCAAGGCCGGCAAGCTGCTGCGTGACGTGCAGCGTCGCCTCTTCGACACGGGTGATCTTCTCGAGATCCTTGTCGAGCGTCGGCTTCATGTTCGGTGGCGGCTTCATTGCCATTCAGACCTCGTTCGCCAGCATTCCCATTCGTCCGGCAATGTCGCGGGCTGAAGGCAATTTACAGAAAGACTGTTACATCTCGCACATCTTTCCAAAATGAAAGACAGTAAAAGCCATGTTGGAAAAACAAACTGCAGATTGCCACTATTCGGGCGTGGACGCTATTTCGAAAGCGCCATCCGCTTGTCGAAAGTGAGCATGAGCGCTTTCAGTTCCGGCTCGTTGACCCGTTTGGCGGCCTCTTCGGGAGTGACCCATTCAAGCCGTCTGGAATCCTTCTCGGGAAAGCTGTCCTGCAGCTCCGCCACTTCGAGCAGATGTACCTGAACCTTGCACAGCACATTGATGCCGCTGTTCAGCTTTTTCTCATACTCATAAAAGCCGAAGGGGGCCTTATCCACCCTGCCTTTGACACCGGCTTCCTCGTAGGCTTCCTGTTCGGCAACTGCATGCGCCTTCTTGTTGGCCATGGGCCAGCCTTTGGGAATGACCCAGCGCCCCGTATCCCTGCTTGTCAGCAAAAGGACTTCCGGCTCATGATGTTTTTTGGACGATCGATAGCACAGCGCTGCGTATTGCTGTCGCGGCGGTCTGCGCAACATCAAGCCTACATCTGTCGCCAATCGATTCAAAATCTTCAATCCGTGTGGATCCTTCTTCGCCTGTTAGTCGTAACTGCTAATATAGATATCCTTTATGTCCCGCCAATCCCCTCTCACGCATAACCCACGATTGTCTTCATGCCGTTGAAGATCCTAGGCAGCAGGGGATCTGGCAGGGGTGCGAACGAAGGCTTTGCCCGGTACGTAACTGTCAGCGACCGATCGCGGAAATACTGCATTTTTTCTGTTTTACGCTATTCAGAACGCAAAACCGCTATGAATTATTGCCGGAACTGCGTTGGCCAGCGTGCAATCCCCAATTCTGGAGACCTTCGATCACACCGTCAGCTTCGGTCGCGCGCGAGAGGAAAAAACGGCTGTCATTGTTCGCCAGCGAAAGAAGCTCCGGCAAGGCATTGCCAACGATCACACCGCGAATACCATTCAACTCGAACATCGCCCGATCATTGCCAGTATCGCCCGCAACCACTGATTCGTCGAGACCAATGTGCAGTTGTCCACATAACCACGCCAATGCCGCACCTTTGTCTGCGGCCTTGGGTAATATGTCGAGGTCGCGGTTGCTGGAATAGACGATCCGGGCATCGATATCCGCCGCAACGAGCGTGTTTTCGATATCACTGAGCGTCTTCTCATCCGCACCATGCAGGAACCAGCTGGATTTGAGGCCATGCTGATACCGTTCCGCCTGCATGGTCACACCCGGCAGGCCGGCCATAACATCGGCGATCTTTTGCCGGTCGAAACCCGTACCGAGCGAATGCGTATAGGCGCTTTCAAGCTCGCCCCGCTCTCTTGCGTGCAGCATGGTGCCGACCCCGCCGATAATGTAGTCGGGCCTCGGCAAAGGGACGTCTTCCAAAAGGGCGAGCTGGTCATCGACCAGCCTGCCGCTGTTGAAGACCAGAACCGGGCGAAGATCGTCCGGCAGCGAGTGCCAGAAATCGCGGAACCGGCGCGTAGCGGCGTTATCGCCGACGACGGTTCCGTCGAGATCGGTGGAAAACAGGCGAAGCGGTTTCAATCGCCGTCGTTCCATGGCTCTGCCCAATCGGATTCCTCCAGAACCGGCATCAGCGGCCTGCCTTCCACCAGCGCCAGCAATTGCTGCGCGATTCCCGTCCAGGTGAAAAGGCTGCGCGCCTTGTGGGCCCCCATGCGGGAAAGCCGCCCATACAGCCGCTCGTGCTTGAACGGCTTCATCATGGTGATGCCAAGGTCTTCCTTATCGAAAGGATCGGCAAACAGCGCGTGGCGGCCGTAGCTGACGGCGCGGAACAGCCCGCCGTGGATGGTTACCACGGTCGGAGTTCCGCTCGCCATCGCCTCGATTGCGGTCATGCCGAATGGCTCGTAACGGCTCGACAGAACGAAAAGATCGGCTGCCCGGTAGATATCAGGCAAATCCTCGTCCTCGACATAGCCGGAAAACGCCACCTTGTCCTCCAGCCCGAGCGATTTGACCCGCTCTTTCAGCTGATTGAGAATGGTGGTTTCCTGCTCGTCCATATTCTCGCCGCCGACGGCCAGATGAAGGCGGGCTTCCGGTTCGCGCGCCGCAAGAACCGAGAAGCCGTCGATCAAAAGGTCGTAACCCTTGTTGGTGGCAAGGCGTCCAAGCGCCAGCACCACCTTGCCCTCGAAACCGAAACGCTGCCGGATCATTTGCCGCGTCGCATCCGAGACGGGGAAGAATCGGTTGTCGTCATAACCCGGCGGGATCATGTGGATGTGCTTGCGCTTCAGGCCGTAATCTTCGATCAGGACGTCGAGTTGCACCGGCGTCGTCGCAATCACCATGTCGCAACTGCGATAGATGATGAGTTCGTGCTGGATACGTTCCTTGAAATTGAACTCAAGTTCGAAGGTATCGGCCTTTTCCGGGTAATCGGTTTCCATCTGGCGTTTTTTCCAGAGGCCGAGCGAATGCGGCGTGTGCAGATGCGGGACTTTCAGCGCCTCGGAAAGCCGCTGCCCGGCAACGCCCGCATCCCAGTAGTGGCTGTTGATGAAAGAGTAGTTGAGGTTGTTTTTCTTGATGAAGCGCAACGCGTTTTCGCACCATTCCATCAGGTGGCGGTGCAGATATTCCTTGGGAATGAAATCGCGCCCGCCGCAGGGAATGCGCACCACACGGACGCGCTCGTCAACCTCGTCGAATTCCGGCTGGTCTTCGAAGCGGCGGGTATAGAGATCAACGGTGTAACCGAGCTGGCCGAGTTTGCGTGCAAGCTCAAGCACATAAACCACTTGTCCCCCGGTGTCCGCTGCGCCGAGTGGCGGGTGCGCGGCGACATAGCCATGCGTCGATATGAGAGCTATCCTTGGATAGCGTTCAGTTTCGCTCGTGGTCGTCATGGGTCCCATCTTGGTAAATTTTTCCAATTAACCCCAGAAAAAGACCAAAGAGGACAAAAGGTTCCATAAAATCTGAAGAAAAGCGATGCCGCATTTCGTCTGAAGCTGTTTTCAGGCGTTGCGCTGCTGTTGTCGCAGGCGTGAAATCCGGTCCCATTCCCTTGCCTGATGCGCCTTTGATGTGGTGTCCACGATGAAATCGATATGGGTTTCCGCCGCAGCCCTTGCCCCTGCCGCATTACCGCCCGCAATGGCCTCGTGGATGGCGATATGCTGTCTCAGCACCTCGTCATGCGCACCTGCGACACTGAATATGAGATGGCGGTTATAGAAGATGTCGTCGCTCAGGAGCCGGTAGCAGGACCGCAATGTGTGCATCAGCACGATATTATGTGCCGCCTCGCCGATGGCGTTGTGAAATTCCACATCGCTTGCAAGTTCTTCTTCGAAGCGGCCAGCCTCATGCGCCTCCCGCATTTTTTCGACGATAGCCGCAAGGTTGCGCCTGTCCGGTTCAGTCGCCCGCTGTGCCGCAAGTTCGGCAGTCATACCTTCGATATATCGGCGATACTCCAGAAAATCCCGCGTTGCGCGGCTGTGGCGTGTGATCAGCGCGCTCAAGGGATCGGAAAAGACCGGACCGACAATATCCGCCACGTAAGTCCCACCGCCGTGCCGGCTGGTGAGAAGGCCGCGCGTTTCGAGTTCCTTCAGCGCTTCCCGCAGGATTGGCCGCGAGACATCGAGCTTCTGCGCCAGTTCACGCTCGCCGGGCAGCCGGTCGCCATCCCGCAATATGCCGTCGAGGATGAGCTCCTCGAAACGTAAGATCACCTCCTGCGATGTGCGGCTGTGCTCTATTCGGGCGAACAGTGTTTCGTCCATCGCAACATTCTCCGGCGAAGTCCCGCCCCGTATTCGATGAGGCAAATTATCAGCGAAGCATCGCACTGGTCAAATATTCTGTCCAGTTCTGCCGTAAGCTCCGCGCCATGCCTGCGGCAACACGGCACCTGCCTTTTTAAACTGGCTTTTGTTAAAGCACCCGCACAGGGTGGTGATGGCGGTTTTCTCCGTCAGGTGCATCAAAACAATTACATCTGCTTCGATTGCGGTGTCGTCATCGCGATGGATGTTCTAGAAAACCGGCGAAAACAGGCGGGGACGATATCGCAATGGCCAAGGGTAGATTTGCTTTCGCAAGCGCGCCGGAAAGATCGCTGGCTCTCGGCGAGGTTCATGCGCGGCCGACCGTGCTTCTTGCGCCGTCGCGCATCATCGTCCAGCTTGCCTTCATGATGGATGGCGGTTCTGCCGTGCATCACTCGGTCATTGCGGAGATGTCGCGCAGCCGGGGTGTCGCGCCGCCGGAACGCGATGCCCGCCACCATGCCATGCCCTGGGGGCAGGGCACGCTGCGCTGGGAGCGGCATACCGAATTCTCGACATGGTTCTGGGATGGCCCCGCGCCGGAAAAATTCGGCGGCGATATTGTCGGCGACCCGTTCGGCGACGGTTTTTCACCACCCGGCTCCCTGATATCAGGCATACGGCTGGAAATCCGTCCAGAAGGCGCAACGGCCCCCAACGCGGAGACCATGTTCGAGCCGACGAGCCTCTGTTACAGCGACGTGCGCGACGGGCAGGCGGCGATCCTCACCGATTTCCGTCAGGATCGCGACGGGTTGACGCAGATATTGGTGATCGACCGTGGCTTGAGCGATTACAGCCGCGGTGCGCTGGTGCAGCGGCTGCTGGATATCGAGACCTATCGCACGCTCGCCATGCTCGGACTGCCGATGGCGCAGACGCTGTCGCCGGAAATCCGTCGCATCGAAGATGGCCTGACGGGAATCACCCAGCGCATGAAAAACGGCGCGCGCGACGAGGCCGATGCGCTGCTGGCGGAGATGACCCGGCTTGCGGCGGAACTGGAAGCCAATGCCGCGCTCAGCCTCTATCGTTTTGGCGCCAGCCGCGCCTATGACGGCATCGTGCATGAACGTATTCGCGCGCTTGCCGAAACGCCGGTTCAGGGGCACGAGACCATGGGCAGCTTTCTGGAAAGGCGTCTGGCGCCCGCCATGCGCACCTGCCAGTCGGTCGAGGAGCGGCAGGCCAACCTGTCGCGCAAGCTCTATCGCGCCACGGCACTCGTCAGAAGCTGGATCGACGTGGAACTGGAACGGCAGAACACGGTGCTCCTGAACACTATGAACAAGCGCGCCGCCATGCAGCTTCGCCTGCAGCAGACGGTGGAAGGCCTGTCCGTCGCCGCCATCTCCTATTACGTCGTCGGATTGATCGGTTATCTCACCAAGGCGATCAGCCACGACATGCTGCCGGTTGATCCAGCCGTGGTCACCGGTCTTTCCGTTCCCTTCGCCGTCCTTGGCGTCTGGTGGGTGGTGCGCCGCATTCGCCGCTCCCATGTCGAGGGCGGGCACTGAATACCGGCGTCAATCATGCTCCCAATAGGGTGAGGGGCCGTAAAGTGCGGCGAGATAGTCGATGAACAGCCGCACCTTCGCGGGCAGGAACTGGCGGCTTGGATAGACCGCCGACAGCGTAACGTTTCGCGATCCCTCATAGCTGGGTAGAACCTGCACCAGCCGGCCGGCGCGCAATTCGTGGCCGATATCCCAGGTGGAGCGCAACGCAATTCCAAGCCCCGATATCACCGCCTCGCGGATCACTTCGCTGGAATTGGTGACCAGCATGCCTTCCGGGCGGATGCTGAGCGCCCCGCCCGGCCCTTCCAGTCGCCAGATATCGTTGTTGTGGGCCGGCAGGCAGCGGTGCTTCTTAAGGTCCTCGATCGTCGCCGGCATGCCGTGGGCAGTGACATATTCCGCCGAGGCGCACAGCACGCGGCGCACCGGCGCCAGCCGGCGGGCGACGAGGCTGGAGGAATTGAGATCGGCGATGCGGATCGCCAGATCGTAACCGCCTTCGATGATATCGATGAATTCGTCGCTGAGCACCAGATTGACGGACAGGTCCGGGTGGCGCTCCATGAACGTCTTCAGATGCGGCGCAATATGCATGCGACCAAAGGAGGTGGGAGCTGAGATTTTCAGCGTGCCGTTGACGGTGTTGGCGCGCCCAGACACGAAATCCTCGGCATCCTCCAGCCCTTCCAGCACGGCAAGTACCCGTTCGTAAAAGCCCTGGCCCGCTTCGGTCAGTGAGATCTGCCTTGTCGTGCGCTGGAACAGCCGTGCGCCGAGCTTTTCTTCCAGCCGCTTGATGCGCTTGGAAATAACAGCGGGCGAATAACCAAGCTCCTTGGCGGCAAGCGACATGCTGCCGGAGGCGGCAACGGTTGCGAAGACCTCCAGATCGCCCAGATTTGTCACAGTTGACTCCCGATTATTTCCAGAACGGAAAAAATCCTTAGCATTTGATTGCGCTCCTTCAAAGTGGTAAAGAAACAATACCACTTGGCAAGACGTGCATGGAGGAGGGGGCGGTGACGCAGCCGATTAAGTTTCTGGAGCCGCGTGCGGCGGTTTTATCGAGCCGTGACCGCATCATATCCGATCTGAAGGATATCCTGGCCGAGGACTGTCTCGTGCACGAGCCGCGTGAGCTCGTGCCTTTCGAGACCGACGCTTTCGTCTCCTACCGCCGCCTGCCGCTGGCCGTCGCCTTGCCGAAGACCACCGAAGAGGTCGCAGCGGTACTGAAATATTGTCACCGTTACGGCATTCCTGTCGTGCCGCGCGGCGCGGGCACCTCGCTTTCCGGCGGCGCCATTCCGCAGGAAGATGCGGTGGTGATCGGCCTTTCGAAGATGTCCGCGATCCTCGAACTCGATTTTTACAATCGCACGGCAAGGGTACAGGCGGGCGTCACCAATCTCTCCATTTCCGATGCGGCCGGTGCGGAAGGCTTCTTTTATGCGCCGGACCCAAGTTCGCAGCTTGCCTGCACCATCGGCGGCAATGTCGGCATGAATTCCGGCGGTGCGCACTGCCTGAAATACGGTGTCACCACCAATAATCTGCTCGGCGTAAAAATGGTGCTTGTCGATGGCACGGTGCTGGAGCTGGGCGGCAAGCATCTTGACGCCGCCGGTTACGATCTTCTCGCCCTCGTTTGCGGTTCGGAAGGCCAGCTCGGCATCGTCACCGAGGCGACGGTGCGGCTGATTGCCAAGCCGGAGGGCGCGCGCCCGGTGCTGTTTGGTTTCGAAACTTCCGAAGAAGCTGGCTCCTGCGTGGCCGATATCATCGGCGCGGGCATCATTCCTGTCGCCATCGAATTCATGGACAAGCCGGCAATCGAGATTTGCGAGGCCTTCGCCAAGGCCGGATATCCGCTGGATGTCGGCGCGCTGCTGATCGTCGAGGTCGAAGGCTCGGAGGCGGAAATGGACGCCATGCTGGCCGATATTGTCGCCATTGCGAAAAAACACGGCGTGAAGACGGTCAGGGAATGCCAGTCGGCCATGGAGGCCGCGGCGATCTGGAAGGGCCGGAAATCCGCTTTCGGCGCAACGGGCCGCATCGCGGACTATATCTGCATGGATGGCACGGTACCGCTTTCCCAGCTTTCCTATGTGCTGAAAAAAACAAGCGAAATCACCGACCGCCTCGGCCTTCGCGTCGCCAATGTCTTTCATGCGGGCGATGGCAACATGCATCCGCTGATCCTGTTCAACGCCAACGATCCGCAAGACGCCGCCCGGGCCGAAGAGGCGGGCAATGAAATCCTGAAGCTCTGCGTCGATGCGGGCGGTTGCCTAACCGGCGAACATGGTGTCGGCATCGAAAAACGCGACCTGATGCGGCACCAATATGCCGAGGCTGATCTTGCCCAGCAGATGGCGGTTCGCGCTGCTTTTGACGAGGGTTGGTTGATGAACCCTTCCAAGGTGTTTCCGCTGGAGGGGAGGGGATGATGTACTTTAGCTTTGTAGCCTTGGTGGGTGCGGCTCACCCCTCCGTGCCCGGCAGGGCAGAGGAGGGTATCTCTTGCTCGGAGCGCACCCCATGCTGACCCCCTATGCAGAAACCCAGGTCGCCGACATCATCCGCGACCACACAACCCGAAAAACCCCGCTGAAAATCATCGGCGGCAACACCCGCTCCGGTTTCGGCAATGCGGTCGAGGCAGATGAAACGCTTTCCTCCCGCGCAATGTCTGGCATCATCGCCTACAACCCCGCAGAAATGGTAATGACGGTCAAAGCAGGCACACCGCTCGCCACCGTCGAGGCCGCCCTTGCGGAAAACCGGCAGATGATGGCCTTCGAGCCGATGGACCACCGCCCGATCATGGGAACCACAGGCGAGCCGACCATCGGCGGCGTCTTTGCTGCTAATGTTTCCGGCCCGCGCCGTTATGTGGCTGGTGCGGCGCGTGACAGCCTGCTCGGCATCCGTTTCGTCAATGGAAAGGCGGAAGTCATCAAGGCTGGTGGCCGGGTAATGAAGAATGTCACCGGGCTAGATCTCTCGAAGCTTCTGGCGGGTTCACACGGCACGCTCGGTTTTCTCACGGAAGTAACCTTCCGCGTTTTGCCGAAACCGCCAGCGGAAAAAACCGTGGTTGTCTCCGGTCTGGACGACGAGGCCGCGACGCGGATCATGGCGGCGGCGATGGCGATGAGCGTCGAGGTTTCCGGTGCGGCCCATCTGCCGGAAAGCGTTCGCTCCCATTTCATTGCAGGCGCGCTGCCGGAAGGCCCTGCGACAATCCTGCGGCTGGAAGGTCTCGGGGCTTCCGTCGAGGCGCGCGCGGCGAAACTCCTTTCCGTCATGGATCGGGTTGGCCCATGGGCGCTGCTGGAAGGCGAGGAGAGTGCTGTTTTATGGCGGCAGGTGCGGAATGTCGCGCCCTATGCCGGGCAAGATGCCAAACCGCTCTGGAAAGTCTCGGTCGCGCCGAGCGAAGGCCACAGGCTGGTTGCTGCCTTGCGCATGGAAGCGGGCATCGATGCCTTTTATGACTGGCAGGGTGGTCTCATCTGGATGCAGATGGAGGCGGACCCGGAAGCGGAATTGGTGCGCGGCGCCATCCGCGCGCTCGGCGGCGGGCACGCCACCTTGATGCGGGCGAGCGACGCGGTGCGCGCCACTGTGCCGGCATTCGAACCGCGCCCGGCGGCGGAGGCCATATTGTCTGCGCGCATCAGGGAAAAGCTCGATCCGGCGGGCATCTTCAATCCTGGCAAGATGGGAAGGGCCGTCTGAACCATGCAAACATCCTTCACGCCCGAGCAACTGGCTGATCCGCATGTGGCGGAATCGGAAAAAATCCTGCGCAAATGTGTGCATTGCGGCTTCTGCACCGCCACCTGTCCCACCTATGTCACGCTTGGCAATGAGCTGGACAGTCCGCGCGGCCGCATCTACCTCATCAAGGACATGCTGGAAAATTGCCGCCCGGCGGACCGCGAAGTCGTCACCCATATCGACCGCTGCCTGTCCTGCCTTGCCTGCACCACCACCTGTCCGTCCGGCGTGGATTACATGCATCTGGTCGATCACGCCCGCGCCCATATCGAACAAACCTATAAACGTCCCTTCATGGACCGCCTGACCCGCAATCTTCTGGCTGCGGTTCTGCCTTATCCCGGTCGCTTCCGGCTGGCCTTGCATCTGGCACGGATCACGCGACCCTTCGCCGGTGTGCTCGCGAAGTTTCCCGCGCTGAAACCGCTGCAATCCATGCTCGCTCTCGCCCCGGCTTCCGTGCCCGCCGTTTCAGCTTCTGCCCGTCCGGGTGAACGGTCAGCCGAAGGTGAAAAGCGTGGACGTGTCGCCATTCTTACCGGCTGCGCCCAGCCGGTGCTTGACCCTGGTATCAACGAGGCGACGCTGCGTCTTCTGGCGCGGCTTGGCGTGGAGGTTGTCGTGCCGAAGGGGGAAGGCTGCTGCGGATCGTTGGTGCATCATATGGGGCGCGAGGCTGAGGCGCTCGCCGCCGCCCGCCGCAATGTCGATGTATGGATGCGTGAAATGGAAAATGGCGGCCTCGATGCCGTCATCATCACCGCATCCGGCTGCGGCACGACCATCAAGGACTACGGCCATATGCTGCGGCTTGATCCGGCCTATGCGGACAAAGCCGCACGGGTATCGGCACTCGCGAAGGACATCACCGAATATCTTGCCACGCTCGACCTGCCACAAAAGGAAAGCCAGGGCCTGACGGTTGCCTATCATTCGGCCTGCTCCATGCAGCATGGCCAGAAGATCACCATGGCGCCGAAGCAATTGCTGAAAGCGGCTGGTTTTACCGTCCGCGATCCGGCGGAAGGGCACCTCTGCTGCGGGTCGGCCGGAACCTATAACATCATGCAGCCGGAGATCTCAGGAAAGCTGAAGGCGCGCAAGGTGAGGAACATCGAGGCCACGCGCGCGGATGTCATTGCCACCGGCAATATCGGCTGCATCACGCAGATCGCGACTGGCACGGAAATGCCGATCCTGCACACGGTCGAGCTGCTGGACTGGGCTTATGGCGGACCGAAACCCGCGAGGCTTTTGGCTTAGAGCGCCGTTCGCTTGTAAGGGCCATGGGACCCGACACAAGGTTCGGGCCGGTGCGTCGTTCGCTCTGCTCATCCTGTGACAAGCACAGGAGTGGGGTTTGAGGGTAGCTTGGCACCTGTCGGAAAGCGCCCTCTATTGCCATCCCAGCTTTAGAACTTGTAGGCCACGCCGAAGTTCACCGCATTGGTCATGATATCGGTTTTCAGCTTGCCGCCATTGTCGATATCCACGTCGATAAAGGAGTAGGTGCCTTTATATTCCACGAAGGTCGACCAGTTGTCGGTTATGCGGTAGCTAAGGCCGGCCTGCGCCTGCAGGGTTGCGCCACCGAACTGGTATTCGAAGGTTTTGCCGGAAGCCCGGGTAACCTCCACATGCGGCACGTTGATGCCAACGCCCGCGCCCACGTAAGGCGTCAGGCGCCAGGTCTCCAGCGGGAAACGATAGAGCGCGTTCAGCGTCAAAAGGTTCAGGCCGTCGGTGAACTCGAAATGCGACCAGCCGGAACGCGCCAGCGTCTGGTCGTCGGCATAGACCTTGTCGTGGGTGTAATCGAGCGAGATGCCGAGATT
This sequence comes from Agrobacterium sp. A3-95, assembly GCF_053521785.1. Lineage (NCBI taxonomy): Bacteria > Pseudomonadati > Pseudomonadota > Alphaproteobacteria > Hyphomicrobiales > Rhizobiaceae > Agrobacterium > Agrobacterium sp. A3-95. The sequence goes on along the minus strand of NZ_JBNWDR010000001.1, from coordinate 549,937 downwards.
GTTGAGCTGGCCTTCCTCGAACCAGTAGGTGCCGCGCACCCCCCAATAGGCCGGGCTCGAAAATGACTTGCCTTCCCACCCCGCCCGGAAGTCCGTTCCGTCCGAAACCGTGACATCGCTGTGCGGGGCGCTTTGCCAGCCGCCGTAACCGGAAAATTCAAATTCCCCCGCGATTGCGGAAGAGAAGGAAACGCCGCTGAGCAGCAGGGCGCAAAGAATGGAAACGTGGCGCAGCATGGGGAGAATCCAGTTTGGTGTTGAGGACACACCAAACCGCTTTTTAGTAACATTTAAATGACAGAAACGAAAAACGGGCGGTCAGTTGACCACCCGTTTCAAGGCCGTTCCATCATCCCCCTGAGAGAGGTCCGGCGCCTGGCGTCCCCCGCCAAGTCTCCTTCAATCAATCTAGTAGCGATTGTACCGCTGCGGGACATCAATTCAAGCGCGATCTGCCGCGGTGTGGGCTGCAAGTCCGCGTATTAGCGGCACCGTTGCCGTCATATCACAATGACTGTTGTTCCGACGTTCACACGCTCGTAAAGATCGGTGACATCCTCGTTGCGCATGCGGATGCAGCCTGAGGAATTGTTGCTGCCGATCGTCCAGGGCTGGTTGGTACCGTGGATGCGGTAAAGCGTGGAGCCGAGATACATGGCGCGCGCGCCCATCGGATTGGCAGGGCCGCCTTCCATGAAGGCCGGAAGGTAGTGTCCCTTGGTCGCTTCGCGGCTGATCATTTCTTTCGGGGGCGTCCAGCTCGGCCATTCCGCCTTGCGGGTCACCTTGTGCGTTCCGGCCCATTCGAAACCGGGCTTGCCGACACCGACCCCGTAACGACGGGCCTTGCCATCCGCCATGATGAGATAGAGGAAGCGGTTCGGCGTATCGATGACGATGGTGCCGGGCTTCTGGGTGGTCTGGTAGCTCACGATCTGGGGCAGGAATTGCGGGGCGATCTGCGTGCGCACCGGCGCATTCGGGCGAACGGCGGCGTTCTGTACCCGGGCCGGGCGCTGCGAGGTGACGCCGGAGCTTGGGCGCTGCGGCATGGCGGCCTGGCGCTGCTGGAAGAAAGGCTGGCGGGCTGCTGGCGCGCGCGGGTAAACGACGGGCCGCACATTGCCGCCACCAAGCTGCGTTACCCAGGGGGCGGAAAGGTCTGGACTGACGACGACAGGCGGGCGCTCCCGGTAACGCTCACCAGCTGCGGCGGCCGGGGCGGCGAAGGTGGAAACGAGGCTCAGCGCCAGAAAAACGGACTTCATCGTCATCGGGTGGACTCTCTCTGCGGTATGTCGCAACAATAGCAATTGCGGGATCATTCGCCCGCCTTGCCGGCTACGTTCGCACCTTGACGCCAGCGAATCGTAAATGGCTGTTCATTAAAAAGCGCTTGATTAGAAAAAGCTGGATTTAAGGTTAGCGACCCGTTTTGAAACGTGGTGAATGAGTGGTAAGTGCGCGCATCACGCCGGTCACGGGCGGGAGCGAAAAAGGGTGGTTGCGGTATGAACGAGGCGGGACTTGAAACGGGCGCGGATGGCCGCGTGCGGTGTTTCTGGCAGCAGGGACTTGAGGATTACAGCCGCTACCATGACAGAGAATGGGGTTATCCCGTCACCGACGATCGCCGCCTGTTCGAGAAGATATGTCTCGAGGGCTTCCAGTCCGGCCTCTCTTGGCTGACGGTGTTGCGCAAGCGCGAGGCTTTCCGTCTTGCCTTTGCCAATTTCGAATTCGAAAAAGTGGCGCAGTTCGGTGAAGCCGACATTGAGCGCTGTGTTGCGGACAAGGGCATCATCCGTCATCGCGGCAAGATCGTGTCGACCATCAACAATGCCCGTCGCGCCATAGCGCTCCGGGACGAATTCGGTTCGCTTGCCCATTATTTCTGGGGGTTCGAGCCTTCCGCCGCAGAAAGGCCGCAAAGGCTGGACTATGCGACGTTAAGGGCCAACCCCACCAGCGACGCGTCCATTCGTCTTTCCAGGGATTTGAAAAAGCGCGGCTGGACCTTCGTCGGCCCGACGACCGTCTATGCATTCATGCAGGCCATGGGTATGGTCAACGATCATATCGAAGGCTGTCATTGCCGTGAGCCGATCGAGGCCATGCGGCGGGAGTTTGTACGTCCATGAAAGCAAAGTCCCTTTTTCTGGCTTTTGCCATGGCCGTGGCGGCCGTGCCGCATCCATCCTCTGCGGAAAGCCGCAACGTCGACGGCATCTGGCTGGACGATGGCGAAAGGCTCAAGGAGGTTGCCCTGCCGCCCACCGGGCCGTTGAAACTAGATGGCTGGACACGGCGCGGCCGTGGCGATGTCTACCGCCTGAAGGTCAAGGCCGGGCAGACGATGAAGGTCGAGCTTACCTCTTCCAGCGAATTCGTCCTGATGGCGATCTTTGATTTTTCGACGCCGGATCAGGACGCGATCTTTTTCAGCGACTCCGAAGGTAAAATCGCCACGTTGACGCCGAAGGCGGATACCGAATGGCTGATCCGCCCGACGCTTATCCTGGGATCGCCGCGTCGCGGGCTCGGCGCGCATTATATCCTGACGGTCAGCACTCAGAAATAACGGCCCGCCGCACCTTCAGGCCGTTTGCGTCAGCGCGATCAGGCCGAAGCTCAAGATTCCAAGCAGCACGAGCGAGAGGCTGGCGGCGACGATGACCTTGCCCCCGGCATGGCGAAGGCTGCGAATATCGACCGACAGCCCAAGCGCCGCCATCGACATGATGGTGAGGATGTTGGAGAGCGAGGCGAGGGGGCCGAGCAGAACCTCGGGAATAAGGCCGAAGGAACGGGCCATGATCATCAGCACGAAGCAGATGATGAACCACGGAACCATCTGCTGCAACTTCAGCCGGCCCTTGCCGGACTGGCCGTGGATGACGGAGAGGGCAGCAATGACCGGCCCCAGCATCAGGACGCGTATGAGCTTGACGATTGTCCCGGTCTGCACCGCAACGGCGCCGAGCGGGGCGGTGGCAGCTAGCACCTGCGGTACGGCATAGACCGTCAGGCCCGCGAAGATGCCATACTGGGTGGCATCAAGACCGAGAAGCTGCGGCAGAAACGGCATAAGCAGAACGGCGAGGACACCGAGAACGGCTGTAAAAGCAATCGATGCGGCGACATCTTCTGGCTTGGCGCCAATGGCGGGCGCTGCCGCCGCGATGGCCGAATTGCCGCAGATGGAATTGCCGCAGGCGATAAGGGTTGCGAGTTTGGGTGGCAGCCCCAGCATCCGCCCGGCGGCATAGCTGAAGATCAGCGACAGGGCGACGATGACAGCGATGCCGCCGATCAGCAAACCGCCGGCGCCTTTGAGAATGGCAAGGCTCAAGGATGCGCCAAGAAGCGCGACCGCAATCTCGAGCAGGGTCTTGGCACTGAACTTGATGCCGGCCGAAGCAACCGCTGGCAGCGACACGAGCGAACGCAAAAGCGTACCAATCAGAATAGCCAGCACCAGATCGCCGAGCCATGCATGTCCGGCAAGCCGCACCTGAAAGCGTTCCGCCAGAATGGCAGCGCAACTGACCGCCGCGCAAAGCAGAATGCCCGGCAGAAGCGGGGTCAGCGAGCGAAAAGAAGACTGGAAGGGATGAGTGAGGGTGCGATGCTGTGCCATGGCCAGACAATGCCGGAATGGCCTGTTTTATTCTATCAAATAATATGGCATATATTATTCGATAAAATCGAATGAAAAAGCCATGACCTTCGAACAACTCCGCATTTTCATCGCCGTCGCCGAACGCGAGCACCTGACAAGGGCCGCGCAGGCGATCGGTTTGACCGCCTCGGCCGTCAGTTCCGCAATCAAGAACCTCGAGGCATTTTACAATGTCGAGCTGTTTCATCGCGTCGGCCGCAATATCGAATTGACCGAAAGCGGACGGGTGTTTCTGGGTGAGGCCAGGGCGACGCTGGCGCGTGTGCGCAGCGCCGAACTGATCCTTTCCGAAATGGGCGGTCTGACGCGCGGCGAAATCACTGTCTGCGCCAGCCAGACCATTGCCAGCTACTGGCTGCCGCCGATCCTCATGCAATTCAAGAAGCTTTATCCGGGTGTTACGCTGAAACTCGATATCGGCAATACGAAAACGGTAACTCAGGCCGTGCTCGATGGGCTGGCTGAGGTCGGCTTCATCGAAGGCAAGATCGACGAGCCGGCGCTGATGGTGCAGCCCGTGGTATCCGACAAGCTTCTGGTCGTCACCGGCTCCGCCCACCCCTTCGCCGACGGCCGTTATCTCACCGCCCTCGATATTCTATACGGAACGTCCTGGGTGTTGCGCGAACAGGGTTCCGGCACCCGCTCCGCCTTCGAGGCGGCGGTGCGGCAGATGGGTGTCGACCCTGCAGATCTTTCCGTGATGCTGGAACTGCCCTCCAACGAGGCCGTGGTGATGGCGGCACGCTCCGGCGGCGCGGCGACAGCGGTTTCCGCTTCCGTCGCTTCCCTGTTCTTACGCCAGGGATTGTTGGTCCGCGCCGGCATCGATCTGCCCGCCCGCAATTTTGCTCTGTTGCGCCACAAGGAACGTCACACCAGCCGTGCGGCCATGGAACTGGAACGCCTCAGCCGTGCCGCCTCGGAGGACTACAAGGCCGGTCTTGCCGGTTTGTAGGTCGAAAGGCCGCGCGGCATTATCGGGATCGCGGTGCGCGGGCAGAGCCTATCACGTCAGCTCATGCGCAACGACGTGATGAACGATTCGATAGTCCCTGCTTTCCTCTCCCAACGGAGCGAGTGGCCACTCCCATGCGGCGGCCGGCGCGGACAGATCAGCGCCATGCAGCAAGTCCTCGTGCTGGTGCAGGCTGCCGTCTTTGCCGATAACGTCAAAGGATGTGTCCGTTACCAGGCACGCCTTGCAGGGAAGGGCGGCCAGCGCATCCAGATGCGTCTGCATGAGTCTCGGCAAAAGGTCATCAGGCGCGCCGGCAATCTTCTCCCGCTCCAGCCGATGCCGCGCGCCGGTGCCGATCTGTGACAGGAGGTTGGCCGAGACGACGAAATCCAGATAGGGCACCCGCCGCAGGAACTCGAGCGGTTCCGGTTCTTTACCGGCAACGATATCGTCAAAACCGGAAAGATCGCGGTTGACGATGCGCACATTCTTTTTGGAATTGAAGCGCAGTTTCGCCTGCACGCTGGCAAGATGCACCAGATCGACCAGAACCACGGTATCGAACATCGCCACCAGCGCATCGTATGGCACGTCGCGCAGCAGACCCGACCCGAGCACCACCGCCGTCCGTCTCTGTTTGAGTTTTCTCGCCGATTGCAGCACAAATTGCTGGCTGTTGTTTTCATGCTCCGCCCATGCTGTTGCGCAGCGATTGGCGCGCGCCCATAGATTGACGGAATAGCGGATATGCGGCCGGAATGGCTTCGGCGTGGCCGCACGCGTGGCGGCATATTGCAGGGCTTCGAGGATCATTGATGCCTAACGGTAAATTTCGCGGCGATGGCCAATTTCCACCACCAGCACGACAAGCTTGTGGTCCTGTATATCGCAGATGATACGGTAATCGCCTACCCGGTAACGCCAGAAGCTGCCGAGTTCTGAGCCTTGCAGGGCGGCACCTGTCTGGCGGGGATTGTCGAGCGCCGCTACTCTCTCTTGAAGGAAAGCGCGGATACGCTGACGCGTCTGCGGATCGATTTTCCGCATCTCTTTCTGGACAAGAACATCGTATTCAATTGTCCAGATCACGCCAGAACTCCTCGGCGCTTACCACCTTTGATTCACCGCGCTGGATGCGCCGCGTCGCCTCTTCGGCTAGATAGAGATCTTCCATATCCTCAATATGTTTCTCAATCGCCTCGCGGATATAGTATGCGGACGTACGGCCCGTGCGCTCGGAAAGCGCTTTCAGCCGTTCATAGGTCTCGTCCGGCAGGCGGATGGCAGTCTGTTTGCTCATTGCTTGCGCCCTTTTCGACTAAAATGGGATACATGCATCCCATATAGCATTGTTTGCCCCGTGCGGCCAGTAGAACCAGAGGCTTTGCGGCTTGCCGCACCGGGCTTCATCATCTAATACACCGGCATAATTTCAGGAAAATATCGGATCGGCATCATGAGCGAAAAAGCAAAAAAGCCTCAGAAACTGAAAGCCCGCCTGCCGCGCGGCTTCGTGGACCGTTCTGCTGCCGATATCCATGCCACCAATGAAATGATCGACAAGATCCGCAAGGTCTACGAGCTTTACGGCTTCGATCCGGTGGAAACACCGCTGTTTGAATATACCGATGCGCTCGGCAAATTCCTGCCTGATAGTGACCGTCCGAACGAGGGCGTATTTTCGCTGCAGGATGACGACGACCAGTGGATGAGCCTGCGTTACGATCTCACTGCACCGCTTGCCCGCCATGTCGCGGAAAATTTCAACGAAATCCAGCTGCCCTACCGTACCTATCGCGCCGGTTATGTGTTTCGCAATGAAAAGCCCGGCCCCGGCCGCTTCCGCCAGTTCATGCAGTTCGATGCCGATACGGTCGGTGCTGCCGGTGTGCAGGCCGATGCCGAAATGTGCATGATGATGGCCGATACGCTGGAAGCGCTTGGTATTGCTCGCGGTGACTATGTCATCCGCGTCAACAACCGCAAGGTGCTGGACGGCGTCATGGAGGCCATCGGCCTTGGTGGCGAGGAAAATGCCGGTCGTCGCCTGAACGTGCTGCGCGCCATCGACAAGCTCGACAAGTTCGGCCCTGATGGCGTGAAGCTGCTGCTCGGTCCCGGCCGTAAGGATGAATCCGGCGATTTCACCAAGGGTGCGGGTCTCGGTGAAGAGCAGATCGAAAAGGTTCTGTTTTTCGTCGGCATCAAGGATTATGCGGAAAGCGCCGATGATCTCGCACAACTGGTTGCGGGCACATCCAAAGGCGCGGAAGGCGTCGATGAACTGAACATCATCGGCTCTCTGGTTTCCGGTGCCGGTTACGATGCGACGCGTATCAAGATCGATCCCTCCGTCGTGCGCGGTCTCGAATATTACACCGGCCCTGTCTATGAGGCCGAACTGACCTTCGACGTCACCAACGAAAAGGGCGAAAAGGTCGTCTTTGGCTCGGTCGGCGGTGGCGGCCGTTATGATGGTCTCGTCTCTCGCTTCATGGGTCAGCCAGTTCCGGCAACAGGCTTCTCCATCGGCGTTTCCCGTCTGATGACGGCCTTGAAGAACCTCGGCAAACTCGGTCAGGTCAAGCCGCTCGCCCCGGTTCTCATCACCGTCATGGATGGCGATGTGGACAGCATGGGCCGTTACCAACGCTTCACACAGGCGCTGCGTGCCGAGGGCATCCGCGCCGAAATGTACCAGGGCAACTGGAAGAAATTCGGCAATCAGCTGAAATATGCCGACCGTCTCGGCTCCCCCATCGCCATCATCCAGGGCGGTGACGAGCGCGCCGAAGGCGTCGTGCAGATCAAGGATCTGATCGAAGGCAAGCGCCTCTCCGGCGAGATCGAGGACAATGCCAGCTGGCGCGAAGCGCGGGTGGCACAGATCACCGCGCCGGAGACGGAACTGGTGGCGAAGGTTCGCGAGATTCTGGAACATCATGCAGAGGACGTTCGCCGCGCCGCTGAAGGGCGCTGAGGCGATGGCGATCCTCGCGCTCGATCACCTTCAACTGGCGATGCCCGTCGGCCGGGAAGACGAGGCGCGCGCCTTTTATGGCGACCTGCTCGGCTTTGCGGAGCAGGCAAAACCCGCCAATCTGGCGGCGCGCGGCGGATGTTGGTTCTCATCTGGACCGATAAAACTCCACCTCGGCATCGATCAGGATTTCAGACCTGCCAGGAAAGCCCATCCTGCCTTTCTGGTAGACGATCTCAGTATCTTGCGAAAAACACTTGAAACTGCAGGCTACCATGTGGTTGAGGATGAGCCGCTCGAAGGATATCACCGGTTTTATGTCCTTGATCCCTTCGGAAACCGCATCGAAATGATGCAGCCGCTCGAACCGTGACGAAAAGTACTGTTCCATGCCCCTGATCGACATGCCGGAATTTTCCGGAGAGCTACTGGAAGAATTCGCCGCGCGCCGCACAAGTCGTGTGAATACGCCTGTCATCCAGCCTGCCGAACCGTTTCTGGATATGGCGGGCGAGGATTTGCGCCGGCGTATTTTCATGACGGAGAGCGAGACAGGTGAAAGCCTTTGTCTGCGCCCGGAATTCACTATTCCCGTCTGCCTGCGCCATATCGAGACAGCGACGGGTACGCCGAAGCGCTACTCCTATCTGGGCGAGGTCTTCCGCCAGCGCAGGGAGGGTGCGAACGAGTTTTATCAGGCAGGCATCGAGGATCTTGGCGATACCGATATCGCCGCCGCCGATGCCCGCGCCGTGATTGATGCAACCGCCATCCTGAAACGCCTGCTGCCTGGCCGTTCGCTCGCCGTCACGCTGGGCGACCAGCAGGTGTTCGAGGCGGTCGTTGCAGCGCTCGGCCTGCCGCTCGGTTGGCAGAAACGGCTGGTGCAGGCTTTCGGCGATATGGTGCAGCTCGACGCGCTGCTGGAAAGCCTCGTGCACCCCAAGCCCATGACCGGCCTTGACGCGCGGGTCGCTGGACTTCTGGCAACGGGCGAAGAGGCGGTGCTGGTCGACTATCTCGACACGGTAATGCAGGAAACCGGCTATTCCACCAATGCCAGCCGCTCGCCGCAGGAAATCGCCCGCCGTCTGCGGGAAAAGCTGGCGCTTGCCGCCACGCGTCTGCCGGATGAGAGTTTCGAACTGCTCAAGCAGTTCCTGGCCCTGCAGGCGCCCTTGCCGCAGGCCTCGCAAGTTCTGGCCGATTTTGCCGCAAAGGCTAAGCTGAAACTGGACGGTGCGCTTTCCGCTTTCGATAAGCGTGTCGCGGCCCTTGCGAATGCCGGGGTCGATCTCAAAACAGTCAGCTACGGCGCGGCCTTCGGCCGTCCGCTCGATTATTATACTGGCCTCGTTTTCGAGGTGATGGAAGAAGGTAGCGATAGCGTTCTGGCCGGTGGTGGCCGTTTTGACCGGCTGCTGACGCTGCTTGGCGCGCAGGAAAAAATACCGGCCGTGGGCTTTTCCCTCTGGCTGGATCGCATCGAAACGGTGCGCGGGAGCGATAAGCCATGATCACCATTGCCTTGCCCTCAAAGGGCCGGATGAAGGAAGACGCCTCCGCCGTTCTGGAACGCGCCGGGCTGAAGGTCGCAGCTGTCGGTAACGACCGGTCCTATCGCGGCCGCATCGAAGGGCGCGACGATATCGAGATTGCCTATCTCTCAGCCTCCGAGATCGCCCGCGAAATTGGTGCTGGCAGCGTGGATTTCGGCGTGACGGGTGAAGACCTGGTGCGAGAGGGGCTGACCAACGCCGATGCGCAGGTGGAATTCTGCGCCCGCCTCGGTTTCGGCCATGCCGATGTCGTTGTCGCCGTGCCGGAAATCTGGCTGGATGTGGACAGCATGGCCGATCTCGGCGATGTGGCCTCGGAATTCCGTGCCCGTCATGGTCGCCGTTTGGCAATCGCAACCAAATACTGGCGGCTGACGCAGCAGTTCTTTTCGCGCCAGCACGGCATTCAGCTTTACCGTATTGTCGAAAGCCTTGGCGCCACCGAAGGTGCGCCGGCGGCAGGGCAGGCGGATATCATCGTCGATATCACCTCCACCGGCTCGACGCTGAAAGCTAACCACCTGAAAATCCTCTCCGACGGCATCATCGTCCGCTCGGAAGCCTGTTTCGTGCGCGCCCGCAAGCCGGAGCACGAAGGTGATCCGGCGGTTCAGGAGATCGCGGCGCGAATAAAAGCGGCTGTCTGAAAGCATAAAAGAAAAAAGCCGCCGGATCGCTCCGGCGGCTTTTTTCTTGGTCAGCCTATGGGCTCAGGCGCGGGCGGCAACGAAGCCGCGCTTTGCGTCGACGGAGTAGGCGCCTGCACCGAAGGTTGCGAGCAGGATATAGGCGCCGGCAAGGGTGATGTTCTTCATCAGCATGATGCCGTTCAGCGTGTTGATCCAGCCGAGAGCAGGCTCAGGCCAGCCGGGAACGGCAACGGTGCCGCTGTGGAATACGAGGCCGGTGAACACGCAGAATGCTGCAAGCGCCCATGCGGCGATCTTCGTCTGGAAACCGGCGAGAATGGCAAGACCGGCAACGAGTTCGAACAGGCCGGCAAGATAGGCAAGCGCGGTTGCGGCAGGCATGCCGGCGCCCGAGATCATGCCGGCAGTGCCAGCCGGATCGGTGAGTTTGCCGAAGCCGGAATAGATGAAGATGAAGGAAAGCAGAATACGGGCGATGAGAACGAGAGCGTTCTGGCTGCTGGACATGGAGTATCTCCGGTAAGTGATCGGCGTGTCGCCGGTTAAACTGCAAGGTGATGTCTGGAGATATCAATGACCGAAAATCATGCATCTATAAAGATGAACAATAGAAGACAAATTGTCTTCATTTTGTGAACGACCAACAATGTCGTTCAATGACATTGAGCGCGCATCCCCGTTTGAACGGGACCATTCGACTCGATCTATCCATTTGTTTTAAAAAAATTTCCTGACATAAAGCCGCTGCGCAGTTTCACTGGAAACGCGCTAGGCGGCGAAGCGCATATCCTCGAAACGCGGAAACAGGAAGAGCCCCGAAATGCGCCCTTGCTGGCCGATCTCGAAACCCGAGGATTCGCCCATGCAAATAAGCGGCTGCCGCATTGCCGGCAGGGTGAACAGGCCGGTGGAAAAGCAGAAGCGTGAGGGTGCGGCGGAAGCCTGTTCGAAAATTTCGAGCACGCGGTCGTGGTGACCCCGATCGTAACAGCGGATCAGGCTGAGCAGGCCGCACTCACCCTGCGGCAGCCCATGCATGAAAGATGCATGTTCGCCAAGCTTGATGACGCCGCTCGAAAGATCGCCGCTCCATTCCTCCGAAATAAAGAAATGCGAAAGGGTCTGAGTATCCGGCATGGTTGTCGCGGCCGCAGGCAGAGCATCGTTGCGTCTTGATATTTCGAACAAATCGCGCCCCCGCATGAACATCGTACCAGCGCTGCAATCTCAAGCGTCGCTGCCAAGTTGATTTTTCATCGCCATCCGCATTCGAGCGTGCTTGCCAAGCATCGAACCCCTTCAATGCTTGCATCCCGCCGCGGCACCCTCACGGGCGCTGACTTATAGTTTATTTTCTTCTACCCACAACAACCTGTCAGAGAGAAAATCAAAAATAATATGTATTCCTTCATCGCAATCGCGAAATATATGAAAAAAAGACAACTAAATGTCGTGCTTATAAACTGGAGAGGGCGAAAATCCGCCCCATCGGCAATTGTGATTCGCCTCTATCGGCACCCGATTATTGCACGCGCTGCCAAAAACAAGCCGACTAAAGTTATCGCTGTTTCAAAAAGAGACAATATTTTTTAAGCCCGATCCCGGCAAGTGAAGATATCGCGCCAGCTGTCACAAGGGGCATGGGCGGCAACGAAAAAAGGGCGATCCGAAGACCGCCCTTTCGTATTCCAGTGACAGGACTGATTAGAAGTCCATGCCGCCCATGCCGCCGCCAGGCATCTGGGGCATTGCCGATTCCTTCTTAGGAAGTTCGGCGATCATGGCTTCGGTGGTGATCAGCAGCGAAGCAACCGAAGCTGCGTTCTGCAGAGCCGTGCGAACAACCTTGACCGGGTCGACGATGCCGAGCTGGATCAGGTCGCCATATTCGCCGGTCTGGGCGTTGTAGCCGTAGTTGTCTTCGTTCCGGTCGAGGATCTTGCCAACAACGATGGAAGCTTCGTCACCTGCGTTTTCTGCAATCTGGCGAACCAGAGACTGCAGAGCCTTGCGGACGATGTTGATGCCGGCTTCCTGGTCGTCGTTCTCACCCTTGACGGTGATCTTCGTGGAAGAACGCAGCAGGGCAACGCCGCCGCCCGGTACGATGCCTTCCTGAACAGCAGCGCGCGTCGCGTTGAGAGCGTCGTCGATGCGGTCCTTCTTTTCCTTCACTTCAACTTCCGTCGAACCGCCAACGCGGATCACGGCAACGCCGCCAGCGAGCTTGGCAAGACGTTCCTGCAGCTTTTCGCGGTCGTAGTCGGAAGTGGTTTCTTCGATCTGCGCCTTGATCTGGGCAACACGGCCTTCGATGTCGGACTTCTGGCCAGCACCGTCAACGATCGTGGTGTTTTCCTTGGAGATCGAAACCTTCTTCGACTTGCCGAGCATGTCGAGGGTAACGCTTTCGAGCTTGATGCCGAGATCTTCGGAAATGACGGTACCACCGGTCAGGATGGCGATGTCTTCCAGCATGGCCTTGCGGCGGTCGCCGAAGCCAGGAGCCTTGACGGCAGCGATCTTGAGGCCGCCACGCAGCTTGTTGACGACGAGCGTTGCAAGGGCTTCGCCTTCTACGTCTTCAGCGATGATGACGAGCGGCTTGCCGGTCTGAACGACAGCTTCGAGAACAGGCAGCATGGCCTGGAGGTTCGAAAGCTTCTTTTCGTGCAGAAGGATGTATGCGTCTTCGAGGTCCGCAACCATCTTTTCCGGGTTGGTCACGAAGTAAGGCGACAGGTAGCCGCGGTCGAACTGCATGCCTTCGACGACTTCGAGTTCGGTTTCAGCGGTCTTGGCTTCTTCAACGGTGATGACGCCTTCGTTGCCGACGCGCTGCATTGCTTCAGCAATGTCGAGACCGATCTGACGCTCGCCGTTTGCAGAGATCGTGCCGACCTGTGCAACTTCTTCCGAAGTGTTGATCTTCTTGGCCTTGGCCTGAAGGTCCTTGACGACTTCAGCAACGGCCAGATCGATACCGCGCTTGAGGTCCATCGGGTTCATGCCGGCAGCAACTGCCTTTGCACCTTCGCGAACGATGGCCTGGGCCAGAACCGTTGCGGTGGTGGTGCCGTCACCGGCGATGTCGTTGGTCTTGGAGGCAACTTCGCGAACGAGCTGTGCGCCCATGTTCTCGAACTTGTCTTCGAGTTCGATTTCCTTGGCGACCGAAACGCCGTCCTTGGTGATGCGCGGTGCGCCGAAGGACTTGTCGATAACGACGTTACGACCCTTCGGGCCGAGGGTGACCTTCACTGCATCAGCGAGAATGTCGACGCCCTTGAGCATCTTTTCGCGCGCTGTGCGGCCGAATTTGACTTCTTTGGCTGCCATTTTCAAAACTCCTGGTTTCGAATGGCCGGACGGGGTCCGGCTTGAAATTTAAGGAAACGATGGGTGCGGCGAAATCAGCCGATGATACCCATGATGTCGGCTTCCTTCATGATCAGAAGGTCTTCGCCGTCGAGCTTGACTTCGGTGCCCGACCACTTGCCGAACAGGACGCGATCGCCAACCTTGACGTCGAGAGCGACGACCTTGCCGGCCTCATCGCGAGCGCCGGAACCGACGGCGACGATTTCGCCTTCCTGCGGCTTTTCCTTGGCGGTATCGGGAATGATGATGCCGCCCTTGGTCTTTGCTTCGGACTCAACGCGACGAACGACGACGCGATCATGAAGCGGGCGGAAATTGGTGCTTGTCATTGCCTAATCCCTCGATCAAATGACTTCAGGAACCTTTTGCAGGTTCACGTGATGGGTGTTAGCACTCCTCTTGTTGGAGTGCCAGCAAAGCCGAGATAAGGAGGCGTCCCCCCGGAGTCAAGAACGCACTACCGGAAAAATTTCACGGCCTATGGTTACCAGCGTTCCATGAGAGAAAATTTCCACGCTCCGACGGGCGCGGACAAATCGCTCTTTTTCAGGCAACCTTCGTTTTCGGCGTAGAGGGGTTTTATGTTCGGATGGTGGCCGGTGGTCCGGAGGCGGGCCTGGCACCGCTTTTTTCCTTGCCATCGGCGTCCTGCTTTGCCATGTGACGCACACCCTTTTTTCGCACCCGGAAAGCATATCATGGCCCATCGCATTCTCACCCTCGGCGAAATCACTGATGGGTTCGACGTTGTTCTTTCGGATGTCTGGGGCGTGCTGCATAATGGTGTCAGCGCTTTCCCGGATGCGGCGGTTGCGCTGCACGACGCGCGCAAGGCCGGCAAGACCGTGGTGCTCATCACCAATTCGCCGCGTCCGGCCCCCGGTGTCATCGCCCAGCTTCGCGTTCTCGGCGTGCCGGATGAGGCCTATGACCGCATCATCACATCGGGCGACGTCACCCGCGGCCTGATCGCGGAAGGCCCAAGAAAAGTCTTTCTGCTCGGCCCCGAGCGGGACATGCCGCTGCTCGAAGGTCTCGATGTCGAACGGGTCGGCGAGGTGGAAGCGGAATCCGTCGTCTGCACCGGTTTCTTCGATGACGAGACGGAAACGCCGGAAGACTATACGGAAATGTTGAAAGGCTTCATCGCCCGCAAGGCGCCGATGATCTGCGCCAACCCCGATCTGGTGGTAGAGCGCGGCGAGCGCATCATTCCCTGCGCCGGCGCCATGGCCGCATATTACGAACAGCTTGGCGGCGAAGTCCGTATTGCCGGCAAACCGCACGCGCCGATCTATGAAGCCTGCCTTGCGGCGGCGAAAGAAGTGCGCAGCGATTTCCCGAAGGATCGCGTGCTCGCCATCGGCGATGGCATGCCGACGGATGTGAAGGGCGCAATTGCGAGCGGCCTCAACCTTCTTTATATCAGCGGCGGCATTCACGCCGCCGAATATACGCTGAATGGCCAGACGGACGAGGCGCTTCTGAACGCCTATCTGAAGGGGCAGGGCGCGGCTCCCGGCTGGTGGATGCCCCGCCTTGCCTAGGAAACGTTTGGCGTAAGCCGCCGTCAAAAATGGATCGACTGCAATGACCGTCTTTCATCGCAATGAAAAAAAGGAGCCGCTGCCTGAAGGCTTGCGCGGCGGCGTCATCGCGATCGGCAATTTCGATGGTGTGCATCGCGGCCACCGCGCCGTTCTGGACCGGGCGCTGGAACTGGCCGAGGCGCGTGGCGTACCGGCACTGGTGCTGACCTTCGAACCGCATCCCCGTTCCGTCTTCCGCCCTGAAACGCCGGTCTTCCGCCTGACGCCTGCGCCGTTGAAGGCACGTATTCTCGAGGCCATCGGTTTCCGCTCGGTCATCGAATACCCCTTTGACCGCGAGTTTTCGCAGCGCTCGGCGGAAGAGTTCGTCAATTCCATTCTGGTCGACTGGCTGGGCGCCAGCGCCGTCGTCACCGGCTTTGATTTCCATTTCGGCAAGGGCCGCGAAGGTGGCCCGGCATTTCTGATGGCGGCCGGCAAGCGCAACGGCTTCGACGTGACGCTCGTGGATGCCTTTCGCGACGAGGGCGCGGATGTCGTCTCCTCGAGCCGTATCCGCTCGCTTCTGTGCGAAGGAGATGTGGCAGGTGCCGCCGGACAACTCGGGTATCGTTTCACGGTGGAAAGTGAAGTCATCGGCGGCCAGAAGCTGGGGCGAACTCTGGGTTACCCAACGGCCAACATGGCGCTTTCACCCGAAACGGAGCTGAAAGCCGGCATCTATGCCGTGCGGTTCCGCCGCCCCGACGGGGCGATTTACGATGGCGTTGCAAGCTTCGGTTACCGCCCGACGGTCACCGATAACGGTGCGGCACTTCTGGAAACCTACGTCTTCGATTTTTCCGGTGATCTCTATGGTGAGGTCTGTTCGGTATCCTTCTTCGGGCACCTGCGTGACGAGCTGAAATTTGACGGCTTGGACCCGCTGGTCGCGCAGATCAGGCGGGATGAGGAAGAGGCGCGGGCGATGCTGTCAGGCGTGCGGCCGCTCAGTGAATTGGATGCGAAGATAGCATTTTGAGCGGGCAGATAATCCTGTCCCGGATTGTCGTCGCTTTTCACTTCCTTTTTGCCCGAAAACCGCATAAACAACCGGCCATGTCCCAATACCGGTTGCTGTTTAAAGTTCAGATAGGCCGAATTATTGGCCCGGCCTTCCGCCCGCTCTGAAGAGCCGGAAGGTCCGGGATTTTGGCGCTCGTCATGGCATTTGACATGGCGCTTTCCGTATTTGCCCTCTTTGAAATTGAGACGGCGCGACCGACACGGCGCGCAACAACGGTACAATTATGAGCGACACCGCAGAAAAATTCGACTATTCCTCGACCCTCTATTTGCCGCAGACGGATTTCCCGATGCGTGCCGGCCTGCCGCAGAAAGAACCGGAAACGGTGAAGCGCTGGCAGGAAATGGGCCTGTATAAAAAGCTCCGCGCCTCCGCCGCCGGTCGCGAGAAATTCGTGCTGCATGATGGCCCGCCCTATGCCAACGGCAACATCCACATCGGCCATGCGCTGAACAAGATCCTGAAAGACGTCATCACCCGCTCGTTCCAGATGCGCGGTTACGATGCCAATTACGTGCCCGGCTGGGATTGCCACGGCCTGCCGATCGAATGGAAGATCGAGGAAGCCTACCGCGCCAAGGGCAAGAACAAGGACGAGGTTCCGGTCAACGAGTTCCGCAGGGAATGCCGTGACTTCGCGGCTGGCTGGATCAAGGTTCAGTCGGAAGAGTTCAAGCGCCTCGGCATCGAGGGTGACTTCGAAAACCCCTACACAACCATGAACTTCCACGCGGAAGCCCGTATTGCCGGCGAACTGCTGAAGATCGCCAAGAGCGGCCAGCTCTATCGCGGTTCGAAGCCGATCATGTGGTCGGTCGTCGAGCGCACGGCGCTGGCGGAAGCCGAGGTCGAGTATCACGACGTTGAAAGCGACATGATCTGGGTGAAGTTCCCCGTACTGCCGCATGATCCGAAGTTTATGTGGCACGACAAAGCGACAAATACGCCTGTACCAGTTCCTGATTCTTTTAAGGAGTTGGCGGATAGTTTCGTCGTCATCTGGACAACCACGCCGTGGACCATCCCCGGCAACCGCGCCATCGCCTTCTCCTCGCGGGTCGAATATGGCCTGTTCGAAGTCGAAAGCGCGCAGAACGATTTCGGTCCGCAGCCGGGTGAAAAGCTGATCTTCGCCAGAAAGCTTGCCGATGAGGCTGCTGCCAAGGCGAAGGTGACCTTCAAGTTCGTGCGCGATGTGAAAGCTGAAGAACTGGCCGCCATCACCTGCGCCCATCCTTTGGCGTCGCTTGGCTACGATTTCCCGGTTCCGCTTCTCGATGGCGACCACGTCACCGACGATGCAGGCACGGGCTTCGTGCACACCGCGCCGAGCCATGGCCGCGAGGACTTTGACGTCTGGACCGCGCATCAACGTGAGCTGGAAGCGCGCGGCGTTTCGCCGGCCATCCCGTTCCCCGTTGGCGATGACGGGTTCTACACCGAGGACGCACCCGGTTTCGGCCCGTCTGCCGAAGGCGGCGCGGCCCGCGTCATGGATGATAACGGCAAGAAGGGCGATGCCAACGAGCGCGTCATCAAGGCGCTGATCGCGGCCAACAACCTGTTCGCGCGCGGCCGTCTGAAGCACAGCTATCCGCATAGCTGGCGCTCCAAGAAGCCGGTGATCTTCCGCAACACGCCGCAGTGGTTTGTCTATATGGACAAGGAACTGGGCGACGGCACGACGCTGCGCTCGCGTTCGCTTGATGCCATCGACCAGACCCGTTTCGTTCCGGCATCCGGCCAGAACCGCCTGCGCGCCATGATCGAAGGTCGGCCCGACTGGGTTCTGTCGCGCCAGCGCAGCTGGGGCGTGCCGATCGCGGTCTTCGCCGACGAGCAGGGTGAGGTTCTGGTCGACGAGGCTGTCAACGCCCGCATCCTCGAGGCCTTCGAGGCTGAAGGTGCGGATGCCTGGTTCGCCGAAGGCGCCAAGGAACGTTTCCTCGGCAATGACCATGACCACGCCAAATGGCAGCAGGTCATGGACATCCTCGATGTGTGGTTCGATAGCGGCTGCACCCATACCTTCACGCTGGAAGACCGCCCGGACATGAAGTGGCCGGCGGATGTCTATCTCGAAGGCTCGGACCAGCATCGCGGCTGGTTCCATTCGTCGCTGCTGGAAAGCTGCGCGACGCGTGGCCGCGCGCCCTATAACGCCGTCGTCACCCATGGCTTCACCATGGACGAGCAGGGCCGCAAGCAGTCCAAGTCTCTCGGCAACGTTGTTGCACCACAGGACGTGATGAAAGAGTCCGGCGCGGATATCCTGCGCCTGTGGGTCATGACGACCGATTACTGGGAAGACCAGCGTCTGGGCAAGGCCATCATCCAGACCAATATCGACGCGTATCGCAAGCTGCGCAACACCGTGCGCTGGATGCTCGGCACGCTTGCCCACGACAAGGGCGAGGAGATCGCCTATGCCGATCTGCCGGAACTGGAAAAGCTGGTACTGCACCGCCTGTCCGAGCTGGATAAGGTCGTGCGCGACGGGTACGACGCCTTCGACTTCAAGAAGATCGCCCGCGCCCTGATCGATTTCGCAAATGTGGAGCTGTCGGCTTTCTACTTCGACATCCGCAAGGACACGCTTTATTGTGACGCGCCGTCGTCGCTGAAGCGCCGTGCATCGCTGTCGGTCATCGCCAAGCTGTTCGATTGCCTCGTCACATGGCTTGCGCCCATGCTGCCCTTCACCACTGAAGAAGCATGGCTTTCGCGCTATCCGGATGCGGAATCGGTGCATCTCGCCCAGTTCCCGGAAATTCCGGCGGAGTGGAACAACGACGCGCTGGAAGCGAAGTGGGAGAAAATCCGCAAGGTCCGCACGGTCGTCACCGGTGCGCTCGAAGTGGAACGTCGTGAAAAGCGTATCGGCTCCTCGCTTGAGGCAGCGCCCATCGTGCACATTGCCGACGCCGATCTTCTGGCGGCTCTCTCCGGGCAGGATTTTGCCGAAATCTGCATCACCTCGGCCATTTCGGTGGTCGGCGATGAAGGCCCTGCCGATGGCTTCCGCTTGCCGGAGGTCGCAAAGGTCGTGGTCGAGCAGAAGCTGGCGGAAGGCGCAAAATGCGCACGCTCCTGGCGTATCACCACCGATGTCGGTTCTGATCCGGACTATCCGGAGGTTTCGGCCCGTGATGCGGCGGCACTGCGCGAGCTTGCCGCGCTGGGATGATTTAAAGCTGCTGCGCATCGTTCCTGTCGAAAAATCGATTTCGAGTTTCGGGCCGATGCGCGAGGAAAATGGCCGGATGAATTGCGCTTTAGCTCTTCATCCGGTACACCTGCCTGAAAATGGCCGGATTTGCACGGCAATGCGGGCTACCGCCTGCCGAAAGACGATGTCTGGCGCAATGGGACGGACGGCTGGAAGGGTTTTTATGAAGACGATGAAGGCTTTTGGGCAGGATAACGCGCAGGGTTTGAGCATGTTCCGCACGGTTGCAGGTATCACGGCGATAGGCGTGCTGCTCAGCGCCTGCACGAGCCCGACCTATGGTACGGGCAAGACTGCGGCAGAACAGCTTGTAGACGACCTCGGCAACGCGACTTCGATCACCGGCAACGATCAGGAAAAACGTAACCTGAAGTACAGCCCGCGTCCCGGTCTCGTTGTCCCCGCCCAGTCCCGCGCCGAGCAATTGACGACGCCGCAGCAGAACATGGCCAGCCGCGAAAACAACCCGCAATGGGTCGAATCGCCGGAAGAGACCCGTGAACGCCTGCGCGACGAGGCGGATGCCAATAAGAACAATCCGCATTACCGCTCACCGCTGCTTGCCGGCAACGGCACGGCCGGCCAGATGACCGAAAGCCAGAAATGGGAAGCCTTCCGCAAGGCCAAGGCAGATGCCCAGGGTGGCTCCGTCGTCAACGCCCAGCGCAAGTTCCTGACCGATCCGCCGCAGGAATATCGTAGCGTTCCGCAGGATCAACTGACTGACCTCGGTGAGCCGGAGCAGAAGAAGGAAAAGCGCCGTAAGAAAGAAGCGGCGATGGCAAACACCGGCAAACCCTGGTGGAACCCCTTCTGATAAAATGAAGGGCTTATGGCCTGCGGGAAAGATTGCATCTCCCGCCGGCTGCTTATTCGTCGAGACGTTTCTCGCGAAAGAATTTCCGCAGAATTTCAGCACTTTCGCTTTCCGCCAGCCCCGAATACACATCAGGCGCGTGGTGGCATGTCGGCTGGCTGAAGAAGCGCACGCCACTATGCACCGCGCCGCCCTTCGGGTCTTCCGCACCGTAATAGAGACGACGGATGCGGGCAAACGAGATCGCCGCCGCGCACATGGTGCAGGGTTCCAGCGTTACATAGAGATCGGCACCGGGCAGGCGTTCCTGTTCCAGCGCCTCGCAGGCCATGCGGATCACGGCGATTTCGGCATGCGCCGTCACATCGTTCAATTCACGGGTGCGATTGCCGGAACGGGCGATGACGCGACCGTCCATAACCAGGACTGCGCCGATCGGAACCTCCTGCCGCTCACCGGCGGCACGGGCTTCCGCCAGCGCCAGTTCCATGAAATGCGTCCTTTCGGCCATTGCGTTTCAATTTCCTCTTAACCCTTGTGCTTGGACCTGATAGGACAGCCCAAACAACAGGCAAACAGCAAATGACTTTTAAAGACAAGCCGAAGCGTGACGGTGGCAAGACTTTTAGCCGCGACAAGAAGTCGAAAGGCCCCGGCAAGCCCGCCGCAGAGCGTGAAAAGAAACCGGTAGAAGCCAAGGCGGCTCCGGTGCAGGAAGCCGTTATGGGCACCAAGCCAGAGCGCATTTCCAAGATCATGGCGCGCGCCGGCGTTGCCTCGCGCCGCGATATCGAGCGCATGATCATGGAAGGCCGCGTGTCGCTGAACGGCGTCAAGCTGGACACTCCGGTGATGAACGCGACTCTTTCCGACAAGATCGAAGTGGATGGCATGCCCATCCGCGGGGCTGAGCGCACGCGCCTGTGGCTTTACCACAAGCCCGCTGGCCTGGTGACGACCAATTCCGACCCGGAAGGCCGCCCGACCGTTTTCGACAATCTGCCGGGTGAATTGCCGCGTGTGCTCTCTATCGGCCGCCTCGACATCAATACCGAAGGCCTGCTGCTGTTGACCAATGATGGCGGTCTCTCCCGCGTGCTGGAACTGCCGACGACCGGCTGGCTGCGCCGCTACCGCGTGCGCGCCCATGGCGAGGTCGATCAGGCAGCGCTCGACAAGCTGAAGGAAGGCATTGCCGTCGACGGCGTGCTTTATGGCGCTATCGACGCGACGCTCGACCGCACCCAGGGTCACAACGTCTGGATCACCATGGGTCTGCGCGAAGGCAAGAACCGCGAGATCAAGAACGTGCTCGGCGCGCTCGGCCTTGAGGTCAACCGCCTGATCCGTATCTCCTACGGCCCGTTCCAGCTTGGCGATCTGCCTGAAGGCAAGGTGCTTGAAGTGCGTGGCCGCATGCTGCGTGACCAGCTTGGTCCGCGCCTCATCGAACAATCCGGCGCCAATTTCGACGCGCCGATCTACGATGCGCCTGTCGCCGACGATGAAGAAGAAAACACGCCCAAGCGCGCGCCCCGGTCCGAATGGGCAAAGAGCGACGCGCCGGAAGGCAAGGCGCGTTTCGACAGGGCTGCCGGCAAACCGGAAGATCGCCGCGAAAAGGCGCTCGGCCGTCTCGACACCAAGCGCGGTGACAAGCCAGCTGGCAAGTTCGGTGGCAAACCTGCCGGGAAATTCGGCGCGAAAACCCGTGGCGAAGAGGATGGCGAAGAACGCCGCCCCGCCCGCCCGCCCGCGGGCACCAGCCGCACGGCCAATGTCTGGATGGCGCCCGGCGCAAAGCCCACCCGTGATGGCAAGGAGCGGAAGTTTTCTGCCCGCGCGGAAGCGGAAAGCCTGTTCAAGAAGCCATCCGCCCAGGCGGAAGCGCGCCGCAACGTCGTCAGGCATGCCGATTCCGAGGGCGAGTGGATCCGTTCGGATTCCCCGCGCGAAGAGGAAGGCGGTCGTGGACGTGGCGACGGCCCGCGCGGTGGAAAGAGCTTTGGAGATCGCGGCGGGAAATCCTTCGGTGACCGTCCGTTCCGTGACAAGCCACGTGAAGCGGGAGATCGCCCGCGTGGCGACGGTCCTCGCGGCGAGAAGAGCTTCGGAGATCGCACCGCACGCGGTGGAAAACCGTTTGGCGACCGTCCGTTCCGTGACAAGCCACGTGAGGAGGGTGATCGCCCGCGCAGCGACCGCCCACGCGGCGAGAAGAGCTTCGGAGATCGCACGGCACGTGGTGAGAAACCTTTCGGTGAGCGTCCGTTCCGCGACAAGCCCCGCGAAGACGGTGATCGCCCACGCGGCGACCGGCCTTTCGGTGACAAGCCAAGAGGCGCAAAACCGGGTGGCAAACCCGGCGGCAGGCCCGCATCGGGCAAGCCTTCTTTTGGAAAACCGGGTGAACGTGGCGAACGTTCGGGTTTTTCAGGCAAGGGCAAAGGCCCCGGTGGCGGTAGCGGCCCCGGCGGCGGCAAACCGGGCGGCAAAGGCCCGGGTGGCAAACCTTCTGGTGGCAGGGGAATGACACGTAATGCGGATCGTAGGCGGTGAGTTCCGCGGCCGAAATCTGGCCGCGCCGAAAACAAATTCCATTCGTCCGACAATCGACAGGACACGGGAAAGCCTCTTCAATATTCTAAGCCATGCCTATCCGGAAAGTCTTGACGGTACGCGCGTTTTGGACGTTTTTGCCGGAACGGGCGCGGTCGGGCTGGAGGCGCTTTCGCGTGGCTGTCGTGTGGCGCTCTTCGTCGAAAACGGCGTTGAGGGCAGGGGGCTGTTGTGGGAAAATATCGATGCGCTGGGGCTGCATGGGCGTGCCCGCATCCTGCGGCGTGACGCGACCAAGCTTGGCGGCGTCAACAATATCGAGCCCTTCGATCTCCTTTTCGCCGATCCGCCCTATGGCCAGGGCCACGGGGAGAAGGCATTTGCTGCTGCCCATGCTGGCGGCTGGCTGGCCCCCGGTGCGCTCGCCATTCTGGAAGAGCGCGGCGATGTTGTGGTCAATGTCGAGCCGGTGTTCAAACCGCTCGAAAGCCGCATCTTCGGTGACTCGAAAATGCACTTCTACCGCTACGAGCCCTAGAGCATTTCCAGCAAAAACGGCCCCCGGTTTCCGTGCGGAAATGCCGCAAAACAAAGAGTTAGAGTGTTTTCGCGATTTGAAGAAAAGCGAAAACGCTCTGACGGCAGCACTTTCCCGTCACGTCACGGTCTTGTCTTGTTTGCCGAATAGGCAGAGGCTTTGCCGTGGAAAGGGTCTTGGGTATTTGGCATGGAGCAGGGTGTAAACGACAGCGTCACAATGGTTCACGCCGGGCAAGAGGCGATCGATGCCAGCCGCGAGAGCGGTCATGAGCCGACATTCGGCCTGGCGCTCGGCGGCGGTGGCGCACGCGGCATCTGCCACATCAACGTTATCGAGGCATTCGACGAACTAGGCATTCGCCCGGTCGCGCTTTCCGGCTCCTCCATCGGCTCCATCATCGCAGCAGGCATGGCGGCCGGCATGAGCGGCAAGGAAATCCGCGAATATACGCTGGAACTCATGGGGCGGAAGGGTTCGGTCGCCAACCGTCTCTGGAGCCTTGGCCCCGCATCCATGCGCCATGCGGTCGATGGTTTTCGTCTTGGCCAGTTCAATCTCGAACTCATTCTGCACGCCTTGATGCCGCAGGCCCTGCCGAAGGATTTTTCCGAACTTGCCATTCCCCTGAAAGTGGTAACCACGGATTATTATGCGCAGACCGAAGTGGTGGTGGAAACCGGCGAGATCATTCAGGCGCTGGCGGCTTCTGCGGCTATTCCGGCTCTATTCATGCCGGTGCGCGTCAACGGCCGCATCATGATCGATGGCGGCATCTTCAATCCCGTGCCCTATGAGCATCTGATGGATCGGGCCGATATCATCGTCGGCATCGATGTGGTTGGCGGCCCTGAAGGTGACGGCACCACCATGCCGAACCGGCTGGACAGCCTGTTCGGCGCCAGTCAGCTGATGATGCAGGCGGCCATTGCCCTGAAACTCAGATTGCGTCCGCCGCATATTTTCCTGCGCCCACCGGTGCACCGTTTCGGCGTGCTGGATTTCCTCAAATCGGAAGAAGTGCTGAACGCTTCCGCCGGGATCAAGGATGATCTGAAACGGCAGATCGAAATGCAGGTGGAACTGTTCCATCGCGGGCAGGGCGTGGAGGCTTGAGCGGTACTCCTTGAGTATTCGCTATGGGCGAGCGCGTGCCGCTTAGTGGGTGACTGCTATTTCACCCTCGTCTTCGTCCTCTTCTTCCTCGCGCTTTTCCACCTTGTTCTTCGGCTTCATCAGTGGCTCGGGTTTCACTTCGCGCACCGGCTTGTTGTGCAGCATCTGCCTGCCGGCGGCGAGCCCTTCCACGGCCTGTAGCTGCAATCTCTCCTCGTCGCGCTCGCGTATGTCGTCGGAAATGGCAAGCGCCCTTTCGCCGTCCATGTCCAACCCTTCCAGAATGCGGCGGCCAAATAGCAGGCCCGATTCCAGCGTCTCGCGGATTTCGTATTCCACGCCCTTTTTCCTGAGATCGAGGGAATGAATGCGGTCATAGGAGCGGGCATAGATGCGCACGCTTGGAAATTCCGACTGGATCATGTCGATGATGCGGTCGGTGACTTCCTTTTTATGGGTGCAGACCGCCACGAGATCGGCGCGCTCTATGCCAGCCGCGATCAACACGTCCTTGCGTGTACCATCGCCAAAAAAGATGCGGAAACCGAAGCGGGAAGCCTGACGTACACGATCGGCCGAACTGTCGATGACTGTCACGTCGCGCCCACCGGCAAGCAGGATTTGCGAGGCGATCTGGCCGAAGCGCGAAAAGCCGATCATCAGCACATCGGCGCCAGCCCCGTCAAAATCCTCGTCCAGCGTGTCCTCATCGGCATCCTCCGCCGTCAGCCGGCGAGAAACCACTGCCAGCAGCGGCGTCAGCGCCATGGAAAGCGTCACGATGGCGACAAGGATGGAAGCCGTCGCCTGCGGAAACAGGCGGGAGGCGGCAGCAGTGGAAAACAGCACGAAACCGAATTCGCCGCCCTGCGCCAGCAGCAGCGCGATACGGCTCGATGCATAACGGGACGAACCGGCGATGCGGCACAGCCCATAGATTACGGCCGCCTTCACAGCCATCATCGCCGGCACGGCGATCAGGATGAGAAGAATGTGCTCGTAGACGATGTTGATGTGCAGCGACATGCCGACAGCCATGAAGAACAGCGCCAGAAACAGCCCGCGAAACGGCTCGATATCGGCTTCCAGCTCGTGCCGATAAGAAGATTCCGACAGCATCAGCCCGGCCAGCAGCGCACCCATGCCCATCGAAAGCCCAACCGCCTCCATGATGGCGGCCGCACCGATGACGACGAAGAGGGCGGCGGCGATCATCACCTCCCGCGCACCCGTGCGGGCGATGATCTGGAACATCGGCGTCAGCAGATAACGCCCGGCCAACACCATGCCCGCCACCGCGACAACGGAGGCGACGAGATCGTAGGCCATCGAATCCGTCGGCACGTCCGGGCGGTTGGAAAGAATGGTGACAAGGGCGAGAAGCGGTACGATAGCGAGATCCTGAAACAGCAGGATCGAGAAGGAGCGGTTGCCATGCCGCGTATTCATGTCGCCATCGTCTTCAAGAATCTGTAACGCAAAGGCGGTGGAGGAGAGTGCAAGGCCGAAACCCGCAACGAGGCTGCCACGCGCGTCGATCAGTCCGGCCCACCAGGCAATCAATGCCAGCACGCTGCCCGTCACCAGCACCTGCGCCAGCCCCAGCCCTAAAATATCGCGCCGCATCTGCCATATGCGCGATGGCTTGAGTTCGAGGCCGATGATGAAGAGCAGGAAAACCACGCCCAGTTCCGAGACGTTGAAGATATCTTTCGCGTCTGTCACCAGATGCAGGAACGGCCCGATGACGATGCCCGCCACCAGATAACCGAGCACGGTGCCAAGGCCGAGTTTGCGGAAAATCGACGCCGCGATGACAGCGCCGGCCAGAAGCAGCAAGGGTTCGGAAAAGAGAGCGTCGTGCTCGGTCATGCTGGCTGACTTTCGAATATGGTGGCGACAAAGCCTTGTCGATGGAGAAAGCGGCGTTTCGCCCTTGATGCGGGGTTGATGGCACAATAAATGGAACAGGAATGAAAGGCCAACTCATGTCCTCAGAAATAGATTCTTCCAAACTTCTCGATCGCGCCAGCGAGCTTGTCGATCTCGCCCGTGCTGCAGGCGCGGATGAGGCGGATGCCGTCGTCGTCCGCTCTCGCTCGCAATCGGTCGGCGTCCGGCTTGGCAAGGTGGAAAGTACCGAATCCTCCGAAAGCGATGATTTTTCGCTTCGCGTTTTCGTCGGGCGGCGGGTGGCGAGCGTTTCGGCCAATCCCGGCTTCGACCTGAAGACCCTGGCGGAACGGGCGGTGGCCATGGCGAAGGTTTCGCCGGAAGACCCCTTCGCCTGCCTGGCAGACAAGGAACGGCTCGCAACCTCCTACGACGATCTCGAGCTTTTCGATGCGACCGAGGTCTCTACAGATCAATTGCGTGAGGCAGCGCTCGCCTCGGAAGAGGCGGCGCTTGCCGTCAAGGGCGTCAGCAATTCCTCCGGTGCTGGCGCATCGAGCGGCATGGGCGGCCTCGTCCTTGCCACCTCCCACGGTTTTTCCGGCAGCTACATGGGCAGCCGTTTCAGCCGTTCCGTCAGTGTCATCGCCGGCGAGGGCACGAAGATGGAGCGCGACTACGATTTCGACAGCCGCCTCTATTACGCCGATCTGGATGCAGCCGAAGAGATCGGCCGCCGCGCCGGCGAAAAAGTCGTGCGGCGGGTCGGCCCGCTTCAGGTCGATACCGGCAGCAATATTACCGTGGTTTTTGATCCCCGCATCGCGCGCGGTTTCGTCGGCGCCATTGCCGGCGCGATCAATGGCGCTTCCGTTGCCCGCAAGACCAGCTTCCTGCGCGACAGGATGGGGCAGCAGGTTCTGAAAAAGGGCCTTTATCTGACGGACGATCCGCAGATCGTTCGTGGCCCCTCGTCGCGTCCTTTCGATGGCGAGGGTGTCCGGGGCGAGAAGATGACGATGATCGAGGACGGGGTGCTGAAGCATTGGTTCCTCTCTACCTCGGCAGCGCGTGAACTCGGCCTTGAAACCAACGGTCGCGGCGTGCGCGGTGGCACTTCGGTATCGCCGTCCTCAACCAATCTCGCGCTGGAGCCAGGCGATATTTCGCCGGAAGATCTGCTGAGGGACGTCGGAACCGGCTTTTACGTCACCGAACTGATTGGCCACGGCGCCAATATGCTCACGGGTGAATATAGCTGCGGTGCGAGCGGCTTCTGGATCGAGAATGGTGAAAAATCCTTCGCGGTTTCCGAGGTCACCATCGCTTCGAACCTGAAGGACATGTTCATGCGTGTCACGCCGGCTAACGATATCGACCGTAAATACGGTGTCGCAGCACCGACACTTGCTATCGAAGGCATGACGATCGCGGGCAAGTGAGGCGACCTGCGGGTTGTTTTCGCCAGCACTTTGTGTGCAAGTGCGAAGGGAAAAACAGGCGCGCCGTATGAGGCGCGCGGAAAAGACGGCAAAATGAACGATATGGCTGAGGCCCGCTGGGCTTCCGATCTGAGGCTGGTCCTCGAAGCCGCACGCAAGGCGGGCGAGACGGCCCTCGGTTTCTTCCGCAAGGACCCCGAGGTCTGGTGGAAAAATGGCGGGCTTTCACCGGTCAGCGCGGCCGATTACGCGGCAAACGAAATTCTCGAAACCATCCTGCGTACCGCCCGGCCGGAATATGGCTGGCTTTCGGAAGAGACGGATGACGATACGACAAGGCTGGCCCGCTCCACCGTCTTCGTCATCGATCCCATCGACGGAACGCGCGCCTTCATCGGTGGGCGGGATACCTGGTGCGTCAGCGTCGCCGTGGTGCATGAGGGCCGACCCGTCGTTGCCGCCCTTGTTGCGCCTGCACTCGCAGAGGAATTCACCGCACTTGAAGGCGGCGAAGCGCTGAAGAATGGCAAGCCGATTTCAGCCGCCCGTGAAAACACCGGCGTCTTCCATCTGGCCGCACCTGAAGACGTGATTACGCATCTGCCGGAAGAGGTGCGCAGCACCGTCAAGCGCATTCCGCATGTGCCCTCGCTCGCCTACCGGCTGGCGATGGTGGCGGATGGCCGCATCGATGGAACACTGGTCAAGGCGAACTCGCACGAGTGGGATCTGGCCGCCGCAGACCTTATCCTCGAAAGGGCAGGCGGCAGTCTGGTCGGACTTGATGGAAAACCCCTGATGTATAATCGCCGCGAGGTAAACCACCCCGCATTGTGCGCTGCAGCAGAATATGCGCTTCCCGCGCTTTTGAAAGCGTTTTCACATCTGTCCGATGGTTGACGTTTGCCCGGAAATCCCGCAGATGAGGGGCTCTCAGAGCTTAAGAAAGAGACAAGACATGACGGAATCTGGCAAACAGAAACAGCTGCTGCACCTTGTGTTCGGCGGCGAACTGGAAAATCTTCAGGATGTTCAGTTCCGGGATTTGAATGCGCTCGATATCGTCGGCATCTATCCTGACTACGCTTCCGCGCTGACCGCGTGGAGATCCAAGGCGCAGATGACTGTTGATAACGCCCATATGCGTTATTTTATCGTGCATATGCACCGTCTTCTCAATCCCGACGATAAAAATTGAGTCCTTTTGCCCTTGCGTTGTAATACTATTGGGTGAAGGCAAGTTTTCCCGTGATTCCTGCCCGGAATGGCAGGCAGGAAATTCGGTTGCGAGAAAACGTGATCGCGCTTTTGTTTCCGATGATAAAAAATGACGCAATTTGAGAAGAAGTAGGCGGCGATAACAACAAAGAACAGGGGCAGGGCATTGCGCGGAATGATCAAGGGCAGAATGTCATGAGCAGCCGTATCGCACGTTTCGCTCTTTCCGGTTACAGGATTGCCGGTATCGCCGCTTATCCGTTTGCACGGCCTTATCTTTCCTATCGGGCCGCAAAGGGCAAGGAAGACAAGCGCCGCCGTCTAGAACGTTTCGGTTACGCCAGCGCGGAGCGCCCCCGTGGCCCGCTCGTCTGGTTCCATGCCGCAAGTGTCGGCGAAACGCTCGCCCTCATTCCGCTGATCCGCGAAATACGCAAGCGCGATATCTTCGTGCTTCTGACCACCGGCACCGTCACCTCGGCCGAGCTGACCCGTACCCGGCTTGGCGATGATGTGATCCACCAATATGTGCCGCTCGACATCAAGATCGCGGTCAACCGTTTCCTCGCCTACTGGGCACCGGATGCCGCCATCACCGCTGAATCGGAAATCTGGCCGGTGACGATGATGGAGCTGGAGCGCCGGCACATTCCGCAGATCCGGGTCAATGCGCGGCTCTCAGACCGTTCCTTCGACCGCTGGAACAACCGGCACGACATTGCGGAATCGCTGTTCTCCAAGCTGGCGCTGGTGGTTGCGCAATCCGATGTCGATGCCGAACGCTTCCGTGATCTCGGCTCCTGGCCGGTGGTGATATCCGGCAACCTCAAGGGCGATACGGATCCGCCGCCTTGCGACGAAGCTCTGCTCGAGCACTATCGCAGGCAGATCGGCACCCGCAAGACATGGGCGGCGATCTCCACCTTCGACGGTGAAGAGAAGGCAGCAGCCACCGTGCATGCGGCGATCAAGTCGCGCAACGGTCAATTGACCATCATCGTGCCGCGCCACCCCGAGCGCGGCGACGACGTGGAAGCCATGCTGAAGGGCATGGGGTTGACCGTGGCGCGCAGAAGTCGCAACGACGTGATCACACCGGAAACCGATATCTTCCTCGGGGATTCCATTGGCGAAATGGGGCTTTACCTCAGGCTCACCGAACTTGCCTTCGTCGGCCGTTCGCTGACGGCCGAGGGTGGGCAGAACCCGCTGGAGCCGGCAATGCTGGGCTGCGCCGTACTGTCAGGCGCGCATGTACAGAATTTCCGCGAGGCCTATCAGAAGCTGATCCGCGCCGGCGGCGGGCGCATCGTCCGCGATGTCGAGATGCTGGCCAAGGCGGTGCATTACCTCCTGGTCAACGACAATGAACGCTACAAGATGATCGATGCCGGCAACCGGGTCATTCAGGACATGCGCGGCGCGCTTTCCGCCACCGTCAAGGCGCTGGAGCCCTACATCAACCCGCTCACAGTCACCGCCAAGCTGCAACCGCGGAGTGCCATCGGTTCATGGTAGCGGATATGGAGATTGATGCGACCCAATCGATTGCCGCAGTCCTTTTCGACAAGGACGGTACGCTGTTGGGTTATGACGCAAGCTGGGGGCCGGTGAACCGTGAACTTGCGGCGATTGCCGCCAAGGGCGATCCCGTTCTTGCGGACCAGCTTCTCGCCGCCTGCGGCATGGATCCGGTTACCGGGCATGTGGTGCCCGACAGTCTTTTGGCTGCCGGCAATACGGCGGAGATAGCTGCCGGTCTCGTCGCCGCCGGTTCGCCTTGCGATCTCGTGGAGTTGACTGCGCGGCTCGACCGGCTATTCACTGAAGCAGCGGATAAATCCGTGCCGGTCACCGATCTCAAGGCATTTTTCGCAAGGCTCAAGGCACGCGGCTACAAGCTTGGCATCGCCTCCAGCGACAACGAAAAATCCATCCGCCAGACGGCGATCCGTTTCGGTTTCGAAAGCGATGTCGATTTCGTCGCCGGTTATGACAGCGGTTACGGCACCAAGCCGCAACCCGGCATGGTTATCGGTTTCTGCGACGCGATTGGTCTTGCGCCTGCACGCGTGGCAGTGGTCGGCGACAATAATCATGATCTGCACATGGCGAGAAATGCCGGCGCAGGATTGCGCATTGCCGTTCTCACCGGAACCGGCTCGCGCGAAAGCCTTGGCGCCGACGCCCATTATTGTTTCGATGATATTACCGCGCTGGAAACCCTGCTTCCGGAACGCGTTGTTTAGGTCATGTCCCCGCAGTGCGCGCCACTTGTCGCACAAGATGGGAAGAGACAAGCTGCGCATGTATAGCCGGGTTTTGCAATTCAGGGTTTTTTCTGGCAAATACCCATGTGATTTATCGAATTTAAGCGCAATGCCGTGGGTGATGCGGCCGGGAGCAGGCATATATGGTTTCTGAAGCGCCGCCTTTCTGGTGGCAGAAAGCAGGCTGGCAAGCCTGGCTGTTATCACCGTTTTCCCTTCTCTACGGCAATATTGCCGGCCGGCGGATGCGCACGGCAAAACGGGCGAGCGTTTCCGTTCCGGTCATCTGCATCGGCAACTTCACCGTTGGTGGTGCCGGAAAGACGCCGACCGCAATGGCAATCGCCCGAGCCGCCACCGCAAAGGGCCTGAAACCCGGCTTCCTGAGCCGTGGTTATGGCGGCACACTTGATGTCACCACCCTCGTCGATCCCGCGCAGCACCGCTCCGCTGATGTCGGCGATGAACCCCTGCTGCTTGCCCGCGAGGCGGTGACGGTCATCTCCCGCAAGCGGGTGGAAGGTGCACATCGGCTGGTGAAGGAGGGCGTGGATCTCATCATCATGGATGATGGCTTCCAGAGCGCACGCCTGACATTGGATTATGCGTTGGTCGTTATCGATACGGTGCGTGGCATCGGCAACGGCCATCTTGTACCGGGCGGCCCGGTCCGGGCGCCGCTTGCCGAACAGATGCGGCATATGACCGGACTCTTGAAGGTCGGTAACGGCCATGCGGCCGATCCGCTGGTCAGAACCGCGGCAA
Source organism: Agrobacterium sp. A3-95 (assembly GCF_053521785.1). Classification (NCBI taxonomy): domain Bacteria; kingdom Pseudomonadati; phylum Pseudomonadota; class Alphaproteobacteria; order Hyphomicrobiales; family Rhizobiaceae; genus Agrobacterium; species Agrobacterium sp. A3-95. The sequence continues at coordinate 518,261 of NZ_JBNWDR010000001.1, read as the reverse complement.
AGGCCGCCAAACCGGTTTTCGTCGCGGCGATAAAGCCGCAGGAACCGCAGGATTTCAGGGGAAGGCGCGTGCTGGCCTATGCTGGTATCGCCGATCCCGCCAAGTTTTTCCGAACTGTCGAGGGGCTTGGTGGCGAAATCGTGCTGCAGCGCTCCTTTCCTGACCATCACCATTTCAGCGATGACGAGATCGCCGATCTTCTGCAGGACGCGGATAAGGAAAACTTGCAGCTGGTGACAACGGCCAAGGACGCCGTGCGTCTTAACGGGCACCATGGCCGTGCGGAAGAATTGCTGTGGAACAGCCTGGTGATCGAGGTCGACATGGTGTTCGACGATCCCAATGCGGCCACAACGATCATCGAGACGGCGGTGCGGAACTGCCGCGCCCGTTTGCTGCGGGAAAATGCGCGGACGTCAATTTAGAGCATCTCGTAACGCAAGCCGCCGGGCACTCACCCCCTCATTCCTGTGCTTGTCACAGGAATCCAGCCGACGTGCGTCTGCGCGGCCAAAAGACTCCTTTCAGCCCAAGGACTTTGGCTGGCTGGATCCCTGTGACAGGCACAGGGATGAGGTTGGAGAGGTAAGCAGCCCTCAGCGCGAAAAGAAGAGTTCTCACACGCGGCCATTTCGGGCGTGCTTCCGCGCCTGATCAGGCGGGCAAATTACCAGCCTTGCGCTCTGCCTCCAGTGAGGCGCTGGCATCCACATAGGCTTCCTGCCGGGCGACGCTCCAGTAACGCAGCTCGTCGACCGGAATGGTCTTGCCGGTGATGGCGCATATGACATGCGAGCCGGTCTGCACGATCCGGAAGTCACCGTCGAGATATTCGATGACGGCGATGCGGTTTCCGCCTCCCTCAAATCTGTTCATCCGTTTTCGTCTCCTGCTATGTCCTGTCAGTGCATCCAGCCCGAAACGGCGTAGCGTTCTCCTGAACAATCCGGATGCTCCAGTCCCTTGAATTTATATCGCTGAGCTACGCCCAAGGCCAGCCCTGCCTGCTGCCCCCGGGGTTAAGGCTCAGCTTCGGCCGAAGAGACGTTCTATATCGGAAAGTTTTAGCTCAATATAGGTCGGACGACCGTGATTGCACTGTCCTGAACCCGGCGTGTTTTCCATCTGCCGTAAAAGCGCGTTCATCTCCTCCGGCCGCATGCGCCGCCCTGAACGCACCGAGCCGTGGCAAGCCATGGTGGCGGCGACATATTCCAGCTTGTTGGCAAGCGTGGAGGCAGCGTCCCATTCAGCGATCTCGTCGGCAAGCTGCCGCACCAGCCCCTGCACGTTAACCTCGCCAAGCATCGCCGGCGTTTCGCGAACCGCGACCGCCCCCGGCCCGAAACGCTCGATGACCAGTCCCAGCGCATCGAAACCAGCCGCATGGTCCATCAGCCGGTCGCAATCCTCTTCGGGAAGGTCGATGATCTCAGGAATGAGCAGCACCTGTGAAGGCGGGCGTCTGGAATGCAGCGCATTGCGCATTTCCTCAAACACCAGCCGTTCATGCGCCGCATGCTGGTCGACGATGACGAGGCCGTCTTCCGTCTGCGCGACGATGTAGTTCTGGTGCAACTGCGCCCGCGCGGCGCCGAGCGGATATTGTGACGGTTCCAGCGACGGGCTTGCCGAGGCCTCGTAAACCTCGCTGGGTTCTGCCCGCGCGGTCGGCATGGTGATGTCGGAAAAGCGCGATTGCACGGCCTCGGCAAATTGCATGTTCCCGGAAATGGCAAGCGGTCGGGAAGGCGAGGCCGCGGCGGACCATGTCGCAGCGGCAGACGGTCGGAGATTGGACGGGCTGTAGCCGGGGCGAAAGGCGTTCATCATCTGGCTGGCACCAGTCGTCGCCGCCCTGTCACCGTCGCGGGTCAGCGCCTGGCGGATCGCGCCGACGATCAGCCCGCGAACGAGGCCGGGATCGCGAAAGCGCACATCTGATTTCGCCGGATGCACGTTCACGTCGACAAAGGCGGGATCGAGCGTCAGGGACAGCACTGCGACCGGATATCGCCCGTGCGGTACGGTTTCGGCATAGGCACCGCGAATGGCGGACAACAGCAATTTGTCCTGCACCGGGCGACCGTTGACGAAGACATATTGATGCGCCGAGTTGCCGCGGTTGAAGGTCGGCACCCCGGCAAAACCGGAGAGCGTTACATCCTCGCGCCCGGCATCGATTTCGATGGCGTTGTCCTTGAACTCGGCACCGAGAATCTGCGCCATGCGGGCAAGGTGATCGTCGCCGGTGGAGGGGATTTCAAGCGTGGAGCGGTCGGTGCCTGACAGCACGAAGCGGATATGCGGAAAGGCAATTGCCATCCGCTTGACGACTTCGGTAATGGCGGCTGCCTCCGCTCGCTCCGTCTTCAGGAATTTCAGCCGTGCGGGCGTCGCGAAAAACAGGTCGCGCACCTCAACGATGGTGCCGGCATTGGCAGCGGCGGGCCGGACCTCGGAGACTTTGCCGCCGGTGACGGAGATCACCGAACCCTGCTCTGCGCCGTGTTGCCGGCTGGTGATGGAAAGCTTGGCAACCGAGCCGATGGAGGGCAGGGCCTCACCGCGAAAGCCAAGCGTGCGGATATCGTCAAGCGTGGTGGATATTTTCGAGGTGCAATGGCGTCGGACCGCAAGCTCCAGATCGGCAGGCGACATGCCGGAGCCGTTATCGGTGATGCGCACCAGTCCCTTGCCACCGCCCGCCGTGGCGATTTCGATGCGCGTTGCGCCCGCGTCGATGGCGTTTTCCACCAGCTCCTTCGTGGCGCTGGAGGGTCTTTCGATGACCTCGCCGGCGGCGATCTGGTTGATGAGGGTTTCTGAAAGCTGCTTGATGGCCATGATCATCATTTTCGCGGATTCGTCACGGCTTCGAAAGCAAAAAACTCAAGTCGCGAAAGTTTGTACATGTTTTGCGGCCTGCCCGGCGTTTGATCATTTCCGTTCAACGTCAGGTTAAGCGTTAATCCGCCTTTAATCGGCCTTGCATATGGTGAGGCGGCTTGAAATGACTGCAGGAACGAGGCCCCCCTTCGCCGGGTGGTGTGACGTCGTATATGGGTGAACGTCATCTTCCCCTCAAGACTGCTTCAAGTAGCGAACCCTGATGTCTCTTTTGCGGAATTTACCGTTTCATCCCGGCATTTGCCTCGGACGATTCCAATAGAAACATAAGCCTGACCCTGAAAACAGGTGGGAGTTTGCAGTTGAGTGATTTGGCGTCCTCCGGCGCGGGCGTTCATACGGTGATGCTTGATGCCCTTTGCGACGCGCTTGGCGCGGCGATCGTCGTTTACGACCGGAACGATCACATCGTTTTCGCAAGCCGGAAGCTTTTGAGTTTTTTTCCACTGCAAGAGGCCGTTATCGGGCCGGGCGCGCGGCTGCGCGACTATCTGAGCGCGCTTTACGATTGTTATCTTCTGGAAGCGGAAAGCCTGTCCGCCAATGCCCGGCAGCTGGGACGCGAGGAATGGATTGGCGAGCGGCTGGCGCTGCACTGGAAGGAAAGGTCTGAAAAAACCGAGCGGTTGAAGGGGGAGCGCTTCCTGCGCTTCGTAATGAACCGCCTGCCTTCCGGGCTGGGCATCAGCGTCGTTGCCGATATTTCCGAACAGAAGAAAAGAGAAGAACAGTGGCGCATCGACCTCGAACGCGTTCAGCTGATCGAAGACATTCTCGACAATCTGCCGTTTCCGGTCCTCGTCAAGGACCGGAACCTCGCCTATGCCGCTGTAAATAAAGCCGCCTGCACCATGGTCGAGACCAGTGCAGAGAGCATTCTCGGCCGCACGGTTTTCGACCTGCATTCGCGCCAGGTCGCAGGCCGGATCGACGCTGCCGATCGCATGGTGCTGGACAGCGGCACGCCGAGCATCCTTCCCGAAAGGGTGAGGCGCGCGAATGGTGAAGAGGTGCTGACGATTACCCGCAAGCAGCGGGTGGGTCGGCCTGGCCGGCATTTTCTGGTCACGACGATGGAGGACGTGACCGCGCTCGCCACCATCGACGCGAACGGCATGCCCGTCATCCCCTCGCTCGAACATGTCGATTTCGTCGCCTCAACCTATGGCAAGGATGAAGATCGCGATGCCGCAGGCGGTCTGCTGAAAAGCAAGGCGGTGCTGGTGGTTTCCGGAAACGGGCGCTTTGCCGAAGCCGCCTGCCACCGGCTTGCCGCGAGCGGCATGGATCATGCCGTGGTGAGGAGCGAGGAAGAACAGCGTAGTTTCATCGATATCGCCGCTTCCGCAGGCGTCGGCATCGATGTCGTCGTCGTCGACGCCCAGATGAGCGTCACATGCCTCGATATCGCGGCCGCGCATGACCTGCCGGTCGTCACCATCGAGGAAGAGGAGATCGACGCTTCGCTGCTGCATTATCTCGCCGTCGGCCTCAAATCTTCTCCGAAGGAAAAGTCCTCCGACGAGGACTGGGAGATCATGACCGAAGACCTGCCCAAAATCCTCAAGACCGGCGGCGTCTGCGAGATACTTCTCGTTGAGGACAACAGGGTCAACCAGATCGTCTTCTCACAAATCCTTGAGGGATTGGGGCTGTCCTGGCGGCTTGCCACGTCGGGTGAGGAGGCGTTGCGTCTTTTTGAAGAACAGGCGCCGTCCGTCGTCCTGCTCGACACCACGCTTGGCGATATCGACGGTTTTGAGGTCGCCCGCCGTATGCGTGCACTGGCCGGCGACGAGCGCATTCCCATCGTCGGCGTCATCACCCACGCTTTCGAGGGCGATCTCGACAAATGCCTGGCGGCGGGCATGGAAGACATGCTGCTGAAACCCGTCAGTCCCGATATGGTCGATGCCGTTTTCCTGCGCCTTTTCGGCAAGGATGCCCTGCGGCTGCAAGCCTGAAGCTCCTCCATTTCAGCTTTTTGTGTTCGAGCCGCTGGCATTGCGGAGACGCCGCCGCATTTTCGGTGCGCGGTTCTATGGCTTTTTTAATACTTGCCCTGCATTGTGATCGCGGTCGACACGGGATTCACGAGATGCAGGAATGAAACGGGCAGAGCCGCAGGCGTTGCACGTCAGCCAGAACGAGCTGCAGGCGATGGCTTACAGCGATCCGCTGACGGGGCTTGGCAATCGTTACCGTTTGCGGGACAAAATCCGCATGCTCGCCAGCGAGCGTTCCAGCGATCCCGCGCCCTTCACCGTCGGCATTGCGAATATTGACGGCTTCAAACCCATCAACGATCTTTTCGGCGTGCAGGCGGGCGACGAGATTTTGTGCCAGGTCGCGCATCGGCTGAAGGCTTGCATTCCCGATGGCGCCGCCGTGACGCGCCATGATGGCGACGAGTTCGCCTTCGTGCTGCCGCTGGTATTCGAACGCACCGGCGCAGAGCGCATCGGCAACATGATCAAGGACGTGCTTTCTGCGCCTTACGATCTCGGCGACCGCAACGTCCGGCTTTCCTCATCCTTCGGTTTTGCCATCTATCCCTTCGCCGGCGATGATTTCGAGGATTTGCTGAAAAGCGCCGAGACCGCGCTTTACCGCTCCAAGCGCCGTGGCCGTGGCCAGATAACGGTCTATTCGCGCGAGATTGCGCAGGAAATGAAGCGCGCCACCCAGCTGGAACAGGCGTTGCGTAACGCCATCATCACCGATGCGATCGACGTGCATTTCCAGCCCATCGTCAGGCTGGAAGAAGCGAAGGTCATCGGTTTCGAGGCACTCGCCCGCTGGAACGACCCCGATCTCGGTTTCGTGTCGCCCGCCGTTTTCGTGCCGCTGGCCGAAGAACGCGGTTTCATCGACGCGCTGTCGGAAGCGCTGCTGAGGAAGGCGGCGGAAGCGGCGCTGTTCTGGCCGCGAGAGCTTTTCCTGTCCTTCAACCTGTCGTCCGCGCAATTGATGGATCCCGGCACAGCGGATAATATTCTGTCCATCCTGTCGCGTGTCGGCCTTGATCCGCACCGGCTGGAGCTTGAAATCACCGAAACCGCTGTCATGACATCCGCCGATACCGCGCAGCGCATCATCAGCGAATTGCAGGGTGCGGGTGTTCGTATCTCTCTTGACGATTTCGGCACCGGCCAGTCGAGCCTTGGCCGCCTGCGCGACTTCACCTTCGACAAGGTCAAGATCGACCGCGCCTTTGTCTCCCGCATCAGCAGCGACCGTCCTTCGGAACATATCATCAAGGCCATCGTCGCCATGTGCGAAGGGCTTGATCTCGAGGTCGTCGCGGAGGGTATCGAGGAGCAGGCGGAAGAGGAAAAACTGCGCGCGCTCGGCTGCGCTATGGGGCAGGGCTATTTTTACGGCCGCCCCGCCGATGCCGCCGCCACGCAGCGTTACCTTCACGAGAACTATCGCGAGATCCTGTCGGATATTCCCTGAGAAATGGAGTGGCCTTGCACATAAGGCTGTAAGGACCTCCCCAACCTCATCCCTGTGACGAGCACAGGAATGAGAAGGCGGCACGCGCCGCGCTTCACAACCGGTAGAGCGGCTCGAACCTGCCCTTCACCTTAATCCCGAGCTCGAATGTCTTTCCATGCTGCGGATTGGCGGCAATGGCGTCGTCGTCAAGATTTTCGCGGGCGGATGTGATGAGAAGGCGCGACGCATCGGGGCCGATGAAGGCCGGGCAGGTGGTCTGTCCCGCTGGCACCAGATAGCGTTCGATGTGGTTGCCGTCGGCATCGTAACGATCGACCGCACCCATCCCCCATCGGGCGTTCCAGATATGCCCTTCCGCATCGCAGACCGATCCGTCTACGCCACCGTCGATGCCGGCGGTGTCAATGAACACCTCTGCCTTGCCGGTGGGAAGTCCCGTCTCGGCATCGAGCGGCACCTTCATCAGCTCGTTGACCTTGGTGTCGACGTAATATCCGGTCGCGCCATCGGGCGAAAAGCAGATCGAATTTGGAATGCTGACATCGGCAAACAGCTTGGTCACGGTTCCCCTGGCAACGTGGTAGATGCTGCCCGCGCCGATTTGCGCCTTACGGCCCATGGTGCCGATCCACAGCGCGCCCGAGGGATGCATACGCCCGTCATTGGAGCGGTTGTCGGGCATGTCCTTTTCAAGCTCCGCATGCAGCGTCAACACGCCGGTTGCCGTATCGCGAAGGAAAAGGCCGTCATCTGAGGCGATCAATTGCTTGTGGTCGCTGATTTTCGCCAGTGCGCTGCCCATGAAGGGCAGGGCGTGCACCGTTTTGCGGCCGGAGGCGAGATGCAATTCATGCAGTTCGCGCCCGATGATATTGAACCACCAGGCCGTGCCGGTCGCCGGGTCGAAAGTCGGGCCTTCGCCAAGCGTCATCGGCGTTTCGTCAAGAACACGTCCGGCAAAGGGAAAAACGGTCGCCATGCTTTTATCCTCCAATTGCTGCATCATAGGCCGAAAGCGTGACGATGGCGCGCTCGCGCACTTCCGCAGCCTTCATGCCGGGCTTGTAGAGACTGGTGCCAAGCCCGAAAGCGAGGATGCCGGCGTTGGTATAGTCGGCGAAATTCTTGTCCGAGACGCCACCAACGGCGGCAATGACCAGATCCTTCGGCAGGATCGTCCGGATCGCATTGATGCCGGACGGGCCGATGATGCTGGCGGGAAAGAACTTCAGCCCGGTTGCTCCGGCTTTTGCGGCAACCAAAGCCTCGGTCGGAGTCAGAACGCCCGGCATCGTCACCATGCCCTTGACGCGCGCGGCGGTGATGACGTCGGCATCGGCGTTGGGGCTGACCATCAGCTTGCCACCGGCGGCGTCCAGCGCATCCACGTCTTTCGTGCTGAGCACGGTGCCGGCGCCGATCAGGCAATCGGCGGGCGCCATCTTTGCGGCGATCTCGATCGAGCGGAACGGATCGGGCGAATTGAGCGGGATTTCGATGGCGCGGAAGCCGGTCTCGATCAGCGCGCCGACGACGCCTTCGGTTTCCTCGGGTTTAAGGCCGCGCAGGATGGCGATCAGCGGATATTTCATGGCGGGGAAGGGGATACGCATGTTGGGTCTTTCGTCCTTGAGCGGGATGGCGAAAAGCGTGAGCGGTTTTCGCCTGGAATTCCGCTCCACTGAATAATCTATGACCAGATGGCATTTGCGGCGGCTAACAACCCGCGCCGAACGGCCTCGTCTGCGTCGATGACAGTATATTGAATCTCAAGGGCTGCGAATGCACCCTCGTAAAGCGCGCCGAGCGCGCCGGAGCCGATCAGCACCACCGGCGTGTCCCGCCGTACGGAGGAATGCGCACCGGCGATTTCCAGTCCGATCATGATGCCGGAAAGCTTGGCCTTGGCGTCTGTCGCGGTGAGGCCGTGCAGCAATTGTCCGGAGCGCAGGGTGAACAGACGGTTGGTGGCGAGCTGCGGATTGGCGTAGATATCGCGCACGGCCGCCCTGAATACCTCGTGCTCGCCGGTAAAGGCTTCGGCTTCCGCCACCGCATGGGAAAGGATGGTCTGTTTCGAGATGACCTCGAACAGCTCACCGGTCATGAAGGTGGCAAAGCCCGTCACGTCGCTGCCATCCACCGTTACCCATTTGGAATGGGTGCCGGGCATGCATACCAGCTTCCTTCCGCCACCGGCAGAGCTGAGCGCACCGAGCAATTGCGTTTCTTCGCCACGCATCACATCAGGTGCGTTTTTGTCCCGCTGCGCCAACCCCGGCAAAATGCGGACATCCCGCTCCTGACCCGGCACGCGCACCGCACCATCGAGAACCGCTGAAAGCGATGCAGGCACGTCGATATAACCGGCCTCCACCCAGCCCTGCCGCGCACCCGCCATGCCGCAGATAAGAACCGGCAGTTTTTCCGGTGCACCGATGGCATCGAGATGCGATTGCAGCACCTCCGTAAAGCCGGTCCGCATGGCCGTGGTCATGCCTTCAGCACTTCTGCGCTCAGCCAGCACCGCGCCGGACCGGCTGAGCAGCCAGAGCCGGAAACTGGTCGTGCCCCAGTCGACGGCGATAAAAGCGGGTTCAGACATTATAACAGGCCTCCGTCTACGATTATGGATTGCGCGGTGATCGCGCTCGATGCCGATGATGCGAGAAACAGGCACGGACCCACCAGATCGGCGGCGACAAGCGTGCGCTTGAGACATTGCCGTGCCGTGGTCGAGGTGACGTCGTCGTCCGTCAGCCACAATTCTTTCTGCCGTTCCGTCACGATCATGCCCGGCAGCAGCGTGTTGACGCGGATATTTTCCGGCCCCAACCGTCCGGCCAGGCTTTTCGTCAGGCCGATGATGCCGGCCTTGGCTGCCGCATAAGAAGGAAGCTCGCCCATGTTCAGCAAAAACGAAATCGAGGAGAAATTGATGATGGCTGCGTCCTGCGCCTGCCGCAGATGTGGCAAGGCGGCCTGAACCGTGAAGAACATCTGCTTGAGATTGACGGCCTGATTGGCATCCCAATAGGCTTCTGTGACGGTATCGATCTCGTGGCGGTCGTCCCATGCGGCATTGTTGACGAGCACCTTGATGCCGCCGGTTGCAGCTGCTGCCGCCTCCACGCTCTGCCGGGTCGCCGCAATATCGCGCAGGTCGGTCTTGAAGAAATGGACCGGATGGCGTGCGGCATGAGCAAGCCGCGCAACGAGCGCCACACTCGGCTCTTCGGCGATGTCGATGAACGCGACCCTTGCGCCCTGCGCCGCAAAGGCCTCCACCAGCGATGCCCCGATGCCGGAGCCGCCGCCGGTGACGAGCACGCCCGCGTCCTTGAGGTCAGGGAAATGGGCTTGCATCATCGACATCGTCTCGTCCAGTGAGGGGCTTGATTGTTCCATTATTTGGAACTAGATTTTACTAAGTGGAATTATTCTCTTGGCCGCAGGCTTATGTCAAGACAGATGACGGTGGATGTTGCCATGCCCGATCACAAAAACCCAAATGACAGCGAGCATGAAGTGGTTCCTGCCTTGGATCGAAAAAAGGAAAGCGTAACCGGCACGCTCGGTAAGGCCGTCTCGCTTCTGGAGCTTATCGCCCTTGCCGAAAAACCGATGCGCTTCACCGACGTTGTCGAGGCTTGCGGCCAGCCGCGCGGCACGGTGCACCGCCAGCTCGCCCATCTCGTGGCCGAAGGTCTGGTCGATCATGTCGCCGACCAGACCTATGTCGTGGGTCTGAGGCTGCTGCAATTGGCTGCCAAGGCCTGGAGCGGCAATGATCTGCGCAGCGTTGCCGCGCCGCATCTGGCGGCATTGCAGGAGGCGACGCAGGAATCCGTGCATCTTGCCGTTCTGAACGGCGGGCAAGTCACCTATCTGGACAAGATGGAGGGCAAGCATACTTTGCGCATGCATTCGCAGGTGGGCAAGACATCCCCCGCCTACTGCACAGGGGTGGGCAAGGCCGCGCTGTCAATGCTCTCCCCTGATGATCTCGCTGCACTTGCCGCAGAGCTGGACTTCCACCGCTTCACGCAAAATACGATCGTAACCCCGCAAATGCTGGCGCAGGATGTGGCCGCCATTCGCTGCAATGGCTACGGTTTCGACCTTCAGGAGCATGAGATCGGCATTCACTGCGTTGCCGCGCCGGTAAGGGCGCCGGGGCGCAATTTTCTCGCGGCGATTTCCGTCACCGGCCCAGCCTATCGCGTGGATGTGGAGCAACTGCGGAAATGGGGTCCTCTGGTGCGCGAAACGGCCGATCAAATTTCGGCGGAACTTGCCTGCAGATTATCTCCGGTTGCGAATGGTTGAGAAAAATGGATGCGTGAAGCTGTTGGTTTCCGCTTCAAAAACGGCAGATCGCGCGCCGATGCGTGTAAGTGAAATCTTATTTTCGATTATTCGGAATTAAGTTTCAACTTTTGTTTGCATGAATCATTTTGGCGAGTAACATCCGCGCAATTTCCGCACGAAGGCAGGCCTTTGCGGCGGTATTTTCTCTTTTTTGAAGAACCGCTTCATGCAGAAAACAGAGACGGCCGCCGTTCAGTCGATTGGTGTTGATTGCGTTCGCGAGATCGCCGGTCTCAACACGCAATTTGATATATTCCGGTTTTTGAAACGGCTGACGGAAGCCTGGGGATTCAAGGCCTTCATGGTGCTTGACCTGTCGGCCGAAATGGCGAGCGAATTGTCGCAATGCACCATCATCACCAGCTGGCCGGCCGAGCTTTTGCAGCGTTATGATGAAGAGGGCATGCTGCAGAGAAGCCGGGTTATGGCGCAGTTGAAGAAATCGACCACACCCTTTTCCGTCTCCCTGGATTTTCTGGTTAGCGGCGACGAAAACGCGCCGAAGAAACCGGTCATCGGACTTTTTGAGCGGTTCGATATGATCAATTCGGTGTGGTTTCCCGTTCACGACATCACCACGATGCGGGGAGCGGTGTCCTTTTCCGGTAACAAAACGACTTTGCCCACCAGCCAGCTAGCGGAACTTTTTTACATTTCCAGCCACATCTTTGCCCGGCTATCTGAAATCCGCCGCCTTGATCTGCGGGTTCCCGAGACATTGAACGAGCGCGAGATAGATTGTCTGAACTGGACGGCCGCCGGCAAGACCAGCGCCGAGATCGCTGAAATCATGATGCTCTCGGAACATACCATCAATCACTACCTGAACCGTGCGACGAAAAAACTCGATACTGTCAACCGCACCCAAGCCGTCGCAAAGGCGCTCCGTGTCGGTCTGATTAAATAGCGAAACCGCAAATTTATCATTGTGATAAATGGGTTCCTGGGCGATCCTTCTTTCGAATCACCGGGAAGGAGAAATCGTTTGCCGGAACGGCATAGGATAAAAGCGGGGTTTTCTCCGACTGTCGATTGCGCCGTACTGATAGCCGCTGCCGAAAAAGGCTTTGCTGCCGACGATGGCGTAGAACTGGAACTCATCCGAAAACAATCCGCGCGCGCTGTGCTTGCAGCACTTGGCGAGGACGAGGTTCAGATCGCCCATTTGCCTGCCGCGGTTCCCGTCGGTTCCGCGGTTGGCCTCGATGACCTGCCGGCCGATATTGTCGGCGTCTTCACTCTTTCCCTTGGCGGATCGGCAACGACCGTTTCGCACGGATTTTTCGACGAGCTTTACCGGGAGGGCATGAAGCTGCCGGACCCGGCCGCGTTCGGGCGGGCGATGGCCCGTGTCTGTTCCGCGCGCCGGGCGGCGGGTGAAAAACCGCCGGTCTTTGCGATCGAGGATATCGTGTCCACGCCGTTTTATGCGTTGCGTTATCTGCTCGGAAGCTGCGGTGTGCTGCTCGGCCGCGACATGGAAATCGTCGAAGCCCTGCCGAAGGCTATGCCGGCACTTTTGGAAAGCGGCAAGGTCGATGCGCTCTGTACCGCCGAACCGGCGGGCAGCGCTGTGGTGCTGGGTGGCGGCGGGCGGATCGTCACCACGGGAGCGCTGATCTGGCACAATGCGCCTGAAAAGATACTGGCCGTGAAGCGGCCCTGGGCGGAAGAGAACGCCACTGTGCTGGAAGGCTTGCTGCGTTCGCTCTATCGCGCCGGCGAATGGTGCGCCAACTCCGCCAATATCGAGGAACTTACCGGCATTCTTGCCGCCCCCCATTATATTGACGAGAACGGCGAATTCCTGCTTCCGGCGCTGACGGGCTATATTTCCACTTCGCAAAGGGACATGCAGCGTTTTCAGGAGTTTTTCGTAACAAGCGCCAAGGCCGCCAATTTCCCCTGGCAAAGCCAGGCGCTGTGGTTCTTCAGCCAGATGTTGCGCTGGGGCGAGGTGCCCCCCGATCGCCGGTTCGATGCAGCCGTGGTGGAGGCCGCGCGCAATGCCTATCGGCCGGATATCTTCCGCAAGGCGATGAAGCCGCTTTTCGTGCCGGTGCCGGGCGCGAACCTGAAGCTGGAAGGCACGTTGCGGGAGCCGGTCCATGTCGGGGCGTCACGCTCGGGTCTTGTCCTCGGCCCCGACTGTTTTTTCGATGGTCGGGTTTTCGATCCGGAAACGCTTGATATGGACGACGAAATCTGAAGTCTGCGAATAAACCGTCGCGATGATCCGCTGTTTGCGGTTTGGCATTGGCGAACGGGCCGCGTTTGTCTATGGATGGCGCGGAATGCAGCCCATATCCGGCGGGATGATGTAGCGGAGTAAACATATGGCAGAGGTCAGCAAGCACCAGGTCGAAACGGCTTTGGAGGCAGTCATCTATCCGGGCAGCGGCAAAAGCATTGTGGCGCTTGGCATGGTCTCGGAAATCTTCATCGCCGACGCGAAAGCCTATTTCTCTATTACCGTCCCGGCCGACAGGGCAGCCGACATGGAGCCGTTGAGGCTTTCGGCTGAACAGGCCGCCAAGGGCGTTCCGGGTATCGCCGGTGCTGTCGTCGCGCTGACGGCGGATCGCAAACCCGGCACACAACAACCCGCACCAGCGCGCCCGGCACCGGCACCTGCGCGCCCTGCGGCTGCAACCGGCCGCCCGCCCGCGCAGCCCGGCTCGTCGAAGGTCGGCGTTCCCGGCGTCGGCGCGATCATCGCGGTTGCCTCGGGCAAGGGCGGCGTCGGCAAGTCCACGACCGCCGTCAACCTGGCGCTGGGCCTACAGGCGCTGGGCCTCAAGGTTGGCATGCTCGACGCCGACATTTACGGCCCCTCGCTGCCACGACTGCTGAAGATTTCAGGACGCCCGCAGCAGCAGGAAGACCGCATCATCATCCCCATGGAAAATTACGGACTGAAGGTCATGTCCATGGGATTTCTGGTGGATGAGGAAGCGGCGATGATCTGGCGCGGGCCGATGGTTCAGTCCGCATTGATGCAGATGTTGCGTGAAGTCGCCTGGGGTGAACTCGATGTGCTGGTGCTCGACATGCCGCCTGGCACCGGCGACGCGCAACTCACCATCGCCCAGCAGGTGCCGCTCGCCGGCGCCGTCATCGTCTCCACGCCGCAGGATCTGGCGCTGATCGACGCGCGCAAGGGCATCACCATGTTCCGCAAGGTGGAAGTGCCGCTGCTCGGCGTCGTCGAGAATATGAGCTACTTCATCGCACCGGATACCGGCGCGCGTTATGATATTTTCGGCCATGGCGGTGCCAAGGCAGAGGCTGAGCGGATTGGCGTGCCGTTCCTCGGCGAAGTGCCGCTCACCATTTCCATCCGTGAAATGTCTGATGCCGGAACGCCGGTGGTTGCCGCCGAGCCGGATGGTCCGCAGGCCGCCATCTACCGCGATATTGCGGAAAAAGTCTGGGCCCGCATCGGTGCGGGCGAAAGAAAAGCCGCGCCGAAAATCGTTTTCGAATAACGTACCGGTTGCGGAAGAAAAAAGGCCGGGCGGTTGCTCTGCCTGGATATATTTTAAAAACAATATGTTAACTGGTGGCTTCGGGAAAGGCCGATGCATTTGAACGCCAGAGATGCATCGCCTGCAATGCTGTCGCGAGAAAATATTGCTTGATTGGGTCTCGCTTTGGGAGCATAGCCCTGCGCCGTTTGGTTCTTGGTCCGTCAGTCCGGCGGGATGTGAAAATCCCGCTCGTTCCGGTGTTCCCTGAAGTGTTGTCCAAAGGTTTGCCGACCTTGAACAGGATATGTTAAGCAGCATTGCGGCTGAAGCCAGCGATGCGGACCGGAGAAACGGATTGATAAAAGCCTATCGCGCCAACTGCGAGGCGATCAGCCTGTCGCCAGACGACGGCCGTGAACAGATTCCCGACGATATCGTCTGGATCGACCTTATCAATCCGACGAGGACGGAAGAGCAGTATGTTGAAAAACTGCTGGGGCTTGAGCTGCCCACCCGCGAGGATTTGAAGGATATCGAACCTTCCAGCCGCCTTTACATGGAAGATGGCAACGTCTTCATGACCGCCTCTCTGGTTTGGAAGGCAGATTCCGACGGTCCGCGCCTGACAGATGTCGCCTTTATTCTTGCCGGCAAGCGCCTTGTGACGATCCGTTATGCCGAGCCGAAATCATTCCACCTCTTCACCGCCGCCATCACCCGCGTGCCGCACGAGATGCGCAGCGGCACCGCGCTGTTGCTGAAACTGCTGGAAACCATCGTCGATCGCACGGCGGAAATTCTCGAAAACTCGGTGGCAGGCATCGACAATCTCGCCGCCGATCTTCTCGGCAGCCAGGCGCGCAGCAAGCGCAAGGCGCCGCGTTATCTGGAAGACCGACTGACGAACATTGCCGCCTATCATCGGCTGATCTCCAAGGTTCGCGACAGCCTTGCTTCCCTTGCACGCCTGCAGACTTTCCTGTCCACAAGTGCGCAGGTCCAGCAGGACAAGGACGCGAGGGAACAGAGCAAATCGATCGGTCGGGATATCCAGTCGTTGAGCGAACATGCCTCCTTCGTTTCCGGCAATCTGACATTCCTGCTGGACGCTTCTCTCGGCATCATCAACATCGAGCAGAACGGCATCATCAAGATCTTCTCGATCGCGTCGGTCGTTTTCCTGCCGCCCACTCTGGTGGCGTCGGTTTACGGAATGAACTTTCAGCTCATGCCGGAGTTGAACTGGACGTTTGGCTATCCACTCGCGCTCGTCGTCATGCTGATGTCGGCAATCATCCCGTTTCTCTTTTTCCGTTGGAAGGGCTGGCTCTAAGGAGCCAGGATCATCATGTCTCAAATCGCAGACAAGGACTTTACCGAGAAGCCGGATTCGGATGACAAGCATCAGAACAAGGGGCTTTATGCCGCGATCCTTGGTTCTATTGGCGTCGTCTACGGCGATATCGGCACCAGCCCGCTCTATGCCTTCCGCGAAGCGCTAAAGCCGATCGCCTATGATGGCGTGACGAGAGAAGAAGTCATCGGCCTGACATCCCTGATGATCTGGTCTCTGACGATCATCGTAACGTTCAAATACATCACGCTCCTGCTGCGCGCCGACAATGACGGCGAGGGCGGCACACTCTCGCTTCTGGCGCTGTTGATGAAAACGGCGGGCACTCACCGCAGCGTTCTCATCGTGCTCGGCCTCATCGGCGCAGCCCTGTTCCTGGGCGATGCCATGATCACGCCGGCGCTATCAGTGCTTTCGGCGGTGGAGGGTCTGAAGCTCGTCACTCCGGCCATGGACGACTTTATTATTCCGATCTCCGTCTGCATTCTCATCGGCCTCTTCGCGATCCAATCGCACGGTACGGGAACGGTGGCGAAATTCTTCGGACCGATCACCGCTGTCTGGTTCCTGGTCATGGGTGTGGCCGGCCTCATTCACATCGCCGATGATTTCGGCATTCTCTATGCCTTCAACCCCTGGCATGCGGTCGAGTTTCTCGCCAATGAAGGCTTTTATGGCATCGTCGTACTGGGCGCGGTTTTCCTGACGATCACCGGTGCTGAAGCGCTTTATGCCGATCTCGGCCATTTCGGCCGCCGTCCCATCCAGTGGGCATGGTTCTGTCTGGTTTTCCCGGCGCTGACGCTGAATTATCTCGGTCAGGGCGCGCTGGTTCTCAAGGACCCGGCTGCGATGTCCAATCCGTTTTACCTGATGTTCCCGCAATGGGCGATCCTGCCGGCCGTCATTCTGGCGACCGCCGCCACCATCATCGCCAGCCAGGCGGTTATAACAGGCGCGTTCTCGCTCGTGCGTCAGGCGATCCATCTCGGCTATCTGCCGCGCATGGAAATCCTCTTCACTTCGGAAACCAATACCGGGCAGATCTATCTTCCCGCCGTCAACACCATCCTGCTGTTCGGCGTCGTCGCACTGGTGCTCACCTTCAAAAGTTCGGATGCACTGGCCACCGCCTACGGCATTTCCGTTACCGGCGCGATGGTCGTCACCAGCATGATGTTCTTCGAATTCGTTCGCAAGCGCTGGCAATGGTCCATCTGGCTGGCGATTGGCGTGCTGGCGCCGCTTCTGCTGCTGGAACTGATTTTCCTCGGTGCAAACCTGCTCAAGATACATGATGGCGGCTATGTGCCGGTGTTGCTGGCAATCGCTTTCACCATCATCATGACCACCTGGCAGCGCGGCTCGAAAATCCTTTTCGCCAAAACCCGCCGCAGCGATGTGCCGCTGAAGGCTTTCGTGGCTTCGGTGGAAAAGGAAAGCGCCCATGCTCCGGTGCGCGTCCCCGGCACCGCGATTTTCCTGACTGGCGATCCGGATGCCGCACCCGCTGCATTGCTGCACAATCTCAAGCACAACCACGTCCTGCACGACAAGAACGTGATTTTGACGATCCGCACGGAAGACCAGCCGCGCGTCCGCCCCGAAAATCGTTACACACTGACGAAGCTGAGCGATCGTTTTGCCGTGGTCGAACTGCATTTCGGCTTCATGGAAACGCAGAACGTCACCCAGGCGCTCGGTTACCTCAGGCGCACGGGTTACAAGTTCGACATCATGTCCACCTCGTTTTATCTCGGTCGCCGCAAGCTGGTGCCGGATCCGAAATCGGGCATGCCCGGCTGGCAGAACCGACTGTTCATCGCGCTTGCCGAAACGGCGGCCGATCCCTCAGACTACTTCCGCCTTCCGGCCAACCGCGTGGTGGAACTCGGGTCTCACGTCGTCGTCTGATTATTAGAAGGTGGTTACACATTAACGTGAAGCCGCGCCCACGCGCGGCGTTAACCAAGCATCAAGGTTAATAAGAGATTCTCGAACACCTGTAACAAATATGGTTCCTGGTGTTCGGAGTGCTGGTTTTGCGTTCGAAAAGAGTAATGCGTCGTCGGTCCTTTGCGTCCCTTCAGGCATGGACCTCACCCGTTGTCTTCGGCCTTGCTGCCTGGCTCGTCTTTCCTTCCATTGCCGCACGCGCGGATTTGGCCTCCCTGCTGGCAGGGCTGGACAATGGCGGCGAGCAATGGCGCATGGTGCTGACCGCGTCACCGGCAGGCTCTGTCCATAATGCCTCGCTCACCTTTAACGATGCGGAAGGGGAGGCGGCGTTGCATGGCAGCGGCATGACCCTGCCCGATGGCCGCAAGGTGGCTTTCGTCACCAACAAGAAGGGTGACGAGACGACACCCGACAGCGAGCGCGTCAACCGTGCCGCCAAGAAGGGTCGCATCGTCGCAACCGAAATCATGCAGCCGCCAAAGGCCTTCACCGCCGGTTCCGTGCTGGAGCGCACCAGCATGCTGGATATAGAGCCGCTGAAGCGCAAGGACCGCACGGCTTTCGTGAAACCGAAACGCGGCAGCGACGTCAAACTTGCCTCCTTCTATTTCCGCCGTGAAGAAAAGAAGGCGGACAAAAGCGTCTCTCCGATGCTGGCGGAACTCGTCACCAACAGGACTCCCGATATTCTCGCCACGGCTTACGCGCCGGCCGAACCGGATTTCGCCCGTGAATCGCCGTTCGACGCCATTCTGAAAAAGCCGGAGGCCGGCCGCTTCGTGCCGTTGATCGGCGCGGACGATCACGCATGGGCGGCAACGCCGCTGCCCGCTGCCGTGTTTTCCGCAGCCGAACAGCAATGCCTCGCATCCGGCATCTATTTCGAGGCGCGCGGTGAATCGGTCAAGGGACAGGCGGCGGTGGCACAGGTGATCCTTAACCGCGTGCGCAACCCCGCTTATCCGAAAACCATCTGCGGTGTGGTTTATCAGAACAAGGACTGGCGCAACCGCTGCCAGTTCTCCTTCGCCTGCGACAATATAAAGGACCGGGTGAATTCCGAACGTCACTGGAAAATGGCGCGCGAAGTGGCCATGGCAACCACCGCCGGCAAAATCTGGCTGACGGAAGTGGGCTCGGCGACTCACTATCATGCCGTCTATGTTCGTCCCGCCTGGGGAAAATCCATGAAGAAGGTCGGCAGGATTGGCTTGCACGTCTTTTATCGAACCTATGGTGGCGGCTGGAGCTGATACCACCGCCAATTTGTCGCAATTTGCGTGTCAAAAATGCCGATTCCCGGGGGAAACATCGTCGACAAACTGCGATTTGGCGTTAAGCCTTTGTTTTTAAATATTTAATTTGTCAAAAAACAAGCTTCGCCAGTGCCTTGACTAGCGAAGCCCCTAAAACTATGTTGCGCGCGACTTCAGAGCGGGCTGGAACAGGCTTAATCCGTCACCGTTTACAACTCCAAAGGGTTCTGGCATGGCTGGAACGGAGAAAATGGGTGGGATTTTAAGATGACTGGCAACCGTGACGATAGTCTGGACGAGCGTCGCAAGCGCCTTGCCGAAGAGTTGGCAAAGGTGAAGGCGGAGGATGAGGCGGAAGTGAGGGCGGAGACCAATGCCGCGGAAAGCCGGAAAGGCTTTGCGATGGCGGTGAAGCTCTCATCGGAGTTCATTTCGGCCATCGTGGTCGGCGCTATGCTGGGTTATCTTCTGGACTATTTTGTCGGCACGACGCCGTGGGGGATGATCGTTCTTCTTCTTCTCGGTTTCTGCGCAGGCGTATTGAATGTGTTGCGCTCCACGGGCGCGGTGGCAAAGCCGCCGCTGCTTGAGAGAGCCGACAAGCGAGACGAGGGTGGAAAAGACGGCGTTTAAGCTGTTTTTTCTTGCAGTTGAGATGCCGCCATGAGCGGCGACAGGTAAAGAGGGCAGCCGGTGGCAAACGATCCGACCCATCAGTTCTTGGTGCAGCCGATCATTCCGATCGAAATTGGCGGCGTCGATTTTTCCTTCACCAATGCGTCGCTTTTCATGGTCGCGACCGTGGCCGCCGCTTCCGGTTTCCTTTATTTCGCAACGTCGAGCCGCGGTCTGATCCCGACCCGCATGCAGTCCGTTGCTGAAATGTCCTATGAATTCATCGCCTCCATGCTGCGCGAAGGCGCCGGCAAAAAGGGCATGGTGTTCTTCCCATTCGTATTCTCGCTGTTCATGTTCGTGCTGACTGCGAACCTTCTCGGCATGTTCCCGTATTTCTTTACGGTCACCAGCCAGATCATCGTCACCTTTGCGCTTGCCTGCCTCGTCATCGGCACGGTCGTCGTTTACGGTTTCTACAAGCACGGTCTGCATTTCTTCGGCATCTTCGCACCTTCGGGCGTTCCGAAGGCGCTTTTGCCGCTTGTCGCGTCAATTGAAATGATTTCGTTCCTGTCGCGTCCGATCAGCCTTTCCGTTCGTCTCTTCGCGAACATGCTGGCTGGCCACATCACGCTCAAGGTTTTCGCAGGCTTCGTCGCCTCCATGGGTGCGCTCGGCGCGCTCGGTATCGGCGGTGCAGTCCTGCCTCTCATCATGACGGTCGCAATGACCGCTCTCGAATTTCTCGTTGCCTTCCTGCAGGCTTATGTGTTCGCGGTACTGACTTGCATGTACCTGAACGACGCCGTGCATGGTGGTCACTGAGAAGTAAAGTCGCTGGCCCCGGCAACGGGCGCCAAAAGATAGCCGCAACAACCAATATCTCAAGGAGTCTCACATGGAAGCGGAAGCAGCAAAGTACATCGGCGCAGGTCTCGCATGCCTCGGCATGGCTGGTACGTCCCTCGCACTCGGCCGTATCTTCGGTGATTACCTCTCCGGCGCACTGCGCAACCCCTCTGCTGCCGACAGCCAGTTCGGCCGTCTGGTATTCGGCTTCGCCGTTACGGAAGCTCTGGGCATCTTCTCGCTGCTCGTAGCTCTCCTTCTCCTGTTCGCTGTCTAATAACGGCATCAGGTCTGGATCACGGCTCGCGCAAATTGCGTGCCGTGATCCTTCGCATTTGCAGTCCCCCTGGAGGTGAGCATGTTCGTGACCGAGGCTTATGCCCAGTCAGCACCGACCGTAGGTGAAACGCATACGGAAACTCCGGCTGTCGGCCAGCCGCAACCGGAAGCCACGCACACGGAAACCGGTGTAGCGCACGGCGCCGAACACGGTGCTTCCGGCGTTTTCCCGCCGTTCGACCAGTCTACTTATGCATCGCAGGTCCTGTGGCTGGCGATCACGTTCGGCCTTTTCTACCTGCTCATGCAGAAGGTCATCGTTCCTCGCGTCGGCGGCATTCTTGAAAACCGTCATGGGCGCATTGCACAGGATCTCGATGAAGCGGCACGGCTGAAAAGCGAAGCCGACGCAGCCGTCGAAACCTATGAAAAAGAACTCGCGGCAGCCCGCGCCAAGGCAAGCTCGATAGGCTCTGCGGCACGTGACGCCGCCAAGGCGAAAGCTGATGCCGACCGCGTCGCTATCGAAGCCGGACTTGCCGAGAAGCTTGCCGCCGCCGAAAAGCGCATTGCGGGTATCAGGGATCAGGCATTCGCGGATGTCGGCGCCATTGCCGAGGAAACCGCGACCGCAATCGTCGACCAGCTGGTTGGCGCCAAGGTCAAGGATGCCGACGTCAAGGCCGCCATTGCAGCCGCTTCGACTGTGAAGGGAGCCTGATATGGCGTTTGATGCATCATTTTTCGCTCTTGTCGGTCTTGTCCTTTTCTTCGTCCTGATCGCCTATCTCAAGGTTCCGGGCATGCTCTCCAAGTCCCTGGACGAGCGCGCACAGAACATTCAGGACGAACTGGCCGAAGCCAAGCGTCTGCGCGAAGAGGCACAGCACCTGCTGGCCGAATATCAGCGCAAGCGCAAGGAAGCCGAAGCTGAAGCAGCCGGCATCGTTGCCGCTGCCGAACGCGAAGCGGCCGCCCTGACCGCCGAAGCCAAGCAGAAGACGGAAGAATTCGTCGTCCGCCGCACGGCCTTGTCGGAACAGAAGATCAAGCAGGCCGAAGAAGACGCCATCGGCGCCGTTCGTGCCGCCGCCGTGGACATCGCCATTGCAGCTTCCGAGAAGCTCATTGCCGAAAAGACCACCGCTGCCGCAAAGGCCAAACTTTTCGCCAACACCATTGGCGAAGTGAAGTCGAAGCTGAACTAAGTTCATCTCGGGCTATTCAAAACCCCTCCGGCACCCGCCGCGAGGGGTTTTTTGTTTTATGCCTCAACCACGGGCGGTGTTGGCAAGCTCGCGGTTGCACACTGTGGTGCGGGCTTGCAGCGTGTCTATCGATGTCTGTCGACCTTTGGAGAAAAAGCATCGGCTTTGTGGACTGGATGCTGGCCGGCAATTCGTGGCTGCCAATTTGTCGAGGCTTGTTAAGTGATCGCGGGATAGATTGTGTTGGCCTCGAGCGCTATCAGCACCGCCAGTACAAAAGCTGCCGCGGTGGCAACCAGAAATGCGCCACTGAAAGCCAGGCCTGCTTTCGCGATGCCCAAGCCGAGATCCTGCATCAACCATCTTATCTGAGCCTGCGCATACCAGATCGTGGCGAGCGCGATAATGGCGAGCCCGAACGTAAGGCCATGTTCCAGAGGCATGGATGCAAAATCGAAGCCCAGAACCAGGACAAATGTAAACGGCGCAGCCACGTAACATTGGCTGAAGAACGGCGGACGCAGGGAGTTTCGGGTGATCCTCACCCGTTTCCACCGCAGAAGCGTGACGGCCATACACAGCGGATAAATCCCGAATATAACGCCACGCGCTATGAGCAGGTTCGAACCCGAACCAAGCTCCCGGGCGGCCAATGTGGGATCGTAAATGGTCGGAAGGGAGGCGGAGAGCCCCTGCGAAAATAGCAGAGTGATCAGGAGGAAGAGGGGCGGACTCAGTGTGTCGTCATACTGGTCCTCAAGCCGATCCGCGAGTTCGCTATCGGCGTAGCGCATCATGCTGAGCGGTGCGACGACCGATCGCCACATTGTAAGCGGATAGAAGAGGAGCCATGAAACCAGCTCGTAGAGAAGTTCTTCGAGCGACTTCAACAGTTTCATGAAATCCAAATCTCTTCTCCCAAAGCCCGTCAAGTCCACGCATTGAGATAGAATTCTACCAGTGGAGACGGAGATCGTCACCTCATGGCGGGGCGCTGAAATCCCGGGCGAGACCGCATTCTCCGCTTCAGGATCGTGGTTTTCGATCAATCCTGCTTCAGCGGCCTGAAACTCATCCGGTGCAGCGGACAGGGCCCATGGCTTTCTATGGCGCGCAGGTGGGCTGGTGTGCCGTAACCCGCATGGCCTTCGAAACCATAGGAGCTGTGCACTACACCGGCCCGTTCCATCATCCGGTCACGGGTCACCTTGGCGATGATCGAAGCGGCGGCGATTGAGAGGGAGCGGGAATCGCCCTTGATGACGGCCTTCGACTCGCAGGTGATGCCCGGCGGCTTGTCGCGGCCATCTGCCAGCACGAGGGCTGGGGAAATTTCGAGGCCGAGTACGGCGCGACGCATCGCGTCGAGGCTGGCGCGCAGGATATTCATGGTGTCGATAAGGCCGGGGCCGGAGGAGGCGACGGAAACGATCGATGTTTCCATGATTTGCAGAAACAGGCTTTCCCGTTTCAGCTTGGTCAGTTTCTTGGAATCGTCAAGACCACCAGGAATATTGTCGGGATCGAGAATGACAGCTGCCGCAACCACTGGTCCCGCGAGAGGCCCCCGGCCTGCCTCATCCGTGCCGGCCACGGGCCAAAGCCCCTTCTTCCTCGCTTCAAGTTCGAAGGAGAAATCGGGGCCCGTATCGGCGAGATCAAAGAGGGCAGGAGAATCGGGTGTGGTGCGGCGTTTCATGCGGCAGAAACTTGCACACACACCCGATCTCCTGCAAGCCCCCGGAAGCGGGCGATGACGGGCGCGGCCAGCCGGGGTCAAGGGGCGTGGCCAACCGTGCCCCTTAGGTCGTCATGACCTTTGATCCTCCAACGGGGCGGCGGAGGAAAAACGATCGCACGCGAGGCGGCGGGTTCCGGGGGTGATGTCCGACGGGCCAGGGAAAACCCGCCGGGCATTTCGTCAAGAGTATGGCCCCGTCAACAGGAAAGGGCTGCCACTCCTTATGTGTCTGCACCGCCGGGTATCGTTGCGCGCATCGTAATGCGCATTCGATCGGCCAAGCGGGCCTCATATTTTCAAAGCAGCGACAATTGCACGCCGGCACCTCCCGGCGGCACGAAGATATCGTCGCGCAGGTGAATGCCGCGGCGGATGAGGCCAAGCCGTTTCGTCGCCATTTCGAAACGCCTGCCGATCTGCCATGCATAGGGACCAGCACCCTTCATGCGTTTTCCGAATTCCGCATCGTAATCCTTGCCGTCGCGCATGGAGCGCACCAGCGACATGACATGCCGGTAGCGGTCCGGATAGTTGCGCAGCAGCCAGTCGCGGAAGAGCGGGCTGACCTCCAGCGGCAGGCGCAGCAGCACGTAGGAGGCCTCCGTTGCGCCAGCGGCCTTGCCGGCTTCGAGAATGCGTTCGATCTCATGATCGTTGAGTGCGGGAATGACAGGTGCCATCATCACCGCCACGGGAATGCCGGCATCCGTCAGCGCCTTGACCGCTTCCAGCCGCTTTTCGGGCGTGGCGGCGCGCGGTTCCATGCTGCGTGCCAGCTTGCGGTCCAGCGTCGTCACGGAAATACCAACCTTGACGAGACCTTTCTTGGCCATGGGCGCGAGAATATCGATATCCCGCTTGATCAGGGCCGATTTGGTGACGATGGCGACGGGATGGTCGGCCTTTGCCAGCACTTCCAGTATCTGCCGCATGATGCGCCATTCGCGCTCGATCGGCTGATAGGGGTCGGTATTGGTGCCGATGGCAATGACGCGCGGCTTGTAGCCGGGCTTCGCCAGCTCCCTTTCGAGCAGCTTTGCCGCATCCGGCTTGGCGAAAAGCTTCGCCTCGAAATCCAGCCCCGCAGAAAGCCCCATATAGCTGTGCGTCGGACGGGCGAAACAGTAGATGCAGCCATGTTCGCAGCCGCGATAGGGATTGATGGAACGGTCGAAAGGGATGTCAGGCGATTCGTTGCGGCTGATGATGCTGCGCGGCTTTTCCACCTGCACTTCGGTGCGGAACTCCGGCAGCTCCTCGAGGGTCTGCCAGCCATCGTCGAAAACCTCCCGCTGCAAGGCCTCGAAGCGCCCGCCCGGGTTAAGTCCGGCACCACGCCCGCGACGACGGTCGATCTCGATGCGCAGACCCGATGCATCGGCCAACGCATTGGCAATGTCAGGCGTATGGCTCGGCTGGAAAGCAGCCTGCCCCGAAAGCGTATGGTCTCTCATCTGGATGCTCCCAGGGTGCCGCACGCCTCTCAAGGCAAGCCAACGCCCTAAACCGTTTCCACTCGAACCGGCGTTTCATTGCCTCTTCGAATGATTAAGTTCCTACCGCAGAAACGAGAACATTACAAGAACAAAAAATGCAAAATCGATAGCTGACCAACCCGCCACCGGGGTCCTGTTTGTATCAATCCCACCTGAAGGTGGGCTAGGGTTAAGCCTGAACGGTCGCGGATTTTCTGACATCCAGTGCAGTGGCAATTTATTGTGCGATGCGTTAGAGCTATGCATATGTTGACAGTCATAATGGAATGCCGGGATCAGGAACCGGAACTGGCGCATACGCTGTCTGCGCTTGTAACCGGGGCCGTGGAAGGGCTGGTAAGCGACGTTGTGATCCTTGATCACGGTTCGCGCGATGGATCGTCGCGCGTCGCCGATGCCGCTGGTTGCCGTTTTTATGCGCAGTGGGATATTGAGGATGTCATGCGCTCGGCGCGCGGGCATTGGATCCTGCTGGTCGAACCGGGTGCGCGTCCGCAGAGCGGCTGGATCGAAGAGATTCTCGAATATGTGGCTGTCTGTGCCGAGCCCGCGCGTTTCTCGCCGTCCCGGTATCACAAGCGGCCCTTTTTCAGCCGGATAGTGCGCCGACGTCCTCCCCTGGAATGCGGCTACCTGATGCCGAAGAAACATGCGGTGGCGATCGCAAAATCCGGCATGGGCCTGACACAGCTCGTGCACGCGCAAAAGCCGCGCCGCCTGAATGCGGAACTGGTTCCCGCCTGGACGGCGAGAACTTCCAACTAACCTGCAACGATGATGAAGCTGCTGTCCCTAGCGGGCGGTGATCACCTTGCCGGGGTTCATAATGCCGGCGGGGTCAAAGGCGTGTTTGATGCGTCGCATCAGGTCCATTTCAATGCCAGGCCTGATCGTGGCCAGCTCGTCGCGCTTCAACTGGCCGATGCCATGTTCTGCCGAAATCGAGCCGCCGAGCGACAGTACGATGCCGTGCACGATCTCGTTCATATCCCGCCAGCGACCGATGAATTCAGCTTTGTCCGCACCAACCGGCTGGGAAATATTGTAGTGGATGTTGCCATCGCCCAGATGGCCGAAGGCGCAGACGCGGGCGCCGGGAATGGCGGCAAGAACGGCCTTTTCCGCCGTTGCCATGAATTCCGGTATCTTCGACACCGGAACGGAAACGTCGTGTTTGATAGAGCCGCCTTCCGGCTTTTGCGCATCCGACATGCTTTCGCGCATATGCCAGAGCGCCTGACGCTGCGCTTCCGAAGAAGCGATCACCGCATCCTCGACCAGCCCGGCCGAAAAACCGCGCTCCAGCAGCGATTGCATCATTGTTTCAGCCGTCTCAGCCGAATCGGAGGTGGAGATATCGATGAGCGCGTACCAGTCATGCGGCGTTTGTAGCGGATCGCGCACGCCGGGAATATGTTTGGCGGTGAATTCCACGCCGATGCGCGGCATCAGCTCAAAACCGGTCAGCGCCGTGCCGCAGAGGTTTGAGGCCATTTCGAACAGCTTCAACGCGTCCTCAGTGGATCGAAGACCGGCAAAACCCACCTGATGGCCGAGCGGCACGGGGAAAAGCTTCAGCACCGCACCGGTGATAACGCCGAGCGTGCCTTCCGAACCGATGAAGAGATCGCGCAGATCGTAACCCGTATTGTCCTTTTTCAGCCGGCGAAGCCCGTCCCAGATTTCACCTGTCGGCAGCACCACTTCAAGCCCCAGGCAAAGCTGGCGCATATTGCCATAAGCGAGAACTGCCGTGCCGCCGGCATTTGTGGCCAGATTACCGCCGATGCGGCACGAGCCCTGCGAACCGAGCGACAGCGGGAACATCCGCTCCACGGTCGATGCGGCCTTGTGGATGTCGTCGAGAATGCAGCCGGCATCCGCAACGATGGTGTTGGCGACCGGATCGATGTCGCGGATACGGTTCATGCGCTCGAGCGAGAGGAGGATGTCGGTTCCGTCAGCACGCGGCGTCTGGCCACCCACAAGGCCAGTATTGCCGGTCTGCGGCACGATGGGCGTGCCGGTCTCGCTGGCGAGCTTCAGGATGGCTGCAACCTCCTCGACAGTGCCGGGCTTGAGCAGCAGCGGTGACGCACCATGGTAAAGCCCGCGATTCTCCACAAGACGCGGCGCCATTTCCACAGCGTCGCGCACCGCATTTTTTTCGCCGACAATGGCAGTGAAGCGGTCGAGGATGTCGGGGGAGGGGGCTGCGATTGTCATTGGCGTCTCGCTGTCATTTGAAACGGTGGGCGAAATGGTGAAGTACCGTCAGCCTCGCGGCGCGGCGGCGCGGGAAAGGCGGTCATTGATCGCCTCTCCAAGACCGTGTGCGGGAATGGTTGTGACCGCGATTGTCGCGGCACCGCTCGCATCGGCTGCTTTGAGATAATCGAACAGATTGGCGGCCGCCTCGGCAAGGTCGCCGGAAGGGCTGAGGTCGAGAACGGTACGGGCCGTCTCTTGTCCCTCAACCGCGATGCCGCCGAACCGGATCAGTGCCTCGTCGGAAGAAACGGACGTCGCGTCGAGGCGAACAGCTGCACCGGGCGCATAATGCGAGGCTAACATTCCGGGTGCCTCGATGGCGGCTGATGCCTTTTCCGGTCGTTCGAGCTGGGTGCCGGTGATGCGCTCGATCTCCTCGGTGACGATGCCGCCGGGACGAAGCAGCCGCACCCGCCCGTCGTCTTCCACTTTGACGATGGTGGATTCGACACCGACGGAGGCAGCACCGCCATCAAGAATGAGGTTGATCCTGTTACCGAGATCGGCCTCGACATGGGCGGCACTGGTGGGGCTGATCTTGCCTGAACTATTGGCACTGGGCGCAGCAAGAGGTTTGTCGAACCGGCGGATCAGATCACCGGCGAAACCCTGCGGAACGCGAATGCCGACGGTATCGAGCCCCGCCGTTGCGAGTGAGTGAATGCCGCTTGCCGGTTTCAGCGGCAGAACCAGCGTCAACGGGCCGGGCCAGAAGGCTTCGGCGAGGCGTCGGGACACGGGATCGAAAACCGCATAACGTTCGGCCATGGCGATATCGGCCATATGGCAGATCAGCGGATTGAACTGCGGCCTGCCTTTCGTTTCGTAAATGCGGGTAATGGCCGCCGGATCGGTGGCGTCCGCAGCAAGGCCGTAGACGGTTTCCGTGGGCAGGGCGATTGGCTGGCCGCGGGAAAGCTCCTCGACGGCCGCCTGCAAGGCGGTTTCCCGCTCGTTTTCGATATCGATATGACGCGCCATGATGCTGCCTTTCAGGGCGTCAATAGCGTATTTCAGGGCCTTATGGAAAGCGCTATCGTGGCTTTTATATTGCCTTGATGATCTTGCGCATCTCGTCCGAGCGGGCTCCGAGCATAAGCACGTTTTTGAGCGCTACGCGCGGGTCGTGGGTCTGGAACAGCAGGCCGCCGCGATGGAAGGAGGTATCGATGGCGACGTTCTTGTTTGGAAGCGCGTTGATGGCGACTGCGAAATACATCCGCGAATAGCGCGCATCGATGTTTTCGAAGAAGTTCTCGGCCCCACTCAACTCGGCAAAGAAATTCGCGAAATAGAATGACCAGAGCACATGACGCTCGGCGTCGAAACTGGTTTTCGCTGCCGTGACATGGCAATAGCCGAGATGCGGCCGCTCATCCAGCAGATGGTGGAAAACCATCTTGGGAAAACGGATGGACTGGTGAAAGCCATTGAGACGGCTATGGGTGGCGTCGGCAGCAGCCTCGAGCTTGCGCCCGGTCATCGCCGCGACTTCTTCATGGCTGTAATAGACGCGTTCCCTCGGCAGCCACCGTTCTTCGTAGCGGCTGATGCGCCCGGTTCGCAGGAAATCCGAATGCGCGGTCTTTGAACGTATCGGCGTGACCGAATGTTTGCCGGCATCGAAATAACGTATGCGTGTCGCCTTCTCCACCCGGAACGCCCTCGTTGTTGTCGATCAGGCAATATAGTTTAGGGCATGTTAAAACTCCGTTGCGCCACACCCCCCGTTTTTTAACGGGTAGAGAGGGAGCTGCGCGACATCATGCGTCATATTGCGACGTTGTTTCCGGCGGGGAATAGCTGCCGGATTTCGCAGCGGAATGGCGTGCAACGGCCATTGGCGCATGTCGCAATTTGTCGCCAATGCGGAAGCCGATGTCGCTGTCTGCGCTACCGCAAATGAACGCTGATGTTTAGATGGGATCACACTTCCGCAGTCCGATAAATGGTGTGGGGCAGGGCGGTTTGATCGAGGATTTGGCCATGGAATTGCGTGATACCGTACTGCGTCAGCTGAAGAACCGCCGCGAAGGCTTCAGCCTGGAACAGTCTTTCTACACGGACCCGGATTATTTCAATCTGGACATGGAAACCATCTGGTACCGCGACTGGCTGTTTGTCGGCCATGATTGCGAAGTGCCGAAGGCCGGTAACTACATCACCGTTCAGGTCGGCGCCTATTCCGTCGTCATCATTCGCGGTCGCGATGGACAGATTCGCGCCCTCCATAATTCCTGTCGCCATCGCGGTTCCCGCGTCTGCTCTTCTCATAAGGGCCAGTCCGCACGCCTCGTCTGTCCCTATCACCAGTGGACCTACGATCTGGACGGCAAGCTGCTGTTTGCCCGCCATATGGGCGATGATTTCGACAAGGCTGAATTCGGCCTGAAGCCGGTCCACTGCGAAACCGTTGCCGGTTACGTCTTCATCTGCCTGGCAGACCAGCCCGCCGATTTCGCGCCGATGCGCGCCGAGGTCGAAAGCTACATGGCGCCGCATCGCATCTGGGAAGCCAAGGTTGCGCATGAAAGCACGATCATCGAAAAGGGTAACTGGAAGCTCGTCTGGGAAAACAACCGCGAGTGCTATCATTGCGCCGCCAACCATCCGGAACTCTGCCGCACCTATCCTGAAAACCCGAGCGTTACGGGTACGGACGGTGGTGCAAGCGATCCCGAGATCGGTGGCCACTGGGCACGCTGCGAGGCTGCCGGCCTGCCGAGCCGCTTCAAGATCGATCCGAAAGGCCAGTTCCGTGTTGCCCGCATGCCGCTGATCGGCGAGGCGGAAAGCTACACCATGTCGGGAAAACGCGCCGTGCGCCGGCCGCTTTCGGATGATGTCAGCATCAGCCATATCGGCGCGCTGCTTCTGTTCCATTATCCGACGACCTGGAACCACTTCCTCGGCGACCACACCATTTCCTTCCGCGTGCTGCCGCTCAACGCCAATGAGACCATGGTCACTACCAAATGGCTGGTGAACAAGGATGCGGTTGAAGGCGTGGATTACGATCTCGAGGACCTCACGCACGTCTGGAACGAAACCAACGATCAGGACCGCCGCATCGTTGAGGAAAACGCCTTCGGCATCCGCTCGCCCGCTTACCAGCCCGGCCCCTATTCCATGGAAGACGAGGGCGGCGTGATGCAGTTCGTCAACTGGTATGCCGATTTCATGGTTGACCGGCTGTCGGGCGATAAGGCCCGCCTTTCGGCAGTAGCGTAACGCGAAGATGAATATGGCTGTGACCTACAAGCACATAGACGAGATGAAGCCGTGGAGCGACAAGCTCCACCTGCTGGAATGCATTTCGGTGACGCCCGAGACGCCTGACGTGATGACATTCCTGTTCCGGTCGGAGGATCAGAACTGGTTCCGTTACCTGCCGGGCCAGTTCGTGACGCTGGAGTTGCCAGTAGGCAAGGAGCCGCTCTACCGCACCTACACATTGTCCTCCAGCCCGTCGCGGCCCTATGCGCTGTCGGTCACGGTCAAGGCGCAGGCCACCAGCATCGGCACGCGCTGGATGTTCGACAATCTGAAGCCCGGCATGAAAATCCGGGCACTCGGCCCGCTCGGCGATTTCTCTTATGTCCGGCATCCCGGCGACAAATACCTGTTCATCTCGGCCGGCTCCGGCGTGACGCCGATGATGTCGATGGTGCGCGACATGAGCGACCGCGCGCCGCAGAGTGACATCGCCTTCATCAATTGCTCGCGCTCGCCATCCGATATCGTGTTCCGTCACGAGCTGGAATATCTTGCCCGCTTCATGCCGAAACTGTCGCTCGGTTTCATCGTGGAAAATTGCGGCCGCACTGATCTCTGGTCCGGCTTGAAGGGCATGGTCGACAAGGCCAAGATTGCGCTTCTGTCGCCTGATTTCATGGATCGCACGGTGTTCTGTTGTGGACCGGAGCCTTTCATGGCCGCCATCCGCTCCATGCTGGATGCTTCCGGCTTCGACATGAGCCGTTACCACCAGGAAAGCTTTTCGCCGGCCGCCCCGGTTGCCGTGGGCGAGAGTATTCACACCGTTGCGGATGGCGAAGCACTCTCGATGGTGGGGTTTACGCTTTCCGGCAAGGAAGTGCCGTGCCAGCCCGGCCAGACCGTTCTGATGACGGCGCGCGCCGCCGGTGTGCGCATCGGTGCCGCCTGCGAATCGGGAATTTGCGGCACCTGCCGGGTGCTGAAGCTCTCCGGCGAGGTGGAGATGAACCACAATGGCGGCATTCTCGATGACGAAATCGATGAAGGCTATATTCTCGCCTGCTGCTCGCGGCCGTTGACCGACGTGAAGGTGGAAGCCTGAGCACACGAAATCCTGCGTCTTATGCGGGAATCTATTTTTGAACCGGAACCAAAGGTCTTAAAACTCGTTTGCACGTCATCGAATTCTTTTCGGGTGTTTCAATGGGGCTGCCCCTACCTCCGACAAGACCGAGTAGTTAGAAAGCGCGGTTCAACGCGCCACAGCAAACGGAGGAAAGATCATGATGAATTTCCGCACGACGAGCGTCGCTACGGCGGTTGTCCTGTTCCTGACAAGCTTCACGCCGTCGCAGGCGTTCCAGGCGCCTGTTCCGATGGCGAAGCCGGCAATCTCAACTGAGAATGTAGTGCCGGTGCAGTATCGTGAATGGGACCGCCGAGGTGACCGCAGATATGGCGACCGCATGTATCGTCCGCGCCCGTCGCGGGACGGATATTATAACGGCCATCGCGGCTATCGCGACCGCCGTCCGGGCTACCGCTATCACAACGGAATGTGGTTCCCGCTGGCGGCCTTCGCCACTGGCGCAATCATTGGCGGCGCCATGGCGCAGCCAAGACCGGCCTATGGCGGCAGCCATGTTGCCTGGTGCCAGAACCGTTGGCGCTCTTACCGCGCGTACGATAACAGCTACCAGCCGAATAGCGGTCCGCGTCGTGTATGTGTATCTCCATACAGCCGTTAAGCACGCCTTTCGAAAGCCCGGATCTGATCCGGGCTTTTGCTTTCGGGTGGCGAGTTTCGGTAACCGAAGCGTGACAACGCCGTTAATGCTGGGTTCAGGCGAAAGCGCCTAGCCTGCAACCTGTGATGTTCCAGCCAGCACCGACAAACTGGCTGGATAAAAAGAAAAAGGTGTTATTATTCACGTGCAACGGCCTGTCGACCGTCGTGAATGGAGGAAGTCAGATGAGAAGCTATGTGAAGAATATCCTGGCTGTCGGTCTTTCTGCAATCGTGGTTGCAGGAGCGATTGTTCCCGCTGAGGCAATGCCATTGCTGATGGCGCCGAAGAGTGTCGAGACCCTGGGTAACGATGCCGGCAAGAATGTCGTCAATGTGCAATACTGGCGCGATCGTGACAATCGTGGCGGCTGGGGCGGCGAACGCCGCGGCTGGTACGGCGGTCATCGCGGTTATCGCGACTACCGTCCGGGTTATCGTCACCACGACGGTTATTGGTTCCCGCTCGCAGCCTTTGCGACGGGCGCGATCATCGGCGGCGCACTGTCGCAGCCGCGCGAAGTCTACCGTCCGGTTCCGGAATATCGCCCGCGTCCGGTCTACCGCGAATATCGTCCGGTCCGTCGTGCCGGCATGAGCCAGGCGCATGTGAACTGGTGCTATGGCCGGTATCGGTCCTACGATGCCTATAGCAACACGTTCCAGCCCTACAATGGCCCACGCCAGCCCTGCTATTCGCCTTACAGCTGATAGCACTACTCCGTCACTCCGGCCTTCATCCGGCAAGACGGAGTAGCGATTGACCAGCCTGATAGTTATTACGAGCCGCCCGGATACGGGCGGCTTTTTGTTTTCACAGAATGCGCGCCCGCTTCAGCACGAACCAGGCAAGCATAACCGAAATCACGATGAAGATGCTGGCCGCCATCGTGCCGCCTGTGCCGACCGTAAATGGCAACTCATCCGTGTTCATGCCGAAGAAGCCGGTGACCAGCGATGGCGGCAGCAGGAATGCCGTCATCAGCGACAGGATATAAAGATGCCGGTTGGTTTCGGACGAGAGCTTGGAATCGATTTCCTCATGCAGCAGCCTTGCGCGTTCCTGAAGGGCGTAGACATCGTGATCGACGGCCTCGAGGCGGCCCATCAGCCGCGAGGCGACATCCTCGAAACCGTCAGGCATCTCGTCCTCATCGGCGGCAGACGCCCGCCGCATCAGGGTGAGCACCGTGCGCAGATGCCGGTGGAGGCGAACGACCGTGCGCCTGAGCGGCGCAAGCCGCCGCCGCTCGTCGCGGTTTTCGCTGTCATAGACCAGATCCTCGATGGCATTCAGCTCTTCGGTCGTTTCCATCACCAGGCTGATCAGCGAACGCTGGAATTCCGCGACGAGGCCTTCGAAGACATGGGCCGGCGTGAGGTAGCGGTTGGAATTCTTGTCGACTGCCGCTTTCAGCCGGTCTACTGAGCGCAACGGTTGCAGACGGGTGGTAATGATGAAACGGTCGCTGACCGCGAAATGCAGCCAACCGAAATCACGCGTTTCCTGATCGAACTCGCGCTGGAAATCGACCAACGTCCCATAAAGTGACTTTTCATCCACCGTGATGGACGGATGGGTTTCATGGGTGGTGAGGCTTGCCAGCGCTGCCGGATCGAGACCATCGATCGTTTCGAGAAAGCCCGCCACCCGCTGATCCGCAAGATTGAGGTGCAGCCAGAAGAAGCCCTCGCATTGCGCCATCTCGCCAAAGCCCGCATCGGGCGCAAGCCGCCGGCATGGCGCCGTTCCGGGGTGGAATTGATAGGCCCAGACGAGGCCGGGGATAGCGGGCGTTATGAGATCCATCGTGGTAGTCCTGACCGGCGGAATGGGAGGGGAGGCGTCCGTCGCCCCAAGACGGAAACGGCAGCGGTGGCACGGCACCTGTCAGCGCATGCTGAGCAAATTCATATGACAGTTTTATAACAATCCCGCTTAAAAGGCGGGAATTTTCAAATTGACGTTTACGTAAAAATCATTTAGCCCGAAAGCAACAGCACGATAGGCAAGAGCTTCGGGAGGAGGCAGCATGTATACCGCGCCGGTGGATGATATCGCCTTTACACTCAAACACGTGGCGGGTCTGCAAGACGCGTTGTCCAGGGGTGCTCTGGGAGACCTCGGTGAAGATGTGGTCGATGCCATATTACAGGAGGCCGGCCGTTTCGCCACCGAGCAGGTCGCCCCGCTTGCCGATATAGGCGACCGACAGGGCGCGCGGCTGAGCGACGGCAAGGTCTCAACGCCGGACGGCTGGGCCGATCTTTATCGGCGCTGGGCTGAGGCCGGCTGGAACAGCCTCACCGCACCGGAAGAATTCGGCGGCCAGAACCTGCCGCATATGCTGAATGTCGCCGCACTCGAAATGTGGAATTCCGGTTCCATGGCTTTCGCGCTTGCGCCGACGCTCACCATGGGCGCGGTGGAAGCTCTCGTTGCCCACGGTAGCAACGACCTGAAGCGCATCTATCTTCCCAAACTCGTCTCCGGCGAATGGACCGGCACGATGAACCTCACCGAACCGCATGCGGGATCGGACCTTGGCGTGCTGAAAACCCGTGCCGAGCGTAATGGTGACGGCAGTTACCGCATTTTCGGGCAGAAGATTTTCATCACCTGGGGCGAACATGACGCTGCGGACAATATCATCCACCTCGTTCTTGCCCGCCTGCCGGATGCGCCGGCCGGCACGCGCGGAATTTCGCTGTTCCTCGTGCCGAAATTCCTGCCCGAAGACGATGGCACGCCGGGCAGTCGCAACGACGTCTTCTGCCATTCGCTGGAGCACAAGCTCGGCATTCACGGCTCGCCCACCTGCACGATGATCTTCGGGGACGGAAAGTTTGGCGAAGAGAAGGGTGCCTTGGGCTGGCTGATCGGCGAGGAGAACAAGGGTCTCGCCTGCATGTTCACCATGATGAACAACGCCCGCCTTGCCGTTGGCATGCAGGGCGTGGCGATCTGCGAGGCGGCGACACAGAAGGCAATCGAATACGCCAGGGAACGCACGCAGGGCAAGGCGCCCGGCTGGCAGGGTTCGGGCATGAGCCCTATCATCGAGCATCCCGATATCGCCCGTACGCTGTTGACGATGAAAGCGCTGACACAAGGTGCGCGCGCCATCTCCTTCAACTGCGCCCACGCCATCGATATGGCGCATGCCGCCGAGGACGTGGCTGAACGCGCCCACTGGCAGGAGCGCGCAGCTCTTTTAACGCCAATCGCAAAGTCCTTCTCCACCGATGCCGGTGTCGATGTCGCTTCCATGGGCATTCAGGTGCATGGCGGCATGGGTTTCATCGAGGAAACCGGTGCGGCGCGTTACCTGCGCGATGCCCGCATCGCGCCGATCTACGAAGGCACCAACGGCATTCAGGCGATCGACCTGGTGGTGCGCAAGCTGCCGCTTTCCGATGGCGCACAGGTGCGCGGTTTCATCGCAGAATTGCGTGAAATCGTCGCCCGAACTGCTGCCTCGAACCGCAGTGATCTCGGCGAGACTGCCCGTTATCTCGAAACGAGTCTCACCGATCTCGAAACGGCGACCGACTGGTTGCTGCAACGCCTGAAAGCGGGGGAAACCGAAACCGCGCTCGCCGGTGCCACGCCCTATCAGCGCCTCTTCGGGCTGGCGCTCACCGGAGCCTATCTTGCCAAGGGCGCCCTGGCCCAGGTGGATGACGGCAGGGGAGCGCATCGCGCATCGCTCTGCCGGTTTGCGGCGGAAAACCTGCTGGCGGAAACAGCAGCGCTGAGGGATCGCGTCATTGCCGGTGCAGCAAGCCTTGCCGCCGCCCGCGCCGTACTGGGTTAAGGAGAAAACCATGTCGGACGATCATATTCTCGTCGAGCGGGTCAGTCATGCACCTGACGTTCTGACCATCCGCTTCAACCGGCCGGAAAAGAAAAATGCCATCACCGATGCAATGTATCTGCGCATGGCAGAGGCTCTGAAGGCCGCCAATGCAGACCCGGATATCCGTGTCGTCGCGTTTCTGGGTACGGAAGGCTGCTTTTCCGCCGGCAATGACATGGCCGATTTTCTTGCCTTCGCCATGTCTGGCGCAAAGGGCAAGCTCGCGGTGCTCGATCTTCTGAAGGCGCTGGCAACCTTCGAAAAGCCGCTGGTTTCGGGCGTCGATGGGTTGGCCATCGGCATCGGCACGACGCTGAACCTGCATTGCGATCTGACCGTTGCCTCCAACCGCAGCCTGTTCAAGACGCCGTTTGTGGATCTGGCGCTGGTGCCGGAAGCTGCGTCCAGCCTGCTTGCGCCAAAGCTCATCGGCCATCAGCGCGCCTTTGCCCTGCTGGCCATGGGCGAAGGTTTTACCGCCGAACAGGCCTTGCAGGCCGGAATGATTTGGAAAGTCGTGGCGCCGGAACATGTCGAAAGCGAAACGCTGGCGCTTGCCACGCGGCTTGCCGCCAAGCCGCAGCAGGCGCTGAAGATTGCCCGCGATCTCGTGCGCGGCAATCCGGCGGATGTGCTGGCCCGCATCGATGAGGAAGCCCGCCATTTCACCGCGCAATTGCAGAGTGCCGAGGCGCGGGCTGCTTTCGAGGCATTCATGCGGCGTTAAGCGTTCCGGCAGGAATTCCTTGCGGTTAAGGAACCGGGTAATATGGCTTGGGTTAGATAACGCAACGTCATCCTTCGAAGGCCACCCGCTATGCGTCACTTTGTTTTCGCCCTGACCGTCCTCCTCTCCGCTGCGACTGTCGCAGAGGCAGCGGCGACCGTGCCTTTGCCGGGTTCGAGCAACAACGTCATTCTGGCGCAGTCCACGCAAGACGACAGCCCGAATTATTACTCCGGTAATTCCCGCGATCGCCAGCGCCGCGCGCGTTTCGTTTGCGTCATCACTCCACCGGACAGCGCCAATCGGCGCCGGCCCTATGTCTGCCCCATCGAGCAGGGCCGCGTTGGCGGCGCCTGCCGTTGCTCGGGCGTGGTCGGCAACGGCACTGTTGACACCGCCTGGTGATTATTTCTCCAGCGTCGCCACCGCTTCCACATGCGGCGACCACAAGAACTGGTCGACCGGCGTGACGCGCGTGACGCGATAGCCGCCCTCCACCAGAATGGCGAGGTCGCGCGCAAGCGTCAGCGGATTGCAGCTGACGGCGACGATTTTCTTCACCGCGCTGCGCGCAAGTTCCTTGCACTGGACTTCCGCACCTGCGCGCGGCGGATCGAACACCACGGCATCGTAATTCTTCATTTCGCTCGTCATCAACGGCCGCCGGAAAAGATCACGCTTTTCGATGCTGACGGGTTTCAGGCCCTGCGTGTTGCGCGCGGCGAAATCGAGCGCTTTCAGCGGCTTGTCCTCTGCCTCAACCGCATGCACGCGGCCGACGCGCGCAAGCCGCAGCGCAAACGTGCCGGAACCGCAGAAGAGATCGGCGATGCGTTTGGATTTGCCAACATGGGCAAGCACCAGTTCCGCCATGGCGTCTTCGGCCTGTTTGGTTGCCTGCGTGAAACCGCCGGCCGGTGGGGAAACCGGAATGCCGCCGAATTCGATGATCGGCTTTTGCGGTTCGATCAGGATTTCGCCTGATAGCGCGACACGGGCGATGCCACGCATTGCCAGCACCGTTTCCGTCAATGTGCGCCGCTGTTTGTCGCCGACGGATTTGATGCCTTCGACGGAAATGTCGAGGCCCGAAAGCGTTTCAAGAACGGTCATGCGGAACGGTTCTGCATTCGACGCAAGGGAAAGGCCGATTGCGCGCACGGCGTCCAGCCGCGCGACGATACCGGGCGAGGTGACGGGACATTCCTCGATGGCGACGATGTGATGGCTGTTTGCCTGGCTGAAGCCGAGCAGTAGGCCCTTTTCCGTCTTGCGGGCGGCAAACACCGCGCGGCGGCGCTCGCCGGGGCGACAGATGACGAGATCGTCTACTGGCGGCGTCAGGCCTTTCGATCTCAGCGCCGAGACCACCAGCTCCCGCTTGAAGGCGTGGTAGGGCTGGTCGGTAAAATGCTGCAGCGAACAGCCGCCGCAGGTGCCGTTAACGCCCTCGGGACCGAAGTGGCGGCACACGGGTTCGCGGCGATCCGCGGAGGCTTCCGCAATCGAGATGATGGTGCCGGTATCCTTGACCTTGGCGATCGCCACCGTTTCGCCGGGCAGGGCGAAGGGCACATAGACCGGGCCGTCGGGACAGTGCGCAATGCCGTCGCCCTGGGCGCCAAGGCTCTTGATACTGACGGTCTGCGTGCTCATGGCTTTTCGCCTCCGAGAAGAAATTCGATATTGCCATCGCCGCCGGAAATCGGCGAGGGGATGAGACCGAGGCTCTTCCAGCCCATGTCTTCAACGAGCCAGCGTTCCAGTTCGGCAGCAACGGCAGGCGCCGTTTCCGGCTCTTTCAACAGCCCGGCCTTGCTGATGGCATCACGGCCTGCCTCGAATTGCGGCTTGACCAGCAGAACCGCTTGCGCGCCGGAGGCGGCAAGTGCGAGTGCCGGGGCAAGGGCGAGCTTTATGGAGATGAAGGACACGTCGGAGACGATGAAGTCCACGGACCGGTCATCAATGTCGTCGGTTGTCAGGAAGCGCGCATTCAGACCTTCCAGATTGGTCACGCGCGGATCGTTCTCGATCCGTGGATGCATCTGCCCGTGGCCGACATCGATGGAGGTGACGTGTTTTGCGCCGCGATGAAGCAATACCTCGGTGAAGCCGCCGGTGGAGGCGCCGACGTCGAGGCATTCATGGCCCTTCGGATCGAGCCCGAAGTGATCGAGCGCGGCGGTGAGCTTGAGGGCGGCGCGGGAAACATAGGCCTGCGCCGGATCGGTAATGGCGATCTTGACGTTTCCGGCAACGGTTTGGCTGGGCTTTGTGGCCGTTTTCCCGTTGACGCTCACGGTGCCGCGCGCAATCGCATCGCGCGCACGCGAGCGGCTGGCAAAGTGGCCGAGCGAAACAAGAAGCTGGTCAAGCCGTTCATTTTCAGGTGTTTTGGACATGGTCCCGTGTCAATGACCGCCAAACCCCGCAGATGCAAGCGATTTATCGCGCGCAAGGCTTCGCAACGGCACCATTTGCCGCAGCGCAGGGTCGTTTCGTGGTCGTTAAACAGCATATGCGATTAATCCAATATAAAGGCTTGTATTGCACTTTGTCTGCAAGGCCCGTGCGGCCAGTCGGAACCTGCCATGACGGCATCTCCTCCCATTCCCAAAATTGCGACCGTTGCAGCGCAGACGCTTGCTCCGTGGCATCAGGTCGCCGAGAGAGTTTGCGATGTCGCTAAAAAATTTCCCCATCAACATTAAGCTCATTGTCACCTTCTGCGTCTTGATGGGCGTTTGCCTGCTCGCCTCGGCGGTGGTCTTCTGGCAGACGCTGGGGAGCGAGCACGTCACGGTCCAGAACAACAAGGCCAACAAAATCCTGCATGCGGTTGACGGTGCGACGGCCGCAATGCTGGAACAGGCCGTCAACCAGCGCGGCTTTCTGCTGTTTCGCAGCGACAGCACCTACAACGATGTTTTCGCCCAGCGCGATCTGATGCTGAAGAAGCTTGGTGAAGCCCGTGCGCTTGCCGCCGGCCAGCCGGACATTCTGAAATCCATCGATGACATGCAGGCATCCGCCACCGTGTTCTTCAAGGAACTGGCGGAACCGCAGCTTGCCGCCCGCAAGACGACCGAAGCACCGATTTCCGAAATCATCGAGATCGGTCGCAATCAGGCCAAGGGTCAGCTCGACGGTTTCCGCGCCTCCGCCGCCAAGATCAAGGACCAGCTGAACGGCTTGTCGGCAAGCTACGCCGCACAGCAGGACGCTGCCGCACTCAACCTCAAGCTCGCACTTCTGGGTGGCGGCGCGGTTGCCGGTCTTCTGGCCGTGGCCCTCATCTGGGCCCTGTCGCGCTCCATCGTCACGCCGATCGTCGGTATGACGGCGGCTATGAGCAGGCTTGCCGACGGCGATATGACCACGGAAGTTCCGGCTCTCGACCGCAAGGATGAAGTCGGCAAAATGGCGAAGGCCGTTCTCGTCTTCAAGGAAGCCGGGCTGGAAAAATCCCGCCTTGCCGGCGAAACCGAGCGCATGCGCTCCGCAACCGAGACCGAGCGCCGCCGCAACGAGGAAGAGAAGGCCCAGGACGAAGCCGCCAACGCCCTTGCGCGTGAAGAGCTTGGCAAGGGTCTTGCGGCTCTGGCGGAAGGCGATCTCGCCTACCGTATCGAAACGCCGTTCGCCTCCTACATCGACCCCATCCGTATCGACTTCAACAGCGCTGTCGAAAAGCTGCAGCAGGCCATGCGCGCAGTTGGCGAGAATGCCGCTGCAATCAATGCCGGGGCTTCGGAAATGCTCTCTGCTGCCGACGACCTGTCGCGCCGCACCGAACAGCAGGCTGCTTCCATCGAGGAAACCGCCGCAGCACTGGAAGAAGTCACTACCACGGTGCGCGACAGCGCAAGGGGTGCTGAGGACGCTGGCAATCTGGTTCAGCGCGCCCGCAGCGGAGCGGAAAAATCCGGCGTCGTGGTCCGCAAGGCGGTTGCCGCCATGCGCGAGATCGAAAAATCATCAGGCGAAATCGGCAATATCATCGGCGTCATCGACGATATCGCTTTCCAGACCAACCTTCTTGCGCTGAACGCAGGCGTCGAAGCCGCCCGTGCGGGTGATGCGGGCAAGGGCTTTGCCGTCGTCGCGCAGGAAGTGCGTGAACTCGCCCAGCGTTCCGCCAATGCCGCAAAGGAAATCAAGACGCTGATCGGCGCTTCCAGCCAGCAGGTGGAAAACGGCGTCAACCTCGTCGACGAGACCGGCAAGGCGCTCGAACTCATCGTGGCAGAAGTCGAGGAGATCAACGCCCATGTCAGCGCCATCGTCGTCGCTGCCCGCGAACAGGCGACTGGTCTGCAGGAAATCAACACGGCCGTGAACACCATGGATCAGGGCACGCAGCAGAATGCCGCAATGGTTGAGCAGCAGACCGCTGCCAGCCATTCGCTCGCCCGTGAAGCGGAAGCGCTCAATAGCCTGCTCGGCCAGTTCAAGGTGGGCGGCGTTCGCGGTGCCGTTGCCGGCGCCGGCGGATATTCTGCTCCTCGCCAGTCCTCGGTGAAGCCTGTCTACCAGCCCGCACCCGCCGCACCAGTCAGAAAAGCCGCAGTGAAGCCTGCCTCCACAACCGCAAGGCCGGTCGCTTCACCCGCCCGCGCCCTTGGCCAAAGCCTCGCCCGCGCCTTTGGCGGCAAAGCAGAAGCGCCGGCTGCCAAGGATCAGGACTGGACGGAGTTCTGATCCTGACGGTCACGATCATCAAGCGTGAATCAGGGGGCTGTGAAGCCCCCTTTTTGTTGCTAGATTTACGGCGCGAGCACTCAACCACGCGTTCAGTCGCAGTTTCCCAACAAAGGTGATTTCGAGATGGCACCTAGCATCAAGTTGAAAGTTCTGGATGGTGCATATGGGGTGGCCCGACTTGAGGCATCTGAAGCCATTCCGGCCTGGGCCGATGGCGGTGGCTTCGTCAGTATCACCCGGACCGATGATGAGCTTTCCATCGTCTGCCGGGAAGATCGTATACCTGGGCATGTGCGATCTGATACGGGTTGGTCCTGTCTAAAGCTAAAGGGGCCATTTGCCTTCGATGAAACGGGCATCGTCTTGTCCGTTATCGAGCCGCTCTCGACCAATGAGATCGGTATATTCGTGGTTTCGACTTTCGATGGCGACCACCTGCTTGTGAAATCGAACGATCTGGAAAAAGCTTTCGTTCTACTGAAAAATGCAGGGCACACCCTCATCTAGAGACCCATTTGCCACGACGACTTCTCCAAGGAGGAGCGTTTTGACGAGTGAAATGGAAGAATTCAATCGAGCCGAATGGCTGTTTCCTCTTTCGCCGTTCGTATGACGACCATGGTGAAGAAGCGTGCGACATTGTTCTGGTCGCGGAACAGCCTGTCACATAGCGCGTCGAACTCCTCCATGTCGCGCAAGCGCAGCATCAGGACGACATCGGTGGCTCCGGTAACGGAATAGGCGTGTGAAACCGCGTCCTCGGCGCTCGCCAGGTCGAGAAAACGGCGCATATGCTGCTCGCCGTGCAATTTCAGTTCCACCGTCACCAGCGCCTTGACTGCCCGTCCGGCTCTGGCGGGATTGAGGATCGCGACAATGCGGTCGATCACGCCCGATTTGCGCAGCCGCTGCAGACGGCGCAGGCAGCTGGAGGGCGATAGCCCCACCTCCTCGGCCATGTCCACATTGGTACCCGATGCATCGCGCTGCATGAGGTTTAAAAGTTTGCGATCGATACGGTCCATTCCCGCAGCATAATCTCCCATGGTCAACTTGCAATAAAATTGCACAAAGCTGCAATCTTTGACCACAAATGCGAACCGGCTCGAGCTAGTGGATGGAGACAATCTTTAAGGAGTCTCAGATGCCATTGCTGATGCCGGCCTGGCGTAAAACGCGGGAAACGCTTGAAATCTATTGGGTGCTTGTCCGGATCACCGTTCCGATTGCGATCCTCACCGAACTGTTGTCGAGAATGGGCGCGATTGAGGCCGTGGCCCCGGTCTTTGCGCCGGTCATGAACCTGATCGGGCTTCCGCCGGAGCTGGGGCTGGCCTGGTTGACGGGAATGCTGGTGGGAATATGGGGCGCGGTGCCGCTGGTCTTCACGCTGGTTCCGGTATCCTCGCTCAGCGTGGCGGATGTCACGGTTTTCTCGGCCCTCATCCTGTTCGCGCATGGGCT
Source organism: Agrobacterium sp. A3-95 (assembly GCF_053521785.1). Classification (NCBI taxonomy): domain Bacteria; kingdom Pseudomonadati; phylum Pseudomonadota; class Alphaproteobacteria; order Hyphomicrobiales; family Rhizobiaceae; genus Agrobacterium; species Agrobacterium sp. A3-95. The sequence goes on along the minus strand of NZ_JBNWDR010000001.1, from coordinate 475,254 downwards.
GCCCATCGAGCAGAAGATAATTGAAAAGGCTGGTCCCGGCGTGATTACAACGACGCTGCTGCGTATCGGGGGCGGATTGCTCTATGCCTTTCTCCTGCACCATTTTCTGGAGGTGACAGGGTGGCTGTCGGCCCCGGTGAACCCGGTCTGGACTGCCATGGGCGCCACACCCGACTGGGCGGACTATTTTTGGGGCCTTGGCGAAACCATGCTTTCGATGCTCGTCATCCTTCTGGTCCTGTCCTTTGGCCTTGAAATCCTCAGGCTGACCGGCGTCCTGGCCTTGATGATGAAAGCGCTTTCGCCCGTGCTGCGTCTTGCCGGCATTCGCGGCGAGGCCGAACATCTCACCGCCATCGGATTGTTCCTCGGTATCTCCTATGGCGCCGGTCTTCTGATCCGCGAGGCGCAGTCGGGAGCGATATCGCCGCGTCAGGTCTTTCTGTCATGCGTGTTCATGGGGTTTGCGCATAGCGTCATTGAGGACACCATTGTCGTGATGTCGCTGGGTGCAGATGTCTACGGTGTTCTGGTCGGGCGGCTCGTTTTCGCCATTGTAGCAACCGCCGCTATTGCAGCCTTGCTGCATCGCCTGTCCGACGAAGTGTTCTTCGCGCGGATGTTCAGGCCGCAGGGTACATAGACGAAGACACGCCAGGTTTCGCCGCGGGGCCGGCGTGATCGGCCCGCATGGGGTGCCATACGGAGATATCGCGCGGGGCATCTAGAAGCTCGGGCAAGGCATCGTGCCAAGCCTGCCGATAGGGACGATGAACCTGAACGTCTAGGACATCCTGATGGTCGCTCCAGGTCTCATGCAGCAGGAAGTGGTTTTCGTTTTCGCCGTCCCGATGCAGGGTTGCGTTCACAAAGGTGTTCTCGTGTCGCATGGCGTCGAGCAGATCATTCAGCAATCCTAGAAAACGTTCGCGCTGATCGGCACGGACCTTGAAGCCGATGAGATAGGTGGTGTGCATGGATAGTTACTCCTTTGTACCGTTCATCAGGGCGGCGCGGGTCTCGGCGTCGGCCGGGTAGAAACATTCCAGCACCAGCTCGGACAACGTCACATCAGTGGCGGTTCCGAAAACCGTGGTGGTCGAAATGAAGCGCAGCACGCCCCCGGACAACGGATCGCGTAGTTCGAGCGGTATCGCCAACGGATCGGGCCCGGCGGAATGCCGTGGAGCTGCGGGCGCGGGATAGGCGGAAAGTTCCGCATGCAGCCGGGAAAGCGTCTCGTCTCCGGTCTCTTCGACTTGGCGGCGTAGGCGATCCAGCAGGTGATGCCGCCATTCGGCAAGATTGACGATGCGTGAACTCAAGCCATCAGGATGCAGGCTCAGCCGCAATACATTGAGGGGCGGGTGAAGCAGGTCTTCGGATATGCCGGCGAGAAGCGATTTGATCGCATCATTGGCAAGAACCAGATTCCAATGGCGGTCGACGGCAAGTGCCGGGAAGGGCATGTGGCCCTGCACCACGGTTTCGACGGCCTTACGAACGGCCGTCATATCAGGCGCATCCAGTGATCGTTCGGAATGGATCGGCGCATAGCCTGCCGCCAGCATCAGCCGGTTGGCGGCGCGGGCTGGCATGGAAAGCTGCTCTGCCAGCCTCGCCAGCATTTCACGGCTGGGCGAAGATCGCCCGCTTTCCACAAAACTCAGATGGCGCGCCGATATCTCGGCATCGGACGCCAGATCGAGCTGGCTCAATCTGCGGCGCGCCCGCCATTCCTTAAGCACCTGGCCGACATGTTCTTGATGATGTGTCATGCCCCGCAGCCTAGCAGAAGATATCGGCAATGCGATTACCTCGCAGGTAATTGTTCTGCGTCACAGCCCCCGGCATGCTCAGGCCGTCAACCAAAAGGAGCGCAATCATGACGCAACATCTCAAAATCGCCGAAACCTACCTCGCTGTCTGGAACGAGGAGAACGATGAACGCCGCCAGCGCCTCGTCAGCCAAGGCTGGACTGAAATGGCGTGCTATACAGATCCTTTGATGCAGGGTGAGGGGCAGCAGGGGATTGCCGCGATGATCGAGGCGGCGCGGCAGAAATTTCCGGGATATCGCTTTGTGCTCACAGGCACCCCGGATGGCCACGGCAACTTCACCCGTTTTTCATGGCGTCTCATTTCGCCTGACGGAGAAGATGTTGCCGGCGGAACCGATGTCGTCAGCCTGAATGCCGAGGGGCAGATTGAAAATGTCGTCGGTTTTCTCGATGGCGCCGCATCCTGAGGCAGAGGCGGGTCGTCCCGCCTTCTGTCCCGTTAATGCTGTCAGCCGGCGAAACCGACGCCGGCCTGACGCTGGCCGAGCGCATTGAACACGGTTGAAACGATGCCGGCGCGGTCGAGGCCGGCATTGGCATACATGGTCTCGGGCTTGGCCTGCTCCACCCAATGGTCGGGCAGCGTCAGGGTCCGAACCTTCGGGCCATGGTCGAGCAAGCCTGCGCTTGCCATGAAATGCAGCACATGTGCACCGAAACCGCCGACAGAGCCTTCCTCGATCGTCACCAGAACCTCGTGATGAGCGGCAAGCTGGCGGATGAGGTCGAGGTCGAGCGGCTTGGCGAAGCGCGCATCGGCAACCGTGGTGGAAAGTCCGGCCGCATCGAGGTCCTCGGCCGCCGCCAGGCATTCGGCAAGGCGTGTACCGAAGGAAAGGAGTGCGACCTTGGTGCCTTCCTTGATGATGCGGCCCTTGCCGATCTGCAAAATCTCACCGCGCGCGGGCATCTCGACGCCCACGCCTTCGCCGCGCGGATAACGGAAGGAAATCGGGCCTTCATCATAAGCTGCGGCTGTGCGAACCATATGTTTCAGCTCGGCCTCGTCGGACGCCGCCATAACCACCATGCCGGGCAAGGTGGCAAGGAATGTGGTGTCGAAAGAGCCGGCGTGGGTCGGTCCGTCTGCGCCGACGAAACCGGCGCGGTCGATGGGGAAGCGCACGGGCAAGCTCTGGATCGCCACATCATGCACCAGCTGGTCGTAACCGCGTTGCAGGAAGGTGGAATAAAGCGCGCAGAACGGCTTGTAACCGTCAGCCGCAAGCCCCGCCGCGAAGGTGACGGCGTGCTGCTCGGCAATGCCGACATCGAAGGTGCGGGCCGGGAAAAGCTCGGCCATCTTGTCCAGCCCGGTACCATTAGGCATGGCGGCGGTGACGCCGATGATCTTGTCGTCGAGGGTCGCTTCCTGGATAAGCGCTTCGGCAAACACGCTGGTATAGCTTGGCGCATTCGGCTTGGCTTTCGCCTGTGCGCCGGTAATGACATCGAACTTGTTGACGCCGTGATATTTGTCCGCTGCCGCTTCTGCTGGCGCATAACCCTTGCCCTTCTGCGTCACCACATGGATGAGAACAGGGCCTTTCTGGTTGTCGCGCACATTGCGCAGCACCGGCAGCAGGTGATCGAAGGAATGACCGTCGATCGGGCCGATGTGATAGAAGCCAAGCTCCTCGAACAGCGTGCCGCCGGTTACGTAACCGCGCGCATGGGTCACGGCGCGGGTAATGGCGCGGTCGATGGTCTTGCCGAGATAGGCGGTGAGTTTCTTGCCGAAATCGCGAAAGCCCATATAGGTGCGGCCGGAGGCCAGCCGCGCGAGATAAGCGCTCATCGCGCCCGTCGGCGGCGCAATCGACATGTCGTTGTCGTTGAGGATGACTATCAGCCGCGCGTCGAGCGCACCGGCATTGTTGAGCGCCTCAAACGCCATGCCCGCAGACATGGAGCCATCACCGATGACGGCGATAACCTTGCGGTCGCTCTGATCCAGCCCCGCAGCCACCGCCATGCCGAGACCGGCGGAAATGGAGGTGGAGGAATGGCCGGCGCCGAAATCGTCATATTCGCTCTCGGCCCGACGCGTGAAACCGGAAAGCCCGCCTTCCTGGCGCAGCGTGCGGATGCGCTCGCGACGGCCGGTCAGGATCTTGTGCGGATAACATTGGTGGCCGACATCGAAGATCAACCGATCTTCCGGCGTGTTGAACACCTTATGGATGGCAATCGTCAGCTCCACCACGCCCAGACCGGCACCCAGATGCCCGCCGGTGCTCGACACCGCGTCGATCATCTCGTCGCGCAACTCCCTTGCCAGTTCCGGCAGGTCGCGATCGTCGATCTCCTTGAGATCGGATGGAAAATTCACCCGGTCAAGCAATGGGGTCTGTGGCATTCCGGTCAATCGTTCGGCCTTTTCTCGTGTCAGCGGCGGGCACCAGTGCGTCTTTCATATGGAAAGCCAGTAGTTGAGCCCTGCATGTCGTTCACTTCTATAGAATTTCAACCCTCCGGCAAAGGGACAAACTCTTCTTCGTCGCCGGGAACGATATCGAAGCGTCCGGTTCTCCACTCCTGTTTGGCCTGCTCTATGCGTTCTTTTGATGACGAAACGAAGTTCCACCAGATGTAACGGCGCTGGTTGAGTGCCGCACCGCCGAAGATCATGATGTGACAGCCGCCGCTGCCGCTCTGCAATGTGATGTCGTCGCCGGGCCGGAAGACGAGCAACTGGTCGGCGGCAAAAACGTCACCCGCGACATCCAGAGAGCCGGAAAGAATGTAGATCGCCCGTTCCTCATGGTCGGCGGAGAACGGGAATTTCACACCCGGTTCCAGCGTCAGGTCAACGTAAAGCGTGTCGGTAAAAGCCGAAACGGGGGAAGTGAGGCCTTCGAAATCACCGATAACGACCCGGCCGGATGCGCCCTTGATATCGATCAGAGGCATGTCTTCCCGGGCGGTATGGGAAAAAGCCGGAGCGATTTCCTCCATATGATCGGGGAGGGCAAGCCAGGTCTGCAGGCCGGACATGGAAAGCGGATGGCCGCGCAGGTTTTCCGGCGTGCGCTCCGAATGCACGATTCCGCGCCCCGCCGTCATCAGGTTGATGTCGCCGGGCCGGATGACCAGTTCGGTGCCAAGGCTGTCGCGATGCTTGATTTCGCCGTCAAACAGATAGGTAACGGTGGAAAGCCCGATATGCGGATGCGGCTTGACATCCAGCGCCTCGCCCGCCTTCAGGATGGCCGGACCCATGCGGTCGAAAAAGATGAAGGGGCCGACCAGCCGCCGCTGCCGCGTCGGCAGCGCCCGCCGCACGGCGAAGCCGCCAATATCGCTGGTGCGCGGAATGATGAGGTTTTCGATGGCGTCGCAGGCGAAAGCATCACCCGCGACAGGATCGTTGCCGGGAAAGAAGGACATCCGAAGCTCCTCGTATCGTTACACGCAAGCTTACCACGAACGATACGACGTGGGAGCGCCGTAATGTTGAACGCTGTGTCGCCCCCGTTCAACAGGACGTGTTTATTCCCCGTCCAGCGGCTCCACGCCCTGCGGTTTTCCGGCGCGGTCGAGACGGATCTTCTCGATACGCTTTTCGGCGGCGTTCAACAGCGTCTCGCAATGTTTTTTCAGGGCTTCGCCGCGCTCGTAGATGGCGATCGACTCGTCCAGCGCCACGTCTCCGCGCTCCAGGCGTGCGACAATGCTTTCCAGCTCGGCGACGGCCTTTTCGAAGGAATAACCGCTGACATCGGCTGTGTTGGCATTTTCCGTCATTTTCAACCCTTCATCATTCTCAAAATATGCATGGCCGCCGATTCCGCCAGCCCTTCCAGATCATAACCGCCTTCAAGCAGGCTGACGACCCGGTTCGAGGCGTATTTGTCCGCCATTTCCAGCAGCCGCCCCGTCGCCCAGTCGAAATCCTCGCCCACCAGATTGATCTGCGCAAGCGGATCGCGGTGATGCGCGTCGAAACCGGCGGAGATGATGATGAGATCGGGCGAAAAATCGGCAATCGCCGGCAGGACGCGGGATTTGAACGCCTCGCGAAAATACTCGCTGCCGGTATTGGGGGAAAGTGGCGCGTTGACGACATTGTTCTTCACGCCGGTTTCGTTTTTATCGCCGCTCCACGGGTAAAGCGGCATCTGGTGGGTGGAACAGAACAGCACTGACGTGTCGTTCCAGAAGATATCCTGCGTACCGTTGCCGTGATGCACGTCCCAGTCGATGATGGCGACGCGCTCTGCGCCGTGCACCTTCTGGGCGTGACGTGCGGCGATTGCTGCATTGTTGAAGAGACAGAACCCCATGGCCTTTGCGGTTTCCGCATGGTGGCCGGGCGGGCGGGACGCAACGAAGACGTTGTCGGCGGCACCCGTAAACACGTCATCTACCGCCACCATCGCAGCGCCTATGCCGGTCAGCGCCGCCTGCAGGCTTTTCGGCGAGACATAGGTGTCGGCCTCGACGCGGTTGATCTCGCCATCTTCCTCGGGAATCTGGCGCATGACGGACAGCATATGCTCCTCCGGATGCGCCAGAAGCACGGCATCTTCGTTGGCCTGCGGTGCTTGCTTGCGGACCAGTCGCTCGAAATTCGGATGTTCGAGCGCAATGTTCAGAGATCGCAGCCGATCCGGCCGCTCGGGATGGCCTTCCGGCGTGATGTGTTCAAGGAAGATCGGATGTTCGTAAAGACGGGTCGCCATTCTCTAATCCTCCCGAAATAAGCTGATCAAGCGCGCTGCGGCAAAAGCGGATAGCCGACCATCACAGCGCGGCCGGCAAGTGCGGCAAGCACGGCCTTCAACGCATCGCCGGGAATGAAGGCGAGCGAACCCATGAACGCCTTTTCAAACCCGAGCCCGACCACCAGCGCGAGATAGGAGATGCCGAAGGCATAAAGCACGACCACGCCGCCGACGAGGCTTGCGATGAAGAAACCGATACCCTGCGTCAGAGCCGACTGGCCGCGATTGACGAGTTTTTCCGAGAGCATGCCGGTGACGAAAGCGGCAGCAATCCAGCCGATCAGGAAGCCCGTGGTCGGCGTGGTGAAGATGGAAAGGCCGCCGCGTCCGCCTGAGAGGACTGGCAGGCCGATTGCGGCGATGAGGATAGTTAGAAGAACCGCGAGCGTGCCGCGTTTCGCCCCCAGCACGACACCGGCCAGCATGACGCCAAGCGACTGCGCGGTGATGGGCACCGGAATGAAACCAAGCGTGATCGGCGGCAAAAGTCCGAGTGCGATGATGATGGCGGAAAACAGCGAGATCAGCACAAGGTCGCGGGTCGTCATGGCTCGGGAACTCCGGATGGTTGTTTTGCCGTCAGCTTTGGCCTCTGAAACCGCGCGCGTCAATGGCGTCGGCAATGGCATCCGCATCCTTCAACGTCATAATGACGAGCGGCACGATGATCGTGGCCAGCCGAACGGGGAGGCCGCGCGCCCGGTGCGCATCGCGCACGGCATGGTAACGATTGACGATCTCAGGCACGAACCGCACGACGAGCCCGACCGCGAGCCCGATATCGGCCGCCTTGACCAGCCCCAGCCTTTCCAGCGGGGCGGCGGCAAGCGCGATTTCGTCCATGAATTGCGAAATGCTGACGGTGATGGTGACGGCGGTGGCGAGGAGCGCCAGTGCAGTCAGCCGCAAAAGATTGACACTCGCATCGTTTACCGGAAGCAGCAGATAGCTGAAGGCGGCAACGAGGAGAATGGTCAGCATCACCGGGCGTAGCCGCAGGCCGATCTCGCGGAATTGCAGCCGCGTCTCGCGCACAATGGCGGCGGCCACGACGACGGCGCATCCCAGCAAAAGCAGATCGCGGGTGAGAAATAGCGCAATGCTGAAAACCATCAGCGTCACGAGCTTGAGGCGTGGAGAGACGCGGTAGAGCCAGCCCGTGCCTTCGACATGAAGGGACTTCATCGCGACGCAACCTCCAGATAACGTGCCACCGCCTCTTCGGGGTTGGCGTCTGCAACAAGCTCGCCTTCGTGAAAAACCAGTACGCGATCGAAGCCGGAAAGCAGCGGCAGATCGTGGGTGATGACGACAAGCGCCTGCGACAACGCAGCCATTGTCTTTTCAACGATCGCGCGGTTTTTGAGGTCGAGTTGATTGGTCGGTTCATCGAGAATGAGGATTTGCGGTTCAGTGACGAGCAGGGCGGCCAGCGCCGCCAGCTGCAATTCGCCGCCGGAAAGCTCGTGCGCGCGCCGTTCTTCCAGATGAGCGATACCGAGCCGGGCAAGCACGGCCTTGACCCGCGTTTCTGTCTCCGTCTTGCCGATACCGAGTCGCTTGAGGCCGAAGGCGACATCGTCGCGTATGATCGGCAGGATGATCTGGTTCTGCGGATTCTGGAAGATGAAACCGACTGCCTGTAATACCGCTCTCGCATCTTTGACGGTGTCGAGACCGTTCACCGACACCTTGCCGCGCGTCGGCTTTGTCAGACCATTGATCAGCCGCGCAAAGGTGGTCTTGCCCGAGCCGTTGAGGCCGATCACGCCGATACGCCGTTCAGTCAATGTCAGGGACACGGGCTGTAAAGCCTGCCTGCCCTCGAAGGCGACGCCTGCGGTGTCGAAACGGATTTCCAAAATTGATGCATCCCTCTATCGCTTTCCGGTTCTATATCGTGTCATCAACAGAAGTGAAACAAAGAACAAAAAAAGAACATTGCAATCCTGAAAAAGCCGTCATACCTTCTGCTTCATGACGATCAAGGTTTCAAACGAAGCGGCAAGGCGGATTTTTCTGGCGCGGCAGGGGCTTTGCTCTCCGCCCGGAAAGGCGCTTTCCAAGGATGGCCTGCTGCAGCTCATTACCGATATCGGTTTCGTGCAGGTGGACAGTATCGGCACGGTGGAGCGCGCCCATCACCAGATAATATTCTCCCGAAACCAGACCTACAGGCGCGAACATCTGACAGCACTGCTGGAAAAGGACCGCGCGCTGTTCGAGCACTGGACGCATGATGCCTCCATCGTGCCGACCGAATTTTACCCCTATTGGAAGCACCGCTTCCGCCGCCGCGAGCCGATCATTCAGGAGCGCTGGCGCAAATGGCATGGTGAGGGGTTTGATGCGGCTTTCGCCGAGACGCTGGAGCGCATCGCCGCCACGGGTCCGGTTCTGGCGCGTGAGTTGAAGGAGGAGGGGCATCAGTCCGGCGGCTGGTGGAACTGGCATCCTTCCAAGACCGCACTCGAATATCTGTGGCACACCGGCAAGCTTGCCATATCCGGCCGCGTGAATTTTCAGAAGGTCTATGATCTGGCGGAGCGGGTCATTCCCGGCGAGCACCACGAAAGCGAAGTGGAGCATACGCAATTTGTCGACTGGGCCTGCCGGCAGGCGCTCACCCGGCTGGGTTTTGCCACCCATGGCGAAATCGCCGCCTTTTTTGATCTCGTTACCCCGCAGGAGGCGAGGGACTGGGTCAAGAGCCACCGTGACGAACTGTGCGAGGTCTCGCTTCTCGCGAGCGATGGCGGTGCTGCCCGTCCGTCCTATGCTTTTGCGGATTTCAGCGCCGATGTCGCCAACCTGCCGGAGCCGTCGTCCCGCGTCCGTGTGCTGAGCCCCTTCGATCCGCTGTTGCGCGACCGCAACCGCACGGAGCGGCTGTTTGGCTTCTATTACCGTATCGAGGTCTTCGTACCCGAGCCGAAACGGCAATATGGCTATTACGTCTTCCCGCTTCTGGAAGGCGACCGGCTGATCGGCCGTATCGACATGAAGGCAGACCGCAAGCGCAGCACGCTGGATGTGCGCCGCCTGTGGCTGGAACCGGGCGTGCGCGCCTCAGCAGGAAGGCTCGAGAAACTAGACGCGGAATTGTCGCGGCTTGCGAAGTTTACGGGGGTGGAGAGTGTGAATTATCTGGAGGGGTGGCGGGATGTGTAATTGCGCCTTGAGCCGGCGACTGCCTCTTCCGTCATGCTCGGGCCTGTCCCGAGCATCTGCAACGGAAAATGTATAGGATGCGTCTGCAGATCCTCGGCACAAGACCGAGGATGACGCCGGACGGGCGGAGAGGACGCCAAATCGAAGCGCCCTCGCGACGTCCCTAAATCACCCGATATCCGTTGCCGAAATCTTGATCCCGAAGCCTTCCAGCCCGACATAGTGGCGCTCGCGGGTCGTCATCAGCTTGATCGAGCTGATGCCGAGGTCTTTGAGAATCTGCGCGCCGAGGCCGATCTCCAGCCACTCATTTTCGCGGGAACGGGCCTGTGCGTGCGCTTCGTCGGGATCACGCGCCTTGCGCCGTCCGTCCACCTGGCCGACGCCGACAGAACCTTCGCGCAGATAGACGATGACGCCGCGGCCTTCTTCGGCGATCTTCTGCATATAGTGCTGCACCGGCTGGCGGTCGCCGAACACGTCGTCAGCAACGTTTTCAGGGTGCAGGCGGACGGGAATATCGACGCCATCGCGGATATCGCCGAAAATCACCGCCATATGCTGCATCCGGTCCCATGGCAGGGAGTAGGTATGCGCCTTGGCCGGTCCGAACGGGGTTTGGATGGTGAAGGAGGATTCCATCTCCACCAGCGTTTCCTTGCGCTGGCGATAGGCGATCAGATCGGCGACCGAAACATGCTTCATGCCGTGTTTTTCGGCGAAATCCAGAACCTGCGGACCGCGCATCACGGTGCCATCGTCATTGACCAGCTCGCTGATGACGCCGATGGGCGGCAGGCCGGCGAGCCGGCAGAGATCGACGGCCGCTTCGGTATGGCCGGAACGCATCAGCACGCCGCCTTCGCGGGAAATCAGCGGGAAGATATGGCCTGGCCGGGTGAAATCCGACGCGCCGACATTCGGGTTGGCGAGGTTGCGCACTGTCAAGGTGCGGTCATCCGCGGAAATACCGGTCGTCGTGCCATGCTTGAAATCGACGCTGACGGTGAAGGCGGTCGTGTGGGCGCTGTCGTTTTCCGCCACCATGGCGTTGAGGTTCAGCCTCTTTGCCTCGTCACGCGGCATGGGCGCGCAAACGATGCCGGATGTGTGGCGCACGATCAGCGCCATTTTTTCCGGCGTGCAATGAACCGCCGAAATAATCAGATCGCCTTCGTTTTCACGGTCGTCGTCGTCGGTCACGACAACGATCTCGCCTGCTTCGAAAGCGCGGATAGCGTCGACGACACGTTTCTGATCATAGGCCATTTCGGATTTACCTCACTTCAACCGGCCGGTCTGGCCACGATCTCTCAAATAATGGTCGGCAACGGTGCAGGCCACCATCGCCTCGCCGATCGGCACGGCGCGGATGCCGACGCAGGGGTCGTGGCGGCCCTTGGTGCGCACATCCACATTGCGGCCGTCGGTGTCGATGGACTGGCGCTCCGTCAGGATGGAGGAGGTGGGCTTGATGGCGAAGCGGGCGATGACGGGCTCGCCAGTCGCGATGCCCCCCAGAATGCCGCCGGCATGGTTCGACAGGAAAATCGGTTTGCCGTCATTGCCCATGCGCATCTCGTCGGCATTCTCCTCGCCGGAAAGCTCAGCCGAGGCAAATCCCTCGCCAATCTCCACGCCCTTGACGGCGTTGATCGACATCAGGCTGGAGGCAATATCCTGATCGAGCTTGGCGTAGATCGGCGCGCCGATGCCGGCCGGAACACCTTCCGCCACGACTTCGACGACCGCGCCGATCGACGATCCCGCCTTGCGGATGCCGTCAAGATATTCTTCCCACACCGGCACCATCGCCGGATCGGGGCAGAAGAATGGGTTCTGATCGACCTGGTCCCAATCCCAATTGTCACGGTTGATCTTGTGTTTGCCGATCTGCACCAGCGCACCGCGCACGTTGAGGCTCGGTACCACCTTGCGGGCGATTGCGCCTGCGGCAACACGCGCCGCCGTCTCGCGGGCGGAAGAGCGTCCGCCGCCGCGATAATCGCGAATGCCGTATTTCAGGTCATAGGTGAAGTCGGCATGGCCGGGGCGGAAGCTGCGGGCAATCTCGCCGTAATCCTTGGAACGCTGGTCGGTATTTTCGATCAGCATGGAGATCGGCGTGCCGGTGGTTATCATCGTCTCGCCGTCCTCATCCAGCATCACGCCGGACAGGACTTTGACGATGTCATCTTCACGGCGCTGGGTAACGAAGCGGCTTTGGCCGGGCTTGCGCTTGTCCATCCAGTGCTGCACTTCGGCAAGCGTGAAGCGAATACCGGGCGGGCAGCCGTCCACCACACAGCCCAAAGCGGGCCCATGGCTTTCGCCCCAGGTGGTAACGCGAAAAAGATGACCGAAGCTGTTATGCGACATATTTCTCTAGACCGGAAAACGAGGGCGCGCCTGCGGACAGGGGCCGTTTAAAACAAGCGGATTTGTCATAGTAGAAAATCGGACCAAGGCAAAAGCCTTTCTTTCATCGCAAGTCCGATAAGACGGTGACGCAGCGTTCACGACGCCGAGCAGCCCGGAAAACGACAGGCGTGACGATGGCTGACGACTGGCCGGATGAATGATTCGGCGGAAACGGCGCAGGGTTTTCCAGATGACAAAAGTGTAAAGGTGCTGGTGTTTTCCACGCTGTTTCGCGGTTTTCCAATATTGCCGGGAAATGCGGTGTAAAAATCACTAACGACTTGAACGCGATCCAAAATCCGTTCATCAATTGGGCCGAAAATGTCATGGTTGCGGGCAATTTCCGCCACATTCGAAAGGCAATTCTTCATGCATGTAAGGTTTTCACGCAAATTCACGAAAGCTAGATCGATGCGTATGATGATTGCCGCCCTTCTGGCCACCGCCAACTTGCTTATGCCTATCAACAGCTACGCCCAGAGCGTCGATGTCGAGGGAACGATCAGCAAGATCGACGTGAATGCGCTGACCATTACCTTGAATGACGGCAAGAATTACCGTGTGCCGGAAGAGTTCAATTTCGAAGGCCTGAAGGCAGGCGTGAAGGTCGTTGTTTTCTACACGGAAGTGGACGGAAAACGCGTGGTCGATGATCTCGAGGTCGTGCAGTAAACTGCGGTTTCGGCTCTGTCTGTCGTCGAGGCGGACCTCTTTAGTCCCGGTCGGGAAGCTCCAGAACTTCCATTATGCCGGACTTGATCCGACATCCAGCCGACGAGCGTCTGCGTGGCGGGATTTTTTTCAGCCCAAAGATTTGGGTTGGCCGGGTTCCGGCTCGAGGTCGGAATGACGGAGCAGGATCGGTACCCTCACGAAATCCACTCAGCACTGTTCCTGTCGATCTCGACCTTCAAAATCCGGTCCTGCGGGATCTGCGTCGTAGAGGCTTCATCCTTGTCCATGCCGGAAACCAGGCGGAAGATCGAGCGGATCACGCCGCCGTGGCAGACACATACCGTCGGCACCTCGACTGAGGAAAGCCATGCGCCAATACGCCAGGACAGGATTTCATAGCTTTCGGCATGCTGACCTGGGGGAATGAAGTCCCACTTGTTGGCCTTGCGCGCTTTCACCCGGTCGGGAAATTCTTTTTTCAGTTCCGGCAGGGTCTGGCCTTCCCAGTCGCCGAAGGAAACTTCGACGAGGCGGTCATCGGTACGGTATGCGTGGGGATCGAGCCCCATCGCCCCGCGCATCAGCTCCATGGTCTCGCGCGTGCGCCCGAGCGGGCTTGCCACGTAATCGAAATCACGCGCGGAGTCGCCGAGAATTTGCGCCAGAACCTTGCCGTTGCCGACCGCTTGCGCGCGGCCGAAATCATTGAGCGGAATATCTTTCTGGCCCTGAAGCCGGCGTATCGCATTCCAGTCCGTTTGTCCGTGCCGGATCACATAGACGAGCAAGGCGATACCCCTGTTTCAAAGTTCGGTCGGCTCAGTCCTTGACCACCGAGATATCCGGCGCGTCAACGGCCTTCATGCCGATGGTGTGATAACCGGAATCCACGTGGTGGATTTCGCCGGTGACAGCCGTCGAAAGGTCGGACAGCAGGTAAAGCGCCGACTTGCCGACTTCTTCGATGGAAACGGTGCGCTTCAGCGGCGCGTTGTATTCGTTCCATTTCAGAATGTAACGGAAATCGCCGATACCGGAAGCCGCAAGCGTCTTGATCGGGCCAGCGGAAACCGCGTTGACGCGGATGCCGCGACTGCCGAGGTCTACCGCGAGATAACGCACGCTGGCCTCGAGTGCAGCCTTGGCCACGCCCATGACGTTGTAGTTCGGCATGACCTTCTCGGCACCGTAATAGGTGAGAGTGATGATCGAACCGCCATCATTCATGATCGGCTCTGCCCGCTTAGCAACGGCGGCCAGCGAGAAGACGGAAATGTCCATGGTGCGGTTGAAGTTGTCGCGGCTGGTGTCGAGATAACGGCCGGTCAGCTCGTCCTTGTCGGAAAAGGCGATGGCGTGCACGACGAAATCGATCTTGCCCCAATGCTTTTCCAGCCCGGCAAAAACCGCATCGATCGTCTCGAGGTCGGTCACGTCACAGTGGCCGGCCATGAAGGCGCCCAGTTCCTGCGCCAGCGGTTCAACACGCTTCTTCAGCGCGTCGCCCTGCCAGGTGAGCGCGATTTCCGCGCCCGCGTCCGCGCAAGCCTTGGCAATGCCCCAAGCGATTGAACGATTATTGGCGACACCCAAGATGATGCCGCGTTTGCCAGCCATAAGGCCGGATGCCTGAGCCATTGTATGCTCCCTGATACTTTCGATTGATCCTGCCTATGGCATAGGCTGCAATCCTGTTCAAGATTGCCGAGGATCATCTACTGTTAGGGAACGTAACAAAGGGTGCGTTGTCCCGCCTATTCGCAAAACTTTTACAAATAAAGGCCTTCGCGCATGTGGCGCATGAGGTCAGTCACCTTCTCGTCCGGCTTTTCGAGCAGGATGATGCGCAATTCGATGACGAGATCGCCATATCCACCCTTGCCGTCCGCAAGCCCCTTTTCGGCAAGCCGCAGCTCGCGATCGGAGCCGGACCAGGCAGGAATGGTGACGGTTTCCTCGCCAAGCGGCGTCCGGATACTCGTCTCGCAACCCAGAACCGCGTCACTGAGAGAGATTGGCAGGGTCGTATGAATATCGAAGCCGCGAAGGGAAAAGGCGTCGTCGCGTGCCGCCAGCAACGTGACGGCCAGATCGCCGCGCGCAATGTTCGGCAGCTTCAGCCCTTGGCCCTTTAGCCGCACCACATGACCGTCCGTCATGCCGGGTTCAAGCTGGAAGCGAACCTCGCGTTCGTCGGCAAGGGATACGGTGATCCATTTGCGCTCCAGAAGTTCGGTGACCGTAACGGTGGCTTCCGCCGTGATGTCAGGTGCCTTTTCCGGCGGCGTCTGCGGGGGGCGGAAGCGGCGCACGAGAGCGCTGAAGAGGTTGGCGGCGAGCGAAGCGGCTGCGGTTTCGCTTGCAGACGTCTGCGTGGTTTCGCCAGCACCGGGCGCATCGCCTTTAACGCCCGTGGCTGCGGCTTTCGCCGCTTCGGCTGCCTGCTGCACCTTGGGGTCGTTCTGCGCGTCTGCGCCGAAAATCCGCTCGACGATATCTTCGGCCGTTTCAGGTTTTGCATCGGCTTTCTGGCCGGTTTGCGCCCTGTTGCGGGCATCCGCACGGGCCAGTTCCTCCATCAGCTTCTCAGCGGCCCTGGCGCGCTCGGCGGCCTCGCGCGCCGCCTCCCGCTGCTGCATGATTGTTTCGCCGCGCTGCTTTTTCTCGGCCGCCTTGCGGGCCTGGTCGTAAAGATCGCGCTTTTTGGGGTCTTTCAGAAGATCGTAGGCCTGCCCGACCTCGGCGAATCGCGCCGACGCGTCAGGGTCATCGCGATTGGCGTCCGGATGGACGGTTTTTGCCTTCGTGCGCCAGGCAGCCTTGATGTCTTCGTGACGGGCGTCACGTTTTAAGCCGAGGATAGAATACGGATCGCGCATGCGAAACACCAATTACGTTGGCTCAGGCACGTGCAGCCGCTCATGGCGCAATCCTGAAACAAACCCCTCCGAAAAGGGATGCCTGCGATCATTCGCATGCATGCCCTCGGTTCAAACAACGTCGACTGTGGCAATAAGTTGCTAAGCAGTTGTTTACGGGGAATGCGCGCCGCCATGCGGCCGGATTAATTCCGCGCGCCAGGGTAAACAGTTTATTTCTGTTCGAAGCGGGTGAGTAACCATTCGCCGGTTTCCGACAGGCAGGCCTGTCCGGCATAACTCGCCACACCTTCGAAAGAGTGGCGTGTCGTCTTGAAATCGCGGCAGACGAAACCGCTGGACTTGTCTTCGTGAATGGTGGTGACGACACCAGCGCTGCCGGTTGCGGCATTGGCCCAGGGCAGGGGCTGTTCCGCGAGTTTGGTGAGATCCGCCGATGTGACCGCATTGCGGATGGTCGCGTCGTCGGTCTGCGGGTTATTATTGGGCTGGTTGGGAACAGAGGCGGTGGAGAGCGAGCGATCGACCTTGTCGCCGCCGAACAGGTCAAGGCTGACGCATCCGCTCAGCACCACAAGCATTGACACGATGGCGGAAACTTCCGCTATCGATGAAAGGAGGCCCTTTGTTCGACTGTTCGACTTTGCTATGACGGTCACCATCTTTCGCCAGAGATCATCTCTGGGGTCCAAATCAGCTCGGGAGCATTTTAGTCAATATGTCGGAAACGGGGTTAACATCCAGTGACTTCACTGAAGAAAATGAACCGTTCACGCTTTTTGCCGAATGGCTGAAGGACGCGACGGCCTCCGAAATCAACGATCCGAACGCGGTAGCACTCGCAACCGTCGATGAAAACGGCCTGCCGAATGTGCGCATGGTGCTGCTGAAGGACGTCGACGATCGTGGCTTCGTTTTCTATACGAATTTCGAAAGCCAGAAGGGGCGCGAGATCCTGGGCCAGAAAAAAGCAGCCATGTGTTTCCACTGGAAAAGCCTGCGCCGGCAGGTGCGTCTGCGCGGTGAGGTGGAGATTGTTACCGACGCGGAAGCGGATAGCTATTACGCCTCGCGTCCGCGCGGAAGCCGCATCGGCGCCTGGGCGTCCAAGCAGTCGCGGCCGCTGGAAGGCCGGTTTGCGCTGGAAAAGGCGGTTGCCGAATACACCGCGAAATATGCGATCGGCGATATTCCGCGCCCCTCCTACTGGTCCGGTTTCCGCATTCGCCCGGTCAGCATCGAGTTCTGGCACGACCGCAAGTTCCGCCTGCACGACCGTGTCGAATTCCGCCGCGAGACGCCGGATGAACCGTGGTCCAAGGTCCGCATGTATCCTTGAAAGCTGCAGGAGGCAGGCCGTCCTTGCCTGCCTATTTCAGCAGCGAATCAAATAGCGGCAGGCCGATGACGGCGGAAATGGCGATCAGGCCGTAGCAGATGCGCCTGAACGCCGCCTCGTCGGCAAGCCCGTGCAGCCGCGCACCGGCATAAAGACCCGCCCCGTAAAACGGCAGGGCCAGCAGGAAAAAAACAAAGACGTCAGCGGTGAACAGGCCACCAAAAAAATAGCTGGTGGCCGAGATCACGGTCGAAATCGCGAAATAGAGAATGACATTCGCGCGCACGAAAGCGCCCTTGAGGGCGCCGCCAAGCCAATAGGCGACGATGGGTGGACCGCCCAGTTGCGCCGCACCCGAAAACAGCCCGGCAACAAGCCCGGTGAACAGGGTGAGCGGTGTTTTCGGCCGGCCGCTGTAACGCCAGCCGGAAACGAGAAATAACAGCAGCACGACAACCACGATGGAAATGATCCAGCGCAGGGTGAGCGGATCCCCACCGGAAAGCAGCAGCGTTCCAAGCGGGACGCCGACAAGCGCACCGGCTGCCATGGTGAAGACTTCACGCCGGTCGGCCATGCGCCAGGCCGGCGGTATCATGCCGAGCGTCAAAACGCCGTCCACCACAAGAAGAACCACCGAGGCGATGCGCGGGCCGACAATGGCGCTTGCCAGCGGAATGAAGATGAGGGCCGCACCAAAGCCGGAAAAGCCGCGGGCAAGTCCGGCGAGAAAGGCGGCGCCCGCAAACATGGCGAGCAGCGTCGGACTATGCGCGATGATGAGAGCCGAGAAAAAATCGAGGAGAGGCATGGGTGACTGCATGGGTTTCGAATACCTCTTTATCCCGCATGCAGGCACCTGTCGCGGAAATTTCAGCTGATTATCGCACGATACGCTTTCGAATCGACGCCGCCGGAGAATCGTGATCAGAGTTGTATCTCAAGAACAAAGGATGAACAAATGCTTGCTGTCTTGATGCGCCAGTTTGAAGCTGCCTCACAGAAATACGCCGAGGAAAATGGGATCATCCGCGATCCCGACTGGTATATGCTGAAGCTTCGGGAGGAGGTTGGTGAGGTCACGCAGGCCTGGAACCGGATGACGGGGCGTGGGCGCAGCAAAGACAGAAGCGAAGAGGAGATGAAACTCGATCTTGCCGACGAAACCGCCGATCTCTTGGGCCACGTGTTGCTGCTCGCCCATTATAGCGGCCTCGACATCGAAGCATCGATAGAGCGCAAGTGGCGTTTTACACCATCGGTTTGACAGTTTGCGGGGAGGGACGCGACCCTAGCGCTGCGGCTCTGTCGCTGCCGCGATTATGAGAGCGAAACGATAGAGAGCAGAGCTGCGAGAATGGCGGCCACCGGTGTCATGACCTGCCGCAGGGTAATCTGAAATGCGCAAAGAGCGAGCGATATCATCGCCGCTCCGTTTGTGGATGTGCCGACAATTGAATTCGAGCAGGATCGGCCTGCCAGCCTATATGTGAGGCTCCATAAAGACCAATGGCTAAAGGCATGTGACGCGCCTTCATGCCTCTGATAACGGCGCCTGTTGCAGGAGGCCGGCAACCGCATGAAGGTCGGTTGAAACGGCAATGCATTTTTCCCGCATTTCCTCGGTCGGCGGCGCGACATCCGGCACCATGATCGTCATCATGCCCGCCGATGAGGCGGAGCGCACGCCGTGCCAGGAATCCTCCAGCGCCAGGCAACGGCCCGGATCGATGCCGAGACGTTTTGCGGCAGTAAGATATGGCATGGGCGACGGCTTCGGCTCCGAATAGTCGCCGCGGGCGACGATGGTATCGAAACGTTTGAGCAGGTCATAGGGGCCGAGATGACGCGTGACGGAATCGTGCCGCGAGGAGGTGGCGATGGCGCGGCGTATATCGAGCCTGTCGAGAAGATCGAGGATTTCGACGACGCCGGGTTTCAGCGCCACGCCTTCCGCCATCATCACGGCAAGATGCCGGAGCCAGGCGTCACGGAAGCTGTCGATCGGAAAATCCGCGCCATAATCGGCGAAAATGGTGCCGGTAATGACATCCCACGGGCTGCCGCAGACCTTCTGATAGGTCTCGACCCGCATTCCGTGACCGCCCTCATCTGACGCGGCCAGAAAGGAATCGCGATAAAGCGTCTCGCTTTCGATCAGCAATCCATCCATGTCGAAAACGACTGCATGCGGGAGAAAAGGCAGCATGGCGGCTCAACCGAACCGGAAGGGGCGTTCGCCGAGGCTTTCGAACGGGCGGAGCAGGTAACCGTCCGGATCGGCAACGATGAATTGCCGGTTACCGACCTCGACTGTGCCGCGCCTGTACCATTTTTCCTCTGACGGCAGGACAAGATCGATCGAGGCCCGCTCAAGCCGCGCGAGGATGGGCAGCAGGGAAGGAACGGCAAGTTGCAGATTCATGCCGCGGCCCAGCGGAAATTCAAGCGCTGCATTTTCCGCCACGAAGGTCCGGGTCGCACCGATCTGGTCGATCATCAGCTGCGCATCACCCAGCGCCAGATAGGCAAAGCCCTCTTCGGCGCGCTCATAAACCACATGAAAACCGATCAGGTCGCAATAAAAAGCGCGGCTTTTCTGCCAGTCGCTGACGGCTAGTTCCGGGACGAGGGCATTTCGTATGATGGTCATGGTCTCCTTTGCCGCGCAGGCCCGGCTATGGGAGGCGTGGCCTGCGGTAATGGGGCGATATTATCGTCTTCCGGGTGACTTGCCAGAGGAATCCTCATCATGGCAGCCATGTGCGGAGTTGTGGGCTGAAGCAGGTTCAACTTTTCGGCCTGTCACAACTTTTCTCACCTCATGCCGGACATGATCTGGCACCTAGTCAGCCCAAGTCCTTGGGCTGAAACGGCTCATCTCGCCAAGCGGACGCGGGTAGGCCGGATTCCGGCTCGAGGCCGGAACTACGCCTTCGTGCCGCCGACGGTGATCTGGTCCATGCGCAGATGCGGCTGGCCGACGCCAACCGGCACCCATTGCCCGGCCTTGCCGCAATTGCCGATGCCGGTGTCCAGTTTCGAATCGTTGCCGATCATCGAGACGCGCTTCATTGCGTCCGGCCCGTTGCCGATCAGCATTGCACCCTTCACCGGCGCGCCGATCTTGCCGTTCTCGATGAGATAAGCCTCGGTGCAGCCGAACACGAACTTGCCTGATGTGATATCCACCTGACCGCCACCGAAGGAAACGGCATAGATGCCCTTCTTGACGGAGGAGATGATCTCCTCGGGCGTCTTGTCGCCTGACAGCATATAGGTGTTGGTCATGCGCGGCATCGGCACATAGGCATAACCCTGCCGGCGGCCATTGCCTGTCGCCTTCGCACCCATCAGCCGGGCGTTCTGGCGGTCCTGCATGTATCCCACCAGCCTGCCGTTCTCGATCAGCACATTATAGGCCGACGGTGTTCCCTCGTCGTCGACGGTGAGCGAACCACGGCGGCTGTCGATGGTGCCGTCATCCACCACAGTAACACCCGGGGCTGCCACCATCTCGCCCATCAGGCCGGCAAAGGCCGAGGTTTTCTTGCGGTTGAAATCGCCTTCGAGGCCATGGCCCACAGCCTCATGCAGCATGACGCCGGGCCAGCCGGAGCCGAGAACCACATCCATGGTGCCGGCCGGCGCATCGACGGCGGTCAGGTTGACGAGCGCCTGGCGCAGCGCCTCGTCCGCACCGCGCTGCCAGTTCTCCGTGGTAATGAAATCGCCAAAGCCGACGCGGCCGCCAATGCCGTAGGAGCCGCTTTCCTGCCTGTCGCCTTCACCTGCGACCACGGAAATATTGATACGGGTCATGGGCCTGACATCGCTGACGCGATGGCCATCGGCGCGTAGAATATCCACTACCTGCCAGCTTGCGGAAATCGTCGCCGTCACCTGTCGGACATTCGCGTCTTTGTCGCGCAAATAGGCATCGATATCGGTGAGAAGTTTCACCTTCTCCTCGAAGCTCGGGCTGCCGATCGGGTTTTCGTCGCCGTAGAGCTTTTTGTTAGTGCGTTGTGGGGCTGCGGCATAGGAACCGGAATAACCTCTGGTCACGGCGCCGACAGCATCCGACGCTCGCTTCAGCGCAGCCTGCGACAGCTCGCCCGCATGGGCGTAGCCAACGGTCTCGCCGGCAACGGCGCGCAGGCCAAAACCCTGGTCGGTATTGAAGGAGCCGCCCTTCAGGCGACCGTTATCGAAGGTCAGCGATTCGGCCTGCGCATGTTCGATGAACAACTCGCCATCGTCTGCGCCGGTGAGTGCTTCCGCGACCAGCTTGCGCAACTGCGTCTCGTCGCAATCGAAGAGATTTACAAGGTCGTTGGTCATTGAAGGCTCCAGTCTTTATCGTTCCTTCGATTTAGGCACTGGAGCCGACAGACGCAAGGCTGTCTCTTTACACGAGGCTTCAGGGAAGCGCGTCGTAGCCTTCGGCAAAGCCGGTGAGCTCGATCGGAATACCGACACGATCCTGATCGACGGATTCACGCAGCGCGAAAACCGCGTTCTTGCCGGCGCGCAGAACCTTCAGTAGCTCGTCGTCAATATCGACCTCGACATAGCAGCCTTCGGAGAAGCAGCGGGTGAAATAGGCGCGGCCAATATTGTTGTTGTCGATATAAAGCTCCATGCCGTCCTTCAGAAGCACGCCAAGCGGTGCGAGGATACGCAGGATGCGCGACTTGCGGTCCGCGGTTTTCAGGACCACCACCGAAAGCCCCACTTCCGGGCGGTCGTCGGCAATCACGTTCTGCATCAGGGCGCATTGATCTTCGGATGCGCCTGCCGGCTTGTCGCAGATCACCGACCATGCTCCATGCGTCGACTTCGGCGTTCCGGGCGGCTGCTGTTGCGCCAGCGCCGCTGCGGCGGGAGCGATGATGGCAAGACCGGCGGCGGCAAGAAAAGTGCGCGCGAGCGGGGAAAGACGCATGGATACCTCTGGGATTCGAATCAGTGCGGCTATTTTGACGCCATAATCCGGAAAAAAAAGCCTTGGTACCTCAATTCCAGCCGAGTTGGGCGGAAATAGGACCTGTCGACAGGTGCAGGCGCCTGATTTGACCGTGCGGCAGCCGGTGCCTGGTGGCTCAAGCCTGCTGCAAAAGCGCTGCCAGCACGGGCTGCGCCGGATTTTGACCATTGCCAAGCGCACCTGAAATATCTTGCGGGATACGGGACATGGGAAACTCGGCTGCGACGAACAATGGTGAAATTGGCTGACATCCGTGTCCTTACGCATATTGCGGCAGAGGACAAACTGTGGTTTGAAGTTAGTACCATAAGCATGGATTCTGCGTCTGTAATTGATCAAGATCAGACGCGTGAGGGAGAGGGTACCGTGACGAATAGGATTTACGCAGCATTGGCGGGGATGACCTGTCTGCTCACGGCTGTCGGCGCCCACGCCGATCAGCCGGTGCATTGGCAAATGGGCATGCAGGAGGCCGCCACGCCGATCATGCACGAAATACGCTGGTTTGAACAATATACGCTCTGGTTCATTGTTCCGGTTACGCTTTTCGTTCTTGCGCTGCTCATTATCGTCGCCTTGAAATTCCGTGCAGCGAAGAATCCGGTTCCGTCCAAGACCAGCCACAACACCGCGATCGAAGTGGTGTGGACACTTGCGCCGGTTCTCATTCTCCTGTTCCTCGCTTTCCCGTCGTTCAATCTTCTGAACGCGCAGCTGACGCAGCCGGAAAACCCTGATCTGACGCTCAAGGCTACCGCCACGCAATGGCTCTGGAACTACGAATACAAGGCTGCCGAGGGCGCCGAGCCGCTCGCCTTCGACAGCTATCTGCTGAAGGAGCAGGATCGTGCAGCTGCAGGCAAGGAGGACAAGGCCCGCTACCCGCGTCTTCTCGCGGTAGACAATGAAATGGTCGTTCCGGTCGGCAAGACCGTTCGCCTTCTGGTGACGGCGGCGCCTACGGATGTCATCCACGCCTTCGCCATGCCCGCTTTCGGTGTTAAGATCGACGCCGTTCCGGGCCGCCTCAACGAAACTTGGTTCAAGCCGGAGAAGGAAGGCCTTTATTACGGCCAGTGTTCCGAGCTTTGCGGCAAGGACCACGCCTTCATGCCGATCGCCATTCGGGTGGTTTCCGAACAACAGTACAATGCCTGGCACGCCGCCGCCGCTTCAGATCTGAACGGCGCGAACCGGGCACTGATGGCCTCCGTCGATGGCGCTCCGCGCACGGTCGACGTTGCCGCCAACGAAACCAACTGAGACCTGGAGTGACGACAATGGCTGGACCTTCCGCACACGACGATCATCACTCGCATGGTCAATCCGCTCATGATGGGCACGCGCATGATGATCATTCGCATGATCATTCCCACAAGCCGGGCTTTTTCGCCCGCTGGTTCCTGTCGACCAACCATAAGGACATCGGCACGCTCTACCTGATCTTCGCCATCATGGCGGGCATCATCGGTGGTGGGCTTTCGGTTGTCATGCGTATGGAGCTGCAGGAGCCGGGCATCCAGATCTTCCACGGTCTGGCCTCCATGGTTTACGGCTTCGAGGGCGATGCTGCCATCGACGGCGGCAAGCACATGTTCAACGTGTTCACGACAGCGCACGCGCTCATCATGATCTTCTTCATGGTCATGCCGGCGATGATCGGCGGCTTTGCCAACTGGATGATCCCGATCATGATCGGCGCTCCTGACATGGCTTTCCCGCGCCTCAACAATATTTCCTTCTGGCTGATCGTTCCGGCGTTCATCCTGCTGCTCCTGTCGCTTTTCGTCGAAGGTCCGGCGGGCGGTTACGGCGTGGGTGGCGGCTGGACCATGTATCCGCCGCTTTCGACCAACGGCATGCCGGGACCGGCGGTGGATCTTGCGATCTTCTCGCTGCACGTGGCCGGCGCGTCCTCGATCCTTGGCGCCATCAACTTCATCACCACCATCCTCAACATGCGCGCTCCGGGCATGACGCTGCACAAGATGCCGCTTTTTGCCTGGTCGGTTCTGGTCACCGCATTCCTGCTGCTGCTTTCCCTGCCGGTTCTGGCTGGTGGCATCACCATGCTTCTGACCGACCGTAACTTCGGCACGGCATTCTTCTCGCCGGAAGGCGGCGGTGATCCGATCCTCTACCAGCACCTGTTCTGGTTCTTCGGCCACCCGGAAGTGTACATCCTGATCCTGCCCGGCTTCGGCATCATCAGCCACATCGTGTCCACCTTCTCGAAGAAGCCGGTCTTCGGCTATCTCGGCATGGCATACGCCATGGTCGCCATCGGCGCTGTCGGCTTCATCGTGTGGGCGCACCACATGTACACGGTCGGCCTTTCGCTGGAAGCGCAGCGTTATTTCGTCTTCGCAACCATGGTCATCGCGGTGCCGACAGGTATCAAGATCTTCTCGTGGATCGCGACGATGTGGGGTGGTTCGCTGACCTTCTCGACCCCGATGGTCTGGGCAATCGGCTTCATCTTCCTGTTCACGGTTGGCGGTGTTACCGGCGTCCAGCTCGCCAATGCCGGTCTCGACCGTTCGCTGCACGACACCTACTACGTCGTGGCGCACTTTCATTACGTTCTGTCGCTCGGCGCGGTCTTCGCGATCTTCGCCGGCTGGTATTACTGGTTCCCGAAGATCACCGGCTACATGTACAACGAGTTCATCGGCAAGCTGCACTTCTGGGTGATGTTCGTTGGCGTGAACCTGATCTTCTTCCCGCAGCACTTCCTCGGCCTTGCCGGCATGCCGCGTCGTTACATCGATTATCCCGATGCCTATGCCGGCTGGAACCTGGTGTCTTCCTATGGTTCCTATATCTCGGCCGTTGCCGTGTTGATCTTCCTCTTCGGTGTTTGGGAAGCCTTCGCCAAGAAGCGGATCGCTGGCAACAATCCCTGGGGTGAAGGTGCGACGACGCTCGAATGGCAGCTGTCCTCTCCGCCGCCATACCACCAGTGGGAACAGCTTCCGCGCATTCGCTGAATGCCGGACCGGAGTGCGCAGGCAGGGCTTGCGAACTCCGGAAGCTGAAAAGAGGGGATGGTGTGGGCTTATCCGCGCCGTTTCCCTTGAGGCGGACGGAGTCTGCTGCTGCGTGAGGCATTTTGTCCAAGCGAAGCTTTTCGTGCGACATGATAAAAGCCAAGTACTGCCACTATGAATGGGCAGACGCAGCAGGGCGACGGAACGGGCGTGGCGATATGCCAGGCGCATGGCATCGGGTCTTTGACCCCGGTGCTGCTCGTGCCGGAACGTTCGGACCAATGAATTGACGCACCGTGCACGCCGAAAACGACACTCTGTTTTCGGGCTGGTGCAAGGGATGCCGCGGCAAGCGGCATCTGAAGAAAAACAGGATACGAAATGACCGTCATCGACAATCGCGAAATGCTTGGCCTGGAAAGCTCCGAACTTTCGGAAGCCGGCGCGCGCGATTATTTCGAGTTGCTGAAACCGCGCGTCATGTCGCTCGTCGTCTTCACGGCGTTTGCGGGCCTCGTGCTGGCGCCGGGCCACATCAACCCGGTCCTCGGCCTCATCGCCATTCTCTGTATTGCCGTCGGTGCCGGCGCATCCGGCGCGCTCAACATGTGGTACGATGCAGATATCGACGCCGTGATGAGCCGCACCGCCAAGCGGCCGATCCCGTCCGGCCGCGTAGCACCTGGCGAGGCCCTGGCCTTCGGGCTGACGCTATCGGCCTTTTCGGTGGTCATCCTCGGCCTTGCGGTCAACTGGTTCTCCGCCGGACTGCTCGCCTTCACCATTTTCTTCTACGCCGTCGTTTATACGATGTGGCTGAAACGCTCGACACCGCAGAACATCGTCATTGGTGGTGCTGCCGGCGCTTTCCCGCCCATGCTTGGCTGGGCCTGCGTCACCGGCGGCGTCTCGCTTGATAGCGTCATTCTCTTCCTCATCATCTTCTTGTGGACACCGGCCCATTTCTGGGCGCTGGCGCTGTTCAAGATGCGCGACTACGGCTCCGTCGGCATTCCGATGATGCCGAACGTGGCGGGCGAGCGCTCCACCAAGAACCAGATGATCGTTTACGCGGTGCTGACGGCCGCAGTTGCGGTCGCGCCGTATTTCACCGGTCTGGCGAGCCTCGGTTATGGCATTTTCGCCGCCGTGCTGAGTGTGATCTTCGTTTACTGTTCGCTCGATGTCCGGCGCATGCCTGACGGTGACGAAAAAATGCTGCCCGCCAAGAAGATGTTCGCCTATTCGGTGCTTTACCTCTTCGCCATCTTCTCCGGCCTTTTGGCCGATCATTTCGCTCCGGCACTGAAAGCCGTGATTTCGGGAGTTTTTTGATGGAAACCGTGGAACTGAGCGCGGCGCAGAAAAAATCGAGGCGCGGGCGCAACGTCGCGCTCGGCGTCTTGCTCGCCGGTCTGGTGGTGCTGTTTTACGTCATCACCATCATCAAGATCGGTTCGCATTGACGGCCTGACAATGAGGGCATGATCGGAGGATAGGAGGGGGACATGGCGAATACTGGGGCAAATATCGGGGCAGACAAGGCAACCGCCGGCACGCAGCGGGTGAGCAATCGCTCCATCCTCGTGCTCTGTCTCGTGTTTTTCTGCGCTATGATCGGCATGGCCTATGCCGCCGTTCCGCTCTACAGCCTGTTCTGCCGCGTCACTGGCTATAACGGCACGACCCAGCGCGTCGAGCAATATTCCGACGTCATTCTCGACAAGACTATCAACGTCACATTCGACGCCAATACGTCGAATGGCCTCAACTGGGATTTCCGCCCGGTCGACAAGCTGGTCACGCCGAAAATCGGCGAGACGGTGCAGATCAATTTCAAGGCGACGAACCGCTCAGCGGTGGCAACCACGGGCACGGCGGTCTTTAACGTCACGCCCATGGAAGCAGGCGCTTATTTCAACAAGGTGGAGTGTTTCTGCTTCACCGAAACGACGCTTCAGCCGGGCGAAACGCTCGAAATGCCGGTGGTGTTTTTCATCGATCCGGATATCGCCACGGCGCGCGAAACGAAGAACATTCATACTTTGACGCTGTCCTATACGTTTTATCCGGCCAAAACCGAAAAACCGGTTGCGTCCTTGCCGGTAAAGACTGAATCTGGCGAAAGCAAATTGTGAGAGGAGACTCGGGCCTTTTGAGCAGGGCCGGGTCTGGGAAGAGATACCAGGGGATTGTCACACATGGCAGATACGCATCAGAAGAACCACGACTACCACATCATAGATCCAAGCCCCTGGCCGCTTCTGGCCTCGATCGGCGCCTTCATTCTGACCTTTGGCGGCGTCTGTTACATGCGTTACCTGTCGGCTGGCTCCTTCAAGCTGTTCGGCATGGAACTGGCCAATCCCTGGCTGTTTTATATCGGTCTCGTCATCGTGCTTTACACCATGTACGCATGGTGGGCAGACACGATCAAGGAAGCCAATGAGGGTAGCCACACCCGCGTCGTTTCGCTTCACCTGCGTTACGGCATGATCATGTTCATCGCCTCTGAGGTGATGTTCTTCGTGGCGTGGTTCTGGGCCTATTTCGATGCCAGCCTTTATCCGCA
The DNA here is from genome assembly GCF_053521785.1 of Agrobacterium sp. A3-95. Taxonomy (NCBI): domain Bacteria; kingdom Pseudomonadati; phylum Pseudomonadota; class Alphaproteobacteria; order Hyphomicrobiales; family Rhizobiaceae; genus Agrobacterium; species Agrobacterium sp. A3-95. The sequence continues at coordinate 447,649 of NZ_JBNWDR010000001.1, read as the reverse complement.
CGAGGCCATTCAGGCGTCCCGCCTCGAATATACCGGTGGTCAGTGGCCGCCAAAGGGCATCGAGGTCATCGATCCCTGGCACCTGCCGCTCTACAACACCGTCATCCTGCTTTTGTCGGGCACCTGCGTCACCTGGGCGCACCATGCCCTGCTGCACAATGACCGCAAGGGGCTGATCACCGGTCTCGTCCTCACCGTTGCGCTCGGCGTCCTGTTCTCGACCGTGCAGGTTTACGAATACATGCACGCCCCGTTCGACTTCAAGAACTCGATCTATGGCGCGACCTTCTTCATGGCGACCGGCTTCCACGGTTTCCACGTTTTCGTCGGCACGGTTTTCCTGCTGGTCTGCCTGCTGCGCGCCATTGCCGGCGGCTTCACGCCGAAACAGCATTTCGGCTTCGAAGCGGCTGCCTGGTACTGGCACTTCGTTGACGTCGTCTGGCTGTTCCTGTTTTTCGCGATCTACATCTGGGGCGGCTGGGGCGCGCCGCTGGCGGAGTGATGCGGTTTGTTTTCTGACTCGGAGGGCGGCATCTGCCGCCCTTTGTGTTTAAACAGGCGGGCCGGACGGAGGTTTAACCGGCCCAAGGCGGGAGGCCATCATGTCTGAACCCGGAAACGGCGGCTTTGCGCCGGTGGACCCAATAAAAGTCGGGCTGAAGGGCTGCTGCCCGCGTTGCGGCAATGGCAGGCTGTTCGACGGCTTCCTGACCCCGAAACCCGCATGCAGTGCTTGCGGGCTGGATTACGGCTTTGCCGATGCGGGTGAAGGCCCGGCCGTCTTTGTCATGCTGATCGTCGGTTTCCTTGTCGTCGGGCTGGCGCTTTGGTTCGATCAGCGTTTTGCGCCGCCCGTCTGGGTGCATGTCATGCTCTGGTTGCCTTTTGCGGTGATCGTCTCCCTCGTGCTGCTGCGCAAGATGAAGGGCATCATGATTGCGCTGCAATACCGCAACAATGCAAGCGAAGGCAGGCTTGATCGTGAATGAGGTTTCCCACATGAAGGCGGCGGAAAGACGCATCTGGTTTGCCGCGCCGCTCGTCCTTTTGGCACTTGCCATCCTTCTCGGGCTAGGCACATGGCAGGTGAAGCGGCTTTACTGGAAAGAAGCGCTGATTGCCGATATCGAGGCGCGGCGCAACGCAAGTCCGGCCACGCTCTCGCAGATCGAGGTCATTGCCAAAAGCGGCGGCGAAATTGAATATCGCAGGGTCAACGTTTCCGGCGTTTTCGATCATGCCCGCGAGCGGCATTTCTTCGCCACCCATCAGGGCAGAACCGGCTATTACATCTATACTCCGCTGTCGCTTGCCGATGGCCGCATCCTCTTCGTCAATCGCGGCTTCGTGCCGTTTGAGATGAAGGAGGCAACGAAGCGGCCTGAAGGGCAGATTGCTGGCGAGGTGGAGATCAAGGGGCTGGCGCGCGCGCCGCTCGTTGCAAAACCGTCTTCCCTGCTGCCGGATAACGATATCGCCAAGAACATCTTCTACTGGAAGGATCTGGCGGCCATGGCGTCGAGCACCGATATCCCGCCCAACAGGCTGGTCAACCTGTTCGTGGATGCCGACGATACGCCGAACCCCGGCGGCTGGCCACAGGGCGGCGTGACGCTGATAGATTTGCCCAACAATCACCTGCAATATGCGATAACGTGGTATGGTCTGGCGGCGGCCCTTGTCATCGTCGCCGGTTTTGCCTATTTCCGGAACGGTAAGGCGCAAGGTGAATAACGCGCGCCCTGTCCGGTAAGGCTGGCTACCGGGCAAGGGCAAGGAGCACGCCAAGGAGCACGAATGAACATCGCCGTTTCCAAACCCCCTTTGACGATAAGGCTGTGCGGACCGCGCGGCTTTTGCGCGGGCGTGGACCGGGCGATCCAGATCGTCGTGCTGGCGCTGAAAGCCTATGGCGCGCCGGTCTATGTCCGCCACGAAATCGTCCATAACCGATACGTGGTCGAGGGGCTGGAAGCCAAGGGCGCTATTTTCGTCGAGGAACTGCACGAAATCCCCACCGAGCATCGTGAGCAGCCGGTGGTCTTTTCCGCCCATGGCGTGCCGAAATCCGTGCCGGAGGATGCGCAGGCGCGCAACCTGTTTTATCTCGATGCCACATGCCCGCTGGTCTCCAAGGTCCATAAGCAGGCCATGCGCCACCAGCGCCTCGGCCGTCATGTCGTGTTGATCGGCCATGCCGGTCACCCTGAGGTCATCGGCACCATGGGCCAGCTGCCCGAAGGTACCGTTTCGCTGGTCGAGACGGTGGAGGATGCCGGCACCTATGAACCGGTGGACCGAGAAAACCTCGGTTTCGTTACCCAGACAACGCTGTCTGTCGATGATACCGCAGGCGTTATTGCCCGGTTGCAGGAACGTTTTCCGGCCATTCAGGCGCCCGCCGCCGACAGCATTTGTTACGCCACCACCAACCGTCAGGATGCGGTGAAGCAGGCGGCCCCCGGCTGCGATCTCTTCATCGTGGTCGGCGCGCCCAATTCGTCAAACTCGAAGCGGCTGGTGGAAGTGGCGCTGCGCGCTGGCGCCAAACATTCAGTTTTGGTGCAGCGTGCGGCGGAAATCGACTGGGATGCGATCGGCGATATCCGCACCGTCGGTCTTTCGGCGGGCGCTTCTGCGCCGGAGGTCATCGTTGATGAGATCATCGAAGCCTTCAAGGCGCGTTTCGATACGACGCTCGATCTGGCCGTCACGGTGGAGGAAACGGAACATTTCCTCGTCAACCGCGAACTGCGCAGCATCGAGCTGACGACGGACGACATGGCTTTCGTGAATGGCAATGCCAGCAATGCCCTGCCACCGAAAGCCGCCACTGGCGCCTAGACCGGGATGGCGAGATATGTGAGTGGTTCCCACCGCGCATATGTCATCCCCTCTTCAGATTTTCACTCCATCCTTCATCAAGAGATTTGAAATTGGCAGTTTATACGGACATCACCGAAGATGATCTGAGGAATTTCCTCATACAATACGACGTTGGCAGCCTCACATCCTATAAGGGCATTGCCGAAGGCGTTGAAAACTCCAATTTCCTGCTGCATACGACGAAGGATCCGCTGATTCTGACGCTTTACGAAAAGCGCGTGGAAAAATCCGATCTGCCGTTCTTCCTCGGTCTCATGCAGCATCTGGCCGCCAAGGGTCTGTCCTGCCCCTTGCCGCTGCCGCGCAAGGACGGGGAACTGCTGGGCGAATTGTCCGGTCGCCCAGCGGCGCTGATCTCCTTCCTTGAAGGCATGTGGCTGCGAAAACCGGAAGCGAAACATTGCCGGGAAGTCGGCAAGGCGCTGGCCGCCATGCATCTGGCCGGTGAGGGGTTCGAGATCAAGCGCCCCAATGCACTCTCCGTCGATGGCTGGAAGGTGCTATGGGACAAGTCTGAAGACCGCGCCGACGAGGTGGAGAAGGGCTTGAAGCAAGAGATCCGCCCGGAAATCGATTATCTCGCCGCCCATTGGCCGAAGGATTTGCCCGCGGGCGTCATCCATGCGGACCTGTTTCAGGACAACGTTTTTTTCCTCGGTGACGAGCTTTCCGGCCTCATCGATTTTTACTTCGCTTGCAACGACCTGCTCGCCTATGACGTGTCGATCTGCCTCAATGCCTGGTGCTTCGAGAAGGATGGTGCGTACAACGTCACCAAGGGCAAGGCGCTGCTGGAAGGTTACCAGTCAGTGCGCCCGTTGAGCGAGGCGGAACTGGATGCCTTGCCGCTTCTGGCACGCGGCTCGGCGCTGCGCTTCTTCCTGACCCGCCTCTATGACTGGCTGACGACGCCGGCGGGCGCGCTGGTGGTGAAGAAAGACCCGCTGGAATATCTGCGCAAGCTGCGGTTCCACCGCTCGATCAGCCATGTCGCCGAATACGGGCTGGTTGGCGAATGAAACATGTCGATATCTTTACCGACGGCGCCTGCTCCGGCAATCCCGGTCCGGGCGGCTGGGGTGCAGTGCTGCGATATGGCGAGACCGAAAAGGAATTGTCCGGCGGCGAGGCTGATACCACCAACAACCGCATGGAACTGCTGGCGGCCATCTCGGCGCTCAACGCGCTGAAAAGTCCCTGCGAAGTCGATCTCTATACCGACAGCGCCTATGTCAAGGATGGCATCACCAAGTGGATTTTCGGCTGGAAAAAGAAGGGCTGGAAAACCGCCGATAACAAGCCGGTCAAGAATGTGGAGCTGTGGCAGGCGCTGGAGGCTGCGCAGGAGCGCCATAAAGTGACGCTGCACTGGGTCAAGGGCCATGCCGGCCACCCGGAAAACGAGCGCGCCGACGAATTGGCACGCAAGGGCATGGAGCCTTTCAAACGCCGGTAACGGAAGACTGATTTCTTCCATTCGGCCCTGATCCGGCCCAACCGTGATAAGGGATTGTGAAAACTGAAACCCGATCTATCTTGTCGTCAAACAGTTGGACGATGTTCCAGCGGAGGAGAGACATTCAGATGATCCTGCATTGTGTATTTCTACGGTTCAAGGCTGCAACGGCATCCTCTGAAAAACACGCGGTGTTTGAGGCAATTGCGGCCCTCAAGGACGTGATACCCGGCATAATCGACGTGAAATACGGCCAGAACGTTTCGCCGGAAGGCCTGAATGGCGGTTTCGTCGATGGCTTCATCGTGACGTTGGACAGCCCGGAAGCCCGCGACGAATATCTGGCGCACCCACAGCACATGGAAGTCGGTCAACGTCTGGTCTCGCTGACCGATGGCGGTCTGGCCGGGCTTCTGGTGTTTGATATGAACGTGTGAAAAAGGGCGGTTTGACCGCCCTTTAATGGATACTGTGCTTCATTCGCGACGACAGAGAGGTGGCTTAAAGCTGCTCGATCATCGCTGCAGCGGCCGAGACCGTCGCCTGGCCGGGATTTTCTTCCACGTTGAGCGATGTAACCACGCCGTCTTTCACCAGCATCGAATAGCGCTTGGAGCGCACGCCGAGGCCACCGCCGGAGAGGTCGGCATCGAGGCCGAGCGCCTTGGTGAAGGCGGCGTCCCAGTCGGCGAGGAAGTGAATTTTGCCCTGGCCGCCGGACGATTGTGCCCATGCGCCCATGACGTGCCAGTCGTTGACGGAAACGACGGCGATGTCATCCACGCCCTTTGCGAGAATGGCGTCGCGGTTTTCGAGGTAGCCCGGCAGGTGGTTCAGCGAGCAGGTGGGAGTAAAAGCGCCGGGTACGGCGAAAAGAACCACCGTCTTGCCGCCAAAAAGCGCATCGGTGGTGGTTTCCACCGGGCCATCGGCGGTCTTTTCCTTGAAGGTTGCGGAAGGCAGTTTTTCGCCGATCTTGATAGTCATGTCCATGCTCCTATGGCCGTTTGGTTCGCGCGACTATAGAGCAAGGAAAAGAAAACTGTCATACGGTTTTCGCGGGAAATTACATGGCTGAGACAGCCGTTCGGGATATGCCGCCTGAACGGTCAGGGCTTTGGAAAATTGAGCATGGTCTCCATGGTCCGATCGCCGGATTTGACCAGAATAGGCCAGCTGTTGCCCTGCACCTGATAGGTTTTTGGCAAGCCCTTGATGTTCATGTAGAAGGAGAGCTTGCGCTTGTCTCGCACCAGGTTCTGCGGCTCATAATAGGCAAAACCGGAGGGGCCGGCGATGAATATCTCGGTCTCCTTCGGCGCGTTTTCCGGCAGCTGCAATTGCACGCCAAGCATGGTCTTGTCGGGCGTGATGTGGAAATCGACAACCTTGAAATCGTCGGACGCAGCCTCTGGCAGCGTCTCGCGCGCCTCTTCCAGCAATCGCCGCTCTTCGTGGTCGTCATCGCCCGCATTGTCGCGGCTGATCGAAAACGTCGCCTCAAAGGGAATGCAGATATTCTGGCAGACGCCGATGAAGGCGGTGAGGTCGATATTGCCTCCCGCTTTGGCGTCCACGGCTTTCAACTGAAAGGGAATGCTAACAGCGTGATCGTAGCCGATATCGGTGATATCGCCGTTCTCGATGAGTTTGGGAACGGGATAGGCCATCGATGTCAGGCTTACACCGCTTGCCGGATCAAGCGTGATCTTGGGCGGTATTCCAGCTTCGCCCGGTTCGCGCCAATAGGTTATCCAGCCGTCTTTCGGCTCGATCTGCAACACGCCGCGCACCACGCCGTCCGCATCCATGGCAAGGCTTGCCACACGCATCTGGCCGCCTTCACTTCTCGCCCAGTCGGTAATTTCGGCCTGCGCTACTTGCCCGCTACCGAGAAGGGCGGCGAAGGCAACGGCGAGGCGAAGATGTGAAAATCGAAAGAATGTCCTGACGCTCATTCTTTCCGTCTAACCCAACATCGCCTGATGGACCAGTTACGAATTCGTGCGGTTCATCATTTTCGGTTGATTGATCGGGCGCGATGCCGCATCCTGTGCTTTGTCGAAGTGCGAACGCCGCTTTCCCGTTCAATGATGGAATTCGGCAAGCTGGAGGCGCCGGTGAGCTTTTCAACCCTGATGGACAAACGCGAACGTGGCTTTTTTGACAGCCAGTTCCTCATTGCGATGCCGGGGCTGGACAATGGCAATTTTGCCCGTTCGGTGGTCTATATCTGCGCCCATTCGGATGCCGGAGCCATGGGTTTCATCATCAACCGGCCGCAACAGATCACCTTCACGGATATTCTGCTGCATCTGAAGCTGGTGGACAGCAACGACGCCATCATGCTGCCCAACCGCACCCGGGAATTTCCGATCCAGTGCGGCGGCCCGGTCGAATCCGGCCGGGGTTTCGTGCTGCATTCCGATGATTATTTAAGTGAATCGAGCATTCCGGTCAGCGACGACATTTCCTTGACGGCGACGCTGGATATCGTGCGCGCCATTTCCAACGGTCGCGGCCCGCAAAAGGCTACCATGATGCTCGGTTATGCCGGCTGGGGTCCGGGTCAACTGGAAAACGAGATCGCCAATAATGGATGGCTGAATTGCCCGGCGGCGGAAGAGCTGATTTTCGACCGTGGACTGGACAACAAATACGAGCGGGCGCTTGCGCTTATGGGTGTGGATGCTCGCATGCTTTCTGCGGAAGCCGGCCACGCCTGATTTTTTCGTGATGCTCCTTTTGTCGACTGCTGGAACCAATCCCAATCCCTGACGTTAACAATCCCGAAAGCCGCACAGACAGTACGGCTCAACTAGGGAGCAGTAACATGGGTAGCACATCAGACAAGATCGCCGGTACAGCCAAGGAAGTTGCTGGCAAGGTCAAGAAAAACGTCGGCGAAGCAACCGGCAACAACGAGCTGCGCGCCAAGGGTGCCGCTCAGGAAACCGAAGGCAAGGTACAGAAGAACGTCGGCAAGGCCAAGGATGCGGTCAAGGGTGTCGTTGATCGTATGTAATGCCACCTGACGGGCTCCCGTGTCTTTGATGCGGTGCTTTGGAGCGCATGTGTTATCGCACATGCGCTCTTGTCGTCTGGAGGCCTGAAGGGCGGGTTTGTTACGCCTTGCACCTTGGTCTCTCATATTCGCCTTCACCCAATTCATCCATCGCAAGGGTTTCATGAATGAAGCTTTTCTCCTGCGCTTCCTGTGGCCAGCCCGTCCACTTCGACAATCGTTTCTGCGTCTCCTGCGGCCATCGTCTGGCCTTCGTGCCGGAGCGCCTTTCCATGGAAGCGCTGGCGCCTGCGGGTGAGCCGAACTGGCAACTCGTGGCCCAGCCGGAAAGACAGGTGCGGTTCTGCGCCAATGAGGTGAACGACATCTGCAACTGGTCCGTGCCGGCGGAAAGCCAGAACGCCTTTTGCCCGGCCTGCAGCCATAACCGTCTCGTGCCGAATATCGCGACGGATAAGGGTATCGAACAATGGCGCGGCATCAGCCAGGCACAGCGGCATTTGTTTTATTCGATATTGCGTCTCGGCCTGCCGCATCCCAACCGCGATGCCGATCCTGTCGGCGGGCTAGTCTTCGACTTTCTGGTCGACGAGGTCGCACCTGACGGTTCCGTCATTCCCGCCATGACCGGCCACGACGAGGGCCTGATCGCCATTCGCGCGGCAGAGGTGGATGATGCTACGCGCGAGCAGGTGCGCGCCAACATGAACGAGCCCTATCGCACCATGCTTGGCCATTTCCGCCATGAGGTCGGGCATTTCATCTGGAACAAGCTGGTTCGTGATGAGAACCGACTGGAGGCCTGCCGCGCGGTATTCGGCGATGAGCGCGAAGACTATGCCGCCGCGCTACAGCGCAACTACGAGCAGGGGCCGCGCCCCAACTGGCAGGAAACCTTCATAAGCGCCTATGCCTCCGTGCATCCCTGGGAGGATTTTGCCGAGTGTTTCGCGCATTATCTTCACATCGTCGATACGCTGGAAACCGCGCGCGCCTTTGGCGTGGCGATAGACCCCGATGGACATGAGGAAATGGCGGCGGAGGTCACTTTCGATCCCTATAATGCCCGTAGCGCCGCACAACTGGTCAAGGCCTGGATTCCGCTCAGCGTCGCCATCAACTCGATCCAGCGCAGCATGGGGGAGGCGGACCTTTATCCCTTCGTGCTGGCCCCGCCTGTTGTGAGCAAGATGGAATTCATCCACGACCTGCTACACGGCAGGATCGACGCGATGCCTCAACAGCAGATGCAGCAGTTCTCGATGGCGCAGTGAATACGAGATACAAGAAGTCGTAGTCAGGAAACGCGTCGTTTCCTTCTCCCGTCATTCCGGCTCAATGCCGGAATGACGGCGGTGGATGGAGTAGCCGTTTACCACCCCATATTCCAATACCTCTTACGAAGCTCGCTTCGTCGGCTGGAACCGCTCCCGCAGAAGTTTCAGCGCCGCATCGCCGGAAACCGGTGTGCCGAACAGGAAGCTCTGGCCGAAATGGCAGTTCATGCGTGAGAGTTCCGCCGCATCCTCAGGCGTTTCAATGCCTTCCGCCACCACCTGCATATCGAGAGCGCGCGCCATGGCGATAACGGAGCGCAGCAGCACGTTGCGCTTGTCGCTGGTATTGGCCACCAGTGCCTTGTCGAGCTTGATCGTGTCGAAGGGGAAGCGGGTGAGATAGGCAAGTGACGAATAGCCGGTGCCGAAATCGTCCATGGCGAGGCTGATGCCCGTTTCCTTCAGCTTGGAAAGCACCAGCCGCGCCTGTTCCGGGTTCTCCATCACCACGGATTCCGTCAGCTCCAGCTTCAGCTGCTGCGGATTACAGCGCGTTCGCGTCAGCATGCCGCGCACGTCGTTATACAGTTCGTTATTCAGCAATTGCGCGCTGGAAATATTGACGGAGATGAAGATCGGCATCTTCTCGATGGAATGCTGCCAGTCCATCAGGTCAGTCGCTGCCCTTTCCAGCGCGAACATGCCGAGCGGTTCGATCAGACCGGAGGCTTCCGCGATGGGTATGAATTCGCTTGGCGGAATGTTGCCGCGCTTGGGGTGTTCCCACCGCATCAGCGCCTCGAAACCGGCCAGCGCGCCATCGTCAAGCTTGACGATGGGCTGATAGGCGAGCGACAGCTCCTTGCGCTCGATGGCGCGGCGAAGATCGCTTTCCATTTGCAGGCGGTCGGTGCCGGACGTGCGGAAAGCGGGACGGAACGGCTCGACGCGGTTTCCGCCAGCGCGCTTGGCGCGGTACATCGCCAGTTCCGCATCGCTCAAGAGACCTGCGGCACTTTCCTGCTGGTCGATCCATGAAACGAGGCCGATGGAGGCGGTGAGGATGATTTCGCGATTGGCGAAATTGATCGGCACCATGATTGCCTTGTTCACCGCATCGGCGAAATCGGCCACCCGCTGCGGATCGCGCTCCGAGGTCAGGATCAGGCCGAATTCATCGCCGCCGAGGCGCGCCAGCGTATCCTGCGGTTTCAACAGGCGGCGCAGCCGCCGTGTCAGCGCGATGAGAATATTGTCGCCTGCAGCAATGCCGAGCGTATCGTTGACCAGCTTGTAACGGTCTATATCGATCGCCATCACCGTCGGGCGCACGCCGTCGCTTTCGGGGGAGAGGTTGAGGATCGATTGCAGGCGGTCGAGGAAGACCTGCCGGTTTGGTAGCCCGGTCAGATTGTCATTCATCGCATCCTGCAACAGCCGCTCCACCGAGTTCTTCTGCTCGGTGATGTCGGTGATGGTGCCGACGCAGCGGATGATTTCGCCGTTGGAGCCGAGAACCGGGCGGGCGCGGATTTGCAGCCAATGGAAATGTCCGTCTTCAGCGCGAATGCGGAATTCGTGATTGAGGCGGCCCTTGCGATGGTCGAGCAGCACGTCGAGCGTTGCCTTGAACCGGTCGCGATCGTCAGGATGCAGGCGCGGCAGCCAGTTGCGCGCAGCACCATGCATCGTGCCGGGCTCCAGCCCCAGACGGTTGGAAATGTCAGGTGTGGTGACGATGCGGTCGCGCGTCACGTCCCAGTCCCACACGGTATCGCCGCTGCCCGTCAGTGCGAGAGATTGCCGTTCGAGATCGGAAAACAGGCCCTGCTGATAGGCGCTGCCGGCAAAGGCATGCTGAATGACTGTGAAGCCGATCAGAAGCACGATCAGCACCAGCCCGCCGCCAAGCGCCGGCTGAACGATGTCGTTGTCCAATTGTCCGGTCACCGTCAGCCAGCTGCCGAACAACCAGACGAGGATGAGCGCCCAGGACGGAACGAGCAAAATCGCCCGGTCGTAACGGTTGAAGCCAAGATAGATGATGAGTGCGATGCCGGCCGTCGCCGTCAGCGCGAAGGAGACGCGCGCGATACCGGAGGCGACCGAAGGATCGTAAATCGCGACGCCGAACAGCAGCGCCAGCCCCACCACCCAGGCAAAGGTCGCATAACCCAGATGCGCGTGCCAGCGGTTTAGATTGAGATAGGTGAACAGGAAGACCACGAAGCTGGAGGCGAGAGCCACTTCGGCGCCCGCCCTCCATATTCGCTGATCGCTGGATGTGACGGTGATGAGTTTTTCAAGGAAGCCGAAATCGACGCAGATATAGGCGAGCACCGCCCAGGCGAGCGCGGCCGACGCCGGCAGAACCGAGGTTCCCTTGACGACGAACAGGATGGTCAGGAGCACGGCCAGCAGGCCGGCAATGCCGAGAACGATGCCGCGATAGAGCGTGAAGGCGTTGATCGTATCCTTGTAGGCTTCCGGTTCCCACAGATAGATCTGCGGCAATTGCGGTGTCGACAGCTCGGCGACGAAGGTGATGACGGAGCCGGGATTGAGCGTGATGCGGAACACGTCGGCATCCGGGCTTGGCTGCCGGTCAAGCGCAAAGCCTTCGCTCGGTGTGATCGCGATGATGCGCTGCGAGCCGAGATCGGGCCAGAATAGCTTGGAATTCACCAGACGGAAATGCGGTGCGACGATAACGCGCTCCAGCTGCTCTTCCGAGACGTTGGCGAGCGCGAAGACGGCCCAGTCGCCCTGATGGTCGGTGGAGCTGGCGCGCACCTCGATACGGCGGCGGATGCCATCCGGACCGGGCGCGGTCGAGACCTGAAAGGCTTCACCCTGATTGGCATAGATATCGGTTGTCGCGGTGAGATCGAGCGCCGTATCGTCACGGGAAATCTTCACCGGCTCGAAGGCGTAGGAAAGAGACGAAAAAAGCAGGAAAAACAGGAAGAACGGCGCAGCCAGTGCAATTGCCGCCAGACGTTTCGACAGGCACGGCGCAGAGTGAGTGTAAGTCATGTATCGTACTTCGTTCCACTGGAGCTTTGCTTGTCGGCAAGAAGGGAAAACATCGTATGATCCCGCCATTGGCCGTTGATTTTCAGATATTCCCGCAAGAGGCCTTCCCGCTGGAACCCGGCATTTTCGAGAAGCCGGATGCTTTTGAAGTTTTCCGGAATACAGGCTGCCTCAATACGGTGCAACTGAAGTCCGTTGAAGATATAGGGTATTACCAATTTTAATGCGGCAGACATATGGCCTTGCGCGGCGTAGCGTTCGCCCACCCAATATCCTATCATGCAGCTTTGTGCAGCACCCCGCCTGATATAACCGATGGTGATGCCGCCAACGAGCAACGTCTCCTTCTCGAATAGCAGAAACGACACGGCGGTGCCGGAGGAAAACTCCTGGCCGTTGCGCACCACACGCGTGCGGAAGGAGCCTTCCGTCAGTTCGTCCGGGCGCCAGGTGGGTTCCCATGGCTGGAGAAACTGACGGCTTTCCGAGCGCAGAACGTGCCACTGCTTGAAATCGCCATAGCGCGGCAGTCTGAGAAGATGGTTGGCGCTGCGCAGTTCCGGGGTGTCGTTATGTCGGGAAAGAAAACGCAGCATTCACCATCCCTGTACGGAAAGAAACCGCAACCCTCAGCCGTTCGCCTTTATCCTTGCGGGCTGCTGCGCGGAAAGCGCGGCAGTAATGTCTGAAAGAGGCGGCAGCTGTTCGAGCGGGCCAATTGCAGACAATGTCGGAACTGTATCGAAAAACAGCCGTCCTGCAAGATCGGTCAGGCGTTCCCGCGTGATGTCGTTCAGGCGCTCCATCATCTCCTCATTGGGGATGGGTCGGCCGTAAAGCATCATCTGCCGTGCCATCTGGCCGGCACGGGCTGCCGGGCTTTCCTGACCCATCAGCAGTTGCGCGCGGATTTGTGCGCGGGCGCGGTCGATTTCTTCCTGATGAATGGTCTGGGAAGACTTGCGCAACTCGTCGACGATGACGGGCATCAGTTCCGGCAGGTCGTTGCCGCCGGTCGCCGCATGCACGCCGAAAATGCCGGTGTCGGAAAAACCCCAATGGAAGGCATAAACGGAATAACAAAGGCCGCGGGACTCTCGCACTTCCTGGAACAGGCGCGATGACATGCCGCCCCCAAGAATATTGGCGAGAATTTGCGAACAGTAGAAATCGCGGGCGTGATAGGCCTTGCCCTCGAAGCCGAGAAGCACCTGCGCGTCCATGAGGTCACGGGTCTCGCGGATTTCCCCGCCGGTATAGATCGCCTTTTCGAGAACCGGCGTGGTGACCGGCAGCTGCGGCAGCGAGGCAAAACGTTCTTCCACCTGCTTCACGAAGCTCTGGTGGTCGACAGCACCCGCTGCAACGACGAAGATGCGATCCGTCGTATAGTTGCGGGCGAGATAATGCCTGATCTGGGCGCTGGTGAAGGATTGCACGGTTTCCGGAGTGCCGAGGATCGGGCGACCGATGGTCTGGTCGCGATAGGCGACGCCGGAAAAATTGTCGAAAATCACATCGTCAGGCGTATCGGTGGCGGCACCGATTTCCTGGAGGATGACGTTTTTCTCCCGCTCCAGCTCGTCTTCGTCGAACAGCGACTCCGTCAGGATGTCTGCAAGAATATCGACGGCGAGCGGAACGTGGTCTTTCAGGACGCGGGCGTAGTATGAAGTTGTTTCCGTCGATGTCGCGGCGTTGACTTCGCCGCCGACATTTTCGATCTCTTCGGCGATCTGCCGGGCGGTGCGGCGCGCCGTACCCTTGAAGGCCATATGCTCGAGAAGATGGGCGATGCCGTGCTCGGCAGTCGTCTCGTTGCGGGACCCGGATTTGATCCACACCCCAAGAGCAACGCTTTCGAGATGCGGCATTCTTTCCGTGACAACGGTCAACCCGGACGAAAGCCGGGTCACATTAACTCTCATATCAAGTCTTTCCGCGTCTCTATTTGCCGGCGCGTGCGTGGCTGCCGATGAAGGTTTCCACCGTCTTCAGCTCTGCGTCCAGAATGTCGAAACGCTCCTCCCGGTTCATAATGTCAGCTAGCCATACTGGAAGCGCCGGGTCGATTGCGCAAGCGGATTTTACGGCGGCCGGGAATTTAGCCGGATGGGCAGTGGACAGGACAACCATCGGGCTTGATGCCTTTTCGTGTTTTTCCGCCACAAAAACGCCGGTCGCCGTATGCGGATCGATCAGGTAACCGGTTTTCTCAAGCGTATCGCGGATCGTCGCCGCCACCTGCTTTTCGGTGGCGCGGCCGGCGCGGAAATCCTTCTTGATGAATTTCAGCGCATGCGGCGGGATTTCAAACGCGCCGGATTGCTTGAGGCCATCCATCGATGCCTTTACCGCAGCGGAATCGCGGCCATAGGCTTCAAACAGCAGCCGCTCGAAATTGGACGAGATCTGGATGTCCATCGAGGGCGAGGTGGTGGGGGTGACGCCGCGCATCTCGTAACGGCCGGTCTTCAGCGTGCGCGCCAGAATGTCGTTGTCGTTGGTGGCGATGACAAGCTTGTCGATCGGCAGGCCCATCTTCTTGGCGACGTAACCGGCGAAGATATCACCGAAATTGCCCGTTGGAACTGTGAAGGAAATCTTCCGGTCGGGACCGCCGAGCGACAGGGACGCCGTGAAATAATAGACCACCTGCGCCATGATGCGCGCCCAGTTGATGGAGTTGACGCCCGAAAGCTTGACGCCGTCGCGGAACTTTGCGTCGTTGAACATTTCTTTGACGAGGTTCTGGCAATCGTCGAAATTGCCGTTGATCGCCAGCGCATGCACGTTGGAGGCGGTGGAGGTCGTCATCTGGCGCTGCTGCACCGGAGAGACCTTGCCGTTGGGGAAAAGGATGAAGATGTCGGTGCGCTCGCGCCCGGCAAAGGCGTCGATGGCTGCGCCGCCCGTGTCGCCGGAGGTGGCGCCGACGATGGTGGCGCGCTCGCCGCGCTCAGCCAGCGTATAATCCATCAGGCGGGCGAGAAGCTGCATCGCCACGTCCTTGAAGGCAAGCGTGGTGCCGTGGAAAAGCTCCAGCACGAAGGTGTTCGGCCCGGTCTGCGTCAGGGGTGCTACGGCCGGATGGCGGAACGTCGCATAGGCGTCGTCGATCATCGCCCGGAACTTGTCGGCCGGAATTTCACCGCCGGTGAAACGGTAGAGAACCTCAAACGCGATGTCCTGATAGGACTTGCCGCGCAGGTTGCGGATTTCCTTTTTCGACATGGAGGGCCATTCGCGCGGCACGTAAAGCCCGCCATCACGGCCAAGGCCCGCCAGAAGCGCGTCGCAGAAACCAAGCGAAGGGGCCGCACCCCTGGTCGATACATATTTCACGAGATAGTCCCTTGTCGTTTACCGGTCTGTCCGTTGCCGTTACCGGCTCTTTATCAGCAGCATCCCGCCGGAATGAGGCGATTGGCGAGGTAATGAAGGGCTTTTTTGAAAATTCAAGCAAAACCAAACATGCCAATCGATTTTTTCCGGCGTCGCTGCTATAGACCATCGCCAACCTGCGTGAAAGGTCAATAAACAGCGTCTCCGGTTCGGTTCCGGGACAATGGAGAGGGAATTAGAAGAGTGTCAGGGAATTTCTTGCGTTTGTCCGCCGCGATGTCGCTTCTGGCCGTTGTTGCAGGATGCAATTCCTCCAATCCGTCAGACTCGCTTGCCGTCAACCCTCCGGCGGCGCAGGCAAATGCCGTTGCTCCGGTGGTGCAGGCCAACTGCCCGACGGTCACGGTTCTCGACGCCAATGCCGTCCACCGCGTCTATGCCGGTGGCGCAAAGGACGATCCGCAGAAACTCGCCTATCAGGTTTCGCTGTCAGACACGACGCGCTCGTGCACCGCGAACGAAACCACGCTGACGGTAAACGTGCTGGCCCAGGGCCGTCTCGTTCCCGGCCCGATGTCGAAGCCCGGCCGCGTGACCGTACCGATCCGCGTCACCGTTAAGGACGGCGACGGCGAGATTTACGGCGAAACGACCAATTTCGCCATCGACGTTGCTGCAGGCGGTGCCGGCACGCAGTTCATCTTCAACAACGATCATGTCGCCATTCCCAACGGACCGGGCGGCGCACCGAGGTCGGTCAGTGTCTATATCGGTTTTGCCGAGCAGGGCGCAAAGGCCAAGACCAAGCGCCGGTGATTTGACGGGCGAAATGTAAAAACCGGAGGCTGCTGTTGCGGGCTTTCGGGCAGATCGCAAACAACCAATGGCTCATACGCAACGTCATCCTCGGGCCCGTCCCGAGGATTCAAACACGTATAGCAAAATCAACGCGTTGCAGATGCTCGGGACAGACCCGAGCATGACGAAGTGGCGTTTGTGACAAAGCCAGAGATTAAAAAGCGCCTTCCCACTCCGCCATCGCTGCAATAACGGCGGGCAGGTCCTGCATGCGTGAAATCACCGTTTCCGCGCCCGCGTCCGTCAACCGGTCGGCATGGCTCGGATAGGTGTGGGATGCGCCGGTGAAGCCGATGACGCGCATGCCGGCTGCCTTTGCACCATGCACGCCGTGCACGGAATCCTCGATTACGACGGCGCGATCCGGTGAAACGCCGAACTGGGATGCGCCATGCAGGAAGATATCCGGCTTCGGCTTGACGCGGTCGGCTCCGAGATCCTTGGCGGAGTAGATATGCGGTGCGAAATAGGGCTTCAGGCCCACCTTCGTCAGCATCATGTCGAGGCGGTGGCTGGAGGAATTCGAGCAGATGCAGCGCGGTGTCGTCAGTCGCGACAGAGCGAACTTGACGCCCTCGATGATCTTCACGTCGCGTTCCAGCCGCGCGTCGAGCAGCTTTTCCGACTTGTCGAGCAGCGATGCGGAAAACGGGATGCTGGCTTCGCTTTCCACCTGCAGGAGGATGTTCTTCCAGGTCATGCCGGCGAAACGCTCGCCCATTTCCTCGACGGAGATCGGATACCCGGCCTCGGTCAGAAGGCGGGACTCCACCTGTGCGGCGATGATTTCGGAATCGACCAGAACGCCGTCACAGTCGAAAATAATGAGGTCGAAGCCGCTCATGGGCGCTCCCTGTATCGGATTTGCCTTGGAAAAAAGTGATGCCCGGGCTTTTAGACCAAGTCCGCGTCAAGCTCAACCGGCTGGCCCGCAAGGGTCGGTCGCGCCCGGCTCATAGCTGGGATTTGGCTTTGCGCGTTTCCTGCGTGCAAAAACCGCTACACAGATCAGCGCCGGATGCGTTATGGGATGTTATGCCCAAGACAGCGAAAACCAGACCCGAAGATACCATTGCCGCACGCATCAGCCGCACACTGGCTGACCGCATCGTGCGCGGTGAGCTGTCGCCGGGTGAACGTTTGAGGCAGGATCACATCGCCGCCGAATTCGGCGCATCGCATGTGCCGGTGCGCGAAGCGTTCCGCAGGCTGGAGGCGCAGGGCTTGGCCGCCAGCATTCCGCGCCGCGGCGTGCGGGTCGCGGATTTCGGCCTCGCCGATGTGCGCGAAGTCGCGGAAATGCGCGCCGCGCTTGAGGTTCTGGCGCTGCGCCACGCCATTCCAAACATGACTTCAGCCATTCTCGACCAGGCGGAGGCCGCCACGCTCGAAGGCGATAGCGCGGTCGACGTGCAGCATTGGGAAGAGGCCAATCGCCGCTTCCACCGCCTCATCACGGCGCCTTGCAACATGCCGCGCCTGATGGAGGCGATCGACGGCCTGCATGCCGCGAGCGCCCGGTTCCTGTTTTCCGCCTGGCGGGCCGGATGGGAGCGCCGCACCGATACCGATCACCGCGCGATCCTCGACGCATTGCGCGGCGGCCGTGCCGAGGAGGCGGTGCGAATTCTCGACGGGCATGTGCAATGGATCGGCCGCAAGGCAATCCGCACCCCTTCAGGCTCGGTGCACGATGCCTTCGCCATCGTCGGATAGGCCGGGAACGATTGGCTGGGCTCGTTTGGACTCCGCCGGAAAAGTCGGTTATCGATATCCGCCCGCGATGACGATCCGCGGTGCGTGAAGGGAGCATGTATGGCTGCTGATACGGCGAAATCACGGAGCGGATTTTTCCTTTGTCCGCCGATCTGTTTCCTTGATCGGAAACGTGCCCTGTGACGGTCCGCCTTCGCCCCCATCACCTTCTCTGTATGCTGACCTATGTGGGGAAGGGATATACCTCCGGTTTTGTCGAAAACTACGACCGTGTCGCCGCTCGGCTGAACGCCGGCGAAGAGGATATCGAGCTGGTCGATGGGCCGGACGATATCTGCGTTGGCCTGTTGTGTGAAACCCATGCCCACTGTTTCAACGAGGGCGTGGTGCAGAGGGACGAGGCGGCCCGGCTTTCGGTTTCAACGCTTTTGAACGAGACAATAACCGCCGGAAAGCGGCTGCGGGCGACGCCGGAGCTGCTGGAGAAAATGCGTCTGGCCTTCGCTGCCGGAGATATCCGGCAGGCCTGTCGCGGCTGCCAGTGGATTAGGCTGTGCGATCGCATCGCGGCATCAGGATTTACCGGCGTGAAAATTGGCGAGCCGCCGCCGCACCCGGCCGGGCAGCTGCTTACTGTTACTCCGGCACATTCGTCTCGGTTCTCTCGGCGGCCTTGACCGTCGCCTTGATCTCCTTCGGCTCGCGCCCGGATTTCTTGTCGTAGCTCACCTTCACCGAATAATCGCCGGGATGCAGGGTCTCCTGATGCCGGTTGCCGTAACGGCCGGAAATTTCCTTTTGCGTACCCTGGAGGTCCTTGGTCGTTTCGACGATGTCGATCCGCTCCGCACCCGGTGCCGTGATTGCCAGAACACCAGCATCGAGGTTGAGGTTGATCTCAGTGCGTTTTCCTGCAGTTACGGTGAAGGGCTGTTCCACCGTGACCTTGCCCAGACGCGCGCGCATCACGAAATCGCCGGCAGGCATTTCCATGGTTTTGCCGGTGCCGTAAACACCGTTGATGGTCTGGCGCGTGCCATCAAGCGTCTCCTTGGCTGAAAGCGCTTCGAAACGGATATCGTCCGTTTCCACAGCCTTGCCACCGTCCGTATAGGCCGCCTTGGCAACGACCACGCCGCTCGGGATGACAAGGTCGTGGCTGATCGTCTCGCCCGCCTTGATGGCAAGCGTTTCCTGCGCACGCGCAGGGCCGATGCTGCCGGTGAGGAGGAGTTCGCCCGCCGGCACGAAGGTCGTGTTCTGCCCGTAAACGCTGTCCTTGAAATCTTCTTTGGTGATTTCGGTTTTCGCCTGGCTTTCCACATCGCCGCCGGGGCTGCGTTTTGGCACTACCGTCAGTTCCGCCGCGTCGAAATTAGCCTTTGGCCTCGTTAGGCTTCCCTCCTTCACCTCGAAGGGTATTTCGCGACGGATGTTGCCCAGCGCTGCCACGCCGACATATTTGCCCGCCGGCAGCTTCGCTTCGAAGGTGGCGTCGTAGGAGCCGCCGGCATTGACGTCGCTGCGCACGCCGGCCCGGTCAGCCTTGTAAAAATCCCAACGCACCCTGTCGCTGTTGCCGAGCGAGGGGCCGCCATCGAACAGCACAGCGTCGGTGACGACGTTGTATAGCGGTGCCGGCTCCTGCGCCCCCAAGCTTGACGGTAGCGCCGCCAGAAGAAGAGCCGCGGAAAAGGCATGCACTGAAAAAGAAGCCACTCGCGTTACGGACGTCATTGCGGATTACCCCCTGAGTTGCCGGTATTGCCAGCACCGACATGCGGAACAGGACAACCCGTTGTGCACAACGTTTTTGCGCCACTTCGGGTTCCCCGCCCGCGCCAGCAAATTGCGCGTGTCGGCCGCAACAGCCATTTATTTCGCATTTTCCGTGACTTGTTCAGGCTTTGATAACCATCTTCGGTAACCATAAGCATCAGTAGAGAGTAAGCGTATGGAGCGAGTACCAATGGCAGCAGTTTTTCCGCTGGCCGATTTTCGGCGTGCCGGTTTTGATCGTGCGGGCGAGAGTGACGCCTGGAAAGACAGCATAATCAAAGGTGATTGTGTCGCTGCCTTGGATGCCCTCCCGAGCCAGTCGGTGGATGCGATTTTCGCCGATCCGCCCTACAACCTCCAGCTTGGCGGTACGCTTCACCGGCCAGATCAGTCGCTGGTTGATGCGGTCGATGACGAGTGGGACCAGTTCTCCTCCTTCGAGGCCTATGATGCCTTCACCCGCGCCTGGCTGCTGGCCTGCCGCCGCGTGCTGAAGCCGAATGGTACCATCTGGGTCATCGGCTCCTACCACAACATCTTCCGTGTCGGTTCCATGCTCCAGAACCTCGATTTCTGGATCCTGAACGATATCGTCTGGCGCAAGACCAATCCCATGCCCAACTTCAAGGGCCGCCGTTTCCAGAACGCCCATGAGACCATGATCTGGGCGAGCCGCGATCCGAAAGCCAAGGGCTATACCTTCAACTACGAAGCGCTGAAGGCCTCCAACGACGACGTGCAGATGCGCTCCGACTGGCTGTTCCCGATTTGCAGCGGCCATGAGAGGCTGAAAGGTGACGACGGCAAGAAGGTGCATCCGACCCAGAAGCCGGAAGCATTGCTGGCACGCATCATCATGGCCTCCACCAAGCCTGGCGACATCGTGCTCGACCCGTTCTTCGGCTCCGGCACCACGGGTGCGGTTGCAAAACGTCTCGGCCGCCACTTCGTTGGTATCGAACGCGAACAGGATTACATCGACGCGGCCTCTGCCCGCATCGCCGCCGTCGAGCCGCTCGGCAAGGCGGAGCTGACCGTTATGACCGGCAAGAGGGCCGAACCGCGTGTTGCCTTCAACACCCTGGTGGAAAGCGGCCTCGTCCGTCCCGGCCAGGTGCTGACCGATGCAAAGCGCCGTTATAGCGCCATTATTCGTGCCGATGGTACGATTGCATCCGGCGGGACTGCCGGCTCCATTCACCGTCTTGGTGCAAAGGTGCAGGGTCTCGACGCATGCAACGGATGGACGTTCTGGCACTTCGAGGATGGCGACCAGCTGAAGCCTATCGATGATCTGAGAACAATCATCCGCAGTGAACTGGCAAAGGCCTGACAGTCTAAAGCCCAAAAGGCTGAAGGCAACGATCCACCGCCCGCCATTGTCAGCATACGTCTCCGTCCGGTTTAGTACCTTCAGTCCCGGATGGAGAACGACCAACGCCCGGCACTTCGGTGTCGGGCGTTGGTATTTTTGAATATCTAAATTTAGCCAGACAAGTTTCGCGCAAGAGAACGGTCATAGTGTCCTACGCAAAGCAATGGTTGTGAAAATCCGGTCCGGAAAGTTCACGAAAACATTGCTGTCCGATGCCGCTTGCGGCAGGACTGGCGCAGGCAGGAGACCGCCATTTCCGCCTGCGCCAATTTTCTTTTTGGATCTGATGGTCTGTCAGACATCCACGCCGTAGGATTGCAGATCCTGCTTCAGCTTTTCCGCCCCGGTAAAATGCACCGCCTGCCAGCCGGCGGCCTTGGCGCCTTCGACATTAACAAGCGTATCGTCAATGAAGATGCTTGCGGCAGGGTCGAGGCCAAATTCCTTCGCGTGCAGCTCGTAGATCGCCACATCCGGTTTCAGCAGCTTCACATCGCCAGAAACCGTCACGCCGCGCGGCAGGGTGAGGAAGGGGAACATCTTCTGCGCTTCGCGGAAGGTATCTGAGGCGAAGTTGGTCAGCATCGTCACGTCGTGACCGTTATCGATCAGGCTGGTCATGATCGCGACGCTGTCGTCATAGGAATGCGAGACCATCTCATGCCAGAACTTGCGGAAGGCGCGGATATGCTCTTCCCGCTCGGGAAACTGCTCCATCAGCAGCGCCTCGGCGTCTTCCCAGCCGCGTCCGCGATCCTGTTCGAGGTTCCAGTCATGGGTGCAGACATTCTCGAAGAACCATTTGCGCTCGTCGGCATCGGGAATGAGGCGGCTATAGGGAATATGCGGATCGTAGTGGATCAGCACCTTGCCGATGTCGAATACGATATGCTCAATCTTGGTCATCGAAACTTCCTGCTTTCATCGAATGCGGATGGAATAGCCTGTGCGATGACTTTTTTCATCACCGTCGGCAAAGCTTGCGCGTCAAGATTTGTAACCGGCTCCCACCATCCGTCATCCGCGCCGGTTTCAAGCCCATCCGGTACCTGTGCCCGATAGACGGTGAGCCGCAGCTCGAAATGGGTGAAGACATGCACAATGACGCCCGCCGCTTGCCAAGACGCGGCAAAAGGCGCGTGGCTCGTGTCGGTGCCGCCATCCACGCGGGCGGTCCATGCTGTTGTCGGCACCTCCGTCATGCCACCGAGAAGGCCGCTTTCTATGCGCCGCCGCAGCAGAATTTTGCCGCTTGCATTCACCGCCACGAAGGCGGCTCCCAGCCGCACCGGTTTTGCCTTTTTCGCGGCCTTGACCGGAAACCGCTCCGGCTCGTCATGGGCAAGCGCCAGACAGCCGCCATTGAACGGACAGAGCGCGCAGGCAGGGCGCTTCGGCGTGCAGATCGTCGCACCGAGATCCATCATCGCCTGCGCAAAATCGCCCGGCCGGTCGGAAGGCGTAAGCTCCGCCACCTTCGCCTTCATGGCGGGTTTCGAACCGGGCAGGGGTGCATCTATCGCGAAAAGGCGGGAGATGACGCGCTCCACATTACCGTCCATCACCGCCGCCTGCCGGTTGAACGCAATGGCCGCCACGGCAGCAGATGTATAGTCGCCGATGCCGGGCAGCTTCTTCAGGCCCTCTTCGGTATCGGGAAAGACTCCGCCATGCTCTTTCGCCACAGCTTCCGCACATTTTTTCAGGTTGCGGGCGCGGGCGTAATAACCAAGTCCCGCCCATGCAGCCATCACATCCTCAACCGGTGCCGCCGCCAGATCGCTGACATGAGGCCACGTCGCGAGGAACTTCAGGAAATAGGGTTTAACCGCCTGCACCGTCGTCTGCTGCAACATCACTTCGGAAAGCCAGACATGATAGGGATCGGCACGTTTTCCTTGTGCCGCCATGGCCGGCGAGGTGCGCCAAGGCAACTCGCGATGGTGGCGGTCGTACCATGCGAGCAGCATCTGCGCGTGCGATGACGGGGCGGTTTTTTGAAGCATGGTTTGCCGTTTCTCTTCGATTCGGCCTATAGTTGGGCCATTCATACCGACCTATCAAGAAGCTCCGGACTGTGCGGTCCTGAAAGCCGAGTGAAAAATGCGATATCCACGCAAAGGCGTCATCCAGATTGCCGAAATAGCCAATGGCATCATGGATCCCCTCCTGTCGAAACGGGCGGGCATCAACACGGCGCTGCTCGGCTCGTGGGACGAGATCGCCGGCGATGACTTCGCCGATTGCACGCGGCCGGAAAAGATTACCTGGCCGCGTCGCGACGAAGGGCCGGATCGCGGCGGCTACCAGCCGGGCGTGCTGACGATTGCCTGCGAAGGCGCGCGCGCTCTGTTCCTCACCCATGCACAGGGCGAGCTCATCGCCCGCATCAACGGCTTTTTTGGCTTTCCGGCGGTACGCCAGATCAGGATCGTGCAGAAGCCGGTATCGCAGCCCGTTCCCCGCCGGCGAAAGCCGCCGCCGCTGCGCGGTGATGCGGCAAAACGTCTCGACGATATGATGGACGGCATCGAGAGCGAAGCGCTGCGCAAGGCAGTGGAAAGGCTCGGCACGGCGGTGATGCAGAAGAAGAAGCCGCGGGGCGGGACGATTTGATGTCGCGCACCGTCCTTGACTGGTCACAATTCTTTGACAAGAAGAGTTCAAAACCCCGCTTGTGATGAACAGGCCGTCGCTATATCGGAATCAACAGACAATAGAGTCTATTACCAACAGGTGCTTTCATGCATTTTTCCGAACTGACCATTTCCCGTCGCAGCCTTCTCGGCGGCGTTGCACTTGCTGCCCTTGCCACGGCCCTGCCGTTTGCCTTCACGCCGGGCGTTGCCCAGGCGCAGGAATTGCCTGAATCCACCGGTGACGTGGATATGGCTGCGGTGTTGAAGCCCGGTCCGCTGCCGGAAGCGGCGCTCGGCGATGCGAACGCTCCCGTCAAGATCGTCGAATATATGTCGATGACCTGCCCGCATTGCGCCAATTTCCACAACAAGACCTTTGACGAGATCAAGAAGAAATACATCGATACCGGCAAGGCCTATTTCGTCATCCGCGAATTCCCGTTCGATCCGCGTGCCGCCGCTGCCTTCATGCTGGCGCGCTGCGCACCGGAAGGACAGTATTTCCCGTTCGTTTCCATGCTGTTCAAGCAGCAGCAGAGCTGGGCAACAGCCCAGGATGCCCGTGCGGCGCTGCTGCAATTGTCGAAAATGGCCGGTTTCTCACAGGAGTCTTTCGAGGCCTGCTTGACGAACCAGAAGCTTCTGGATGATGTGAACGCAACGATGCAACGCGGTGCGACGGAATTCGGCGTCAACTCCACGCCGACTTTCATCATCAACGGCAAGAAATACGCGGGAGACATGTCGGTTGAAACCATGTCGGCTGTCATCGACAAGCTGCTCTGATCGCCGAACCCTTAAAGGAACGGGCGGCGGGTATTTCCGTTCGCCCGTTTTTTATTGCCGTTATTTCAGGCGGAGCGGAGCGGCATGAAGTTCAACAAGCTCCGCGTCGTCGGTTTCAAATCCTTCGTTGAACCCTCGGAATTCATCATCGAGCCGGGTCTGACCGGTGTCGTGGGTCCCAATGGTTGCGGCAAGTCCAATCTGGTCGAAGCGCTTCGCTGGGTGATGGGCGAAAACTCCTATAAGAACATGCGCGCATCCGGCATGGATGACGTCATCTTCTCCGGTTCCGGCAATCGCCCGGCCCGCAACACCGCCGAGGTCGGCCTTTATCTCGACAATTCCGATCGCACCGCGCCCGCCGCCTTCAACGATGCCGATGAAATTCAGGTGACGCGCCGCATCGAGCGCGAAAACGGCTCGGTCTATCGCATCAACGGCAAGGAAGCGCGCGCCAAGGATGTGCAGCTTCTGTTTGCCGATGCCTCCACCGGCGCGCGTTCGCCCTCGATGGTGGGGCAGGGGCGTATCGGTGAACTCATCAATGCCAAGCCGCAGGCCCGCCGCCAGCTTCTGGAAGAGGCGGCCGGCATTTCCGGCCTGCATTCCCGCCGCCATGAAGCGGAGCTTCGCCTGCGTGCTGCGGAGACCAATCTGGAGCGGCTGGAGGATGTGACCGCCCAGCTTGAAAGCCAGATCGAAAGCCTGAAACGCCAGGCGCGGCAGGCCAACCGTTTCAAGATGCTGTCGGCGGATATCCGCGCCCGCGAGGCGACCCTGCTGCATATCCGCTGGGTAGAAGCCAAGGAAGCCGAAGGCGAAGCGGAAAGCGCGCTTAATCAAGCCACGAACATCGTTGCCGAAAAGGCGCAGGCGCAGATGGAGGCGGCCAAACAGCAGGGCATTGCCAGCCTGAAGCTGCCGGAATTGCGCGAGGATGAAGCGCGTGTCGCTGCCGCCCTGCAACGTCTACAGATTGCCCGCACCCAGCTGGATGACGAGGCTAACCGCCTGCTGCGCCGCCGTGATGAGCTGGCGCGCCGTCTATCGCAGCTTGGCGAAGACATCGTTCGCGAAGAACGGCTTGTCTCTGATAACGCCCAGATCCTTGCACGGCTCGATGAGGAAGAGGCAGACCTTCTCGAAATTCTCGCCGATTCCGGTCGTCATGCCGAAGAGATGCGCGAAGCCTTTGAGGCAGCTGCCGCTAAACTGACTGAAAGCGAAACCGTTTTCACTGCCATCACCGCCGAGCGCGCCGAGGCCGCCGCCGGGCGCCAGCAGCTGGAACGGGCGATCCGCGAGCTTTCCGATCGTAAACTCCGGCTGGAACGCCAGTCGCAGGAGGCATCCTCCGAGATCGATGCCGTCGATGAAAAACTCTCCGGCCTTCCCGATCCTTCGGAGCGCCGCGAGGCGGTCGAGGCAGCCGAGATCGCGGTGGAAGACGCTCTGATAGTTGCGGAGGAAGCCGAAGCCGCCGTTGCCGAGGCGCGTTCCGCCGAAGCGCTGGCGCGCGGCCCGCTGGAAACGGCGAGAAACCGGCTGAACGCTCTGGATACGGAAGCGCGCACCATCACCAAAATCCTGGCGGCCAGTGCTGCCGCCAATGGCAGCTTCACGCCGGTGGCGGAAGAAATGACGGTGGAACGTGGTTTTGAGGCAGCGCTTGGTGCAGCCCTTGGCGACGACCTCGAAAGTGCCCTTGATCCCGCTGCTCCCGCCTATTGGGCCGGCAATGGCGATGGTGCGGGCGATCCTGCTTTGCCGCAGGGCGTCAAGCCGCTTCTGAACTATGCGCAGGCGCCGGACGCATTAAGGCGCGGTCTCGCCCAGATCGGCGTTGCAGCCGACACTGCGGAAGCCTTGCGCCTGATGCCGTCGCTGAAGGCCGGTCAGCGGCTGGTGACGCGCGAGGGCGCGCTGTTTCGCTGGGATGGCCACATCGCCAGCGCTGATGCGCCGGGAGCCGCCGCCCTTCGTCTGGCACAAAAGAACCGGCTTGCCGAAATCGAGACGGAACTGGAAGAGGCCCGTTTCAGTCTGGAGGAGGCCGAAGAACAGCTCTCCATCAGGACCGACGACATCAAAAGCGCCGAGTTGCGGCTTTCGGAAGTGCGCGACAGAAGCCGGCTGGTGACGCGTCATCTTGCCGAGGCACGAGAGGCGCTAACATCAGCCGAACGCGCCTCGGGCGATCTTCTGCGCCGCCGGGATATCGTCTCGGAAGCGCTGAACCAGATCGGCGCGCAGATCGACGAGATCGTCGTTCAGGAAGAAAACGCCCGCATCGAAATGGAAGATGCACCGGATCTTTCCGCCCTTGATCTGCGCCTGCGGGAAAGCCAGTTGGAAGTCGCCACGGACCGTGGCCTGCTGGCAGAAGCGCGCGCCCGCCACGAGGGGGTGAGTCGCGAGGCGGAAAGCCGCCAGCGCCGGCTTCAGGCAATCGCGCAGGAGCGCTCAACCTGGGCATCGCGGGCCGCCAGTGCTGCCGATCACATCGCCACCCTGCGCGAGCGTGAGGAAGAGGCGCGCGAGGAAATCGCCGAACTGGACATTGCGCCGGAAGAGTTCGACGAGAAACGCCGCAACCTCCTGACCGAGCTTCAGAAAACCGAAGACGCCCGCCGCTTGGCCGCGGACCGGCTGGCGGAGGCGGAAAACCTGCAACGCGCCGCCGACCGCGTTGCAACCACCGCCCTTTCCGAACTGGCAGAAGCCCGTGAAAAGCGCGGCCGCGCCGAAGAGCGGCTTGTTTCCGCCCGCGAGAAGCGGCAGGAAACCGAACATCGCATCCGCGAAACGCTGAATACCGAGCCGCATATGGCGTTGCGCCTGACCGGCCTTGGTCCCGACCAGCCGAAGCCAGATATTCGCGATGTCGAGCGCGATCTCGACCGGCTGAAGATAGAGCGTGAGAGGCTGGGCGCCGTCAACCTGCGTGCCGAGGAAGAGCAGGCGGAGCTTTCCGCCAAGCTCGCGGCCCTCATCAAGGAACGCGACGATATCATCGACGCGGTGCGCAAGCTGCGCGCCGGTATCCAGAACCTCAACCGCGAAGGCCGTGAACGGTTGATTGCGGCCTTCGATGTGGTCAATTCGCAGTTCCAGCGGCTTTTCACCCATCTGTTTGGTGGCGGCACGGCGGAATTGCAGCTGATCGAATCCGACGATCCGCTGGAAGCCGGCCTGGAAATTCTCGCCCGTCCTCCGGGCAAGAAGCCGCAGACCATGACGCTGCTTTCCGGCGGTGAACAGGCGCTGACGGCCATGGCGCTGATCTTTGCGGTCTTCCTCACCAATCCCGCACCGATCTGCGTGCTGGACGAGGTGGACGCGCCGCTCGACGACCATAATGTCGAGCGTTACTGCAATCTGATGGACGAAATGGTTGCCTCCACCGAAACGCGTTTCGTCATCATCACCCACAATCCCATCACCATGGCGCGCATGAACCGCCTCTTCGGCGTCACCATGGCCGAACAGGGCGTGTCGCAACTGGTTTCCGTGGATTTGCAGACTGCCGAGCAACTGCGCGAAGCCGTCTGAGTTTCCCGTTCCGGGTCTGCCCCTTAAGCCTTGTCCATCGCGAATTTATCTGGCCGCATCACCCATTCGGGTGGGCGACAATGCGCGGCATTTTGCTATGTCTTTTTGGAAGGAATTTGGGCTCTTTCCAGACCCCCCATCCGGTTTCCTGTACCGGATGGAAAGCCTTGCGAGGTCGCTGCCGTGGCCTCGCAAGGCTTTTTTTTTGGTGTTGTGCCTCGCGTCCCTCGTTCCTGTACCAGTCACAGGAAACCAGCCGACTTGCCGCCCTCTTATACCGGCACCAACCGCAGCCGCGTGCCCCACGGATCAATCGCTTCCACAACCTTGTTTTCCATCTCCACCAGCACATAACCGGCCGCCCGCAGCCGCGTTTTCTGCGCTTCAAGGTCCGTGGGATTTTTGATGGCAAGAGAGAACCAGTCGAGGCCGGTTTCGGTGGCGTTGCGCTCTTTCGCCCCCCGGCTGTTCCATGTGTTGACGGCCAGATGGTGGTGATATCCGCCCGATGACAGGAAGGAGGCATCCGAACGGGCATCCTGCGTCGGTTTGAGACCAACGGCTTCCTCGTAAAAGGCGCGTGCGGTGGCAATCTCGCCGACCCGCAGGTGAATATGCCCGATGCGCATGCCGGAAGGTGCGGCCTCGTAATCGCTCTTTTTGGTGTCGGTCAGCGTTACGAGATCATCGACGTCGAGCGGTTCGGTCCCCATCTTAACCACGCTGCCGCTCCAGACCCATGTGTCCTTCGGCCGGTCGCTGTAAACCTCGATGCCGTTGCCTTCGGGATCGTTGAGATAGACCGCTTCACTGACATTATGGTCGGCAAAGCCCGTGAGCGGCACCTGCCTTAACGCCGCATGTACCAGCCACCGCGCCAGATCCTTGCGGGTGGGCATCAGGTAGGCGATGTGGAACAGGCCGGCTGAGGTGGGGCTTTCATAATCCGCCGTTGGCTTGTGAACGAGATCAAGCAGGGGAACGGTGCCGGCGCCGAGCGTCACGCCCCGTGCGTTGCGCGCAACCTCATTCAACCCGAGCACGGAACGGTAATAATCGATCATCGGATCGAGATCGCGCACGCGAAGCGCCGCCTGACTGACATGCATCGGCGTGGTCAGCGCAAAGGGAAGGGCGGTGCCTGCACTTGCTGCGGTTGGGTCGCCTTCTGCTCTAAGAGCACCGGCAAGGGCGGTGGCGGCGCAAGAAATTCCGGCAAATTTCAACGTGTGGCGGCGAGTAAATTGCATGAATAATCTCTTTTTGGGCGATGTGGATGGCTTAGGGAACACTCCGTTTCTGCGCACTACACGAATGCGTCAGTAACGCTGTTATTTTGCTTTTGCGGCAATTCTGGCGCGCAATTCGCCGCAATTATGCTGCACTGCGATGTAAACTGGACGTTGTGGCGTTTCCAACATGCTGCCAATGCTGTAGATGATAGAAAAATGACAACGCTTCTGGGTGGAGAGCGTGGAATGAAAAAGTGGGTTTATACCTTCGGCAACGGTGCTGCCGAAGGCCGGGCAGGTGACGTTGCTATATTGGGCGGCAAGGGTGCAAACCTTGCCGAAATGGCAAGTCTCGGCCTTCCCGTTCCCCCCGGCCTCACCATCATAACCGATGCTTGCGCCCTTTATCACAAGAACGGCCGCGATCTCCCCGAAGAGCTGAAGCTGCAGGTCATGGCCGGCCTTCACGGCATGGAAGCCGTGACCGGCAAGACATTCGGCGGCAGCCAGACGCCGCTGCTGTTGTCGGTCCGATCAGGCGCGCGTGCCTCCATGCCGGGCATGATGGACACGGTGCTCAATCTCGGCCTCAACGACCGCACGGTGCAGGCGCTGGGCCACGATGCGGGCGACGCCCGTTTCGCCTGGGACAGCTATCGCCGCTTCATCCAGATGTATGCCGATGTCGTCATGGGTCTCGACCATGAGCTGTTCGAAGAAATTCTCGAAGACGAGAAAGGCCGGCTCGGCCATGAATACGATACCGATATGTCGGCGGTCGAGTGGCAGCATGTCGTTGCGCTTTACAAGCAACTGATCGAGGACGAGCTGGGAGAGGCTTTCCCGCAGGATTGCCATGTTCAGCTCTGGGGCGCGATCGGTGCAGTCTTTGCCAGCTGGACGAACCATCGCGCCGTGACCTATCGACACCTGCACAATATTCCCGGCGACTGGGGCACGGCGGTCAACGTCCAGGCCATGGTCTTTGGCAATCTCGGCTCGTCATCGGCAACCGGCGTTGCCTTCACCCGCAATCCCTCCACCGGAGAGGCGGAGCTTTACGGCGAGTTCCTCGTCAATGCCCAGGGTGAAGATGTGGTGGCGGGCATCCGCACGCCGCAATCCATCACCGAGGCTGCGAGGCTGGCGTCGGGTTCCGACAAACCCTCCATGGAAAAGCTGATGCCGGAGGCTTTCGCCGAGTTCATGGTGATCTGCAAGCGGCTGGAGACCCACTATCGCGACATGCAGGATCTGGAATTTACCATCGAGCGCGGCAAGCTCTGGATGCTCCAGACCCGTTCCGGCAAGCGCACCACACGCGCCGCCATGAAGATTGCCGTCGATATGGTCGAGGATGGGCTGATTTCGCAGGAAGAAGCCGTCTGCCGCATCGAGCCGTCATCGCTCGACCAATTGCTGCACCCCACCATCGATCCCGGTATTTCCCGGCCCATCATCGGCTCCGGCTTGCCTGCCTCCCCGGGGGCGGCAACCGGCGAGATCGTCTTTACCTCGGAAGAAGCGGTCGCTGCGGAAGCTGAAGGCCGAAGCGTCATTCTGGTCCGCATCGAAACCAGTCCGGAAGATATTCACGGCATGCATGCCGCCGAAGGCATTCTGACGACGCGCGGCGGTATGACCAGCCACGCCGCCGTGGTAGCGCGCGGCATGGGCATTCCCTGTGTTACCGGTGCGGGTTCGATGCGCGTCGATATGCGCAACAAGGTGCTGATCGGCGTTGGCTGCATGCTGAAACGCGGCGATGTCATCACCATCGACGGCTCTTCTGGCCGGGTGATGAAAGGTGAAGTGCCGATGACGCAGCCTGAACTGTCAGGCGACTTCGGCAAGCTGATGCAATGGGCCGATAATCTGCGCCGTATGACAGTGCGCACCAACGCCGATACACCGGCCGATGCCCGCGCCGCCCGTGCTTTCGGTGCAGAAGGCATAGGTCTTTGCCGCACCGAGCATATGTTCTTCGAAGGCGACCGCATTCATGTGATGCGCGAGATGATTCTCGCCGAAAGCGAAAAGGGCAGGCGGGCAGCGCTTGACCGGCTTTTGCCGATGCAGCGTTCGGATTTCACCGAGCTTTTCCAGATCATGCACGGCCTGCCGGTGACGATCCGCCTGCTTGATCCGCCGCTGCACGAATTCCTGCCGAAGAGCGATGGCGAGATCGTAGAGGTCGCCGCCGCCATGGGCATGCCGCAGACCGTATTCCGCCAGCGGCTGGATGCGCTGCACGAATTCAACCCCATGCTCGGCCATCGCGGCTGCCGGCTTGCCATTTCCTATCCCGAAATTGCCGAAATGCAGGCGCGCGCCATTTTTGAGGCTGCGGTTGCCGCGGCGCGCATCACCGGTGCGCCTGTCGTGCCTGAGATCATGGTGCCGCTGGTCGGCCTCCGGTCCGAACTCGATTACGTCAAGGCTGTCATCGACACTGTGGCCGCCGAGGTGGCGGAAGAGACCGGCATGACGCTCGAATATCTGACCGGCACCATGATCGAATTGCCGCGTGCGGCGCTGCGCGCGCATGTGATTGCGGAAGCTGCGGAGTTCTTCTCCTTCGGCACCAACGATCTGACGCAGACGACCTTCGGCATTTCCCGTGACGACGCGGCACGTTTCATCAATACCTATCAGCGCAAGGGCATTATTGAACGCGATCCGTTCATCTCGCTCGATTTCGACGGTGTGGGAGAACTGATCCGCATTGCCGCCGAGCGCGGCCGCCAGACGCGGCCGGAGCTGAAACTCGGCATCTGCGGCGAACATGGCGGCGACCCGGCCTCGATCCATTTCTGCGAGGATGCGGATCTCGACTACGTGTCCTGCTCGCCCTTCCGCGTGCCCATCGCGCGTCTTGCCGCCGCGCAGGCGACACTTGCCGCAAGGGCAAGGCAGGGTGAAACCGCCAGCAATGTCGCCTTCATTCCGGTCAGGGGTTTGGTTGGACGATGATCCGCCGCTCCACCACCACCGGCCGATAGAACATGTCGCGGTTCATCTGCGCCTGCCAGGCGCGGTTGTCGGCGCGACGATCCATTTCCAGATCGAGAAGGCAACCCGCCATGGGGTCGGTGCCGGGGCGGAAACCATAACCCCGGCATGTCGCCTCATCCCGCGCCCGGCGCTCTTCCGGCGTCAGCGTCTGGCAGGCGGTGAGCGCCAGTAGAGCGGCGAGCGAACCTAAGACGATGGAAACGCGCATTTTGTTTCTCCCTAGAACATGACAGCCGGGCGGCACTTTTATTGCCGCGATTGATACGCCTGATTAATGATCGGGAAAAGCGGGTGAAGACTGGAAAGTTGCATCGTCTATTGCCTGATGCCGCAATCTTCTTTTCACGCCAGGGATGTCCGCGGCCGCCACCCGTTCTTGTTTTGCATTATTACTCTGAGCAGCCGTCCAGTATCGTGCCCCTGCTATCTTCAAGCGAGGCGTTGCTGCCTTTCGTGCGCAAAGTGTAGCTATAGTTCGGGTCGATTGCGTTATAAACCGCTCCGGACGCCGATATTGTTTCCGCCATAGGTATCATTTCTTCCATCTGCTGCAGGATCGCGAAGCTTTTTCCATCGGCGCCGTTGACGTAAACTACACGTAGGACTTCGTTCTTGGCGCACGAATAGGACACGGAATCAACAGTTGTTCCCGCTGCTGCGGTCAAATTAGGGAATGCAATGAAGGAGAAAATACTCAGGAGAATTGTAGACGATTTTTTCATATTTTTTCTCGGTGCAATTTTGTTTCCCATAATTATATTAGGGTAATTGCAGTTAAAATTGATGATTCGCAAATTTATACTTCAATATTTTTGGGATTATTGTCAATGTGGGCATCGCTAAAGTGATAGCGGCGCCCGTCATGGAGATATGAAGGTACCACCTCGGCGGCACCACTTTCATTCGTTCTTCACTCAGGCGGCCACCGCGTCGCGGTCATCGAGTGCCTCGATGTCCTTGGCGTTGTTATAGACTGCCTCGTCCAGAATGCCTTCACGTTTGGCGACGATGGTGGGCACCAGCGCCTGACCGGCGACGTTAACGGCCGTGCGGCCCATGTCGAGGATCGGGTCGATGGCGAGCAGCAGGCCAACACCTTCGAGCGGGAGACCGAGCGTGGAGAGCGTCAGCGTCAGCATCACCACGGCACCCGTGAGACCCGCCGTTGCGGCCGAGCCAAGCACCGAGACGAACACGATCAGCACATAGTCCTGAATGCCGAGCGGCACCTGGAAGAACTGGGCGATAAAGATCGCTGAAATCGCCGGATAGATGGCGGCGCAGCCGTCCATCTTGGTGGTGGCGCCGAGCGGCACGGCGAAGGCGGCATATTCGCGCGGCACGCCGAGGCTCTTTTCCGTCACGGTTTCGGTGACGGGCAGGGTGCCGATAGAGGAGCGCGACACGAAGGCGAGCTGGATTGCCGGCCATGCGCCCGCAAAGAAGCGCGATGGCTTCAGGCCATGGGCGAGAAGCAGCGCCGGATAGACCACGAAGAGAACCAGCGCCAGACCGATATAAACGGCCGCCGCATACCAGCCAAGCTGCGAAAGCGTCGTCCAGCCATATTGGTCAACGGCGCGACCGAGCAGGCCGATGGTGCCAATGGGCGTGAGGCGGATGACCCACCACAGGATCTTGCGCACGATGGCAAGCAGCGACTGGTTGAATGCAAGGAACGGCTCCGCCGCCTTGCCCGCTTTCAGCGCCGCGACACCAAAAGCAATCGACACCACGAGCAGCTGCAACACGTTGAAGTTCAGCGAGGTGCTGGCAGAACCGTTATTGACCTTGGTCGAGGCCTCGAGGCCGAACACGTTGGCCGGCACGAGACCCTTCAGGAAGTCGAGCCAGGAACCGGTGGAGGAGGGTGCTGCCGCTGCGGTATTGGCAATCGCGGTGTTCACGCCCGGCTGAATGACGAGGCCAAGGACGATGCCAATGACCACGGCGATCAACGCCGTGATGGCGAACCACAGAAGCGTCTGCCAGACGAGCTTTGCCGCATTGGAGAGGTTCTTGAGATTGGCGATGGAGGCGACGATGGCCGTGAAAATCAGCGGCGGCACCAGCGCGCGCAACAGCTGCACGAAAATGCTGCCGATGGTCTGCAACGTCACGGAAAGCCAGTTCGGGCTGCCGGCGGCATCTGGACCGATATTGCGCGCAACGAGCCCGAGCAGCAGGCCGATGACCATGGCGATCAGAACCTGAAAGCCGAAGTTGCGATAAAAGGGTTTGGACCCGGATGAGCGGGCTGGCGTCGTTGCCTGTGACATGGCTTGTCTCTTTTTTATGCAAGAAAACGAGGATAATGCACTTTTTACACGCATTCTCGAAGGAAGGGACGAAGAATACGCCGATTTCCTCAGCAAATAAGGGATGAGCTTGCGTATTTGTTGCACTGCCGATGCATTATTCTCTTAAGGGGAGATAATGCGGAAAAATATTCCGCTCTATCGTGGGCGCAGCCTTTCACGCGCTCAAAACGATGTAGGCTGAGGCCGTTGCGTTCCCACTCCGTCACCCCGGACCAGATCCGGGGTCCATTAAGATCAAGTCCTTGATCGTGGAAGGCTTCTTTCAGGATGAAGACGCGCCGTGCTTGGATGCCGGATCAAGTCCGGCGCGACAAAGGTGGATTTACGCACTTTACCCGCAGATCAGACCCGTCCTTGTTTTCCTAACCGCAAATCCGGTCTATGACATCATATGCAGGTGATTCCCTTGCCAGATTTCGGGTGCAACGCTTTTACGCCAATGCGATCTAACGGATATCCGCTTCCATGACTGTGCGTTTCGTCCGGCCTTTTTCAGTTGCAGCCTATCTTTCCCGCTATCTCGGTATGGCGGCGCTGGCGCTTTTTCTTGTCGCCGCCGGCATCCACCGTTTCGGACCGTTGACAACGCCCGATCTCGTCGGCCTGCTGATGATTGCCGCTGGAATCGCTTTGGTGGCAATGCTTCTGGCGTTGGTTGGTCTTGAACGGCTATGGACCACGGGTGCGCGCGGCGGCCTTTCTGCGCTTGCCGCGCTGCTGTTGTCGGCGTTGCCGCTCGGCGTCGTCGGTTACGGCGCATTTCTGTACTGGCAGCAGCCGAAGATTTACGACATCTCCACCG
The DNA here is from genome assembly GCF_053521785.1 of Agrobacterium sp. A3-95. NCBI lineage: Bacteria > Pseudomonadati > Pseudomonadota > Alphaproteobacteria > Hyphomicrobiales > Rhizobiaceae > Agrobacterium > Agrobacterium sp. A3-95. The sequence goes on along the minus strand of NZ_JBNWDR010000001.1, from coordinate 412,546 downwards.
ATCTTGCCGATGCGCCGGAATGGCTGGTGCCGCCCGTTGCCAATCAGCAATGGCTGGCAAGACCGGCCACTGTTGCAAAAGCGGACCGGGACGCGCAGGCGGTGGCCTATGCGAGCCTTGCCGGACGCCGTTATGAAGGTGCGATAGACCGCATCTACACCGCCGCCAAAAAAATGGCCGCCGCCCAGAGCATCCGCATCACCCATACCAAAGGCGTCATCGGCACGGTGGAGCCGCCCTCCGTCGGCGTTCCCGAACAGGACAAGTCGCAGCCCACCGAGGAAGCGCCGGTAGAGGACCTGCCCTCCATCGTGCCGGTTCCCACGGCACGGCCGGTCGAGGCACCGCAGCCCACCTTCTTTAACGGCAGCGGCGTGGTGCTGATGCAGGGCGAAAAGCGCACGCGCATCTGGGGCCTGCGTTTCGACATCCTCATCCGCCTGAAAGAGGAGGCGGAAACCACGATCGTCGATGTGCGCGTTGCCTCCCGTTACGGCCCGCACGATCTTGGCATGGGAGCAGCAATCGCAGAAGCCTATCTCGATGCGCTGGATGCGGAAATGCAGGGCCTGAACGACAATTGAGGCTTAGTTTCCTTCTTCGTCATTCCGGCTCAATGCCGGAACGACGGGAAAATGCGACGGTGGTTGAAATGTTTGAACCGGATATGATGACGCCGATCTGAGCGTTACGCCCACACGCTAGCCTCACGCCGGAAAATATTCCCCCAGCAACGAAGGCGCACCCTCGGTCCGCACCTCGCCCTTTTCGATCAGGTCTTCGATATGGGCCAGTACGGAAAGTGCCGCAGCCCCATGCAGGCGTTTGTCGGTGCTGGCATAGATCACCTTCACCATATCGGCGATCCGCCGGTCGCCTTCCCGGATGCGCTTCAGAACCGCCCGTTCCCGCATGCGGCGGTGGGCGCGAAGCCCGCGCATGAAGGCTGCGGGATCGTTGACCGGGCCGCCATGGCCGGGCAGGAAAAGCCGGTCGTCGCGGGCGAGCAGGCGCTCCAGCGAGGCCATGTAATCGCTCATCGACCCATCAGGCGGTGCGACGATGGTGGTGGCCCAGGCCATGACGTGATCGGCGGAAAAGACGATGCCGCTGCCATCAAGTGCGAAAGCGGCGTGGTTGGAGGTGTGCCCCGGCGTGTGCAGCGCCGTCAGCGCCCAGCCGTCGCCGGAAAGGCTCTGCCCGTCGCCAAGTGCCACATCCGGCACGAAAGCCGTATCGGAACTTTCGGCAAAGGGATTGGTCTCACCCACATGCAGTGGCCGGGCGGCGCGGTGCGGGCCTTCCGCAACTGTGATAGCGCCGGTCGCCTGCCGCAGCCGCTGCGCAAGCGGCGAGTGATCGCGATGGGTGTGGCTGACGAAGATATGGGTGACCTCGCGTCCATCAAGCGCCGCCATCAGCGCCTGAAAATGCGCCTCATCCTCCGGGCCGGGATCGATGACGGCAACGGACCGGTCGCCGACGATATAGGAGTTGGTGCCATGGAAGGTAAATGCGGAAGGATTGTTGACGGTGATGCGCTGGATGAGCGGGGCAACGGGAACCGCCTCGCCATAGGCCGGCCTGAAATCGAGATCGAATGCCGGGTCCGCCATCAAGACCTCCTGAAATATGCCATGCCACGCAGAGCCGCAGCCTCAGCCGCGCAATCGCCAAGCCCTAACATGCCATGTCAGGCACGGCATCCAAAAAGCTTGGATTTTGTGAAAAAATAAGCCGTCAGGTCATTGCCGCGTCGGGCAGGCTTTGCTAATCAGGCCCGGTTCAGGCAGCGGCGTTTCGCCCAAGCTGCCCTGTTGGGGCGTCGCCAAGCGGTAAGGCACCGGTTTTTGGTACCGGCATTCCCAGGTTCGAATCCTGGCGCCCCAGCCATCACTTCCAAAATCAGAACAGCGTGCACAGGTGCCGGCGTGCATCTATCAGCAGTACCATTTCGCTGCGATCCCGGATGTTGTAACGCGCGAAAACCTGTCCTCCGTCATCACCAGGCTTGACCCGAGGATCCACAAGCCGTTGAAATCCATGGATCCTCGCGAAGAGGCCAGGATGACGCGTGTGTGTTAAAGGCCTGCTTAAACAGAAACGCCGCGCATCCAAAGACACGCGGCGTCCAAACTTAAAATCGCGGCTAAGCCTTAAAGCGCGATATCCGGAACCTTCTTCACCGGCGCGCCAGCAGGTGCCGCTCCCGCGCCCTTCAGCGCGCCAAGATCGATCTGCGGCGGGGTCGGCAATTGCAGGTGCTCGGCCGTATAGGCCCATTCCTGCTGCACTTTTTCCGGGTCGTCATTGAGCTTGGTGCCGTAGCTCGGAACGATCTGGCGGATCTTGGCCTGCCATTCCGGTGTTGCCACCTTGTCCTTGAAGACCTTTTCCAGAACGCTCAGCATGATCGGTGCCGCCGTGGAGGCGCCAGGGGAGGCGCCGAGCAGACCGGCGATGCTGCCATCCTGCGCGGCGACGATTTCCGTGCCGAGCCTGAGTACACCGCCCTTTTCCTCGTCGCGCTTGATGATCTGCACGCGCTGGCCCGCCTGCCACAGGCGCCATTCGCCCTGCTTCGCGTTCGGGAAATATTCCTTCAACGCGGCAAAGCGGTCGTCGTCCGACATCATCAGCTGGCCGGCGAGATATTCCACCAGCGGATATTCATCGATGCCGACGCGCACCATCGGCCAGGCATTGCTTGTCGTGACGGAGGAGACGAGATCGAAATAGGAGCCTTCCTTCAGGAACTTGGTGGAGAAGGTGGCGAAAGGTCCAAACAGGATGACGCGCTTGCCACCAAGCACGCGGGTATCCAGGTGTGGAACCGACATGGGCGGCGAGCCGACCGAGGCCTTGCCGTAGGCCTTGGCCAGATGCTGCATCGTCACGTCAGGATTGTCGTTGATCAGGAACGAGCCACCGACCGGGAAACCGGCGTAATTGTCGCCTTCCGGAATACCGGACATCTGCAACAGATGCAGCGCACCGCCGCCGGCGCCGATGAACACGAATTTCGCATCCACGGTCTGCTCAGCATCGGTCTTCAGGTTGCTGTAGGTCACGCGCCAGCTGCCATCGGCATTGCGCTGGATATCGGAAACCTCGCTGTTGACCTGCAGGTCGAAATTCCGGTCGCTTTGCAGATGCGAAACGAACTGGCGGGTGATCTCGCCGAATTCCATGTCGGTGCCGAGCGGCGACCAGGTCGCGCCGATCTTCTGGGAAGGATCGCGGCCTTCCATCATCAGCGGCACCCATTTCTTAAGCTGCTCGGGGTCGCTGGAATATTCCATGCCGGCAAAAAGCGGGCTTGCCTTCAGCGCCTCGTAGCGCTTTTCGAGATAGGCGATGTTCTCATCGCCCCAGACGAAGCTCATATGCGGCGTGTGGTTGATGAAGGAGCGCGGGTTCTTCAAAACGCCGTTACGTACCTGCCATGCCCAGAACTGCCGGGAAATCTGGAAGGATTCGTTGATGTTGACGGCTTGGCTGATCTTGATGTTGCCGTTGTCGTCTTCCGGCGTGTAGTTCAGCTCGGCAAGCGCGGAATGGCCGGTGCCGGCATTGTTCCAGCCGTTTGAGCTTTCAAGCGCCACGCCGTCCAGCCGCTCGAGCATCTGCATCGACCAGGTCGGCTCCAGTTCACGCAGCCACACGCCGAGCGTCGCGCTCATGATGCCGCCACCAATCAGAAGCACGTCGACCTTCTTGGTAGCCGTATTGGCGAGAAGCGAGGATGTCGGCAGCGCTGTCGCTGCAAGCCCTGCGAGCGCAGTGCCGAGAACCTGTCTGCGGTTCATTGGAAGCGCATGGGAGGGAAGCGCGTCTGAGGAAAGATCAGTGAGCTGGGATTTGTCTTGATCGATGGGAGTCACGGCCATACCTGATTCTTGTTTTGTGTTAAAAACACTCCTCCCAGCCGCCCCGTTACAGCAAAGCCGAAACAGGCACAACCCTGACTTATTCACTCCAGTTCAAGCGCTTTTGCGGGGATTTTGCCGGGACATAAGGTCGCATTGGCAGTTTTTGCCATTTTGCGGATTGTCATTTTTGTGGTCGCGAGGATTAGACGATGCTTTCAAACGGTTGAAAGTGTCTCAAGCGCGAATATCGCGAAAAAGCCGTCAATTCGGCGTTTGCCGCGCTTGGCGGATCAGGTCGCGCTGGTCCGTGTGAAAAAAATTCAGGAAAAATAACAATAATCGCAAAAAAGTGAAAAGGCCCGCCGGTTAGGGCAGGCCTTGGCTCGTTTCGTCTGCTGGACGAAAACTCAGTTTGCGGCGAGGAATTCCGCGCAATAGCTCGGGCCGTTGACGCCGGGGCGGTCGGAAACCGTGCGTACCGAAGTGATCGTGTAGTCGCTGGAGACGGTGAGCTGAACCGTGCAGGAGAGCGAGGCGGTGCGGGCGGGCGAAATCTGGCGACCCTTCTTGCCGTCCTTGCCTTCTTCGAACTTGGCCGGAATGGTGGCCTTCTTGTAACCGCCGCGCCAGTTATAGATGGTCGAGCTGCCGGTTTCCGTGTCGCTCAGCGGCGGGCCGAATTTTGCAAAGAAAATACCTGCGGACTGACCGACCCACCGCGTTTCAACGGGGCTCTTCTGGGTGAAGGAAGGGGCAGAGCCCGTCGATGTCGTGCAGGCGGAGAGCGCAATGGCGAGCCCTGCGAGCGTTACGCTGCGAAATAGCATGGTGAAATGTCCTTTGTGCCGTGTCCGGCTTCCCGCCGGTCATTACGTTCCCCTAGCAGATTTGGCGGCGACGGGCAGGGGAGCTGTGCCGCTTGACGAAAATTTCCTGCCACAATTGCTTTTTTGTAACGTTTTCACACACGCCGCCCGGTGCGGCAGGCACTTGGCGACCGCCCTTCGCAGCGCGTTGAAAACTTGTCACAAAAAATGCAATATGCCGCTTGTCGAATGCTGGAGGCTGGTCTATAGAAGCGCCGCTGGTCACGGAGTGTAGCGCAGTCTGGTAGCGCACGTCGTTCGGGACGACGGGGTCGGAGGTTCGAATCCTCTCACTCCGACCAGCTTAAGCCCAATATTTCCCGGGGCTTTCAAATGATCCCAACACTTCTGAAGATCCTTGAATCAAGGCATCGTACGGAGACCTGACCGTTTAAAACCGGACGGGTAAACGCATTCGGCGTCCGCGGCTGCAAGTCACGACTTCGGTGATTGCACGGAAGGTCAATTTCTCCTCCTCGCCAACGGGAGAATGAGCAAAACGCAAACAACAGCCGTCGGCCAGAAGTCGGTTAAACCATCCCAGGACCAATTCCAGAAGTAATAACCCTCCAGATGGGGAGGAGGCATTTCTACGGACACCTCGTAGTCCCGCTTTTCCCGGCCATGAAAATGACCGGCGGCGAAGGCCAGCCCGATTATCCACGCGATTGGCCAGCTAACGAGCAGGCGAAACAGAAGGGCAACAATCGCCGCCATGATGACGGCCTCTAGAATGTGCCCCGCCCAATCCCAATGGTCTTGAATGTAGGTCCAGTCGATCATCGGTAGCGGTAATCACCGCGCCAGTCGCGACGATCGCGCCAATCCCTCCGATCGCGCCAATCCCTCCGGTCGCGCCAGTCGCGACGGTCATAGTCACGGTAGTGGCGATCGCGTTCATAGGTGCGGTAGTACACGCCTGTCGTATAATATCCGCCGCTACGGTAGCCTCGATCATCGACACAGCCGCTTAGGATGCCCACTGAAACAAGGCAGATCGCTGCAGTCAGAATTTTCATAATCTTCATCTCCCAATGACGGACACTAACGTGCGCTGAACCACGCAGTTCCATTGCTGAGAGAGTGAGGTGTCGGTGATTAACCGGGCCTGAACACAGCGCCATGACGCTGGCCATCTTCTGGGCTCTGCCAAGCGTCGAAAACTTGATGCGTTTGACGTTATCGACTGCGATGAAGCCGTCGTCAGCGCAGTCGCAGGGAACGCAACCGCGCCTCAACCGTTGTCCCACCACAACAACGATGGAGGATAACATGCTAAAAGGTATTGCACTGTGGGCGATGGGTGTTCCGATTTTTGTGATCATTCTGCTTTACATGTTCGTGTTTTAAACGAGGCCTGATCCAAAGGCTTTCAAACAAAAAAGGCGACCGCTTGGGCGGTCGCCTTTTTGTTGTGCGTGCGTGTCTGTCAGTCCAGATCGCTGATCAGCCGTGAGGCTGTCGCGCCATCCGTGCGGCGGATGTCGATCTCGTCGCGGTGCTTGGCCAGCAGTTCGCTTGCCAGAAGCTTCTCGGCCAGATGGGCGGGCAGGGAGAGAATGACGCGGTCACCCTGTTCTTCTGTCGCGCCAACGCTGCGTTTGCCGGCAATCATGCCACCCGCCACCGTGTTGTTGGTGTCGGGGTCGATCAGGATGAAGGAGCCGGTTGCCCGGTTCTGCTCATAGGCATCGAAAATCGCCGTCTCGTCGAAGGAGAGCCGCACCTTGCCGATGGCGTTCATCGGCAGCGATGTCTCGTGCGCCTGCCATTCGCCTTCTTTCAGGTTGAGCTGGCTGACCGGCTGCACGCTGACGCGCTGGCGGCGGCTGCCGCTTTTCAGCCAGTAACGTTTGCCGGCCTCGATGCCACCTGGCTGCAACGCCACGATCTGCGCGTCGAAGGCAAGCCCTGTCTGCGGTTGTGCCTCGATGGACACGATCATGTCGCCGCGCGAGATGTCCACCTGACGGTCGAGAACGAGCGTGACCGCGTCACCAGCAACGGCGGCGTTACGCACCAGATCGAAAGTGACGATCTGCTTGACATTCGCGACCATGCCCGACGGCAGCACGACAACGCTGTCGCCCGGCTTGACCGAGCCGCCGGCAACCGTGCCCTGATAACCGCGGAAACTTTCGCCGGGGCGCGACACGCGCTGTACGGGGAAGCGGAAACCACCCGATTGCGCCGAGCGCACCGTGGCAAGCTCCAGCGTTTCGACCAGCGTCGGGCCTTCATACCAGGGCATGGAGGCCTTGCCTGATAGCACGACGTTTTCGCCCTTCAGCGCAGACATTGGAATGGCTGTGATCTGCTTGATGCCGAGGTCGGAGGCGAAATCGCGGAATTCGTGGGCGATCAGCTCAAAACCTGCCTTGTCGTAATTCGTCAGGTCGATCTTGTTGATGGCCAGCACGAATTGCCGGATGCCCATCAGCGCCGCGATGGTGGCGTGTCGGCGTGTCTGTTCCAGAATGCCGGTGCGCGCATCGACCAAAAGTACGGCGAGATCGGCCGTGGAAGCGCCGGTCGCCATGTTACGGGTATATTGCTCATGGCCGGGCGTGTCGGCCACGATGAAGGCGCGCCGGTCGGTTGAGAAATAGCGATAAGCGACATCGATGGTGATGCCCTGTTCGCGCTCTGCCTGCAAACCGTCGAGCAGCAGCGCGAAATCTGGCAGGCCGAGATCGTTCTGCTTGCCGCTATCGCGGTGCAGGGTGGCGGCCTGATCTTCCTTGACGGCCTTGGTGTCCCACAGGAGACGGCCGATCAGGGTCGATTTGCCATCATCCACGCTGCCGCAGGTGATGAGACGAAGCGGGCGCGTATCACGCGTCGCCTTCGAATGTTCTGCAAAGGGCAGAATGGTGGCCGTGGAGGCGGTGTTGGTAGCAGCGGCGGTCATCAGAAATAGCCCTCGCGCTTCTTCTTCTCCATCGAGCCGGACTGGTCTCGATCGATGGCGCGGCCCTGCCGCTCGGAAACGGTGGCGATTTCCAGCTCTGCGATGACCTCCTGAAGCGTCGCCGCCTCGGAGTGGATCGCGCCGGTCAGCGGGAAGCAGCCGAGCGTGCGGAAGCGGATCGAGCCGTGCTGGATCTCTTCGCCGGGCAGCAGCTCCAGCCGCTCGTCTTCGGCAAGGATCATCATGCCGTCACGCTCGATATAGGGGCGCTCGGCGGCGTAATAGAGCGGCACCAGCGGAATGTTTTCCGCCTCGATGTAACGCCAGATATCGACTTCGGTCCAGTTGGAGAGCGGGAAGGCGCGCACGCTTTCGCCCTTGCGGACCATGCCGTTATAGATGTTCCACAGCTCAGGGCGCTGGTTGCGCGGGTCCCACTTGTGGTCCGGCGTGCGGAAGGAATAGATGCGCTCCTTGGCGCGGCTTGCTTCCTCGTCGCGGCGCGCACCGCCGAAGGCGGCATCGAACTGACCGGCGTCCAGCGCCTGGCGCAGCGCTTCCGTCTTCATGATGTCGGTGTAGAGCGCCGAACCGTGGGTGAAGGGCGTCACGTTTTCGCTCGCGCCGCGCGGGTTTGTATAGGAGATGAGATCGAGGTCATATTCCTTGACGATCTTGTCGCGGAATTCGATCATTTCCTTGAATTTCCAGCCCGTATTGACGTGCAGCAGCGGGAATGGCACGCGGCCTGGGAAGAATGCCTTGCGCGCCAAATGCAGCAGCACGGACGAATCCTTGCCGATGGAATAGAGCATCACGGGATTGTCGAATTCGGCGGCGACTTCACGGAAGATATGAATGGCTTCGTTTTCAAGCGCCTTCAGATGCGGATCGAGCGGCGGCTTGGATGCGACAGTATTCTTGCTGTCCGTCTCGTGGACTGCGTTGGACATTTTAAACTCCGGAACTGGTCTGAATGATTATCGTTGTGGGATGGCGGAAATGGCGGACGTCTGGTCCGCACCGGCGACGTGAAGACCGCATTCGCGCTTCTCGTCGTTTTCCCACCACCATCGGCCGGCGCGCTCAGGCTCGCCGGGCTTGATAGCGCGTGTACACGGCTCGCAGCCGATGGAGGGGTAACCACGCGCATGCAACGGATTGACGGGAATGTTTTCAGAAGCGACATAGGCCTTGATCTGGTCGATGTCCCAGTCCGCCAAGGCATTGACCTTGATTAGATTACGCTCGGCGTCGAACTCGGCAAAAGGTGTGGTCGCACGATTGCCCGACTGGCCGCGGCGGAGCCCAGTGATCCAGAAGGTGGCACCTTCCAGCGCCTTGCCGAGCGGGATCAGCTTTCTGACATGACAGCAGGCGTGACGGGCCTCGATGCTTTCGTAAAAACCGTTGAGGCCGTATTTTTCGGCATAGGCGTCGATATCGTCCTGTTCGGGCCGAAAGCGACGGATGTCGATGCCGAAGCGCTCCTCGGTTTCCTCGATGAGATCGACGGTTTCCTTGAAGAGCCGGCCGGTTTCCAGCGTCACGACGTCGATCGGCAACCGGTGGGTGCCGATGGCCGCCGTGATGACCTGGTCCTCGATGCCGAGGCTGGTGGTGAAGACCGCACGGCCGCCAAGACCGGCGATAAAGGAAAGTCGTCCCGCAAGATCGAGCCCGGCAAGCGTGGCGTCGAGGGATGCGGTATCGGCAGAGGCATTTGCTGAATTGATCGTCATTGTCACGTCCGGGATTTCCATGGCCGATTATTGTTGAAATCGGGCCTCTGGAACAGAAATGACAGTCTTTGTGCGCTGCACTTCAGAGCAAAAATGCCTCACGCGCACGATCTATGAGCAAAAGATGCCCGTTCACCTTCTTTGCAGCTTGGATTTGAATTGTGACAACTTCTGCGCTAAGCCGGAATTGCCGGGTATCCGGGCTTGTGTTCTACTGGTTTCACGATGATTTCGCAGAAGGCAAAATATGCGCTGAGGGCGCTTCTTTCGCTGGCAAAGGCCGACGGCGGCTGTCCTGTGCAAATTTCCGATATTGCCCGCGAACAGGCCATTCCGAAAAAATTCCTTGAACAGATCCTTCTCGAAATGAAGAAGGAACGCATCGTCGAAAGCAGGCGCGGCAAGCAGGGCGGTTATTTGCTGGCGCGCCCGGCTGCCGATATCACCTTCGGCGAGGTGCTGCGCCTCATCGACGGGCCGCTCGCTCCCTTGCCCTGCCTGTCGCAGACCGCCTATCGCCGGTGCGAGGATTGCGATGGCGAAAAGCAGTGCGAAATACGCCACGTCTTCGCCCGCGTGGCCGATGCCACCCGCAATATCCTTTTCAACACCACCGTTGCGGATGCCGTTGCAGGCGTGGAAGTGCCCGAACTTTTGACGGCCTGACGAAAAAATCGTCTAAAACCCCTGAATATTTTTCGCCGTAACGCCAAAAAATCGTCAAAAATGTGAAACGGTTTTGCATTCAGCAAAGTTTTACACGACGCTTGTTGCGCCTTTCGCCTATGCTGCGCTGTATTTGTTGCCCGTGGAAACGCTCTCGGGAAACACTTTTTCGATCGTATTCGGCCTCATTGACCAACTCTACCGGTCCAGTAGAGTTAAGCCATCTTCATCAGGAGGGAATACCGATGTCCAAGCTTCTGTCCGGTTTGAGCGTTTTCGCTCTCGGTCTATCGCTGGCTCTGGGAGGTGTCGGCTCGGCTGCCGCGCAGACCAAGCTGCTTAACGTGTCCTATGATCCGACCCGCGAACTCTACAAGGATTTCAACGAAGCCTTCGCCAAGAAGTGGAAGGCCGATACCGGTGAGGATGTCACGATCCAGCAGTCGCATGGCGGCTCCGGCAAGCAGGCTCGCTCGGTCATCGACGGTCTGGAAGCCGATGTGGTGACGCTGGCGCTGCAGAGCGATATCGATGCCATCGTCCAGAATTCCGGCAAGATCAACAAGGACTGGCGCGGCCGCCTGCCGCATAATTCCTCGCCCTACACCTCCACCATCGTGTTCCTCGTCCGCAAGGGCAACCCGAAGGGGATCCATAACTGGGGCGATCTGGTAAAGGGCGACGTGCAGATCGTTACCCCGAACCCCAAGACATCAGGTGGCGCACGCTGGAATTACCTTGCCGCCTGGGCATGGGCGAATGAAGAGTTCAAGGGCGATCAGGACAAGATCAAGGCCTATGTCGGCGAACTCTACAAGCGCGCTCCGGTGCTCGATACCGGTGCCCGCGGCTCCACGGTCACATTTGCGCAGCGCCAGATCGGCGACGTGCTGCTGGCCTGGGAAAACGAAGCCTATCTGGCCGGTCAGGAATTCGGCGCGGATGCCTTCGACATCATTGTGCCGCCGATCTCGATCCTCGCCGAGCCGCCGGTCGCCGTGGTTGACGCGAACGTCGACGCCAAGGGCACCCGCAAGGCGGCGGAAGCCTATCTGCAATATCTCTATTCCGACGAAGGTCAGAACATTGCGGCGAAGCACTTCTATCGTCCTTCGAACCCCGCAGTTGTCTCCAAGGATCTGCTGAAGCAGCTGCCCGACATCAAGCTCGTCACCATCGACGATCCGCAGTTTGGCGGTTGGGCCAAGGCGCAGCCTGAACATTTCGGTGACGGCGGCATCTTCGACCAGATTTACAAGCCCGCCAAGTAAGCGGATGATGGGCTGAAGACAAATCCGCCCACCCCGCTTAAGGGAACTTGAAAAACGACAAATCGATCGACCGGACACCGTGCCGGTCGATCCTTTATAACAAGGCCGGGGAACACCGGCTCCCAGAAAGCATTTCCAGGAAAAGTGGACCCCGGTTTTCTGTCCGGAAATGTGCCAAACTAAAGATTATCCGGAGCGTTGATGAGCAATAATACATCCGGAAACAGGTGGAAGTGGCGTCAATCGAGCGTGATACCCGGCTTCGGCCTGACGTTCGGTTACACGGTCGTCTATCTGTTTCTCATCATTCTTATTCCGCTCGGCGGCCTCGTCTGGTCCACGGCGAAACTTGGTTTTGCAGATTTTATTGCGATCGCTGTCGATAGCCGTACACTGAATGCACTGCGCGTCAGTTTCGGCACCGCCTTCATCGCCGCACTGGTGAACGCTGTTTTTGGCGTCATCGTCGCATGGGTTCTCACGCGGTATCGTTTTCCCGGCCGGCGTTTCGTTGATGCCATCGTGGATCTGCCCTTTGCCCTGCCGACGGCGGTTGCCGGCATCGCGCTCACCACGCTTTATGCCAATCGCGGCTGGGTCGGCTCGCTGTTCGAACCCTTCGGCATCAAGATCGCGTTTACGCCGACCGGTATCGTCATCGCGCTGATCTTCATCGGCCTGCCATTCGTGGTCCGCACCGTGCAGCCGGTCATGGAAGAAATAGACCGGCAGGTGGAGGAGGTGGCGGCAACGCTCGGCGCCAACCGTTTCCAGACCATCAGCCGGGTGCTGCTGCCAAGCCTCACGCCCGCCATCCTGACGGGCTTCGCACTCGCCTTCGCGCGCGGTATCGGAGAGTACGGCTCGGTCATCTTCATCGCCGGCAATATTCCCTACGTCTCGGAAATTGCACCGCTCCTCATCGTCATCCGGCTGGAGGAGTTCAATTATGCGGGCGCGACGGCCATCGCCACCATCATGCTGATCATTTCCTTCGCCATGCTGTTCCTCATCAATCTCATTCAGGCCTGGAGCCGCAAGAGGTACGGTTATGTCTGATGCTTCCCGCACCTCGTCCCGACCCTTCCGCGATCCCGCCAGCGAGAGCCTGCCTGCCAGGCTGGTGCTGATTGCGATTGCCTTCCTGTTCCTTGCGGCTTTCCTCGTGCTGCCGCTGGTATCGGTGTTCTTCGAGGCATTTCGCAAAGGCGCCGATGCCTTCTGGGAAGCGATCGTCGAGCCGGATGCACTCTCCGCCATCCGTCTGACACTGCTTGTCGCCGCCATTTCGGTGCCGCTCAACCTTATCTTCGGTGTCGCCGCCGCCTGGGCGATCGCGAAATTCGAGTTCAAGGGCAAGGCATTCCTGATAACGCTGATCGACCTGCCGTTCTCGATCTCGCCGGTCATATCGGGTCTGGTCTATGTCATCCTGTTCTCTTCGCACAGCGTGCTCGGGCCATGGCTGAAGAGTTATGGCATCGAAATCCTCTTTGCTGTTCCGGGCATCGTGCTAGCCACCATCTTCGTCACCTTTCCCTTCGTCGCGCGTGAACTGATCCCGCTGATGCAGGAGCAAGGTAATGGCGATGAGGAGGCGGCGATCTCGCTTGGCGCAACCGGCTGGCAGACTTTCTGGTATGTCACGCTGCCGAATATCAAATGGGGACTGCTGTACGGGGTGCTGCTCTGCAACGCCCGCGCCATGGGCGAGTTCGGCGCCGTCTCTGTCGTATCAGGCCATATTCGCGGCGAGACCAACACCATGCCGCTGCATGTCGAGATACTCTATAATGAGTACAATATCGGCGCGGCCTTCGCGGTGGCGACGCTGCTGGCTGGTCTGGCGCTCGTGACGCTCGTTCTCAAAACCATTCTCGAAATACGCTTTGGCGCGGGCAACGCAGCCGGCAAGCATTGAAAGGCATATTCATGGAAGTGAAAGTTTCCGGCATCACCAAGCAGTTTGATCGCTTTCCGGCGCTGAACGACGTGTCGCTCGACATTCGTTCCGGCGAGCTGATCGCGCTGCTCGGTCCCTCCGGTTCCGGCAAGACGACGCTGCTGCGCCTCATCGCCGGCCTGGAGCAGCCGACCCAAGGCCGCATCTTCTTCGGTGATGAGGATGCCTCGCACCGCTCGGTGCAGGAGCGCAATGTCGGTTTTGTGTTTCAGCACTACGCCCTGTTCCGCCATATGACGGTTGCCGACAACATCGCCTTCGGCCTGAAGGTCCGCCCTTCCGCCTCCCGCCCGCCGAAAGCGGAAATCCGCCGACGGGTATCGGAGCTTCTGGACATGGTGCATCTGACCGGCCTCGAAAAGCGTTACCCCACCCAGCTTTCCGGCGGCCAGCGTCAGCGCGTGGCACTTGCCCGCGCAGTCGCCATCGAGCCGAAAGTGCTGCTGCTCGATGAACCCTTCGGCGCACTCGATGCCAAGGTGCGCAAGGAACTGCGCCGCTGGCTGCGCGAGTTCCACGACCGCACGGGCCACACCACCGTCTTCGTTACCCACGATCAGGAAGAAGCACTGGAACTGGCCGACCGCGTCGTTGTCATGAGCCAGGGCAAGATCGAACAGGTCGGCACGGCGGATGACGTCTACGACACGCCCAATTCCCCCTTCGTCTTCTCCTTCATCGGCGAATCCTCCAGCCTGCCTGTGACGATCCGCGACGGCCAGGTGGTGTTTCAGGGCGAGAGCATCGGCGTCGCCGAAAATGGCGCAGGTGAGGGCGAGCTGTTCTTCCGTCCGGAAGATGTGGTGTTGACCGACGAGAAAAACGCGCTTTACGGCAAGGTTACCACCTGTCGCCGCCTCGCCGGCACCCGCATCGCCGAAATCGACATCGCCAATAACGGCCATGACCCCTATCACCTCGAAATCGAGGTGCCGCTCAACGCCGCCGTGGCGGTAGGTGCCGAACTGCGGTTTCGTCCGACCCGGTGGAAGGTGTTTGGCAAGAAGTAGGGCAGATGCGGCTGCGATTGGCAGCTGGCGGTTCCCCGTCATACTGGCCTTGAGCCGGTATCCAGCCAACCCAACTCCGTGGGTTGAAAAGAACCTTTCCGCCGCGCAGACGCGCGTCCGACGGATGTATAAGATGTCTGCAACGCTAGCGTACACACCGTCATTCCTGTGATCGTCACAGGTTGCCAGCCGGCGCGCGTCTGCGCGGCGGTGAAACTCCATTCAGCCCAAAGACTTGGTCTGGCTGGATCTCTGTGACAAGCACAGAGATGAGGGAACCGGGTAAACGCGCCGATCACCCCAGAAACGGAAAAGGGTCGCCAGAGGCGACCCTTCCATGAGCTTGGTCCTGTTTACAGACCCGGGACTGTTTCTCAACGTTCCGAAGGCAAGAGGTTTTTACGCCGAGGGCTGCCCCGTCGAAAACCCACCCTTTCCATTGCCTGCACCAGAGACCGAAATCTCATTAGACATTGGATCACCTCCTTCCGATACGTTGAACATAACTAGAAGGTAGTACGATTCGTCATTAATGCAAGAGGTCTGATCAGGACACCCGCATCACGATCTTGCCGATATGATTGCTGGTTTCCATCAGCCGGTGGGCCTCCACAACTTCGTCCAGCGTGAAGACCTTGTTGATGACAGGCGTAACCTTGCCGCTTTCGATGAGTGGCCAGACCTGTTCGATAAGCTCATCACGGATGGCGCGTTTCTCGTCAGCGGTACGTGGCCGCATGGTGGAGCCGGTGACGGTCAGGCGTTTGACCATGATTGGCCGCAGATCGACCTTTTCAGCCACGGCGCCGCCCAGAAAGGCGATGATGGACAGACAGCCATCCTTGGCGAGTGCGGCAATGTTCTTTTCGAAATAGGCCGCACCGATCATGTCGAGAACCACATCGACACCCTTGCCATCGGTTTCGGCCTTGATGACGGCGGTGAAATCCTCGTCGCGGTAATTGATGGCCCGTTTGGCACCAAGCTTGACGCAGGCCTCGCATTTTTCCGCAGAACCCGCCGTCGCATAGACATCAGCGCCGAAGGCTTTGGCGAGCTGGATGGCGGTTGTGCCGATACCGCTGGTGCCGCCGTGGATGAGCACGCTTTCGCCTTCGGTCAGGCCCGCCATCTGGAAGAGGTTGGCCCAGACGGTGAAGAAGGTTTCCGGCAGCGCGGCGGCCTTGACGGCGTCGTACCCCTTGGGGAAGGGCAGGGCCTGCCCGGCCGGTACGGTGCAATATTGCGCATAACCGCCGCCATTGGCGAGCGCGCAGACCTTGTCGCCAGGTTTGAATTCGCTGACGCCTTCGCCGAGCGCCACCACTTCTCCGGCAATTTCGAGGCCGAGGATCGGGCTTGCGTCCTTCGGTGGCGGATAGGTGCCCTGCCTCTGCGCGACATCGGGGCGGTTGACGCCGGCCGCCTCGACCCTCACCAGGATTTCGCCTCTGGCGGGGGTTGGCAAAGGTGCTTGCGAAAGCTGCATCACCTCCGGGCCACCATGGGAGGAAAGGTCGATGAAGCGCATTTTTTCGGGCAGGGTCACATTTTCGGGCATGGCCAGGGGCAATTCCTCATTTGTCGGCGTTACCTGAAGATTTAGGACAGATGTACCGCTTAGGGAAGGAGGCCCTTTGTCGCTGATGTCATTTTGTCTCCCCGAACACCCGGATGACGAGGCCGCCTTCGTTTTCTTTCGCGGCTGTCTTGATGCCGGCGATCTCGCTTCCGATGCGCTCGGGATTGGCGATGATCAAACCTTTTGGCAATGTGAGAACGCCGATGGAGCAACGCAGCAGGGCAAAATCCCGCTCATTGCCGCGACGGTCCAGCCCGACCATGCGACCGGCCTGACGGTCCTCTGGCGAATAGAGTTCGGCCACTTCACCGTGAAAATCGCTGAGCAGCCGCTCGAGGATTTCCGTCAGTTCCTCCACCGCCCAGTCACGCACGCCGACGAAGAAGTCGTCGCCGCCGATATGGCCGAGAAAGCAGTCGCCGGCGAAAAAGTAGCGACGCATCAGTGCGGAAAACAGGGTGATGGCGTGGTCGCCGGCATTGAAGCCGTATTTATCGTTGAAGGGTTTGAAATTGTCGAAATCGCAATAGCAGAAGAAACGGGTCTCATCGCCATCGCCGCAGCTGTCGGCTATGAAGCCGCCGATGGCGCGGTTGCCCGGCAGCGCCGTCAGCGGGTTCTGGTCCTGCGCCATCTTGAGCTGTTTTTCATTGATGACCTTGATGAGCGATGCGGCTGAGACGATGCCGGCGTAACGCATGTTTTCGGTCAGGATGATGCAGGCGCTGCCGCCCATGCTGGCGAACATGTTCATCAGTTGATCGGCATCGGCGTCGAGACCCACGATCGGCGCAGGATCGACGAAGTGGGAAATGGTGCGCTCGTAGATCTTGTTCTTGAGGAGATCGCGCCCGAAAGGCCGGTAGATGTATTCCTTGAGGTGATATTCGTTGATGACGCCGCGCGGTTCGCCATTGGCGTTGAGAACCGGGAAAAACGCCTGCTGCGGGTTTCTGCGGAACAATTCGAAGACGCTGTCGACGCTGTCATGCTCATAGACGGTGGGAAGACGCTCTATTTCGCGACGGATGAGGATTTCGTCCAGCGACTGGCTGTTGCGCCGCACCACGCCCACGCGGTTGAGGTGCGGAAAGCTCTCGGGAAGCTCGCTGGTGAAAACCGTCGGCCTGGCAATCAGCCAGCCCTGCACCAGATCGACGCCATATTCGCGGCAGGTGAGAAATTCCGCTTCGGTTTCGATGCCTTCTGCAATGACCCGGACGCCGAGAACATGAGCGATGTTGACGATGTTGCGCACGAGATGCTGCTTGCGCGGAAGATGATCGACACCGCTGATGAAATGCCGGTCGATCTTCAGGTAATCAAGCGGATAGTCGCATAAAAGCTTCATCTCGCCGTGACCGGCGCCGAAATCGTCGATCGCCAGCTTGAAACCTTCCTTGCGCATGCGGGCGATCAGCGCCTTGAACTCCGGCACGCTGGTATTGTCGAAACGTTCGGAAAGTTCAAAGCAGATGGAGGAGGCCGGAATGCCCGCCCGCGCCAGATGGCCAACGAGCTTGTCGAGAATGGCGTCCCCGTGCGGGATAAGCCTTACATCGAGATTGAGGAACAGGGTGGTGGTGGAAAAATCCGCCAGGGTGGAGAATTTAGCGAGCGCCCGGCTCGCCAGCATCTGCTCGAAGGTCTTCAGCTCGCCATCCTCGGCAGCCTGGTCGAGAAGCGCGAGCGGATTGGAAAACCCAAGCCGGTCATGGCCGCGCATCAGTGATTCATATCCGAAAATCGTGCCCGTCGTCGCCTCGACGATCGGCTGAAACGCGGTTTCAAGCACAAGCTTCGCCATGGGAAACATGTGCCCGGAGGCAAACCGCCTTATGACATCGTTCTCCAGCGTTACGGCCGGCATTTCTGTTCTCCGCTATTGCCAGTTCCCGTTGGTGGCATGACAAGTCAAATGCACACACGGGAACTTGTCTCTTTTCAGCAGACAATCGCAGATTACAGGTCAACAAAAGCTTTCACGACTGTGAAGCTTTAATGAAGGTTTTGTCACGGGCCCCTCAATAGCCAGGGGTATCCGGCAGGCCCTCAGGCCCGGCGCACATGGCCGGTGTGAGCGGCGTAAAGTTCCGCAACATTCAGGCGTTCGCGATCCGCCTCGACAGGTGCTGCAGCCTCTGTATCTGCGCCGGTTGCGGCAGCAGAGGCCGCCCATAGTCTCAGCGCGGCCCTTACGACCTCGCTGCCGGATGCGTAGGCGCCGCTATTCACGGCCTCGCGCATTCTTGCTGCCTGTTCCGGGGAAATCGATACTGTCACCATTGGCATGATATCACTCCCTTGTTCAACCGTTGCGAAGGCATCTCCGGTCCGTGTCGGGACCTGATTGGGATCGCGGTCTTGCGGGCGTTTTTTCAGTTTTCGTCTGGCGCCGCTTCCAGCGAAATTTGTATCACTCTGCATATTAGCACGAAACGTGTTCCATTCCCAATTTGCAGTATATCACGGTTTAGTTTTTCCCCTGTGAGCGGCTCCTCAGCATGGGAGCGGCTAGTCTTATCCGGCCTTGCCCGGTTTTCTTTGATCCATGGCAAATCAGCGACATGAAATGGCGCGTTTTTTATTGATTGATTGATCAATCAAGAATATTTTGCCCGCCATCAAGGAGACCCTTATGCCCAAGATCGGAATGGAGCCTTTGCGCCGCAAGGCGCTTGTAGATGCGGCGTTACGCACCATAGGCCACCATGGTTCGCTGAATGTGACAATGTCGGATATTGCCCGGGAAGCGGGCGTATCGCCGGCGCTTGCGCATCATTATTTCGGCAGCAAGCAGCAGCTTCTTCTGGAAACCATCCGCAGCCTGCTGCGGGATCTGAGGCGCGATGCGGTGGCGGCGCTGACCCGCGCCAATGGCCCGCGCGAACGGCTGAGCGCCATCGTTCACGTCTCTTTCCAGAGCGACCAGTTCACGCCCGAGGCGGTGGCGGCATGGCTTGCCTTTTATGTCGAGGCGCAGCGCTCGGAAGAAACCCGCCGCCTGCTGGTGCTCTATTCCCGTCGCCTGCGCTCGAACCTCATGGCAAGCCTGAACCGGCTATGTCCACCCGATGACGCCGCGCGCATTGCGGAAGGGGCGGCAGCCCTTATCGACGGGCTGTATATCAGGCACAGCCTGCGTTCGGCCCCGCTTGGGCTCGCCTCAGCGCCGGCCCTTGTCGAAGACTATTTCGACTTGCAGCTCAAACCATATCCTGATGGACAGCGCCCGAAGCCGTCCGTCCGCATTCTCTAGGAGTATTCGACATGACTATCGCGACGTCTCTCAGGGCGCAGCCCAAAGCCTCGCATTTCATTGATGGCGACTATGTCGAAGACAATGCCGGCACGCTTTTCGAAAGCGTCTTTCCGGCCACCGGCGAAGTCATTGCAAGGCTGCATGCGGCAACGCCCGCGATTGTCGAGCGCGCCATTGCATCGGCCAAACGCGCCCAGAAGGACTGGGCGGCAATGAGCCCCATGGCGCGCGGGCGCATATTGAAACGCGCCGCCGATATCATGCGTGAACGCAACGAGGCGCTCTCCACGCTCGAAACGCTGGATACCGGCAAGCCGATCCAGGAAACCATTGTCGCCGATCCGACCTCGGGTGCCGATGCCTTCGAATTTTTCGGCGGTATCGCGCCTTCCGCGCTGAATGGCAACTACATCCCGCTCGGCGGCGATTTCGCCTATACCAAGCGCGTGCCGCTCGGCGTCTGTGTCGGCATCGGCGCATGGAACTATCCACAGCAGATCGCCTGCTGGAAGGCGGCCCCGGCGCTCGGTGCTGGCAACGCCATGGTCTTCAAGCCATCGGAAAACACCCCGCTCGGCGCTTTGAAGATCGCGGAAATCCTGATCGAGGCAGGGCTGCCCAAGGGCCTGTTCAACGTCATTCAGGGTGATCGCGATACCGGCCCGCTTCTGGTCAACCACCCGGATGTCGCCAAGGTCTCGCTCACCGGCTCGGTGCCCACCGGCCGCAAGGTGGCCGCCGCCGCCGCTGGGCATCTCAAGCATGTGACGATGGAACTCGGTGGCAAATCGCCGCTGATCGTGTTTGACGATGCCGATATCGAAAGCGCTGTCGGCGGCGCGATGCTCGGCAATTTCTATTCTTCCGGTCAGGTCTGCTCCAACGGTACCCGCGTTTTCGTGCAGAAAAAGGCAAAGGACCGCTTCCTCGAAAACCTGAAGCGCCGCACCGAGGCGATGATCCTCGGCGACCCCCTGGATTACGCCACCCATCTCGGCCCGCTGGTCTCCAAAGCCCAGCAGGAAAAGGTGCTTGGCTATATCGAAAAGGGCAAGGCGGAGGGTGCGACGCTGGTAACCGGCGGCGGCATTCCCAACAATGTTGCAGGCGAGGGCGCCTATGTGCAGCCGACCGTGTTTGCAGATGTGACCGATGACATGACTATCGCGCGCGAGGAAATCTTCGGCCCGGTCATGTGCGTGCTGGATTTCGATGATGAGGATGAGGTTCTCGCCCGCGCCAACGCCACCGAGTTCGGCCTTGCCGGCGGCGTCTTCACCGCCGATCTGGCCCGCGCTCATCGCGTGGTCGACCAGCTGGAGGCGGGCACGCTGTGGATCAACACCTACAATCTCTGCCCGGTGGAAATCCCATTCGGCGGCTCCAAGCAGTCCGGTTTCGGGCGCGAGAATTCGGCGGCGGCGCTGGATCATTATAGCGAGCTGAAGACGGTTTATGTGAGCACGGGGAAGGTGGACGCGCCTTATTGAGATTTGGTGGGGGGACCCCACCCTCAGCCCGTCAATCGGAACCAACGCTCATTGAAGAGAGAGCAAATCATGCACGCAGATTACGTCATCGTCGGTTCCGGTTCCGCAGGCTCCGCCATCGCCTATCGCCTGTCGGAAGACGGCCGTTATTCGGTGATTGTCATCGAGGCTGGCGGCTCGGATTTCGGGCCTTTCATCCAGATGCCGGCCGCACTCGCCTGGCCGATGAGCATGAAGCGCTACAATTGGGGCTATCTCTCCGAACCCGAACCGAACCTCGACAATCGCCGCATCACCGCCCCACGCGGCAAGGTCATCGGCGGTTCGTCCTCCATTAACGGCCTTGTTTACGTGCGCGGCCATGCCGAGGATTTCAACCGCTGGGAGGAACTGGGCGCGCATGGCTGGGCCTATGCGGATGTGCTGCCTTACTTCAAGCGCATGGAACACAGCCATGGCGGCGAAGAGGGATGGCGCGGCACGGATGGGCCGCTGCATGTTCAGCGCGGGCCGGTCAGCAATCCGCTGTTCCACGCCTTCATTCAGGCTGGCGCGCAGGCAGGCTTCGAGCTGACAGACGACTATAACGGCTCCAAACAGGAAGGTTTCGGCCTGATGGAGCAGACCATCCATAATGGCCGCCGCTGGTCTGCTGCCAATGCCTATCTGAAGCCGGCGCTGAAGCGCGGTAATGTCACGCTGGTCAATGGCTTCGCCCGCAAGGTCGTCATCGAGAACGGCCGTGCCGTCGGCGTCGAAATCGAGCGCAGGGGCGGGGTGGAAACCATCAGGGCCGATCGTGAGGTCATCGTCTCGGCATCGTCTTTCAATTCGCCGAAATTGCTGATGCTTTCGGGCATCGGGCCTGCGGCTCATCTGAAGGACATGGGCATAGAGGTTAAGGCGGATCGGCCGGGTGTGGGTGCAAACCTTCAGGACCATATGGAGTTTTATTTCCAGCAAGTCTCCACCAAGCCGGTGTCGCTTTACTCCTGGCTGCCCTGGTTCTGGCAGGGGGTCGCGGGCGCGCAATGGCTGCTGTCGAAAGGCGGGCTAGGGGCCTCCAACCAGTTCGAGGCCTGCGCCTTCCTGCGTTCAGCGCCTGGCCTGAAACAGCCTGACATCCAGTACCATTTCCTGCCCGTCGCCATCTCCTATGATGGCAAGGCTGCTGCGAAAAGCCATGGTTTTCAGGCACATGTCGGCTACAACCTGTCGAAGTCGCGCGGCAATGTCACGCTGCGTTCCGCCGATCCACATGACGACCCGGTCATCCGCTTCAACTATATGAGCCACCCGGAAGACTGGGAAAAATTCCGCCATTGCGTGCGCCTCACGCGCGAGATTTTCGGCCAGAAAGCCTTCGACGAATTTCGCGGGCCGGAAATCCAACCGGGCGAAAAGGTGGAGACGGACGAACAGATCTACGCCTTCCTGCGCGAACATCTGGAAAGCGCCTATCACCCCTGCGGCACCTGCCGCATGGGCGACAGGAACGACCCCATGGCGGTCGTTGATCCCGAATGCCGGGTGATCGGCGTGGAGGGGCTGCGGGTCGCCGACAGCTCGATCTTCCCGCACGTGACCTATGGCAACCTGAACGGTCCCTCGATCATGACGGGCGAAAAGGCGGCGGACCACATCCTTGGCAAAACCCCGCTGCCGCGCTCCAATCAGGAGCCGTGGGTAAACCCGCGCGCGGCTGTCAGCGACCGGTGAAAGGTGGTTTCATCAGTTTCAGCCACTTGGGTAAAAACTGGCGAGCCTTTTGTTTGATATTGAGCTGAGATCACGATTTTCGCCGCCCGAATATCTGGAAAGGGCGTAGTTGTTTAGGGGCCTTGGGTTTATTGATCTGTTCCGGTGAAGCCATCGTCATTAAAGCGGCGTACAAATCGAATTTTTCTGATGGAGTGGGGAGTTGGGGTGCAAAGGGATTCGGATTTAGCTTTCCCATCATTCCATCGTGCACAAAGCGCATAATATCTAGTATCGCAAGATTAAGAGCTTCACCGACATATTTTTCCGACAATTCACGCAATGCCTCTAACAGAAAATCTGCCCTGCCCTGAATATTCGATCCGAACGGAACGAAACCGATTCCGCTATTGCGTAATGCCGCTTTCGCGTTTTCTGCCGCTGCATTCAGTGCTGCGACAGTGCGCGGATCCGTGAACAGCAATATCTTGTTGCTAAGCGAATCAATGTGGATACCGGCATTCTTTAAAATCGGCGCGGTGGTTGAATTTTGAAAAAGAACAGCCGGGAAAAGTAGTTCCACTTGTGTATCGTAATTTAGTGTCATTTGAAACTCCATTTATAGTTTAATCGAAAAATAAATCGAATTTATAAACGGATATTGAATGAATGTATTTAATATATAATGAGATTTACTTCTCCATGGTGAATTTTTCTGACGATCAGTGGTAATCGTCTTCGCGCTGGTGGCGGATGGCAAGGATGGAAACTGTTTCCGCATCTTCGATTTGAATGAGGGCGATGTAACCGGAGGATCCGCAGGGAATGAGCATTTCCCGCAGGAGCGCATTCTCTTTGCGTGAGGCGAAGGGAAACTCACTCAGCCCCTCGACGGTGGCAATAATCCGGTCGATGGCTTTCTCCGCCGTCGAAAAATCTTTCTCCAGTAGAAAATTGTATAGCCGTGTTATGTCCGCTCTGGCTGCAATCGTGTAGCGGAGCTTGAGCGTCACTTGTTACGCTCGGCTTTTCTGGCTGCAGCATAGCGCGCAGTTCCGCATGCACTTCCTCAGCGGAATAAAAAATTCCCGTGCGTTTGGATTCCTCGAGCGACGCCAACCCGCGCGCAATGAACTCCGCCTGCGATTTGCGGATCTCCACCTGTCTGCGCACGGAATATTAAACGAAGGACGAAAGTGTCTCGCCGTCCTTCAGCACGCTTTCGGCTGCCTCGCGAAAATCCGCCGTCACCCGCAGCGAAGGGATCGTTGCCGTTTTCACGGATCGTCTCCTTGCGTTGCAATTGCGATGCATACATTTGGACAACGGTGGTGATAAGTCAAATGCAAAACCTTGCAATCGCGGGACTTGAGGCAGATAAACGGGTCTCCCGTCTGCTAAATACCAAAACCACCGATCTGGACCGCCATGCCTGTCGATTACAAGAAGCTGAAAATGCTGCGCCGTTCCCGTGTTGTGTGGGGTTCATGGCGGGTGTGGAAGCCGAGGGCGGTTTTCTGGATCGGCGCGCTTGCAGTCGGCATCATCAGCGTCGGTTTTGCCTGGGCGGCGGATCGCGCCCAGCATCTTTTCTTTGCGGCAACATCTGCCGGCGAATGGGCGTTTCTGCTGCCGCTAATTATCACGCCGCTCGGTTTCACGCTGTGCGCCTGGCTGGCGCTGACGGTTTTTCCCAATGCCGGCGGCAGCGGCATTCCCCAGGCCATCGCCGCGCGGCACCTGCGTGACGACGCGGATCGTTCGCGGCTCCTGTCGCTGAAACTCGCTTTCGGCAAGGTCGCGCTGACGGTCGTCGGGCTTTTGTCCGGTGCGTCGATCGGGAGAGAGGGACCAACCGTGCAAGTCGGGGCCTCGATCATGCTTCAGGCGGCGCGCTGGGGCGGCATGGCACAGGCAAAGGGTCTTATTCTTGCCGGATCAGCGGCGGGTATTGCCGCAGCGTTCAACACACCGCTGGCCGGCATCGTGTTTGCCATCGAGGAAATGAGCAAGACCTACGAATCCCGGGCAAACGGCCTCGTCCTTACCGCCGTCATCCTGTCCGGCCTTGCCTCGCTGGCGCTGGTCGGCAGCTATACTTACTTTGGCACCAGTTCCGTCATGGCTAAAACCATGATGGACTGGCTGCTCGTGCTGGTCTGCGGCATTGGTGGTGGTGCGTTCGGCGCGCTGTTCAGCGCGGGCGCGCTGCGCCTGTCCGCGCGTATCCGGCGCTTCGCCCAGGCCATGCCGTCAAGGCGGATGCTGGCGGTTGCCGCCGCCTGCGGCCTTGCCTCCGCCGTCATCGGTATTGCAACTGATGGCGCGACCTTCGGAACGGGTTACGAACAGGCGCGCGCCGCAATCGAGGGCCAGGCCGCACCGGCCTTCTTCTTCATCGAAAAGCTGGCGGCCACGTTTCTGGCGATGATGTCGGGCATTCCGGGCGGTATATTCGCGCCGTCGCTGTCCGTTGGCGCGGGCTTTGGCAGTACGATGGCGACTTTGCTGGGTACGAGCATCGGCCTTGGCGCCATTGTCGGCATGGCGGGATATTTCGCGGGCGTGGTGCAGGCCCCCATGACGGCTTTCGTGATCATCCTCGAAATGACCGGCAATCATGACGGCGTCATCCCCATCATGGTGGCATCGATGCTGGGATATCTAACCTCCCGGCTTTTCTCCCGGGAGCCGCTCTATCACGGCCTGTCGCGTGTTTTTATTGCCCAGAGCATCCGCGCCAAACGCGCAGCACACGCCGCTGAGACCTGACCCGACTTTACGCGCGGATACCCGCCACTCCGAAATAGCCAAGTCCCGGTATCTTCACACCGGGCCGGCTGAAATCGAAGCCCGCGACCAGGCCGAGGAAATTGACCTCGAAGCCACTGCGTGCGCCCGCCGAAATACCGAACAACCCGCCAAGCGAGAGGCTAGCATCCTTCCAGTCGTCGGCGACGTGGTAAAACGCGCCGTTGGGCAGATAGTCGCGGCCCACCGCGTCTGATGGCAGAACCACACCGAGCTCCGGCACGCTGCGCAGCACATGGGCAACGAAAGTGTTGGAGTTGGGACCGGGATAGATACGATAGCCGCCCGGTTTGCCATAGGGATAGTCGGCAATCGCCTGTTCGATCTTCGGGATCAGTTTTTCCGCTGCCGCCCCATGAATGGCCACCACCTGACGCGGCGTGTTGGAATACCAATAGGCATCCGCCGGATAGCCATTGTGGCGTATCGGCATTCCCCAGCCCACCTTGTCGTAGCGATCGTAGGCCGTCGCGCCCGGCTTTTTCAGCACGATCCAGGCATGGCTGGCGACGGAGCCTTTAAAGCCACCGGTCATGGCGGAAAAAACGTAAACCGCCGCCTGCCGGTCGGCACCTGCTTGCGGCAGGGTGCCGGAAGAAGACCAGCGCGCGTCACGCCAGCCCTGCGGGTGATCCCTCATGGCCCACAACCCCGCCGATGCCAGAGCTGGCAGCAGATAGATGATGGCAATCGCCAGCAGCAGACGTTTTGCAAATTTCACTGATAGCCTCGTGCATCGAAAAATCAATTGCGCTATCAACGACATAAAATCAGAACTTTTTGAGGCCGCAAAAATGAACAATTCCGTTACCGTCGAAGTCCTCAGGGGCAGTCTGGTCGAAAGCCGCCACCAGGGTCTTGCAGTGGTGGTGGATGGCGATGGCGGCGTGGTATTTTCAGCTGGTGATGTCGAGCGTGGCGTCTTCCCGCGTTCTGCCTGCAAGTCCATGCAGGCGCTGCCGCTGGTGGAAAGCGGCGCGGCGGATGCCTATGGCTTCGGCAATCGCGAACTGGCGCTTGCCTGCTCTTCTCATTCCGGCGAGGATGAACACGCGGCGCTCGCCGCCTCCATGCTCGCAAGGGCGGGCAGGGATGTGGATACGCTGGAATGCGGCGCGCACTGGTCTTCCGACCAGAAGACCATCATCCATCAGGCCCGCACGCTGGAAAAGCCGACAGCGCTTCACAATAATTGCTCCGGCAAGCACTCCGGCTTCATCTGCGCCTGCTGTCACACAGGCACCGACCCCAAGGGCTACGTCGGTTACGACCACCCCCTGCAGCGGGAAATCCGCGCGACGATGGAAGGCCTGACGGGTGCGGCGCTTGGCCATGACAATTGCGGCGTGGACGGTTGCTCGATCCCCACTTATGCCGTGCCGCTGAAGGGTCTGGCGCATGGTTTTGCCAAGATGGCGACGGGCAGGGGGCTGGAGGCCGGGCGCGCGCAAGCCTCCCGCCGGCTCTTTGACGCCTGCATGGCGGAACCCTTTTACGTGGCGGGCACCGGCCGCACCTGCACCAGGCTGATGCAGATCGCGCCGGGCAGGATTTTCGCCAAGACCGGCGCAGAAGGCGTGTTCGTGGCCGCACTGCCGGAAAAGGGCATCGCCATGGCGGTGAAATGCGAAGACGGCACGACGCGTGCGGCGGAAGCGATGATTGCCGCAATGCTGGCGAAATATTTCGATGGCGCCGAGAACGAGGCGCTGCTTGCCATGGCAAACCGGCAGATGCGCAACTGGAACGGCATCCACGTCGGCGATATCCGGGTTGTCGGCCTCTAGAGCATCTCCTGTAAAACTGCGCAGCGGCTTTACGTCCGGACCATGCATAAAGACAAAAAATAAGGCGCGCGGTATGCCTTCGGTTAAACGCGACGCGCGTCAGAAATAACCTTTGACGCGGCCCGCTGCCGGCAGGATGATGGTTTGCCCTTGCATGTGATGGTCTGCCAGATCGCCGCCGCAGGGGCTGGCGTCTGCACGCGAGGAGGTGGGCGCCCCTCATTGCCCTGGAGGTTGCATATCCATGTTCACACTGTTTTTCTCCCCCGGTTCCTGCTCCCGCGCCAGCCATATCGTGCTTGAGGAATCCGGCCTGCCTTACACGGCCCATCGCGTCAACTTCGCCGAGGGCGAGCAGCGCTCCGAGGCATTCCTGAAGATCAACCCGAAAGGCCGCGTGCCAGCGCTGGCAACGGCAAGCGGGGTGCTGACGGAAACGCCTGCCATCCTCGCCTTCATTGCGCAGATGGCTCCGGAGAAGAAACTCGCCCCACTCGACGATCCCTTCGAATTCGCCCTGATGCAAGCCTTCAACGCCTTCATTTCCTCCACGGTGCATGTCGCCCATGCGCATGGCCGGCGCGGCAGCCGCTGGGCGAGCGAGGATAGTTCCCTGGCGGATATGAAAGCGAAGGTGCCGCAGACCATGACCGATTGTTTCGAACTGATCGAGCACGGCATGCTGCACGGCCCATGGGTCTTGGGCACCGCCTATTCGGTCGCCGATCCCTATCTATTCGTCATGTCCGGCTGGTTGGAAAGCGACGGCGTGGATATCGCCCGCTTCCCGAAGGTGCATGATCACTTCAGGCGCATGAACGAGCGCCCGGCCGTGCAGCGGGCGCTGGCGGGTGAGAAGGGGTGATGTGCTAAAAAGCTTGCTTCGTCATCCTCGGGCTTGTCCCGAGGATGACGTCGAGTGCGGAGAGAGGTCTGCCAACTATCCCCAGCTAGTGCCTTCGTTCACGCCGCCTCGGCGGCCCGGCTGTCCCACATGGACTTGAATGCCGTGCGGGCCTGGCAGCGCTCCAGCCAGGCTTTCAGCGCCGGATGGGCGTCAAACAGCGGCTGGTGGCCCTGCGCGTAACGGACGATTTCCGCCACGTTGAGATCGGCGACGGTGAAACGGTCGCCTACCAGATAATCGTGGCTGGCAAGATGTTGCTCCAGCACCCGGAAGGGCCGCCTCAAGAGGCGCGCGGCGACATCGATCACCGCTTTGCCGGCATCGCTTTCCGAAAGCCCTTCGGCGATGGCGGAGGAAATCTTCAGCGAATTGGTCTCGATTTCGGTCGCGGCAAAGAACGACCATTGCAGCATCGCCGCATCTTCCTTCAGGTCGACCGGTGCGAGCGGTCCGCCATATTTGCGGACGAGATAAAGGTTGATGGCCATGGATTCATAAAGCACCATGCCGTCATCTTCGATGCAGGGGATGGTGCCCATCGGATTGATGGCCAGAAACGCGGGGGACAGCGTGTTGAGCGGCGCGTCTGCGGCCAGGGGATCGGCAACGCGGCGGGCCTGCACGACAGGCACGTGCTTGAATTCCATGCCCAGTTCCCCGGCAAGCCAGAGCGTGCGCGTGGCGCGGGAACGGTAGACACCATAGATCGTCAACATCGAAGTCACCCTTTTACCTTTTCGATGGCGGCACGTTAAGGTCTCGTCCTTTTAAAGTGAAGTTGTGGATGTCAGGGTCAACTATGATTTTTTCTGATCCGTCAGGAGGTCCGTATCCGGTGACAGCCGGGCCTCGAAACGGTCGATGAACCGATCGAAAAGCCGGGCGAATGTCTCGACATCCTCCTCCGGCCATCCATCCATCACGTCCTGGATGACGCTCATCTTGGTCCGGCGCATTTCCTGCAGCAGACTGGTGCCAAGTGGTGTGATTTCGACGATGCTGCGGCGTGCATCTTCCTGCGAGACGCCGCGTTTCAACAGGCCGCGCCCGACCATATCCGCCACCACCCGGCTGCCGCGCGAGGGGTCGATGCGCATGCCCTCGGCAATCGCACCAACGGTGACATCACCGTCCGCGCGGCGCAATATATCGAGAACGTCGATATGGGAGAGTTCCAGACCCGGAGCCACCTTGGCAAGCGCCATGCGCCCGATGATGCGCCGTCCGATCATGATGCGCATACGCGTCATCGTATTGCCGATGCGCTTGATGTCTTCGGGCAGATCCTCGTTCCAGTCTTCCTCAGTCGACACGCTCAGCCGTTCCTTTCAATCCCGATTTGCGATCACATTTAGCGCCAATATCATGGATGTCAAAAACTTGCCATTGACATATATATGCTAATAGCACACAAATTGTCGCAGCAAAATTGCCGAAACTCAACGAGATTTTTCATGGATATGTCCGTTGCCCCCGTGGCGCCGCTTGTGTCGGATCACCGGCGTAGGCTCATCGTTTTCCTGTTTCTGATGCTGGCCATGTTCATGGCTACCCTCGACAACCAGATCGTCTCGACAGCGCTGCCCACCATCGTCGGCGAGTTCGGCGCGCTGGAGCGTTTCGGCTGGATCGGTTCGGCCTATCTTCTGGCCACCAGCGCGGTCATGCCTGTTTATGGCAAGCTCGGAGACCTGTTCGGGCGAAAATACGTGATGATCGCTGCGGTTATCATCTTCACGCTCGGCTCGCTCGCCTGCGGGCTGGCCTGGTCAATGGATAGCCTGATCGCGGCCCGCGTGCTTCAGGGCCTTGGCGGCGGCGGCATCATGGTTTCGATCTTCTCCGTCAATGCCGATCTGTTCGAACCGCGTGAAAGAGCCCGTTACCAGAGCTATTCCAGCCTCACCATCATGGCGTCGGGCAGCGTCGGGCCCATTCTCGGCGGCACGATGAGCGATCTGTTCGGCTGGCGGTCGATCTTCCTCATCAACCTGCCACTCGGACTTATCGTCATCACCGGCCTGATTTTCCTGCTGCCCTACCGCCGTCCCGCGCGTCAGCCGAAGATCGACTATCTCGGCGCCGTCCTGCTGGCAGCGACGATCGCAAGCGTCGTCTTCTGGGCCGACAGCAGCGAATTGTTCGGTTCGCTTATCGCCGGTCCCAGCCTCGGTATTATCGCTTTCGCCGTCATCGCCGCCTTCCTCTGGGTGCAGGTGGAACGTCGCGCGCCGGAACCCGTGGTGCCGCTCAGGCTCTTCAAGGACAGCACCTTTCCGCTGTTGATGATAGTTTCATTGACCAGCGGCGGCATTGGCATCGGCATGGTCAATTATTACGCGCTGTTCCTGCAGACCACGACCGGGCTTTCCCCAACCCATGCCGGCCTGTTCTTCATCGCCGTCACCGGCGGCATCGTCATGGGTTCACTGTCTGCCGGGCGGTTGATCTCGATCACCGGCGTCTACAAGCCGTTTTCGGTGGCCGGGCTCACCATCAATGTCATCGCCATGCTGCTCTTCACGCAGATGCATGCGGGAACGCCGCTTTGGCTGATTGCGATTCTCATGCTGGCGCAGGGTTTCGCCGTCGGCCTCGGCCAGCAGGCACCCATTATCGGCGTGCAGAATTCCGCGCCGAAGGCCGATATCGGTGCCGCGAGCGGCGCGGTGACGCTCACCCGCATGGGCGGCGCAGCAATCGCCATCTCGGTCTATGGCGCGATCGTCACCTCCAGCCTCAAGGGCGTTGCCGTGACCATTCCGGGTGTCGGAAGGATTGAGGAATTGACGCCGAAGATGCTCTCCGAACTGCCCGCGGCATCGCAGGCAGCCGTTGCCTCGCTCTATTCGGATGCCTTCACGCCGCTGTTCTTCGCAGCCGCCGCAACCGCCGCCATCGGCCTTGCCGCAGCACTGATGCTGAAACCGGTCCGGTTGCCAGCCGCAGCACAGGCGGCCAAGCCGGCGGAAAGTGCGGGGGAGTAGGGGGCGGCTGTCCTTATAAGGCGCGGTGAACTCGAGCTGTGCCTTCCTCCGGCAACTTGCTCTTCCCTCATCCCTGTGAGAAGCACATGGATGAGGGATGGTTCCGGGCCTTTCCAATATGCCCGCGACCTCTGAGCGCGAAAACAAAACCGCACCCCTGGAAATTTAACGCCCGTTCCGCGTTATGCTCGCAGCACTTTAAATTCGCGCGGGCGGCCCTATCTCAATGAATATGAAGCCGGAACAGCTCCTGAACTCCACGCCCAAGGGTCTTTATTGCCCGCCGGGCGATTTTTATATCGACCCGGTGCGGCCGGTGGCGCGTGCATTGATAACCCACGGCCATTCCGATCACGCCCGCGCCGGCCACGGGGCGGTGCTGGCCACACGCCAGACGCTCGATATCATGCGCATCCGTTACGGCGAGGACTTCTGCGGCAGCGAGCAGGCGGTCGCATTCGGGGAGACGGTGGAGGTAAACGGCGTGACCGTCGGTTTCCACCCGGCGGGCCATGTGCTGGGTTCGGCGCAGATCTCCGTGGAAATGAACGGCATGCGCATCGTTGCCTCCGGCGATTACAAGCGCGGTATCGATCCCACCTGTACACCCTTCGAAACGGTGCCGTGTGATGTCTTCATCACCGAGGCCACCTTCGGGTTGCCGGTGTTTCACCACCCGCTGCCGCGGGTGGAAATCGGCAAGCTGCTCACCTCCATCAAGCAGTTTCCCGAGCGCACCCATCTGGTCGGCGCTTATTCACTCGGCAAGGCGCAGCGCGTTATCAGGCTCCTGCGCGACAATGGTTATGCCGATCCCATCTATATCCACGGCGCGCTGGCGCGGCTTTGCGATTATTACGTGTCGCAAGGCATCGATCTCGGTGAGCTGCGCCCCGCGACGCTTGAAAAAAGCGATCCCGCCATCTTCAAGGGCGCGATCGTCGTCGGCCCGCCCTCTGCATTTCAGGAGCGCTGGGCGCGTCGTTTCAACGAGCCGCTGATCGCATTCGCGTCCGGCTGGATGATGGTCCGACAGCGGGCGAAACAGGGCGGCGTGGAGCTGCCTTTGGTCATCTCCGACCACTGCGACTGGCCGGAACTGCTGGAAACCATCAAGGAAATTGGCCCGCAGGCCGTCTGGGTCACGCATGGTCGCGAGGAGGCGCTGGTGCGCTGGTGCGAATTGCAGGGCATTGCTGCCAAACCGCTGCATCTTGTCGGTTACGAAGACGAGGGGGATTGAGATGAAAGCCTTCGCCACCCTTCTCGACCGACTTGTCCTCACCCCATCGCGCAACGGCAAGCTGAAGCTTTTGACCGATTATTTCCGCGATACGCCTGACCCAGACCGGGGGTACGGGCTGGCGGCGATTGCCGGCACGCTGGACCTCAAAAGCGTCAAGCCCGCAATGCTGCGCGAGCTGGTGCTGGAGCGCATGGACGAGGTGCTGTTCCGCTATTCATACGATTATGTCGGCGACCTGGCCGAGACCATCTCGCTGGTCTGGGGCAATATCGGCGGTCTGGATGATTCCGAGGCGCAGGATCCCCGTCTTGGCGAAGTCGTGACGCTGATGAATTCGCTCGGCCGCACCGAAGTGCGCGGAGCGGTGCGCGACCTGCTCGACCGGCTCGATACCTCCTCGCGTTTCGCCTTCCTGAAACTCGCAACCGGCAGCCTTCGCATCGGCGTTTCGGCGCGGCTGGCGCGGCAGGCACTGGCGGATTTCGCGGATAAGGACATCATCGAAATCGAAACCCTCTGGCACGGTCTGACGCCGCCTTACACGACGCTTTTCGCCTGGCTGGAGGGCAAGTCCGAGCGACCGGTTCTGGCGACGCCCGCCATCTTTCACTCGGTAATGCTGGCCACCCCGGTTGCAGACGGCGATCTCGATGGTCTGGACCCTGCCGATTATGCGGCCGAGTGGAAATGGGACGGCATCCGTGTGCAGCTTTCCCGCGCAGGCGAGACGCGCAAACTCTACTCCCGCTCCGGCGACGATATTTCCGGCGCATTTCCCGACGTGCTCGATGCCATCGATTTCGAAGGCGTGATGGATGGTGAATTGCTGATTGGTGGCACGGCGCGCTCCAACAATCTCACGCGCACCTTTTCCGACCTTCAACAACGGCTGAACCGCAAGACGGTGACGGCCAAGATGCAGGATGACTATCCGGCCTTCATCCGCGCCTATGACCTGCTGTTCGATGGTGAGAGCGACATTCGCGCGCAGACCTATCTAGAACGCCGTGGCCGCCTGTCGGATATCATCGAACATGCCCCGCATGACCGCTTCGACCTGTCTCCGCTCATCGGTTTTTCAACATGGGACGAGCTGAATACGCTGCGCGCCGCGCCGCCCGATCCGGTGATCGAAGGCGTCATGATCAAGCGCCGCGACAGCGCCTACCAGGCCGGCCGGGCCAAGGGACCGTGGTTCAAGTGGAAACGCGATCCCTACAATATCGATGCTGTCATGATGTATGCGCAGCGCGGCCATGGCAAACGCTCGAGTTATTATTCCGATTTCACCTTCGGCGTATGGGCGGAAGGGGAGGATGGTGAACAGCTGGTGCCGGTTGGCAAGGCCTATTTCGGTTTTACCGATGCGGAGCTGGAAGTGCTCGACAAGTTCGTGCGCGACAATACCGTCGAGCGTTTCGGGCCCGTGCGCGCGGTGCGCGCCACGCCGGATTTCGGTTTCGTGCTGGAGGTGGCTTTCGAGGGCATCAACCGTTCCAACCGCCACAAATCCGGCGTTGCCATGCGGTTTCCGCGCATTGCGAGGCTTCGCGCTGACAAACTCCCGGCGGAGGCGGATCGCCTGGCGACGCTTGTGGCGATGATCGATGGCGTTGATGGGTAGGGGTCTCCGCTGTCTCCCTCATCCCTGTGCTTGTCACAGGGATCCAGCCAGCCCAAGTCGTTGGGCTGATGGGACTCTTCCCGCCGCGCCGATGCGCGTCGACTGGATTCCTGTGACAAGCCCAGGAGTAAGGGAATGTTTTGTCCAGAAAATGCCATGATGGCTGCGAATACATTGTTGTCATTCGCGAATCCGTGATTGGACAGCCTCTCGCCGCAGTGCTGAACTGCTTCTAATGTTTTGATCACTCAGGTGCGCATATGCCAGATAAACGCTTTCTCTCCTCAGCATTCGGACAGGAAGAAAGCGGCGCGACCTTAAGGAGCCTGACGCGGCGCAATCTGCTTGTGGGTGCCATGGGCCTGTCAGCAGCGGCACTTCTGCCCGCAGGTGCGAAAGCGGGCATTCCCACGCCCGAAGTGCTGCCGCTGGAAAAGCAGGATTACGGCGAGGCGCGTAAACGGTTCCATACCCATTTGCTGCGCAAAATGTCCGCTCCGGAAAAATCATCGCCGCTCGGCACACCGCCGGGCGCGGAACGGGTCACCTATCGTGGCGGGCCGGATGGTTCCATCGAACTTGTGGCCTGGCTTTCCCATTATCAGCCCTCGACGGTACTCAAACCCGCGGTGCTTTTCCTGCACGGCGGCAACGCCACCGGTGACGGCCATTGGGCGATGATGAAGCCCTATTGGGAGGCGGGTTTCGTGGTGCTTTTGCCGTCCTTCCGGGGCGAAAACGGCCAGAACGGCAATTACTCCGGTTTCTACGACGAAACAGCGGATGCGCTGGCGGCGGCGACCTATCTGGAAAGCCTGCCCGGTATCGACAGGAAACGCTTCTTCATTGCCGGGCATTCCAATGGCGGCACGCTGACGCTTTTGGCCGTCATGAGCCGCAAATTCCGTGCCGCCGCGCCGATTTCGGCGGGCGTCAATTCATGGCGTTACTTCAACCGCTACTCGGACGAACTCTGTTTCGACGAAACCGACGAGCGGGAATTCATCATGCGCTCTTCGGTCTGTTTCGGCCCCAGCCTCAAATGCCCGGCGCTGTTGCTGCGCGGCACGGAGGAGCGCCCATTCGACGCCGATCACCAGCTTTTCGTCGACCGCGCCGTGTATTCGGGATTCAAGGTCGACAAAAAACTGCTGCCCGGCACACACAATGGCGTGGTGCCGGGCGCCGTGACGGAAAGCATCCGCTTTTTCAACGAATTTGCATAAAAAAGGGCCGAAAACCGCTTTGCAGCTTTCGGCCCTCTCGTAAAGTCAGGCGCTCTTCTTGAAGTAGCCGAGCAGCCGCATGGCATTGGCGGTGACGAGAACCGTAGCGCCGGTGTCGGCGAAGACAGCGAGCCACAGGCCGGAGAGGCCGGTAACCGTTGTCACCAGGAATACCGCCTTCAGGCCGAGCGCGATCGTTACGTTCTGGTGGATATTGCGCATGGTGGCGCGCGATAGGCCGATCAGGCGGGCAGCATCGCCGACATTGTTGCGCATCAGCGCTGCATCCGCCGCTTCCATCGCCACATCCGTGCCTGAGCCGATGGCGACACCGACGCTTGCAGCCGCGAGGGCGGGCGCATCGTTGATGCCGTCGCCCACCATCACCACGGTTTTCTTCTGGGCAAGCTTGCGGATTTCCTCGACCTTGTTCTGCGGCAGGAGTTCGCCGCGCGCTTCAAGTCCCAGCTTGTTGCCGATTGCCTTTGCCGTGCGGGCATTGTCGCCAGACAGCATAAGCGAGGAAATACCCATTTCCTTCAGTGCCTTGATGCCTTCTGCCGCATCCTTGCGCGGTTCGTCGCGCATGGCGAAGAGACCGCTCGCCGCTCCCTCGGCCATGACGACGGCCACGGTCTTGCCTTCGCTTTCCAGTGCGGAAATGCGCTCTGCAAGTTCCGTCGATACGGACCCGACTTCGGTTGCAAAACGCGGCGCGCCGATGAACAGGCGCTTGCCGCCGACGGTGCCCTGCATGCCACGACCGGAAATCGCCTTGATCTCCGAGCCGGGCAGGGGAGTTACGCCTGCCTTGTTGGCATGGTTGACGATGGCTCTGGCAAGCGGATGGCTGGACTCGTTCTCGATGGTCGCGGCTTGCGCGATCAGCCCGGCCTCGTTGCCGTCAAGAGCCACCACATCCGTCACGACAGGTTCGCCGAGCGTCAGCGTGCCGGTCTTGTCGAAGGCCACGGTTTCGGTGCGTGCCAGCATCTCGATAACCGCACCGCCCTTCACCAACATACCGTGCCGTGCCGCAGCCGAAAGGCTGGAGGCGATGGCAGCGGGAACGGAAATGACGAGTGCGCAGGGGCAACCGATCAGAAGCAGGGCGAGACCGCGATAAATCCAGGTGTCCCAATCGCCAAGGCCCACAAGCGGCGGCACGACGATGGTAAGTGCGGAAATCGCGACGATCAGCGGCATGTAGTAACGCGAGAAGTTCTGGATAAAGCGCTCGGTCGGGGCGCGGGCGTCCTGTGCTTCTTCAACGAGCGTGATGATGCGGGCAATGGTGTTGTCTTCCGGCGCGCGGTCGACCCGAATGCGCAGCGAACCGTCATGGTTGATCGAACCCGCAAAGACGCGTGCGCCTTTTTCCTTGGCGACCGGAATGCTCTCGCCGGTCATCGGCGATTCGTCGACGCTGGATTCGCCTTCCATCACAACGCCATCGGCGGCAATGCGGTCGCCCGGACGCGCCACGACCACCTGTCCGATGCGAACCTTATCGGCGGCAACCTGCCGAAGCGTACCGTTTTCTTCCACCAGTGCCGTTTTTGGCAGCAGGGAACCGAGAGCCTTGATGCCCGAGCGGGCACGTGCGGCGGCAAAGCCTTCCAGCAACTCGCCAACGGAGAACAGCAGCACGACGATGGCCGCTTCTTCCGCCTCGCCAATGATGATGGCACCGATGGCGGCAATCGTCATCAGCATCTCGATGGTGAAGATCGCCCCGAAACGCGCGGCGTTGAAGGCGTTGCGCGCAATGGGAAACAGCGTGACCAGCGTTGCGACGATGAAGGCGTAACTGCCCCATGCCGGGAAGCCAAGCTCTGCCGCATAGGCAACGGCCACGAGAATGGTGCCGGTGAAGGTGTTGCGCGCCTTGGCGGTGCGCCACCACACGCCTTTTTCATCCGCGCCATGGGCGTGGCCTATGTCGGCGCTCTGCGCGACGGTTTCAACGCTCCCGTGGCTATGCGCGTGCTTCGCATCGTCATGATGGTGGCCGCCGCAGCTTGAGTGGTCGTGGTCGGCGTGGTCATGGCTCGAATGGTCGTGGCCTGAATGATCATGTTTGTGATCGTGATCATGGCTGTGATGACCGCCGCATGATCCATGGTCATGGTCGTGCACATGATCGTGATTATGTTCTTCGACCTTGCCAAGTGCGGTTTTTTCCTGCGGCAGCAAGGCAGGCTTGAAGCCGAGCTTGCGCAGCGTGTCCTCGATCTTGTCGACCGGGGTTTTGTTATCTGCCAGAGAAAGGTTCAGCCTTTCGCGCGCAACGGATACCTTGACGTCGGCAACACCGGGCAGACGCGAGAGCGCGGTTTCGATCTTGGCCGCGCAGCTGGCGCAATCCATGCCGCCGACAGAGAAGGTCAGGGCATTTTTCTGCTCGATGCTCGGTGCTGCTTCCGCATGGTGATGACCACCGCACGATGAATGGTCATGATCATGCCCATGATCGTGATGTTCCGCCGCAATCTTTTCGCGCGGAGCCTTGTCCTGCGGCAGCAAAGCGGGCTTGAAGCCAAGTTTGCGCAGCGTATCCTCGATTTTTGCGACCGACGTTTTGTCTTCCGCCAGCGAAAGGTTCAGCCTTTCGCGCGCAACGGAGACCTTGACGTCGGCAACGCCGGGCAGGCGGGAGAGCGCCGTTTCGATCTTCGCCGCACAGCTGCCGCAATCCATGCCGCCGACCGTGAAGGTCAGGTCTCCTGATTCCCCGTTCAAACTGCCGCGTGTCGAAATATTCATGGTTCTAGCTCCTGAATTCCACTCGACAGCCAATCTGGCACCTCTAGCAACTAGAGGTTCAAGGGCAAAAATGCGCTTTTCCGATTTTTTTTGAAAGGCACACACCAGCCTCGCGCCAGCCGCGCAATGCATCATGCCTTCAAACTTGGTTTCATGAAGCGGTTCAGATGACAGCACTCCTATTGAAAAACTGCCGCCGGGCGGCCTCGCTGGCGGTCATTGCGCTGCTGCCTTTCCTGAGCGGCTGCCTTTTCGTGACGGATACGAGCCGGATGAACCCGGACGTCTTCGTTCAGGAAACGGCGCCGGTGTTCAATTTCAATTCCGTAAGCTCCAATCGCCAGCCGGAACTGCCACCACAGCCGGGTCAGCTTTCTACGCGCCCGCCGGATCTGTTCAGAACCCGCTTCCATCAGGAATACGGTCCGCCGGTGCGCGGGCAGGGCCTGAGCGCGCCGCAGGTGCAGGGATTGAATGTGCCGCAGGCGCAAGGTCAGGCGATGGCCTATGGCCTTCCGGTCTCCAATCCGCTGCACCGGGTCATGTATGGCCCGATCCGCGATGACGACCGGTCCCTGCCGGCCATTCCCTATGGTCGCATCGATCCGCGTTATCTCCGGCAGGAGGTGAGCTATCAGACTGCGGAAGCGCCGGGTACAATCGTCGTGGATACAAAGCAGCATTTTCTCTATCTGGTGCAGCCGGGCGGCAAGGCTATCCGGTATGGCGTTGGCCTCGGGCGCGACGGTTACGCCTGGTCGGGTCGCGGCAAGATCCAGTGGAAGGCGAAATGGCCGCGCTGGACGCCGCCCGACGAAATGGTCAGGCGCCAGCCGGAACTCACCTCCATTTCCGCCGCCAATGGCGGCATGACGCCGGGTCTCAACAACCCGCTCGGCGCGCGTGCCCTTTATATTTTCAAGGACGGCAAGGACACGCTTTACCGCGTGCACGGAACGCCCGACTGGCAGTCCGTCGGCAAGGCAACTTCGTCCGGCTGCGTGCGCATGCTCAATCAGGATGTGATCGACCTCTACGAGCGCGTACCGAAGGGCGCACAGATTGTGGTTATCTGACCACTTTCTAAAAGAAAGCGCTGCATCGTGGGGTTCCCCCAGCGCCTTCTGACTGGCTTTTAGCGGTCGGTTAACTATTTTCGCAATACGCCTGTGTACGTGGAACAAACGATGTACAACGGCGATATAGCCGTTCGAAATGTGGGACAATCCGGCCTTATGACAAGCACCGACACAGATCTTTCCAGACGCACTTTCCTTTCCCTTCTGGGTATTTCCTCCGCTTCGTTGCTGGCGGGCTGCGCTTCTTCCGGCACGGGTGAAGCCATTCGCCAGCAGGCGAGCAGCATCGGCAGCGATTTCCGCCAGATGTTCTCGTCGGGCGTTAGCGATGCGGAACTGGCCGTCATGTACGGTTCGGTCGAGGATGGCGGTTACGTCATTCCCGCGGTTCCCTACCAGAAGATCGACCAGCGTTATTATCGTCAGCGCGTAGTCGATCCGACCGGCGAACGCCCCGGCACCGTCGTCGTGGATACGCGCTCGCGTTTCCTCTATGTCGTGGAGCAGGGCGGCAGCGCCATGCGTTACGGCGTCGGCATCGGCCGCGATGGTTTCGCCTGGTCCGGCGAAGGCGTCATCCAGTGGCGCCAGAAATGGCCGAAATGGACCCCGCCGGACGAAATGGTCGCCCGCCAGCCGGAACTGGTCAAATATTCTTCCAAGAACGGCGGCATGCCACCGGGCCTGAAAAACCCGCTCGGTGCCCGCGCGCTCTATATCTTCCAGAACGGCAAGGACACGCTTTACCGCCTGCATGGATCGCCGGAATGGAACTCCATCGGCAAGGCCGTCTCTTCCGGCTGCGTACGCCTGATGAACCAGGACGTCATCGACCTCTATGACCGCGTGCCGCAGAAGGCGCGTGTGGTTGTTTGGCAGTAGGTCTGACTGGAAGCTCTGATAGGCATCCGCTAAATTAACTGGCGAATAATGGCTGCAACATGAAGCATGTTGTAGCCATTATTTATTTCTAATATATCGACATTATTTTTAATGTTAATAATCAATTCTGTAGTATATTTAGAAATTCCGTGACTTTTGTTGATTTTATACTATAATGGGTTTGGGTATTCATAAGTATTTTCGAAATGAATTTCCTGCATTGCAATCATTCTAATATCTCTGTCGTTAATCGAGGAGTGAATGGCATGACTCTTTATCTCTCAAATATTTGGCAGGTCGGTACTAGCCCCTACGAAATCTTTTACGGTGATCGCTATGGTGTGGCGAGAAACGACGTATTTCAGCTGGGCGGCAGCGAGACCGGCACTCTGGGTGGTGTTCGAAACGGATGGGAAAAATTTTATGGCGGCGCGGGTGTAGACACGATTTACGTCGCTCCCAAGTATTATTACTCCTGGACTGCCGTGATGATCGACCACAATGGCTTGGACAGCGTGGAACGTATCGAGTTTAACAGCGCCACCTCCTGGCCGGTAAAACCAGTCTATTTCGCTGGAATGGCAGATTTTTCGAGCGTCACATACATGTCGCCCGGCGTGACGATCTATGGCCGCGAGAACAGCAATATATTCGTCGGTAGTCAGCTTGGGGAAAGGGTCGAAGGCGACGGCGGTGACGATCTGCTCTTTGGCAACGCCGGAGACGACACGTTGTACGGTGATACGACCGCGGTAAATCCCTGGCCGGCGCAATTGAATGCCGCTGGCAATGACTGGTTGTTCGGTGGCGCCGGAAATGACTATCTTGATGGTCAGGGTGGTAACGACAATCTGTCCGGCGACGCTGGCGATGACACTCTTTACGGCGGACCCGGAAGCGACCAGCTTAGCGGTGGAGACGGCGCCGATAAGCTTTTTGGCGGAACCGGAAATGACCAGTTGCGCGGCGGTGCGGGAAATGATGAGCTACATGGTGGAGATAACGATGATCTGCTTGATGGCGGTTCCGGTAGGGACATTCTCTGGGGTGACGCGGGCGCGGATACTTTCCAGTTCGTAACAATTGGCGCTTCGAGTTTGGTTGAAGACTTTCAAATCGGCGTTGATAAGCTACGTTTTCATAACGCCATTGCCGATGAATTCAGCGATTTAACGATCATCGATAATTCAACCGGGTACGCAAGTATAACTGTGGGCGATGTTGAAGTTATTTTGAACGGGGTGTCATCAGCCTCTTTAAATAGTTATATGTTTGAGTTTGGCGTGTATGCATGATGCGAACGGCTCCGCCGGGACAAGCGGCGGAGCCTTATTAAATTTATTAGGATTGAAGCTCTGACTTTTTATATTTCTTTGTGACATTTCCATTTGAATCAAATATTTCCAACTCACCGTTTTCGTTGTATTCAATCATTTTCCGTCCATTATCATAGTATATAACGCCTGGTGTCACGGATACTTGGCCGTTTTCTCCAAGTTTAAGAGCCATAGCGGAACCGAAAAATTCCTTCAAAGCTCTTTCGCTATAATACATATCTTGGCGTGATACTGCGCAGTAATAGCCATTGTTTGCTTTTCTGAGTGCTGCCAATTCGACGCGAGCCTCATAGGCGCGATCACTGGTGAAATGCTCGACCTGCTTTTTAA
Organism: Agrobacterium sp. A3-95; assembly: GCF_053521785.1. Classification (NCBI taxonomy): domain Bacteria; kingdom Pseudomonadati; phylum Pseudomonadota; class Alphaproteobacteria; order Hyphomicrobiales; family Rhizobiaceae; genus Agrobacterium; species Agrobacterium sp. A3-95. Next base: position 371,231 of record NZ_JBNWDR010000001.1, on the reverse strand, counting down.
CAACAGTTTCATCTTCGCCATTCGCGATGCGTTTTGCACCCCATTCAGCATACTGAGCATTATATTCTTCACGCGGCGGTACTATGATTTCGGGATCATAGCGTGGACTGGCTCTTGATGCTTGGATGATCAGGTTCGTTACGATGAACTCCGCATTTTCCGCGGTGCGCTCAATCGGATTGACGTAGTAGGACGACATCATATTCCTGGCGGCGGCGTTCATGGCGCTCATCGTCGCCTGCGGAATGGCGGCGGAGACGGTTTCTTTTTTTGCGACGGTTTCCAACTTTGCTTCGGTAGCCTGCGAAGCGAGCGTCGAAATCGTCTCAATGGCCTGCGAAGTTCTTTGCTGGCCTCCGGATACCATCGCGAGTATCGAGCTTGCGGCATCTTTGCCCGATATTTTTGTCACTGAAAAAGTTTGATTGAGAATGGTCAGCGCCGTTGAATTTGCAGAGATAAAAGCCATCGCCATGCCTTTTGAAATCTGCCGCAAAATGCCTTCATCGGCTTCTGGGGCTGGAAACGCAGCCATATGTCATTTTAGCTGCATAAAATATAAATGCAACTTTATCGAGAAGTGGTTAACAGATGCTTTATGACCCCTGGTTTTTCAGGGGTTAACTCCTCGCAAGCCCATCTTTAAGCGCATTAACCTGGTCCCGCAGTTGCACCAGTTCCTCCAGCCCGCAGCCCGTGGCGTTGCCGATTGCCGCCATGATCTTCACGCCCTCCTTTTTGAGATCGGCGCCCTTGGGCGTTACGGCCACCAGCACCTGCCGCTCGTCAACAGTTCCGCGTTTGCGGGTGATCAGCCCGGCATGTTCCAGCCTTTTCAGCAACGGCGAAAGCGTGCCCGAATCGAGGCCCAGCATTTCACCGAGTGCCTTCACGGTGGAGGTTTCCTTTTCCCACAGGGCCATCATGACCAGATATTGCGGATAGGTCAGGCCGATCGGGTCCAGCAGCGGCTTATAGGCGCGGGTGAAAGCGTGCGCCGCGCCGTAAAGGGCAAAGCATATCTGCTGGTCCAGCCTCAACAGGCTTTCTAAATTGTTGTCGTCGCTCTCTGCGCCCATTGTTCTGCTCCAAAAATCAACCGGGAAGGGAACAATCAGCCCTGCCTTTCGGTTCCTGCCACATGGATGCGCGGCGAAATTTCGTGAAATTATCGCAAAAAACAATTTTTTATTCAATGTGCAAAATTATATTGCGCACAATTGAATTGCGCATTATAAGAAACCCAACACCAACCCAACGGGAGTAAATGCCATGCCTATTCTCTACACGACCAAAGCATCCGCCACCGGTGGCCGCGCCGGCAACGCCAAGTCGGAAGACGGCGTGCTCGACGTAACGCTGACCGTTCCGAAGGAACTCGGCGGCGATGGCGCCCGCGGCACCAATCCGGAGCAGCTTTTCGCAGCCGGTTATTCCGCCTGCTTCCTCGGCGCCTTGAAGGCTGTCGCCGGCAAGCAGAAGGTAAAGATTCCTGAAGACACGACTGTGACGGCAACCGTTGGCATCGGGCCGCGCGAAGACGGCACCGGCTTCGGCATCGAAGTGTCGCTGAAGGTCAACATTCCCGGTCTTGAGCGCGAAAAGGCAGAAGAACTGGTAGCCGCCGCTCACATCGTGTGCCCTTACAGCCACGCCATGCGCACCTCCACGGAAGTGCCGGTCTCTGTGGCCTGACCCAGCAAGTTCCAGCAGCAAGGCCGGGTTAATCCCCGGCCTTCTTGTTTGTGGAAAGAAAAGTGCTATATTCTTTCTAAGGAAAGGATATATGCCATGAATATTCACGCGAAGACCGCCATGGATCCTGCTTCGCAGGGCAGGGTCGTCACCAAGGCCGTTGTGACCGCTGCCGAGCGGCTGGGCCTTAACGCGGCCCGCACCGCGGATATTCTCGGTGTTTCCGCCCCGACGGTGTCGCGTATGAAGCGGCTCGATTTCCTGCTGGAGCCGGGCGCCAAGTCTTTCGAGCTTGCGGTGCTGCTGATCCGGGTTTTCCGTTCGCTGGATGCAATCGCCGGCGGCGATGAGGCGGTAGCCAAAAACTGGCTGCGCAATCACAATACGGCGCTCAACGCCGTGCCTGCCGAGAGACTCACCACCATTACCGGATTGATCGATGTCCTCTCCTATCTGGACGCCCGACGCGCTCCTGTCTGAAAAGCGCGCCGCATCGGGAAAATACTGGAGACTGGTGGAAGCGCAGCATCAGGTTTCCACCATGAAGCTGGTGGATACGGTGGAGGAGCAATCGCTGCTGGAAGATATTCTGGAGGCGAGCAAGCGGCCCTTTCCGCCGGAATGCGCCGGGCTCGATTATCTTCTTGCCACGCCCTTCCGGTATGGTGCGGCCTATCCACATGGCTCGCGTTTCCGCCGGGCTGGCTTTACCGAAGGCGTTTATTACGCCGCAGCCAAGGTGGAAACCGCGCTTGCCGAAATGGCCTTCTACCGGCTCCTGTTTTATGCGGAATCTCCCGGCACACCGCTGCCTGCCAATCCCGCGGACTATTCCGCCTTTGCCGCCCGTATCGCCACCGATGCGGCGCTGGACCTGACGCAACCGGAATTGAACCGGGACGAGGCGCTGTGGACCGACCTGCAGAATTACGAGCCATGCCAGGCGCTGGCCGAGCAGGCGCGTCTGGCGAAGATCGAGGCGATCCTCTACCGCTCGGTGCGCGATCCCGCAGGCGGCCTCAATATCGCGGTCCTGTCGCCGAAAGCCTTTGCCGAAAAAATGCCGGTGGAACGGATGAGCTGGCGCATCCGCCTGTCGAAGACCGGGGTGCAGGCACTGTGCGAATTTCCGATGCGCAGAACCGGGTTTGCGGTCGCGGATTTTTCCGGTGATCCACGCCTCGCCAGCCTGCTGGGCTGACGGGCGTTTCGCTTGTTTTACTCTCAGCCAGTTTGACGGGCCTCATGCCGACGCGAAAAACGCTTCGGGATCGTCGACTTCCACCAGCCTGCGCTTGTCGATCAGCCAGAAACGTGTTCCGACCGCCCGCACGAAACTCCTGTCATGCGAGACGAAGACGCAACTGGCCGAACGGTTGATGATTTCCGCCTCAAGCGCTTCCTGCCCATCTATATCAAGATGGTTGGTGGGCTCGTCCAGCAGGTAGAAATTCGGTTCCGCCAACCGCAGCGCCAGCATGGCGAGCCGCGCCTTCTGGCCGCCGGAAAGCGTTGCGATCCGACGTTTCTGCATTTCCATGTCGATACCGGCACCCGCAAGCAGGCCGTGTATGCGCTGGTCGCCAATGTCGAATCGGCGGGTCATGAGCGCAAATGGCGTGCTGTCGTCGTCGATTTCGGCAAGCGACTGATCGACGTATCCGGCCACCAGCGAAGGCGTGACCTTTATGCCGTCCTGTATTTGGCCTTCATCCATCACCGCCGCTTTCAGAAGCGAGATCAGCCGCGTCTTGCCGACGCCGTTGCGGCCGAGAATGACGATGCGGTCGCCCTGGTGGACAAATTGCCGGCCGGTGCGAAACAGCAATGTCCCGTCCGGCGTCGAGACCGGCACATCCTCCAGAGTGACCAGAACCTTGGCATGGGTACCGCGATTGGCGAGCTGGATCTTGCCAGCGGAGCGCTCGCTATGTGCTGGGCGCGCATTCTCCTCCAGTTTCTCGGCACGCTGGCGCAATTGCTTGGTCTTGACGGTCAGAAGATCGCTGCCCGAATTGATGCCGATATTGTTGAGCTTGGCGGCCTGCCGGCGCAATTGCTGCGCGGTTTTCATGTCGCGCTGGAAACGCCGCTCATCGGCGGCATCCTCCTCTTCGAGTGCCGCACGCGCATGGCCGTAAGGCAGCCGGAACAGCGCCGAATTTTCCGGCCGCAGGAAGAGCGTGGTCTTCGTGACATTGTCGAGAAAGGCGCGATCATGGCTGACGATGACGACCGCCGTGTCGCGCGGCAATTGACCGAGCCAGCTTTCCAGCACGTTGATTTTTTCGAGGTCGAGATGGTTGGTCGGCTCATCGAGCAGGAGAACGTCAGGCTCGGTGATCCACGCCCGCGCCAGCATGGCAAGTCGCTGCCAGCCACCGCTCAGCTCTTTCAAATGGCGATGACGATAGGGTTCCGGCACCAGCATGGCATCAAGAATAATGTCGGCGCGCCAGCTCTCATTGTCGATCTCATCCGCCGGCAGGGCGGAAAGCACGGCGTCCCGCATCGTCTTTTCCAGAAGTGGGGAGGGCAGGTGCTGGTGGACGATGGACTGCGTCAGCCCCCGCAACCGGGTGATATCACCGCTGGTAGCGTCCAGTTCACCGGCAAGGCAATTCAGCAGGGTGGATTTGCCGTGGCCATTCGCAGCGACGATGCCGATGCGGTCTCCGGCATTCACGGTGAGGCCAAGATTGGAAAAAAGCGGCTTTCCCAGAATGATTCCGAGGTTTCGAAGCGTGATAAGGGTCATGAAATTGTCTCTGGCAAAACGGATCTGTGACGAACCGTGGTCTGCGACAATGCAGTACGGGATATCGGTTCGAGGTGATCCGTCGTGAAAACATGCGCAACGGCAGACAAGCTGCATTCTGCGCGGCCTTTCGGGCAAACCAGAGTTTTGGTGTTCCGGTCAGCCCTGCAAACGCGTCTGCAGGGCAAAAAGGTGGCAGATCTGGCGGTTGCGCCAGAAGCAGGAAATATCCATGCGAAGCCTCCTTTCTTGATACGTGTTCAACCGTTCAACAATTAACAGCGGCAGGGGTTCGAGGCAATGGCTTTTGAAGAGGCGGGTGGTGCCGGAGAATACGGCGACCCGCATTCTCCAGCCCTCAAGCGCGGCGCCCTTACTGTTTTGCCACGCGCTCGCGCAGTTTTTCCACATGTTCGGCGATTTCAGGTGTCACCGCGTCGCCGAAATCCTCCATTTCGAACATCGGGCGGATTTCGATTTCGCTGCGCTCCAGCATCGGGTTGGGGCAACGCTTCACCCACTCCACGGCCTCATCCATGTCCTTCACCTTCCAGAGCCAGAAGCCGGCAACCAGCTCGTTGGTGTGCGGGAAGGGGCCGTCGATCACGCTGCGGCTGTCACCATCGAAAACAACTCTCTTGCCTTTGGAGGAAGGGTGGAGGCCATCACCGGAAAGCATGATGCCGGCATTGACCAGTTCCTCGTTGAACTTGCCCATGGCTTCCATCAGTTCGGTGGTCGGCATTATGCCATCCTCGCTGCTGCGGGTGGCCTTTACAAAAACGATAACACGCATGGTTTCCTCCCTTGTTGCGTCTTCCTCGTTAGTTTCGCCGTCCGGCACGACGGGTAGATGACATTTTCACGGGTAAAAGTGGAAATATGCCGCTTTCCCGTCAGCCGAGATCAATGAGGTCGCGGCGCAGCCGGTCGGGGTCGCCGCTGCCGATGCGGGCCTCGATTTCGGCGTGGGTCTGTTGCCAGATGGGGAAGGCGGCGGTGAGTACGGCCATGCCTTCCACCGTCAGCCGCAGCCGCTTGCCGCGCTTGTCCTTCGGGTCCTGCTCGATACTGACCAGCCCACGCCGCTCCAGTGGCTTCAGCGCTGCCGTCAGCGTCGTGCGGTCCATTGCCAGAAGATTAGCGACCGGCCCCATCGGCGGCGGCTCCGGCCGGTTGAGCGACATCAGCAGGGAAAATTGGCCGTTGTTGATGCCGACTGGCTTCAATGCGTTATCGAACAGCCGCGCCAGCGCCCGCGCTGCACGTTGCGCATGCAGGCAAAGACAGGAGTCCCGCACTAAAAGAGTTGCCGAAAAAGGAATCACGCTGGCGTTTGACATGGACTATATATGTTGATATCAACGTAATTAGTCAAGCGGAACCTGTAGCCTTGCTGACGGTTTTCCTGGCTTTCAATGCAGACACAGGCGGCGCCCACCATGGAAGCGGAGCGGTGCCGTGGTGAAAGACGGATCCAAGGAGGAAAGATCATGTCTCATCCCGTCGTTTCGAATGAGGAGTGGCTTGCGGCCCGCCGCGATCTGCTGGTGAAGGAAAAGGAATTGACCCGCGCGCGCGACAGGCTGAACGAGGCGCGCCGCGCATTGCCATGGGAAGAGGTGACGAAAGATTATATTTTCGACGCGCCTTCAGGCCCCAAATCGCTGAAGGAACTCTTCGGCAATTGCAGCCAGCTCATCGTATACCACTTTATGCTGGCACCTGACTGGGAGGAGGGCTGCACCGGCTGTTCCTTTTTCGCCGACCATGTCGATGGTGCGATGGTTCACCTGAAGCACGGCGATGCGGGTTTCGTTGCGGTCTCGCGCGCACCGCTCGAAAAGATCGAGGCCTATAAAAAACGCATGGGCTGGAAATTCCCTTGGGTCTCGGCCAACGGCAGCGACTTCAACTATGATTATCAGGCCTCCTTCCGTGATGAGGATATCGAGAGCGGGGCGATCACCTACAATTACCGTGAGATCGAGCCGATGGACGACCTGAAGGACCTGCACGGCGTCAGCATTTTCGCCAAGGGCGAGGACGGCAGGATTTACCATAGCTATTCCGCCTATGCCCGCGGCATGGAAGAGACGCTCGGTACATTGATGCTGCTCGATCTGGTGCCAAAAGGCCGTAATGAAGAGGGTGTAATGGATTGGGTGCGCCGGCACGACCAGTACGAGGACGAGCCCAAGGCCGCGTCTTGCTGCCACTGAAATAGGACGAGGAGGAGGAGACGACAATGGAAAATGCCAAGCCGCAGAAGGAACACGCGTTCCTGGGCAGGATCGTCGGCGACTGGTTCATGACCGCCAGTTCCGGACATGAGGGATACGATCCCGATGATCCCGCCCAGCGGTTCACCGAAACCGTCAGCTCCATCGGCGGGCTGTGGATCATCGGGCACGGCACCGGCAAGATGCCTGACGGGACGGAGATGACGGCTGTCATCACCGTGGGTTTCGACCCTGCCAAGGGCCATTTCGTCGGCACCTGGGTGGGGTCGATGATGACCAATCTCTGGGTCTACAAGGGCTGGCTGGAAGACGACGGCAAGACCCTGACACTCGAAGCGGAAGGACCGGCCTTTGACGGTTCCGGCCGCATCGATACCTATCGCGACGTGCTGGTGCTGCACGACGACAATAACCGCAGCTTTTCCGGCAGCGTCCGGCAGCCGGATGGCAGTTTCAAGACCTTCATGACATCGGAGTTCCAGCGCAAGGCGTGACGCCCCGCCGGAATTTGCCCGATCAAGCCGAATAATGCGCCGCCGCGTCCTGCGGCGGCCGATCGCCAGAAAAATGACGCCATAACCCCGGAGAGATTCAATGTCCGATACACACGGAAAATTCATATGGGTTGAACTGATGACGCCTGACATGGAGCAGGGTGCCCGCTTCTATGGTCATGTCGCCGGCTGGCAGACCAAGGATTTCGGTTCGCCGGAAATGCCCTATCTGGTGCTGGAAGCCGATGGCAAAGGCATGGGCGGCATCATGGAACTGACCGAAGAACATAAGGGCCAGGGAATTCCTCCCAACTGGACCGGTTATGTCGGCGTTGACGATGTGGACGCCACGGCAAAACTTTTCGCGGAAAAGGGCGGTTCGGTCAGGCGTCCGCCGCAGGATATCCCGGAGATCGGTCGTTTCGCCGTGGTGGCTGATCCTTCCGGTGCCGTTCTGTGCATCATGACGCCGCTGCCGATGGAAACCGGCGGTTTTCCGCAGGAGACGCAGAACCTGCCGGGGCACGTCGGCTGGTACGAACTTGCCACCAACAATGTCGACGACGCCATAGCCTTTTACGGTGAGGTCTTTGGCTGGACCAAGGACCATGATTTTGACATGGGCGCAGAAATGGGCCCGTATCGCATCTTCGCCCATAACGGCAAGGTCGTCGGCGGCATGATGAAATGCATGGCGGGTGCGCCCACCTGTTATTGGGGTTATTATTTCAACGTCGACGGCATCGATGACGCCATCACCCGGGTCAGCACCGGTGGCGGCAAGGTCGTCAACGGCCCGATGGAGGTTCCCGGCGAGAGCTGGATCGTCAATTGCCAGGACCCGCAGGGCGCATTCTTCTCGCTGCTGTCGCAGAAGAAGTAACCCTTCTGGGCTGACGTAACAATCTGCCGGAGGCTACTCCGGCAGATTAACGGTTTCTCGGTAGCCGAACGTGATCGATAAAGGCGCGGAGCTTCGGCGCAAGATGACGTCGATTCGGATAATAGAGATAAAATCCCGCAAAAGTCGGAGAATGGTCCTCCAGCATGGAAACAAGCTGGCCGCTCTCCAGGTAGGGACGGAAAGTCTCTTCCATGCCAAATGTGATGCCGGCGCCGGCACAGGCCAGCTTTATCATCAACTGCATGTCGTTGGTGGTGAAGTCCGGCTGGACGGCGACCGCGAATTCCCGGCCGTTTTCGGCAAATTCCCACCGATATGGCGCAACGTCCGGACGAGGGCGCCAGCCGATACATCTGTGATGGATCAGTTCGCGCGGCTGCGTCGGTAAGGTGACGCGATCTCGATATTGCGGGGAACAGACAGCGAGCTGCCGCTGCGGCCCGGAAACCGGAACGGCAATCATATCCTGCGCGATCAGCTCCCCCAGACGCACGCCGGCATCGTAGTGTTCGGCGACGATATCGAATTCCTCATCCGTCACGACAATATCGAGTTGCACTTCCGGATGGATTTCAGCAAAGCGCGCCAGCAATGGCCCGGACAAGAAGCGCTCCGCTATCGAGGAAACGGCAAGCCGCAATTGCCCCCGAGGCATTCCACTCAGGGAAGAGGCGGCCTGTGTCGCTTGCATGAGGTTGCCGATGGATGGCGAAACATCGGCGTAAAGCTGTTGCCCCGCTTCCGTCAGGCTGACGCTGCGCGTTGTGCGCTGAACGAGCGCTATCCCCATCGTTTCTTCAAGCCTGCGGATGGTCTGGCTGACGGCTGACCGTGTTACGCCGAGCCTGTCCGCGGTAGCCCGAAAATTGCGTTCCTCGGCAACCATGCAGAAGGTGGAAAGCGCGTTGAGATCAAGATTCATTGGTTAGCAAATCTATCCATGGAGGTTATCATTGAGGTAATTATCACGACAATGGCAAAGCTTTATCTTTCCTGCAACGGCCTCCTCTCGAAAAAGCGGGCCGTAAAGCCAAGGAGAAAGCCATGACATTGAACAAAGTTATTCTCATAACAGGTGCGTCGAGCGGGATAGGTGAGGGTATCGCCAGAGAACTTTCCGCTGCAGGCGCGAAGCTGGTTCTGGGTGCGCGCCGCATGGACCGTTTGCAGGCTTTGGCCGACGAACTGCGCCAAACGGGCGCTGAGGTTGTCGTCCATCCCCTTAATGTCACGGAAAGGCAGAGCGTCGAGGATTTTGCCGAGGCGGGACGCAAGGCGTTCGGACGGATCGACGTTATCGTCAACAATGCCGGCATCATGCCGCTATCGTTGATGTCGTCCCTCAAGGTCGATGAATGGGACCGCATGATCGACGTCAACATCAAGGGCGTGCTTTATGGCGTCGCCGCCGTTCTGCCTGAGATGACCGCGCGTGCTTCCGGCCACATCGTCAACATCGCCTCCATCGGTGCGCTCGCCGTTTCGCCCACGGCTGCGGTCTATTGCGCGACTAAATTTGCGGTGCGGGCGATTTCCGACGGGCTGCGACAGGAAAACCGCGACCTGCGGGTTACCTGCATTCATCCCGGCGTGGTGGAAAGCGAACTTGCCCACACCATCACCGATCCGGCCGCTGCGGAGCTAATGCAGACCTATCGGGCCATCGCCTTGAAACCCGATGCTATCGGCCGCGCAGTCCGCTATGCCATCGAACAACCCGACGACGTGGACGTCAATGAAATCGTCGTCCGACTGACCGCCGCATAGGGAGGATCGGGCCAATGAAGATTGTTTCGACATCGCTTGCCCTTGTACTCGCAACGGCCGCCGCCGATACCGGCCACCATCAGGAGGAGCGTGCCGTGAAAGGGAATATGGACAAGATGGCCCAGACCGAAAGCCACCCCTATATCGGCATGTGGGTCACCGGCGACGGCCATATCCGTCAGGAGCTTTTGCCTGATGGCCGCTACGACGAGGCGCGCGGCCAACGCAAAAGCGCCTATCAGGGGCGATACGAGGTGAGGGGCAACCATATCGACTATTGGGATGATACCGGCTTTACCGCCGATGGCGAGTTCATCGACGATGTGCTCTACCACGGCGGCATGATTTTCTATCGTGAGCCGTGAACCTCACGCTAACAGGAAAAAATCCGCCCGGCTGATCGAGGCCGGGCGGCTTATCTGTTTTAACGCTTCAGGCTTCCCAGTATGCCGCGCACGATGGCGCGGCCCACGGATGTTGCAACCGAGCGGGCGGCACTTTTCATTGCCGCCTCGATCACGGTTTCGCGCTGATAACCGCTCGTCTTGCGGGCGCCGGTGGTGGAGGCCTTTGTGGGTTCCTCGTCGCCGAAACCGGGCAGGCGCCAGCGTCCCGAGGCACTGTCGGACTGGCTGGAGGCATTTTCCTCTTCCGCGCGCTTGGCGGCTTCGGCTTCCGCAGCCTTCTGGGCGCGTGCGTTGAGGATTTCAAAGGCCGATTCCCGGTCCACATCCCTGTCGTATTGACCGGCAAGCGGGCCGGTATCCATCAGCAATTTGCGCTCGGCATCGGTGAGCGGCCCGACGCGGCCCGAGGGCGGCCGCACAAGGGTGCGCTCGACGATGGAGGGCGCGCCCTTGTCATGCAGGGTCGAAATCAGAGCCTCGCCCGTACCGAGCGTGGTGATGATGTCGGCTGTGTTGAAGGCGGGGTTCTGGCGGAACGTATCGGCTGCGGTGCGCACAGCCTTCTGCTCGCGCGGCGTATAGGCGCGAAGCGCATGCTGCACGCGGTTGCCCAGCTGGGCAAGAACGGTTTCCGGCACGTCCAGCGGGTTCTGCGTCACGAAGTAGACGCCCACACCCTTGGAGCGGATAAGCCGCACCACCTGCTCCACGCGCTCGACGAGCACCCTTGGCGCGTCGTTAAACAGCAGATGCGCCTCATCGAAAAAGAACACCAGACGCGGCTTTTCCGGGTCGCCCACTTCCGGCAGTTCCTCGAAGAGCTCGGAGAGCATCCACAACAGGAAGGTGGCGTAAAGGCGCGGGTTCATCATCAGCTTGTCGGCGGCGAGAACCGAAACCGTGCCACGCCCGTCCGTGCCGACGCGCATGATGTCGGCAATATTCAGCGCCGGCTCGCCGAAGAAGTTTGCGGCACCCTGCTGTTCGAGAACCAGCAGCCCGCGTTGCAGCGAACCGACAGAGGTCTTGGAAATCAGGCCGAACTGGCTGGACAGCGCACTAGCATTCTCGCCCATGTAGTTCAGCAGCGATTGCAGGTCTTTGAGATCGAGCAGCGGCAACCCGCCCTGATCGGCGATCTTGAAGGCGATGTTGAGCACGCCTTCCTGGGCTTCCGAAGCATCCATCAGCCGCGCCAGCAGCAGCGGGCCCATTTCGGCAATGGTGGCGCGCACGCGATGGCCTTTTTCACCGTAGAGATCCCAGAAGATCACCGGCGATTTGCCATAGGAAAAATCCGTGAAACCGATCTGTTCGGCACGTTTCTGCACCCAGTCCTTGGCTTCGCCCTGCGCGGCGATGCCGGAAAGGTCGCCCTTGATATCGGCGCAGAAAACGGGAACGCCGGCTTGCGAGAAACCTTCGGCAAGAACCTGCAGAGTCACGGTCTTGCCCGTGCCCGTTGCGCCGGTGATCAGGCCGTGGCGGTTGCCGAATTTCAGCTCCAGATATTCACCCTTGTTCAGGCTGTCGTCCGGATTGCGGCTGGTCCCGATATAGATCTGTCCGTCCTGCAACATCGACCATTTTCTCCTGCGACTGATGCATGCCCCTTAAATCGCGATCGATTTGAAGATGGTCATGTCCGAATTGAACTTTTACGGCACCCTCTGGCCGCTACTGCCAAAGCGGCCTTTTCATAGTATGGTTGTGATGATCTTATAAGGACAGTTTCAAGGCGCAACAACTGCTTGATGGCGATGAAGAAAAACCGCTTCATGAAAGTTGCCGCACCCGCCTGCCGCCCGCTTGAATGCGGCATGAGATTGTTTTACGTTGACGTTAACGTCAGTTATTCGGTGTTGGCGTCGTTTTTCAACAGGAGGCAAGAATGAACGAAGTCGTTGACCAGATCGCCGCAAAGGCGGGCATAGACCCTGCGCTGGCCGAAAAGGCTGTTGGCATGATTCTGGGTTTTCTCCAGCGCGAGGCGGCAGATGGTCCGATCGCCCGCATGATCGAAGCCATTCCGGGTGCCAGCGATCTCGTGGCACAGTATAATGGCGAGGGCGCTGGTGGCGGCGGTCTGCTGGGCGGATTGATGAGCGCGATCGGCGGCGGCGGCATCATGGGTCTCGGCCAGCAACTGATGAGCCAGGGCATTGGCATGAGCGAAATCACCACGCTCGCCAAGGAAACCATCGCCGTTGCTCGCCAGCACGCGGGCGATGAGACTGTCGATCAGGTGATCGCTTCGGTTCCGGGCCTCAGCCAGTTCGCGTAAGGCGACATTTTATTCGATAGCGGGGCGCGGCGGCTGTTCATTGAACCTGCGCCGCGCCTCTTCTATTTCCGCATGGTGGGTTTCCGCCCATATCCACACGCCGCAAAAGGCGCTGCCAAGGGTCTCTCCAAGAGACGTGAGGCCATAATCCACATGCGGTGGAATGACGGGGTGCACGGTGCGGCGCACCAGTCCGTCGCTTTCCATCTGCCTCAGCGTTTTCGTCAGCATCTTCTGGCTGATGGTGCCGACCAGCCTGCCGATCTGGGTAAAGCGAAGCGTGCCATGCTCTTCCAGCACCTCAAGGATCAGCATCGTCCATTTGTCCGCCACTTTCGCGATGATATCCTCAACCAGCGCCTCGATGACCGGATCGGTTTCCGTGGGCGGCGGAGACTTGCGCCTGTTCTCGATCATGGGATCGGCGGCATACCGTTTCATCTTACGCTCTCCTTTGGGTAAGTATAATTCTTTTGGGTGCCTACTTACGAATGGAGAGTATAGCCGCTAATTTCCCGTCATCCAACAGGCAAAGGATTTTTCGATGAAAACGACAGGCAACACCATTCTCATCACCGGTGGCGGCTCCGGCATCGGCCGGGCGCTGGCGGAAGCGTTTCACCGGCTGGGCAACAAGGTCGTCATTTCCGGCCGCCGCCAGAATGTGCTGGATGAGGTAACGGCCGCCAATCCCGGCATGGCCGCGATGGTCATGGACGCGACCGACGCCGAAGGCATCCGCTCTTTCGCCGACAATCTCATCAAGACACATCCGACGCTCAACGCCGTCATCAACAATGCCGGCATCATGCGGCCGGAGGACATCGCCTCGGCCCCGGACTATCTGGACACGGCGGAGGAAACCATCGCCACCAACCTTCTGGCGCCCATTCGCCTGACGGCGGCGCTGCTGCCGCATTTCGTCAAGCAGCCTGAAGCGACAGTGCTGACGGTATCCTCCGGCTTGGCCTTCGTGCCCATGGTGGTCACCCCAACCTACAGCGCCACCAAATCGGCCATCCATGCCTACTCGGTCGCACTTCGCGAACAACTGAAAGAAACCTCGGTTGAGGTTATCGAAATCGTGCCGCCCTATGTGCAGACGACGCTGATGGGGGAAGGCCAGGCAAGCGACGAAAGAGCCATGCCGCTCGAGGCCTTCATTTCGGAAGTGATGGACATTCTCGGCGGTCGCCCGGATGAGAAAGAAGTGGTTGTGGAACGCTGCAAGCCGCTGCGTTTCGCCGCGCAGAACGGCAATTTCGATCAGGTGTTTTCGATGGTCAACGGCATGCATCCGTAAAGGCCCGACCCTGTCTCGCACGCATCGCCTGTGATAGCGTGGCGCTCTTTAAAGGGAGCGCCAGCTTTTCATGGGCAGCCGTCAATTCCTCATGCCGAAAACCGCCATGCCCGGTATTGCTGCCGTGGTTGCGGATAGCGACCGCTCTTTTCCACGTCACATGCACGACCAGTTCGGCATCGGCCTTGTGGAGCGCGGCGCGCAGAAATCGCTGAGCGGGCGCGGCATGGTGGAGGCTGAAGCCGGCCATGTCATCACCGTCAATCCGGGTGAGGTTCATGACGGCATTCCACTGGGAGAGGGCGGGCGCGCCTGGCGGATGATCTATCTCGACATCGATATCGTGCAGGCCGCCATTGCCGATATCATCGAAAAGGATCACGGCTTTTTCGAATTCGCCTATCCGGTCGACACCAGGCCTCTGGCGGACCGGTTCCGCGCCCTTTTTTCAGCCGTGACGGCAACTGATCGCCCGGGTGACACCCTTCGCTGCGACGAGACCCTCCTTATGCTGCTCGTGGGTGCAATGGAAACGGTGGCAACACCACGCGAGACGGCAGCGCCCGATAGCATAAGACGCGCGAAAAGCAGGATCGATGATGATCCCGCCCGGCCGTTCCGTCTTGCCGATCTGGCCCAGCAGGCCGGCATGAGCCAGTTCCGCTTCCTGCGATCCTTCAGCAAGACCACGGGGCTGACGCCGCACAGCTACCTTTTGCAGCGACGCCTGCATCTGGCACGGGGTGCACTGGCCAAAGGCGCACCGCCCGCCGAGGTGGCGTTTTTCGCCGGTTTCTCCGACCAGAGCCATTTGAACAGGTTTTTCGTGCGACAGTTCGGAGTGACGCCTGCGGCGTATAGGGCGGCGGTTTCGTAGCGCAGGTTGGGGTAATAAGGCTACAGACGCGAGCCTCCAAGCCTCAACGCTGCAATTTCATCCAAGACCCCCGCGCCGGACACAGTCATGCTCCTGTCCTCCGTTCAACAGGACTTGCAGAATCCATGACGCCCGAATTCCTCATCACATCCCTGATCATCGCCGCTTCTCCCGGAACAGGCGTGGTTTACACGCTGGCCGCCGGCCTGTCCCAAGGGTCGAAGGCGAGCGTCGTCGCGGCTTTCGGCTGCACGCTCGGCATCGTGCCGCATCTGCTGGCCGCCATCACCGGACTTGCCGCCATTCTGCACGCGAGCGCCCTTGCCTTCGGCGTGATCAAATATCTGGGTGTCGCCTACCTGCTCTACATGGCGTGGAACACGCTTCGGGAAGATGGGGCGCTGAAGATCGACGACAAGCAGGAGCACCGCAAGGCGGGGCTGGTCATCGGTGAGGCTGTCCTCATCAATCTCCTGAACCCGAAACTGTCGATCTTCTTTTTTGCTTTCCTGCCGCAATTCATCGCGCCGGAGGAGGTTTCTCCGACGTGGCGCATGGTCGATCTCGGGCTGATCTTCATGGCCATGACGTTTCTGGTCTTTGCGCTTTACGGCTGTTTTGCCGCCTCGGTCAGGCGGCAGGTTGTGGCGCGCCCGGCCGTGCTCACCTGGCTGAGACGCAGTTTCGCCGCCGCGTTTGTGGCGCTCGGGGCGAAACTGGCGTTGACGCAGCGGTGAGACCGGACCGGGCTCAACGCAGTCAATCGTCCCAGTCGGGCGCGAGGTGACCGGGGTTGACGATGCGGCCATCGGGTTTGGCAAGCGCGTGGATCGCCTGCATTTCCTCTTCCGAGAGCGCAAAATCGAAAATGTCGAAATTCTCCTTGAGGCGGCCTTCGGTTGCGGTCTTGGAAAGCGCCACGACATCCGGCTGCTGCACCGCCCAGCGCAGCGCCACCTGTGCGGCCGTCTTGCCGTGCCTTGCACCAATATCCTTCAGAACCGAATCATCGGGCACCTTACCATCCGCCATCAGATAATAGGCAGTGACCGAAAGCCCGTGTTTGCGCGCGGCCGCAATCACCTTCGTCTGGTCCAGATAGGGATGGTATTCGATCTGGTTGGTGGCAAGCGGCGTGTCGGAGAGTTTGACCGCCTCTTCCGTCAGCGCCACGTTGAAGTTGGAAATGCCGATATTGCGCACCTTTCCGGCCTTGCGCACGTCGTTCAGCGCGCCGATCCTTTCCGCCAGCGGCACATCGCTTTTCGGCCAGTGCAGCAGCAGGAGATCGACATAATCCGTCTTCAGCTTTTGCAGGCTTTCATCGACGGAGGCGAGAAAATCAGCGTGGCGGTAGCGGTCCACCCAGACCTTGGTGGTCAGGAAAATATCGTGCCGGGAAATGCCGGACTTTGCGATCACTTCGCCAACCGCACCTTCATTCTTGTAGATCTGCGCCGTATCGACATGGCGGAAACCAAGTTTCAGCGCCTCCGGCAAAATGCGCCTGATATCCTCTTCCGGAATGCGGAAGGTGCCGAAACCGAGGGCGGGAATGTTCGCGCCATTCGCGTTGACGTCATACATGCATGTCTCTCCTGTTTATTGCAAACATGGCCGGCAAGGACTGCCGGATGGGGAAGCGGTCTTTTATTAACTGGTGTCAGCGCCATTGGTTTCAAGCGTCTCGCCATTGCGAGGCGCTGTGCGCGAGGCTACCAGTCGATGGCGAAACGTCGTAGATGGCATGATCGGAATGTGGAGGAACCACGCGTGTCGCGCTCACAACGGCTTCTTGATCTGTTGCAGATCCTGCGCGCCCACCGCATGCCGGTCAGCGGTATGGCGCTGGCCGCGCAAACCGGCGTCAGCCTGCGCACGCTTTACCGCGATATAGCAACGCTTCAGGCGCAGGGTGCTGACATCGAGGGCGAGGCGGGTGTGGGTTATGTGCTGCGTCCCGGTTTTTTGCTGCCGCCGCTGATGTTTTCGCAGCAGGAGATCGAGGCGCTTGTGCTCGGGTCGCGATGGGTCGCGGGCCGTGCCGATGAGGGGTTGGCGCAGGCCGCCCGCGCCGCACTCGTCAAGATCGCCGCCGTTTTGCCCGATGCCCTGCGTGAGGAGCTAGATAATTCCACCCTGCTTGTCGGACCCGGGCAGGCCATGGCCACCATCCACGTCGATCTCGCCGCCATTCGCGATATTATTCGCAAGGAGAGCAAGGTCGTGATGACCTATCGCGACGAGAAGGGAGAATTGACGGAGCGGGTGATCTGGCCCTTCGCGCTCGCTTTTTTCGATCTGGTGCGGGTGGTGCTGGCATGGTGCGAGACGCGGCAGGATTTCCGCAGTTTCCGGGCCGACCGCATCGAGAGCTTCAATCCTCTGGACAAGCGTTATCCCCGCCGCCGCCATTCCCTGCTGAAGGACTGGCGCGAGCGGGAAAAAAAGCGACGGCAACAAAATCATGCTGACAAAAACTGACAGCACGGGGGTCTAGAACCTGTTCATCCGCAACTCAAGGAGAACAGCCATGACCCACCCCGATTTCACCATTCTCTACGTCGACAACCCGCCGGCCAGCACGGAATTTTATAAAGCCCTGCTTCACGCAGAGCCGGTCGAAGCCTCTCCGACATTCTCCCTTTTCGTGCTTCAAAACGGCATGAAGCTCGGCCTCTGGTCAAGGCATACGGTGGAGCCGAAGGCATCGGTCGGGGGCGGTGGCGGCGAGCTTGCCTTTCGCGTCGAAAGTGATGCGCAGGTGGATGAAGCCTTCGCCGACTGGAAGACAAAGGGCATCGCCATTTTGCAGCAGCCCGGCACGATGGACTTCGGCTACACATTCACTGCGGCCGACCCCGACGGCCATCGTCTGAGGGTCTACGCCTTCGCGGGTTAGAGATAATGCGTTGAGGCCGATTGGCTAAATAGTGTCGTAGCCATGTCGTACTCTAAGCTCCCCTCATCCCTGTGACAGGCACAGGAAATGAGGGGAGGCGAAAACTACGCTACTTCTTCACCGCCACCACGAACAGGCGCGGAAAACGCAACAGCAGCCGGCCGTCTGCCATGGGCGGATAGGCGGCGGCGATGCGCCTAGTATAGTCGTTGAGGAAAGCCTCGCGGTGTTCCTCGCCGGCGGCGGCAAGATAGGGGCGCAGACCCGTGCCCTTCACCCATTCCACAATGCTTTCCGCATCCTTCATGGGGTGGTTGTAGATGGTGTGCCACACATCCACCCGCGCGGATTTCGGTGTCAGCGCATCGAAATAGGCTGATGGCGCGGGCAGGGGTTTGCGGCGTAATCTGCCATCCGCAAACTTGTCCTTCCAGGGGCCGTCTGCTCCCGTTTCCTCCATGGCGCGATGTGTCGGCTCCTGCAGATTGTCAGGCATCTGCACGGCAAGAACGCCGCCGCTTTCCAGCTGATCCATCAGCTGCGAAAGAACGGCAAGATGATCCGGCACCCATTGGAACACCGCATTAGCATAAAGCAGGTCCGCCTTCTGGCTGGGCCGCCAGTTGCCGAGATCGGCCTTGCCGAAACGGGTGTTGGGCAGTCGGTCCGCCGCCTTTTCCAGCATGTCGTCGTCGCTGTCGATGCCGGTGATGACGTTGACGCCGTAACGATCGGTCAAAAGCTCGGTGGAATTGCCCGGGCCGCAGCCCAGATCGTAACCGTTCAGCACGCGCTCCAGCGGCACCTGCGCCAGAAGATCCCTTGCCGGGCGTGTCCGCTCGTCTTCAAATTTCAGATATTGCTGGGCGGACCATGCCATGATTTTCTCCTGCTGACGTGTTGCATTCGGATCGGCGAACAAGAATGGTAAGGGGCGTTGCAAGCGCCGTCAGACTGCCAGCATCGCATGGGCGAAATCCCCCCGCCATCATCCAACGCATGAATTATTGTGATGGATCTATTCATCAACCTTTTGTTTCGCCTCACAAAACGTCTTTGTCAGGGCATGCATTTGTTATTTTCCGTCAAAATAAGACATGGTGGCAATTAAAACTTGACCTCACCCGGTCAGAGGCATTCACTCCCGCCGATTTCAGAGCATTGCCACCGAAAATGCGAAGCGGTTTTGCGTGCGGCAATGTGGCAGGACGAAAAAGATGGAGCTCTTTCGCTTTTTGCAGAAAGGCGGAGATGCTCAAGACAGGAGACAGTCATGACCGTCGATACCGCACCCCGATCAACCACCTGGACCTATGTTGATGGTCAATGGCTGCCCGGCAATCCGCCGCTCATCGGCCCGACCTCGCATGCCATGTGGCTGGCCTCCACGGTGTTTGACGGCGCGCGCTGGTTCGATGGCGTGGCTCCCGATCTCGATCTGCATTGCCAGCGCGTCAACCGCTCGGCCATCAACATGGGCATGAAGCCGACCATGACGGCGGAAGAGATCGAGGCATTGGCGCTGGAAGGCGTCAATAGATTCGACGGCAAGACTGAAATCTACATCAAGCCGATGTATTGGGCAGAACACGGTTCGCCGGGCAGCGTCGTCGCGCCCGATGCCAATTCCACCCGTTTTGCGCTGTGCCTTTTCGAAGCGCCGATGAATGCCGGCGCATCGCTGACACTCACCGTCTCGCCGCTGCGCCGTCCTTCACCGGAAACCGCGATGACGGATGCCAAGGCCGGTAGCCTTTACCCCAATAGCGGCCGCGCCATTCTGGAAGCCCGTGCACGCGGTTTCGACAACGCCCTGATGTGCGACATGAACGGCAATGTCGCTGAATCGGCATCGTCCAACGTCTTCATGGTCAAGGACGGCGTCGTCTTCACCCCGGTTCCGAACCGCACCTTCCTTGCCGGCATCACCCGTTCGCGGGTGATGGGCCTTCTGCGCCAGGCCGGTTTCGAAGTGCGCGAAGCGACCCTGTCGGTCGAGGATTTCCGCGGGGCCGATGAAATCTTCTGCTCGGGCAATTATTCCAAGGTTTCCCCTGTTGTGAAACTGGATGACCGCGCATTGCAGGCAGGTCCGGTTGCCCGCAAGGCGCTCGATCTTTACATGGATTGGGCACGTCTCGGCGCAGACGTCTAGAGCGCTGTGCGTCCTGCCGGACGCTCTGAGTCTCTTTAATCTGCGCATCGTTACGGACGAAAATCGAATGTGATTTTCTGTCTGGTGGGCAAAGCTGACAGGTATTTCGATCAGGGCCATGGCAGGCGTTCGGCTTGCCGTGGCCTTTTGTTTTTGCAGTGCAGTATTTTCCCGCGAAAACTGAGGGGAATTTAATCCAATTTTAGACAAACCACCCGTAGTTTGCAGCATCTTCCCTTCCGGCTAACGAGGGCCGCCAGATGTCTTTCAGCATTCGTAATGTACTTGTAGGATTTTTTCTTACCATCAGCCTCGCGCTGGCCGGTTTGGTCGGCAACGAGTTGTGGCGGTCGGCCAATCGCGCCGGCACCTTTTCAGAGGTTGCGCAACTCGTCTCGCTCGACAAGCTTCTTTTCAACGCTCTTTTGAATTTCCGCAGTGAACGCGGCGACAGCGCCACGGCACTGACGCTCGATCCGTCGAAATCGACGGGCAGCGTCGCCAGCGTGCAGGCCGCACGCCAGAAGGTGGATGCTGCCATGACGGCATTCCTCACGCAATCTTCGTCGCTTGAAGACACGCAGCTTCAGGCACCGCTGAAGCGCGTGAAAGATGTCTACGCGCAGTTCGTCGAATTGCGAAAGAAGGTTGACGCCAATGTTTCGCTGCCGCTCGACCGGCGCGAAGGCGGGCTCGACAAGACGGTCATGGCGCTCGGCGGCGATTTCCTCGCCTCGCTCGAGGCGGGCTCGACGGCGCTTGAAGGCACTGTTCGCTCTCTCGATCAGGGTCAGACCGGTTTGATCCAGTTGCGCTCTTACGGCTGGTCTGCCCGTGCCCTTGGCGGCAGCGCCACCGTCATTCTCAACGCTGCCGTTGCCCAGAACCGTCCACTGACGGCGCAGGAGATGCAGCAACTCGGCGCATTCGATGCCGGTGCGGCTTTCGCCTGGAAAGCGACCGGCGATCTGGTTACGCATGAATCGACGCCGCAATCGCTCAAGGATATCTACGCCACGGCGGACAAGACTTACTTCAAGGGCGATTTCAGCACGCAGCGCGCCAAGCTCATCGACGATCTCATGAATGGTCGCACGCCTGCCTTCACCATGGACAGCTGGCGCACCACCGTCACCGAAAACCTCGGCACGATTGCGAAAATCGCTTCTGCCGCCATGGATGTTCTGGACGCAAATGCCGCACAGGCCAAACAGGACGCCTTCATCGATGCGATGATCTATCTCGTCGTCTTCATTGCGACGCTGGCGCTCTGTATCCTCTCGCTTGCTGTCATCGTCGGCCGCGTCACACGGCCGATTAGCCGCCTGACCAACGCGATGATGGAGCTTTCGGGCGGCAATCTTTCGATCGATGTCGCCGGCGCAAAACGCGGCGACGAGATCGGCGAGATGGCCCGCGCGGTGGAAATCTTCCGCGAGGCGGCAATCCGCAACAGGCAGCTGGAATCCGAAGCCCTGGCCAACCGCGAGCGGGCCGAGCGGGACCGTATCGAGTTGCAGCAGCGCGCCGAGGCCGAGGCCGAAGAACGGCTCAATCAGGCCACGGGTTCGCTGGCGGGCGGTCTTCGTCGTCTCGCTTCCGGCGACATGGTCTGCGAGATCGCCACGCCGTTCGCACCGCAATTCGAGGCGCTGCGGCACGATTTCAACAGCTCCGTCGTTCAACTGCGCGAAGCGCTGACAAGTGTCGGCCAGTCCGTGCAGACGGTAAATGGCGGCGCTCACGAGGTTTCGTCGGCATCCGACGATCTTTCCCGCCGCACGGAGCAGCAGGCTGCCTCTCTGGAAGAGACCGCTGCCGCGCTGGAAGAGATCACCGCCAATGTTTCGGCCACTTCCAAGCGGGCAAGCGATGCGCGCGACACGGTGCGTGAGGCAAGGGCAAAGGCCGATCTTTCCGGCAAGGTGGTGCGCGATGCCGTTTCCGCCATGGAACGCATCGAGCATTCCTCGCGCCAGATCGGCCAGATCATCGGTGTTATTGACGAAATCGCCTTCCAGACCAACCTTCTGGCGCTGAATGCGGGCGTCGAGGCGGCGCGGGCGGGCGATGCGGGCAAGGGTTTTGCAGTCGTTGCACAGGAAGTGCGCGAACTGGCCCAGCGTTCCGCCAAGGCCGCCAAGGAAATCAAGCAGCTCATCAACACGTCAGCCGTTGCGGTGGGTGAAGGCGTGAAGCTTGTCGCCGATACTGGCGTCGGGCTTTCCGAGATCGAGCAGCTCGTACTTTCCGTCAACACCCATATGGACGCCATCGCCACCGCGGCGCAGGAACAGTCGGCCGGTCTCTCCGAGGTCAACACCGCCGTCAACCACATGGATCAGGCTACGCAGCAGAACGCCGCGATGGTCGAGGAAATGAATGCGGCCGGTGCGGGTCTTGCGCAGGAATGTGCCAATCTCCAGGCTTTGTTGGCGCAATTCCAGCTCGGTCAGCAGACCTCCGCATTGCGCGAGACGGCAAGGCACATGCGAGAGGCAAGCCCCGCACGTGCACCTGTCTCCCAGCCGTCCAGATCCCGCCCGGTCACCGCTTCGCGTGGCAATGCCGCGCTGGCCGTGAAGGGTGATGACTGGACTGAGTTCTGAGGACGAGATTGCCTTTGGCTTCGGGGTCCAGCGCGGTCAAGTCTCTGATCGCGTACGACTCTTCTCACGGCGCAGACGCGCCGTGGCTGGATGCCGAATCCAGTCCGGCATGACGAAACAAAAAGTCGCAAGCACCAACAGATCGAAGCCCGCGTCCGAAATCGACGCGGGCTTCATCGTTTCTGTAGGTTTGGCAATGCAGCAGCGAGCGCCCTTAGTGGCGCGGTCATGTGCTTGTCGCGTCTGAGGGCAAGGGCGATCCGCCGTTCGAGCGGCGGCTCGAGCGAGCGCCATTCAAGCCCCGATGCAGCACCTTCATGCTCCATCGCCATGCGTGGCACGATGGCAAGGCCAAGGCCCGCGCCCGCCAGTTTCTTGATGGCCTCGACGCTGCCCAGTTCCATGGCGGGTTGAACGGTGCGGCCGCTTGCCGAAAACCATTGATCCACGAGCTTGCGCGTATTGCCGCCCTCGTAAAGCAGCAATGGCTGTGTCGAAAGCGTCTCGGCATTCAGGATTGTTGCGTCGCTGATGGTGCCAAGCGGGAACACCGCAACCAGTTCATCGAGATGGATGTCGCTGATATCGAGGCTGCGGCCGCTGGCCGGCAGGGCCACCACCGCCGCATCGATCGTATTGGCTTCGAGAAGCCTCAGTATATCGTGGGTATTGCCGGTCTGCACGACGATGTCTATCCCCGGCATCACCTGGCGGATTTTGCCCAGCACTGGCGGCAGAAGATAGATGCAGGCGGTGGCGCCCGTGCCGATGCGCAGGCGTCCCGTCACGCCGCTGCGATGAGGGGCTACGGTATCGATGGCATGCGCCACTTCTTCCGCAATCCGTCTTGCATGGATGAGAAAGTCCCGGCCCGCCGCCGTCGGCTGCGCGCGCCTGCCGACCCGTTCGATCAGCCGCACACCGAGCTGCTTTTCCAGCAGCCGGATGTGCAGGCTGATGGCCGGCTGCGTCAGCCCCGCCTTATCGGCTGCGGCGGAAAAGCTGCCGAGATCGGCGACATCCATGAAGCTGCGCACCTGCCGCAGATCGAGGTCCATCATCAAAGAAAACCTTATCGTTTGTATAAGACAGATAATCTTTATTTTGACTGAGCCGCAATGCACAATAATGCCGTGAATGACCACAGGACACGAGAATGACCCTTCCCACAATTTCCAGCCTTACCATCCGCCCCTGCGAGGAGGCGGATATTCCAGCCATTACCGAAATCTACCGGGATGCCGTGCTGCATGGCCGCGCCAGCTTCGAGATCGATCCGCCAAGCGTGGATATGATGCTTGAGCGCCGCCGACTGCTGGTAGAAGGCAACTACTCCTATCTCGTCGCCGAAATCGACGGAAAGGTAGCCGGATATGCCTATGCCGGCGCCTATCGTCCGCGCCCGGCCTATGGTGCTGCTGTGGAGAATTCCGTTTATATCGATCCGGCCATGAAGGGCATGGGAATTGGCCGCAAGCTGCTCGATGCGCTGATCGAGGATGCGACTTCGCGCGGCTTCCGGCAGATGATTGCGGTCATCGGCGATAGCGCCAACGCCGCCTCCATCGGTGTGCACCGCGCCGCCGGTTTCGAGCATGTCGGCACATTCAAGTCCATCGGCTGGAAACACGGCCAGTGGCTGGACACGGTGCTGATGCAGCGCGCGCTGGGCGATGGCGACACCACGCCCCGTTTCTGAAACCTCAGGGCTTGGTGGAGCCGGGGATTTCAACCTTCAGCGTATCGCCGGCAAGCTCGCTGCCGAGTTCGACGGCCTTGGTCTTCTTGTCGTAAACGCAGATATGGCTGATCGTCGCATCCGCGCCCTTGGCCTTGCCGGTGAGGACGGCGAGACCATAATTCTCGCTGCCCACCGGATCGACCACCACCTTGGCGTCCTCGATCATGTCTTTGCCGGCGCCAAGGCACGCCGTCTGCACATCCGCCACGAATTCCTTCCACGCATCGTCAGACGATGCGACGGCGGGTAGCGCCAGCGAGGAGAAGGCGGCGAGAAGCAGCGCGCGATGGATCATGGAGCGGGTCATGGAATTTCCTTCCTGCAATTTCATCAAAAGCGAACCGATAGGGTGGAAAACAGTACGCCAGGGTTGTGAAACAAATGTGGTGGAGGCTGGCTTGAGAGGAATTTTCTCTTTTGTCGGAACATTTTGATATTTCACAGGTTGCCCAAACAGAGGTTCGCTCCTATGGTCCGCTCACACGGTTTCTAGGAGCGGTAACCCGCTGCAAAAAGGAGTAAAAACCATGGCCTTCGAACTTCCTGAACTCCCCTACGACTACGACGCGCTTGCACCATACATGTCGCGCGAGACGCTCGAGTTCCATCACGACAAGCACCACAAGGCATATGTCGACAACGGCAACAAGCTGGCGGCGGAAGCCGGTCTTTCCGACCTTTCGCTTGAGGAAGTCGTGAAGAAGTCCTTTGGCACCAATGCTGGTCTCTTCAACAATGCTGCCCAGCATTACAACCACGTCCATTTCTGGAAGTGGCTGAAGAAGGACGGCGGCGGCAACAAGCTGCCGGGCAAGCTGGAACAGGCATTCGCCTCCGATCTCGGCGGTTACGACAAGTTCAAGGCTGATTTCATCGCTGCCGGCACCACGCAGTTCGGCTCCGGCTGGGCATGGGTTTCCGTCAAGAACGGCAAGCTCGAAATCTCCAAGACCCCGAACGGCGAAAACCCGCTGGTTCATGGCGCAGAACCGATCCTTGGCGTCGACGTGTGGGAACACTCCTACTACATCGACTACCGCAACCTGCGTCCGAAGTACCTCGAAGCCTTCGTCGACAACCTCATCAACTGGGACTACGTCCTGGAGCGTTACGAAGCCGCTTCCAAGTAAGTTTTGCGGATTGTAATTTTTTGAGCACCCGGCCCCCCAAAGGCCGGGTGTTCTGCTTTTGAGGTCGATAATTCAGCGTGTCGCTTCCATTTGTCACAAGCCTGTCATCCGCCCGGTTTATCGCGGCGCATCATGACTGAAAAAACCACACCGCTCTTCTCATTCGGCATTGTTGCCGATCCCCAATATGCCGATGCCGAACCCCGCCCGGATATGGGCCGGTATTATGCCGAAAGCCCGAAAAAGCTTGGCGAAGCGATCGACGCCTTCAATCGCGAGGAACTGGCCTTCGTGGTAACGCTGGGCGATATCATCGATCGCGGTTTTGAAAATTTCGATGCGATCCTTGGCGTCTACGAGCAGCTTCGCCACCCTTCGGTGATGCTGCCGGGAAATCACGATTTCGCCGTTGCCGCCGAACACCTCTCCGCCATCCATGCCCGCCTCGGCATGGCGTCGCCCTGGCACGATTTCACTATCGGTGAGATACGTTTCGTGGTGCTTGACGGCAGCGAGGTCAGCTTGTTTGCCCCGCCGCCCGGCGATCCGCGCCGCACGCTGGCGCAAGAGCGTCTGAGGCGCCTGCAAGAGGTGGGTGCGATCAATGCGCAGGACTGGAATGCGTCGCTCAGCGACGAACAGTTCGAATGGCTGCGGACCGTTCTGCAAAAGGCGGATGCGGCGGGTGAAAAAGTGGTCATTCTCTGCCACTATCCGGTCTATCCGAACAACGCCCATAATATGTGGGACGCGCCTCGAATCCTCGATCTTCTTGATGTACACCCTTCGGTCGTCGCATGGTTCAGCGGCCATAATCATGAGGGCAATTACGGGGTGCAGGGCAACACTCACTTCGTCAACTTCAAGGGCATGGTGGATACGCCCGACCAGAACACCTTCGCCATTGCCGATGTGTTTGCCGACCGAATCGTCATCCGCGGTTTCGGGCGGGAGGACGACAGGGTGCTGGAGCATTTGCGGCATAACGCTGCCGTGCTTTGAAGTCAGCACCACCCTCTCAACCGTCATTACTGTCACAGGAATGGCGGTTGAGACGGGGGCACCGACACAGAACGAAGGTTGAAAGACGCGCTAAATCAGTTGCTTTTACGCGCCGGCTTGATTCGTCGTTCGTTCCGAAGTCCCAAGCTGATTGCTCTGCCAGCCGCTCATCCACAATTGCCGCAACCTTTCGCCTTCCATCTTGAAAAAGCTGCCGGTTGTCTTGCAGGTCAGAACGCGGTCGGAGCGGAAATTGCGGATCGCTTGCCTGAGCTCGCACCAGGCGACGATATTGGTCGTCTCCGAATAATAGATCATGGCGATGGGCCGGATCTGTCGCCGGGTCTCCACGCCGGTTTCATCGCCATAGGTTATGTCCAACCGCTCCTCGTCGCGCACCGCCCGCCTGACCATGGCAAGATCGACGCCGGCGGGTGAGGGCGCGATGCTGCCCCAGGCGTGCAGGGCATTGGCCGACAGGGTTTTCGACAGGGGTTCGGGCAGGGATGCCGCAATCTTGTCGCTGACCTTTTTGGCCGCCTGCCGCAATTCGGTATCGCCCGTGCGCGCGACCATGGCGAGCGCAAGCACGATCGCCTCCGTCTCCTCGATGGAAAACATCAGCGGCGGCAGGTTGAAGCCGGGACGCAGGATGTAACCGACGCCGCGTTCGCCTTCGATCGGCACGCGCATGGTCTGAAGGGCCGAAATATCGCGATAGACCGAGCGCACCGTGACTTCCAGTGCCTCGGCAATGGTCTGCGCGGTGACCGGCCTGCGCGCCACCCGCAGGATCTGGATGATCTCGAACAGTCTCGATGCCTTGCGCATTGCCGTTTTTCCCGGTGGTTTCCCAACGCAACTGACACAACGCTGTCAGTTGGCTTTTCCTATAAGCAGCAAAACACATTGAGAAACATGAGTTTTCCCGAATGTGTCGAAAACTGTTTTGGGAGATACTGACATGAGTTACGCCGAAAATCTCTGGCTTTTCTTTCTGGTCCTGTTCGGCATCATCATCCTGCCGGGAATGGATATGCTGTTCGTGCTGGCAAGTGCGTTGACGGGTGGCAAAAGAACCGGGCTTTCCGCCGCAAGTGGCATGAGCGCCGGCGGCATGGTGCATTCACTTTACGGTGCATTGGGCGTCGGCATGCTTGCCGCCTGGATGCCGTCGCTGTTCCTGCCGCTGCTGGTCGCCGGCGCCGCTTACATGGTCTGGATCGGCGTCGGCCTGATGCGCAGCGCTATCACCGTCAATGGCGATGAGGCGCAGGCGAGCGCCTCTGTCAGAAAGGCGTTCTGGCGGGCCGTGCTCACCTGCCTTTCCAATCCGAAAGCCTATCTCTTCATGATGGCGATCTATCCGCAATTCCTCAAACCCGACTATGGTCCAATCTGGATGCAGGGGCTGGTAATGGGCGCGATGGTGGCCATCACGCAGTTCACGGTCTATGGCGCTCTGGCGCTGACGGCGGATAAAAGCCGGGCATGGCTCGTTTCCTCGCCTGCCGCGACGATTTTCATCGGCCGCGCCGCCGGTTTCATGCTGATTGCCGCAGCCCTGGTTACGCTTTGGGAAGCACTCTCCTAGACTTCTGTTTTCTTGGGGAAATTCACTGCAATGTGACTTCTTTTCGCCATGCGGAAAGGGCATCCTCGCGCCGTTATCGCGCGTTCGGCATCTGCCGGAATCAAGGAGAGAGTGTATGAAACTGAAAACCATCGCGGCGGCCATGCTTTTCGGCTGTCTTTGCGCCGGAGCGGTCTACGCTGCCGGCGAAGTCGAAAAACGTGAAGGCATGATGAAGCAGATCGGCGGCTCCATGGGGGCGCTTGCTGCCATCTCCAAGGGCCAGAAGCCTTATGACGCCGAAGCCGTAAAGGCTGCCGTGACGACCATCAGCACCAACGCCAAGGCTTTCCCCGACCAGTTTCCCCCGGGCAGCGAGACCGGCAGTGCTGCGGCACCCGCGATCTGGGAAAATTTCGATGACTTCAAGTCCAAGGCCGCCAAGCTCGGTGCCGATGCGGACAAGGTCCTCGCCAGCCTTCCCGCCGATCAGGCAGGCGTCACCGCCGCCATGCAGACCCTCGGTGCCGATTGTGGTGCGTGCCACCAGACCTACCGTCTGAAGAAGTGATCCTATTAAGAACGCCGCTTCCCGGCGGCGTTTTTTTCAGCGGGAATGATGCCTGATCTCATCAGGTGATAATGGGGAGAGGGGTCATGGCCTCCATTTGGACGAAGCTCGCGGGCGGGATCGCGGTGGCGGCCATTGCCGGTTTCGGCATTTTCGCCTGGGTCACCGCGCCTGTGCGTCAGGCACCCAGCCACTGGGTGAGCCTTGGCGAGCCGGACCTTGCCAATGGCGAAACGCTGTTCTGGGCGGGCGGCTGCGCAAGTTGCCATGCGGCACCAGATGCCAAGGGCGATGCGCTTTTGACGCTTTCGGGCGGGCAAGCGTTGAAAAGCCCCTTCGGCACCTTCCATGTGCCCAATATTTCCTCCGATCCGCAGCATGGCATTGGCGGCTGGACGCTTTCGGAATTCGGCGATGCGATGACGCGCGGCGTCGGCAAGAACGGCGAACATCTCTACCCGTCCTTCCCTTACGCCTCCTATGCCCGCATGACGCAAAAGGACATCAACGATCTCTTCGGTTATTTGCGGGTTCTGCCCGCCAGCCAGAATGACGCGCCGGATCATGAACTGCCGTTCCCCTTCAACATGCGCATGGCATTGGGCGGCTGGAAATTCCTCTATTTCGATACATCCGCGCCACCCCGCGTCGAGCTTGCCGATGCCAATGCCGAATTGCTGCGCGGCCAATATCTGGTGGAAGGCCCGGGCCATTGCGGCGAATGTCACACGCCGCGCAATGCGCTTGGCGGTTTTCTCGATGGCAAATGGCTGGCCGGTGGTCCCAATCCCGAAGGCGAGGGCCGCATTCCCGATATTACCCCCGGCTCGCAGAGCGTCGGAAGCTGGGAGGCGGCCGATATTGCCAACTATCTGGAAACCGGCTTCACCCCGGAATTCGACAGCGTCGGCGGCTCCATGGTCAAGGTGCAGCAGAACATGGCGCATCTGACGGCCGAAGACCGCAATGCGATCGCCGCCTATCTGAAGGCCATCCCGGCACGGTAGCCCTTTGCCGTCATGCCGGACTTGATCCGGCATCCAGCCACGGCGCGCAATTCTCACGCCGGCCTGCCATTGACTCGCACCCGCACCCATCGGATAACGATCCTGTGATGGTTCCTTCCGGGCGTTCCGGAAGGTGAAAAGGGAACACGATAGGGAGACATCCTCATTCGTGGCTGCCCCCGCAACTGTGAGCGGAGAGCCTGAAACGAAATGCCACTGGTAAGCATCTCGCCGGATATGGGCGAGGGCAATGCCGGGAAGGTGTTTCAGGTTTTGACCCGTAAGCCAGGAGACCTGCCATCACGGAAATGTCCATGCCGGCGGGGTGTCCGGAAGAGCGGAATTTCAGGGTGGTGGCGCTTGAACGTGCCGCCCTGTGTCAGTCTCGTATCCCCGTGGTGAAGTGTATCGCATGCGGCTGCACGGCGTTTGCCGTTCCGCCGCGTCTAAAGGCGCGGGGTCGCGCCGTAAGAGGGGTCACCATGTCCATCAACCAGAATACGGCAAATGCCGCCGTTTCAGCAAAAACGGGCAGCTTCGCGCAATCGCTGACGGCGATCGTGCTTGGCCTGTTCGTCGTCGGTTTTGTCGGCTTTTCGCATGTGGAAGCCGTTCACAACGCCGCGCATGACACGCGTCATGCCAATGCTTTCCCTTGCCATTGAGGGGGGAAGCATGTCGTTCTTTCGCAATATCGTTTTTACCGCCGTCCTCGTCGGCATCGTTGGCGGCTTCGCCGTTTCGGCCATGCAGGCTTTCGGCACCACGCCGCTGATCCTGAAGGCGGAAACCTATGAAAATGCCGGTGGCGAAGCGCCCCACAGCCACGATGCTCCGGCCACGACCGGCGCTGCCGTTCCCGCGCACGAGCATAATGAGGAAGCCTGGTCTCCGGCCGACGGCTTCGAGCGCACCGCCTATACGGTCGCCGCCAACGTGCTGACCGCCATCGGTTATGCGCTGGTGCTCACCGGCCTCATCTCGCTGCGCGGCACCAATGCCGGCTGGCGCGAAGGCCTTTTGTGGGGTGTGGCCGGTTTTGCCGCCGTCATGCTTGCGCCGATGATCGGCCTGCCGCCGGAACTGCCGGGCAGCCCGGCGGCCGCGCTTGAGGCGCGTCAAATCTGGTGGCTTTCGACGGTTGCGGCGACCGCAGGCGGCATCGCGCTGATCGCATTCCGCCGCGAACCCTGGGCAATCGTGCTCGCACTGGTGTTGATCGTTGCTCCACATGTGGTGGGCGCGCCCCTGCCGCCGGAAGGTGAACATGCGCTGGCACCGCTGCCGCTGGAACGACAGTTCATCGTCGCCGCCACCGTGACCAGCTTTGTCTTCTGGGCCTTGCTCGGAACATTGAGCGCGTTTTTCCTGAAGCGCTTCCAGCAGGCTTAAATCCATGAAGGACGCAGCCGAATGGAGTGAGGAACTCGACGCGCTGCGTTTTGCCGTTCCCGGTCACGGCGCTTTCTGCGCCGTGCACCGCCTTGCCTTCAAGGCAGTCCTCGTCGTCAGCCCGGAACGGGAAGCGGCGCTCGCCTATTTTCATGAGAATGAGGCTGCCTTTACGGCCGCAGCCCTTGCCAAGATAAAACGCTCGGCTTTACCGGCCGGTCGCAGTCTGCATCTCAACAGCCGCGATATCCGCCGTGCGATTGCGGGGGAGGGCGGGGATGTCGTGCCCCGTGTCTGCCGGGTGCTTGATCAGGGGTGATTTGTGATGGTCTCGCGGCTTAACTTCTCCACCACCCTCATTCCAGTGACAAGCACAGGAATGACGATGAGAGGATCCGCAAAACTCCCGACACCAAGGTGAGCCTCACCGGTGCTCCGCCGCGAAAACCTGAAGTTCCGCCTCGGCTTCCGGACCAAAGAGGCCGAGGTGTTTCAGAATTTCCACTGCGAAACTGACGGGTGCCTGCCGGCTGCGGTTACGATGCCGCCATCGCTGACCGCCTTCGGCTGGTCGCGATAGAGCGCTTCGCCGCGATAGGACGGATAGGCCTTGTGAGAGGCGAGCGAATTGCCGGTATGGGCGACGTCATCAAGGGCGCCCGTGCCTGCAAGCGCGCTGGCAGCCGCGCAGATGCCGGCAACCAAACGGCCCTTCTCGCGAAACCGCTGTACCAGCCCGCCAAGATCGGCAGCCGTTCCCTTTTCCCAGCTGAGACCGCCGGGAATGACGAGCGCATCGATGTTAGCAGGATCAAGCGCATCATAGGATGTGTCGGGCGTAACGTTGAGCCCGCCCATTGAAACCACGGGCCGGCCATCCGGGGTTGCGTAAACGATCTCGACGCCGAGATAGCCGCGCGCGGCGGCGGCAAGCAGCGCCGGTTCCCAGTCCGCAAAATCCTGCGCAAGCGCAATGGCAATCCGTGTCATGACCGTCTCCAAAGGTTGCAATCAGGCGATAGACTGCATGTAGCGCATGCCGGTGACCGGGCGCGGCGCGAAATCCATGCTTTCGTAGAAACGATGCGCGGCGACATTGCCGGTCGTGGCGCTGACGGAAAGATAGTCGCAACCGAGGCGCTTGGCGATATCGCGGGCGCGGGAAACCAGGTGCTGGCCGGTGCCATGTCCGCGGTGACCGTCACGCACGAAAAGATGGTGTAGCTCAAGCCCGCGGCGGCCTTCCTGCGCCCTGTAGAGCGGCAGCATCAGGGCGTAACCGATCAATGCGCCGTCGGCTTCCGCCACCAGCCCATGCACCCAGGGAAGCGGGCCGAACAGGTCGCGTTCCAGTTTTGCCGGCGTAATCGCCGCCGCATCGCCATGAAAGGTGGCAAGCAGGGTGATCATCTCATTGAGCTCAGGCAAATCGGTCTTGCGCGCGCCACGAATGATGACGACGGGCGGTCTTTCCAGTGTAAGGGAACTATCTTCGGTCATTTTTCTGGTCCTTCGGTTTTATCGGTGCCGTCAGGACGCTTGAAAAACAACAAAGCCGCCTGACGGCGGCTTGTTGACAAAATGATCTGTCGAGCCGCCCTTTACAGGTAGGCCCAAAAGTACGAGCAGGAGATGGGTGCGCGTTCGTTGATCATGTCCATGCAATGCGCTCGAATCTGAAATCTGTCAAGCCTGCTCTTCAGCATCAATGCTCCCCTTCGCACATGCCATGGTCGGAAAGCGCGCGGATGACATAACAATCCTCGATCGAATGACCATGGCAATGGGAGACGATACGTTCCAGCTCATGCTCGAGCTTTTTGAGGCTGGTGATTTTTTCGCGCACATGGGCGAGGTGTTCGGCGGCAATGCGGTCCGCACCCTCGCACGGCATTTGCCGGTGCTGGCTGAGCGCGATCAATTCTCTGATGGCGTCGATATTGAGCCCAATATCGCGGGCATGGCGGATGAAAGCCAGCCTTTCGAGATCGGATTTTTCGTAACGGCGCTGGTTGCCTTCCGAGCGATCTGCCTCGCGGATGAGGCCCATCTGCTCATAATAGCGGATCGTCGGAACCTTCACGCCGGTACGTTTGGACAATTCACCGATGGACAGCATTGCCTTCTCCATATCCTCAAGAGCAGCCGGGACAAGAACGAACCGGATGCTCTAGTGTCTAGAGATATAGCTTTTCAGCGTGCCGTTCAATGGGTGTCAGGCGGCGGCCTCCACGCCGAGTGCCTGCGCCAGGGCTTTGAGAACTTCTGTCTCGATGCTGGAGGCGGCGTCAGGCTGCGCTGATGCGGCGATATCTACCGCCGGTTCGGTTCTGGCCTGTGCGCCGCTGTCCAGGTTCCAAAGTGCTGCGGCAAGGCCGGCGGAAACGCTGGCGGCGGCAGGTGCGGCGGAAACGGCAACGCTCTCGGCGCTGGAAATCGCGCGGTGTGCCGCCCGTGTCAGTTCCAGCAGGGCCTCGGTGGTTGCATTTGTTTCCCTGGTCTTTGTCGGCTCAAGGGTCCGGACCGGAGTTGCGTAATAGCTGCTGGTTGTTGCTGCGATAGTCGTCATGACTGAGTCCCCTAAGTTTCATGGGGTATTTTTAGGGGTCGAAACATTCGCGAAGGTTGCGTCGCGCAGGGCTTGAACCAAAAAACATCGCAATATAGTATACCCCCCTATAGTATATGAGGTACTCATGTCCCATACGATCCGCAACAAGGAGAAGCTTCTCGCTCGCATCCGTCGCCTCAAGGGGCAGATGGAGGCGGTGGAGCGTGCCCTGGACGATTCCAAGCCCTGCGGCGAGGTGCTGCAATTGCTGGCCTCGGTGCGCGGTGCGCTTTCCGGCCTGACGGGGGAGGTGATGCAAGAACATCTGCATGAGCACGTCGTGCACGCCGAAAATGAAGACGAGCGGGTGCGTGCGGCGGAAGAGCTGGCCCAGGTGCTGAAGACCTACATCCGCTAACCTCTCTCCCAAAAGTGTCCGCGGCTTTGGGAAAAGACATGCGTGAAACAGAATATTCCAGGATCGAACAGGATTAGCGACATGACGACGACATCCGAATTTTCCGCAGCGTCCGGCCACGACCATGTTTTCCTAGGCCGGAACCATGAGCGCAATGAAAAGCGCGTGTGGATGGTGATTGCGCTGACCACAGTCATGATGGTGGCGGAGATCGTCGCCGGCCACTGGTTCGGTTCCATGGCGCTGACGGCGGATGGCTGGCACATGTCCACCCATGCGGGCGCAATGCTCATCTCGGCGCT
This sequence comes from Agrobacterium sp. A3-95, assembly GCF_053521785.1. Lineage (NCBI taxonomy): Bacteria > Pseudomonadati > Pseudomonadota > Alphaproteobacteria > Hyphomicrobiales > Rhizobiaceae > Agrobacterium > Agrobacterium sp. A3-95. Next base: position 337,146 of record NZ_JBNWDR010000001.1, on the reverse strand, counting down.
GGCCTATCTCTATGCCCGGCGTGAGGCGCGCAATCCGCGCTTCACCTTCGGCACCGGCAAGTTCGGTGATCTCGCCGGTTTTGCCAGCGCCATCGTGCTGGCGGTGGTGGCGCTGCTCATCGCCGTTGAAAGTGCGATGCGGCTTTTCAATCCTGTCCAGATCGACTTCAATCAGGCGATCCTCGTCGCCCTCATCGGTCTTGCCGTCAATCTCGTCAGCGCCGTGCTGTTGAAGGATGACCACGATCACGGCCATGGCCATGGCCATGGCCATGGTCACGCACATGGTTCGCATGCCCATCACGGCCATGGCAGCCACGCCCATCACGATCACGGCTCGCACGCGCATCACGGCGAGCACGGAGCGAAGGGCGGCAGGGACAATAATCTGCGCGCAGCCTATCTGCATGTACTCGCCGATGCGCTGACTTCCGTTCTCGCCATTGTCGCGCTGCTGCTCGGCAAGTGGAACGGCTGGTCCTTCCTCGATCCGTTGATGGGTATTGTCGGCGGTGTGGTGATTGCCCGCTGGTCATGGGGACTCATTCGCTCCACGGCAACGACGCTGGTGGATGCGGTTCCGCTGACGGAGGACTTGCCGCAGGAAATCCGTGAAAGCGTGGAAACGGAAGAAGACCGCATCACCGACCTGCACGTCTGGCAGGTGGGGCCGGGGCATCACGCCGCCATTGTCGCCATCCACTCGCAGGTGCCGAAGGCACCGGCTTTCTACAAGCAGAAGCTTGCAGCCATACATGAACTCTCACATGTAACGGTGGAGGTCAGCCCGGCAAGAGCCTGATCGGAATTAACTATTCGTATTCGGAATAGGCGCTGCGCACCCATTCGGCCTGCGCTTCTGCCTTGTCCTCGGCGGAGGTCGCAGCCTGCGTGTGGGCAGGCGCGCTGCCATTGCCGACGGCCCACAGCACGTTTGCCAGCGAACGGGAAAGAACGGTGCTGGAAACGGTCGGGTTGCCGGGGCCGCGTTTAACGGCCTGTTCCTCGGGCGCGCTCTGCGCGCTGCCGGGTTTTTCGATGTCGCGGACACGAGCCTGATAATTGTATCCGCCAATATTGCTTTCGATCTGCATGCCAGTGATTCCGCGTTCAAAAGTTAACAAATGGTTAACGGCGGCGGCTTGCCCGAAGCTTGCGCTTGTTGCATTGCAATGTCGTTCCCGGCTTGACACGTGGCAAAGGGGTGCTTCGTTTTTGCATGGTTGGATGGGAAGGCGGGCATTGCCGGCCTTGCCCACACTTCGCGTCGTGCTCGCCATGGCGACCCTGTTGTGCCGCTCAAACTCTGGCGCCAAACACCCCACTCCCGTCATGCCGGCTCTAGGCCGGTATGACGAAAGAGTTTGGACGCCGCCAGGCAGCTCCGATGTCTTTTGCGCAGCGGGGCTGGGGCTGTTTCGGTCCTCTGAAAGAAAGGCAAATCCTGTTGGTGCCGGATTACGCAGTTTCCTTTTCCGCAGGCGCCGCCGGTTCCGGGATTTTTACCGCTTCCTCCACGACTGCCACCCCGGCCTCCGTCTCCTGAGGTGCCGGCGTGACCATCGCCGCCACCAGCGTGTCGAGGCCGATGGCGCCGACTGGCTTGCCGTCTTCATCCACCACATGGGCGCTGGTTTCGTTCGCCTCCGACATATCGCGAGCGATGGTTTCCAGTGTCGCGTTTTCCGGCACCGACATGCCCTCGGGTTTCGCCGTCAGCGGTTCCATCACGGTGGTCGCCTGAAGCACGCGGCTGCGGTTGACGTCGCGCACGAAGTCGGTGACGTAACCATCCGCAGGGGAAAGGATGATGCTCTGGCCGTCGCCCTGCTGCACCACTTCGCCGTCTTTCAGAATGGCAATGTGGTCGCCGAGCCGCAAAGCCTCATCCAGATCGTGAGTGATGAACACCACAGTCTTTTTCAGCTCCTGCTGAAGGTCGAGCAGCATCGTCTGCATATCGACACGGATCAGCGGATCGAGAGCCGAATAGGCCTCGTCCATCAGGAGAATATCGGCATCGTTGGCAAGCGCGCGGGCAAGGCCGACACGCTGCTGCATGCCGCCGGAAAGCTGGTTCGGATAATAATCCTCATAGCCGGCAAGACCGACACGATCCAGCCAGTAACGGCCTTTCTCTTCGCTGTCCTTGCGTGGCATGCCCTGAATATCGAGGCCGTAGACGCTGTTTTCCAGCACGGTGCGATGCGGCAGGAGGCCGAATTTCTGGAACACCATCGCCGTTTTGTGACGGCGGAATTTCCGCAGCGCCGAAGTGCTCATGCCGCAAATGTCCTCGCCGTCGTAGAGAACTTCACCTGCGGTCGGGTCGATCAGCCGGTTGATGTGGCGGATCAGCGTCGACTTGCCGGAACCGGAAAGCCCCATGACCACGGTGATCTTGCCGCCCGGCATGGTGATGTTGATGTTGTTGAGGCCAAGCACATGGTTGTGTTTGTCGTTCAGCTCGACCTTGTCCATGCCTGATCGCACCGCTTCGAGGTACTTCTCGGGATGCTTGCCGAAGATCTTGTAAAGATTCCTGATTTCGATGCTTTTAGCCATGGGAGACCTCGCGGTATTTCTGCAGGCGCTTGCCGAAAGCCTGGCTTGCCCGGTCGAACATGATGGCGATGGCGACCAGAGCGAAACCGTTCAGGAAGCCCACCGTGAAAAACTGGTTGTTGATGGCCTGCAGCACATTCTTGCCGAGACCGCCGACGCCGACCATGGAGGCGACGACGACCATGGCGAGTGCCATCATGATGGTCTGGTTGATGCCGGTCATGATGGTGGGCAACGCCAGCGGCAGCTGCACATTGAACAGCTTCTGGCCGTTGGAGGAGCCGAAGGCATCGGCGGCTTCCAGCACTTCCCGGTCTACCAGGCGGATGCCGAGGCTGGTCAGGCGGATGACGGGCGGAATGGCGTAGATCACCACTGCGATCAGGCCCGGTACCTTGCCGATGCCGAAAATCACCACCACTGGGATGAGATAAACGAAGCTTGGCAGGGTCTGCATCACGTCGAGCACGGGATTGATGATACGCTGCAACCGTTCGGAGCGTCCCATCAAAATGCCGAGCGGCAGGCCGATGACGATGGCGATCAGCGTGGCGATGGCGACGATGGAAAGCGTCGTCATGGCGTCGCGCCAGAGGCCGACTGCGCCGATCATGAGCAGGGAGATGGCCGTGCCACCGGTGATCTTGAAGCTGCGCCCGGCCAGATGCACGATCGCCAGAATGACCAGCATGGTGACGATCCACGGGGTCTGGATGAACAGCCGCTCCGAGGAGTTGAGAAAGAGCTGCAGCGGATGCACGATCACATCGATCGCATCGCCGTAATTGCGCACGATATCGCGAAAACCGTCATCGATGGTCTTGCGTGCCACACGCATCGTGCCGTTATCGATGGCCGGAAACTTGCACAGCATATCCGGCAGATAGTTACAGAGGGCCATTATTTTTGTTTTCCCTTTGGTTTGGATGAATGGGAGGGACAATGGAGTCGCTGGAGCGTGCGGGCACCCCCCTCTGTCCTGCCGGACATCTCCCCCTCAAGGGGGGAGATCGGCAAGACGCGCCACATCACTTCATCCGCTAGGTTGGAGTGGAGCGAGGCCTTGCCGCAGGTCGATCTCCCCCCTTGAGGGGGAGATGCCCGGCAGGGCAGAGGGGGGTAAGCTACGGATACAAACCCAAGCTTTTCCCTCCTGCGGATGCGTTACATCGAAGCCTTGATCTTCTCCGCCACCTCGGGCGAAACCCACTTCGTCCAGATATCCTCGTTATTCTCGAGGAAATATTCCGCGCCGTCTTCGTTGGTGCCCTGGTTTTCATCCATCCAGGCCAGAACCTTGGCGACGGTCTCGTTGTCCCACTGCCGCTTGCGGATATAGTCGATGGAAGGACCGGCCTTCTCGGCGAAATCCTTGGTGACAACAGTGAATACCTCTGCCACCGGATAGGCGTTTGGCTTGGGATCGGCGCAATCAGGCTTGGCGATGCAATTGTCGTAGGCCTCGCGGTCGAGTGCCACGCCATCGTCCAGTTTCACCATGTCGTACTTGCCAAGAATGGCCGTCGGGGACCAGTAATAGCCGAGCCAGCCCTGCTTTTTCTCATAGGCATTGGAGATCGAGCCATCGAGGCCCGCGGCGGAGCCGGTATCGATCAGGGCGAAGCCCTTCTCATCGGCCTTGCGTGCCTTGAACAGGTTGGCGGTCGTTGGCTGGCAGCCCCAGCCCGGCGGGCAGCCAAACACGGCACCCTTGCTGGCGTCTTCCGGCGCCGGGAAAAGCTCGGGATGCTTGAGTGCGTCCTCAACTGTCTTGATATCAGGGTGTTCGTCGGCGAGATATTTGGGAATCCACCAGCCTTCAACGCCACCTTCACTCAGGATTTTGCTTTCCTGGATCAGGTTGCCCTTCTTGACGGCGTCCTCATAGGGGGCGCCAAGGGTATTCACCCACATTTCGGGCGCCATATCCGGCTGGCCCTTTTCATTCATGGAGGTGAATGTGGGAGTGGTGTCGCCGCTGATGACGTTGACCGTGCAATCATAGCCGTTTTCCATGATGAACTTGTCGACGTAAGCCGCAACACCGGCGGACGCCCAGTTCATTTCGGCGATGGTGACGCTGCCACATGTTTCTGCGGCGTTGGCGGAATTTGCTGCACCGGCAGCGATGGTAAAGCCCGTTACGAGAATGGTCGAGGCCAGGAGTTTCTTCATGGGAGACCTCCAAGTCTGATGCAGTGTTTTCAGTTGGCAAAGCGGGAGCACTGCAAAGCCCGGATTGCCAAGGGCGAACTGACATGGCGCATGAAAAAGCCGAAAAAATCCGGCGATAAGATTATCCGCAAGACGTGCTGCAGGATTGCCGCGAGAAAGGCGGCGAAAAGGCGCATGAATATGTCAACGGCCCGGATAATACGGCCGAAAAGTGATATTGCAATGCGAAATGGCGCAACGCAGCCATGCGTTCGATTTCCGGAACATTTTTTCCGGTGGCGTAATACATGGGAATTAATTGCGTTTGCGAAAGATATATTATGAGTTGCAGCAACTGGAAATAAAAATTCAATGTCGATAAAGATGTTATTTAAATAAAAGATGCGTATGATAATTTGTGGAAAAAATATTCAATAACGAGATTTTTGCAGGTATTTTCGTCCAAAATAAGATCGGGCGACGATTGGATCGCCGCCCGTTTCTGCATTCAGCGTGTCAGACGGTGTCCTTGCCCGCGACCTTCAGTGCGAAGGCATATTCGAAGGCAATTTCTTCCAGCCGCTGGAAACGGCCCGACTTGCCTCCATGGCCAGCCGCCATGTTGGTCTTGAGCAGGATCGGGGCTTCCCCCGTCGTCTTTTCGCGCAGTTTCGCCACCCATTTGGTCGGTTCCCAATAGGTCACGCGCGGGTCGGTGAGGCCGGAAAGCGCAAGCAGCGGCGGATAGGGCTTTTCCCCGACATTGTCATAGGGGCTGTAGGCGGCGATCCACTGATATTCCTCTTCCGATTCCAGCGGATTGCCCCATTCCGGCCATTCCGGCGGGGTTAGCGGCAGCGTGTCATCAAGCATGGTCGTCAGCACGTCCACGAAGGGAACCGCAGCGATGATGCCGGCAAATTTTTCCGGGGCCATGTTGGCGACGGCGCCCATCAGCATTCCCCCTGCCGAACCGCCTTCCGCGATAATGCGATCGTAGGAGGTAAAGCCTTCCTTGACCAGATGATCGGCAGCCGCGATGAAATCCTTAAACGTGTTCTGTTTGTCTTTCATCTTGCCGGTTTCATACCACTCGAAACCCTTGTCCTTGCCGCCGCGAATGTGGGCGATGGCATAGATGAAGCCACGGTCTGCCAAAGACAGCGTTGTGGTGGAGAAGGAAGCGGGGATGGTGATGCCATAGGCGCCGTAGCCATAAAGCAGGCAGGGGGCCGAACCGTCGAGCACTACATCCTTGCGGTAAAGCAGCGAGACCGGCACCAACTCGCCGTCATGGGCAGGCGCCATGATGCGGCGGGTAATGTAATCGTCGGGATTATGGCCGGAAGGCACTTCCTGCGTTTTCAGAAGCGTGCGGTCGCGCGTCACCATATTGTAGTCGAACAACTGGCTCGGCGTCGTCATCGAGGAGTAGGAGAAGCGGATGACATCGGTGTCGTACTCTGCAGCGCCATGCAGGCCAAGCGAATAGGCTTCCTCGGCAAAGGCGATGGAATGTTCCTCGCCCGTGCGGCGATCGCGGATAACGATGCGCGGCAGGCCGTCGCGGCGCTCCAGCCAGATCAGATGGCGGGCATAGGCATCGACGGAGAGAATGAGGCGACCCGGCTCATGCGGCACGACCTCCTTCCAGTTTTCCTTGCCCGGCGCGGTAACCGGCGCTTCCATGATGCGGAAATCCTTGGCATCGCCGTCATTGGTGAGGATGTAGAAGACATCGCCGCCTTCGCACATCGAATATTCGATACCTTCCTCGCGCTCCGCAACCACGACAGGCTCGGCCATCAGGTCCTTGGTGGAAAGAATGCGGTATTCGCTGGTCTCATGGTCGTGAATGTCGATGAAGATGAAGTCGTCGAGCACGGACGCGCCAACGCCCATGAAGAAGCCGGGGTCCTTTTCCTCATAGACCAGCCGGTCGGCCGACTGCGGCTCGCCGATGATGTGGTGGAAGACCTTCGAGGGGCGGTGGTTTTCGTCCTGCAGCGTATAGAAGAAGCTCTTGCCGTCAGGCGCCCATGCCCCGCCGCCGCCGGTATTTTCCACGACATCGGCAACGTCTTCACCGGTTTCGAGATTACGGATGCGCAGCGTGAAATATTCCGAACCCTTGTCGTCATAACCCCAGATGCCGTGACTGTGATCGGAAGACTGGTCGAGGCCGGCAAGACGGAAATAATCCTTGCCTTCAGCTTCCCTGTCGCCATCAAGCAGCACGTGCTTTTCGCCGCCATCACGCGGGGTGCGGAAATAATGCGGTTGCTCGCCGCCGGTCACGAACAGCGTGCCATAGGCATAGGGCCCGTCATTGACCGGAACAGAGGAATCATCCTGCTTGATCCGGCCTTTCATCTCCTCGAACAGCTTTTCCTGAAGCGCCTTGGTGTCGCCCATTGCGGCTTCCATATAGGCGTTCTCGGCCTCCAGATGGGCGCGGATGGCTGGGTCGAGCAGGGTAGGGTCCTTGAACATGGCCTGCCAGTTATCGGCCCGGAACCATGCGTAGTCATCGGTGCGGGTGATGCCGTGATGCGTATCCTGGACAGGCCGTTTTTCGGCGGTCGGGGCGGCGGGCAGGTTCTTGAAAATCGGCAAGGGAAACTCGCTTTCGTATGAAAAATGCGTGGGCGGCACCCAAGATGTAGAGTGCCCCTCACCACCGATCAAGTTTCAAATCTCCACAGGTGAAATGAGGCTTGGGCACAATTTCGTCAGTTTTCGATCACATTTTGGCAATATCCGGCAAATCAGCGATGATACGCGCCTGCCACCGGCCTGCCGTGCATCGATAAGAACAAACGAAAACTGACAGGATCCCATGCGAAAGTTTCTTCCCGCTGCTCTTTCTGCGTTTTTCCTTGCCTTGCAGGCATCTACACCCGCTTTCGCAATAGACGCCAACGTCATGCGGCAGCTGAACGTGCTCGCCCCCGAGGAGCGTCTGGAGCAGCGTTGCGACATAGAGGCGATGGAGCGGATCGCGACGGAGCAGAAGGGCATGAAGCCGGATAAGGTCATTGCCTATACCTTCGGTGATCCCGAGGTTGGCAAGAATTCGATCAAGGCGTCGGGTGCAGTCTTCAGAAGCGCCGGTGAATGGTACAAGCTCAAATACAAGTGCCAGCTGAAAAGCGACAGCCTCTCCATCCAGTCCTTCGATTACCGTGTCGGCGACAAGATTCCCGAAGAGCAGTGGAAGAAGTTGTATCTTTATGACTGATCGGGGAATTCTTCGTCCGCGGTCGCCGGTTTAAACCCCGCTTTTCTTGCCGCCCTGCCAATGGGTCTGTAACGCTGTCCTTCGATCGAATTGAGGGGCGAGAACATGGCGAAGCAATTCAAGGGACTTTCGGCTTTTCCGATCACGCCCGCTGACGAGGCCGGGCAGGTGGATAGCCAAGCCTTTTCCGCCCTCGTCGAGCGGCTGGATGCGGCGGAGGTCGATTCCATCGGTATTCTCGGCAGCACCGGAACCTATATGTATCTGTCGCGTGCCGAGAGGCGGCGCGCGGTCGAGGCAGCCCATGCCGTCCTCAAGGGCAGGCGCACTCTGATGGCAGGCGTCGGCGCATTGCGTACCGATGAGGCCGTGGCGCTGGCGAAGGATGCCGAAGCTGCCGGTGCCGATGCGCTGCTTCTGGCACCCGTTTCCTATACGCCGCTGACTCAGGAAGAGGCCTATCACCATTTCGCCGCCGTCGCCGGCGCAACCGATTTGCCGCTCGCCATCTACAACAACCCGACGACGACGCGATTCTCCTTCAGCGATGAGCTTCTGGTCAGGCTCGCCTATATCCCGAATATCCGTGCCATAAAGATGCCGCTGCCGGCCGATTCCGACTATGCGGGAGAGCTTGCGCGGCTGCGGCCGAAACTGACGGATGATTTCGCCATCGGTTACAGCGGCGACTGGGGATGTGCGGAAGCAACGCTTGCCGGTGGCGATGCCTGGTACAGCGTCGTTGCGGGCCTGCTGCCGGTTCCGGCATTGCGGTTGATGCGCGCCGCCCAGGCCGGGGATGCGGAGGAGACGAGCAGGCTCGATCTGGCCTTCCAGCCGCTCTGGGCGCTCTTCAAGGAATTCGGCAGTATCCGCGTGATCTACGCCGCCGCCAATGCTTTGTCGGTAACGGCATGCGAGCCGCCCCGGCCAATCCTGTCGCTCACCAGCGCGGAGCGCCAGCGGGTGGAAGAGGTGCTGAACGCTCTGTCAACGCTGGAAGCCGCGCCATAATTCGGGCGTTTTGCAGGCGGATTGCCACATCTTACCCTTCGGAAACTGAAAAATGCTGCGTAGCCTGCCCTTTGCCGCTCTCTTCCTGTCGCTCTCCACTGCCGCCTTCGCGGGGACGGGTCTCGTCGAGCCGACGCTGAAAATGACGCCGAGGCATGACGGCAGGGTGCGGGTGGCGATGACTCTGGACGCCTGCATGGGCAAGACCGACCATCGCATTCTCGATACGCTGGTGCAGGAAAAGATACCGGCGACGATCTTCGTCACTGCCCGCTGGCTGAAGCACAATAGCGAAGCGCTTGCCGTAATGATGGCGCATCCGGATCTGTTCGAGATTGAAAACCACGGCGAAAACCATGTGCCAGCGGTGGACAAGCCCGTTGCCATCTACGGCATTGCCGCTGCCGGTTCGGAAGCGGCAGTCGAGCAGGAGGTCGAGGGCGGCAGGCAGGCAATTGTCGCCATGACCGGTCTTCAACCGCAATGGTTTCGCGGTGCGACGGCGAAATATACCACCTCGTCCATGGCCACCATCAACAGGCTCGGCATGCGGGTGGCGGGTTATTCCGTCAATGGCGATGGCGGCTCGCTTCTGGGCGCGGCCGCCACGGCAAAGCACATCGCTTCGGCCAAGGACGGCGACGTCATCATCTCCCACATCAATCAGCCTACCCACGAAGCGGGTGAGGGCGTGGTGAGGGGACTTCTGGCGCTGAAGGCCCGCGGCGTGGTGTTCACAAGGCTGGACGACCCGTCGTTTACGCCGCCGGGTAATTGAGCGGGGCGACTCTCTCCTCATTCCTGTAACAAGCACGGGAACGAGGGAAATGAGCATCCCACATCCACGCCCGTTTTTCGGCGGCATACCGCTCAAATTTGCGCTAGCATCCTCCCATGCTGTTCAAACGCCCCGACACCGAAACCCTATATTCCGCCCTTGTGAACAAGGACCCCGCCTATGAGGGCGTGGCCTATGTGTGCGTGACCTCGACGAAGATTTTCTGTCGCTTTACCTGTACGGCGCGAAAGCCGAAGATCGAAAACTGCCGGTTTCGCGAAACCATCGCCGAATGTCTGGAAGCTGGCTTCCGCCCCTGCAAGCGCTGCAAGCCGATGCTTTCCTATGGCACGGCGGATGAAACCGTCACCACCCTTCTGACGGCGCTGGAAAGCGAACCGGCGCGGCGCTGGCGTGAGGAGGATGTGGTGGCGATGGGCCATGACCCTTCCACGGTGCGTCGCACCTTCAAACGCCGTTTCGGCATGAGTTTTCTGGAAATCGCAAGGTTGCGGCGGCTGGGAGATGCGGCGACAAGCCTCGCATCAGGAGAAGCCGTGATCGGCGCGCAGATCGATGCCGGATATGAATCCGGCAGCGGTTTCCGCTCGGCCATCAACCAGTTCTTCGGCACCTCTCCCACCGCCATGAAAGGCAAGGGGTTCCTGAAGGGCGACTGGATCGACACGCCGATCGGTCCGATGTTGGTCGTTGCCGATGATCACGCCCTGCATCTTCTCGAATTTGCTGACCGGCCAGCGCTTCCGGCCGAATTGAAGCGGCTGAAGGCCCGCACCGGCGCGGATATGGTGCTGGGCAGGACGCCGGTCACCGGCCAGATCGCAGCAGAACTCGCGGCCTATTTCGCCGGGCATTCGGCTGACTTCGAAACCCGGCTCGCCGGACACGGCACACCCTTCGAGCGCGATGTCTGGCACGCATTGCGGGAGATACCGGCGGGAGAGATCGTCAGCTATTCTTCGCTTGCGACGTCCATGCAACGGCCATCCGCCGTGCGTGCCGTCGCCCGCGCCAATGGCGCCAACCAGATTGCCATCGTCGTTCCCTGCCACCGGGTGCTGGGCGCAGATGGCAGCCTGACCGGGTATGGCGGTGGGCTGTGGCGCAAGAAATGGCTGATCGAGCACGAGCGGCGCATAGCCGATAAGCTCCGCATTCCTCTCGCCTCTTGACCGGCCATCAGGCCGGCAGGTTTGGAACGATGCGGCGTGAAGGAAACAGCTCGCGCGTTACTGTCATGGCGATCAGCGACAGCGGCAGTGCCAGCATGGCGCCCGCAGCACCCCACATCCACGTCCAGAAGATGATCATCACGAAGACGAGGAAGGGGTTGATCTCCATGTTGCGGCCCACCACTGCCGGAAAGGCCAGGTTTTCCATCAACAGGTGAATGGTGAAGAAGATCGCGGATGGCAGCAACGCCAGCACCATGTTGTCATGCGTGATGATGCCTGCCACCGCCAGCGACACCGTCATGGCGGTGATGCCGAGAAACGGCACGAAGCTGGAGAGGAAGGCGAAGAGCCCCCACAGAAGCGGCATGGCCAGCCCGCCGAAATAGGCGATCGCCACCATCGTCACGCCCAGCGCCGCATAGATCAGCGCTGCCGTGGCAAAATAGGTGCCGAGCACTTCTTCCACCGAAGCGATGATCCGAATGGCCCTCAGCCGCTGGTGCCGGGCCGGAAAGGCCATGATGATCGCCTTGCGCAGCCGCAGGCGGCTGTAGAGGAACATCAAAAGCGCGGCGAGGAAGATCATGCCCTGAACGACTGCGGGGGTGACGTTGGAACCGAGCAGGGAAATTATCTCGCCGCTGCGCGAAATGAGCGACTCCATTGAAATCGACCCCATGCTGAAGGTCGCTGCCGAAATGTTCAGCCATCGGATGCTTTGAAGATAGGGCAGGAAGCGGTCCATACTGCGTTCGATCAGCGCTGGTCCTTCGGAGGCGAGCTGCGACAAAGGGTCGATCAGGGAATTGATCACGAAAAACATCACGGCCGCGACAAGGCCGGAGAGAATGACCGCCACACCGGCACCGGGAATGCCATAGGAACTGAGCTTTTCCGCCGCGATGCCGAGGATCATGCCCACGACAATCGCCAGCACCACCGGTATGAGGATCAGAGACAATTCATGAATGACCGCCATCATGACGACGAGAAAAATGCCGATAACCGACCATGCAACGGCCACATCGAGCGCTTCTCGGCCAAGCGGTTGCTGGCTGCGCGCGTCGTCACGGTGCGACCCGGACGCCAGACCCTCGAAAGGGTCGGCCCTCGTCGACGGAGCGTTTGCGGCGCGCCGCCCGATATTGCCCAATATGCCGGTTTTTTCCGGCCTGGCATTCTCATTCATCGAACTGTCCCCCAATAAGACATCAAACGTTCGAAAAATGAGGCGGTTCCGGAGCGGCAAAAATTTCTGCCGCCCCGTGGTCTTTACGCGGAAAGCTTCAGGCCTATGCCCCACGGATCTTTGAGAACAATACCGTCGCTCTGCCGTTCCGTAGCTATTTCCAGCCGGTCGAGAGCAGCCATTGCAGTATCGAGCGCCGCACTGTCGTTGAACTTCAGCGAGTAGCCCGAAAGGCCCGTCATGTTGTCCTTGCGGGCCGTGGCGCCGCGGCTGTTCCAGATATTGGCGGCCACATGGTGATGATAAGCGCCCGAGCCGAAGAAGCTGGCACCCGGATAACGCGCCATGATCTTCAACCCCAGTACATCCTGATAAAACTCATCTGCCTGCGGAATATTGCCGACCTGCAGATGCATGTGGCCGATGGCCGTTCCATCGGCGGCGGCCTCGAACGCCGTTTTCGGCGCACTGTCATACAGCGCCTGTAGGTCGAGGCGGAGCGTAGCCATCTCCACCGTGCCGTCCTGCTGGTAGGTCCATTCCGAGGGCGACCGGTCGCGATAGACCTCGATGCCGTTGCCTTCGGGGTCGGCCAGATAGATCGCTTCACTCACCAGATGGTCGGATGCGCCCTGAAGCTGGATATTATTGTGCGCGGCATGGGCCAGCCAATGGGCCAGATCCTCGCGGCGTGGCATCAGGAAGGCGGTGTGGAACAAGCCTGCGGCATTGCGCGGCGCGCGTTCAACCGTACCGGAGGTGGAAAGTGTGAGCAGCGGCTGGCCGTTGACACCAAGAACCTCGCCGCTCGGGCTTTTCTCGATGACGGAGAGGCCGATGATTTTCTGATAGAATTCCGAAATGCGCGGCAGATCGTGAACGACAAGATGAGCCTGACCGACATAAGCCGGCCGCGTCAGGGCGAATTGTTTGATTTCACTCATCATAATCTCCATATTGAATCCGGCGTGCTGACGGCGCGGATTTGCGCGTCTGCATCAGCCGACGCCGCTTTGCGGCGTTCATTTGTGGTGAATATGGGCGGGTTTTGTCGTTCAGCAAAGATCGCCATCTGGCGATTGACCGTCCACTATTCGTTGACAATGCCCCTGTTGCTGCTCCGACGCAGCTTTGACTTCAATCAAGGCGAAGGGCGCATCGGTAGGGAAATATGAGCCCGACACGTGAACGGCAGATTACGCCAAAGGAGATAGCCATGTACAAGAAAATCATCGTACCGGTAGACCTCAGCGCCATCGACAAGGGAGAGAAGATTCTCGCCAAGGCCAAGGCGCTGCTGGATGCCGATGGCGAGATCGTCCTCATCAATGTGGTTGAGGAACTGCCCGGCTATATGGCGATCGACCTGCCGGTAGATCTCATCGAAAATGCCATCAAGGATGCCAAGACGAAACTTGCGGATATTCAGGTGAAGGCCGGCTTCAAGGGCAAGCACGAAATCAGAAGCGGCGCGCCGGCGCGTGAAATCATTGCCGCTGCCGAAGAGCACAAGGCCGATCTCATCATCATCGCATCGCATATGCCTGATTTTACCAATTATTTCATCGGCGCCACCGCCGACCGCGTGGTGCGCCATGCCAAGTGCTCGGTGCTGATTGACAGGTAAAGTGAGTTGAAATCTTGGGGTTGCGGGCGATTTTCGCCCGCACCGGCTGGAGGAGAAGACCATGAATGTCGAAAGTTACGAGAAAATCCTGCGCGACCGCCAGCGCGAGCTTTACAGCCGCCTGCACAAAATCGAGGCGGATTTCGAAGAACCGCGCAACCCCGATGATGACGACCGCGCCGCTGAACGCAGCAATGACGAGGTGCTGGATGAAATTGGGCAGGTGGGCCAGGACGAGTTGCGCGCCATCGACGCCGCACTCGACCGCATCGCGAACGGTACCTACGGCACCTGCGTCAAATGCGGCAAGAAAATTTCGGAAGACCGCCTGAAAGCCGTGCCCTATACGCCGTTCTGCCAGGAATGCGCTGCGGCCTTGTGAGGGCGCTCCTTTTTCCCTCCTCATTCCTGTGACAAGCGCAGGAATGAGAGAAACGGCGAGGCCACCGCTCAACCTCTCCTTTCGCAACAGCCCGGAACGCAATTTGATCGCCGTTAACCGGCTGCTGTCTTGTTCCTGTCTAATATTGCCGTCATGCTTGGCCACAAGCAGGCAAACGGGAATGGACTATGAGTAACGTGTGGCGGTTTGGTCGCCAGTATGATTTTCACGAGATTGTCGCCGATGGTATCGTCCACGGCGTGGGTATCGTTTTTGCGCTGGTGGGCGCCACGGCGCTGATTTTTTACGCGACCGTCTGGGGCAGCCTCAGCGCCATCGCGGCCGCCTGGATTTACGGACTCGGCCTTGTCGCCTGCCTTTCCGTGTCCTTCACCTATAATATCTGGCCGCATTCCAACGTAAAATGGTTCCTGCGCCGGCTGGACCACTCGGCGATCTTCATCCTGATCGCCGCCACCTACACGCCGCTCCTGATGCGCGGTATCCACGAGCCGCTGATTGCCACCATGCTGGGGCTGATCTGGCTTGCCGCCATCTGCGGCATCTTGCTCAAATGCCTGTTTCCCGGCCGTTACGACCGGGTCGCCATAGGCCTTTATCTCGCCATGGGCTGGAGCGGCATCATGGTTGTGCAGCCGCTCTCAACGCATCTGGCCCCCGTCACGCTCTGGCTGATTGTCGCTGGCGGTGTCATCTATTCGCTCGGCGTGGTCTTCCACGTCTGGGAAAAGCTGCGATTCCAGAACGCCATCTGGCACGGTTTCGTCGTTGCCGCCGCCGTTGTCCACTATTTTGCCGTGGTCACTTCCTTCAGCCTCGTTCCCATGTCTTCCTGAGCTAGAGAGCACTGGACAGCCATCCGCGTCATCGCCTAATGCTCGCCTGAAGGTCGTGCCCCGGAACGTTGGGCGCGCGATGCAGACAAGAATGAGGGCGAACGATAATGAGTTTGGAACTGCGCGATGCCACCGTGGACGATCTTTCCGGCATCATGGAGATTTACAACGACGCGGTCCTGAACACGACGGCGATCTGGAACGAAGTGCTGGTCGATCTGGAAAACCGCAAGGAATGGTTTTCCGCCCGCAAGTCACGCGGCTTTCCTGTGATAGTCGCGATTCTTGACGGCAAGGTTGCCGGCTATGCTTCCTATGGCGACTGGCGCGCCTTCGACGGCTATCGCCACACCCGCGAACATTCGGTTTATGTCCACAAGGACGCGCGCGGCCACGGCATCGGCAAGCGGCTGATGCAGGCGCTTATCGACCACGCCTCCGGCAACGATGTGCATGTGCTGATCGCCGCGATCGAATCGGAAAACGCCGCCTCCATCCGCCTGCACGAAAGCCTCGGTTTCACCGTTGCCGGCCGGTTTTCGGAAGTGGGCACCAAGTTTGGCCGCTGGCTGGACCTGACTTGCATGGAGCTTAAACTGAACTAGTACGCGGGCCGGGATTTCTCTCAGGCGGGGCGCCGGGCGAAGGCCAGCATGACGCCGAAAGCCATCATCATCGAGCCGCTGATCCGGTTGACGCGCTTCAGGGCGCGCGCATTGCGCATAAGACCGGACAGTCGCGAACCGACAAAGGCATAAACGGTGATTGCCACCACCTCGAGCAGCAGGAAAATTGCCCCGAGCGTGGCGAAGCTCTGCCAATAGGCGTCCTGCTGGATGAATTGCGGGAAAAAGGCCGTGAAGATCAGGATGGCCTTCGGATTGCCGGAGGCGACAAAAAACTCCTGCCGCAGATAGGTCTTGAGAATATTTCCGTTGCCCGAGGAGATATCGGGAGCGGTGACATCCGCCCTTGAGCGGATGAGCTTGAAGCCGATCCACAGCAGGTAGAGAACGCCGATCCATTTGATCAGCGAAAACATCATTTCGGAAGCCATCAAAAGTGCGCCGAGGCCCAAAGCGGCGATCGCGATCATGCCCGCAAACGCAACCAGCCGACCGCTCGCGGCCATCACTGCCGTTGCCATGCCGTATCGCGCACCAACCGTCATCGACAGGAGATTGTTTGGCCCGAACGCCATGTTCAGGGCAAAGCAGGCGGGAATGAATATGAGGATGGTTTCGAGCGCCATGATGGTGATCCGGAAGGAGTGAGATCGCGATAGTCTCACTCTCCGGTCCGGCTGTCGAGACGGTCATTTTCTTCGCAAAAACGGCCGGCAGGCAACCGGCCGTTACCTGTCTCCCATCAGATCGGTTCGAACACCATCGAATGGCCGTTGATGCAATAACGCAGGCCGGTGGGCGGTGGGCCGTCCGGAAAGACGTGGCCGAGGTGGCCGCCGCAATTGGCGCAGCGGATTTCGGTGCGCACCATGCCAAGCGTCGCATCGCGATGTTCCGTCACAGCACCCGGTTTCACCGGTTCGAAATAGCTCGGCCAGCCGCAACCTGCATCGAATTTGGTATCGGACAGGAACAGCGGCTCGTCGCAGGCGGCGCAGCGATAGAGGCCTTTCTGGAACGTGTCCCAGTAGGGACCGGTAAATGGGCGCTCGGTGCCGTGTTCACGCAGGATGCGATATTGCTCCGGCGTGAGCTGCTCGCGCCAGTCGGCATCGCTCTTGTTCACTTTCGGGGATGTCAGATCGCTCATGGAATGATCCTTTCTGTTCCTGCCAGAAATAGGCATCGGCGCTGCAGATTGAAAGAGGGCAGCTGTCATAACGAGTACGTTATGGGCAGGTATGAGAGTCGATTTGGGTTGAGATGGCGGTGTCTATGCCTTAACTGAAAAATACGATTTGAAAAGAACGCCATTCATGGGCGTACAGGGGTAGGGGAAGCCCTGGGAGATGTGAATGACATCAGATGTCACGCAGCTGACATTCCTGTCGCTGTTTTTGCCGTTTCTGGCAGCGCTTGCCGCACCGATGCTGGTGAAAAGATTAGGTCACAATGCCGTCTGGATATTGGCGATCGCGCCCGCGCTGGCTTTTGTCCACTTCGCACTGATGCTGCCGCAGGTGGCGGCTGGCGGCGTGGTCACGGGCGGTTACGTCTGGGTTCCAAGTTTCAACCTCAGCTTTTCGTGGTTCATTGACGGCCTGTCGCTGACCTTTGCACTTCTGATCACCGGTATCGGTCTGCTGATCGTGCTTTATGCCGGCGGTTACATGAAGGTGCATCCGCAGCAGGGCCGCTTCCTGTCTTTCCTGCTTCTGTTCATGGGCGCGATGCTGGGCGTCGTGGTTTCGGACAGCCTGTTGATGCTATTCGTTTATTGGGAACTGACCTCGATAACCTCGTTCCTGCTGATCGGATTCGACCATGCGCGCCCGGCCGCACGCCGTGCCGCCTTACAGGCGCTGGTGGTAACGGGCGGCGGCGGTCTGCTGCTGCTCGCCGGGTTGATCTTCATCTGGGACATGAGCGGCATGACGCAATTGTCCATGCTGGTGCGTGGCGGCGATATATTGCGCGACAGCCCGTTCTATCTGGCTGCGCTACTGCTGGTTCTCGGCGGCGCGTTCACCAAATCGGCGCAGTTTCCGTTCCATTTCTGGCTGCCCAACGCGATGGAGGCACCGACACCGGTTTCGGCCTATCTGCACTCGGCAACCATGGTGAAGGCCGGCGTCTATCTTCTGATGCGCCTCAACCCCGTTCTCGGCGATACCGCTGCCTGGCAGATCCTGCTGCCGTTCTTCGGCGGGTTGACCATGCTGACCGGCGCGCTGCTGGCCGTGCGCCAGACCGACCTGAAGCTGATGCTGGCCTATACCACCATGTCCTCGCTCGGTCTGCTGGTGATGCTGACCGGCTTCGGCTCGGACCACGCGATTGAGGCGGCTGTGCTTTATCTGGTGGCGCATTCGCTTTTCAAGGGCGCACTGTTCATGGTCGCCGGCATCATCGACCACGAGACCGGAACCCGCGATGTGACGAAGCTCGGCGGCTTGCGAAAAGCCATGCCGATCACCTTCGCGGCAGCACTTGCCGCGGCCATCTCCATGGCCGGCCTGCCGCCCTTTTTCGGCTTTCTCGCCAAGGAAGAGATTTATTATGCGCTGGCGCATGGCAATCCGCGTGCCGTGCTGTTCACCGGCATCGCCATTCTCGGCAATGCGCTGATGTTTGCCGTCGCTTTTGCCGTGGCGCTGAAACCTTTCCTCGGCAAGCCCGTGAAAACCCCGAAACACGCGCATGAGGGACCACTGCTGCTGTGGCTCGGCCCGGCGCTGCTGGCGATAAAGGGGCTGACCATCGCTCTCTTCGCTGGCCTTTCGCATTTTTACATTTCGACGCCGATGGCAAGCGCGATCGCGGGTGAGGCGCGCCCGGTGGAAATCTCGCTCATTCCCCATATCGGCGTGCCGCTCGGCCTGTCGCTGCTGACGATCGCGCTCGGCATCGTCCTCTATATGCAGCTTTCCGCCGTTCGCGGCCTGATGGTGCGCACCTTCAAGGCGCTGGGTGCAGGGCCGGACAGGGGCTTCGATTTTTTCATCGAAACGCTGGTCAAAATCTCGTTCCACGTTGTCAGGCTTATCCAGCCCGGCAGGCTGGAATTTTACGTCACCGCCACTTTCGCCGTCATTGCCGTCGTGCTGCTTGCGCCGCTGTTTCTCTATGGCGAACTGCCGTCCATGCCGGCGTGGCCGCACGACATGAAAATCCATGAGCTGACCTTCATTGGCATCGCGGTTGCGGGCCTTGTCGCTGTCCTCACGGCGTCCAGCCGGCTTACGGCCATCATCGCGCTCGGCATTCAGGGGTTTGCGGTGGCGGTCATCTTCCTGCTGTTCGGCGCGCCCGATCTGTCGTTTACGCAATTCATGGTCGAAACCCTTTCCGTGGTCATTCTGACGCTGGTGATGACAAGGCTTCGCCTGTCGCCGTCAGACCATCGCGGCCCTGGCCAGAAGCTTCTGGACAGCACCATCGCCATTGCCTGCGGAACCGGCTTTGCCCTGTTCCTGATGCGGGCGACGGAAGCGTCGTTCGATAATCGCCTCACCGATTTCTACAACACCTATTCCAAGGTCATCGCCCACGGGGCGAATGTGGTGAACGTCATCATCGTCGATTTCCGCGGCACGGATACGCTGGGCGAGATTGCGGTGGTGATGATAACAGGCCTGGCCATTCTCGCGCTCATCCGCATCCGCCCGGCTGCTGCCATCAAGGGCCCAGCAAAAATAGCGAAGAAGAAGGGAGCGCGGGCTTGAACACGCTTATCCTGCGCACCGTCGCCCCCGTAGTCACCAGCCTCATGGTGCTGTTTTCCATCTTTGTATTGCTGCGCGGCCATAACGAGCCGGGCGGCGGTTTCATCGGCGGGTTGATCGCGGTCTCGGCGCTGGCGATCTACGGCATCGCTTATGGTGTGGCCGCAGTCCGGCGCGCCATCGTGTACCATCCGCTGTCCATTGCCGGCGCGGGGCTGCTGTTGGCGATGTTGTCTGGTCTCGTCTCGATTGCAGCCGGCGTGCCCTTCATGACCGGGCTGTGGGTCTATCCGAGCCTGCTCGGTGTGGAAGTGCCACTCTCCACCGTCATGTCCTTCGACATCGGCGTTTATCTCGTCGTGGTCGGTGCCATCACCTCCATTGCGCTGGCTCTGGAAGAAAGGGATAGCGACTGATGGAAGCTGTTTTCTCCATTCTCGTCGGCATCTTTTTTTCGGTGGCGATCTATCTCATGCTCTCGCGTCACAGCATCCGCATGCTGCTCGGCATCGCCATTCTCGGCAACGCAGTCAACCTCCTGCTGTTCACGGCGGGAAGGCTGACGCGCGAAGTGCCGCCGATCATTCCACCCGGCATGGACACGCTGCCGGCGGGTGCCGCCAATCCGCTGCCGCAGGCGCTTATCCTCACGGCAATCGTCATTTCCTTTTCCTTCTTCTGTTTCCTGCTGGTGCTGACCTGGCGCGCGTTCCAGGAATTGCAGACCGACGACACCGACGAAATGCGCACCGCAGAACCGGCAGGCGAGCCTTTGCCGCCGCTCGGTTATTGAGCGGGGCGGGGCAAAGACACATGGCTTCATCCACCACTTCCGCAATATCAGATCTTTCCGCGGCGCTTGTCACGGCACCCGTGCCGCTAGCCGACTGGCTGATCATCCTTCCCGTCGCGCTCTCAATAGGCGCAGGTGCGGTGCTGATGATGCTGCGCCACACCATGCGTCTGCATGCGCCCATTGCAATCACGGCACTTGTTCTGCTGGTACTGCTCGATGCTGCGCTTCTGTGGAAGGTCGTGACCCAAGGGCCGTTCACCATGGTCATGGGCCGCTGGCTGCCACCCTTCGGCATTGCCTTTACGGCAGATCTGACCGGAACGCTGCTGTCGCTCGCCGCCGCCATCGTAGCGCTGGCCGGTGCCATCCATGCCAGCGCCGATATCGACGCCAGCGGCAGGCGATACGGTTTTTATCCATTCCTGATGCTGTTGATGGCGGGTGTCACCGGTGCGTTCCTGACCGGCGACCTCTTCAACCTCTATGTCTGGTTCGAGGTGCTGCTGATCTCGTCCTTCGGCCTCATCGTGCTGGGCTCCACGCGCGAGCAGATCGATGGCGCGCTGAAATACGCCATCCTCAACCTCATCGGCACGACGCTGTTCCTGATCACGGTCGGTTATCTCTATGCCATCTTCGGCACGCTCAATATGGCCGATATCGCGCTGAAGGCGACGCAGCTGCGCGGCACAGCTCCGCTGATGACGCTTGCCAGCCTGTTTGCTCTCGCCTTCGCCATGAAGGCGGCGGCCTTTCCGGTGAATTTCTGGCTGCCCGCCTCCTATCACACGCCGCGCATCGTCGTTTCCGCCCTGTTCGGCGGCCTGCTTACCAAGGTCGGCATCTACGCGCTGCTGCGCGTCATGGTCATGCTGTTTCCGGTCGAGCGAGAGGAGCTGAGTATCGTCATCGCCATCTCTGCGGCGCTGACAATGGTGCTCGGCGCCATGGGTGCGCTCGCACAGAACGATATCCGCCGCATGCTCGGTTACATCGTCATATCGGGCATCGGTTACATGATGGCGGGCATCGCCATCGGCACGCCCTCCGGCGTTGCTGGCGCGATCTTTTACGCGCTGCACTCCATGGTGCTGATGACGGCGCTTTATCTCGCCGCCGGCCACGCCGCCCGCCTTGGCGGCAGTTTTACCCTGATTTCGCTCGGTGGCCTTTATCGGCAGGCGCCGTGGTTTTCGGGCCTCGCGCTCGCCTTGTTTTTCGCCGGTTCCGGACTGCCGCCGTTTTCCGGCTTCTGGCCGAAGGTGGTTCTCGTCAAATCGGCGATCGATATCGGCGCCTGGTGGCTTGCCGCCGCCCTTCTCCTGTCCGGCTTCATCGCCACCATCGCCTTCGGGCGGGTCTTCCTCTTATGTTTCTGGCGCCCGGCAGTGGCCTCAACCGGCCAGGCGCCGTCGCTGCCTGCGTCGCCTCTGGCGGCCCCTTCTTTCGTCCCGCTGGTCGGGCTGACATTGCTGGTGGTGTTCTTCGGCCTGTTTCCGGAAAGCCTGCTCAATCTCAGCCAGCAGGCGGCGGCGGGGCTTGGCAACCCCGAAGCCTATATCCAGTCGGTGTTTTCCGAGGGGAGCAGACCATGAGCCGCTACATCCTGTTACTGCTCTTCGTTGGCGTATGGCTCGCCGTAAGTGGCAGCATCACCCCGGCGAACATTCTCTTCGGCCTTATCGTCTCGGCGCTGGCGCTGGGCCTTATCCGTCACCAGATCCCCAAGGGCGGCCGTCATCGGCTGCGTCCCGTCCGCGTGCTGTCGCTGCTGCTGCTGTTCTTCAAGGAGCTGGCGCTATCGGCCTGGAAGGTGGCGGTGATGGTGACGCGGCCGAAGCTCGATGTGCAGCCCGGTATCTTCGCCTATCCGCTCAGGCTGACGACGGATTTCGAGATCACGCTGCTTGCCAATCTCATCACGCTGACCCCCGGCACACTTTCGGTCGATGTTTCCGAGGATAAAACAACGCTCTACGTCCACGCGATCGATTGCAGCAATATCGAAGCCGCAAAGAATGACATCCGAAACGGCTTCGAAAAAAAGATCATGGAGGCGTTTCAGGGATGACGCCGGAACTCATAGTTTCATTTGCAACTGTACTTGCCACGGTTGTACTGTCCGCTGCCTTTTTGCTGACAGTATATCGCGTCGTCGTCGGTCCGACCTTGCCGGACCGAATCGTCGCGCTCGACATGCTGGTCGGTATCGCCATCGGCTTCATTGCGGTTATCGCCATCCGCACCGGCGTCGATCTTTATGTCGATATCGCCATTGCGCTCGGACTGGTGGGTTTTCTCGCAACGGTGGCTTTTGCCCGCTTCGTCCTGTCGCGCGGTGCAGATGGCAGGCGCAGGACAAAGGCTGTTCTCGACGGCGAGCGGGCATCGGAAGTTGTTGAAAAGCCTGAAAAACAAGTATCCAGGCGTGGAAAAAGAAGGGGCGGGCGATGATGGGCTGGATCGTGGCTATTCTGGTTGCGGCATTGACGGTCTCAGGTGCCGCCTTCTCGCTGATTGCGGCAATCGGGCTTAATCGCCTGCCGGATGTCTACACCCGCATGCATGCGGCTTCCAAGGCGGGAACGGTGGGCTCAGGCCTGTTGCTGCTGGCTGTCGGCATTCATTCCACGGAAATATCGACGCTGGCACGGGCACTTGCCGGTTTCTTTTTCTTTGTTCTGACAGCACCGGTCTCCGCACATCTTCTTGCAATGGCTGCACACAAGGCAGGTTATCCACTTGCTGATAAATCGGTAGTTGATGACCTAAAGAAAATTTGAAGTTGAATTACCCCCGAATAATGGGGGGTCTTCGTTTTGCATTACTACTTGGCATAGTATTTTATTACCCGTGATTTTTTGTATTCCAATTAGACTGTTTTGAACTGAAAAAATCATAATAGGAATTTGACTTTTGCTGTTTTGATGCTATCCAAATTAAGTGTAAAATTGCTTATTGCGATTTGCATCTAGCCTCTTCATGGTCGGCTTAGGCATTTTATTAATGTCTAATCTATGGTTGATCAGACCTTTGTTGGCCATGTCGCGGGCTACAAGTTGAATCTCGGATCAATTCGTTTCCGGTTTCGCTTGAAATCTAGGGGTAGATTTCACGTTGGTTTCAACAGGGCGAAGGAGGGGCACCGGGTAACTTCACATCGCTCGATGCGGCGTTCATCCGTGTCTGGAGATAAATAACAGGAGATACTTAAATGACGGAAACTGCATACGGTAACGCCCAGGATCTGCTGGTCGAACTGACGGCGGATATTGTGGCTGCCTATGTTAGCAACCACGTCGTTCCGGTAACTGAGCTTCCCGGCCTTATTTCGGATGTTCATACGGCACTCAGCGGAACATCGGCACCGGCATCGGTGGCGGTCAATGTTGAAAAGCAGAAGCCTGCTGTGTCGGTTCGCAAGTCGGTTCAGGACGATCATATCGTCTGTTTGGAATGTGGTGGCTCGTTCAAGTCGCTCAAACGCCACCTGACGACGCATCACAGCATGACGCCGGAAGAATATCGCGAAAAATGGGATCTGCCGGTCGATTATCCGATGGTTGCTCCCGCCTATGCCGAAGCCCGTTCGCGGCTCGCCAAGGAAATGGGTCTCGGTCAGCGCCGCAAGGCGAACCGTTGATTTTCTAAGACGGATTGTGTCGCGGCTGTATTTTCTCCCCGTCCGGGGAAAGATGGCCCGAAGCGCCGGATAAAGGGGACCTTGGCAGCATATTGCTGGCCTTGCCCCTTAACTCGCCGCCGTGACCTTTTCCCTTAGCAGGAGATGGCGGCAGGGCGCACATGCCCGCTCCATACACATCTTGCACCATAGTGTTATGTCCAGCTGGTCCTTAGACCGGCTTTTTTATTGCCGCGCGCAATTTCGACAGAGGAAAAAAATCCTTGTCTAGGCGTCACCTTTATTCAAAAACAAAGCGAAATCAACTGCATGTTTTTCGACGCCAAATTTGCCCTTCCCCGCGTCCATCCTCAGGTGTATGAATTAATTCCTATTCGTAAAGGAGTTGCATATGCCTTCGGACATATCGTCTTTGCCTGCCCCCTTTCGGCCCTGTGTGCAGGTTGCCGATAGCAATTTCCGCCGTTTTCCGCCTGCTGCCGGGCGGGATGAGATTTCCCGGATTTGCCGGCTGGTCCGGCAACTGGCCGGGGAAATGGTGCAATTGACCGGCGATCGTGTGGCTGCGCGCCGGGACAGGCGGCGCACCGAATGCCATATCCGCCAGATCGCCATGTATGTGTGCCATGTGCAGCTCGGTATTCCCATGTCGGATATCGGCCCGTGTTTCGGCAGGGACAGAACGACAGTCGGCCATGCCTGCCAAGTGGTTGAGGATCGTCGCGACGAACCCGCCTTTGACGAGTTCGTCGCCACACTGGAGCGGCTTTCCGGCAGCATTTTCAACGTGATGAAGGGTGTTCGGGATGAGTGAGACAAAAAGCGCTCCATCGATACTTCCCGATCCTGACCTGTTGCGGCTCCTGCGCTGCATTGCTGCGGGCACGGCTGAGATATCGGGGGATCGCGGCGATATGGTATTGCAGCGACCGGAGGCCGGGAACGGCAGGAAAGGGCGTCCGGCGTTGCGGTTTCCGGCCGCCACGGTGCAGCTCGCCCTCTCTTCGGGGCTGATCGAGAGACGTGAAAACACGCTCTCCGCCGCGCCGCCGCTCGCCTCCTATTTGAAGCGCGCTATAGCCAGGGATCGCGACGAGATTTTTCAGCAACAGCACTGGGATTTGCAGACGGTGGTTCTGGATGTCGGCAAGGACAGGCAGCCGGCCCGGCGCAACCTCAATAGCTCGCCACTGACAGGCCTTTCACGGCTGAAGGAAAAGGATGGCACGGCATTCTTCCCCAGCGACGCCTTGCAGGCGGGCGAACGCCTCGCCGCCGATTTTCACCGCGCGCAATTGAACCCGAAGGTAACGGCAACATGGGAGCCGAAAATTGCAAGCCGCACGAAGGGGGAGGCGGGTGGCAAGCTCGATCTTACCGATGCGGCGATTTCCGCCCGGACGCGGTTTTCCCGTGCAGCCGATGCTATGGGGCCTGAACTTTCAGGTGTCGCCATCGATATCTGCTGCTTTGAAAAGGGGCTGGAAGCCGTGGAGCGCGAGCGGCAATGGCCGGCGCGTTCGGCAAAACTGCTGCTGCGGGCCGCTCTGCTATCGCTTGCCCGGCATTATGCGCCGCAAGCGCAACGCAGCAGAAGGACAAGCCACCATTGGGGCGACGAAGATTATCGCCCGCCGATGGCGCCAACGATGGCAACAGAATGAAGGCTCAGGCGGTCAGAAGTCTCGCTTCCTCGCGGATACGTTTGACCATGGAACGCAGGCCATTGGCGCGCTGCGAGGACAAATGTTCCACCAGCCCGATCTTGTCGAACACCTCAATGGCGTCCAGACCGGCGATTTCGGAAGCTTTTTTACCGGAATAGACGGCAAGAACGATGGCGACGAGGCCGCGCACGATATGCGCATCGGAATCGCCCTCGAAGGTCATGAGAGGATCTTCGGCACCATCGCTGTGGCTGACGAGCCAGACCTGGCTTGCGCAGCCCTGTACCTTGTTCTCAGGCGTGCGCTTGTCTTCCGCAAGGTCGGGAAGCGCCTTGCCGAGTTCGATGACGTAACGATAGCGATCCTCCCAGTCGTCGAGGAAGGCGAAATCGTCAAGGATCGTATCGAGAGAGGCCATGTTGCGCGCCGTACCGTTCGTTATTGCCATGCTTTGCTACGATATAGGGCAAGTGCAGACGGTTTTGAACCATGCGGACCATGAAAAAGCCCACGGAAAACAGGTTTCCGTGGGCAAGTTTGGCAGGCAGTCACGCAGGCGGACATATCCGGCTGCAGAGAAGGGGCGGCGCGGCGTTAGGCGGCGGCGCAAAATATCAGGGGGTGGGGCGCTTCTGCGGCAGGGGAATGATGGTGCCGGTCTTCAGCATGTCGGCATTCCCAGAGAATTCGACGCTGATCGCCGGTGCTGCGGCCAGTTTTTCGCTCTCGCTGGCGAGTTCGGCTGCGGGTGCCGTTTTATCACCGGATGCAAGCTGCGCGTCGAGCAATTCATAGGCGACCTTGGCGCCTTCCTTTGCCCGTTCACCGAGCGCGTGGAAGGTTTCGGCGCCCTTGACGCAGACGTCGGGTTTTTCGATGCAGATGGCGCTGACATAACGATAGGCCTCACCGGCTGCCGAAACGGCGCTGGGAATATCGAATGCCGAAGGTTCCTTGGTCGGATCGTTGCTGCTGCCGAAATAGGACAGCGCGACCAGCACCAGCGAAAACCAGAATGTTCCTTTGATCAGAAACCACATTGTCAGACTACCCTGCCAGATGATCTTTGTTTTGAAGCCCCGCCCGTTTTGGGTCATCGGCCTTTGTCCCGTTTTTCGGGCTTGGAGAGAAGCTACAGGCGACCGGCGAACAGCCAATTGCAAAAAGCCGCGCAATTTAATTCAAATTGTATCTATTCTCCTCGCATCGGGACCGGCTCCAGCAATTCCGTCGCATTTTAACAGTCCATGTTAAGCATAATTGCGACAGATGCCGTCTGTTCCGGGCAAAAGCGGTCACCCGTGCCGCCACAAAGGTTAACGCGATGGCAAAAATAAAGCGAAATCCGTCGCTTACCCGTCATTAACCATGATTGGCAAAGCTTGGTTGAAATGCTCCGTAATGGGACTGCGGCGCATTTCGAGGCTGTTTGGTGCCGTTCTTTTTATCCATTCCTTAAGCCGCGGGCTTCTATTGTCGGAGCCGTTAGATCCGTCTCAGGGATTCAGGTTTGGTATTGCGTAATATGAGAAAAAAAGCGGTCGCATTGGTCGACCATGCCGCAGGCAGATGGCTTGCGCGTATGGAGGAGGACGCCGAAAGGCGCGCCGGCACCGTTGCGCGCCTGCGCCGCCTGTTTGCCTTCAGCGCCGTCGGCTTTCTGGTCGTTCCCGCCCTGTTCAGCCTCGTCTTCAGCCCCGCCATCGCGCTGCCCATCGGCGCCGCTCTGGTGCTGGCGCTCTATCTGGCCGCAGCCGCCCTGTTGATCGCCTTTTCGCGTCCCGCCCGTGGCGCAGCGTCCCTGTCCGCTCAAGCCGGCGACGATGACCTCGTTGCGGCATCGCAGGTGCCCGGCCTCGTACTCACCATCAATGAAAACGGCCTCGTCGAGCGCGTCTCCGGCCGCGACCTTGAAACGTTTCCAGCCGATCTTCAGGCCTGCAAGGGCCATGTCTTTGCCGAATATGTCTATGTTTCTGATCGCATCGAGCTGATGCAGGCTTTCGACCTTCTGCGGCAGGGCGAGGAAAAGTCCAGCGTGGAACTGCGGTTCGAAACCGGCGCGAAATCGCGCCAGGCGCAGTTCATCCACGCGCGTATGGAAATGACGGCGATCCGCAATGCGGCCGGCAGGCTGCGCCGCGTCGTCGCCCAGCTCTCCGACGTCACCGAGATGGAGCTTCTGCGCCGCGATGTCGCCCGCAAGGCGGCGGAGGCGGAATCGGCCAACGACGCCAAGTCGCGGTTCCTCGCTGCCGTCAGCCACGAGCTGCGCACCCCGCTCAACGCCGTCCTCGGCTTTTCCGACATTCTGGCGGGCGAATATTTCGGCCGGCTGGAAAACGACCGCCAGCGGGAATATGTCGGCTTGATCCGCCAGTCCGGCGCGCATCTCCTGTCGGTGGTCAACACCATGCTGGATATGAGCAAGCTGGAAGCAGGCCGTTACGAGCTGATGATGGAAAGCTTCCCGATCGGCGAAACCATCTCGTCCTGCGAGGCCATGCTCGGCTTGCAGGCGAAGGAAAAAGGTCTGACATTGACCAGCCGCATCCAGCGCGGTATCGGCGAAATCTCCGCCGACCAGCGCGCCATCCGCCAGGTTCTCATCAATCTGGCCGGTAACGCCATCAAGTTCACCGATGCCGGCGGTGTAGTGTCGATCGATGCTGCGCGTGAAGGCAGGATGCTGAAACTGACGGTCAGCGATACCGGCATCGGCATCGCATCCGACAAGATTGAACTCCTGGGCCAGCCTTTCATGCAGGTCCAGAACGAATATACCCGTCGCTATGAGGGCACGGGTCTGGGATTGTCCCTGGTCAAGGGTCTGGTAGCACTGCATGGCGGCACTTTCGCCATCACCAGCCAGCCCGGCGCGGGAACGGTCGTAACGATCATGTTGCCTGCCGACGGTTCCGGCATGGCAGGTGGCGAAAACGCTGAAACCGAATGCATGGTGGAGTTTCCGCCGCGCATCAAACGGCTCGGCGAAATGGCCGCGATTATGAAGAAGGATGGTGACGATGGCCCCGCGAAAGCGAAAATCGCCTAAGAAAACAACGGCCCAGATTGGCGCCGGGATTGTTTCCTTGGTGGTTTCGGCCATCGGGCGCGAACTCCTGCGCCGTCCGAAACTGGTGGGCGGCTCAGGCGCCTTCGTGGTCGTTTTCGGTTTTGTCGCCGCAAACGCGCTCTGGTACCAGCCGGGCGTTCATCCGTCTCCTTTTCTGCGTACCCGCGATGCGGCAAACCCGAACGGCATTGCCGGTTATCGCGCGGCAGAGCCGCTCGGCACGCAGGGTCATGTCACGACCTTCCGCATAGAACGCCCCAGCGAAACCGAAACGGCACAGCAACCGGCGGCCGCAACGGCGACGCCTGCGACATCGGTTGCGGCGGAAAACCAGAAGCCGCAGCAGATCGTTGCCGATATTCAGGCCGAACTTAAAAAACGCGGGCTTTACGAAGGCGAGGCGGACGGCAAGATGGGACCGCGCACGGCTGCCGCCATCATGTTCTTCGAAGAAACACTCGGCATGGAACAGACCGGCGAACCGACGACACGGGTGCTGGCGGCGCTCAGGATCGACGGCGCAACCGTCGCCGCAATCCCGAAGGATCGGCCTTCCGACGCCAACACCAGCGGCGGCGTTGAGATCGACCCGGTCGCGGCCGCAATCCGCAAGGCTGAAGCGCCTCGTCCCAAGGCCGAACCGGTCTCCTTGAACAGCGCTGCCGCCGCTTCAAAGCCGGTGAGCCGCGATCTGATTGCAAAGATCCAGCAGGGACTGATCAATATCGCCTATGCCGATGTGAAGGTGGACGGTGTGGCCGGCGAGCAGACCCGCAACGCCATCCGCCATTTCGAAAAACACTACCGCCTGCCGGAGACCGGTGAACCGAGCGAAGCCGTGCTGAAGAAGCTGAAATCGATCGGGGCGCTTTAGGGGACTGGGTCTCAACTCTCCCCATTCCTGTGACAAGCGCAGGAACGAGGAAAGAAGAGAGCGTAACAACACGGACAGGCAGCGGCCTGCCGCCTCCATCGAAAGCACCCCAATGCGCCTCAAATCCGAAATCTTCGTATCAGCCCTTATCCGCCGCGTGTTTTCCGCTGGTGGCTTTGCCGCTGTCGAAAAGAAGGGTGCCGAAGAGGCAGGTGCGATCTTCATCCGCCAGCGCCTTCGTGATGGCCGCGAAAACCTCTATGGACCCGCGCCGCAGAGTTTTGCCGAGGACGAGGAAGTCCGGGCCGAACGCCGTTTCGAGACGCGTCTTGCAGGTGTGGAGGGGGAGGAAAGTGCTGCTCTTCTCGAAAGGGAGCGGCGCTTCGACAGCGATCTGTGGGTCGTCGAGATCGAAACGGACGAGATTGGCACTCTCCTGACGCTGGTGGACCAACCGAAGATTTAAAGCGTGCAGCAGCTTTGCGCCCGGAATTGCTCCGGGCGAGGGGTGGCCGCCTTAACTCTCACGTCCCCGTTCTGTGAATGACAGGTGCGCTGTGGTTCGATCGTTCGCGGCCGTGGGTGTAGCTGTCGGCGCGCCGCCAGCTTTCCACCCGCTCTTCGCATTCAATGATTTCGAGGCGGTCGAGCATGGCCTCGGCGCGGCTCATATCGCCTTCGGCGGCGGCAAGATGCGGATAGAAGCATTGCAATATGAAGGCGGCTTCGGAAAATTCCATGCCGAGCCCGATCAGGGTGGTGGCGAGCTGCGTGCCTGATATGTCGAGCATGATGCGCTCCGACAGCCAGTAGCTGGACGACAGCGAATCCGCCAGCGTCACCGCAAACTGCCGCGCATCACGCTCGCGCGCGAACCGCACGAGCAGCGCTTCCTGCACGTCACTCAGGCGGCGCAGGCCAAGAACGTCGCTTTCCGGGCGGCTGAGCTGATGCGCCATCCGTTTGATGCGCTGGCGCATTTCTTCTTCCACGGCGGTGGATTTGATCTGGGCGTCTGCCGGCTGCGCAATGGCGGGCTCCGGCATGGCGGGAGGCGTCGCGTCATCGGGTCGCTTCAGGTCTTCCATGTGCCGCAGGCCGACTAGCGCGTCGATGACGGTCGGCGACAGGTCCTCGCGCCGCACGATGGCGCGGGCATGGGCGGCCCCTTGCGTGCGGGCAATGGTGATCAGCGTGTCGTCATCAAGGCACTTCGACGAAATCAGGAAGGGGGCGGCAATGGAAATCGGCTGGCAGGCGATGAAGAAGGCAACCGCCGAAGGCACGTTTGGATGCTGGGAAAGCGCTGCAATGGCTTCCCGCTTGGCCTCTTCGGTGGAAGCGTTGAAAAGCGGCATGAAAAGCTCGGCAAACTGCCGAAGGTCCGTTTTTGACGGATGGGGAACAGTCTCAAAATTCGTGACAGTGGCCATTAGCACCACATCTTTCTTCCTCACGGCTCTTGGCCTCTCAAGTTCTCGAAACCGGTCGGTCAACGCACTACCCAACAAAAACGCAAACACAATATCGGTTCAAATTAGAGCAAATCCGTTGACACCCTGTTAACTATGGGGGGTGGCAAGCGTTATTGTGCGTTTATCAACAAGGAAATTTTAAAACCTTCGTGACGGACAAAACGTCATGGAACCTTGCCGTCTCGCCTTTGTTTTCAACGGGTGCAGCTTTATGAAGGATAAGTTGGCGCCCGGCGATTAGGGTTAACGGATCATTAACCTCTGTCTGTTTCTAATTTCATGGGCAGTATTAGGATTCCATGTTATTCTGATTGATAGAATAATTTCGAAAATGGCATGCCGAAGCCTTGATATGCGCACGACACCTTGCAAAATCGCCATCGATTTTTGGGTCGTGCGAAAACCAGTCTGTGGGCTGGATTATGCGCAATGTGATGGTGATGAAATTCCCGACGCAAGACGAGGCTTGCGCGGTTCCCATGGGCAACATTGACTCCCGAAGAGGAGACGAGCATGGCAGTTATTATTCCAATCGCCGAAGCCCGACGAAGCCTGCGCCCGGCCGGAATGTCCGGCAAGGTTATGGGCCCGGCAAAGGTCGTGCTGTTTACCGGCGTGCGTTATGAAAAACGCGATACGGAACCGGCTGGCAAGGATGCGCGCAAGCGCAAGCCCGCACCGGAAACCGCCTTCAAATCCTGATTATGCTTGGTTGACCGGCGCTATTTCCAGGGTGTCGGCTGGCATTTCGCCTCGTTCAGGAACCGTTCCGCTTCTTCCCCGAAGCTCGGCTGCGGCACCATGGTCCGCAACACCACATACCCTTCCGTCTGATCCGATTCCGCCAGAATGGCCTGTGAGAGCGATGGCGGCTGCGCCTTGCGAATGGCCGCGATCTGCACCGAATCCGCCACCAGAATATCCATCACTCCGCCTGCGGACGTGCGGTCGTTCATGCTGAACACCTCGTTCGACGCCTTGTCGTAAACCGCGACCGACCAGAAGGGCACCGCGCCGATGGCCGTCAGCCTGACGGGCTTTTCCTCGATATTGAAGGTGCAGACGGCAACCCGCATGAAGGGATCGCCGCTTCCCAGTGTCTTTTTCTCCGTCGTTTCTTCGAGAAGATGAAACTGATGCGGCTTACCTTCCGCCAAGGCGCGGGTATAGGCGTCGCGATTGCTGAAATGCGGTATCGCCAGAAGAATGACGACATGCAGCACGGCGGCGGCGACAAGGCCGGTGAGGATGGCGAGCAGGGTCCTAAGCATTGCCACACCCCAGCTTGCGGATTTGCGGCATGGCGATGTCGATAAGGCCGGAACTGCCGGCAACCGGCGTGTCGAGCAGCGTCATGACCAGCTTGAATGTCTGCCCCTGCGGCACAGCCAGCCAGTTATAGGTCTGGGCATCGGGTGCAATGGTGATGTCGATGCCGCCATCGGCGCTGCGCAACAGCGTGCGCGAATTGAGCGCAAAGGGTCGTCCGGCATCTTCCGCCAGAACATTGCCCTGCTGGTCTGCGGTATAGAGCGTCCAGAACCGTGAGGGCGGCACGGCGCCCGCCAGCTGGTAACGGCATTCGCCGGTCAGGCGCTGGCCGTCGCTGTCGACGGAGGCGGTGAAGGCCAGCCCCTCGGCCGTTCCATAAAGCAGCTTGCCGGCATCTGCGCGGTGCGACTTGGCGTAGGGATCGGCCTCGATCGTCTGCGCTTCCGGAAAGGCATCCCATGAGCCGATGCGGATCGAGCCGAAGCCGGATGTCGCCTCAAGTGCTGCCAGCGTCGCGGCAATGCCGCCGCCAAAGGCGATCAATAAGGCGATGCCGACAAGGAATGGAACTCGAAACACGCTGTTTTCCCGTTTTTGAACAGGTCGAGGACTATCACTGATTCCCTGTTTGGAAAATGGTACGCCTTGTTTAGTCTTGATGGAAATGACCAGAAGAGGGATTCCACCATGTCGCGACAAGCCGCCATCGACCACGCCACCCGCTTTTTCGACGATGGCAGGTTCGAGCAAGACTTGGCGCGGCGCGTTTCGCTGCGCACCGAAAGCCAGGATAAGGCGCGCGGTGCCGAGCTGGCGCTATATCTGGAGCGCGAAATGCAGCCCGCTTTCACCGCCATGGGGTTTTCCTGCACGATCCTGCGCGACCCGGCGGCGGATTTGCCGTTTCTGATCGCCGAACGTTTCGAGGATGAAGATCTGCCGACCGTGCTGGGTTATGGCCACGGCGATGTGGTGCGTGGTCTTGATGACGGCTGGGCAGAAGGCCTTTCGCCTTTCGTGATGTCCGAGCGCAATGGCAGGTGGTACGGGCGCGGCACCGCCGACAACAAGGGGCAGCATTCGGTCAACATGGCGGCGCTGAAAGCGGTGCTGGAGACGCGTGGAAGACTTGGGTTCAACGCCAAATATCTGATCGAGATGGGCGAGGAGAGGGGTTCTCCCGGCTTGAGGGAAGTTTGCCGGGACTATAGCGAGCGGCTGAAAGCCGATCTTCTGATAGCCTCCGACGGCCCGCGCCTGAATGCGGAGCGGCCGACCGTTTTTCTCGGTGCGCGCGGCGGCATTACCTTCGATCTGGTGATCGAGGCGCGGGAAGGCGGCCATCATTCCGGCAATTGGGGCGGGGCGCTGTCCAATCCCGGCGTCCAGCTGGCCCATGCCATGGCAAGCCTCGTTGGCCCATCCGGGCAGATCCGCGTGCCCGAACTGGTGCCCGAAGAACTGCCGCAGGCGGTGCGTGACGCGCTTGCCGATTGCGAGATCGATGGCGGCCCGGATGGTCCGAAAATCGATCCTGACTGGGGCGAGCCCGGCCTTTCCACCGCCGAGCGTGTGTTCGGCTGGTGTGCGCTGGAGGTGCTGGCCTTCGAGACCGGCAATCCGCGCGCGCCGGTCAATGCCATTCCGCCACGGGCATGGGCGCGGCTGCAATTGCGCTTCGTTGTCGGCATCGATCCGGAAGCGGTGCTGCCCGCCATCCGCCGCCATCTCGACCGGCAGGGGTTCAGCATGGTTCGGATCGTACCCGCCGGCGACGAGATTTTCCGCGCCACGCGGCTTGATCCGCAGGACCCATGGGTCGGCTTCACGCTGAGTTCCATGGCCCGCACGACGGGCAAGAAACCGGCACTTCTTCCCAATCTGGGTGGCTCGCTGCCCAACGATATCTTTGCCGATATACTGAAACTGCGCACCATCTGGGTGCCGCATTCTTATCCCGGCTGCTCGCAGCATGCGCCGAACGAACATCTGCCGAAAGAGATTGCCCGCGAGGCGCTTGCCATCATGGCCGGGCTTTACTGGGACCTTGGAGAGGGAGATACCCCTCCGTTTTAAGCGCCCATGACCAGCTTGAAGGCGATGGCCCACATGGTGAAGGCGATAACCCCTTCGAGGATGCGCCAGGCGGACGGCTTTTCGAAGATCGGGCGCAGCCAGCGCGCGCCGTAACCCAGCGAAAAGAAGAACAGCAGGGAGCCGGTGGCGGCACCCGCCGCGAAGGTTTTTTCAAAGCCGGGAAATTGCGTGGAGATGGTGCCGAGCAACACGACGGTATCGAGATAGACATGCGGGTTGAGAAAGGTCAGCGCCAGGCAAATGGCAAGCGTCTGCCACAGGCTCGCCTCCCGCCTTTCCGCCACCGAAAGCACCTCCGACGAACGCAGGGCCGAATGTAGGCTTTTCGCGCCATACCAGATGAGAAACGCCGCACCGGCGTACCGCATGATGGGATCGAGCGCCGGCATGACGGCGCTTATCCGCTGAAAACCGAAGACGCCGACGGTGATCAGCAGCGCATCGGAAATCGCGCAGGTGGCACAGACGGCAAAGACATGGGAGCGCGCCAGCCCCTGCTTTAGAACGAAAGCATTCTGCGCGCCGATGGCAACGATGAGGCTGAGACCCATCGTCAGGCCGGTGAAGAAGATCTGAATGTCCATGCTGGCTGCTGCCTTTTTTCTCTGCCTGTGCAGATGGATGATGCCACCGCTTCCAGACCGAGTGCTTTGATATTTCCCTCCCATGGTTTAATCAAATTAAACAAACTCAGTTCAAGTAAGTAAAACTAATGACGGGCAAAAACGATGCGACAGGGCGATTTCATGTGCGGGCACCTCGCCTGACCCTTTTTCCTGTGACAAGGACAGGAATGAGGGAAGAGGAGAGTGCTACTGCTACTGCCCGGACGCTTCCCGCCAACCACGCCCATATCAATCTTTACAAGGAGGCCTTTGATGCTGGACTATCCTTCCATGCGCGCCGTGGCGCTCGTGGCCCAGACTGGCAGCTTTGAGAAGGCGGCACAGGTGCTGTGTGTCACGCCCTCGGCCGTTTCCCAGCGTATCAAGCAGCTGGAGGAGCGCCTCGGCGTGGTGCTGATCGTGCGCGGTAATCCTTGCGTGGCGACGGAAAAGGGCGAATGGCTCTGCCGGCACATGGACCATGTCGGCATGCTGGAAACCGAACTGTTCCGGCAGCTTCCGGTTCTTTCGGAAGCGGGCGCGGCGGCAGAGCGTGTCACACTCAACATTGCCACCAATGCCGATAGTCTCGGCACATGGTTTCTCGACGCGGTTTCGAAATTCACCGGTGGCAGCGACTATCTCGTCAACATTGCGGTGGACGATCAGGACCATACGGTGGAATGGCTGCGCGGCGGCAGGGTGCTCGCCGCCGTCACCGCCCATGCCAAGCCTGTGCAGGGCTGCCGGGTCTTGGCTCTCGGTGTGCTCAGATATCACGCAACCGCCAGCCCGGCTTTCATGGCGGGCTATTTCTCCGATGGCGTCACGCCCGCCACGCTTGCCCGCGCGCCGGGGCTCACCTTTAACCAGAAGGACAGGCTGCAGGCCAGCTGGATCAAAAAAGCGCTGGGTGAGGATATATCCTATCCCACCCACTGGCTGCCCTCGACCGACGGTTTCGTGAAGGCAAGTCTTGCCGGCATGGGCTGGGGCCTCAACCCGGTGCAGCTGGTGGGAGAGCACCTTGAGGCGGGGCGGCTTGTGGAAATCGTTCCCGGCACGCCGCTCGATATCCCGCTTTACTGGCAGGTCAATCGGCTCGCCGCTGAACGCCTCGGCACGCTCACCGCCCATGTGGTGGAAACAGCACTGGCGGCGCTTCTTTCCTGAGGCAGATCAAATAGTCTGCCATTCGCTCCAGTTCAACACGCGCGGAATCTGCGGTTTTGCTTCGCCGCCAAGAAACGCGATATATTCCAGCGAGTGGCCATCGGGATCCTTGAAATAGACGCTGGCTGCCGGCATCCATGGAAAGACGACGGGCTCGTCGATCTCCTTTTCGCCGTCAAAACCGAGCGGCGTTACACCGTTCCGGCGTAGATAGTCCGGTGCGGCGAGAAGCTGATCAAAATCGACGCTGAAGGCGATGTGCAGTCTCATATTGATGGGTGCGGAATGGATGGACCATAGGCCAAGCATCGAATGCCCACGTTCGCCGGTCCAGAAGAACGCCACATTCCGTTCAGGGAATCGTTGTGCCAGCTCCAGACCGACAACATTACGATAAAACTCAACCGAGCGTTCCAGGTTCGAAACCGTCAAATGCGTCTCGAACAATGCTTTTACTTTCACCATTTCCTGTCCTCAATTGCCTTAGCGCTGCGCCTTTCGGGCATTCGCTTTCTTGCAACCGGACTGTGCAACCTCAACCATGATTGAGGTCAAGCACCAAATGTGGATTTTTCTAAAGCCTAGTTCAGGCAGCAATTTGGAGGGAAAAACGCCTTCAGCATTATGAGCCAAGGTTGCCAAGCCGTCACCGCCGGGCCGCATCCCCCGGGCCATCCCGCAACGACGCATCCGCAACCTTTTGCGTCGTGACGGTCAAAGGCGCGGCTTCCTTCATCTTCTTGGCGATGGAACGGATGACGCGGGTTGCTTCGGCTGAGAGCGAGCGTGGGCGGGTGAGTGCCGGCATGGCGGGTGCAGCGGTGGCGGATGCGGCAGCGACCTGGGCCGAAGGCTGCGGGCGCGCGCCTGTCGGCAGCGGGTTCTGGATGCCGGGAATGGGGCGCAGCTCCATGCCTTGATGGGCGTAGTCCATAAGCCGCTTGAAGGTCATGGCGGGAAGCGCGCCGCCGGTCATGTTGTTCATCGGCGTGAAATCGTCGTTTCCGAACCAGACCGCCGTGGTGTAATTGCCGGTGAAGCCCACATACCAGGCGTCGCGGTAAGCCTGCGATGTGCCGGTCTTGCCGCCGGAAACGATGCCGTTTTCAAGCGCGCCGCGCCGGGCCGTTCCCATCACGGGAATGGTGACAAGCATCTGGTTCATCTTCGAATTGGCCTCTTCGGAAAGCACCCGCTTGGCGGGTTCCTCGTCACGGCCGAAATCGTAGAGAACCTTGCCCTCGTAATCCAGCACCTGCTCGATGCCGTGGCGGCGCGATTGCATGCCATCGGCCGGGAACACGGCATAGGCCGTCGCCTGGTCGAGAACCGTCAGTTCCGATGTGCCGAGCGGAATGGTCTTGTCGCTGCGCAGTGGCGTGGCGACGCCCATCGCCTTTGCGGTGTCGACGATCACCTGCGTGCCGAGGACGTCTTTGGCGAGACGCACCGGCACGGTGTTGTAGGATTTGGCAAGCGCCACCTGCAACGTCACCTTGCCGGCGTAGGAGCGGCCATAATTCTGCGGAGACCAGCCGCGCCAGGTCACGGGCGCGTCGGAAATCAGCGTCTCCGGCTTCATGCCCTTTTCCATGGCGGCCGAGTAGGTATAGACCTTGAAGGAGGATCCCGGCTGGCGCAGCGCCGCCGTCGCGCGGTTGAACTGGCTTTCGCCGTAGTCACGCCCGCCGACCATGGCGCGCAACGCGCCGCCGTTTTCGATCATCACCATCGCGCCCTGCTTGACGCGGTAGCCCTCGCCATACTCGCGCAGCTCCATTTCCATCGCCTGCTCGGCTGCCTGTTGCAGCCCGGTATCGATGGTGGTGCGCACGACGACGGTATGGTCCTTGAACCTGCCCTGCGCCGCCAGCCGCTGTACCTCGTCAAACGCCCAGTCGAGGAAATAATCCGGGGCCTTCACATCGGCGCGGTCAATGACGGTGGCCGGATTGCGCCGCGCGCCGATCACCTGACCCTCGGTCATCAGCCCGCTCTGCACCAGGTTGGAAAGCACGGTGTTGGCGCGCGCACGTGCGGCGGGCAGGTTGACATGCGGTGCGTATTTGGCCGGCGCCTTGAACAGGCCGGCGAGGATGGCGGATTCGGCAAGCGTGACATCGGTCAGGTTCTTGCCGAAGTAAAATTGCGCCGCCGCTGCCGCCCCGAACGTGCCGCCGCCCATATAGGCGCGGTCGAGATAAAGGCTGAGGATTTCCTTCTTCGACATGTTGGCCTCGAGCCACAGCGCGAGAAAGGCTTCCTTGATCTTGCGCTCCAGCGAGCGCTCATTGGTAAGGAACAGGTTCTTGGCAAGCTGCTGCGTCAGCGTCGAGCCGCCCTGCACCACGCCGCCGGCGCGGGCATTCTCGCTCATGGCGCGTGCAAGGCCAATGAAATCGATGCCGAAATGGTCGAAGAAGCGCCTGTCTTCGGTGGCCAGAACCGCCTTGATGAAATGATCCGGCATCTGGTCGATCGGGACGGAATCCTCATGGATGATGCCGCGATGGCCGATGGTGTTGCCGTAACGGTCAAGGAAGGTCACGGCAAAATCACCGCGATAACGCCAGTCCTTCTTGGTCTCCTCGAAGGCGGGCATGGCAAGCGCCAGAAGAACGACACAGCCGGCCGTTCCGAAAGTCAGCGCGTCGCATGTCAGGTTGACGAGAAGCTTCTTCCAGCCGCGCACATGCAGTTTGCGCGAGGCAATGGTGACGTCTTCCCAGAAATCCACCAGCCTTGCCGCAGCCGTCCACAGGCCGGAGTCGATAAAGCTATCGATTCTCAGCAGGATGTGCCGCTTTTTGCGACCGTTTTTATCGTCTTTTTCTTCCTGCACCTGGCGATGTTTTCCTGTTCAACGCAACGCGGATTGTCGATGTTTCTGCGCTTCATCCAATTCCGGACGCAAAACCATGACATGGTTCTGCTGGAATTGCTTGACGCGGCGGCCTCTCGCGGGTCAATGACCCTTTGCCACTCGCCAAAATGCTAAAATATCGTACAAACCAGCCCTTGGCGATACGATATTAAGGATTAGGGATCGGTTAAACCTTGCCCTCCAAGAGATCAAAATGGAACGGAAATGTTAACGATGAATGACGCGCCGTTCTGGAAAACCAAATCACTGGAAGAGATGAGTGGCCAGGAATGGGAAAGCCTGTGCGACGGCTGCGGCCTGTGCTGTCTGAACAAGCTGGAAGATTGGGACACCGGCGAAGTGGTGTTCACGTCGGTCCGCTGTCAGCTGCTTGACGGTGAAAGCTGTCGGTGCTCCGACTATGAGAACCGCCGCGCAACCGTGCCGGACTGTATCCAGCTGGATTTGAAAAAGGTGCACGAAATCGGCTGGCTGCCGCCCACCTGTGCCTACGCGCTGGTGCGCGATGGCAAGGATCTGTACTGGTGGCACTATCTCGTCTCCGGCGACGTGAACACGGTGCATCAGGCCGGCATTTCCGCGCGCGGCCGCACCGTCAACGAGCTGGATGTGGAGGTTGACGATTTCGAGGATTATGTGGTGGACTGGCCGCTCACAGTGGGTGAGACGGCGGGCGAAAAAGAGAATAGCTGACGGAAGTCGCCAATTTTCGTGTTGGTCCTATTCCTGCCCCATCGTTTTCTTAAGGCATGTTTCGGAAGCACGGCATGCCTGAAACAAGGGCCGCCGTTCATCCATTCCGGCATATGATCCGCAGAATGCGGACGAGGGACATCAAAACGCATGCGCTATCGGCTGCCCGCCATCGTTCTTTCGTGCATTGCCCTTCAGGGTATTCTGCCGCTTTCCGCCTCCGCCCAGCAATCGCAGGCTTTTGAATGCACGCTGGTCACCTCCATCGAGACCGGCGCTGTCATCAACCAGCAGGGCGCCTGCGATCAGCGCGTGGCGCCGGCCTCCACCTTCAAGGTGCCGTTGGCGCTGATCGGTTATGACGCCGGCATCCTGCTGGATGACAAGACCCCCGCATGGGACTGGAAACCCGGCACGGAGGCCCGCGCGCAGGACCGCAAGACGGTTGATCCGACCATATGGGAGCAGGATTCGGTGCTGTGGTATTCGCGCGAACTCACCCGCCGCCTCGGCCCGGAAAAATTCGCCGCCTATGTCAAACGTCTGGGTTACGGTAATGCCGATGTCTCCGGTGAGCCCGGCAAGAATAACGGTCTCACCCATTCCTGGCTCGGCGCTTCCCTGACCGTTTCCCCGGTCGAGCAGGTGGGCTTCATCCGCCGCCTTCTGGCCGGAAATCTGCCGGTTTCGCGCGACGCGCAGGCAAAGACGCGGGCGATCGTGCCGGTGTTCGATGCGCCGGAGAGCTGGAGCGTGCACGGCAAGACGGGCACGGGCTTCATGCGCGACGAAAAAGGCAACCCCGACCGCAGCCGCCCCTTCGGCTGGTTCGTTGGCTGGGCGGAGCGCGAAGGCCAGCACATCGTCTTCGCAAGGCTTCGCGTTGCCGACAAGCCGTCGAATGAACCGCTCGGCCCCGCAGTGCGCGACGCCTTCCTGCGCGATATTGCCCGGCTGGCGGTGCACAGATGATTACACAGCCGGCCAGCCCCAAGGAAAAGCGGACATGGCGGATGCCTCCAACGATGTGATCAAGCTCTACACCGACCATGGGGCCGATTTCGACAGGCTGCGCGGTCGCTCCCTCGCCGAAAAACCCTGGCTGGATCGGTTCACGTCGCTTTTGCCGCAGGGCGGATCCATCCTCGATATCGGCTGCGGTTCAGGCGAGCCGATCGCCGGCTACTTCATCGGCAACGGATATGACGTGACCGGCATCGATACGTCATATCCCCTGATAGAAATTTGCCGCACCAGATTTCCGGAAAAGCGCTGGGTGGTCGCCGATATGCGTGAACTCGTGTTGAGTTGCCGCTTCGACGGGTTGATTGCCTGGCATAGTTTTTTCCATCTGAAGGCCGACGATCAGCGCCGCATGTTCGGTATTTTCCGGCAGCACGCCAATGACGGCGCCGCACTGATGTTCACGGCCGGGCCGGGACACGGGGAAGCGACGGGGACCCTTCAGGGAAAGCCGCTTTACCATGCCAGCCTCGCTCGCGAAGAATATGAAAGCCTGCTTGCCACGCACGGGTTTCGACTTCTCGACCACATCGTCAACGATCCCGATTGCGGTGGGGCGACGATTTATCTCGCCAGACGTGTGGCGGCGTAACCATCGAATTCAGAGCCCTGCCAGGCACTCACGATTGTGTGTGCGATAAAAAATGTCCTTATCCCTTGACCTTCCCATGATGGGAATCCTTACATAGTAGCCATAACGGGCGAAAGTCGCCCCGAGGGAAGTGGCATTATGAATATCGGACAGGCTTCGGATGCATCCGGCGTTTCCGCCAAGATGATCCGTTATTACGAACAGATCGGCCTCATCACCCCCGCCGCCCGCACCGGCAACAACTACCGGGTCTATGGCGAGCAGGACGTGCATAATCTTCGCTTTATCAAGCGGGCGCGCACGCTTGGCTTCTCGCTGGAGGAGACGGAAACGCTCCTGAAACTCTGGCAGGACAAGAGCCGCGAGAGTTCGGCGGTGAAGGACATTGCGCTCGGCCATATCGCCGATCTCGAACAGAAGATTGCCGAGATGAAGGGCATGGTGAAGACGCTGTCCCACCTTGCCCATTGCTGCGGCGGCGACCACCGGCCGGATTGCCCGATCCTCGATGATCTAGCGGCAGGCGTCGAAAAGGCCGCCCACAAGCCTGCGAAGGCCCACTGACGGCCGCATCCCGCCCCGCCGCCAGTCCCTAAACCTCGTCGAACGCACCGCCTTCGCGCGAGGGATTGCGGTCGATCACGCGCTCTTCCGCGTCATCGGGAAGGGCCTCGTCGCTTTCCTGATAGGGGTCGTCCTCGCTCTCGGCCTCTTCTTCCTCGATTTCATGTTCGATGGACTGCGGAATTTCTCCCTTTGCCGGAAGGGCGTCGATATCGAGATCGAGCAGTTCCTCGTCCATGGCGTCTTCGTTGAGAGGTGTGATTTTCTTGCGGTCCATGGTGGTATCCTTTCTGTCTGGTCATTGCGCAAACGACCGGGGGGGCAGAGGGTTCCTGATGCCTGCAAGTTCGCTCGAGCGGAATAGGTGAAAAGGCGCCTTGACCTCAATGGTGCTTGAGGTTCTAGTTTGCCCGCCGTATCGCAAGAATGGAAAGGATACGGCTTTGACGAGTATGGAAATGACGGAGAAAAATAGCTGGTCGGAATTGCTTGGTGGGGCGAACCTCTCGCTTCTGACCGTCATTTCCTCCGGTATCGGCCTGCATGCCTTCAACCAGTTTGCAGTAGTCACGGCCCTGCCGGTCGCGGTGCGCGAGATTGGCGGCGCGGCCTTCTATAGCTGGGCCTACAGCCTCTATTTCGTCGGTTCCGTGGCAGGCGGTGTCACCGCCGTTCTGTTTCGCGAGCGTTTTGGCGCACGCAGCGTTCTATTCCTGTGCTGCCTTATCTTTTCCTTCGGCTCCGTCATGTCGGCGCTCGCCGACAGCTTTTTATGGGTCGTCATCGGCCGGGCATTGCAGGGACTTGCCGATGGCCTGATCGTGGCCGTGTGTTACAGCCTCATACCTGCCGGCTTTCGCTCGGCTCTACTGCCGAAGGTCTTTGCCATTGAGGCGGCCATCTGGGCGGTAGCGTCCTTCGTTGGGCCGCTCACCGGCGGTTTTGCCACGGAGCACATCTCCTGGCGCGCCACATTCCTCTTGTCTGCGCCGCTGATCGTGCTGCTGCTGGCCTATACGGCGATTGCGGTCTCGGCAGAACGGTCGGTCGCGACCTCGCGCAAGCCGATGGTGCCGCTGCTCCTTTGCCTTGTTGGCGCATTGGCTTTCTCCGCACCCTCCGCCTTTGAGGATGCCGGTCTGCGCATCATGTCGCTGCTGGTTGGTGCGGCACTGTTGTGGGCGTCGCTGAAGGCGGGCATCCGGCCTTCCACCGGCCTGTTCCCCAGGGATTCCTTCCGGTTGAAAACGGTACTTGGCAGCGGTTTCTGGGTGCTGTTCCTGATGTCCTATGCCCATGCACTCGGCAGCGTCTATCTCGCTTATGTCGCCATCAATCTCTGGCACCATGAGCCGACCTTCGCCGGTTTTATCGTCGTGACGATGCCGCTTGCCTGGAGCTTCGTGGCAATGCTTATTGGCAGCCTGCGTTCGGGCCGCCTGCGGCAGGTTTGCCTGCATTACGGACCCTACCAGATGGTGCCGGGCTGTGCGCTGCTCGGGCTTGGGCTGGCGACGGGGAACTGGCCGGAAATGCTGATCGGGCAGATATTGATCGGTTCAGCTTTCGGCATGTCCTGGGCAGGCATCAGCCAGGCAGCCATGGAAGCCGCGCCGGAAGAGGAACGCAAGATGACGGGCGCGCTGCTGCCTACGGTCGCGACGCTGGGTGCCGCCGCCGGTGCGGGTGCAAGCGGCACCGTCGCTGCCGCGAGCGATCTAGTTCTGCAGATCGATCGTGCGGATGTGACGATGCCGATGCTCTATCTCTATGGGCTGGGTGTCATCGTCTCGCTTCTGGCGATCCTGACAACCCGCGGGTTGCGAAGCGGACAGCGCTGACGCCTCTGCGGCGTGTGTGCGGTTAAGACTGCGTGGTGGCGATGGTGATCGCCGCCAGATACACCACGAAAGCCATGATCGCGACTGCGCCAATAATGATGACGACACCCTTGCCCGCGCGTTTTTTCTCGGTCTTGTTTTCGTTGGCTTCTGTCGGAAACAGGA
This sequence comes from Agrobacterium sp. A3-95, assembly GCF_053521785.1. NCBI lineage: Bacteria > Pseudomonadati > Pseudomonadota > Alphaproteobacteria > Hyphomicrobiales > Rhizobiaceae > Agrobacterium > Agrobacterium sp. A3-95. The sequence goes on along the minus strand of NZ_JBNWDR010000001.1, from coordinate 293,352 downwards.
TGGGATCGCGGGAATCGCTGATTTTTGTCATGCCGTTTCTCCTTTGAGCGGTTGCTGCTTATCAACAGCAGATCCGCCAAAAGGTTCCTCACGGACGCAGCGCCCAGCTGGTGGCGTGCACTACAGCCCCCGGCGCTGCCTTGAGGAGCGCTGAACGCACGGGCTCGAAACCCTCTATGCGTTTTGTCCCCACATACCGGCCCCGGTTGGCGAACACTTCGATGGATCCGTAGTCCAGAAAGACGCGGATGTGCGAGGCCCTTGCTCCTCTGGCGATATAGTGCGGCGAGGGGCCATCGCGCCCGTCATCATGGCGGATCCACAGGCCCGTTTCATCGGCGATGAGGCCCAGTGTGACCACGGGATGATCGAGCACCAACTCGAACGGTGTGCCGGGCGAAGCAAGCTCGATCAGCATCTCCACCGCACCGTTGATGAAAGTGACGCGCTCCCCGGCCGCCAGCCGCGTGCGATCGACAATATGGCTTCGCAGGCTTTCCGCCGCACCGATGGGCGGGGTCAGTAGCTCGCCGTTCGAATAGTGGATCCGGCGCGGCAGCGTCATGGATGTCGGGAAATCGATCTCCGGATTGGCATCCGCCCAATTGGCGAGCCAGCCGATGCCGATGATGCTGTCGCCATCCAGAAACGCCTGGAAGGCGTAATTGTCGGTGCCGAAATCCAGCTCCTGCCCGAATTCCTTGGTGAAGACCTTGCCGTCGAACCAGCCGACATCAGCCATGGTCAGGTTCTTGCGGCCGGTTTCAGGGTCTTCGGAATGCATCAGCCCATAGACCAGAACCCAGCGCGTGGATCGGGCATTGGCCGGGCCGTCGAGCGGCAGAAGGCAGGGGCATTCAATGGCAGTGGTCTTGTAGCGCGTTTCCACCCAAAGCTTGCCCACATAGGTCCAGCCTGACGCCGCCGTCGGGTCCAGCGTCTCGTAAAGCAGGATGACGCCGCCACCGTCGCTCTGACTTCCGAGCAGCATTTTCCAAAGTCCATCCGGGCCGCGAAAGACGTAAGGATCGCGGAAGTCCGGCGTCAGCCCCTGTCCGTCCGGGCGATGGCCGAGAATGACTTCGGCCTGTCCGGCCATGATGAGATCGGAAGAAGTGGCGGTGAGCTGGATCTGCTGTTCAGGAATGCGATCCTGCACCTGCTCGGTGAAGAACACGCGGATGCCCGAACCTTCGACCAAAGGAATTGTCGAGCCGGAATAAGCGCCGCCGCGCTTGTCCGGCCGCGTCGTCAGGTCCTCGGAAGGGAAGAGGAAGATCGGCAGATGTCTCCAGCGCAGGTAATCGGAGGAAACCGCGTGGCCCCAATGCATGGTGTTCCAGCGCAGCCCGTGTGAATAATGCTGGTAGAACAGATGCGGCCGTCCTTCGAACCGGCCAAAGCCGTTCGGATCGTTCATCCAGCCGAAGGGCGGGCGGAAGTGGTAGCTGTCAGGCAGTTCCGGTGCGGCATTGTCCGGCTTGGTATGGACGACGGTTATGCCGGTTTCCAGCACGTCGGCGGCGGTGAACCAGTAGATGACGGAAACGGCGGTCGTGACAGTATCGTAGCTCAGTTCCACATGGCCGCCGCCGAAGACCTGATAGATTCTAAATCCGAACTCTTCCGTGTTGAGGCTTGAAACCTCAGCGAATTTTCCATTCGCATTGGAAAAGGAGACGGCGCCGGGTTCCGCCGGTTTTTTCGCCTTCAGCCATACATGGAAAGTGGCGTTAACAGGCAGATCGGTGTGCAGGATGCGGATTGCGCTTTCCGGCTCGGCGGCTACGGCTTCAACGACGGTCATTCCCGTTCCTTTCGTTGCGGCTACTTTGGTTCAGGAAACGCAACGAATGGGACGAAAGAAAGTTCAACCGCCAGAGGTTTCGCCGTCGCCAGCCTCGTATTTGCCATCCAGCTCGAACAGCAGCCCGTCTGGATGATAGAAGGTGCGGCCTTCGCCGGAGAAGTAAGCCGCAACGATCTGGTTGGTCAGCCGCGAGCCGAAACCCGTACGCGTCGGCGTCCTGACCGCAGGTCCGTCCGTCTCGCGCCAGCGCAGTTCGAAGCGGTCATCCTCGTCCAGCGTCCAAAAGATTTCGATTTTGCCGCTCTCGTTGGAAAGTGCGCCATATTTCATCGCGTTGGTGGCCAGTTCATAAATGGCCAGAGACAGGCCCAGCGCCTGTTGCGGCGCGATTTCCATGTCCGGTCCGGAAATCGTTACGCGCGCCTTGTCGTCGAGATGCGGATAAACGGACTCGCGGACAAGCGCAGAGATGCTGGCACCCTTTCCCGAAGCATGAATGAGGTTCTGGGCGTTGCCGAGTGCTGCGATACGTCTTTTGATGGTGTCGCGCGCATCCTCAAGCGTCTGCGAATGGCGGAGGGTGGCGCTGACGACCGCCGTGGTGATCGCCATCGTATTCTTGACCCGGTGGACGAGTTCGCGCCGCAGAAGATCCTCCCGGCTGCGGCTCTGCACCGCTCCGGTCGTGTCGACGGCTATGTCTATCAGCCCTGCGATCTTGCCCTGGTCGTCGTAAAGCGGGCTGTAGGAAAAGGTCCAGTAGGTGTCTTCGGGGTAGCCGTTGCGGTCCATGACGAGATGCATGTCCTCGGCGAACGTGCCCTTGCCGGAGAGTGCCTGATCAACGAAGGGTTTCACATCGTTCCAGACATCGGACCAGATGATGTGAAACGGCTTGCCGAGCGCACCCTCTTCCTTCAGCCCAAGAAACGGGCGGTAGGCGTCGTTGTAGACGATGTTGAGGTCAGGCCCCCAGAACAGACAGATTGCATGGCCTTGCTTGAGGATCATCTGCACGGTGGTTTTGAGTGATACCGGCCATGTCTCTATCGGCCCCGTGCTTGTCGACGCCCAGTCGAAGCGGCGGATGGCCTCGCCCATTTCACTGTCGTCATAGGGGAACTCTGGCACGAATTTATCCTGCTTGCATTGCGGCTCATTCATTGGATGTTTGTATGTTCAAATATACCTGAAGTTCAAATTGATTTTTCCAAACTCCGCTGCGGCTTCCCGTAATTGTGGCTATTCACCCCTCGCAACCGGGCGGAAAAAGGGCCATATCAGGTAAAAGCAGGGAGTTTACCCGTGATCAGATTCGACAATTCCTATGCCCGCCTGCCGGAAAGGTTCAGCGCCGCCGTCTTGCCAACGCCGGTGAAGGCGCCACGCCTCATCGCCTTCAATCGGGCGCTGGCAGACGAGCTTCTTCTCGACGTCTCAGGCCTCGACGACGACAGGCTGGCGGCGATCTTTTCCGGCAATGTGGTACCGCAAGGGGCCGAGCCGCTGGCGATGGCCTATGCCGGCCACCAGTTCGGCGGTTTCGTGCCGCAGCTCGGCGATGGTCGTGCCATTCTTCTCGGTGAAGTCATCGACAAACACGGCAAACGTCGGGATATCCAGCTGAAGGGTTCCGGCCCGACGCCGTTTTCGCGAAGGGGCGACGGGCGCGCGGCGCTCGGCCCGGTGCTACGCGAATATATCGTCTCCGAGGCAATGTTCGCGCTCGGCGTTCCCGCGACAAGGGCGCTCGCCGCCGTCCTGTCCGGTGACAGGGTGCAGCGCGAGGTGGGGCTGCCGGGCGGGGTTTTCACCCGTGTTGCGGCAAGCCATATCAGGGTCGGCACCTTCCAGTTCTTCGCCGCGCGCGAGGATGATGAGGGGATCAGAAATCTCGCGGATTATGTGATCGACCGCCACTATCCCGAAGTGAAAAACGCGGACAATCCCTATCTCGCCCTGTTGCAGGGCATCGCTCAGAGGCAGTGCGAACTCATCGCCCGCTGGATGATGGTTGGCTTCATCCACGGCGTGATGAATACCGACAATATGGCGATCTCCGGCGAGACGATAGACTTCGGTCCATGCGCCTTCCTTGACGAATACAATTCGAACAAGGTGTTCTCCTCCATCGACGCACAGGGGCGCTACGCCTTCAATAACCAGCCGGGCATCGCCCAATGGAACATTGCAAGGCTGGCGGAATGCCTGTTGCCGCTGCTTGACCCTCAAGTGGAGAAAGCAGCCGAACTCGCAAACGCCGTGCTCGCTGATTTCGCCGCCGCGTTTCCCAAGCGCTGGCTTGCCGGCATGCGCGAAAAGCTTGGGCTGACGGGCGAAGAGGAGGGCGATATCGAGCTGGTGCAGGCGCTTCTTTCGCTGATGCAGGCATCGGAAGCCGATTATACGCTGACCTTCCGGCGTCTTTCTCACGCGGTAGAGGTCGATGCCGAGCCGTTTCGCGGCATGTTCATCGATATCGCGGCGGCGGATGCATGGCTGGCGCGCTGGCAGGAGCGGGCCGGGCGGGAAGAAGTTTCTGCCTCCGAGAGGTCGCGGGCGATGCTCGCCGTCAACCCGGCCATCATTCCCCGCAACCACCGCATCGAGGAACTGATCGAGGCGGCGGTGGAAGACGGCGATTTCGAACCGTTCCACGCCATGCTGGCGGCGATTGCCACGCCATTTGAGGAACGGCCGGACAATTTCGTCTACATGCAGCCGCCGATGAGCGATGAGAAGGTGTTTCGGACCTTTTGCGGGACGTGATTTGGGATAGGCATTCCGCCGCTCGTCGTCATGCTCGGGCCTGTCCCGAGCATCTGCGACCTATCGATTTCGTGAGACGTTAGATCCTCGGGACAAGCCCGAGGATGACAGTGTCGGGGCCGATTGCTCCCCTTAACTCACCCAACCCGGGCCAGCGGCTCATGCGCGCCGTAATATCTTCCAAACCGGTTTTCCAGGAATTTCGGCAGGGCCACTTCTTCCTGCCGGACAAACCCCTTCTGAGGCAGGGCGCCTTCCGCAAGCAGGTCGAGAACCGTGCAGATACCGGCTGCGGTGGTGATCTGGATTGCGCTCATCATCCGGCCGGAAACGGGGCCGGCATAGACCTTGTTGGCATAGGTTTCCTGCAGGAAACGGCCGTTGCGGGTGCCGCAGACGGTGACGAAGACAATGACCACGTCCTGCATGGTGCCGGGCAGGGCGTTTTCGAACAGGTCCTTCAGCACATCGCGGCGGTTGCGCAGGTTGAGGTCGTTCAAAAGCGCCTTCATGATTGCGACATGGCCGGGATAACGGATGGTGCGGTAATTCATCGTCCGCACCTTGCCTTCCAGCGTCGCACATAGCGTGCCGAGGCCGCCCGAGGTATTGAAGGCCTCATAAGTCACGCCGTCGAGCGAGAACTCTTCGCGCTCTTCCAGCGCCGGAACGGCGGTGAGGCGGCCTTCGACGATGGCTTCGCAGGGCTCGATATACTCGTTGATCAGCCCGTCCGTGCTCCAGGTAAGGTTGTAGTTGAGCGCATTGGACGGATATTGCGGCAGCGCGCCGACACGCATGCGCACGCTGTCCAGCTTGTCGAACCGGGCGGCAAGATCTGCGGCGACGATGGAGATGAAACCGGGGGCAAGGCCGCATTGTGGAATGAGCGCGGTCTCAGCCGTTTCCGCCAGTGCCTTGACCTTGCGGGTGGATTCGACGTCTTCAGTCAGATCGAGATAATGCGTGCCGACTGTAACCGCAGCTTCCGCAATGCCCGCCGTCAGGTGGAAGGGGGCAGCGGAAAGCACGGCAAACTTGCCTTTCAACAGCGCTTCCAGCGCCGGACGGTCGCCAATGTCGACGATTTCAGTGTCGACACGCTCATGCGCCGGCACATTCGTCAGCTGGTCTGCCGAGCGATCGGCAACCGTGATGCGATAATCGCCGGTGACAGCCAGCATCCAGGCGATGGCTGAACCGATATTGCCCGCGCCGATGACGACGATGTTTTTCATGTTTTTGTTCCCCGCAGTAAATTTATATGCCTCTGCGCACCGGATGCGCTTCATAGACAGAATGCCAGCTTTTTTGGACGATTCGCAGCTTCACTATGTGCGGATAGTGGGTTAATATTGGACAATTAGACGACAGGATTGGTCACTATGACGATTGCCGACAAGGACCGGGCGCTGCTCGCCCTGCTTTCCGAAAACGCCCGCATGCCGGTGGCGGAACTGGCCCGCAAACTCGGCCTTTCGCGCACCACCGTGCAGGCTCGCATCGAGCGGCTCGAGGCCGAAGGGGTGATCGCCGGTTATGGCCTGAGACTTTCGGAAAGCTATCTTTCCGGGCTGGTGCGCGCCCATGTGCTGATCACCATCGGGCCAAAGGCGCTGCCCGGCGTGACGGCGGCGCTCACCGCCATCAAGGAGGTGACAACGCTGCATTCGGTCAGCGGCACTTTCGACCTGATCGCCATTCTGGCAGCACCTTCCATTCTCGACCTTGACCGGTTGATCGACAGGATCGGCGCGCTGGACGGCGTGGAACGCACGCTATCGTCGATCATTCTTTCCACGCGGATTTCTCGGTAGGTGTTGGAGGGTTTGGCAGGTAAAAGGTGGACGAGTGCGCGCAATGCTCTCGTCTCCCTCATCCCTTTGACAAGCACAGAAATCAGGAAGGCGGGGGTCTGCCTTACCCTAACCCACCCCTCTCGTCATAAGCCTTCTGCGCCGCCAGCACCGCGTCCATGTTGCCCTCCGCCCAGTGGGCCAGTGCCGCAACCGTGTCGGTCAGCGTGCGCCCGAGCGGCGTCAGGGAATATTCGACCGTGACCGGCACAGTCGGAAAGGCCTGCCGCGAAATCAGGCCGTCGCGCTCGAGCTTTTTCAGCGTCTGAGACAGAACCTTCTGCGAAATGCCCTTGATTTCCCGCCGCAGCAGGTTGAAGCGCACCGCGTCCACCCGAAGCTTGTCGAGGATCAGCAGCGCCCATTTGTCAGCGATCCTGTCCAGCACCATGCGTGTGGGGCAGCGATCCTCGTAAACGTCATAGACATGTTCCATGGGTCTCATCCCGCTCTGAAAAGCCCGGGTCGGTTTCCTTGAGGATACCAGATAACCGGAAAGTGCTCTCTTTTCCTGATTTCGAATACGCAGTACGTATGTTTTCGAAACATGGTTTCTACTAGATACTACGGAGATTTGAGATGACTGGCAAGATACTCGTAATCGGCTCCACCGGCACCATCGGCACGCCGCTGGTAAAAGCGCTTCTGGCCAGGGGCGAAAGCGTGAAAGCGGCCTCGCGCACCGGCAAGGCAGCCGAAGGCGCGGAAGGGGTGCGCTTCGATTATACCGATGCCTCGACCTACACGGATGCCTTCGATGGCGTCGATCGTCTGTTTCTGATCCTGGCTGGCGGGCGTCTGGATGCAATCGACGCGCTGACGCCGGTTGTCGAGGAAGCTGCCCGCCGCAATGTGAAGATCGTGTTCCTCAGCGTCTTCGGCGTCGATGCCGACGATTCCATTCCCTATCGCCAGGTGGAACTGAAGATCATCGCTTCCGGCGCGCCTTACGTCATTCTGCGCCCCAACTGGTTTGCCGATAATTTCCACACCTACTGGAAGGCCGGCATCGAACACGGCCAGATCGCCGTTCCGGCAGGCGAAGGCAAGTCGAGCTTCATCGACGTGCGCGATATCGCCGACAGTGCAGCGGCAGCGCTGACCTCGACGGCTTTCGACAATAAGGCGTTCAACCTGACCGGGCCGAAGGCTTTGAGTTACGGCGAGGCGGCCGCGATCATCTCGCAGGCCATCGGCAAGCCGGTCGGCTATAGCGCGGTTTCGGACGATGTTTTCATCGGCATTCTGACCGGCGCTGGCGTTCCGAAGGATTACGCCGCCTTCCTCGCGTCGATCTTCTATCCGGTGCGCGAAGGCTGGACGTCGGCGGTCACCGGTGATGTCGAGACTTTGACCGGCCACGCACCGCGCTCGCTGGAAACCTATGTGGCCGACCATGTGGCCGCGCTGAAGGACTGACGCTCAGAAACGACACGCCCGTCGCGTCACGCCGGATCGGTGGAGCCGCGGCGGGCCTTGAACAACATCTTGAGCCGCTGGATATCATCCGCATTCCAGCCCTGCGGTGCGGTTACCTCCATCCACGCATCGATATAGTGCTCCGGCGCGTAGACATGGCCGTAACCGATCGGCGCCGTGGTGGCGGCGGCAACATCAAGACCGAGCTGCAGCAGGGTCACGACGGGGAACCAACGGAAGGATGTGGAGACGTCAGGGCCGTGATGAACCATCCATTGCGGTCGCCGGTAAAGCGATGCGGCCTCGAAGAAGGTGATCGGGTCGCTGGCATATTGCAGATAGACGATGCGCATCGGCCCCCACTTCGCATCAGGCATATGCGCAGTGGTATATTGGTTGGCGAAGCGGATGACCGAGGAATCGCGGAAACGCGGCAGCCATTCCGGCGTACCCGCCACGCGCCCATTGGTGGCCATACGCCATGTGGGGCTGGAAAAGGGCGGACCGCTCCACAGCGCACCCTGGAACGGGTCCGAGAGCACGTCGTAAAGATCGGATGATTTCTGCGAGTTCAGCGAACCGAGGCTCAGCCCGTGCAGATAGAGTTTCGGGCGCGTCTCCTTCGGCAGGGTGGTCCAGTAACCGTAGACGGCCTGAAACAGCGCGCGCGCCGTTTCCACACCGTAATCCGGTTCGGTCAGAAGCGCGATCCAGCTGGAAAGATAGGAATATTGCACGGCAACGCTGGCGATATCGCCGTCATGCAGATATTCGACCGTATCAAGCGCTTCCGGATCGATCCAGCCGGTGCCGGTGGGAATGACGACCAGCAACACCTTGCGCTCGAACCCGCCAACCCGCTTCAGCTCCTCCAGCGCAAGTGCTGCCCTTTCCTCGGGCGTTGCCGCAGAATTCAGGCCTGCATAGACCCTGAGCGGTTCCCTGGCCGAGCGGTGGGTGAAGGCGGAAATCTCTTGTGCCTCCGGCCCGCCGGCCACGAATTCGCGGCCTCTGCGGCCAAGCGATTCCCATGTCATCAGGGAAGCGCTGCTGCCGGTTTTGAGCGCATCGGAAGGGCGCGGTACATCCGGCTCGATCAGCGCATCCACCTGTTTCAGCGAGGAATCGGCAAACTTCAGGCCGATATCGAAGATCAGACCGTTCAGCAGCATCCATGACAGCACGATGGCGGCGGCTATACCGAGCACATTGGCGAGGCGGCGCGGCAGGAAGTGACGGCTGCGCACCGAGAAGAATCGCCGGATGAGCTGGAAAAGCCGTCCAGCGCCGATGAGGAGGGCGGAGACCAGCACCGCAACGCCGCCGGTCTTGGTGGGGTGGGCGCTGGGCAACGGATCTAGCTCCATCAGGATACGGATGGAATTCTGCCAGTCTTTCGCCTGCCAAAGAAACGCGATCGCCGTTATCGCGCTGGCAAGGGCGATGAGAAAGCGGATGCTGCGCCGGTTATGGCGCGAGGGGTGGGGCAATTCCAGATAGGTCCAGATGGCGGTGAGCGCCACGCCGATCAGATAACCGATGGCAAAGGAAAATCCGCACAGCACACCCTGCATCAGCCATGTGCGCGGCAGAAGAGACGGCGTGAGCGAAGCGCAGAACAGAATAGTGCCAAAGACGATGCCGGTTGCCGAAAGACCCGCAAACAACCGCCCAACCCATTGTTTCAACAACTTGACTTGCCCCTTTTTCCCGCCGTCTGGCACGAGTGTAGTATGCGGCCGGCGAGGGTGCAAACCCTGTTCGAAGGATAAAAATCACAATCATAGGAAAATAATCCTTTACAGCGTGACGGTGGTTTGATAGGTTTAGGTCACAGTCGGAGATTTGCGGCTGAGCGGCAAAGGTCGGTTTAGCCGATGCTCTTTCCGCGACACGTCATTTCTCTCGCAGGTCCACCTCATGGCAAATATCTGCAATTGCGATCTGGCGCTCCACGGCGTCTGGCAGGAAAGCTGCGCCTATGGCGGCGAGGGCAGGCTGGAGGCCGCACCCGAGATAAAATCGCGGGCCGACAAGCTGGCTGCCGAAGATGCGGCGCGCAATGGCAATCTGCGGCAATTGCTGAACGAGCTGACGGTGGAGATGCGCGAACAGTTCTGCATGTACCGCAACCTGCGGCAGACAAGCGAAGCGGCATTTTTATCAACGGTGGAGGATGCCTCGGGCAAACAGGCGCGCGCCGACGTGAAGGCCGCAACGGATCAGCTTTCGCTGATTGTGCGCACACTGGAACGGATCGATGCCCTGCAACGGGTGCTGGCAGAAGAGAGGCAGGCTCTTGCCGGCGAGGACGAAGCCGATACCGAAGATTACGAAATGGCGGTGGCGCATTTCCTCAAACGCATCGACGAACTGGCGGAACAGAAATGCCACGCGAGGCTGGAGGCCGATCTGGCTCGTAGTGCATCTACAGAAGCTGACACATGACGGATGTTTCGAGCGAACCCCAACTGCAAAAGCAGGTCTTCACCCTTCTGCGCGACTGGCGTTTCATCGGCAACCTGCCGCAACAGCCGCCCGAGGGTGACTGGCGGACGTGGCTTCTGATCGGCGGGCGCGGATCCGGCAAGACCCGCGCCGGGGCCGAATGGGTGCACAGGATTGCGTCCGCCGGCAAGCAATCTGATCTGCGCATCGCGCTTGTTGCGGAAACCCTGGGGGATGCCCGTGAGGTGATGATCGACGGCATTTCCGGCATCTGCCGTATCGCCCGCCGTTGCCGCCCCGCCTTCGAGGTATCGCGCCGCCGGCTCATCTGGCCAAACGGGGCCATGGCGCAGGTGTTTTCCTCGGAAGACCCAGAAAGCCTGCGCGGCCCGCAATTTCACATGGCTTGGGCCGATGAACTTGGAAAATGGAAATATCCGCAGGAAACCTGGGACATGCTGCAATTTGGCCTGCGTCTGGGTGAGGCCCCACGGCAATTGGTGACGACGACGCCACGGCCCATTCCGCTCCTGAAGGCGCTTCTCGCCGACCCTTCGAGCCGGGTGGCCAAAATGCCGACGGCGATGAATGCGCTAAATCTCTCACCCGGTTTCCTGAAAGCCATGCACGACCGTTACGGCGGCACGCGGCTGGGGCGTCAGGAAATCGGCGGCGAACTGATTGATGAGCGCGAAGGCGCGCTGTGGAAACGTGCCGATCTGGAAGCAATTGTGGAAACCGACCATGAGCCGCTGGCGCGGATCGTGGTCGCGGTAGACCCGCCCGCCGGTATCGGTGAAAATTCCTGCTGCGGCATCGTGGCGGCCGGGCTTGGCATATCAGGCAAGTTGGTCGTGCTTGCGGATTGTTCGGTGGAAGGTGAAACACCGGCCGGCTGGGCGCGGGCCGTTGTCGCTGCCGTTCGCCGTCATGAGGCCGACCGGGTGGTGGCGGAAGTCAATCAGGGCGGCGAGATGGTGCGGGCAATGTTGCAGAGCATAGACGCCAATCTGCCGCTGACCCTGGTGCGGGCAAGCCGGGGCAAGTTCACCCGCGCCGAGCCGGTGGCGGCACTGTACGAACAGGGCAGGGTACGCCACGCCGCACGGTTTGAAAAACTAACCGACCAGATGGCGGATTTCGGACCCGACGGTCTTTCATCCCGACGCTCGCCCGACCGGCTGGATGCGCTGGTCTGGGCAATAACGGCGTTGACGACGAGTGTTGCGAGTGAGCCGAGGGTGCGCGGGATGTGATATAGGCGCTAATTGGCCCCATGAATGAGAGCCAATTGCCTATCTAGCCGATGCATATTGGTTCTTCTCCCCGGCGGGGAGAAGAAATCCGGGTCGCCGTTAACGCCCAAAATCGGACGTCTGGCAGATCCTACTTCTTCGGAGACTGCGCGGGTTTCGGCTGAGAACCGGTTTCGCGCATCTGGCGCCACTCGTTTTCGAGCCGGTCATAAACGGTCTGGGGGATTGTCGCTGTCATGGTGGCATTCCTCCTTGAATGGTCAACGCTGCGGAAGTGCGCGGTGAATGGAGTTAGCGCGCTAAGGTTCCGCAACTCAAGGAATTTTTTACCTCAAAACCCCGGTCAGCGGATTAAAATCGATTAGGATTTTTTCAAATCGATTTAGTTCTGATGGCCGTCATGTGGAAAAAACAAAGGGTGATATCGCCCCCGATTTTCAGGAGCCGGCTGTGGCCTATGACGAGGCGCGATTCTTCGCGTCGGTGCGAATTTCCATCTACGGTGGTCGCCTGCGAGCTACACAGCTTGACGGGACGAAGACGATCCTGGCCGGCTTCGGCAAGGCCCTGCCGGGCGGTGATCCCCGCTGGCTCGCCTACATGCTGGCCACGACTTTTCACGAGACGGCTGCGACCATGCAGCCGGTGCGCGAGACATTGGCGGCAAACGATGCCGAGGCGATCGCAAGGCTGGACCGGGCCTTTGCGGCAGGCAGGCTGCCCATGGTGCGCAAACCCTATTGGCGGCCAGACGCCGAGGGCAAAAGCTGGCTCGGGCGCGGTTTCGTGCAACTGACGCATCGCCGCAATTACGAGGCCATGTCGCAGCTGACCGGTGTGGACCTTCTGGCGCGCCCAGAACGCGCCATGGAACCGGATGTGGCAACCGCGATCCTGATCCACGGCATGGTAGCCGGCAGCTTTACCGGCCGGAAGCTTGCCGATGTCTTCGAGGGTAAGCGTGAGGATTGGGAGGGTGCGCGCGCCATCATCAATGGCCGCGACCGGGCGCGGCTTGTAGGGGACTACGGCCGGGCATTTCATCGCGCACTTTTGGCGGCGCGGATTGAACCGGCGCGGGCCAGATGATAACCCGTTAGCAAGCGCCGCAAGGGCCATATTCGAATTTTGCATGACAGGTGACACCGTGATCCGCCATATCGTTTTTTTCACCGTTCCCGAGGAAAACCGCGACGCCGTGCGCAAGGGGCTCTCCGGCCTCACCGCCATACCGCATTCGCTGAAGCTGGAAATCGGCGAGAATGTGAAGAAGGACCAATGGGGCAATTCGGTCGATTTCATCGTCTATGGCGAGTTCCAAAACGAGGCGGCGCTCGCGGCCTACAAAGCCGACCCCGCTTATGATCTTTCTACGCGCACGGTGAAGCCGCTGCGCGAGACGCGGGTTGCCGCTGATTTCAACAGCGATACGGCAGTGAAAGCGCCAATCCGGTAAGTTTCGTCAAGACTCGGGCCCTCCACCCTCATTCCTGTGCTTTTCACAGGAAGCCAGCCGACGCGCGTCTGCGCGGCGAAACGAGTGCTTTCAGTCCAAAGACTTGGGCTGGCTGAATCCCTGTGACGAGCACAGGGATGAGGGCCTGGCGGGAAACTGAGCCCGCATTAAAACAAGGACAATTCCATGCGATTTCCGTTTTCCCTGCCGTGGCGGCGCCCGGCGGATGGCAGAGCCGTGCCTGAACGCAAGACAGCGGCGGGCGGCTTCATGGCGGTTGCGCCGCAGGGTGGTCAGGCATTCTGGACCGGCCGCTCCTACGCCGCACTCGCCCGCGAGGGCTTCATGAGAAACCCGATAGCGCACCGCGCCGCCCGCATGGTGGCAGAAGCCTCCGCATCGGTGAGCTGGCTGCTTTACGATGGCGATGAGGAGATCGGCGATCATCCGCTGCTCGCACTTCTAGGCAAGCCCAGCGCTCATATGGGCGGGCCGGACTTTTTCGAGACGCTGTATGGCCATCTGATGTTGGCTGGCAACGCCTATATCGAGCCGCTAGTAGTCGGCGAACGACTGCGCGAGCTGCATCTTCTGCGGCCGGACCGGGTGAGCATAATCGAAGGCGCGGATGGCTGGCCCGTGGGTTACGATTATCGTGCCGAGGGCCGCGCCATCAGGCGCATTGCCTCTGAACGTGACGGGCTGGGGCTGCTGCACCTGAAGCTTTTTCATCCACTGGACGATCGGGCCGGGTTCGCGCCACTTGCTTCGGCGGGCGCGGCTCTCGATCTGCACAATGCCGCAAGCCAGTGGAACAAACGTCTGCTCGACAATTCCGCTCGCCCTTCCGGTGCACTGGTCTATCAGCCAAAGGAGGGTGGCAATCTCTCCACCGAGCAATATGAGCGGCTGAAGCGCGAGCTGGAGGAAGGTTATCAGGGCGCGATGAATGCAGGCCGGCCGCTTCTTCTGGAAGGCGGTCTCGACTGGAAGGCCATGGGGCTTTCGCCGCGCGACATGGATTTTCTGGAAGCACGCAACGGTGCGGCACGCGACATCGCGCTTGCACTTGGCGTGCCGCCGATGCTGATCGGCATTCCCGGTGACAATACCTATGCCAATTACCAGGAAGCAAACCGCGCTTTTTATCGTCTCACCGTGCTGCCGCTCGTCAACCGCACGGCGGCACGGCTCTGCGGCTGGCTGTCGCCGATTTTCGGCTCCGGGCTGCGGCTGGAACCGGATCTCGACAGGATCGCCGGTCTTGCCGGTGAGCGGGACGCTCTGTGGACAAGGATCGGCGCAGCGTCGTTTTTGACCGACGAGGAAAAGCGGGAGGCGGTGGGGTATTAGCCACCGTGCTTGAGCCACCGGGCTGCGTCTTCGACCAATTTCTGAACCAGCGGAATCGTTTTGTGAGGTTCGCCGTTAAAGCGATTCTGAAGACTCGCGAAATGGCGTTTTGAAACTGCACACCCGACCTGCGGGCGACGCGGCGCGTCTGTCCGATTTTTCACATCCTAAACCGGAATGATTACCCATGTCTGAATTCGCCAATGAAGGCGGCATCTGGGCCGCCCGCATCACCGGTGCCGTCGCAGGCGCGGGTGTGTCGCTCGTCTACCTCCTGCCGAAAAGCAAACGCGAGGCGGCGAGCCGTTTCGTGACCGGCGTCTCCTGCGGCATGATCTTCGGCGGCCCCGTGGGCCTGTGGATCGTGCAGCAACTCGAGATTGCCGGCGCGCTTTCCGGCCGGGAAATCATGGTGGCGGGCTCCGCCGCTGCCAGCATGGTGGCCTGGTGGGGGCTTGGCCTGCTGGTGCGCGTGGCCGACCGTTACAACGCCCGTCCGCGCGCTTAGCCTCCACGCGGCACCCCCTTTTCACATCGCAGGAGTTTCCCATGCACGTCTATCGCGGGCCGCGCCCCGCCACGCGCAAATTCGCCAATCTGGAACTGCGCGGCATAGCTGGCGACGGCACGTTTTCCGGTTATGCCAGCGTCTTCGGCGAGGTCGATCTCGGCCGCGACGTGATCGAGCGCGGCGCTTTCCGCCGCTCCATCGAGGAACGCGGTGCGGGCGGTATCCGGATGCTCTACCAGCACGATCCGGCCGAGCCGATCGGCGCATGGCGTACCATCCGCGAGGATGAGCGCGGGCTTTACGTGGAAGGTGTTCTCGCCCCCGGCGTCGCCCGTTCGCGCGAGGTCCATTCGCTGATGAAGACAGGCGCGCTGGACGGGCTTTCGATCGGTTTTCGCACGGTACGTTCCAGCAAGGAGGGGCGCTCCGGCAAGGCGGCACGCTCTGGCGTCAGGCGCATTCTGGAGGCCGATCTCTGGGAAATCTCTGTGGTGACCTTTCCGATGCTGCCGTCCGCGCGGGTATCGGATGTCAAACACGCCCGCTTCTTCCGCGACCGCGAAACCGAGCTGGTGCGCACCATGCGCCGCGCGGCGCGTTCGCTTTTCGACACAGCCTTCAAACGCTGACTTCCTCACAAACACTTCCGAAAACAAGGATGGCGACATGACAGACCAGATGACCAAACCGGCCGCAATGACGGTTGCGCCGCAGGTGAAGGCCGTGCCCGATACGATGACGGCGGCCTTCGACGAGTTCATGGAGGCCTTCGAGGCCTTCCGCGACACCAACGACCAGCGGCTTTCCGATATCGAACGCAAGATGGGGTCCGACGTCGTGACCCGCGACAAGCTCGACCGCATCGACAAGGCGCTCGATGACAACCGGAAGATCATGGACGATCTGGCGCTCAAGAAAGCGCGCCCGGCGCTCGGCCGCAAGCAGGCGCATTCCCTCGATACGGATGAGCACAAGGCCGCCTTCGAGGCCTATATCCGCCGGGGTGAGGAGGGCGCGCTGCGCGATCTGGAGGCCAAGGCCTTTGCCGGATCGACAGGCGCCGATGGTGGTTATCTGCTGCCCACCGAAACGGATGGCGAGATCGGCCGCCGCATGACGGCGATTTCACCGATCCGGTCGCTTGCGACCGTGCGGCAGGTTTCCACTGCCGTGCTGAAGAAGCCGTTTTCGCCGGGTGGATTTGCCACCGGCTGGGTTTCTGAAACGGCGGCTCGCCCCGAGACGACGACACCGAAGCTCTCCGAACTTTCCTTCCCGACCATGGAACTCTACGCCATGCCTGCCGCAACCCAGGGGTTGCTGGATGATGCGGCCGTGGATATCGAGGCCTGGATCGCCTCGGAAGTGGACATTGCCTTTGCCGAACAGGAGGCAGCGGCGTTCATCGCCGGCGACGGCACCAACAAACCGAAGGGTTTCCTCTCCTATACGGCCGTCGCCAATGACAGCTGGAGCTGGGGCAATATCGGTTATGTCGCCACCGGTGTTGCGGGTGGCTTCGCCTCCGCGGGGCCAATGGATGTGCTGCTGGATGCCGTCTATGGACTGAAGGCAGGCCACCGCCAGAACGGCAACTTCGTGATGAACCGCAAGACGCAAGGCGCGCTGCGCCGCTTCAAGGATACCAGCGGCGCCTATCTCTGGCATCCGCCCGCTGCCGCCGGGCAGCCCGCCTCGCTGATGGGCTTTCCCGTGATGGAGGCCGAAGACATGCCGAATGTCGCGGCAAACAGCTTCGCCATCGCTTTCGGTGATTTCCGCGCCGGTTACCTCGTGGTGGACCGCACCGGCGTACGCATCCTGCGCGATCCCTATTCGGCAAAACCCTATGTGCTGTTCTACACCACCAAGCGCGTGGGCGGCGGCGTGCAGAACTTCGAGGCGATCAAGCTGGTGAAGTTCGGGGTGAATTGACCACAATCTTCCCCGTCACCCCGGACCAAGTCGGGGGTGACGGCGTGCGGATGCTACATTTTCGCCAAACGCTTTCGGCCGGAATTCTTTCTGTCCCATATCCGGAGACCCCATGACCTATGCCCTCATTCATCCGCCGCAGGCGGAGCCGCTGACGCTTGCCGAGGTGAAGGCGCATTTGCGTCTCGACGGCGGCGACGAGGATGCGCTGCTGGCTGCGCTGATCCGTACCGCCCGCGAACATCTGGAACGTACGACGGGACTTTGCCTGATACGCCAGACCTGGCGGCTCTATCTCGACCGGTGGCCGCCGAGTGGCATGATTCTGATTGGTAAGGGACCGGTGCAAACCATCGAAACGATTCTGGTTTTTGACGGCCAAGGGCGCGTGGCCGACATCACAGCCGCCGACAGGTTGCTTGACGGCGAGGCGCGCCCGGCGCGGCTGTGGCTGCGCGACCCGCCAGCCCCCGGACGGGTGATGAACGGCATCGAGATCGACTTCATTGCCGGTTACGGTGAGGCGGGAACCGATGTGCCCGATACGCTGAAACGCGCCATGCTGATGCATGTGGCCCAGATGTTCGCCTTCCGCGGTGCCGTTGCTCTGGAAAATCAACCCGCAGCGGTTCCGGCCGGTTACGAGCGGCTGGTGTCGCCGTTCTGCCGTGTGGGGCTCTGAGCCATGAACCTCGTTTTTCTCGACCCCGGCAAGCTTACGGCGCGGTTGGAGCTGGAGGTGCGCAGTGAGGTACCGGACGGGCAGGGTGGGGCCGCGGAAAGCTGGAGTTTCCTGCGTTCGCTCTGGGCGGCTATCGAACCTGTTTCGAATGCCTCGCATGAGCGGGCCTCGGCTGAGGGCGTAACAATCACCCACCGCGTCTGGCTGGTCTGGCGCAGCGACATTGCTGCCGGAATGCGCTTTCGCAAGGGACGGCGCATTCTGGCGATCCGGGCCGTGATGGATCCGGACGAGACCCGCCGTTTCATCGTCTGCCGCTGTGAGGAGGAAAGCCCGTGAGTGCCGCAAATGTGCTTCTACAGGCGATTTTCGCAAAACTTTCCGGCGACGCTGCTCTGATGGCGCTCATCCCCGGCGGTATCGTCGACCGGCTTTTGCCGCGCGCCATCCTGCCCTTGATCGTTATCGGCGAACTTGAAAGCCGCGATTACTCGACGGCGACGGAAAAGGCCGAAGAACATTTTCTGTCGCTGGACATCTGGAGCGATGCCAATGGCCGCAGGTGCGCGGGTGAGATTGCCGGGCGGGTGAAAACCCTGCTCGACGATGCCACCTTTCCACTTGTCGGTATCTCGCTCGTCAATCTGCAGCTTCTCTCCAGCCGTTCGCGGCGGGATCCGAAGACACGGAACTTCCTCGCAGAAATGCGTTTCAGGGCGGTAACGGAATAGGGTCGGTTCAGGAATTCTGTTTGCGCACGGTGCGCCAGAGCACGATCAGCAGCAGAAACGAAATGCTGATCAGCACGGCGGCGATGGTGAGCATGGCCGCCACCCCGCCGCGATCCAGCGCCAGCGTGAAAATGACGGGCGCCACGGCAATGGCAAGGTTCTGCGGCAGGGAGATACGCGCGGCCTGAAGGCCATATTGTTCCGGTGAAAATACTGCGAGCGGCAACACCGCGCGACTGACGGTGAGCACGCCCGCGCCAAAGCCGAAGAAAATGATGAAACCGATGAAAGCGGGCATGGCCGGGGCAAAAACGAGCAACAGCACGAAGGATGCGAGCAGCATACCTAAGCCGATCATGCAGGTGACGAAGGGATTGCCGTGTTTTCCAAGCAGAAAATCCAGCCCGCGCGCCATGATCGCAAGCACGCTGCGCACGGCTGCCAGTTGCACGGCGAGCGATTGCGATGCGCCGGCATGGACCAGCAGCAGAGGCAGGAGCGGCGAAAAGCCAAAGGCTGTGAAGGCGCTAAGTGTCGTCATTGCCGCCAGAAGCAGAAAGGCGCGCCGCGTATCAACAGGCGATGTCGAGACCGCAGCGCCTTTCGAAGTGCCCTGAGTATTGCTCGTCCTTCGTCCGGGAAGGACAAAAACATAGAGTGGCAGAAGCACGAATATCTGCAGACAGGCATATACCAAAAGGGTGCCGCGCCAGCCCAGGTGCTGATCTACGACGGTGGTGACGGGCAGGAAAACCGCTGCCGAAAGTCCGGTAAACACCATCAGAAGCGTCAGCGACCGGCCACTTTCCGCGCCGACACGTTCCACCACAGCGGTATGGGCCGCCGTCGTCAGGCCGCAGGTCGCGGCCAGACCCATCACGATCCAGCCGAGGACGTAGCTGATCACGCCGCCCGCAAAGGCGAGCACGACAAAACCCGCCGTGAAGAGCAACGAACCCGCCACAAGAACAGGGGCGGCACCACGGCGCACCAGCGTTCTTCCCAGAAGCGGGCCGCAGAGGGCGCTGATCGTCATCATCACGGTGAGACCGGCAAAAACGATCTCGTTTGCGATGGCCAGTTCCTGTCCGATGCGTGGCCCCAGTATGGCCAGCATGTCGAAACCGGTGCCCCAGCTGACGACCTGCCCAACCGCAAGCACGCCGATAAGGCGCGCGCGAGACGTGAAGGGGGTGGCATCAGACATGATGAAAATCGCGGGTGCGAGATGCGGGAATGCTTTTGGTAGCAGGCCAGTTGCGACCCGGCAACATCAAACGAGACGACATCAATCGAAACGAGAGGGAGAACACCATGGTGGCGCAGAAGGGCAAGGACCTGCTGCTGAAGTTCAACAACGCCGGCTCCTATGTGACCGTGGCGGGGCTCAGAACCAAGCGTCTGGCCTTCAACGCGCAGGCGGTTGATATTACCGACGGCGAAAGCGCCGGGCGCTGGCGCGAGCTTCTGGCCGGCGCCGGCGTGCAGCGGGCATCGCTGACGGCGTCGGGCATCTTCAAGGATCAGGCAAGCGATGCCCTGGTGCGTGGCGCATTTTTCGCCGGCTCCATTCCGGGCTGGCAGATCGTCATTCCTGACTTTGGCACGATCACCGGGCCGTTCCAGATCGTCGCGCTCGAATATTCCGGTCGCCACGATGGCGAAGTGCAATTCGAGACCGCGCTGGAATCGGCCGGTTCCCTTAATTTCGGAGCACTGTGATGCCGCAAGGGTTACGTTACGGGCGGGCGAACCGCCATCGCGGCGAGATCGAGGCGCTGATCGATGGCGAAAGGCGCGTTCTTTGCCTGACGCTCGGCGCTCTCGCCGAACTCGAAACCGCCTTTCAGGCCGATGATCTCACCGCGCTCGCCGAACGTTTCGCAGCCGGACGTATGAAGGCAACCGATATGATACGGGTGATCGGCGCAGGTCTGCGCGGCGCGGGCAACGTGTTTTCCGATGAGGACGTGGCCGCAGCCACGGTGGAAGGCGGCGTTGTCGGCCACGCCGCCATCGTCGCCGATCTCCTGACAGCCACCTTTGCCAGTTCGAGGGGCACGCCGCCGGACCCTTGAGTGCCGCAGCAGGTGAGGTGGGCGATCTAACGCCGCGTCCTTTTCCTTGGGGGGCGGTAATACACACCGGTTTCCACCTGCTGCGGCTTTCCTCCGAAACCTTCTGGCGGCTGACGCCAAGGGAATTCTTTGCCATGACCGGCGGTATCCGCCCCGCTTTCCACACCCTCGACCGCCCGGCGATGGATGCGATGATGCGGCGGTTTCCGGATGGGTGAGTGTGGTTTGCCATTTTGGGGGACGTGCATCTTTCGTGAAAACGACCAGGCAATTCAAACATCTACGGCTCTGTTTTGAATCAGAAAGGCAAGCGTGATGGCAGGCGAAGTATCGATTGCGGACAGTCGCGAGGAAGCGGAAGCGCTCTCGGAGGTGATGGGTGATCTCGAACGGCGTTCCGAGCGGTTCGGGGCGGCGTTGACTTCTGCCATGCAGGCCGCGGTGACGGGCGGCAAGGGGTTGGATGACTTGTTGCGCGGGCTTGGCGAACGGCTCTCCGGCATTGCGCTTTCCGCCGGGCTGAAGCCGCTTGAGAACATGATCGGCAATGCTGTGGGCGGGCTTTTGAATGGCGGCGGTTCGCTGTTTGCCTTTGCCGATGGCGGGGTGCCCGGACGCAGTATCACGCCCTTTGCCGATGGCGGTGTGGTCGCAAGCCCGGCCTTCTTCCCGATGGGCGGCGGGCTTGGCCTGATGGGCGAAGCGGGTGCCGAGGCGATCCTGCCGCTGAAGCGTGGTTCGGATGGGGCGCTCGGTGTTGCCGCACCGGCGGGTGGCGGCGGCGCGCAGATCGTTTTCAATGTGACGGCGACGGATGCGGCGAGCTTCAGAAAAAGTGAAGGCCAGATCGCCGCCATGCTGGCGCGCAGCGTCGGGCGTGGCCAGCGCGGCCTGTGACGGATTGAACCTCCTCCCTGCAAGACCTCTGTGTCGAGCGTGACCCTTCCATCTTTCCCAGACTATCAAAACGAATCCAGGAACAACGACATGGCGGCATTTCATGAAGTGCGGTTTCCGCTCAGGCTGGCGCTTGGCGTAAGCGGCGGGCCGGTAAGGAGAACCGATATCGTCAACCTTTCCAATGGGCGGGAGAACCGCAACCAGCGTTGGAAGAATGCCAGACGCGCCTATGACGCAGGATCGGGCATTCGCTCCGTTGCCGATCTTTACGAGGTGCTGTCCTTTTTCGAGGCGCGGCGCGGTGAACTCCATGGTTTTCGGTTTCGCGACCCGGTGGATTTCAAATCATGTCCGCCGGGCCAGACACCTGCTGCAAGCGACCAGACGATTGGCACCGGTGACGGCACGACGACGGCTTTTCAGCTGGTGAAGACCTATGCCGATGCGGGCGGTTCCTTCACCCGGCGGGTGGCGAAGCCGGTCGAGGCTTCGGTCATCATCTCAGTCGATGGGGTGAAAGCCGTTTTGTCGGATTTTTCGGTCGACCACGCGACCGGTACGGTGACGTTTCGCGCCGGTAAGGCGCCGCCTGCCGGTGCCGCAATCCGGGCCGGTTTCGAATTCGACGTGCCGGTGCGATTTGCAATCGACCGCATCGACGTGAACCTTACCGCCTTCGAGGCGGGCCGCATTCCCTCCATTCCATTGATGGAAATCCTGCCATGAAGACCATTCCTGCCGCTTTGGCCGAACATCTGGCGGGAGAGGCCACGACCACCTGCCATTGCTGGAAAGTGACGCTGAAGGACGGCGAGGTCATCGGTTTTACCGACCATGACGGGACCCTTTCCTTCGCCGGTACTGCCTATCTGGCCGCAAGCGGCTTTGGTGCGAGTGACAGCGACAGCGAGGCCGGACTTGGCGCGAGTGCGGGCGAAGTGACGGGCGGCTTTGCCAGTGAGGCGATTTCCGAAAGCGATCTGGCCGCCGGACGTTTCGATGGTGCGCAGGTGGCGCTCTACCTCGTCAATTGGCAGGCGCCGGAACAGCATGTGCTGCTGAACATGCGCGAAATCGGCGAGGTGACACGGGCGGGCGGAGCGTTTCGTGCCGAGCTGCGCAGCATCGCCCATCGTCTTTCCCAGCCGCAGGGCAGGGTCTATGGGCGGCGCTGCGATGCCGCCCTTGGTGATCGGCGATGCGGCGTCGATCTCAAGCGATTTACCGGCACCGGCAGCGTTGCGGGCACGGACGCGGCGGGCAACCTGCTGGTGACAGGGCTGGACGCTTTCGCCGATGGTTTCTTCAGCCGTGGGAAATTGCAGTTTCTGAGCGGCCAACTTGCCGGCAAGGGTTTCGATCTCGACGGCCACGAGAAACGCGATGGCGGCACGCTTCTGTCCTTGTGGCTCGCTCCGGAGCAACCGCCGCAGCCGGGTGATGTTTTTTCCGTCATCGCCGGTTGCGACAAGAGTTTTGCGACCTGCAAGGCGAAATTCGCCAATTACCTGAACTTTCGTGGCTTTCCGCATCTGCCGGGGGCGGATTTCGCCTATTCCTACGCCAGCGGCGGCCAGACCCATGACGGCGAGGCGCTGTTTCCATGAGCAGTACCTCAGAAAAAGTGCTGGCGCTCGCGCAAGGCTGGATCGGCACGCCCTACCGGCATCAGGCGTCGTTGCAAGGCGTTGGCTGCGATTGCCTCGGCCTTGTCAGGGGCATCTGGCGCTCGCTTTACGGCGAGGAACCGGAACTGCCGCCGCCCTACGCACCAGATTGGGCCGAGCGGGGCGGCGAGGACCGGCTGCTGGATGCCGCGACACGTTATTTTTCGGCGGTGCCTGATATGGAAGAGGCGATGCCGGGCGACCTGCTGCTGTTCCGCTGGCGGGCCGATGCAGCGGCGAAACATCTCGGCATCCTCGCCGGGCCACAGCATTTCATCCATGCCTATGAACAGGCGGCAGTGGTGCGCTCGGCGCTGGTGCCCGGCTGGAAGCGACGTATTGCCGGCGTCTTCCGTTTTCCCGAACCCTGACATTTTTCGAGGCGACCATGGCGACCATTCTCTTTCAGGCGGCTGGTGCAGCACTCGGCGGCGTTTTCGGCCCCGTGGGTGCCATCATCGGCCGCGCGGCTGGCGCGCTGGCGGGCAATGCCGTCGACCGCGCGCTGCTTTCGAACGGGCGGACGGTGTCCGGCGCCCGGCTTTCCACAGCGCGTATTCCGGGTGCGGACGAAGGCGCGGCCATCAACCGGCTTTACGGCACGGCGAGGATCGGCGGCACGCTGATCTGGGCGACGCGTTTCGAGGAAAGCGTCGAGGTGACACGTCGCGGCGGCAAGGGCAATCGCGGCCCGAAGGTCGCGTCCTTTCGCTATTTCGCCAATCTCGCCGTCGGGCTGTGCGAGGGCGAGGCGGCCATGCTGCGGCGCGTCTGGGCCGATGGGCGGGAACTGGACCTGAGCGCCATCGAGATGCGCTTTTATCCCGGCAGCGAGACGCAATTACCGGATCCGCTGATCGAGGCAAAACAGGGCGCAGGCAATGCACCCGCCTTTCGCGGGTTGGCCTATGTCGTGTTCGAACGCCTGCCGCTTGACAGCTATGGCAACCGCATTCCGCTGATGCAGTTCGAGGCGGTGCGACCGGTCGGCCGGCTGGAAAAAGCCATCCGTGCCATCACCGTCATTCCCGGTGCGACGGAACACGGTTACGCCACGGCGCAGGTTTCGGAACGCACCGGCATGGGTGAAAGCCGCATCATGAACCGCAATTGCCTGACGGCCTTGACCGACTGGCAGGCCGCGATCGACGAATTGCAGGCGCTGTGCCCCAATCTGCAAAGCGTGGCGCTGGTGGTGAGCTGGTTCGGCACCGACATGCGCGCGGGCGAATGCCGCATTCTGCCGGGTGTGGAAGTGGCGGGTCGCGACAGGGAAAGTGCAGCATGGTCCGTCGCCGGTGTTTCGCGCGGGCAAGCGCATCTCGTCAGCCATCACGGCGGCGGCCCGGCCTATGGTGGCACGCCGGATGATCAAAGCGTTGTGCAGGCGATAGCCGACCTCAAGGCGCGTGGTCTGAAGGTCTGCCTTTATCCATTCGTGATGATGGATGTGCCAGCCGGCAACGGCCTGCCGGACCCCTACGGCAAAGGCGAGCAGGACGCCTATGGCTGGCGCGGACGCATCACCTGTTTTCCGGCACCGGGCCTGGCAGGTTCGCCCGACCGCAGTGCAGGCACGCGCACGGAGATTTCCACCTTCTGCAACCGCACTGAGGGGTATCGCCGCATGGTGCTGCATTATGCGGCGCTGGTGGCGCAGGCGGGTGGGGTGGATGCCTTCCTGATCGGCTCGGAGCTGCGCGGGCTGACAAGCCTGCGCGACCATAACGACGCCTTTCCTTTCGTGGAGGAACTGGTGCGGCTGGCGGCGGATGTGCGCGCCGTTGTTGGGCCGGCAACGAAACTGACCTATGGCGCGGACTGGAGCGAATATTTCGGCTATCAGCCGGCGGACGGTTCCGGCGACGTCTTCTTCAATCTAGATCCGCTGTGGGCAAGCCCTGATATCGATGCCATCGGCATCGACAACTATATGCCGCTTTCCGACTGGCGCGACGAGGATGCCGCAAACGGCAATCCTGATGGTATGAGCGGCCCGGACGATGCTAACGCCTTCCGTCTTGCCATCACGGCGGGCGAGGGTTTCGAC
This sequence comes from Agrobacterium sp. A3-95, assembly GCF_053521785.1. Classification (NCBI taxonomy): domain Bacteria; kingdom Pseudomonadati; phylum Pseudomonadota; class Alphaproteobacteria; order Hyphomicrobiales; family Rhizobiaceae; genus Agrobacterium; species Agrobacterium sp. A3-95. The sequence goes on along the minus strand of NZ_JBNWDR010000001.1, from coordinate 268,431 downwards.
TGGTATTACGCCAGCCATGCCGACCGCGCGGCGCGGCGGCGCAAGCCCATCACTGATGGTCTCAGGGGCAAGCCGTGGGTATTCCGCTACAAGGACCTGCGAAGCTGGTGGCAGAATGCCCATTTTGACCGGGTGCGCGGTGCAGAGAAATTGACGCCAACCGCATGGGTGCCGGGGTCGAAACCGATCTGGTTCACCGAACTCGGCTGCCCGGCGGTGGACAAGAGTGCGACGCGCCCGAATGTCTTTCCCGATCCGAAATCGGCGGAAAACGCTTATCCCTATTTTTCCCGCAGAAGCCGCGCCGATAGCCAGCAGCGACGGTTTCTGGAGGCGCATCTCGACCATTGGAGGGGGAAGGGCGATGCGGCGATGGTGGATCCGAACCGCGTCTATATGTGGACCTGGGATGCGCGGCCGTTCCCCGCCTTTCCGCAGAACGGCGCGGCCTGGAGCGATGGGGCCAACTGGCGTACCGGCCATTGGTTGAACGGCCGGCTTGGGACTGCCACGCTTGCCGATACCATCGCCGCGATCCTGACGGACCATGGATTTTCTGGCTTCGACGTCTCCGCCGTCAGTGGCGATCTGACGGGGTATGTGCAGGGCGACGTGACCTCGGCCCGCAACCTCCTGGAGCCGCTGATGTCGGCGTTTCAGGTGGATGTGGCCGAGGACGGCGGAACCCTGCGCTTCCGCTCTCGCAATACGGCGGTTCTGCCCGTGCGTGACGCTGCCGTGCTGGCCGATCTGGACGACGAACCGCTGTCGTCGGAAAATCGCGGCCATGACAGCGATTTCGCCGCAGAGGCCGTGCTGACCTCGTTCAATCCGGCGCTGGACTACGAGCAGGCGAGCGTGCGTTCGCGTCGTATCGACAATGCCGGCAGCCGCGTCATGCGGCTCGACCTTAACGCCGCACTCCCGGCGGAAACAGCGGAAGCCGCGGCTGAGGCCCTGTTGCGTGACAACAGGCAGGCACGGCGCACGCTGCGTTTTGCCCTGCCGCCCGCAGATATCGCTCTGGAACCCGGCGATTGCATCCGTCTCCCGCAGAATGTGTTTTCGGAGGCTCCGGCAGGGAGGTTCCTGGTTAGCCGGATTGAGGACGGTACTGTACGGCAGGTGGAGGCGCGCGCCTTTTCCGCCGCATCCGCTGCTTTTTCGGGCGCTGTGGATGAGCGTCGTGTTGGCGGGGCAAACGGCGCGGAAGGTTTTGCCCCGGAGGTGCTGTTTCTCGACCTGCCGCGCCATGACGGCACAGCGTCTGAAAATTCGGCGCAGATTGCCGTTTTTGCACGGCCATGGCGGCCAATCGTCGTTTCGTCCTCCGCAGGCACGGAAGGCTACCGGCAGCGCGCCGTGCTTGACCGGCCCGCGATGATCGGCACGTTGGCCATGCCGCTGACATCAGGCCCCTCCGGCCGTTTCGACCGGCAAAACACCATCCTGATCGATCTGCCATCCGGCGAGCTTTCCTCGGCCACGGAGCTTTCGGTGCTGAACGGCGAGAACCGCATGGCGGTGAGGGCCGCAAACGGTGTTTGGGAGATCATCGCTTTCGCGCGCGCAGAGGAAATTGTGCCCGCGCGCTGGCGGCTTTCCGCTTTGTTGCGTGGGCTTGGCGGCACTGAAGATGCGTTGGCCATTGGCGCGCCGGTGGGCGCCCCTGTTGTGGTGCTGGACGCGGCGGTGCAGCCGCTCGGTCTCGCCGCGACCGAACGCGGACGGTGGCTGAACTGGATCGTCGAGGCTGCGGGAATGGCGGGCGCCCCCGCCGGTCCTTTTGTCTTCGAGGGTGGCTTGCGGGCTGAAACGCCGCTTGCGCCGGTGCATCTTGCGGCCGAGCGGCGCAGGGACGGCATTTTGCTGCGCTGGGTGCGCCGAGGCCGGATGGAGGCCGATGGCTGGGACGCGAGCGAGATACCGCTGGAAGAGCCGTTCGAGCGTTACCGCGTGGAGGTGCTGGATCGCGAGGCCGTTCGACGCACGGCAGAGGTCTCCGAACCCTTCTGGCTGTACCCCAAAGCGGGCGAACTCACAGATTTCCCGACCTTGCGGGATCACATTTCCGTGCGTGTCCGTCAGCTCGGCCGTGCGGTGCCTCTGGGAGTGGCGGCGCACGCCGTTCTCCCACTCTGACAACCACCTGAAAAACAACGCAAAGGACGAGATTATGGAGAGTACCAAGGCATGGTATCAATCGCGCACTATCTGGGGCGCCCTGGTTGCGGTTTTCGCACCGCTTTTCAGCGTCGCTGGTCTTGATCTTCCCGCCGGCCTGCACGGCGAGCTGGCGGAGGGACTGGTGACCGTTGCGGGCGGAATTGGCGGCCTCGTCGCACTTTACGGCCGCCTTTCGGCAACCCGTGCCATCCGCTGACGCCACTAGCGCCCATACCGTCCCCGCCGTGCGTCGTGGCGTCGGGGGCGGCATTCATTTGCCATTCAGACGCTTTGCGCTACATATTCGGTCACAATACGGTTCGAGACGCAGCCGATTTTTTTGGAAGATTTGTGCAATGGCATCACCTCTCATCATCGCGACGCTTGCAGCCGGGCTTTCCGGTTTCACGGCGCCCGAGGCTGATTTGCAGGGCCATTACATTCTGGCTGCAAGCGATTGCGGCGCGGCCGTTGCCCGCGTGGTGCGCGAAACCGGTGGCCAGCTTCTTTCGGTCTATCCCTCCGGTGACGGTCAGTCCTGTGTAGTTACCGTTCTCGTCCAGGGTAATGGCGAGCGCCCGCGCAAGGTAACGATGCGCGTGCCGATGTAGCCTTGCCCGCATCGCCGAAATATCGGAAAACAATCCGACACAGTTAGCATGACCGGCGACGCGCGCGCGGGCCGGGACGTAAGGAAAGGGCGGATAATGCGTATTCTCGTGGTTGAGGACGATGCCAATCTCAATCGTCAGCTGACCGACGCGCTGAAAGAAGCCGGTTATGTTGTCGATCAGGCATTTGACGGCGAGGAAGGCCATTATCTAGGCGATACCGAACCTTATGACGCGATCGTTCTCGATATCGGCCTGCCGCAGATGGACGGCATCACCGTCGTCGAGAAATGGCGCGCGGCGGGCAAGGCCATGCCGGTCCTCATTCTCACCGCCCGTGACCGCTGGAGCGACAAGGTGGCGGGCATCGATGCCGGTGCCGACGATTACGTGACCAAGCCCTTCCATGTGGAGGAAGTTCTTGCCCGCGTGCGTGCGCTCATCCGCCGCGCCGCTGGCCACGCTTCCTCCGAACTCGTCTGCGGACCGGTCAAGCTCGATACCAAATCCTCCAAGGCAACGGTCAACGGCGTGACGCTGAAGCTCACCTCGCATGAGTTCCGCCTGCTTTCCTATCTCATGCATCACATGGGCGAGGTCGTCTCGCGCACGGAGCTGGTCGAACATATGTACGATCAGGATTTCGACAGGGATTCCAACACGATCGAGGTGTTTGTCGGACGTTTGCGCAAGAAGCTCGGGGTTGATCTGATCGAGACCATCCGTGGCCTCGGTTACCGGATGCAAGCGCCGGCAGATGCGAAGTAGCTCTCTTACCGCCCGCGTTCTTCTTCTCGCCTCCGCCTGGTCGGCGCTGGCGCTGGTGGTCATTGCCGTCGTGATCTCGACGCTCTACCGGCAGGGCGTAGAGCGGAGCTTCACCGATCTTCTGCGGGCGCAGCTTTATAACGTCATTAATTCCGTGACGATTTCGAACGAGAATACGCTGGCCGGCAGCCCGCAGCTCGGCGATCTCCGGTTCTCGCAGCCCGATACCGGCTGGTACTGGGTGGTGGAGCCGCTCGGCAATTTCCAGACCGCACCGCTGGTCTCCTCTTCGCTCGGCGTCGCGTCCTTGCCGGTGCCGAGCATTATCGATGCTCCCTTCGATAACAGATACGAGCGGTTTTATGCCGTGACCGACGAGGCGGGCAACAAGGTGCGGGTGGCAGAAACGGAAGTCGTGCTGGATGGTGAAGGCCGTGCGGCGCGTTTCCGCGTTTCCGGCAACCTCAATGTCGTTGAAGACGATGTGCGCAATTTCTCCAACAGCCTTTATCTGGCGCTCGCCGTCTTCGGTGTCGGCAGTCTGGTCGTCAATGGCCTTGCGATTCTCTACAGTTTGCGGCCGCTCGATCAGGCCCGTCTGGCGCTCGGAAAGATCAGGGGCGGGGAGGCGGAAAGCCTCGAAGGCGAATTCCCGCGCGAAATCCAGCCATTGGCGAACGAAGTCAATGCGCTGATCGACAGCAACCGGCGCATCGTCGAGCGCGCCCGCATGCAGGTCGGCAATCTCGCACATTCGCTGAAAACGCCGATTGCCGTGCTTCTGAACGAGGCCCGCACGCTGGAGCCGCAGCATGGCGATCTGGTGCGCGCGCAGGCTGACGCCATGCAGGCGCAGGTGCAGTCTTATCTTTCGCGCGCCCGCATTGCCGCCCAGCGCGGCTCGATTCTTGCCCGTGTGGAAGCGGAGCCGGCGCTGGAACGGCTGGTGCGCGTCATGCGCCGCCTCAACCCCGACAAGCAGTTCGAGCTGAATTTCGAGCATCCGGGGGCGGTGCTGGGCATGGAACAGCAGGATCTGGAGGAGATCGTCGGCAATCTTCTCGAGAATGCCGCGCGTTTTGCACAGACCAAAGTCGTCGTCACGCTTGCGACCGGCACTCACCCGTCCTCCGACCCCGAAATGGGCCGGCGCTCATGGGTGGAGTTGATCGTGGAGGATGACGGGCCGGGGCTGGAGCCCGGGCAGATAAGTGAAGCGATGAAGCGCGGCAGGCGGCTGGACGAAAGCCGTCCGGGCACCGGCCTCGGATTGTCGATCGTTTCCGAAGTGGTGTCTGAGTACCATGGCCACTTTTCCCTCTCGCGCAGCGGGATAGGTGGCCTGAAAGCCGATTTGATTTTGCCTGGCCTCTCGAAAGAGCTTGCGTGAGGCAAGAAAAAAGGCAAGAAATTCAATGCCGATATATAACGCGCGGTGCGGTAAGGAAAAGAGGACAGGGTTTGGTTGACGTGTATGATGGCTGCCGCTCCGTGACGATGCGTTCGCTGGTGTCACGCCCGGCACTTCTCTCGATCCTGTGCGTATCGATGCTGAGCGCCTGCACCACCACGGGCACCCGCTCGGCCGGTGGCAGTCTGTTCGGCGGTTCGGCACAACCTTCAACGCCGTTCCTTGCCAACATGCAGGGCGGCATTGTCGGACGAAGCGGTCTGCAGCTCGAAAAGGGTGACCGCACCAAAGCGCTCGAGGCCGAATATCGCGCACTGGAAACCGCCCCGGTCGGTACGCCGGTGACATGGACCGGCGACGATGCCAGCGGCCAGGTGGTTGCCAATGCGCCCTATCAGGTGGGCAACCAGAATTGCCGGCAATATTCCCACACGCTGACTGTCGATGAAAAGGAAACCCGGGTTCGCGGTGCGGCCTGTCGCAATGCCGATGGCAGCTGGTCTCCTTTGACGTAAATCAAGGTCATGGACCTTTCCGAGTGACAGGAAGGGCTATAGCGGTGCAGCTGGACGCCGGGCGGTGCGGCGTGATGTCTCAAATTCGCGTCATCTCCGCGCTTCATGTTTCCATGTGCCGTGCATTCGAGTAATTGAGCCTTATGTTCTGGATTGTCGTTGCGATATTGACGGCGGCTGTCGCCATCGTCCTGATGTACCCGCTGATGCGGAAGACCGAGGTGTCGCAGACGCGCCGCGACGGCGAGGTTGCAGTCTATCGCGACCAGCTTGCCGAACTGGACCGCGAGCGTGCCGCCGGCCTGATCGGCGACACGGAGGCGGAATATGCCCGCGCCGAAATCGGCCGCCGGCTGCTTGCCGCAGCCGATACCCGTCAAGACGCTGAAAGCAGCGCCCGGCCGCTGCGGCACAATCTCGCCGTAACCCTGATTACCGTTTTGCTGCCCGCACTTGGCCTCTGTCTTTACATCTGGAAGGGAAGTCCGGAAGTGCCGGACATGCCGCTCGAGGCACGTCTGGAGCAACCCGGTAACGACATGAACCTTCTGGTCGCCCGTGCCGAGCGGCACCTGGCCGAAAACCCCGACGACGGTGCAGGCTGGGATATCCTGGCGCCGATCTATTTCAAGACGATGCGGCTTGGCGATGCCGAGCTTGCCTATCGCAACGCGCTTCGTCTGCAAGGGCCGAGCACAGAACGGCTGACGGGACTTGGCGAAACACTGGTGGCGAGCAATGACGGCATCGTCATCGAGGCTGCGCGTGAGGCCTTTGCCGAAGCCGAGCGGCTGAAACCCGGCAATCCACGCGCCCGCTTTTATCTGGCGCTGTCGCTGGAGCAGGCGGGCAAGGCGCAGGAGGCGCGTGCGGCCTTTGCAGCACTGGCGGCGGATGCACCAGCCGGTGCGCCATGGTTGCCGCTGGTGCGGGAACATATCGCCAGAACCGGCGGCGAGGCAGCGCCCGGCCCGACCGCAGGCGACGTGGCGGCGGCGAAAGACATGACGCCCGCCGACCGGCAGGCGATGATCGAGGGCATGGTGGCGAGCCTCGACGCCAAGCTCAAGGAAAATCCGGGTGATTTCGAAGGCTGGATGCGCCTCGTGCGCGCCTACTCCGTCTTGAACAATGCAGCGAAGGCGGGCGAGGCACTGAGAGCCGGTTTGCAGGTTTTCCCGCCTGAGGGCGAAGAGGGTAAGCAGCTTCTGGCGCTGGCGAAGGAATTGGGAGTTTCCGCCGGACCCGTTCGCATGGACGGGCAAGGGCGCGCGATGCCGCAGGGAGTGACGCAATGACCCGCAAACAGAAACGGCTCGCAATCATCGGCGGCGGCATGAGCTTCATCGTCGCGGCCGTGCTGCTCGTCATGTTCGCCTTCGGCCAGTCCATAGCCTATTTCTACATGCCGGCCGATCTGGAGAAGACGCCGGTCAATCCCGGCACCCGCATCCGCCTAGGTGGGCTGGTGGCGGAAGGCTCCGTCAAGCGCGGGGAGGGCCGCACGGTGAGCTTCACGGTGACTGACGGTGAAGCAAACGTGCCCGTCAGCTATACCGGCATTCTGCCCGATCTTTTCCGCGAGGGGCAGGGCGTGGTGACGGAAGGCGTTTTCGATGCCGCGACCCATGGCTTTGTTGCCGACAGCGTTCTGGCCAAGCATGACGAAAACTACATGCCGAAGGAAGTGGCCGACCGGCTGAAAGACAAGGGCCTGTGGCAGAACACCGGAGAGGGCGGGCAACCTTCCGGCGCAGCGCCTTCTCCTGCGGGGGCTTCAGCCGACAAGACCGGAGCGATAAAATGATCAATGAGATCGGCCACTACGTTCTGGTTCTGGCACTCGCCGTGGGGCTGATCGTCTCGACGCTGCCGGTGATCGGCGCGCGCCGCAACGACCGGGCGCTGATGGATATTGCCTCGCTCGGCTCCGTCGTGATGTTCCTGCTCGTGGCCTTGTCCTTTGCGGCGCTGACGCGGGCCTATGCGGTTTCGGATTTCTCCGTGCGCAACGTCTGGGAAAACTCCCATTCGCTGATGCCGATGCTCTACAAGTTGACCGGCGTCTGGGGCAACCATGAGGGCTCCATGCTGTTGTGGCTGCTGATCCTGGTGTTTTTCAGCGCGCTCGTTGCCGTCTTCGGTCGCAACCTGCCGGAAACGCTGAAAGCCAATGTGCTGTCCGTGCAGGCCTGGATTTCCGTCGCGTTCCTGCTGTTCATCCTGCTCACCTCCAATCCGTTCATGCGTCTGGAGCGGGTGCCGGCCGAAGGGCAGGACCTGAACCCTATCCTTCAGGACTTCGGCCTCGCCATACATCCGCCGCTGCTTTATCTCGGTTATGTCGGCTTTTCCGTCTGTTTCTCCTTCGCCGTCGCTGCACTTCTGGAGGGCCGGATCGATGCGGCCTGGGCGCGCTGGGTAAGGCCATGGACGCTCGCCGCATGGACCTTCCTGACGGCAGGTATCTCCATGGGATCTTACTGGGCCTATTACGAACTCGGCTGGGGCGGCTGGTGGTTCTGGGATCCGGTTGAAAACGCCTCCTTCATGCCATGGCTTGCGGGCACCGCACTGCTGCATTCGGCACTCGTCATGGAAAAGCGCGAAGCGCTGAAAATCTGGACCGTGCTTCTGGCGATCATGACCTTCTCGCTGTCGCTGCTCGGCACCTTCCTCGTGCGCTCCGGCGTCTTGACCTCCGTGCACGCCTTCGCCACCGATCCGAGCCGCGGCATCTTCATTCTCGGCATCCTTACCGTTTTCATCGGCGGAGCTTTCGCGCTGTTCGCATGGCGGGCGCCCTCGCTGAAGGTGGGTGGATTGTTCGCGCCGATCTCACGCGAAGGGGCGCTGGTCCTCAACAATCTGATCCTGACGGTCTCGACCGCAACGGTACTGATCGGCACGCTCTATCCGCTCATTCTCGAAACGCTGACAGGCGAAAAAATCTCGGTCGGCGCGCCGTTCTTCAATCTCACCTTCGGCCTCCTGATGATCCCGGTGTTGATCGTCACGCCCTTCGGGCCGATGCTCGCCTGGAAGCGCGGCGATCTTCTCGGCGCTTTCCAGCGGCTTTATGTGGCGGCCGCCATTGCTGCCCTTGCCGGGCTGACGCTCTGGTACGTGGAGAACGGCGGCCCGGTGCTCGCCGCACTTGGCATCGCAGCCGGTTTCTGGCTGATCTTCGGGGCGCTTGCCGATCTCTGGTATCGGGCCAATTTCGGCAAACTGGCCTTCGGCATCGCTTTTCGACGCCTCAAGGGCCTGCCGCGTTCGGCCTTCGGCGCCGCACTTGCCCATATGGGGCTTGGCATCACCGTGCTTGGCATCGTCACCGTCACCACCTTCGAGACCGAAACCGTTCTTGAAATGAAGCAGGGCATGGAGGCGAAGGCGGGCGGCTACAGTCTCACCTTCGATGGCATCCGCCATGCCGTTGGCCCTAATTTTACCGAGGATCGCGGCCATTTCACCATACGCAAGGCGGGTGTGGAAGTGGCCGACGTCTGGTCCTCCAAGCGGCTCTACACCGCACGGCGAATGCCGACCACGGAAGCGGGCATTTTGACGTTCGGCCTCAGCCAGCTCTACGTCTCGCTCGGTGACCCGATGGCGGATGGCGGCATGGTAGTGCGCATCTGGTGGAAACCCTTCATCCTGTGCATCTGGGGCGGCACGCTGTTCATGATGGCCGGCGGTTTGATATCGCTCTCCGACAGACGGTTGAGGGTGGGCGCACCGAGCCGCAAGGCGAAGCCGGCAAAAACGGCCGCGATGCCGGAGGCGGCGGAATGAGGGAGGTTGTGTCGGGGCTCACGCTCCTTCTCGTTCTCATGTTTACGTCATGGCCGGCCTTCGCCTTCAACCCGGACGAGGTGCTGAAAGACCCCGCACTGGAACAGCGCGCCCGCAATCTCACGTCGCAACTGCGCTGCATGGTCTGTCAGAACCAGTCGATCGATGACAGCAATGCCGAACTGGCACGGGACCTGCGCGTTCTGGTGCGGGACAGGCTGGTGGCAGGCGATAGCGATCAGGCTGTTGTCGACTACGTCGTGTCTCGTTACGGCGAATTCGTGCTGCTGAAACCGCGTTTCAGCATGCGCACCGCACTTTTGTGGGGCGCGCCCATCGTTCTGGCGCTTGCGGGAATATTCGCCATCCTCGTTTTTTCGCGTCGGCGCGCCACCCAGGAGCGGCCGGAAAAACTGAGCGCGGACGAAGAAGAGAGAATTCGTAATCTCATTGAAAAATAACTGATTTTCATATCCGTCCTCGGTTCTTTTTCAACATTACGGTTTTTTCATTCGTCAGACACTTCGCTGTAAGGTGTCGCCTCCTATATCTTCATCATCCACCGCTTCTCCCCCGGTCAAACGGGTTCCAGTCTGAATGAAGAAAGAAGGTACACCATGTCTCACTCGCAAAACGGACGCTCCTCGCTGAAGACGGTTCTGAAGGCAACGACCGTTGGCGGTCTTGCCGCGCTGATGCTTTCCACAGGCATCGCCGCACCGATCGTTCATTCCTTTGCCGCTCCGGTCGAGGTGACTGCGCCGCAGGTTCCGAGCTTCGCCAATGTGGTCGAGGCGGTTTCGCCCGCCGTCGTCTCCGTTCGCGTCCAGTCGAACGTGCAGCCCGCTTCCGATGATTCCAGCAACTTTTCCTTCAATTTCGGCGGCCGTGGTCTCGACCAGCTGCCGGACGACCATCCCCTGAAGCGCTTCTTCAAGGAATTCGGCGGCCCCAACCAGGACCGTCCCGACCGTGGTCCGAACCGTCACCGTGACGGCAAGGGTCCGCTGCGCCCCGTCGCTCAAGGATCCGGCTTCTTCATCTCCGAAGACGGTTATGTCGTCACCAACAACCACGTTGTCGATGACGGCTCCGCCTACACGGTGGTGATGAATGACGGTACCGAACTCGAAGCCAAGCTCGTTGGCCGTGATCCGCGTACCGATCTGGCGCTGCTGAAGGTCGATGTGAACCGCAAGTTCACCTATGTGCAGTTTGCCGACGATAGCAAGATTCGCGTAGGTGACTGGGTCGTAGCCGTCGGTAACCCCTTCGGCCTCGGCGGCACGGTAACCTCGGGCATCGTTTCTGCCCGTGGCCGCGATATCGGCTCCGGCCCCTATGACGATTACCTGCAGATCGACGCCGCCGTGAACCGCGGCAACTCCGGTGGTCCCGCGTTCAATCTCAACGGTGAAGTCGTTGGCATCAACACCGCGATCTTCTCGCCCTCCGGCGGCAATGTCGGTATTGCTTTCGCCATCCCGTCGTCCGTTGCCAAGGACGTGATCGCCGACCTGCAAAAGGACGGCAAGGTCGAACGCGGCTGGCTCGGCGTGCAGATCCAGCCCGTCAGCAAGGACATTGCCGAGTCGCTTGGTCTTGCCGAAGCGAAGGGCGCGCTCGTCGTCTCGCCGCAGTCCGGTTCGCCGGGCGACAAGGCTGGCATCAAGCAGGGTGACATCATCACTGCCGTCAATGGCGACCCGGTCAAGGATGCCCGCGATCTGTCGCGCCGCATCGGCAGCATGACGCCAAACAGCAAGGTTGAAATCTCGCTCTGGCGCGGCGGCAAGTCGCAGTCGGTCACCGTGACGCTTGGCGATCTCGCAAGCGACGATGCCTCCAAAGCAACGCCGGGCCAGGAAAACGACAGTGGCAGCAAACCTTCCAGCGCAAAGGTGCTGTCGAGCCTCGGCCTGACGGTTGCGCCCGCTGACGACGGCAACGGCCTTGCCATCACTGATGTCGATCCGGACAGCGACGCCGCTGCCCGTGGCCTGAAGACGGGTGAGAAGATCACCTCCGTCAACAACCAGCAGGTGGCTTCTGCCGCCGATATCGAGAAGGTTCTCGAGCAGGCGAAGAAGGACGGACGCTCCAAGGCGCTGTTCCAGATCCAGACGGACAGCGGCAGCCGCTTCATCGCACTGGATATCGACCAGGGTTGATAATCTGAGATGCGACGCCGGTTCGTCTTCGAGCCGGCGTCGCTCGGGACTGTCTCTCACCTTGAGGGCGGGACAGAGTATGTGGAACGCGCGTGCCGCTTGTTTCTTCTCCGCTAGGGAGGAGAAGGTCGCGGCAGCGGGATCAAGGGCAAGGCCAGCGATAGACCGCGCCCTTGCTACCTCATCCGACCCTTCGGGCCACCTTCCCCCCGGCGGGGGAGAAGACAAGGACCCACAAAGCCGGTCCAGTCAGCACCGAGGAGGAAATCTCATGGAAAACAAGGTTCAGGAAATGTCTGTCGCATCTGTTTCCGGTTGTGCGGAAAAGGGCGAGGGCGCTATTGTCCCGCACATGAAGATTCTTGTTATTGAAGACGATCTCGAGGCTGCGGCCTATATGACCAAGGCGTTCCGGGAAGTCGGTATCGTTGCCGACCACGCGAGCGATGGTGAAAGCGGCCTGTTCATGGGCTGCGAGAATTCCTATGACGTGATGGTGATCGACCGCATGCTGCCGCGCCGCGACGGACTTTCCGTCATCAGCGAGCTGCGCCGGCGCGGCATCGAAACGCCGGTTCTCATTCTTTCGGCGCTTGGGCAGGTGGACGACCGCGTGACCGGCCTGCGTGCCGGCGGCGATGATTATCTGCCCAAACCCTACGCCTTTTCCGAACTTCTCGCACGCATCGAAGTGCTGGGCCGCCGCAAGGGCAAACCCGAACAGGATATGGTCTACCGTGTCGGCGATCTCGAACTTGACCGGCTTTCCCACGATGTCCGGCGCGGTGGCAAGGAAATCCTGTTGCAGCCGCGTGAGTTCCGCCTGCTGGAATATCTCATGAAGAATGCCGGCCAGGTGGTGACCCGCACCATGCTTCTGGAAAACGTCTGGGATTACCATTTCGACCCGCAGACCAATGTCATCGACGTGCATGTGTCCCGCCTTCGTTCGAAGATCGAAAAGGACTTCGAAAAGCCGCTGCTGAAGACCATTCGCGGCGCGGGTTACATGATGAAGGACGAGGGCTGATTGGCGAAAATGGTCCGCCTCAGAATATTGTTCCGGTCAACAGCGGTGCGCCTTTCTGCGCTCTATATCCTGCTGTTTGCGCTCTGCGCCGCCTTTCTGGTCTTTTATGTCACCGCCCTTTCCGAACGGCTGCTGAACCAGCAGACGCGTGACGCGGTGCTGCAGGAAGTGTCGGACGTGCAGCGCATCTACAATCGCGGCGGCATCAACCCGCTGCTGCGGATGATGGAGCGCCGTGCCCGCCAGCCGGGGGCGAGCCTTTACATCATCGCCGGCCCCAATGGCGAAATCCTTGCAGGCAACGTCGCTTCCGTGCAGCCCGGCGTGTTTGACAAGGAGGGCTGGACGGGTTTCCCCTTCCGTTACGAACGTTATTCCGAAAGCGGCGACAGCGTGCAGCATATGGCGACCGCCAATGTCTTCATGCTGGACAACGGCCTGCGCATCCTGATCGGCCGCGATCTCGGCGAACCCACCAAATTCCGGGCGCTGGTGCGCAATGCGCTGATGGTGGCGCTTGCCATCATGAGCGCCGGTGCGCTGCTCATCTGGTTCGGCATCGGCCGCAATGCCTTGAAACGCATCGACCGCATGTCGGCAGCGACCAAGAAGATCATGGCCGGCGATCTTTCGCAGCGCCTGCCGCAGGGCCGCTCCGGCGACGAGTTCGATCGGCTGTCCGGCTCGCTCAATGCCATGCTCGGCCGTATCGAAAAGCTGAACGAGGGCTTGCGGCAGGTGTCCGACAACATCGCCCACGACCTCAAGACACCGCTGACGCGGCTGCGCAACAAGGCGGCCGCCGCATTGGATGACAACGACGAGACGAAACGGCGCGCGGCACTCGAAGGCATCATCGCCGAATCCGACCAGTTGATCCGCACCTTCAATGCATTGTTGATGATTTCCCGCGTCGAGGCCGGCTCCATCGCCGCCGAAATGACCGATGTGGACATGTCGGCAATCGCCGCCGACAGCGCCGAACTTTACGAACCGGTGGCCGAGGACGCGGGACTTACGCTTGAGGCCGAGATCGAACCCGGTCTTTCGGTGCAGGGCAACCGTGAGCTGATCGGCCAGGCGCTTTCAAACCTCATCGACAACGCCATGAAATATGCCTGCGAATGCGAGGGCGACAAAAAACTCATCGTGCGTCTGGTGAGCGAAACGGACGCCATCGTGCTGTCCGTCTCCGATAACGGCCCCGGCATCCCCGCCGACAAGCGCGGCGAGGTGCTGAAACGTTTCGTGCGGCTGGACGAAAGCCGCTCCAAACCCGGCACGGGGCTCGGCCTGTCGCTGGTGGAGGCCGTGATGGAATTGCACGGCGGATCGCTCGCGCTGTCGGACACCGACACTACAAATTCCGTCTGCCCGGGCCTGACCGTCTCGATGATCTTTCCCGTTTCGACCCAGTAAGCCGCGCTGTCCAACGCCGCTGACACCAGCACCGGCTGGTCACCGCTATTTGTGCGGAAATTCGTTCACCTCCGAGAAATAATCGTCTCTCGAGATTGAATTGAAAGATGATCGGAAGAATATCTTATAAGGTTCTACAGCTGCACTTTATGAGGGGATCGCATCGCGATCGGCAAAAGGACTTATGATTGATGGCAAACATGGCCCCCTTGGTCGGCGACCACCATGGACCGATCATTCTGTTCGATGCCGAATGTGTGCTGTGTTCGGTGAATGCGCAATTCGTACTGCGGCATGACAAGGCCGGATATTTCCGGCTGGCCTCCATGCAGGGAGCCGTCGGCACGGAAATCTACCGTCGGCACGGAATGGACCCCAAAAATCCGGTCAGCCTGCTCCTCGTCGATGGCGAGAGGGTGCGACAGGACAGCGACGGTGTTCTTGCGATCTATGAGGCGCTTGGCATGCCCTGGCGGCTGCTTGGCATGTTGCGCATAATTCCCGCATTTCTGCGCGATCCCGTCTATCGTTTTGTCGCCCGCAATCGCTACCGTTGGTTCGGAAAACGTGCGCAATGCTGGGTGGAGCCGCCGGAATACAGGGACAGGATTCTCTGAACTTAGCGACGATCCTCCGCCCAGGGCAGGCGACAATTTCAGGCGGCGGGACAGACACGTGACGGCGTTGCGGAGATGGTTACGCATCCCCGCAATGCCACATCGCCATCGGCTCAGAACGTATAAGCCACGCCAATCATCGCGAAGGGCTGGATGTCCTTCTTGGAGAGCGGGCTGTCCTTGGCATCGCCCAGCAGGAAGCCAACACCGCCGGCGCCGGTGATCGACCAGTTCTCGGTCATAAGATAAGTGAGGGAGGCGCTGGCGTCGATGCGCTTGAAGCCTGCCTTGGCGTCATAGCGGCGCAGGCCGGAACGGGCGGATTGGGCCGAGGTGACGCCGAAATAGGATTTCATGTGCTTGTCGTCCGCCCAGGTGGCGGAGAGGTCCGCGCCAAGGATGAACTGGTCGACTTTGTGCGAAACGCTGGCGCCGACGGTTGCGGTCAACCCTTCGCTGCCGCTGATGGTCTTGTCCACCTTCGCATAGACCTCGAAGGGATCGATGCCATAAGCGATAACACCGCCGACCACGCCGCCCGCCTTGATGTCACCCATTCCGCGAAGATTTTTCTTGTCGTCCTTTTCCTTGCGCCCGGCTTCCCAGCCGCCCTTGACGCCCAGTCTGAAGCCGTTGCTGTTCAGCAGGTTGACGGTGACGCCGCTGAAATCGATGCTCAGCGTATCTCCATACTCAACGGAAACCAGGGGAACCGCGCCTGCTTCCAGCTTGTCCGAGCCCTCATATTTGGGAGCGTAGGCAGCACCCACGCCAAGTGTGATTTTCCACTCACTGGAACTGCTGTAGCGGGCATTGTCGAAATTGCCCTGCGGTTCGGCGAACCTGTCCGATTTGCCGAGATCGGCAGCGAGGACGGGCGTGCAGATGCCTTGCGCCAGGGGCAGCGCGGTCAGGCACAACGCCATTGCACGCAGGTTCTTTTGCCATTTCACTGTAAAAATCTGTTTCATGATCATATCCGTTGCAGCATCAAGCGTTGCAAAACCTGGGAGTCGGGTTTCGTTGAGCAGGACGCTACGTGGGCATAATTGCGGAGACATTACGCGAGATTGCCGGCCACGACTGAAATGGCGCTTCCTCAGGCCAGACCTCGGAAAAGATCGGCAAAAGCGGTTTTCCTGATCGCAAAGCGCCACGCATTTGTTACAACGCGGAGTGTATGCGCCCGGAAGCTTCGACAATGCGTGGCGGCAGGACGATTTTGCGGGGAGCGATCCTTCCTGAGAATCAGGCACGGTCGAAGCGCAAGGATGGGTCGCTTGGGAGAGGGAGAGAGACAGTGACGAAACGGGAAACCGCTGAAAGGCGGCTGAGCGAGGTTCTGCCGGGAGTTATCCGCCCCTATACGCAGACGGAACTGAAATCCGTTCTCTCCACGCTGAAGGATATCGCCAAGGGCGAGCCAGCTGTGGCCGCGCTTCTTGCCGCCGAAAGCCCGCTGAAGGACTTCATCGCTGCGGCTTTCACGCTGTCGCCCTATCTACGCGATATGGCGGCGGCGGATGAGGGGCTGCTGACGCTCGCGATTTCAAAACCGCTGGAGCCACTACTAGCCGATCTCGTCCGTGAAGCGCGTGATTGCTGGAAGCCGGGGCAAGAGGGCGGCGTGCCCGTCGAAAACGAGGTGATGTCGCGCTTGAGGATCGCCAAGCGTCGGCTTTCCTTCGTCGCAGCGCTTGCCGATCTTGCGCGCATCTTCACCGCCCGCGATACCACGCGCTGGCTGAGCGACATGGCGGATGCTTCGCTGTCGGCCGCCATCGACCACCTGCTGCTTGTCGGCCATGAGACCGGCAAGCTCAAACTTAAGAACGTTGCCGCGCCAAGCGAAGGTTCCGGCCTGATCGTGCTTGGCATGGGCAAGGTAGGTGCGCGTGAACTCAACTATTCCTCGGACATCGACGCAGTGGTGTTCTTTGAACCCTCTGCTGGCATTATCGATGATCCCTATGCTGCGACAGAGAATTTCGGCCGCATGATGCGCCGCCTCGTGCGTATCATGCAGGAACGCACGGCAGACGGTTACGTCTTCCGCACCGATTTGAGGCTCCGGCCAGACCCCGGCTCGACGCCGCTCGCCATTCCCGTGGAAGCGGCGCTGCTTTATTACGAGGGCAGGGGCCAGAACTGGGAACGCGCCGCCTATATCAAGGCGCGGCCGGTGGCGGGCGATCTGAAGGCCGGCGACAATTTCCTGCGCGAACTGACACCTTTCATCTTCCGCAAATATCTCGATTACGCGGCGATTGCCGATATTCACTCCATCAAGCGGCAGATCCATGCGCATAAGGGCCATGGCGCGATTGCGGTTAAGGGCCATAACGTCAAGCTCGGACGCGGCGGCATTCGCGAGATCGAGTTCTTCGCGCAGACGCAGCAGCTGATCGCCGGCGGCCGTATGCCGGCGCTCAGGGTCCGCGCGACGCAGGAGGCACTGGCGGCGCTCACCGAAGCGAAATGGATCGATGCCGAAACGCGCGATAGCCTGACTGAAGCCTACTGGTTCCTGCGCGAAGTGGAACACCGCATTCAGATGGTGCGCGACGAGCAGACCCATGTGCTGCCCGACACCGAAACCGAACTGAAGCGCATTGCCTTCATGCTCGGTTTTGAAGATACCAAGGCGTTTTCCGAGAAGCTGGAAAAGGTGCTGCGGCTGGTGGAGCGCCGTTATTCGGCGCTGTTCGAACAGGAGACGAAACTCTCCGGTGAGGCAGGCAATCTGGTCTTCACTGGCCAGAAGGACGATCCAGATACGCTGAAAACCCTCTCAGCACTTGGTTTTCAGCGGCCGGAGGATATTTCCCGCGTCATCCGCACCTGGCACAATGGCCGGTACCGGGCAACGCAATCGGTCGAGGCGCGCGAGCGGCTGACGGAGTTGACGCCGGATCTGCTGCGCGCCTTTGGCGAAAGCAAGCGGGCGGATGAGGCGCTGCTGCGCTTTGATAATTTCCTCTCCGGGCTACCGGCGGGCATCCAGCTCTTCTCGCTGCTCGGCAACAATCAGGCGCTGCTGTCGCTGCTGGTGACGATCATGTCGTCGGCCCCGCGCCTTGCCGAAATCATCGCCGCCCGCCCGCATGTTTTTGACGGCATGCTCGACCCGGCGCTGATGAGTGACGTGCCGACGCGCGAATATCTTGCCCAGCGCATGGGCAATTTCCTTTCCAATGCCCGCCACTACGAGGATATTCTCGACCGGCTCCGTATTTTCGCCGCCGAGCAGCGCTTTCTCATCGGCGTGCGGCTGTTGACAGGCGCGATCCGTGGCGAGATCGCCGCCCGCGCCTTCACCCATCTTGCCGATCTGGTTATTGAAGCGGCCCTGAATGCCGTTCTCTCGGAGATGGAGACGGCACATGGGCCATATCCGGGCGGGCGCGTGGCCGTGATGGGCATGGGCAAGCTCGGCTCCTTCGAGCTGACCGCGGGTTCGGATGTCGACCTCATTCTCCTCTACGATTACAACGATGCCGCCCATGAATCGACCGGCGCAAAACCGCTCGATGTGGTGCGTTATTTCACTCGCGTCACCCAAAGGCTGATTGCCGCACTATCGGCGCCCACGGCCGAAGGCGTGCTTTACGAGGTGGACATGCGGCTTCGCCCCTCCGGCAACAAGGGGCCGGTGGCGACGCGCATTTCCGCCTTTGAGAAATACCAGCGCGAGGAAGCCTGGACCTGGGAACATATGGCGCTTTCCCGCGCTCGCCTGATCTGTGGCGAAGCCTCGCTGATGGAAGATGCGCGCGGCATCATCGCCTCGGTACTGTCCCAGAAGCGCGATGTGGCGAAAGTCTCAGCCGATGTGCTGGAAATGCGAAGCCTCATTGAACAGGAAAAGCCGCCGGAAAACATCTGGGATTTCAAGCTCATCAATGGTGGGCTGATCGACCTCGAATTCATCGCCCAATATCTGGCGCTGGTCGGTCCCGCCAAGGGTCTCCAGCCGCACGAACCGGGTCGCAACACGGCAGAGGCATTGCAGGTGCTGGCCGCCCCGGTGATGGAGCAGCAATCCTTCGACGACTGCATGGCGGCGACGGCGCTTTACACCGAGATATCGCAGATCGTGCGGCTGTGCATCGACGGTGCTTTCAATCCGAAGGAAGCGCCTGCCGGTCTTATCGATCTGGTTTGCCGGGCCGGGGATTGCCCGGATATTTCCACGCTGGAGGGCGAGGTGAAGCGGCTGGCGAAGGTTGTCAGGAAGGCGTTTGTGGCAACGGTGAAGAATGGCGGGTGATAGTGGGTATCGCGCGTTCTGCCGTCACTTACTGCAACGCAGCGGGCATAGCCCAATATTCCTCAATGCACCGTGCCACAGCACCCTGCCGCATGCGGGATGATAATCGTCACCACCGTGCCTCTGCCTTCGCAGGAGCGGATTTTCATCGTGCCACCATGCAGCCTGACGAGCGAGCGCGAGATGGCGAGCCCGAGGCCCGAGCCGCCCTGGCTTTTGGCGTATTGGCTCTGCACCTGCTCGAAGGGCTGGCCAATCTTGTCAAGCGCCTCGGCGGGAATGCCGATGCCGGTATCGGCGATGGTGAGGATCATGGCGGCCTGATGCACATGGGTGCGCAGCGCTACGCGGCCGCCATTACCGGTGAACTTCACGGCATTGGACAGAAGGTTGAGCATGATCTGCTTCATGGCGCGGCGGTCGCCCTGCATCGTCAGCCCGGCGCAGACCTTCTGCTGCACGGTGATGTTCTTCTGTTCCGCCTGGATGGCGGTCAGCCGCAGGGTTTCCTCGATCAGCGGCGCGAGATCGATTGTCTCGCGGTTGATCCGCATATGGCCGGCTTCAATCTTGGACATATCCAGAATGTCGTTGATGACGTTTAGGAGGTGCTTGCCGCTGTCGTGGATATCCCGGGCATATTCGGAATATTTCGGCGAGCCAACCGGCCCGAACATCTCGTTTTGCAGGATGTCGGAAAAGCCGAGAATGGCGTTGAGCGGCGTGCGCAGCTCATGGCTCATATTGGCGAGGAATTCGGACTTTGCGAGGTTTGCCGCCTGGGCGCGCTCTTTTTCGGCGAGATAATTGGCGTTGGCGTCTGAAAGCTCCGTCTTCTGCCGCTCCAGCTTATGCTGCGAGGCGGAAAGATCGCCGATGGTGGCCATCAGCCGGCGTTCGGAGTCACGCAGGCGCTCCTGATGGCGCTTCAGAAGCGTAATGTCGGTGCCGACGGAGACGAGGCCGCCGTCACGGGTGCGGCGTTCATTGATCTGTAGCCAGCGATCATCGGCAAGCTGCACTTCCGTCATGCGCGAAAGGCCAGACTGATCGGGGTCCGCAACGCGCCGCTCCACGACCGGGCGCGCCGCAGCCGCCTGCACGGCGCTCTTTTCGGTGCCCGCTACCAGAACGCTGTCCGGCAGGCCGTAAGCCTTCTGGTAATGGGTGTTGCACATGACGAGACGGTCATTCTTGTCCCATAGCACGAAGGCTTCCGAGGTGGATTCGATGGCGTCTGCAAGGCGCTGGTCTGCCTCGGCATAACGTTGCGCAAGGCGGTGCTGCTCGGTCACGTCCATGGCGATGCCGATGACGCGCGGGCCGTTATTGGTGCGGATGACCTGGGCACGGGCGCGCAGCCAGACATAGTGGCCTTTCGCGTGGCGCATGCGGAAGATCTGGTCGATCTGGCGCAGATCACCGCAGCCGACAGCACGAGCAAGCTCGTAGAGGTTTCCATCTTCGGAATGCATCATGCGTGCCGCATCCGAAAAGGACAGCGGTGCGGCCTTCGGCGGTCTGCCGAGGATTTCGTAGAGCGAGCCCGACCAGAACATGCGCCGCGTGGAAAGATCGAAGTCCCACAGGCCGCAGCGGCCACGTGACAGCGCCGTCTCCACCCGCAGGTTCGATTCGGCGAAGATGTCGTCGGCATCGCGGGCGCGTTTGACCTGCATGTAATAGGCGTAGAGCACGACGAGAAGGATCGAGGAGATTCCGGCAAACAGCGTCACGTTCATGGCGATTTCACTGCGCCAGAAAGAACGGATCGGCTCAAGCGAGCGCGCCGCGATGACCATGCCGCCATCGTCGCCGAAGGGGATCATCGTCGCATAATGCGGCTGGTTGTCGATATTCGTTTCGATGGTGCCGGGCGCGCCGGGAAAACGCTGAACAATGGCGATTTCGGGAAGCAAAGCCGGCAGGGAGGTGCCGATATAAAGCGTGGCGCCCTTGCCGGCGCCGGCGAAAATCCGGCCGTTGCTGCCCGACAGAAGCACCATGGTGCCATCAGCAAGGCTGCCCGAAGGCAGCGCTGCGGCAAGGCTCGCCTCTGCGCGGGTGCGCTCTTGCGAGGCAAAGACAATACCGTTGTTGATAAGGGCTGCTTTGGCCGTCAGCGCTGTCAGTGCGGTAGAGTGGCGGGCTGCCTCTTCCATGCGGCTATATTCGGCAACGATGCCCAGCATGCGTGACGCCGCGATGACGACGAGAAATGCAAGAATGAGAATGGGAATGAGGCGCTTCAGCAGGGTCTCGACCTGCGGCATCGGGCGGTCGGAGCCGTTCATCAAACCCATCAGGTCGCTGGAAAGCCTTTCGCCCCAGGCCGCAAGATCAGAAAATTTGGCATACGGCCGCTCATCGCCCGCAGTCGCCCGCCGCACGTTCGTCATTGTCCCGCCTTCAAGATATCCCCACTGATTCGAAGCGCCGCCGCTCGAATATGCATAGTGAATCAAATGCGATTCGCCGTGTCCAGAGGCAAAAGTTAAAAGAATTTTAACCCCTTGAACCGACTCCGTATTTTTTCGGGACAGCGCGTTACGGTCTGCACAGCGGCACCAGGCATTGGAAAAACCGACACCCGGATGGCCGGTCTGGGACGTTCCGGTGTGTTCCGGCCGGTGGTTCTCAAGCTTTATCGAAAGCTTCGAGAGCAGGTCCAAGTGCGCCGAGAACGCCGTTTCCGGCGGCAGGAAGCCCGGTCAGCACCGCGCTGATGATATCGTCACGGCTTGCGCCATGCGCTTTGGCTTCCAGCACATGAAATGCCACACCGCCTTCAAGCCGCAGTGCGGCGAGAATGCCGATATAGACCAGGCATTGCGTCTTGGCATCCAGCGTGGACGCCGCACCCAACCCCTGCACGGCCTGAAGCCATACAGCCTGATGGGCCGGGGCCTCGGTGATGAAACGCTGGAACGAATTGCTGGTGTTGGAAATATCCGTCATTTGAAGTCCCTTTCCGCTTGCGGCCGCGTTCCGACCTGTCGCTGACGATTGTGTCGCGCAATGCGTTGCGCCGCCTTGACGGAAATCAAGACGGCGCACAGGCATTGTCCGGAATAGGGGAGTTGGCGAATGTTCGCCGGGTATTATCCTTTAAGAATACGCCCGACGATATCGCTGACATCCGTCGAAAGACCTTTTGCTTCGGCGATCGTCGAAAGTGCTGCCTTGGCGTGTTCGGCGCGGCTTGCTTCCAGCGACCGCCAGGAGCGCATGGAGGTGAGAATGCGCGCGGCAAGCTGCGGGTTACGCTTGTCGATGGCTATGATCTGCTCGGCGAGGAACCGGTAGGCGGCACCATCGGCGCGGTGGAAACCGGTCGGGTTGGAGAAGGCGAGCGTGCCCACCAGCGACCGTACCCGGTTGGGATTGGAGGCGATGAAGTGTTTCGACGTCATCAGCGCCTTGATACGTTCCAGCGCGCCGTCGCCAGGAATGGCGGCCTGCAGCGAGAACCATTTGTCGAGAACCAGCGCATTGTCGGCAAAGCGGGCTTCGAAGGCGGCAAGCGCCTCCTTTGTCTCCGCGCTGTCGGGGAAACGTTGGGTCAGCACACCAAGCGCATGCGCAAGATCTGTCATGTTGGTGGCGCTGGCATAGGCCTTTGCCGCCCTGTCGGGCGTTCCCTCGGCAAAAGCAAGGAAGCTCAACGCGCCGTTGCGAAGCGAACGCCGTCCGGCGCTGTCGGCATCGGGGCTGTAGGCTTCACCATTGCCGTCACTGTCGGCGAGCCGGCGGAGCGTTTCGAGACCGGCCGTGGCAATGGCCTTGATCGTCGCGTTGCGTGCCTTGTGGATGGCGTCCGGGTCGGTATTGCCGCCCAGTTCGCGAGCGATGTCCGTTTCGCTCGGCAGCGCCAGCGCCTGTGCGCGGAAAGCGGGTTCAAGCGAAGCATCGCCGACGATTTCGATCAGCGTTGCGATAAGGTCGGCGTCCGAGCGTACTTCTTGGCCGTTCTGCACGGCCCTGGTGGCGGCAATCAGCGCCGGCAAAGCGAGATCGGTAAGCGCCTGGAAACGGGCAAACATATCCGTCTCGTGCCGGGCGACCTGCACCAGATCGGCAGCACTCTGTTCGAAATGCAGGTTGATCGGCGCCGAGAAGCTGCGGTTGAGCGACAGCACTGGGCGCGATGAAATGCCGGAGAAGGAGAATGTCTGGTTGCGTTCGGTCAGATGCAGCACGCCGTCACGGTATTCGCCGCCCGTAACAGCCTGCGGCTCGGCGATCTGGCCATTGTCGAGAATCAGCGCCAGCGAAAGCGGAATATGACGCGGTTGCTTCACCGGTTGGCCGGGCGTTGGTGCGACGGTCTGTTCCAGCGTCAGCCTGAAGGTCGCCTTGGCGGCATCGTAGGCGGAGGAAACGGAGACGAGCGGCGTGCCGGCCTCGGTGTACCACAGCGAAAACTGCGACAGGTCGCGGCCGCTGGCATCGGCAAAACTCTTGACGAAATCCTCAACAGTCGCCGCTTCGCCGTCATGACGTTCGAAATAAAGGTCCATGCCTTTCTTGAAGTCGTCTTCCCCAAGGATCGTGGCGATCATGCGAGTAACTTCGGCGCCCTTTTCATAAACGGTCGTCGTGTAGAAGTTGTTGATTTCGCGATAGGTATCGGGGCGTGGCGGATGGGCCAGCGGACCGGAATCCTCTGGAAACTGCTCCGATTTCAGGTGACGCACATCGGCGATGCGCT
Organism: Agrobacterium sp. A3-95; assembly: GCF_053521785.1. Classification (NCBI taxonomy): domain Bacteria; kingdom Pseudomonadati; phylum Pseudomonadota; class Alphaproteobacteria; order Hyphomicrobiales; family Rhizobiaceae; genus Agrobacterium; species Agrobacterium sp. A3-95. The sequence goes on along the minus strand of NZ_JBNWDR010000001.1, from coordinate 244,944 downwards.
TGACCGGGCGCGAGCGCATGTCGGCGGAAAATTCCTGGTCGCGATAGACCGTCAGGCCTTCTTTCAGGCACAGCTGAAACCAGTCGCGGCAGGTGATGCGGTTGCCAGTCCAGTTGTGGAAATATTCATGCGCGATGATGCGCTCGATATTGGCGTAGTCCGCATCGGACGCAGTTTCGGGGTCGGCCAGCACGAATTTGTCGTTGAAGACGTTGAGACCCTTGTTCTCCATCGCGCCCATGTTGAAATCGGACACGGCGACGATCATGAAGATATCGAGGTCGTATTCACGGCCGAAGCGTTCCTCATCCCACTTCATCGAGCGCTTCAGCGCATCCATGGCATAGGCCGCGCGCGGCTCCTTGCCATGCTCGACATAGATCTTCAGCGCCACTTCGCGGCCGGAAAGGGTGGTGAACGTGTCTTCCACCACGCCGAGATCGCCGGCGACAAGCGCAAAGAGATAGCTGGGTTTCGGGTGCGGATCGAACCAAGCTGCAAAGTGGCGGCCTTCATCGTAATTGCCGCCGCCGAGGAAGTTGCCGTTCGACAACAACAGCGGATTGCCCTCCTTCGCGGCGATGATCGTCACCGTATAGGGTGCCAGAACATCGGGCCGGTCCGGGAAATAGGTGATGCGGCGGAAACCTTCCGCCTCGCACTGGGTGCAATAAACGCCGTTGGTGCGGTAAAGCCCCATCAGCTGCGTATTGACCTGCGGGTTGATGTAATTGGTGACACAGATCTCGAAGGGCGTCTCCGCAGGCAGATCGCGGATCGTCAGGCTATCGGGCGTCGCGTCATATTGGCTTGCGGGAATGTCCACCTGATCAAGCAGCAGGCCCGAAAGCGTCAACTCGTCGCCATCGAGAACGAGCGGCGCTGACACATCGACGCCCTCTCGGCGATGAAAGATCAGACGGGCTTCGACCTTGGTATTCTTGGGGTCGAGTTCGAAGGTGAGATCCACCCGCTCCAGAACGAAATCGGTGGGGCGGTAACCTGCCAGGTGAACGATCTGGCCCGTGTCTGTTCGCATGACTGTTCCTGAATAACTTTGTCGTTGTCCTCCGGGCATCATGTCGTCATAAGGCCCGGATGTAAAATAGGTAGAGTATTCGTCACAATCATGTGCGCATCGGGAGGACGTTCTGTCCTGCCATGGAAGGCTTTGCCGGCCCTGCAGACGATCCTGCCGCTGCCGGACCTGCGGACCATGCCAGCAAATGTTGAACGATTGCTGAAATTGTATTTTATTTTCTTCAAATTTTAGCGCGTGTCGCTTTTGGTCTGATTCTCACGTCGCCATCAGGGCCGAAGGTCTGAACAATGGGGGTGAGGAGGCCCCAAGCCGGGGAAAGCAATCCTGCGCCTCACCAGATCAACGGAATTCATGGGTAAATAACATTTTTTGTTGTAAAGCGCTTCGGGAATGCTCTAGCCTTGGGCAAATCCAATTCCCCCGCGTCGTCCTCCCCCGCATGAACAATCTCCCGATGGCGTGTTTGCGCAGCCGATATGAGTAACTGCCGATGAACGCCGAACCGACAAATCCCTTTCGGGGGATAAGCCTGAAGCTGATTTCGGTTGGCTTTTTTCTGGTGATGCAGACTTGTATCAAGGCCTCCGGTCCCGATGTGCCTGCCGGTCAGATCACTTTCTTCCGCTCCACTTTCGCCATCATCCCCATCGTCGTTTATCTTGCCTGGCTGCATGCGCTGACGAGCGCGCTGCACACCAACAATCTCATCGGCCATTTCAAGCGCGGGTTTCTCGGCATTCTCTCCATGGCCTGCGGGTTTTACGGGCTGACGCTGCTGCCGTTGCCGGAATTCATCGCCATCGGTTATGCCTCACCGCTGCTGGCCGTCGTGTTCGCCGCCTTCATCCTGCGCGAGAAGGTGCGCATCTACCGCTGGAGCGCGGTTTTCGTTGGCATGATGGGCGTGCTGGTTATCCTGTGGCCGAAGATGACCCTGTTGCGCGAAGGCGGTTTTGCTGCGGGCGAGGGGCTGGGCGCGATCGCCGTGCTCTGCGGGGCAGCACTTGGTGGTCTCGCAATGATCCAGGTGCGGCAACTGGTGGAAACGGAAAAGACGCCGACCATCGTTCTCTATTTCTCGCTCACGGCCACCTTGCTGTCGCTCGTCAGCGTACCCTTCGGCTGGAGCGCTCTGGATACCAAGCAGGCCGTGCTGTTGATCACCAGCGGCATTTGTGGCGGCGTCGCACAGATCTTCCTGACGGAGAGCTATCGCCACGCGGAGGTCTCCACTATCGCGCCCTTCGAATACAGCTCCATCGTTTTCGGGATAGCGGTCTCCTATATCCTGTTCGGAGACATTCCAACGCTCACCATGCTGATCGGCACGGCAATCGTGATTTTCGCCGGCATCTTCATCATTTTCCGCGAGCACCAGCTGGGCCTGGCGAGACGCGCGGCACGCAAGGCCTCCACGCCGCAGGGGTGACGCACCAAATTTGGCGGAGGTCGCAAACATGCGGCATCGTCGATGCCAGAGCCGTTGTCGTGTCGGCGCCTAGTCCCGCAAATGCAAAAGGCGCCTTCCCGAAGAAAGACGCCAGCGCGCAATCAAAGATATGGACCGGTTTTACACCGGCCTGAGTGCTCTCAGCGCTCGCGGAAATCCGCAAAGACAGCTGCAGGACGTGTGACGCGAACCTGCTGCATGGCAGCACGTGCGGTCATCTGTTCGTTAGCGGCAGCGCCGAAACGATGGTAACCCTGACTGGAGCGAGGGCCGAGGCCCGCCAGTCTGAGCGTTTCAAAGCCGGAATGTACCGGACGGAAGCGAGTGGTCATTGCCTTGGTTCCTTAAACCGAATTCCTCCCAAGACACAGGCTGGCTTATCGCAGTGCAGCATGGATTCGGCAAGCCGGGTCAGCGCGCCGCTGTTATGCGTAATACGCATGGCTTTTTTCATACTTCGTTTACTCTGAGTAAGAATCAGGCAATCAGCCTTCGGAGATTTTTGCCTTAAACGCCAATAAATCCTGCCATGCCAATGACTTGCTGGCAGGTGCGTTTAGAAGTTCCTGCGGATGCAGGCTCGCCAGCGCCGGTAAAACCAGGTGCCCGGCTGCGACATCACGCCACTGTCCGCGCAGCGTATGGATCGTTCCGGTGCCGCCGAAAAAGAAACGCGCGGTCAAGTTGCCAAGAAGCAACAGGTGTTTCGGCTCCGCAAGTGCGATCTGGCGCTCAATGAAGGGGCGGCAAATATCCATTTCGGCCTGAGTCGGCGGGCGGTTGCCCGGTGGACGCCAGGGCACGACATTGCCGAGCATGATGCGTGCGCGGTCAAGGCCGATAGCGGCCAGCATACGGTCGAGCAGCAGCCCGGTCTTGCCGGCAAAAAGCTGGCCCTCGCGGTCATCATCCGCATCCGGCATCGGGCCGATCACCATGACGGCGCAAGCAGGGTCGCCTTCGGTGAATACCGTGTTGCGGGCGCTGTTCTTGAGGTTGCAGCCGCTGAAACCCTCAAGCGCGATTTTCAGTTCGGAAAGCGACCTTGCGCTTTCAGCCGCAAAACGGGCAGCCGCCACGGCCTGTTCGTCCGGCATGGCAACATTCTGCTGAAGTGCCGGAGCAGGCGGCGCGCCTCTCGTCGGCGCGCTGCGACCTGTCGTCTGCCGCTGCGGAGCATCGGCACGACGCTCCGCGCCGCCGTCCATCTGGTGTGCGGGCGCAGAGCTTTCCTGACGCACTGCCGGTCGGGCAGGGCGGGAGGCGGCAAATTCGGCGAAACGGTCAACAGGTCCGTCTTCCAGCAACCAGTCCACGCCCGCATCCGCATGGAAATGCAGAAGCGCGGCGAGTTCGGCCGGGGAGAGGTCGTGAGCGGCGATCATGGGGTGAAATTATCCCATGTTCCCCGCCCGGGGAACCCGTAAATCACGCTGTCCAGCGCTGAATGTCACCGCTTTCGCCGATCATGGCCAAACCATGGGCAATCGAGAGCAGCTCGCCGCCGGTTTCGATCCGGTCCGCGTCGAAACGACGGGTGAAAAGCTCGCGCACCGCCGGCACGAAGGAGGTGCCGCCGGTGAGGAACACCTTGTCGATTGCCTCAGGCGCGACTTGCGTCTTCTCCAGAACCTCGTCCAGCGCGCCCTCGATCTTGGCGAGGTCGTCGGCGATCCAGTTGTTGAAGTCGCTGCGCTTGACCATTTTGCGGCCGGCCTTGCCGAGCGGCGCGAAGTTGAATTCCGCTTCTTCGGCCGAGGACAGCGCCATCTTGGTGGCGGAAATCGACTGATAAAGCGGATAACCCTCGTCATGCTCCACGAGATCGATGAAGAGTTCGAGCTTGTCCGGCTCCAGCGCCGAGCGCACCAGCGATTTCAGATCGGTGAATTCCTTCGAGGTCTTGAAGATCGACAGCTGGTTCCAGCGACCGAAATTCACGTAGTAGCCGGAAGGCACGTCCAGCACCTTGTCGAAGCTCTTGAACTTGCTGCCCTTGCCGATTTCCGGCGAGACCAGATTGTCGATCATGCGGAAGTCGAAATGGTCACCGGCGACACCGACGCCGGAATGGCCGATGGGGGTGGCGGAGAGCTTGCCGGCATGGGTCTCGAAGCGGATCAGCGAATAGTCGGTGGTGCCGCCGCCGAAATCCGCCACCAGCACATTGGCGTCCTTCTTCAGGCTCTGGGCGAAATAATAGGCGGCCGCCACCGGCTCGTAGACATAGTGGATTTCCGGAAAACCGGCACGCGTCAGCGCTTCGTTGTAGCGGGAGAGCGCCAGCGTCTCATCCGGATTGCTGCCGGCGAAACGCACGGGGCGACCGGCGATGACGGTCGAGACGTCGCTTGGCCACTCTGCGCCCGCATAGGTTTTCAGCTTGCGCAGGAACACGTCCATCAAATCCTCGAAGCTCTGGCGCTTGGCGAAGATCAACGTGCCCTGGAAGAGCGGCGAGGCCGCAAATGTCTTGATCGACTGCAGAAAGCGGCAATCGCCCGCATTGTCGATGAATTGCCTGATGGCAGCGTGGCCCGCTTCCACGTGCAGGGCAGCCGCACCAAGGCCCGAATCCTTCATGAAGGAGAGCGCGGTGCGCATGCTGTCATCCGTGCCCGCGCTGCTGGTAAACTGCATGGAGCGGCTTTCGCCGCCGCCGTCGGAAAGAGCCATGACCGTGTTGGTCGTGCCGAAATCGAGGCCCAGTGCCCGCTTTTGCGTCATCGCCATATCCTTGTCGCCGATAGAAATGCTCGCCCGGCCCAAAGGCGGCCCGGCGTGAGAATAAGGGACGCATTTGGCATCCCGATGTCAGAGGAGGGCGGTTGATTGCACAGGCCCGGCAGAATGGCAAGCGCCAGTTCTCGGTTTATTAAAACATTAGAATAAAGTAATTTTCCGTTATAAATACAGTTTTGCGATGCAAATTAAATATTTTTTCGCAATCGCAAAGTATAGATAAAGGCTATATCCTCAGGGAGCTTTCTTAATTGTAGCTGTCGCGTTGTAACCCGGAAGTCCAGATGTCCCGCAAGCAGGCATGTTCCGCCCTCCAAGATGTGCCGCCCGGGCCGGAGGTCCTCATTCGCGGCGACGTGGAAATGTTCCATTCTCAGCTTATGAACCTCATGGCGTCATCGCAGCAGGGTTATGCCCTTTTCGATGGCAGCGATGAGTTGCGCTTTGCCAATGCGGCCTTCCGCGAGGCGCTGGGCATGGCTCCGGACGGTTTTCCGAACTGGATGGAGCTGATGCGCGGCGGGTATCGCAGCTCGACAGGAACGGCGGTCGAAACCACCGATTTCGAACTGTGGTTGCGCTCGGCGCGGACAAGGCGCGGCAAGTTGCCTTACCGCACCATCGAAACCAGCCTGAACGATGGACGCTGGATGCTGACGACGGAAACGACGCTGCCGGGCGGCTGGATGTTGTGTGTCGTGACCGATGTTTCCGAGCTTGGCATCCAGTTGCGCGATCTGCGGCAGGAGCGCGACAGGGCGCTGAAATCGGCGCTGAGCGACGAACTCACGGGCCTCGGCAACCGCCGCTATGCCATGGATATCCTCAACCAGATGCTTGGCCCCAACAAGGCGCAGGCGCTTGCGGTGATCATCATGGATATCGACCACTTCAAGGCGGTGAACGACCGTTTCGGGCATGCCTGCGGCGATCTCGTCCTTAAGGATTTCGCCACCCGGCTTTCCGCCGCCATCGGCCGGGACGATCTGTTGGGGCGGATCGGCGGTGAGGAGTTTCTGCTCGTTCTCAGCGGTTCGCGAATGCTGAGCGCGGAAAGCACCATGCAGAAGCTGCTGGCGACGTTGACCGAGGCATCGCCGCTGAGCGATGTGCCGGATTTCCGTTACAGCTGTTCGGCCGGCATTGCCTTTGCCGATCCCGGCGAGAGCGCGAGCGATGTGCTGCGCCGCGCCGACACGGCACTCTACGAAGCCAAGAATACCGGCAGAAACCGCTTCGTAGTCTACGGAGCGGCCTCTTGACCGCTCCGGCGTCTAACCGGCGTCAGTTCGATTTCGCCGCGCCGCCATCCACCCGCAGCATTGTGCCGGTGATGTAGCTTGCCGGAACCGAGCAGAGGAAAGCCCCGGCGGCGGCGAATTCTTCCACCGTGCCAAGCCTGCCTGCCGGAATGCTCTTGACCGAAGCCTCGCGGATTTCCTCCATGCTTTTACCCAGGCGCTTGGCATTGGCGCCATCCAGCTCGTCGATGCGGTCGGTATGGATGCGGCCGGGCAGAAGAAGGTTGGAGGTGACGCCGAAACCGGCCACTTCGCTCGACAATGTCTTGCTCCAGCCCACCAGCGCCCCACGCAGCGTATTGGAGAGCGCCAGATTGGGGATGGGTTCGAACACGCCGGAGGAGGCAACGGTCAGGATGCGGCCAAAGCCCTGTTTCTTCATCTGCGGCAGCAGCGCATTGGTGAGCGTGATGACGCGCAGCACCATCGACTGGAAGAAGCTCTCCAGCTTCTCGGTCGTGATCTCCTGCGCAAGACCCGGCGTCGGGCCACCGGTGTTGTTGACAAGAATGTCAATGCCGCCGAGCTTGTCGTTCACGGCCTGAACCATGGCCTCGACGAAATTGTCGTCGCCAAGATCGCCCCGCACCCAGTCGGCCTTGCCCTTGCCGAGTGCATTGATCGTCTTGCAGTTCGCGTCCAGCTTTTCGCTGCTTCTGCCAACGAGAAGAACATGCACGCCTTCATTCGCCAGCGCCGTGGCGATGCCCAGCCCAAGGCCGCGAGAGGAGGCGAGAACGAGGGCGCGTTTGCCGGAAATGCCGAGATCCATGGGTTTTGTCCTGTCTTGTTTGCAGCAGATCAAAGAATCGAAGCGTGACTACAGGCGAAAACCGTCCACAGTTTTCGCTATCCCGCTCCATCTGTGCTGTTTATAGGAAGGCGGCGCCCGCTTTTGAAGGTTAAATACGCGTCATGACCGAACAATCTCTGCTGAAATTCTCAATTGCCATCACGGTTCTTCTGGCCGCGTTCGGCATTGGTGCAGGCCTGTTTTCCGGCTCTTTCGCGGTGGTGTTCGATGGCGTTTATGCCCTGACGGATGCCTTCATGACGGTGCTGGCGCTACTGGTGGCGCGGCTGATCGCGGCTTCCGCCGCCCCACGGCCCGGTGGCCGGCTGGCAGAGCGTTTCACCATGGGCTTCTGGCATCTGGAGCCGATGGTCCTCGGCCTCAACGGCACGCTTTTGATGGGCGCTGCGATCTATGCCCTGATCAACGCCATCGACAGCCTGATGGACGGCGGCAGATCGATCGAGTTCGATTACGCCATCATCGTCACCTTCGTCAGCTTTGCCGTTTCGCTCGTCATGGCATGGTTCGTCAAACGCCAGAACCGCAGACTGAAATCGGCCTTCGTGGCGCTGGACGCCAAAAGCTGGCTGATGAGCGCGCTCCTGAGCGCGGCCCTGTTCCTCGCCTTCGCCATCGGCTACGGGCTGACGGGAACGGCGCATCAGTGGATCGCGCCCTATATCGACCCCGCCGTTCTGGCGCTGGTCTGTCTCATCATCATTCCCATGCCGCTCGGCAATGTGAAGCAGGCGCTCGCCGACATCCTTCTGGTGACGCCGTTTGAATTCAAGCAGCATGTGGACAGGGTAGCGGCCGAAGCCGTCGAAAAATTCGGCTTCGCCTCGCACTATTCCTATGTCGCCCGCGTGGGCCGAGGCCGCCAGATCGAACTCTTCTTCATCGTCCCGAAAAACTGGCCACCCCGGCGTCTCGAAGAATGGGACGCGATCCGTGACGAGATCGGCGATGCACTCGGCGGCGAGGGGACGGATCGGTGGCTGACGATTGTGTTTACGACGGATGAGGAATGGGCGGTTTGAACGGGATGTTTGATTTTAGCTGCTTGCGATACTCATCCTGATTCGCAAGTAGAGGACTTTCGAAATTTTAGACAAAAAGAAATAGGTGCCCGAAAATCGGCGTTCTGAGCATTTTCCCGGTGCTAGTCGTTTCCAGGTAACGGCTGCGGCCTTTAGAACAGGCGACGGCTGATCGAAATGAGCGAAAGCTCAAAGATAGCACACGGGAGACACCAAAATGAGCAATCAGATTGAACGTGCAGAAAAGTTTCGAAGCTTGCACATTCCGGGCGATCCCATCGTCCTTTACAACATCTGGGATGCAGGAAGCGCGATGGCCGTTGCCCGCAGCGGTGCGAAGGCCATTGCAACCGGAAGCTGGTCCGTTGCTGCCGCGCAAGGCTATTCGGATGGCGAAGAGATGCCGCTCGATGACGCACTGGCGGTCGTCGCTCGAATAATGAAATGCATCGATCTGCCTCTCACTGTGGATTTTGAAGGCGGTTATTCGAGTGATGCTGCAACGGTCAGGCGCAACGTAGGTCGTCTGCTCACCCTCGGTGTCATCGGATTGAACTTCGAGGATCAGGTGGTGCACGGGACGGGCCTCTATGATGTCGATTATCAGGTGGACCGGCTTCGAGCTATTCGCAGCGCTGCCGAAGACCACCGTGTCCCGGTCTTCATCAATGCGAGAACGGACGTGTTTCTCAAGGCAGATGAGGGCATCGATCATGCGGTCTTGCTGGATGAGGTGCTCGCTCGCGGGGCAGCCTATAAGGCGGCAGGAGCAGACGGTTTTTTCGTGCCCGGGCTAAAAGACAAAAAGCTGATCAAAGAAATATGCGACCGCACGACTTTACCGGTCAATGTTATGATATCGGGCGACCTGAAAGATATCCGAGAGCTGGCAGACCTTGGTGTGGCCCGGATCAGTTTTGGCCCCACGCCATACATCAAAGTGGCTGGAGACTTAGAAAACAGCGCACGCGTTTTTGCCTGAAAGCAACTCTTGTACTGACCTGATCTCGTCATTGTTGAGGTCAGAGTCGGAAGAGCGGCGTTAGCCCGGCTGGGTCGGCCTTGGCGGAAAAACACTTTGCAGCTCGAGTTTTCGGCCGACCGGATGGCTGCGAGTGCGAGCTGCAATGAACGGCGGGAAGTGTCCTGACCGCCCTGGCGACTTAGGCTCGGTGCAATCCTTGGAATTGGCAATCCCGTTGCCACCACATAATGACAAACCTTGACGCCCACCCACGCAACTCCTATTCTCAATATTACGTGCACGTAAAAGTAATAAAATACTCATCAGGTTGTCTGACAATTGAGTGGCGTGCGACATGTTTTGCCGCTATGGAAGCTCGACAAAGGCGTCGTGCTTTGCGAAGACAGGCTAGGGCGAATGTGTTGTCGCAGACTGGCTTTTCGGCCAGTGCAGGCAACACGGTGCGAATGCCGGAAGCGGATATAACAACAGCCGGATGGGACCGGCGAGGTGAGAGGACAAGATGACGGAAGCGATGGAACTGCCGGAACGCGAAGCGATGGAATTCGACGTTGTGATCGTCGGTGCGGGTCCTGCGGGCCTTGCCGCCGCGATCCGTCTGAAGCAGGTCGAGCCGGAGCTTTCGGTCGTCGTTCTGGAAAAGGGTGCTGAAGTCGGCGCGCATATTCTCTCAGGTGCCGTGGTTGATCCCATCGGCATCGACCGGCTTCTGCCCGGCTGGCGTGAGGAAGAGGGGCATCCCTTCAAGACCGAGGTCAAGGACGACCAGTTCATGTTCTTAGGCCCGGCCGGCTCCATCCGTCTGCCGAACTTCATGATGCCGCCGCTCATGAACAATCACGGCAATTATATCGTCTCGCTTGGGCTGGTCTGTCGCTGGCTGGCGGAAAAGGCGGAAGCGCTCGGCGTCGAGATCTATCCGGGCTTTGCCGCCACCGAAGTGCTTTATAATGAAGAAGGCGCAGTGATCGGTGTCGCCACCGGCGATATGGGTATCGAGAAGAACGGTGAACCCGGCCCCGCCTTCACGCGCGGCATGGAGCTGCATGGCAAATATGTGCTGATCGGCGAGGGCGTGCGCGGTTCGCTCGCCAAGCAGCTGATTTCCAGGTTTGACCTTTCGAAAGATCGCGAACCGCAGAAATTCGGCATCGGCATCAAGGAACTCTGGCAGGTCAAGCCGGAACACCACAAACAGGGCCTCGTGCAGCACTCCTTCGGCTGGCCGCTCGGTTTCAAGACCGGCGGCGGCTCGTTCCTCTATCATCTGGAGGACAATCTCGTTGCCGTCGGCTTCGTGGTGCATCTCAATTACAAGAACCCCTATCTTTATCCTTTCGAGGAATTCCAGCGCTTCAAGACGCATCCGGCCATCCGTGACACTTTCGAGGGCGGCAAGCGCATTTCCTATGGCGCGCGCGCGATTACCGAGGGCGGTTACCAGTCGGTGCCGAAGCTGACTTTTCCCGGCGGCGCGCTGATCGGCTGTTCGGCCGGGTTCGTCAATGTGCCGCGCATCAAGGGCAGCCACAATGCGGTGTTGTCGGGCATGCTGGCGGCGGAAAAGATCGCCGCGGCTATTTCCGCCGGTCGCGCCCATGATGAAGTGGCCGAGATCGAGGCGGAATGGCGCGACGGCGATATCGGCAAGGACCTGAAGCGGGTGCGCAACGTCAAGCCGCTGTGGTCGAAGTTCGGCACGCTTGTTGGCGTCGGCCTTGGCGGTCTCGACATGTGGACCAACCAGCTGTTCGGTTTCTCCGTTTTCGGCACGCTGAAACACGGCAAGACGGATGCGCAGAGCCTTGAGCCGGCCTCCAAACACAAGCCGATCGCCTATCCGAAACCGGACGGTGTTCTGACCTTCGACCGGCTGTCATCGGTTTTCCTGTCCTCCACCAACCATGAGGAAGACCAGCCGGTGCATCTTCAGGTGAAGGATATGGACTTGCAGAAGCGTTCCGAACACGACGTCTATGCCGGTCCCTCGACACGTTATTGTCCTGCCGGCGTTTATGAGTGGGTGGAGAAGGACGGCGAGGAAGTCTACGTGATCAACGCGCAGAACTGCGTGCACTGCAAGACCTGCGATATCAAGGACCCCAACCAGAACATCAACTGGGTGCCGCCGCAGGGTGGCGAAGGGCCGGTTTACGCCAATATGTGATGGTGATGCCGGTCTGCCGGCAACCTTCGTCTTGCCCGGGCTTGCCCCGGGCATCTGCAACCGATTGATTTCACGATACGTGGTTGGATCCTGGCGACAAGCGAAAGGATGACGTCGCGTGCGCGAGGCATCGAAAGTCTCGTCCCCCCTAGTATTTGTGGATTGCCCTTCGATTTCTTACATATAGGATGTTGGGGTGTTGTCGCTTTGCATGGTCCATGGATTGTGGGCCAGGAATGCGGTAACGCCTTGAATGTGCATATGTTGCGTTTGGGCCGTCGCCCGGCGGCAGGAGTGATGGAATGTCCGGCTTTCAGAGGCTGAATATCGTGCGGAATACAAGGATCGTCGCCGGTCTGGCGGCAGGTATGGTAGTTGCCGTTTCGCTCAGTGGCAGCCCGCTGATGGCCGCCAGCTGCCGCGCCGACGCCATGGCCGGCATCGACTGGCGCGAATGCAACAAGCGGCTCCTGATGCTGGGCGGCAGCAACCTCGATTCGGCGATGCTTTACGGCACGGATTTCACCTATACGGATTTGCGCGGCTCCTCGCTGAAGGGCGCCAATCTTGAAAAGGCGAAACTCATCCGGACGGCTCTTGGAGAGGCGAACCTGCAGGGCGCCAACCTGACGAAGGTGGAAGCCTACCGCAGTGACTTTTCCGCCGCCGACGCCACCAGCGCAAAATTCATCAATGCGGAAATGCAGCGGACCAATTTCAACAAGGCCAAACTGGACGGCGCGGATTTTACCAAGGCTGAACTCGGGCGTGCCGAGTTTGAAGATGCCAGCCTGTCCGGCTCGAAATTTTCGCTGACCAATCTGTCGCGTGCCAGCTTCCAGGGCGCAAAGCTCGGCGGCGCGGTGGATTTTGCCAACGCCTTCCTGCTGTTGACCCGCATAGAGGGGGTCGATCTTTCCGCCGCCACCGGCCTTGAGCAGAAACAGATCGACATCGCCTGCGGCGACGCCAAGACAAAACTGCCGAGCGGCCTGACGACGCCTGCCGCATGGCCATGCCCGGAAGATCCGGAAGACGATTGACCGGGAAGGGCGCGCTTTATCAGGCGCGCACCTTCCACTTCGTGTGACGTGTAGATCAAAAGCCCGAAAGCACGATCTTGCCCTTGGCCGTGTTGCTTTCAATCAAGGCGTGGGCCTTGATGAGGTTTGCGGCGTTAATGGTGCCGAAAACCTCGGTCAACGTCGTCTTGATCTTGCCGGCATCGACCAGTTCAGCAACGCGATTGAGCAGCTTGTGCTGTTCGATCATGTCGGGTGTCTGGAATACCGCGCGGGCGAACATCATTTCCCAATGGATTGAAACGCATTTGCGCTTGAACGCCATGGCGTCGAAACCGCCGGCCGGGTCGTCGATCAGCGCAAAACGGCCCTGCGGCGCAATGGTCGCCACGCTGTCTGCGGCGTGAATGTCGCTATGGGTGGTCGAGAATACGAAGCCCGGTGCACCAAGGCCAAGCGCTTCCACCTGCGGGGCAATCGGCTTGCTGTGATCGACGACATGATGCGCGCCGAGGTCTTTGGCCCATTGCATCGTTTCCGGCCGCGAAGCCGTGGCAATGACGGTAAGATCGGTCAGTGCGCGCAGAAGCTGAATGGCAATCGAGCCGACGCCGCCGGCGCCACCGATCACCAGAACGGCATTTGCCGCACCCGGAACGGGCTCTGTCACCCGCAGCCGGTCGAACAGCGTCTCGTAGGCCGTGATCGCGGTCAGCGGCAGTGCCGCTGCTTCCTCGAAATTCAGCGACTTCGGTTTGGCGCCAACGATGCGCTCATCGACCAGATGGAATTCGCTGTTGGAGCCGGGGCGGTTGATGACACCAGCGTAAAACACCTCGTCGCCGGGCTTGAACAGCGATACCTTGTCGCCGACGGCTTTCACCACGCCCGCCGCATCGAAGCCCAGCACGCGGGCAGCACCGTTTTCCGGCGCCTGGTTGCGGCGAACCTTGGTGTCAACAGGATTGACCGAAACGGCCTTCACCTCCACCAGAATATCATGCCCCGTCGCCTCCGGCTGCGGCAGGTCGAGGTCGATAAGGGCATCCGTTGCGGTGATGGGCTGGCTCGTCTTGTAACCGATGGCGCGCATGAACAGTCTCCTTTGCTTGTTTGCGTGCCTCTTACTTGATACATATGAACATCGATCGCAAGAATGCACATTTTGTGATGATACATACAAAAAGGATACTGTGATGTCGCGACCGCGCGCCAAGCTTACCGGCAATTTTCCGGGCTGCCCGGTGGAGTCTGCCTTGAGTTTTCTCGACGGCAAATGGAAAGGCGTGATCCTCTATCACCTCATCAACGAGGGCACCCTGCGCTTCAACGAGTTGCGCCGCCACATTCCAAGCATCACCCAGCGCATGCTCACCAAGCAGCTGCGGGAACTGGAAGAGGCGGGCCTGATTTCGCGCACCGTCTTCCCGGTGGTGCCGCCGCGCGTGGACTATGCGCTGACGCCACTTGGCGAAACCATGAAGCCGGTGATCTCGGCGCTGAAAAGCTGGGGCGACGCCCATGTTGTGTGCAAGAACGGCGCGAAATACACCCTTCATCCTGAGGCTGCGGAGAAAGCAGCCTGAAAAATAACGGGTAAAACCAAGCCCTCCCGCACTTCTTTTTCATGGTGCGATGCAACACGGATTTGCCCGGTTTGATGCATAATGCTGCGAATTCGATTCGCAGCAGGGACACCAAATCACATGAGCATCGGTTGGTTGGAGGCCGGATTTCTCGGCCTTTTGCAAGGACTTACGGAATTTCTTCCGGTTTCTTCAAGCGCGCATCTGAGGATAGCCGGGGAGTTTCTGCCCTCCGGTGCGGATCCGGGCGCCGCCTTCACGGCGATTACGCAGATCGGCACGGAAGCTGCGGTGCTGGTCTATTTCTGGTCCGATATCATGCGGATCGCCGCCGCCTGGCTCCGGCAGAACCTTCGCCTCGGACCCTATGACAAGTCCGATGCGCGGCTTGGCTGGCTGATCATTGTCGGCTCGGTGCCGATCGTGCTGCTCGGCCTGTTCTTTAAGGATGCCATCGAGCATTCGCTGCGCAATCTCTATATCACCGCCGTAATGCTGATTGTCTTCGGCATCATTCTCGGCGTCGCCGACAGGATCGGCAAGAAGCGCTACAAGCTGAACCAGCTGATCTGGCGTGATGGCATCCTGTTCGGTTTCGCGCAGGCCATGGCGCTCATCCCCGGCGTCTCGCGCTCGGGCGGCACCATCAGCGCCGGCCTGCTCTTAGGCTACACGCGCGAGGCGGCCGCACGATATTCCTTCCTGCTCGCCGTTCCCGCTGTCTTCGGTTCCGGTTTCTACCAGCTGTTCAAAAGCATCGGCGAGGAGAACCCTGTAGGCTGGGGCCAGACGGGGCTCGCAACCCTGATCGCCTTCGTCGTCGGTTACGCCGTGATCGTTGTCTTCCTCAAGCTGGTCTCCACCAAGAGCTACATGCCCTTCGTCTGGTACCGGGTGGTCATCGGTGTCATTCTTTTGGGACTTCTCGGAACGGGCGTTATCAGCGCTGGCGGTTGAGGGGTGCTTGCCCTGTCGAAAACGCTGCAAATGAAAAGGCCCGCTCTTTCGAGCGGGCCTTTTGTGTTTCAGAGCAGCGTGCCGCTGAGGATCACCAGCGCCACCGAGAAGTAGATGACGAGGCCGCTGACATCCACCAGCGTGGCGACGAACGGCGCAGATGCGCTGGCTGGATCCAGCCGCAGACGCTGCAGCAGGAATGGCAGCATGGAGCCGGCCAGCGAGCCGAAGGTGACGATGCCGACGAGTGCGGCAAAGACGGTGGCGCCCACCAGCAGCCAGTGGTCGCCATAATCATAAAAGCCTGCCTGCTGCCAGATGGTCAGACGCAGGAAGCCGATGGCGCCGAGAATGCAGCCGAGCGTCAGGCCCGTCGGGATTTCCCGCAGCAGCACCCGCCACCAGTCCGAAAGCTTCAGTTCGCCGAGCGCCAGCGCCCGGATGATCAGCGAGGTGGCCTGCGAACCGGAGTTGCCGCCTGATGACATGATGAGCGGAATGAACAGCGTCAGCACGACGGCTTTTTCCAGCTCGCCTTCAAAATGCTGCATGGCGCTTGCCGTCAGCATTTCACCCAGGAACAGGGCGGCCAGCCAGCCTGCGCGCTTGCGGATCATGTCCGGAAAACCCATTGCCATATAGGGCTTGCCGAGTGCTTCCATACCACCGAACTTGTGAGCGTCTTCCGTGGTGTCGGCGATCATGGTGTCGATCACGTCGTCGACCGTGACGATGCCGAGGATATGCGAGTGATCGTCAACGACGGGAAGCGCCAGAAGGTCGTGCTTGCGGATGAGCCGGGCAACATCCTCCTGCGACATCAAGGGGCTGGCACAGACGATGCCTTCCTTCGATGCGACGGAGAGAATGGAGGCGCCGGCCTCGCCGGTCAGCAGGCGACGCAGCGTCACGACGGTGGACAGCGTTCCGTCCTGCGCCAGCACATAGATGGCATAGACCGTTTCACGCGACCGCTCGACGACGCGGATGTGCGAAAGGGTCTGTTCCACCGTCCAGCTATCCGGCACGCTGACGAATTCCGTGGTCATGATCGAGCCGGCGGTGCGCGGCGGATAACCCATCAGATGTTTGATGGAGAGCGCGGTCGTGCGGTCCAGCCGGGAGAACAGCTTTGCGCGCGGCTCTTCGTCCATTTCCGCCATGACGTCGGCAACGCGGTCGTCTGACATCAGGTTGACGAAGCGGGCGGCCTGGTCAAGCGGAATACCGGCAATGATGGCGGCTGCGTCATGCAGTTCCGGCCGGTCGAGAATGGCGACGGCCTTTGCCTGCGGCATGGCGAGCAGGGCGGCGACTGCCTCATGCGTATCGAGTGTGTTGAGGTGCTCGACGCGTTCTGCAATGGTGGTGGAACCGGCATTTCCGCTGCGGAGAAGACGTGCGGCCTTGCTGGCTCTCTGGGAGAGGGTGTGGAAGTTCATGATTGCTCACCTTTCCGTCGATTCGCCGATTACGACGAACGCGGTGGTGAGCCGACAGGTGCCGGATCAGTTCCCGTTCGCCGCTTTCGGCAAAGGCAATCGACTACTACTGTCGCTAGACATCAAATGATGCTCCGTTAAAATCCACGCTGTGCCGGGTCACGGCCTGCGCGTAACGCCGTGTTGCGCCCGAAACCAAAAAGAGTCAAGCGAGCCGATCGTGAAATTTCCGTAAGGTTTATTGCAGGTGCCGGAACGGGTGTTCCGGCCGCTGAAAAACCGGCTTTCAGCCGGCTTTTGCGCGCCGTTCGACGGTGACGGACACAAGGAAAACGCCAAGCCCGAGAAGCGAAAGAACAGCGCCCACATAACCGGTGGAGGCATATCCATAGCCCATGGCGATGACCATGCCGCCAAGCCATGCGCCGAGCGCGTTGGCGATGTTGAAGGCGGAGTGGTTGGAGGCAGCCGCAAGCGTCTGCGCATCCGCTGCCACATCCATCAGCCGCGTCTGCACGGCGGGGCAGGCGGCAAAACCGCAGCCGATCAGGAAGACGCAGAGACACATCATGAACGGGTCATGCGCCGTCATGCCGAACACGGCCATGACCACCACGTTAAAGGCCAGCATGCCGCCGATCGTGCCGTTGAGCGAGATATCGGCCAGCCGCGAGCCGACCACATTGCCGACATTCATGCCGATGCCGAAGAGGGCGAGGACCATGGAGACGGTGGAAACCGGCATCATCGCGACATCGGTGGTGGTCTTGGCGATATAGCTGAAAACCGAGAACATGCCGCCGAAACCGACCGACGCGATGGCGAGCGTCAGCCATACCTGCACGCGGCGGAAAGCCCCGAGTTCACGCCAAACGCTGGCACCTTCCTCTACCCTGTCGCGCGGCTGGAACAGCCACAGCAGGGCAACGGTCAACAGCCCGATGCCGCCGACCAGCATGAAGGCCGCGCGCCAGGAAAGCATCTGCCCGAAGAAAGTGGCAAGCGGCGTTCCAAGCAGTGTGGCGATGGTGAGGCCGAGCATGACGCGGCCAACGGCGCGGGCACGCTTGTGTATTGGCGCCATGGAGGCGGCCACCAGCGCTGCAACGCCGAAATAGGCGCCGTGCGGCAGGCCGGTGATGAAGCGCAGCACGGTGAAGCTCAGGAAATCAGGTGCGACGGCGCTCAAGATATTGCCGAGTGCGAAAAGTCCCATGAGGCCGAGAAGCAGGGTGCGCCGCGTCATGCGCGCAGCCAGCACCGCGATGATGGGAGCGCCGATGACGACACCCAGCGCATAGGCCGTGATGACGTAACCTGCCTGGGGCACCGTGACGCCATAGGTCGTTGCGACGTCAGGCAGCAGGCCCATGATGGCGAATTCGCCGGTACCGATGCCGAAACCGCCGGCGGCAAGCGCCAGTTCGATGAGTGCGACGGCAAACGGCGTCAGTGCCACGGCAGGCCTTGCCGCAACAACGGTTTCACTCTCCGCCTCGAGGCGGGCTTCCGACAAATTCGAATGGCTCATTGCGACCTGAAAAGGGGGAGGACCCCACAGAAAAAAGGGCAAGACCGTATGGGAACGGCCTGCCCTGACTGGAGATGCGCGGTCATGAAAATGACCTTAAGTGATATCTAACATGAAATGATGCATTGCGGTAGAGCGATTCTCGGCAAAAGAGCATCTTCACGCGATGGTGTTTGGAACCCTATATAACCCCAAGCATTTACGCGCGGCTGCCTCACAGGATCAGGTTGGAAATATGAAGCTCATTGCAATTTTCAATCGTGACGGCGGCACCTTCCGCACCACGGATATGGATGCCTATTGCGACCACGCCCGCGAGGTCTTTTCCCGCGCCGGCCACACGATCGACTGCCGCGTGGTCTCCGGCAAGGAAGTCGTCGAGGAGATGGAACGCGCCGCCGATGAGCCTGATATCGAAGGCATCATTGCCGGCGGTGGTGATGGAACGATTTCGGCCGCTGCCGGTATCGCCTGGAAACACGGCATCGCGCTCGGTATCGTACCGGCCGGCACCATGAACCTGTTCGCCCGCTCGCTGAAGCTGCCGCTCGATATCCGCCAGGTCCTGGAGACACTGGCGAATGGCGAGATCGCCAATGTCGATATCGCCAGCGCCAACGGCCGTCTTTTCGTCCACCAGTTTTCCGCAGGCCTGCATTCGCGCATGGTGCGCTATCGCAACAACCTCGCCTTCGCCTCCCGCCTTGGCAAGATCAAGGCAAGCGTCCGCGCCGCCATCAGCGTCATTCTCAATCCGCCGGTCTTCGAGGTGGAATATACGGTCAATGGCAAGACGCAGCGCCGCAAGGTGTCAGCAATTTCCGTCTCCAACAATGAATTCGGGCAGAACTCGCTTCTGGTCGCGGATAATGTCTCGGGCGGCCATCTCGGCTTCTATCTCACCGATCCCCTGCGCCCCTCGGGCGTGGCAAGGCTCGCTTTCGACATCCTGCGCGGCAAGCTGAAGGAAAACGCTGCTGTAACGGCCACGACCGTCACGGGTGTGGAACTTCATTTCCCCAAGAAGCGCCATGACGTGCGCTGCGTCATCGATGGCGAATTGCTGCCGATGGAGCGCGACGTGGCACTTGAAGTCCATGCCGGCGAATTGAAGGTGCTGGTGGGGCGAGGGGTCTTGGCGTAGCGCACCACCTCCATAACGGTGCAATCGAACCTGCTTAAAGGTAGCGGCGCATTTCTTCTCCCCGGCGGGGGAGAAGAAACAAGCGGCAAGGCCGACCCATCGTCTCGATCCCCCAAAAAACGCCAGTCTTGCCAAATCGAAGCCGCCCGGCCATGTTCGGTCGGGTGCGGCTCCGGAAGGCGCCGTCGTCTTTGCGGGAGTGCGATCTGTCATGAATGAAGTCTCCAAGCCGGTGTCCAACCTTGCCGCCATCGATGCCGCCCATCACCTGCACCCCTTTTCCGATATGGGTAAGCTGAACGCGAGCGGCACCCGCATCATCGAGCGTGCAGAAGGCGTCTTCATCTATGACAGCACCGGCAAGAAGTATCTCGACGCCTTTGCCGGACTATGGTGCGTCAATATCGGTTACGGACGCCGCGAGATCGCCGATGTCGTGCAGCGCCAGATGAACGAACTGCCCTATTACAACGCCTTTTTCGGCACTACGACACCATCAGCGACACTTCTGGCTCAGAAGATCGCTTCCCGTGCCGGGCCGAAGATGAACCATGTGTTCTTCACCAATTCCGGTTCGGAAGCCACCGACACCTGGTTCCGCATGGCGCGGGTCTACTGGAAGGCGCTCGGCCATCCGACGAAGACCAAGGTGATCGCTCGCCGCAACGGCTATCACGGCTCTACGGTCGCCGGCGCTTCGCTCGGCGGCATGAAGTGGATGCACGAGCAGGGCAATCTGCCGATCGAGGGTATCACCCATATCGGCCAACCCTATTGGTATGCGGAAGGCGGCGATCTCTCACCCGCGGAATTCGGCCTGAAGGTGGCCCGCGAACTGGAAGCGAAGATAGAAGAGCTCGGTGAAGAGAATGTCGCGGCTTTCGTGGCGGAACCCATTCAGGGCGCCGGTGGGGTCATTGTGCCACCGGAAACCTACTGGCCGGAAATCGCCCGCATCTGCAAGGCGCGCAACATTCTGCTGGTGTCCGACGAGGTGATCTGCGGTTTCGGCCGCCTCGGTTCCTGGTTCGGCTACCAGCATTTCGGCGTGGAGCCGGACCTCGCGCCCGTCGCCAAGGGCCTGTCATCCGGTTATCTGCCGATTGGCGGCGTCCTCGTTTCCGACCGGGTGGCGGAGGTGATGTTGTCCGAGGTCGGTGATTTCAACCATGGCTTCACCTATTCCGGCCACCCCGTCTGCGCTGCGGCTGCTCTGGAAAATATTCGTATCATCGAGGATGAGGGGCTGGTGGAACGGGTGCGGGATGATATCGGCCCTTATTTTTCGCAAGGCTGGAAAAGCCTCACCGACCACGAGTTGGTGGGTGAGGCAGTGAATGTCGGCCTCATGGGTGGCCTGCAGCTTGCGGCCGACAAGGCGACCCGCAGGCGTTTTGCCAAGCCGGATGACATCGGCACCGCCGTGCGCAACCATTGCCTGGCAAACGGCCTCGTCATGCGTGCCACCGGCGACCGCATGCTGGCATCACCGGCGCTGACGATCAGCCGCTCGGAGGTGGACCAGATCATCGAGACTCTGCGCAAGGGGCTCGATCACCTGCGCGATACACCAGAGCATTTCCAATAGAAGCGCATAGTTGTTTTACGTCCGGGAAATGCGACAAAAAACTCTAAGGGAGAAATGAAATGGCAGGACAGGAACATCACTATGCCGTTCAGGTGAAGTGGACAGGCAATCGCGGCAAGGGTACCTCGGGCTACCGTGACTATGAACGCGACTACACGATTTCCACGTCCGGAAAAGCGGATATCGCCGGCTCTTCAGATCCCGCCTTTCGCGGCGATGCCTCCCGCTGGAACCCGGAAGACCTGCTTGTTGCCTCGCTCTCAGCCTGCCACAAGCTATGGTACCTGCATTTCTGCTCCGTCAACGGCATCATCGTTGAAGACTATGTCGACAATGCCGAAGGCACGCTGGTTATGGAAAAGGACGGCGCCGGGCAATTCAGCGAGGTAGTGTTGAAACCAGTCATCACCATCTCGAAGGGTGATCTTGCGCGGGCTGATGAGCTGCACCACGATGCCCACGACAAATGCTTCATCGCCCGGTCGGTGAATTTTCCCGTGCGTGTGGAGGGGACGGTGAAGGTAGTTTGAGACGGATGTAGGTGCTTCCCCAGCGCGCGTAGCGGATTATTTTGCTAGGCCCGAATTCAACGTCATCCTCGGGCTTGACCCGAGGATCCATAGTCGACCGGTGGTGGATCCTCGGGTCAAGCCGGAGGATGACGACGGAGAGGTTTCCAGCCTTTGCAGCGCCTCAAGGTGTCTTAGCAACATCACCACCTTGAGGACATGGATGCGCAAATTTACTGGAACGCCGTCTCGTAGAAGCTTCTGAGCTTGCGCGAATGCAGCGTTTCCGTTGGCATGGCGGCGAGTTTCTGCACGGCGCGGATGCCGATCTGCAGATGCTGGGCAACCTGCGTGCGGTAGAACTCCGTCGCCATGCCCGGCAGCTTCAATTCGCCGTGCAGCGGCTTGTCGGAGACGCAGAGGAGGGTGCCGTAGGGCACGCGGAACCGGAAGCCGTTGGCCGCGATGGTGGCCGATTCCATGTCGAGTGCGATGGCGCGCGATTGCGACAGGCGCTTGACCGGGCCCGCTTGGTCGCGAAGCTCCCAGTTGCGGTTGTCGATCGTGGCGACGGTGCCGGTGCGCATGATGCGCTTCAGCTCGAAGCCCTCGTAACCGGTGACTTCCGCAACCGCACCTTCCAGCGCCAGCTGCACTTCCGCCAGAGCCGGGATCGGCACCCAGACCGGCAGGTCGTCGTCCAGAACGTGGTCCTCACGCACATAGGCGTGTGCCAGCACATAATCGCCAAGGCGCTGGCTGTTGCGCAGGCCGGCGCAATGGCCAACCATCAGCCAGGCATGCGGGCGCAGCACGGCGATATGGTCGGTGATCGTCTTGGCGTTGGAAGGGCCGACACCGATATTGACCAGCGTAATGCCGGCATGGCCCTTTTTCTTCAAGTGATAGGCTGGCATCTGCGGCAGGCGGCCAAGCACCGCATCCGTATCCGGCCTGTCGGAACCGGCGGGGGTGATGATGTTGCCCGGCTCCACGAAGGCCGTGTAGCCTTCGCCACCATTCTTCATCAACTGCCGCGCCCATGCGGCGAATTCGTCGATATAGAACTGGTAGTTGGTGAACAGCACGAAGTTCTGGAAATGGCTGGCGCTCGTTGCCGTATAATGGCTGAGGCGGGCCAGCGAATAATCGATACGCTGTGCGGTGAACGGCGCAAGCGGCGCGGGTTCGCCGGGCACCTGATCATATTCGCCATTGGCGATGAGATCGTCGGTGTTGTTGAGATCGGGGGTGTCGAAAAGATCGCGCAACGGCACGTCGGACAGCGAGGATGCCGCCGCCGCCTCGACATAAGCGCCTTCGCCAAAGGCGAAATGCAGCGGAATGGGCGTGGCCGATTCGGCAACCGTCACCGGAACGCCGTGGTTCTTGATCAGAAGCCCCAGCTGCTCTTTCAGGTAGTGGCGGAAAAGCTCCGGCCGGGTGATCGTCGTCGTGTAGACGCCGGGGGAGGTGACATGGCCATAGGAAAGGCGCGAATCGACATGACCGAAAGTGGATGTCTCGAGGCTGACCTGCGGATAACAGGCGCGGTAGCGGCCGGTAATCGGCGCACCCTTGGCAAGTTCGGTGAAGGAGTTGATGAGGAACGCCGTATTGCGTTCGTAAAGCGCGGTCAAAGCCTCAACAGCTTCTTTCGGGTCCGTGAACGTCTGCGGCGCGAAAGGCTCGGGGCTGATGAAGGAGAAGGGCGGAATCGTTCGTTTTGCTATTGTCATGGCCCATTATAGGAGGCCTATTTCGACAGGCAAGCGACAGAAATACGAAGAAACTGAAAAGAAACGGAAAAATGGCTGCGGCAAAGGGCAGGCGGTGAAATCTCAGCCGAGCGCGCCGCGTTGCAGGCTCATCAGCAGCACGAAACCGGCGCCCTTTGATGCCGGGCGGGGATCTGCCTTGTAAACTGCAAGCCCCGCCACCGGGCCTAGAAAGATCGATGCCATCAGCACCAGTCTCAGTGCGGAAAACAGGCCGTTGGAAAAGCTCGTCGTCATCGGCCGGTCCTCACAGCACGACGGGGCAATTGGCGGCGGGTGCCGGGCTGTGCTGGCAGGCAAGCGCCGCACCCGCATTCACCCGCTGAAAGCTGCGGTTGGGATTAACGACGAGCGAGGCGAAGGACATGGCGAAGATCGCCATGAGAAACGCGAAGATTGCCAGCCGGCTGATCAACTTTGTCATGTCCATTCCCCTTTATTGGAGTTGATGGACAGAGTTTTGCCACACTCGGACTGAACGGACCCTGAGACCCCGGTTCATATGGTGTTCAGGGAGATTAACGGGATACTTCCAGTGTGAATTAGGGCGGTGGCTGGCTTCAGCGGCCTCAAATCGCCTGCTTTTGCATCACGCCGGAGAGGCTACCGCACGGGCTGTAAGTTCGTTGACGAGGCCATCGAATGCTTCGGGATTGGCGATGTCGACGATCGGGACGTGATGGTGTCGCGCGGATGCCAGCATTTCGGTATTTTCGCGCAAGGACCGCTCAATGAAGGCGTCCATGGTCCGGCGCTGGCCCGCTGTCGCATCTTTATATCCTGCATGCGCGCGCATTCTGTCGGAGAGAAAGTCATTCTGTGCGTGAAGATAAACCCCGGCAACCGTGCTGCCCAGCAGGGGCGCTATAAATTCCGGCCGCAAGGCCGCGCCCTCGAAGATGACGATATTGCCAGTGCCTGTCTTGCTGTCGATCAGCCCGCGCACAAGCGGCCAGATATTCTGGTGATGCACCTTCAGAAACCAATGGATCGTTTCTGCCGACAGCTGCCTGTAATATTCCTCCACAGGCGCGGGTATGCCCGGCCATGGCCTCCCGGGGTGGCGTGCCAGGCTGTCGGTTGAAATTGCCTCGCAGTGGAGTTTTTCGCTTAACAGGCCGGCTAGGGTGCTTTTGCCGACATGGGACGTACCCGAAATCAGGATTATGGAAAGGGTGGCAGGCATGCGTCGCTCTTAAGAGTGTTCGTTCGGGCCGCGACGATACATCAGCGGATATATGCGTTACACATGACGTCCGTCTGCGACGACCGACAGGCTGTTACAAGCCTGTCCGCCGCATCTTATCTCACAACCGCGTCCAGGTCTGGGATTTGCACAGGATTTTCAGCACGCAGCCCTTCATGCTCAGCGAATTGCCGGAAACGGTGCCGGAGCCGCTATAGGTCTTGTCATTGGCGGGATCGGTAATATCGCCCGAATAGCTGTTTCCCTTGCCGGAAAGCTTGCCGATCTGTTTTCCCGCATGTTTGCCTGTCTTCAGCGTCACGCAGAAAGCTGCGCCGCAGGGGCCGATTACGGCTGTCTCGCCGCTCGCCGTCTTCCAGTTGCCTTCAATGGGCTCAGCAGCAAAAGCAAGGTTGCTGCCGATCAGCAGGCCTGCGGCAATCATCATCACACGCTTCATAAAAACTCCTCCGTCCATGTCGCGCTTTCTTTGCCCGTTTCGTCCTCCGCACGGGCATGCGGATAGTATTTGACGTTCACGTAAAAGGAAACAGAAAATTCCAGCTGCGAGACGGCATTTGCGTCGGTCAGGAGAGTGGGAGAGGGGCAATTCGAAAAACCGTTGTTTGGATCGTGGTGAATGAAGGGTTGAAATCCAATTCTAAAGTTTTCGTAAAATTCGCTCGAAAGTCCTTAATTTCCGCACCTCGTGATATTTAACAAAAACCCAATTTTACCAATCGTTTGCAGTTTGTTTGCGGCCCATTAATCATGCCTTTTAAGCGCCCGTTGAAAGCCTCATGACATATTGGGGTCATCAAAAGCGCAGGGAAAACCTGCCGGCCGGAAGAACAAAAAAGCCGCAAAAGACGGCAGTTCCAAAGGTTAGCCTCGACAAGAAGGCAATTGATGAAACAGGCGAGAAGACAGGGATTAAAACGATGGCACGCTTTGAAATTCGCGATATCGAAATGGCAGTTGCCGGTGGCGAAACCCGCGCCGACACCCTTTGCAATCTCGGCCTGGTCTATGCGACCGGCCGGGGATGCAAGGTGGATCTGGTCGCGGCCCACAAATGGCTCAACATCGCCGCGATCCGCGGATCGGAAAGAGCCGCTTCGCTGCGAGCAGATCTTGCTCGCAACATGACCAAGGCGGAACTGGCCGAAGCGCTGCGTGCCGCACGCGACTGGATGACGATGCACTGACGCACCTTATCCGCGACAGAATTTCCGGTCCGGTTCCCTCCAGTCCCGATGACCGGTACAAACGAAAGTAAACCCGAAGGGGAATGCGGCGAGGGCTTTGAAAAGGAGCTTTTGCGCTGACACATCAAACCGCGACCGGCAGGAACAAGGCCGGCGCGGTTTTCTTATGTCTGGCGATGTCGGTTGATGGAAAACGATTCGCGAACAGTGGTTTGTCAGAGGATGTTGAATCGATGCACGCAATGGTCGATCGCACCATATGCCGCCTGGCTCGCCACCCTCATCCCTTTGCTTCTCACAGGAATCTGGCCGGCAGACGTCCGTATGGCGAAAGATTCCTTTCAGCCCAAGGACTTGGGCTGGCTGGATTCCTGTGACAAGAACAGGAATGAGAAGGCACGCGAAACCTCAACCCAGCGCCTTGATGACCTTCGGCAATGCCTGTTCAAAAAGATCAAGCTTGTCATCAGGTCCCACACTCACACGAATGCAGCGGTTGAGCGGCGCCACGCCCGGCATGCGGATGAACACGCCATGTTCCATCAAGCCGTCGACGATGGCGCGGGCGTAAGTGCCGTCGCGCTGGCAATCGATGGTGACGAAATTGGTTGCCGACGGCAGGGGCGAGAGGCCGTTATTGCGGGCAATCGCGGAAATGCGATCTCGAGCCACCGCAATTTTTCCAACGACGTCATGCAGATAGGCCTGATCCTTCAGCGCCGCCAATGCGCCGGCGACCGAAACGCGTGCCATGCCGAAATGATTGCGGATCTTGTCGAAGGCTTCGACATTGCCGAGCGTGCCGATGGCATACCCCACGCGGGCGCCGGCAAGCCCATAGGCTTTCGAGAAAGTCCGCATGCGCAGGATGTTCGGCTGGCCGATAAGGGCGTCGATGCTTGGCACGGCGCTGGCAGGTGCGGTCTCGCAATAGGCCTCGTCCAGAATGAGCAGGCAGGTTTCCGGCAGCGCACGGGCAAAGGCCACGACCTCGCTTGCCTCCCACCAGCTTCCCATCGGATTGTCGGGATTGGCGAAATAGACCAGCGGTGCATTTTCCCGGATGACGAGATCGAGAAGCCCGTCGAGGTTCTCGTGATCGTCGACATATGGCGTGGTCACGAGTTTTCCGCCAAAGCCGTTCACATGGTAGTTGAAGGTAGGATAACCGCCGAGCGAGGTGACCACCGGCGTTCCCGGCTCAACGATTAGCCTGGCGATCTCACCCAGCAAACCATCGACACCGCCGCCAATGGCGATATTGCCACGCGAAACGCCGTGGTGGATGGCGAGTGCTTCCTTCAGTTCGAAATTTTCCGGATCGCTGTACATCCAGGTCTCGGCCGCCGCATCCCGCATGGCCATAAGCACGGATGGGGCAGGGCCGAACCCGCTTTCATTGGCGCCTATCCGCGCTTCCACCTTCAGGCCGCGGCCCCGCTCGATGGCTTCCGGGCCGACGAAGGGAACGGTTGAAGGAAGAGAGACGGCTAGCGGCGTAAGACGTGAGAAAGCGGACATTGGCTGAGATTTCCAGTACCTGTTTGAAAACCCGGCACACAATAGGTGCAAAAAAACCGGACGCAAGTCGCGCCCGGTTGCCGGATGCCTGTTTTGGAACAGTTTTTTCCACCGTCGCGCCGTGAGAGAAAAACTCGGCCGCTAATCGGTCGATGCGGCTCAGACGCTGGTCTCGAAACTCAGCCTGCGCACATGGTGCAGGAATTCCGCGTCGATCAACATGTTGAATCCGATGGTGACATTTTCCTCTTCCCTGCGGATCAGGTTGCAGCCGATCTCATCGCGAATGCCGAGAATTTCCAGATAGAAATTGGTGGGCATCTCCAGATGCGGGCTGACCTCGATCTCTGCGCCATAAAGCGAGATGCTGCGCACCAGGCAGCGCATGGTATCCTTGGCGCTGAGGTGATGCCCGATGAAGGTGATCTTTCCGGGCCGGTCGATCTGAAACTTCTCGTATTGCTCGTCCTGCGGGACGCTTTGACGGTGATCAATATGTAAAGCCATGACAACCTCCCGGATTGCCTTTTCCTGATGCCGATTTTAACGCGGCTTCCTTGCCAGTGCGTGAAGGAAATCCGCGCAATTGTCTGTTGTGCGTCTCGACATGGGCCAGACCGCCTGTCGGAAGCCGATGTTTCCCTTGAGGAAATGCATCCGGCTCCTTCCGGTTGCAAGGGTGTCGCAGTCTGGGGTGATAATGTGTCATGCTTGCACCGGGCTGGTGGCGCTGTACTGTTGACGCGGGCCGTACTTGGCGTTACGCCTGATCCCGGAATATGGCTTCGCAGGGTGCGGCAAATCTGCCCATTGGCGATTGTTCTGGGAGTGGAATGTGGCGGGAAGGCTGGTAATCGTCGGGGCGGGGCAGGCCGCTTTCGCGCTGGCGGCAAAGCTCAGGGCGCTGAAGGATGAGCGCCCCATCACCATCATCGGCTCGGAGGATGCCTATCCTTATCAACGGCCGCCACTGTCGAAAAAATACCTTTTAGGTGAGATGAGCTTCGACCGGCTGATGTTCCGCCCTGAGGAGTGGTACGCGGAAAACAATGTCGATATCCGGCTCTCCACCTTCGTGGAGGAGATAGACCGCGCTGCCAAATCCGTTCGCATGCAGGATGGCAGCACGCTTTCCTACGATAAGCTGGTACTGGCGACCGGTGCTGCACCACGCGAGCTGCCCGCCAGCATCGGCGGCGATCTCGAAGGGGTTCTGACCGTCCGCGACAAGCGCGATGCTGACCGGCTGTTTGAGGAAATGAAACCCGGCCGCAGGCTGCTGGTTATTGGCGGTGGTTATATCGGTCTGGAAGCGGCAGCCGTCGCCCGCAAGCTCGGTCTCGAGGTCACGCTGATCGAAATGGCCGACCGCATTCTCCAGCGCGTGGCGGCAAAGGAAACCGCCGATATCATGCGCGGCATCCATCAGGAGCACGGCGTCTCCATCCGCGAAAAGACCGGCCTCGTGCGGCTCGTCGGCATGGATGCCCGGGTGGCCGCTGCCGAGCTTTCCGATGGTTCGGTGCTTGACGTGGATTTCGTCATTGTCGGCATTGGCGTAACCCCGAACGATCGCCTTGCCCGCGAATCGGGCCTCGATGTCGGCAATGGCATCGTGGTGGATGAACACACCCGCAGCTCGGACAAGGATATCCACGCGGTGGGCGATTGCGCGTTGCTGCCGTGGCGGGGCCAGCTTGTGCGTCTCGAATCAGTCCAGAACGCGGTTGATCAGGCCGAGGCCGCCGCTCACGTACTGGCAGGCGCTGAAGTCGCCTATGATGCCAAACCCTGGTTCTGGTCGGATCAATACGAGGTAAAGCTGCAGATCGCCGGCTTCAACCTCGGTTATGACGAGACGGTGCTGCGGCCCGGCGCGCGCGAAGGCAGCTGGTCAGTCTGGTATTTCCGCGACGGGCGATTCGTGGCGGTTGATGCCGTCAACGATGCCAAGGCTTATGTTTCTGGCAAAAAACTGCTCGATACCGGCGCTGAGCCGGATCGCGCCATCCTGGCGGACCCGTCCGCCGATCTGAAATTACTGCTTTCCTGAGGACATCATGCCCGCTCCCGAAAATCGTTTCAAAACAGCCATCCACGCTGGTAGTCCGCAAATCGGCCTCTGGCTCGATATGGGTGAGGCCATCACGGCGGAAATTGCCGGAACAGCGGGTTTCGACTGGCTGGTCATCGATGGTGAACATGGCCCGAACGATCTTCGCAGCATCATCGACCAATTGCGCGCTCTCGCCACATCGCCCGCCGAACCGGTGGTGCGTGTGCCTGTTGGCGAAAGCTGGATGATCAAGCAGCTGCTTGACGCAGGCGCCCGCACGCTTCTGGTGCCCATGGTCGATTCGGCGGCGCAGGCTGAAGCTTTGGTCAGCGCGATGCACTATCCGCCGCGCGGTATTCGCGGCATGGGGGCGGCGGTTGCCCGCGCCTCAGCCTTTAACACCATAACCGATTATGCCGACAGTGCGTCCGACAGCGTGTGCCTGCTGGTGCAGGCGGAAACGCGCGCCGCGATCAATGATCTCGACAATATTCTTGCGGTGGAAGGCGTGGACGGCATCTTCATCGGCCCGGCCGATCTTGCTGCGGATATGGGCTATCTCGGCAGGCTGGACGAGCGGGAAGTGCAGGCCGTAATCGAGGCAGCGATCGTCAAGATCGTCGCGGCCGGCAAAGCTGCGGGCATTCTTACCTTCAACGAGACCTTCAATCGCCGTTATCTGGAACTCGGCGCATCTTTCGTGGCTGTTGGCGCCGATGTTACGGAGTTTTCCAATACACTGCGTGCGCTTTCCAGCCGCTACAAGGGCGGGGCAGCGCCTGCGCCATCCAAATCCGGATATTAAGTCTTAGTCATCGTTGCTGGCGTTCAGCTTTTCCGGCGGAATGCCTTCTTCGCCGGAAGCGAGATAACCGTTATTGATGAGTGCGGCGCGGACGATGCGCTGGATAGCCTCATCCCTGTCAATGCCGTGATCTCTCGCGAAATCCGACAATGCTTCTTCAAGATCGCTGCTGAACACCATTTCCGCCCCCTGTTCGTCAATTCTCTGAAATAAATGCAAACAGGCAAGGCGGAACGTATCCCGCCTTGCCTGAATTCTAGCCTCTAATGCGGCAATCAGCGCCAGCGATAAAGGCTGCTGTTCGAAGAACTCTGCTGCGTACCAGCGCCGACCGCATAACCGATCGCAAAGCCGAGTGCGCCGACGATCGTCAGCAGTGAGGTTGCAGTGCCGGGGTTTTCCTTGACTGCTTCCACAACGTTCTGGCCCTGGGCGCGCACATTGCTTGCCGCCTTGCGAACGCGGCCACGAGCCTCATCCAGAAATTCGGATGCATCTTCACCAACGCCTTCCGCACGAGCGGAAACGGACTTGGAGAGAGACGAAATCTGCGAACGCAACTCCGCAATCTGGTTTTCGATCGTATCTTCGACAACATTCAGTTTGGTCTGAGCCATTAGAACACCTCTTTTTGTTACCGAAGCCAGAACGTGCCGGAAGAGAAGAAGTTCCCCAATGGCCCGCAAAGTTTCGCTGGCGGGTGTTCGGCCAACAGGTTTTTCGGCTTCTTGGCGAAAAACCCTTGCATTCATTTTTTTAAAGCAATAATCAGGCCGCACCGGAGAGGTGGCCGAGTGGTCGAAGGCGCTCCCCTGCTAAGGGAGTATACGTCAAAAGCGTATCGTGGGTTCGAATCCCATCCTCTCCGCCATAACCCTTGTTTTCATTGCATAATTTGTCTTATTTTGCCGCTTGTCATAACTTGGCGAGGTGTTCTTATCCCGCGGGCGCTATGGTTGGGGACCGAATTTGATCCAGTTTCTTTGGGAATCGATCCAGTGGGCGTTCTCAGATAACCTCAAGACAGCAATCACCACGGCCATTCTTGCGATTCTTTTCTTTCCTGTGAGGGAAAGGATCACTAGGCGGTACGGTGCTTCGTTTACACTCCGCCGAAAGAAGTGGGTGATTAAGCGGTTAAGCCGGCTCACCACCGAGATGGACTTGGTTCATCGAGGGGTCGTGCACCTAGACGTTTTGCGCCACGTTGCCACAATCGCTGCATACGCAGGTGTTATGAGCTTAGCCGCGGCAGGAACTGGTTTGCGTTCTGATTACTTATGGTGGCTCACCCCCCATATCATAATCGCGATTACTATTTCGCATTCCATATACTCTCTATCAGCGGCATTCAGGCTGATAAGGATAGGTCTTTATCCTCGAGTAGAAATTCTTTCGGTCGTCAAGCAGCTCGACCAGAAGCGGAAAGATGAACTTTCTGATCAAGAGCGCACGGTCGTGTTGCAGTATCTTCTCGAGTTGATTGAGTGGTTTCCGAACAATCAGCAGATCGAAGACACTTTCGAGGATCTATCCGACCTCGAATTGTACCTAAACTCCGCCCACTCGATTGAATCGGAGGGGAAATTCAAACAGAGGATGCGGTTGCGTTCGAAAAAGAACATGACTAGCGACAAGCAATAAACGAGGCTCGCAGGGTGGTGAATCCTACGACCATTCTTGGCGCTGTGGTGGCATTCGGAATAAAAGGCCGGGGCAGCTACAGAGCGCCACCGGCAAGGTGGCTGGCCTTGCATGTCATAAGGCCAGCTGGGAAACTTCTTGTCAGGCCACACTGACCTCTCCGTACATGACGAACAGGGTCAGATTCCATTCCGTCACAACACCCACGATCTCACCCTGAGCGGATAGTGGGAAAATGCGGTTCTCAGGTTCGAACGCGCCGATGGTGCGGATGTCGCCCGGACCCACCTTGACGACGAACCTTGCAGGCATGCCATCGGTGAATGTTGTCATTGCGCGCACAAGCTCGCGTGACTCTGCGTATGTCCTGATTGGGGTGATCATGACCGTGCCTCCCGGCGCAATTCGGCCCACTGCTCCTCACGGAACTTGAATAGCTCGCGAACCGCGATCGCTGCCGCTTCCTCCTCGTCGTAGAGGACGCCGTGAGGGTTTTCGACCAGAATGGCAGCGAAGCGAAACTTACACGCGATGTCGCTTTCGCTTTTTACAGGCGCCTTGATGACTGCCTGCCTGACAATGCTCGCCGCCTCGGTGATGCAATCCATTGCGTCATCAGGCATCTCGCCGACGCGCTCGCCGATCGTGTTGAGCTCGACGTAGAGGCGGGTCATGCGTGAAACGAATGATTCGTTAACTACGTCTGTTGAGGATTCGCTAACCATATCGGCCGTTCCTTGTTGCTTTTGTGGCGTTGCATTTGTACTGTGTACACATGAAGCCACACGAAATTAACCGTGTCAACATGTAATTGTACAGGGTACCAAAAATGAATGCAACTCAGCTAAAAATGGCTCGCGTCGGGCTTGGTTGGGGCGTGCGAGACCTGGCTGAAAAAGCGGGTATTACCGCCAACACAGTCACGCGGATTGAGAACGGTTCAGACGCGAAGACTTCCACGGTCCACCTTCTTCAGACGGCGCTAGAAATTGGCGAAGAGATCGAGCCTGGCAAATGGCGTTTTGCCGAGTTCATTGAACCAGGTGGTGTGCGCATACGCCTTGGTGGCGATCCAGACGCCGAACGTGGTGCGGTTGTCCATAAACCAATCTAGCGGCGGGCTTGACCGGACCACAGCCCTCGATCATCTTGCTACCCTGAATTGGGGGCAGGCTATGAACAAGACAATCAGCACCGTTGCGATATTGCTCACTGCGATGAGCGGGTTAAGCACCGCAGCATTGGCTGAGACAGACGAAGAATGCGCCGCTGTCGGGAGGATAGCGGAAAAGGTCATGGAGCGCAGACAGGGCGGCAAGTCGCTGCAGAGCACCATGGACGTCGTTATACCCAAGGGCGATGAAAAGGTCGGCCCAGGCTTTCGGAAGATGATAATGGACGCCTACGAAGTCCCGTTTTTTAACATGCAAGAAAGCAAGGATCGAGCAATCGGCGAGTTCCGCGACCAGTGGCAACTAACCTGCATGAAGGGATAGCTCTTCGCTAGGACACGCGGGTCGGACCGCTTGACCATCCCGCCAGGCTAAACCATGTTGCTCCTCAAGGTCGGGGGGCAAGAATGAAACTACTATTGGCGCTCGCGGTGATAGTTATCGCATCAATAGGCGTATGGCTGGGTGGCGTTAGGATTATTGTTGTTCAGCCGATCGGCGCGCTTCCCGAAGGCACAACAATAGTGGTTGCTGGCCTGGCCAACGTTCGATTGATTGATAGCCCAGATGCCATGTGCAACAGGCAACAAGGCGGAGTAAGCCTTCTTTGTCGAGCCGCAGCCCTCGGCGCGATAGCTGAGAATGGTAAAATCCTGCTGCGACTACCCTATAGTGAAACACTGTTTCGGATCACCGGCGGCCCGTTTCGTGACAATTAGTCGCGGCGCCGCATGGACAAGGCATGGGTTCAGCACATCATGGAGGAAAGTTTGCGAGGCGGCCGGGATTGCGGACTTTACATTCCACGAATTACGAGGGACTGCAGTTACGAGGATGGACCTCGCCGGATGCACTGTGCCTGAGATAGCAGCTGTCACCGTGCACAGCCTCAAAGACGTAGAGACGATACTGGACCTGCACTATCTCGGCGGACGCGCTGAATTGGCCGCAAACGCGATGCGGAAGATGGCCGCTTGGCGGTGGCGTGCCTTTCAAGTCTGGTGTTGACTCACCAGAGATGGGCAGCCGCGCCAAGTGTGAGGCGGAGCGACTGCTGGCGATGAAAGCGACAGCCCGATTGAAAAAACTGCTGCTGTCTGGCGTGCCCTCGTATCGAGGACAGCGGCGCAAGGGATAGAACCTCAAGCCGCTGGCCGTTGATCAATATCTACCTTGCCGATGATCGAGAGGTTGGCAAAATCCTCATGTCTAAGGGGCTGGCAAGGCCATGGCCTACTAAGCAGCGGATTGATTGGTGTAGATAAGGAGTTTTACAACCAATTGACACTAGAGCTTGAATTGCGAGCAATTCATATTCCGGAGGTAAAGTGATTTTTTCGACGAAAAACCAAGGTAATGTCAAAATAAGTGATTGCGACTGCGACTACGAAGTCTGGACTGTGTTGAAACCTCCAAAAAAGATCGGAGGCTTCTCGCTATCTTACATCGATGATGACGGAGATGGAAATCGACTTGCGCTCGTCACAGGAATGGAACTCCAAGCCCCCTATAGGAGGCAGGGAATAGGTAGTAAAATCCTTGAGATGATACTCGATGAAGGCTACTACCCTGTTTTTAGGAAACCTGACGGTCAAAAATACGACGATGGTAGTCACCTGATAAACGACGGCATCGGTTTTGCTACCGCAATGGTAGACGGCGGCACCGCGCATTGGTGGCCTTAGAGCAATTTATGTAGTTGCGTTAAGCGAAAATTGCAACTAAACCGCGCCGTATGACTGGGAATGGGGAAAGTAGGTGGCCGCGATATTAAAGAATCCATTTGGTGTGGGAATCCTCACTTTCATCGCGGCAATAATCACGATCTCCACGTTTATGGGGCCAACAACCTGCAAGTCAGGATGGAAATCACCATCGATTGGCAGACAAGGGGCTTGCTCCCATAATGGTGGGGTCGATCGGACACCCGCTTTTCTTCGCTTTATTGCCAGCCTTGGTCTGGCAATTGGTGCTGGTGTTCTTGTTGCAAAAAGGAAAGAAAACGGCCCGTCCAGCAGTTCGCAAACCGAGCATTCACAGCGCAGCAATAGCTCACAACCGCAACCAGCCGCTCGAAAAGCTAACGAAAAGAGTGGAAAGCGATTTGTGCCCCCTCAAACTGGCACTTCCTGCCCACGTTGCAATGAAGGCATGCGCGCGTTCGCAGAAAACGGAACCATACTTTTAAAGTGCGATACTGTGGGATGCGAAACAACTCTGCCGTATCGGTAGCCATTGAGTTGTAAAAAAAAGCTGATGGGAGCCGAATGACGTTGTGGATAGAATCTGCGACCAATTCGACTCTTAATTGCGTTTGTGGTTGCTTATGCACGTTAACGCAAGGGAGAAACGTATGATCGTCTTGAAGCGCCTAGAGGGCCAGGGAGAATTCCTCGCAAAAGGAAATGAATTCCCCGCCAGCTATAAGGTCGTTGTCTCACGTAGCGCTGATAGAATCGGGGCAGATGGTGTTGCTCATGGTATCGAACTACCCGATATCATGGCCATACAAGAATGCGGCGACGTTAAATTGAGAATGGAAGATGGAACAGAAGTTGACGTGGCGTTTCTAGGCGGCGTGCTTGATGGACCGCAGAGGTTCGTGATCAACACTCGTTTGCCGGGCTTCTGATCCCACTCTCGTCAGGGCAGCGTCCATAGCCTCTTTGCCTGTGAGCCATCGCATTGTTTTGAATGGCTCAATTTTCTGTCCCACAACGTCTTCAGGCCATTCGTGAACCTTTGATGTGTCACTGGCGCCATCCGTTGTCACCTCGCAGTGGTATACGCCGCCGCCTACCGAATATCCCAGGTTAGGCTCCTCACGCTCGCCGCAATGCAGATCGTGCGGCGTCTCGCGGAACCGCTGGAACGCTTCGACTGCACCCGCAGGCGTGAAATACTGTGGATCCGGAACGTCTTCCCAGTCAACGCCGAAGCAAACCCGACCTTCGGTCCACTTGTAACACTCACCACGCGCAAGCTGGTCAGTATCGCTGTGCGACTGTCGTGCGTAGATTTCGCCACGATTGCGGCTCTCTGACCAACCGGCAACGACGATTTCTGACCCTTCCTTGCCAAACAGCTTCATGTAAGAATCATGCAGGTTGAGCAACGCTGGAAGGACCGCCACGACCTCGTCAAACTTGCGAAACTGACTGGTCTCGCAGATGCTCTCAAAGATGGGGAAGGCGATAGATGCCCCCCGGCTGGAATAGACTGCAGGGACGTTCGGGATCTTTCTGACCTTGCATCCAAGGCCGGTGACAATCCCCGTCTCAGGGTCGTAGAAGGCGCCATCGGACAGGATGTGAACGGCGTCGGGCTGGATAACTGCTGCGATAGCACTCACGCGAGGACCTCCGGAGTGTTTGAGAAAGAGATAGATCCGGTGTTGCCACCGTCTGCGTAGAGACTGCCTGTTGGTGCGGCGGGGAAGTAGTTCGTTCCTAAACTACCGCCACCGCCCCCGAAGAGACTGAACAAACCACTCAGGAACCCACCGCCACCGCCACCGGCGTTGTTGATCTTGAAGATGTTGTTGAGAACATCATCGAGAAGGGCGTTGCCGATCTTCTTGAGGCTGTCGGCCAGAATGTCTGCCGCGCTGGCGCCTTCAATGAAGCCGTCAATCATGCCTCGCGTTACATCCTTGGCGGTTTCCATAGCCTCTTCAGCGCGCTGGCGGATCTCATCCTGCTTTTCGGAAAGCCGCTCGGACTCGACGACAGCGTTCGCGTAGCCTGCTGCTAGATCCTCGATGCTGGCCGTCAGTTCAGGCGTGATTTTTACGCCCGCCTCTTGCGCCGCGGTCAGGAGTTCCTGCTTGGCACGGGCGAACTCGATGGAATGCCCGTAGTCGTTCAGGAGAGGATTGAGGCCGGCCTGCGCAGCCGTCTCAGCATTTAGCGCCGCGGTGCGCTTCGTGATCTGCTCGACTTCGCGCGCATATTCGTCGGCTCGCTTCCTGCTGGATTTGCCGTCTTTGTCGGTTGTGACCTGATATTTCTTGTCGGTGATGTCGACGGGCGTGAATTTCTTGCCGTTGACGGTTTGGGTCTCTCCGCTGCCCCCCACAATCGAGGGCGCACTGGTGGGATATTTCAGCGGCTTGTCATTCAGCACGTCTTGAATGATGCTGGACGCGGTTCTGGTCTGCGCTTCTTGTAGGGCCTTGATCTGCCCCTCAAGCTGCCTGATTTCAGCTTGGCCGAGAACGTTGGCCGGATTGGCCTTGATCTCAGCAATCTGCTTTTCGAGGTCTAGCCGCTTCTGGGTGTTGTCGACGAGCTTCTGGCTGCCCTTGATAGTGGATTCGACAGTCAAAGCACCGCCGAACGCTGACAATTTGCCGTCGCCATCGCTGTCGAGCGCACCGATGATGCCCTGGCCAATGTTTGCGAGACCGCTAAGTTTACCGATCTGCACGCCAAGGTTCTGTGCGGCATCAGCACCAGTATTCAGCTTGTCAATGATGTACTGAATATCAGAAGCCAGACCATCCATGTCGACGCTGTTGACGAAGTTCGCCATGTTGTCGATCGCGCCGCCGAACGTGTTGGCGGCCTGCGTGGAATCGTTGAATTTGCGGACGGCGTTCGTAAGGGCGGTCCGGAGATTTTCGAGCCGCCGGTCAACCGTCAGAACGGCACCGGCAACTTTCTGCTCAAGGACCGGTGCGCCGGCATTGATGCCGTCGAAGAATGCCTTTGAGGAAAGCTTTCCTTCGAGCATGATATTGCGGAGCTTGGCAACGGAGCCTTCGGCCTGCTTGATGCCAGCGGCAGCGGCCTGCAGGATAGTCGGAGCGCCTTCGAGGATTGAATTGAATTCCTCGGCGCGAACTACGCCGGCGCCTAGGGCCTGCGAAAGCTGCAAAAGTGCGCCGGATGCTTCCTGGCTGGACTGGCCAGACGCACGCAACGCAAGGGCAACGTTGCTGGAAAGGCTGATGATCTCGTCTGACGAGACACCCAGCTCTTTTTGCACCAGCGATACGCGGCCGTACAGTTGCACCAATGTTTCGAGTGGCGCCGCGTTCTTCTGGGCAGCCGCAAACAGCTTCTGATACACGCCTTCAAGTTCTTCGCCAGCGAGGCCCGCAACCTTTAGGGAGTTGGTGATGCGCGTTCCGCTGTCCGACAGCTGCCGGAAGCCCTGGGCGCCGCCGATAAGGGCGAAGGCCTTCGCCGCGTTCGCGGTAAGGCCCTGATATCCCGCCGCGACGCGCTTGTTCATAGACAAGAAGCGGCTTTCGATGGCACGCGCACGCTGATTGGTAACACCAACGGCGCGACTCATCGCTCTGTCGAACCCTTTGATGTCGGCTGAGAGCTGTACGACAAGCTTTTCTAAATCTTGCGCCATATCTAAGCATCCCTCACTACGGTCCATGAGCGGAGGAATGCACGCGCGTCTTCATGGCGTCCGGTATCCGCCGCCCACACGGCTAGAGCTTGGGTTATAACAGCGTCTGCGGCAATGACAGGCGGTACGCCTTCTTCGAGAATTGAATCCACGCAGGTTTGGGCTCTCTCTGTTGCGCGATCGAAATCGTCTCTCATGTTGGTGTCCTTGGAACAAATGCGCAGCCTTCGGCGTTCGTCGACGACGAACAGGCAGGAGGGATGCAATGGAAGATCGGGTTGAGGTTGTGCCGCTGGCAGAGATCACTGCGCAGCTGGCTGCATTGGCAGAGCAGGCGCGGGCGCTTTGCAAAGACCTAGAAACGGTCCCTAATGAGGATGAGGAAAGCCC
The DNA here is from genome assembly GCF_053521785.1 of Agrobacterium sp. A3-95. NCBI lineage: Bacteria > Pseudomonadati > Pseudomonadota > Alphaproteobacteria > Hyphomicrobiales > Rhizobiaceae > Agrobacterium > Agrobacterium sp. A3-95. The sequence goes on along the minus strand of NZ_JBNWDR010000001.1, from coordinate 206,515 downwards.
AATCGAAAACTAGGGGTCATATTTTCAATTGGAAAAATGCACGCGAATGACCCCCGGCGTTCCCTGCCCAGGCGCAAGTATAGACTTGCAGATAGCCCCGTATCAGGCGAAAAAACGTAATGATTTCTCGCGCGCGCGTTTGCGCACGCGGGAGGCAAAAAACTGTGTTTGCATTAACGTTGTTCGGACCCCACGGTCCGTGGCTGAGGGGGGCCTGGACTTTTTGACCACCCCCGGAGGGTCGATCAGCCTGCGCTCATGGCGGTGTGGTCCCTGATTTGCGAAACCTCGCCATTCAACCATAGCCTTACGGCTTCAAGCCTTGCTTCTCGGTGAGTCTCAAAGCCCCTGAAGTTGCCTCCGCTGTAATCGTTCTCCACGACATACAGATCATCCCACTTGCCTAGCACTGCGAGCCGGTCAAGGGGGGGTAATCGGCTCTTCAGCTAGGCCGAATTCTTCATCATCACTCCAAGCAAGGATGGCAGTCAGCAGTTCTTTGTTCACGCTCATCTCCCTGTCGCGCTACAGATAATAGGCAGCTTCGCCCCATGTGGTCACCTCACGGACGTTCACCGCTTTGGTGCGGCCATCCATGCCGGTCACGCGGTCGTAGTCGAAGCGCTGTCCAATACGTGGGGCCTCATGGTCTGGCATGCTGGTGATGTGTACGAATTCGCCTGCGTTGCCGCGATCGCCGTCTTCCTGAATGAAGCCAAAGCCACGGCCATTGAACCACTTGATAATTCTTCCGGACGCCATTGCGGTCCTCCTGACGTTTGGGAAAGGGGGTGGCCAGCCGCAGGGGGCTAATACGGCTGGCCGGTGATAGTGGGGCGGAATCAGACCCCACTATCTGATTGTGTTAGGCGGCGAACGTGCCTGTGATCAGGCTCTCGGGTCGGTAGACCGCAAGAGCCAGGCGCTCTTCAATGCGCGCAGTTGCCATGTTCTTCTCGAAGTCATCAGCGTTCTCGGTGGAGATTTCAAACGTCACCTGCTGCCGGTCAAAGATCTGTGCGGCAGTAGCGAGTGCACCCACAAGGAACTGGCCGGCTGGCATGGCGGTGGTGTCGACAATCGGCAGGCGCCAGATGCGGCCCGAGCCGCCTTCCACCGGGTCAACGATGATATAGTTGCCGCCGGCGTCTTTCGTCAGCTCGAGCTCGGCCAGATCGTCTGGGTTCATGACGATGCCGGTTGCGGTATACTCGGCGCGACGCACCTGCTGGATGGCGCGGCGAATGGTGTCGACGCGAGTGTCGCCGGTATGGCGTAGGCTGTCGTCGAATTCGGTCGCCTGGGGAATAAGGCCAAGGATATTCTGGCCAGTGCCGCTACCAAACAGAAGCTGCTGCTCCTCGACCAGCTTCAAGCCGGTTGTGCCACGCAGATCCAGATAGGAGACCAGCCCGGCGACGTCATCAAGCATCTGCTTGGAGAGTTTGAAGAGGTGCGCAATGGTCCGAACCGACGCGGTCTTCAGGTCGAACGTGATGTCAGAATAGGGCTTCTGCGTAGTCTCGGCGACAGGTGCCGCGTTATTGGTGAAGCCGGTTTCCTGTACGAATTCGATCGAGCCGGCAGTGGTCTTGCCTGGCGCGATGAGGTCACGCACCGTGAGAACACGCTGGGCTGGTGTGACTATGCCGGGGCGGCGATCGGCAGGGACAAGAGAAGTGCCCTGCGAGCGACCAGTGCCGACGGTCGTGTTTCCTGATGTGATGGCGGCAGATTCGACATAAGCGCGGCCACGATTGGCGCCACCGTTCAACTCCTTGAAGGCCGGCGTGTTGACCAGAGCTGCAGCTAGGCTTTCGCCGGCGGCGAAGTTGTCGTTGGCGTGTCCATCCATACGGGCGAAGCTCTTTTCAAGTCCGGAAATTCGCTCCGACAGGTCGGTTGTGGCGGTATTGAAAGCAGAGCCAAGTTGCTCGATTTTGGTGGCGATATTGTCAGTCATTCAGGTGTCCTTTTCGACATAGGAAAACGCACCGATGTAGGCCAGCATGCGCGGCAGATACGTTCGTGCGGGTTTGTCTGTGTTGGCGGCATTCCATGCGTCGATTTCGACGACGTGCCGCTTGGCTTGTCGGTATAGATCGCGATGCGCAGCGATCTGTTCGGGTGTCCGGTGCTTTTGGATGGCTTCTTCGATTGCAGCGGCAACGGGGTTGGCTGAAACTTCAGCCTTCTTTGTCGCTGCCTCCGCTCGAATTTCTGCGAGCAGGCGCGTAACTTCAGACGTCATTGCGCAGCCCGCCATTCTTTCGCCAGTGCATCGAATGCGGGACCGGCAACAAGAGCCTGCTTCACGGCGCCGGTTGTTTGCGGTGCACCGAAAACAGCATGAACGCCTTGCCCGCATACATTGGCGAGAATATCGACGCCCGGGTTTTCCAGATCATTGCGCAGCACAATGCTCTTGATGACCGGGAAAAACGGGTTTGTCCGGCCGCCGTCGAACGCGGCTGCAATAGCCTCAACGAGCGACATGCAGAGCGTTGGGGAATGGATACGGGCAAACTTGTCGACGCTTTCGCCTACTGAGCCGAGACCGTTGTCGGCCAGCACGGCGATAAGTAGCCGCGCCATCTGGTCAGCGGAGAGGGGTGGATAGGTGCGTCCTACGGCCTTGGGCAGAACGCCGGCATCCGCAGCGCGTTGCGCCAATGAAGTGACGCGACCTAGGCCAATGCCGAGGGTCTTTGAAATGGCAAAGCATGCCGCAGCTTTTCGCACGGTCGCCTCCTTTCATTTTTGGAAATGAATGTTTTGGGTGTTTAAAAAATCGCAGGCGCTCTGCCGGTCGTCGAGGAGACAGACGTCGGCAGAGCGCGCGATCGAACCGCGATACAACTCGCGGGATTTCAAGGTGGCAGTACATCCGTGCGCACCATGATTGGAAACTGGGGTGAGCTACCGCGCGCGGCAACCCACCATCACGGCAGTGACGGCTGCCGGAAATGATAAAGGCCCGCATCGCTGCGAGCCTCTCTCTCTTATAACCTGTGGCGCGGGGAAATGGGGTACCCCTATGCGGCGAGCCTGTCTTGAGCACGCCAATGGCGATCCACAATCCCGAGGCCGTCGAATATCCTGGCGCGCGCCTCACCTTTGGCTCCTTTGCTCCCTGCGCCGAGCCGCTTGCCGATTTCGTCGAGCGTCATGCCGTCGACGACCGACCACTCGAAAGCTTCAAGGATGGCCGGGACATAAGCCAGCTTGGCGCGAAGGATCGCTAGTTCTCGCTTTGCATCGATCGCTGCAAGAATTGGCCAGTCGCCGTTCCATTTTTTGGGAACCGGTGCCGCTAGCTTCCGGGTGGTCTTTCTGGCAGACGTCTTCCTGGTTGGCGAGGTGTCGGCGTTCGCTTTCTTGCCTGTCACGACCTTGACGCCTTTTGACCGGCCTTCTGCATCTTGGTTTTCTACGAAGAAGAGGTTTTCGCATTCCTTGCCGAACAACTGCGTAGGCCGCGACGCGGTGTCGTGCAGGTCTCGATACCGAACCGCAAGCGAAAGGAAGTAGTCTTTGCCTTCGGTTCGCAAAAGCTTCTGCAGCGGCCAATCGGCATTGTCATTGGCCGCTTGGCCGTCGAAGCCATTGGAGGCGTACCAGGCGGTTCCGTTCGCGCGAAACCGCTCCACCTCGTCGTGAGGCGCAACCGACAAGAAAATTTTCGGTAAGGGATCTCCTGCTATGAGCACGACGTCTCCGCGCTTCGTGCGCGCGCGTCTTAGCGACCATTCGCCAGCATCGAGAGAAATTGCAGTCGGCGTGTCGCGCCGGTCAAAAACCGGAGTGTCTTTTTCCATTAGGCCGTCACCTTATGAAAGAGGGGGATAGGGCTGCATACCGACAAGCCGTCGGGTACGCATACTTTCCGAGAACGGGCTGAAAACGGGTAGTGGATTTGAGAAAAAATAATTTTTGGGCTAAGAGCGCGGGCAGGTGGTCATCAAGGGAAATTTATCAATCCGCAAGGGAATCTCGTTAACTATTATTAACGCGATCGGTTGACTTGAGTGGCTTTTGGCGTATAAGCGGGGATAACTGGCGTTACCCCGTTAATAAATCATTTACTTCTTGCAATGTCTGAGTGCATCAGGCAAATAAAAAAGCACGTCGACGAATCGACGTGCTTTTGTGTGTTTGCCTCGGTTGCCTGGCTTGCCGAGAAGCAAGCCGTGCGCCCGAAGCGGTAGTGTCGCAACACCGTAAATAGCGCCCAAAGGCTGATTTGACAAGGCCAGAGGGACTGCAACAAATGACCAGTAAGACGACGCCCCGTGGGCGCGATTCAAGCACAGGTCAGTTCATCACGGTTCAGGAGGCGAAGAGCCGCCCAACTACCACCCAGGTGGAGAGGGTTCCCAAGCCTGGATACGGCGACACAAAAAAGAAATGATGACTGTAACGGCGGCGGGAGCAATCCCGCCGTTTTTTTGTTTCGTGGAGATTTGGAATGAGCGAAGAAAAAACAACCCGTGTGTTTGTTGGTGACTCTCTATCGACGACCCATTTGACGAAAAACCTTGCTGGAGGGTGGGTGGAGAAAGGGCTGTCTACCCAGCATTTAACGAGCCAGCTTAAGGTGCCGGCGCAGGCTCCCGCTACAAATTCACCGCAGAGCAACAAACCAGCTGGACAGGGTGAGAAAAAGTAACACCGTGGAATGGATTTCTATCGCTGCCAACATCGCCACGGTCGTCGGTGTTGGCATAGTTCTTTACCAAATGAGAAAAGACGGACGGAACGCGTCGGCCGCGGTAGTTCTATCGATATGCACAAACGTTCGTAACGAGTTGAAGGGAATTGGTTCTAAAAGCCACCAAGCTGCTACCGGCGAAATATCCGAGTTTGAGGCTGCGTTCAGGGATCTTCTTAATGAGCTTGAGTTGGCTTCTGCAATTATCCTGGACGGCGCCGCGTCGGGGAGGACTGGTAATGTTGCGCGCCTCCTTTTGATTGATGTTCTGGAGGCGATTCAGGACAATGAAGATCTAACCGGGCTTGTTGAGAATGCTATCCACGGCAAAACGACGTTGGGTAATTTGCGGGCATTCATTCAAAAGAACAAGCTGAGAGCAAAGCACAGCGCAGGTTAAGACTTGTCGGCAGCCGAAATCAGCCCGATCAGATCTATACCCGCCTTAGCCAAGATAACGGCAATGAAAATAAGAATGAGAGTGTAGCAGGCGTTCGCAAACATGGACGTGAAGATCGACGGCCAAAATCTGCCCTTTACTGCGTCTCGCAATATTCTTGGCTCTTCCTCGGATATCACGGTGTCAGCGTATTCAGCCATCACTTGCGCTGCACTGTTACGTGCGCTTTGAATTTGGGCTGGCGTCCATGTCGCGTGATATGCCCTTAGGTCATCTTGAGACGGAGCTCGGCCATAGGCAGCCCGGAAGTCGGTCGCCCACTCGCGTTTTGCGTTTTTGTAAATTCCATATGCGACTATACCGACAATATCCGACATACCGTCAGGGCTTTCTCCAACGAACTTTTCGAAAACCCTATTGTACTCGGACGCTACGTTCGCAGACGTTTGCTGTTGCGCAGCACTCTCTGTCATTTCTTATGGCCGGGGGAGGAAAGGAACTTGCCTGACACCTCGCGCAGTTTTGAACCAGCAGCATTACGCGCTCCGTCGAAAACTTTGCCGTCCATCGACTTGGTAGAGAAGCTGCCATCTTTCGACGATCTCTCTACAAACATGCCGGATCCAGCCCGAACGTCTCTTTTCGAGATAGTGAAGAATTTTCCAGATGATGGATGCGATTTGGACATGCTCACTCCTTACGGATTAAGTTGGTAAACAGGGATACATGAGTCAAGGAATAATGCAGAGGTTTTTATCCTAATGGACAAAAAAACGCTGGCAGATTGTTTTGCGGATTTTTGATCTGCTCCATTTATTGTTTGACGATGTGGACACCTCACAACATGAAAGGTCCAGCGCGTGAAAATCGTTGGCTAGGTTCATGCGGCCTCCAGAGGAAGAAAATCGTCGCTTGCCGTAAGAAGCAGCGGAATGCCTATCACGTCGCCAGGCTTGTTGATCTGGTCGATGCCGAGAGCGATCGCCAGTCGTTCGAGCTTTTTCATACCGCGTTCCTGCATGCCTTGATCTTCGTCGCTTTGGACGCAGATGGCGTACGGCTCTGTTAGGCCGTCGTCGGTCTCCATATCCAGCCGAAGCCAGTCCGAGCCGTCGTCTTCGTCGTGCTCAATGTGGCTCGATACAATGGTCATCACGCGGTCCTCAGACGCACGGGCCGGGGCGGCCGACAGGCCCGACCCCGTGCCCGCTGCGGATGTGCTATTTACTTTGTCTCTGGCTGTAGCCGAGACAAGTAAATGAGTTTGCTCCTGCGGCTGTAGGACACTAGCCGATTTAGCGTCCTGTGACCCTAGGACGATCTCGTCCTGTGGCTGTAGGACGCTTGATTTTTTATCGTCCTGTGACGGTAGGACGCTATTAGTGTCCGGCGACGGTAGGACGCTAAAATTCGGGTGGTATTCGGAGGGCCGTTTGCCAGAACCCATCACGCGGGTGAAATAGCCCCACGCTACAAGATCCTCTGTTGCGCTTGCGACGCTGCCCCTTGTTAGGCCAGTGGCTTGCTGCAAGAAACTGACACTGGCGCGCGCGTTGCCGTGCTTCTGGTAATAGCGCTTTAAAATGTGGCGCGCGGTCTTGATGTGGATGAGCCGCACGCGCTCATCGTCAATGATAGCTCCAAGAAGCTCGATACGGTCGACGGGACCGCCAGCGTGATCAGGCTTGCTCATATTTTGCCATCCTTGCGTCATGTGCCGCCCGCCATTCATCGCCCCGCTCTACGACAGGGACGTACATTGCGCGGCCGTCCTCGGTGCGCCCGACCTCTCTTATGAAACCGGCATCGATCGCGCCCTTGATCGTGTTCCACATGGTTTTGCGGCCGACGCCGTAGCGCGCTGCCAAGGCATTGGTGCGCAGGACGGCAAAACCATGTTCGCGCCACTGCTCCACGACCAGCGCGGGAATTCGGAAACCGTTCTTTGTCTTGAGCACATAGGCGCCAGCGGTCATGTAGTCGGTCAGACGCTCGATATCGTCGTCACTGAGCGATTGGTGGTCCATCTCAATCCTTTCTGGAGAGCGCACGAATGCGCACCTGCCGTCGAGGGTCGGCAGGTGGTGACTGGCGGTTGGTGAAGGTGTGGGGCTGTGGTGCTTAGGTCGGCGCCATTGCTTGCGTCATATTTTCCGAAAGGGTCTTCGCAAGCTTTTCGCGCTCGGCGTTTGTCCTGTTACTTGAAATGAAGTGCACGCGTGCACCTTGAGTTATTGTTTCAATCCTTATGAAACCGGGCATTTGAGCCGCGGCGTTTCGAAGGGCGTCTAGGTCGACGGTAATATCAACGTAGTTCTTGTGCGATTTCGGCATAGCTTCTCCTGTCGCCGGCAGCGCCGGACGCTTGAATCTGGTTGGTATTGGCTGTGAACGATTAGGCGGCGCTGCCGGTCAGGTGATCCAAGAGCGCTTCCCGTTTCTCTTTCGAACTTAGGTCGATTGAGGCCAGACTCACGCGCGAAGCGGCGCACACGGCGGTTGATCCATCCCTAAACGTGAGCTCGGGATTACCGTCGACAAAATTGGTGATTTTGCCCCTTATCTTGACGCCCGTGACCGCGTGATACACGACCGCGTCACCGATGCCGTACTGTTTGAATGGGTCATCGGTGCTGTTGATCGGCTGGATCCTCTCCAACAAGCGTGCCTGATGTTTCGATGCCATCTCGGCAACCCGACCGAAACCAGCGGCCAGTGTTTCTAGCTGCTGGCGTGTCATATCCCGCTCATCGACGTTGCGATCTTCAAGGCAGTAGGTCTCACCCTTCAAGGCCTGCACCAAGTCTCGCGCATACATAACGACGCTACTCATGCCGTCGCCCTCGCGCCGATGGCCGTTTCAATCCAAGCATCAACCTCGGCCCGGACGTAAGCGATGCGCTTCAAGCCTATCTGTACGGGCTGGGGGAATCGGCTTTCTTTAGACATGCGGGCAAGCAGCACGCGCGACATGGTTGTTGCGGCGGCCGCTTCTTTCGGCGTCATCAGACGCGGCTTGTTGTCATTCGCTGGAATGGTCATGGTGTCTCCTCGAAGCCAAGACAGAGTCATGGCGTGAAATGGAACGAAGATTTTTGAGAAGGTTCGGTTGTCGGCTGATAACGGTGACGGTTAGGGGCGCTGGGCGCCAATGAGCCGGTTTTCCCGGCGCTGCTTTTTGGCGGGCACCACCCCGCCGATTGCCGCAACCACCACAATTGCGACGCTCATTTAATAGACCGATTTTACAAATTTGTCAAGATTTGGAAACTGTTGAAACCTTGCTTTCGCAGTATTCGGCCCAGTCCTCCATCATGGCGCGCCGCTTCGCAAGCGCGTCACTCCGGCGATATGCTTGCTCAACGACATCACCCACGGCGTGGGCAAGGGCAGCTTCCGCAACCTCGCGGGGGTGGCCGGTGGTATCGCCTGCCCAGTCGCGGAAGGATGAGCGCAGACCGTGCAGCGTAATGGACTTGTCCTCTGACGCGGCCCGCAGACTTTTCACCATGGCCGTGTCTGAAATCGCTGTGCCTTCCTTGCCGCCTTCAAATACCAAGTCACCGGTTGCCACCTGCTTACGCGCCTCAAGGATAGCCAGCATTCGGCCGGTGAGGGGAACGCGGTGCTCGCGGCCAGCCTTCATACGCTCGGCCGGCACAATCCAGACTGCCTGGGCGAAATCAATCTCAGACCAGACGGCGCCGCGGACTTCGCCAGAACGTGAAGCGGTGAGGGCGGTAAATTCAACGGCTCGAGCAGAAACGGCGTCACTGGCCCTCAGCTTCGCCATGATTGCAGGCATGTCTTTGTATGCCGCCGCTGCATGGTGGCCGCGCGTCAGTTTGCTGCGTGCGGGCAGGAGCTCTTTCAGGCCACCGCGCCAACTGGCCGGGTTATCACCGGTGAATAGCCCGCGTGCCCGCGCGTGATCCATTACCGCCGCGATTCGCATTCTGGTTCGATCTGCGGTCTCAGGAATGGTAGTCCAGATAGGTTTCAGGGCTTCAACCACGTCGTCGCGGGTGATGTCGCCAACCGCCTTCTTGTGGAGCGGCTTTGCGTACTCATCGAGCGTCATGCGCCACTGCGCCTTATGCTTCTCATTTTTGAAGCTGGCTTCCTTTACCGCAATGACGTCTTCCATGACGTCGGCGAATGTCTTGCGCGTAGACAGATCCTCGCCGCGCGCCAGCCGTGCGCGAACCTCATCCGCCTTTTCCCGAGCCAAGGCCAGCGGCACCGGTGCGGTGCCCTGACCATACCCGCCAAGCCCTATCTCGACGCGCTTGCCTGCGCGTTTGTATATAAAGACCCATTGGCGGCTGCCGCCGGCGCGCACGCGAAGGAAAAGGCCGTCGCCGTCGCCGTAAATGCCCGGCTTTGTGAGCGTCTTTATCTTGGTCTCTGAAAGCTTATTGCGCGCCATGCTTCGCCCGTTGTCATAACTTTATGCATGAAATTATGGCAAATACGGCCATTGTCAACGAAATCGTATCAATAATTTCAATAGCTTACGAAGCGTGGCGGACATCCTCTCCGCCATTTCGGCACGCAGCCTGAAATTATAAATCTCCCTAAACAGCTACTTCTTCCAAGCAGACACCCAAAGCATGCGTTTCCGCATGCCAGTTCGTTCTTCAGCGCGTTTCGCGAAACTCCGGACCCCTGAGATAAACCGCAGGATAGTGGAGAGAGCTAATGCGCCGACGCGATTCTGCCCCTCGTTTCTTGCAGGCAGTTATAAAGCACTCTCTACCCAAGTGACACACACTCGTATCCCGCGCCGTTTTCGCGACTCGTCCCGTAACGCTTGCGGACGCAATCGGCCAAACAATTGAAGTGCCGGAGCCTGCGAGCCGAATCGTTGATCGGGGAATCGGTGGCGAACCGCTCGGGTTTCACTGTTGTTTCTATGTGCGCACCGGGGAGCCATACTAAGTGTGGGGCCGGAACGGGGCAAAAGTTTCCGTCGCCCTTCCCCTGCGGGGCAAGGGATCTCCGAAAAGGCCTATAGTTTAGAAAGACCTTGTTAACCGCGCTAACTAACGGATTTTCAAGTCATTTCTTAACGCATGGTAAAGCCGCCTGTGGGCCGTGTGCCCACTGTGTGCTGTTTCAGCAACAAACCGAAATGAAGCATGTACGTAAATGCGCTTTATCGGATGTTGGCGATTGCAAGCGGCGAAACCTTTTGTATTTTCACGACCAGAAGCGAGGCGGTGGATCGTTTGGCTTCTAAGAACACGGGAATGGGGCAGGGAATGCTGTCCTTCGGCAAAAGTACCCAGACCCACTTAAAAACTTTGACTGGAGGTCAATCATGAACATCAAGAGCCTTCTCATCGGCTCCGCTGCGGCTCTCGCAGCAGTATCCGGCGCTCACGCTGCCGACGCTATCGTCGCTGCTGAGCCTGAGCCCCTGGAATACGTTCGCGTTTGCGACGCTTTCGGCACCGGCTTCTTCTACATCCCCGGCACCGAAACCTGCCTGAAGTTCCAGGGCTACGTTCGTTTCCAGACCGACTTCGGTCGCGACAAGTCCGGCACCTCCGACTGGGATTCGTTCACGCGCGCTCAGTTCGAAGTTGACACCCGCACCGACACCGAACTCGGCGCTCTGCGTGGCTTCATCGGCTTCCGTGGCAATGCCGACAACGGTTCTGCTTCTGGTTCCAGCGTTTTCGTTGACCAGGCTTTCATCGAACTCGGCGGCCTGAAGGTCGGTAAGTTCTACAGCTGGTGGGACGATGGCCTTTCTGGCGAAACGGACGAGCTGTCTTCCAACGCTCTGTTCAACTCCATTCGTTACACCTACGACGCTGGCTCGTTCTGGGCAGGCGCTTCGGTTGACGAACTCGAAGGCATCTCTGTTGGTCCGTTCAACGAATCCGACAACAACGTTGGTGTTGCTCTCGGCGTTGGCGCCAAGCTCGGCGCTGCTTCCTTCCAGCTCATCGGCGGCTACGACACCGACCGCGAAAACGGCTCCGTTCGCCTGATCGCAACGGCTGACGTTGGTCCGGGCACGCTCGGTCTGGCCGGTGTTTGGGCTTCTGGCGCAAACGCTTACTACAACGTCTCCGAGTGGGCTGTTGCAGCTGAATACGCCATCAAGGCAACTGACAAGCTGACGATCACCCCCGGCGCGCAGTACTATGGCAACTACGGCCTCGTTTCCTTCGACGACTTCTCGAACGACGACGGCTGGAAGGCCGGTCTGACGGTTGATTACAAGATCACCCAGGGCCTCTCCACGAAGATCGCTGTTAACTACGTTGACATCGACAACCGTGACGACCAGGTTACCGGTTTCGTGCGCCTTCAGCGTTCGTTCTAATCTGATCTGACATTGTCAGTGAAGGAAAGCCCGGCTCTTGAGCCGGGCTTTTTCATTTTCTGTCAATCTGCCCTCGGAAGGCGCGTGTGACGCATCACTGCAAAGGTGGTCAGCCACGATTGATTGCAGCGCTCCGAGTCCATTTTCTCTGACTGACGTCAGACGGCGTCCATGGCTGCCGATTCGTTCAGCATCTCTTGCTTGGGCGCAATATATCAAGCGGGGCGGTGAGGCGGTTCCGAGCGCCGAGCGTGTCCGAATCTACAGCCCCGTAAATCGCTCTTTTGACAATCTCGCGTGGCCTGATTGCGTCGGTATCCTGCTTGCGGGCCGAGTCTAGCTCGGGAGGAAATTTTGCCATTCCTCGTAAGTATGTGAAATAAATAAGAAATTAACGACTCATTAAGAATTGGAGTTGGGGAAATTAGAATTGTAGCTATTTCGCAACAATGCAAAACTAAGGGCACCTTACTGTCTTCCTTTTGTCACGATTGCGATTGCCTGTCCGGCCGGTTTTGGCTCTAATCATCTCCATAAGCGGCACGCATCGATTTGTGTTTCCCACTCGCTGCTTAGAAGATTAAGCGTTTGACTGGAGGTCAACCATGAACATCAAGAGCCTTTTGATCGGCTCCGCTGCGGCTCTCGCAGCAGTATCCGGCGCTCACGCTGCCGACGCTATCGTCGCTGCTGAGCCTGAGCCCCTGGAATACGTTCGCGTTTGCGACGCTTTCGGCACCGGCTTCTTCTACATCCCCGGCACCGAAACCTGCCTGAAGTTCGGCGGTTACATCCGTTTCCAGACCAACTTTGGCCGCGACGCCAAGGGTACTTCTGACTGGAACTCGTTTACACGCGCTCAGTTCGAAGTTGACACCCGCACCGACACCGAACTCGGTGCTCTGCGTGGCTTCATCGGCTTCCGTGGCAATGCCGACAACGGCACTGCTTCTGGTTCCAGCGTTTTCGTTGACCAGGCCTTCATCGAACTCGGCGGCCTGAAGGTCGGTAAGTTTTACAGCTGGTGGGATGACGATCTGAATGGCGAAACCGACATTCTGTCCACGAACACCCTGTTCAACTCGATCAAGTACACCTACGACGCTGGTTCTTTCCAGGCTGCTCTCTCGGTTGACGAGCTTGAAGGTTCGTACGGTCAGTACCAGTACGGTCCAGACAACAACGTCGGCATCGGCGGCATGATCGGCGGCAAGTTCGGCGCAGTTACCGCCAACCTGATCGCCAGCTACGACTTCGATGCAGAAAACGTTGCTATCCGCAGCATCCTGTTCGCTGACATTGGTCCGGGCACCTTCGGCCTTGCCGGTGTATGGGCTTCGGGCGACAACGCTTACTACGCAAAGTCTGAATGGGCTGTTGCCGTTGAGTACGCGATCAAGGCTACGGATCGTCTGACGCTTACCCCCGGCTTCGAATATCTCAGCAAGCTTGACGTCAACCCTGTTGACGGCGACTTCGTTGGCGACCGTGACGCCTGGACTGCTGGTCTGACGGTTGACTACAAGATCACCGAAGGTCTGGCCACCAAGATCACCGCCAACTACTACGACGAAGATGGTCGTGACGATGAAGTCACTGGCTTCGTTCGCCTTCAGCGTACGTTCTAATCTGATCTGACATTGTCAGTGATGGAAAGCCCGGCTCTCGAGCCGGGCTTTTTCGTTTGAATATCTGCCGAAGCGGAAAACCGCGTGGCTCGGATGCGGAAACAAAAAAGCACCGGAATAGCCGGTGCTTCGATGTTCTGAAACCGATCAGCCGATGATCTCGACTTCTATCCCGCCCGGCCATGACGCAGGTCATCGACGATATCGGCCTGTTGCCCCAGCCTCGTCTTGTAGACCTGATAATTCTCCATCACCCGCTGCACGTAATTGCGGGTTTCAGGGAAGGGGATGCGCTCTATCCAGTCCACGACGTCGTCGATCGGCTTGCCGCGGGGGTCGCCATAGCGGGCGATCCATTCCGGTACACGTTTCGGGCCGGCATTATAGGCGATGAAGGTGAGGATGTAGGAGCCGCCGAAACTGTCGATCTGTTCGCCAAGATAATGTGCGCCGAGCGTGGCGTTATATCCGGCGTCGCTAGTCAGCATCGCCTGAGTGTAGGGCAGGCCGTGGCGTCCGGCCACGCCCTTGGCAGTTCCCGGCAGCAATTGCAGCAGACCGCGAGCATTGGCAGCGGAGACGGCGGCCGGGTTGAAGGCGCTTTCCTGCCGGGCGATGGCATAGGCAAGCGCCTTGCCGGAGCCGGCAATATTGGCACTGGCGGGAATGACACCGATCGGATAGGCAAGGGCGGCCGCATCGATGCCGCGGCTGAAGGCCGTCTTGCCGATTTGCAGTGATACCTGATGGTTGCCGTTGCCCTCCGCCCTTGCTGCCAGAATGGCAAGCTCGCCCGGGCTGTCGAGCTGATCTGCCAATGACCTGTAGAGGCTGTCGGCCCGCCAGCCGTAGCCTGCGGCTTCCAGCCTGTCGATGGCCCGCACGGCTTCGCGGCCGGCAAATCGTTCACGGTCGGCAGCGCTCGGAGCAGGGTATGTGACGTTCAGCGTCTTTGCATCGATTCGTGCGGCGGCAAGCTGGCCGTAAAAGGTGCCGGAATGGGCAGCCGCCTTGGTGAAGAAATCGCGGGCGTTGCCCGGCCCGCCCACTTCCGCCGCCCGCCCCAGCCAATAATAGGCCCGCGAGGCGGAAAGTGGCCGGTTCGAGGTCTGCAAAAGGGTGTTGAAGTGGCGTGAGGCCGTGGCGGGATCGCGCAGCGCCCGCAACGCATACCAGCCAGCATGGAATTCCGCATCGGCAACATCGACGGCTGATGTGGCCGAATGATTGGCAACGATGCGATAGGCTTCGGCAAAATCGCCGAGATCGGCGACGCCGCGCGCGATGATTCGCCGCTCGTTCCACCACTCGCCGGGATTGACGAGTTTTGCCGTGTCCTTCGGCGCCTGCTTTAAAAGTGCTGCGGCTTCCGGATATTTCTGCTGGTTGCGGAGATTTTCGATGCGCGCGAAGAGAAAAGCAGGGTCGCTGCGCAAGTTGGCGTCGACCTTGCCCAGCAGCGCCACGGCATTGCCTGAGCGCTGCAGCACGGCGGCCCAGGCATTGTAGAGCGACTGCGCCTTGCCGAGATCACCGAAACGTTTCGCTTGGCCGATTCGGCTGCGATACATCAGATAATCCATCCGCGCCTTGTGGTCGGCGGGCGTCAGATAAGTGGGGAACTCGGCAAGAACACGGTCTTCCATGTCCTTGTCCATGCCTTCGCTCACCCAGAGCTGGCGAATGAGGCGTTGTGCTTCCAAAGCCTTGCCGGAAGAGGTGAGGGCCTTGGCGAGCACAACGGTGCCCTCGGCTGTTTCCGGCCGGCCGCTGCCAAAAGCGGCAAGCACCTGGGGTGCCGGTGGATTTTCGCGGTAAAGCGCCTTTTCGGAATTGGCGCGCAGCGTCGCCGCACCCGGCCACCCCGCCAGTTCGCTCTGGGCTGAAGTGATTTCGGCGGAAGGCACGTCCTTCTGCCCGGAAATGGCAATCGCCCAGGTAAGAATATGCCGGTCGAGACTGCCTGTCTGCATGGCGTTGCGAAGGGCGATGGCGCGTGTCGTGTCGCGGCTGGAAAGCGCATCCAGTCCGGCTTTAAGCTGGCTCGCATCGTCAGGCCGGTTAAGGCGTGGTATGGCGCCGGTAATTTCGGGCGAGGCCGGCATGAAGGCGGGAACAGCAGGCGCATTCGGCTTCACATAGGGAAGCGGCACGGCAGCTTCCGGCACGGGGCCGGCCAGCGCGTTCCAAACGGTCGCGGCAAGACCTGCCGCCATCAATCCCCAAACTGTCTTTTTCATACCGCTCTTCATCACTGGACGGAAACAATCGACCTTCTTGTATTGTCGTTTCATTGCAGCGGGATTGCGAAATGCGCCAGTGCGTTGCACCTATGAGTTTCGCCTCAGATCCCGCTCTGGAATCTACGGAGACTGTGCTTAACGAAACCTTACTTTCCGCTCTGCACTCCAATCAACTTTTATTCACCGGTCTGCGAGCGGCGTAAAATTCCACCGCCTCGTTTTTTGCCTGCCGCGTGAGCTTCCGCGACTGTCACACTTCCGACAATTTCGGACAAAATAGGCTGCCTTTGCGCTTGTCGGCGCCAAGGGCTGGCACTAATGTGTGCCGGTTTTAACCATCGAATGCGGCCGAAGCATGAACCGGCTCGGCGCCAGGAGCTTTGTATGTTCAAGGGATCAATTCCCGCCCTCATTACCCCGTTCACGGACAATGGTGCCGTGGACGAACAGGCATTTGCCGCCCATGTGGAATGGCAGATTGCCGAAGGCAGCAACGGACTTGTGCCTGTGGGCACGACGGGGGAATCTCCAACCCTGTCCCATGACGAGCACAAACGTGTGGTCGAGCTGTGCATCGAGGTAGCGGCGAAACGGGTTCCGGTCATCGCGGGCGCTGGCTCCAACAATACCGATGAAGCGATAGAACTTGCCCTGCACGCGCAGGATGCGGGCGCGGATGCGCTGCTGGTGGTCACCCCCTATTACAACAAGCCGACGCAGAAGGGGCTTTTCGCCCATTTTTCCGCAGTTGCGGAAGCAGTTAAACTGCCGATCGTCATCTATAACATCCCGCCGCGTTCGGTGGTGGATATGTCGCCGGAAACCATGGGTGCGCTTGTGAAGGCGCACAAGAACATCGTCGGCGTCAAGGATGCGACGGGCAAGCTCGACCGCGTCTCCGAACAGCGGATTTCCTGCGGCAAAGATTTCATCCAGCTGTCCGGCGAAGATGGCACGGCACTCGGCTTCAACGCCCATGGCGGCGTCGGCTGCATTTCGGTCAGCGCCAATGTTGCGCCACGCCTCTGTTCCGAATTCCAGGCGGCCATGCTTGCAGGCGACTACGCCAAGGCGCTGGAGTATCAGGACCGCCTGATGCCTCTGCACCGGGCCATCTTCATGGAACCTGGTGTGTGCGGCACAAAATATGCGCTTTCGAAGACCCGTGGCGGCAACCGCAAGGTCCGCTCGCCGTTGATGAGCACGCTGGAACCGGCAACGGAAGCGGCAATCGACGCGGCACTGAAGCATGCCGGCCTGATGAACTAACGGACACCTGAAACCCGAAAGGCGCGCAATGGGACTGCTTCGCGACAGAAGCCGGTTCGCGCGCCTTTTCTTTTCGTAACGACGATACTAAATAGAAACGTGAAAACCGCTCGTGGCGGACAAGCCGCAGGCGCAATAAGAAAAACAAGGGATTGAAATATCATGGCCCCCAAAGGCAGCCAGCGCGTGGTGAACAAGATCGTTGCGGAAAACCGCAAGGCTCGTTTCAACTACGAAATCATCGACACCTATGAGGCGGGTTTGGTGCTGACCGGCACCGAGGTCAAGGCGCTGCGCGAAGGCAAGGCTAATATCGCCGAGTCCTACGCATCGGACGAGGGCGATGAAATCTGGCTCATCAATTCCCACCTGCCGGAATATCTGCAGGCCAACCGCTTCAACCACGAGCCGCGCCGCCGTCGCAAGTTGCTGCTGAACAAGCGCGAGATCAACCGACTACGCGCCGGCATCAACCGTGAAGGCATGACGCTGGTGCCGCTGAAGGTCTATTTCAACGAAAAGGGCCGTGCGAAGCTGGAACTGGCACTGGCCAAGGGCAAGAAGCTGCACGACAAGCGCGAGACAGAGAAGGAACGCGACTGGAACCGGCAGAAGTCGCGGCTGCTGAAGGGCAACAACGCCTAGAGCTCATGCCTCATTCCTGCACTTGTCGCAGGAATCAAGCCGCCGCGCGTCTGCGCGGCGAGAGAGTTCTTTTCAGCCCAAGGATTTGGTCTGGCTAGATTGCTGTGACAAGCACAGAAATGAGAGTGGGGATGCTTTCGCCTCTTGAATAGACAGCTCTCACGCCGCCCTATAAGTCCGCTCCACATAGGACGTGGACCCCGAAACACTGAACCGGCTGACCAGTGCCGCCAGATTGGCGCTGACATCGCTCAGATTGTGCGTGGCCGCGTTGGTTTCTTCCACCATGGCCGCATTCTTCTGGGTCAGATTGTCCATGCTGTTGATGGCGGCGCTGATTTCCTGAATGCCGACGGACTGCTCCTGGGCCGCCTTGGTCAGTGAGGTGATATGTTCCTGAATATGATCCACCTTGTTGCCAATCGTATTCAGCGATTGCCCGGTTTTATTGACCAGCGATACGCCCTGCATCACATCCTCCGAGGATTTGGTGATGAGGGTCTTGATCTCCTTGGCGGCGTTGGCTGAACGCTGTGCCAGCTCGCGCACTTCCTGGGCGACGACGGCAAAACCCTTGCCAGCTTCACCGGCACGCGCGGCTTCCACACCGGCATTCAGCGCCAGAAGGTTCGTCTGGAACGAAATCTCGTCGATGACGGAAATGATCTGGGTGATCTTCTGCGACGATTCCTCGATGGCGCCCATCGCTTTTACCGCTTCCGTCACCACATCCCGTGACCGCGCCGCTTCGGCGGCCGAGCTTTCGACGATGGCCTTGGCTTCTTCGGAGCGCTGCGCCGAAAGCTTGGAAATGGTGGTGATTTCCTCCACGGCGGCGGCGGTTTCCTCAAGGGCTGCTGCCTGCTGCTCCGTTCTGCGGGCCATGTCGTCGGTAGCCGATGTCAGTTCGCGCGTATTGCCTGATATCTTGTTGGCTTCCTCGACGATCTGCGAGAATGCACCCGCGAGATTGCCGACCGCAGCGTTGAAATTGGCAATCAGCCCCTCGAATTGCGGTGCAGTCTTTTCATTGATGCTGGAGGTGAGGTCGCCATTCGCCAGCTTGTTCAGGGCGTTGTTGAGCAGTTCGAGAACGTGCTCCTGCTCCCTCTTCATCTGCGCCTGTTGTTCCTCGACCTTCAGCCGCTCGGCGGCAAGCACGTCGAGGTAGACGGAGATCGAATAGTCCATGTCGAGAAGGGCGGCCTTGATCGTTACCGTCAGGGCGTCGTTCAGCTTCTTGGCCTTCTTTTCCTGGAAAAGGCCCTTCAGTTCCGAATTGACGACGGCTTTGACGATGCCATCAAGCATCAGCGCGTAACCGCCAATATACCATCTCGGCTCCAGCCCCAGCCTTGCATGGGTACGGCCGATGGCCGTCACGGCATCGGTATAGTCCGAGTTGAAGGTGCCGGAGGCAATTCTTGCCCAGTGTTTCATCTGCATGCCTTTGGCATGCTGGACATGCGCGTCGCTTGCAAAGAATTTCGCCGTCTCCGGCACGGAGCGCGCCTTCGCATAAAACCGATCGAGAGAGGCGTCGAGAGAGCCTGTAATGACGCCCTTCATGTCCGAAAGGTTTTGTCGTTGCTCCTGGCCAAGCCCCAGAAAATTAAGTCTTTCGTCGAGTTGTTGATTGGTTTTTACTTGGCCATGCATGTCTGAACATCCTGATTTGACACCGAAATCATGTCGTTGGTGCCGTTGGGTGATTTAGACACGTCTAAAATTAACCAAGATATAATTTTGACTGGCCGAATTTGATGTTTGTTAATTTTAAGAGGAATTTTCCGGCACGAATACACGGTTGTGACGCCAAACAAAAACGCGCCCGCCTTGCAGACGGACGCGTTCTCATTAGGTCGGCGGCTTAAAAACCGGTATCAGATCGTCTCGGGGCTTTCGACGTGCCGGGCAGGGCGCTCGTTCGGATCACGCCCGATTTCGGCCTTCAAGGTCATGAGATCAATGAAGTGATCTGCCTGTCTGCGCAGATCGTCGGCGATCATTGCGGGCTGCGTTGCCATGGTGGACACCACGGAAACCTTGCGGCCCTTGCGCTGAAGCGCGTCCACCAGCTTGGTGAAATCGCCGTCACCGGAAAACAGAACCAGATGGTCGACGGTCTCGGACTGTTCCATGGCATCGACAGCAAGTTCGATATCCATGTTGCCTTTGATCTTGCGGCGACCGAGCGCGTCGGTGAATTCCTTCGCCGGCTTCGTCACGACCTTGTAGCCGTTATAATCCAGCCAGTCGATCAGAGGGCGGATCGAGGAATATTCCTGATCCTCGATCAATGCGGTGTAATAGTAGGCGCGCAGCAGGTATCCGCGCTTCTGAAACGCCTTAAGAAGCTTGCGATAGTCGATATCGAACCCCAGGCTTTTAGATGCTGCATAAAGATTGGCTCCATCTATAAAGAGCGCAATTTTCTCCCGTGGATCGAACATTCCATCCCATTCCTTTTTTGGAAAGGCCATTATCTGGCTTTTATTTCCGGTCGCAAATGCGAAAAATCATGTCGTATCAACGAATTTTGCGTAGCGCCGTTGCGTTTTAAGTAAGGTAACTTCACCCGTATTCCAAGACAATTCTTCTAGACATTTTGTTCATCAGACGCCAAACAAGGGCAATAAGGTGCCAAAAGACGCCAAAGACAGGAAAAACTTGAATTCCGCGGCCAATGGCTGTATCGGAAGCTGGAAGGCTTCGTCGCGAGGAATCCAAAGCGTTTTTCGCAAGGCACGAAGCGCAGATTCAATAGGTTAGAGCATCCCTTGTGCATCCTCAAGAAAGCACGGCGCTCTGATCCACGACATTACGACTCGCAAAGGACAGGCAATGGCCCGCGTCACAGTTGAAGATTGCATTGATAAAGTAGACAACCGTTTCGAGCTGGTCCTTCTCGCCAGCCACCGTGCGCGCCAGATTTCCCAGGGCTCGTCCATCACAGTTGACCGCGATAACGACAAGAACCCGGTCGTCGCTCTGCGCGAAATCGCCGACGAGATGCTTTCGCCCGACGACCTCAAGGAAGACCTCATCCATTCGCTGCAGAAGCATGTGGAAGTGGACGAGCCCGAGCCCGATCCGGTTACGCTGGCAGCCTCCGCTACTGCCGATGGCGAAGAGGACGACCAGCCGGAAACCGTTACTTTCGACCAGATGTCGGAAGAAGAACTGCTGGCCGGTATCGAAGGCCTTGTGCCGCCGGAAAAAAATGACGACTATTGATCTGACTTTATGACGCCATTGGCAGGCGGTGGTTACCGTCTGTCAATATTTGCCGTCATAATCTGATCCCTATTGATGCAGCATTGTGCGCCGACCCCAAGGTTGGCGCGCTTTCTTTTTGTGGAATATCGCATGATGCGGCAATACGAACTCGTTGAGCGGGTTCAAAAATATAAACCGGATGCGAATGAGGCCCTGCTGAACAAGGCCTATGTTTATGCAATGCAGAAACATGGCCAGCAAAAGCGGGCCAATGGCGACCCCTATATCTCGCATCCGCTGGAAGTTGCCGCCATCCTGACGGAAATGCATCTCGACGAATCGACCATCGCGGTGGCGCTGCTTCACGATACGATCGAGGATACCACCGCTACCCGCGCTGAAATCGACGAGCTGTTCGGCGAGGATATCGGCAGACTGGTGGAGGGGCTGACCAAGCTCAAGAAACTCGATCTCGTCACGCGCAAGGCCAAGCAGGCCGAAAACCTGCGCAAGCTGCTGCTTGCCATTTCCGACGACGTGCGCGTTCTTCTGGTGAAGCTGGCCGACCGCCTGCACAACATGCGCACCATGGAATATATGCCGGCGGACAAACGCAGCCGCATTTCCGAAGAAACCATGGAAATCTATGCGCCGCTGGCCGGCCGCATGGGCATGCAGGACATGCGCGACGAGCTGGAGGACCTGTCCTTCCGTTACCTCAATCCGGAAGCCTATGAGACGGTGACCAACCGCCTTCAGGAACTGGAAACGCGCAACGAAGGGCTCATCAAGAAGATCGAGGACGAATTGCGCGAGCTACTCGTGGCGAACGGCCTTCTCGGCGCCAGCGTCAAGGGGCGTCAGAAGAAGCCCTATTCGGTGTTCCGCAAGATGCAGTCGAAATCGCTCTCTTTTGAGCAGCTGTCCGACGTCTACGGCTTCCGCATTCTGGTGGACGATATTCCTTCCTGCTACCGGGCGCTCGGCATTGTCCACACCCGCTGGCGCGTGGTACCCGGCCGCTTCAAGGACTATATCTCCACGCCGAAGCAGAACGACTATCGTTCCATCCACACCACGATCGTTGGCCCTTCGCGCCAGCGTATCGAGTTGCAGCTGCGCACCAAGCGCATGCACGAAATCGCCGAATTCGGCATTGCCGCCCATGCGCTCTATAAGGACGGCGAAAACGGGGAGGGCGATCTGCTCTCGCCGGAGAGCAACGCCTATTCCTGGCTGCGCCACACCATCGAATCGCTGGCAGAAGGCGACAGCCCGGAAGAATTCCTCGAACACACCAAGCTGGAACTATTCCAGGACCAGGTGTTCTGCTTCACGCCCAAGGGCAAGCTGATTGCGCTGCCGCGTGGCGCCACCCCCATCGATTTCGCCTATGCGGTACACACCAATATCGGTGACACCACAGTTGGCGCCAAGATCAACGGCCGGATCATGCCGCTTGTAACCCGCCTCAACAACGGCGACGAGGTGGAGATCATCCGCTCCGGCGTGCAGGTTCCGCCCGCCGCATGGGAAGAGGTGGTGGTGACAGGCAAGGCCCGCTCGGCCATCCGCCGCGCCACGCGCATGGCCATTCGCAAGCAATATTCGGGTCTCGGTTACCGTATTCTGGAGCGCACTTTCGAACGTGCCGGCAAGGCCTTCTCGCGTGACGCGCTGAAACCTGTGCTGCATCGTCTGGCGCAGAAGGATGTGGAAGACGCTATCGCCGCCGTCGGGCGCGGCGAGGTCTCCTCGCTCGACGTGCTGCGTGCAGTCTATCCGGATTATCAGGACGAGCGCGTGACGGTGAAGATGACCGGCGACGACGGCTGGTTCAACATGCGCAGCGCTTCCGGTATGGTCTTCAAGATCCCCGGAAAGTCGCGCTCCGTTCTGGAAGACGATGGCGCAGCCGAAATGCTCGACGGACCGGACCCGCTGCCCATCCGTGGCCTTTCCGGCAATGTCGATGTGCATTTCGGTGCCGCCGGCGCCGTTCCGGGCGATCGCATCGTCGGCATCATGGAAAAAGGCAAGGGCATCACCATCTATCCCATTCAGGCGCCGGCGCTGCAGCGTTTCGACGATGAGCCGGAGCGCTGGATTGATGTCCGCTGGGATCTTGATGAGGCGAACAAGTCGCGCTTCATGGCGCGGGTGATGATCAACGCGCTGAACGAACCCGGCACGCTCGCCTCCGTGGCGCAATCGATCGCAACGCTGGATGTCAACATACGCGCCCTGAATATGGTCCGCATCGGCACGGATTTCTCCGAACTGGCGCTGGATGTCGAAGTCTGGGATTTGCGGCAACTCAACCAGCTGCTGTCGCAGCTGAAAGACCTCGATTGCGTATCCACGGTCAAACGTGCCTTCGATTGAGGCATTTTTGATCATTCGCACATTCCAAAAGGCCGCTGTTATGCATTCAGTGCATGGCAGCGGCCTTTTACTGTCTCTGGTCGCGCATGTGGTTTGCGACTATCTTCCTTTCAGAAATTGAAAACGGAAAACGCGGCGTGCCGGTGGTCCTACCCCGATGAGAAACGCCATTTCCAAACTGAAAGGACATGAAATCATGTTTACTCCGCTTCGCAAGATCGCCCGTGCAGTTCGCGGCAAGACGACCCAGGAACGCGAATTCGAATATCTCAGCGGCTCCGTGTCGAATGTCGACCTCGAGTTCCGCCAGCGCGAAATCGACCGCGGCCTGTTCCGCCGGTAATGCACTCAGCGCATGGCAGCCGTTCGCCATGCGTATGGGACTTGGAAGGTGGGTGACCGTTGTTGGTCAGTTCCTTCTCGTGTCTCGTAAGGCTGTGTGAATGCGCGTTACGAACGGGCGTTCACCGCTGTCCCGTCTAAATGATAGGACACGCTACTTTTGAAACGAATTTGACGGCGAGAGGTGTTTGTTTCCTCGACGTCATCCTTGGCTCGTCCCAGGGATCTGATAACCTTGCATTCAATCAATCGTTTGCAAATCCTCGGGACAAGGCTGAGGATGAGGTCAGAGTGTTCGGCAAGGTTCGTATACTCGGTGATGCCACGTGGCGTGGGCGGAATTCCAGCTAAAGGCCGGAATGACGGGGAAAATATGCCTGCAAAAGAAATCCCCGTGTCGTATACGATGCTCTTGGCTCAGCCGGGGCGATGAAATAGACTGCCCCCATGCCGTTTCGCCGCCGTGAACCCGTTGGTTTTTCAGAGAAGATTCGTGACCTCTTTTGGCCGCGCACGGGATTTACCCGTTCGCTGCGCTATATGAAGCTGCGTCTCCTGCGGTTGTCTGCGTCTCCGCATTCGATTGCCGCCGGTGTCGCGCTCGGTATCGGCGTGGCGTGGACACCGTTTCTCGGCGTGCATATCATTATCGCCATGGCGCTCGGTTTCCTCATGCGCGTCAATCTCGTTGCGGCAGCACTCGGCACCACATTCGCCAATCCCCTGACATTTCCGTTCATCTGGGCGTCCACCTGGGAACTCGGGCATTTCCTGCTCGGACGACAGAAGGAGGCGGGGGTTGCGCATGTGGATTTCGTTGCGCTGTTCAGCCACCTCGAATTCCGGCAGATATGGAGGCCGGTGCTGGAACCCATGACCGTCGGTGCGCTTCTGCCCGCGGCCGTGAGCGCGGTCATCGCCTATATCACCGTCTACAGCCTCATCAGCGGTTTCCAGCGCCGCAAGATGGAAAATCTCGCGCATCGCGCCGCCAATAAAAACGCGTCTCTGGAGATGTTGAAATGATCCTTGGATTGGGCAGCGACCTGATCGATATTCGCCGCGTCGAACATTCGCTCGCCCGTTTCGGTGAACGTTTCACGCACCGCTGTTTCACCGATATCGAGCGCGCCAAGTCCGATGGCCGCAAGAACCGCGCGGCATCCTACGCCAAGCGTTTCGCCGCCAAGGAAGCCTGTTCAAAGGCGCTCGGAACCGGCCTTGCGAACGGCGTATTCTGGAAGGACATGGGGGTCGTCAATCTGCCGGGCGGCAAGCCGACCATGGCGCTCACCAACGGTGCCGCAGAAAGGCTGGCGGCCATGCTGCCCGCCGGTCACCGCGCCAATATCCATCTGACCATCACGGACGATTACCCTTACGCTCAGGCATTTGTGATTATCGAGGCGCTTCCCGTGAGCGACTGAGACCGGCGGCTGCCGCATTGGCGGCCTATTTGCAGGCGTATGACAGAAGCGCTTCCCTTCCGGCTGGAAAGGTTCTAGAGAAGTCGCAGAAATATGAAAGCGTCGCTGGCTGCGTGAAAAATTGCTTCACCCCGCCGCAGTCGCGAGCAACAACGGCCCGGACGCCTCCGTCAAATCGCAGGAACCGGTAAACAATCAGGCAGGTCTTTAAGTGTCCGAAAAAGCTGAAAAGAAGCAGAACGCCCTCTGGGAAAACGTCAAGGTCATCATTCAGGCGCTGCTGCTGGCCATGGTCATCCGCACCGTGCTGTTTCAGCCCTTCACGATCCCTTCAGGTTCGATGATGCCGACGCTGCTGGTAGGCGACTATCTTTTCGTCAACAAGTTCTCCTACGGCTATTCGAAATATTCGCTGCCCTTTTCGCCGAACCTGTTTTCAGGCCGTATCCTCGAATTCAGCAAGCCCAAGCGTGGCGACGTCGTGGTCTTCCGCCTGCCGCCCAATCCTGAAGTCGATTACATCAAGCGTCTCGTCGGCTTGCCCGGTGACCGCATCCAGGTGACGAACGGCGTGCTGTTCATCAACGGCCAGCCGGTTCCGAAGCAGCCTGATGGCACCTTCACCTCCGATTACCGTGCCGATCCGGGCGCCAATGTACCGGTGTTCCGCGAAACGCTCGATAATGGCGTCACCTTCGACACGCTCGACCAGTCGCCCGATTCGCGCGGCGACAACACCCGCGAATTCCTGGTGCCGGAAGGCCATTATTTCATGATGGGCGATAATCGCGACAACTCGCTCGACAGCCGTTTCGATGTCGGTTTCGTGCCGGAAGAAAACCTGATCGGCCGCGCCAGCGTCATCTTCTTCTCGCTGGGCAATGACACGCCGTTCAGCCGCATTTGGGACTGGCCGTCCAACATGCGCTGGGACCGTCTCTTCAAGGTTGTGGGATGAGCAAGACCAAGCCGCTGTCGATTGCGGAGATTTCCCGTCTCGAAGCGTTGATCGGATATGAATTCAAGGAAAAGGCCCGGCTCGACCGGGCCTTGACCCATGCGAGTGCCCGTTCCGCTGCGGCGGGCAATTACGAGCGGCTGGAGTTTTTGGGCGACCGCGTTCTCGGCCTTTGTGTTGCCGAGCTGTTGTTCTCCACCTTCCGCAACGCCAGCGAAGGTGAGCTTTCTGTTCGCCTCAACCAGCTTGTCAGCGCCGAATCCTGCGCCGCTATCGGCGACGAAATGGGCCTGCATAATTTCATTCGCACCGGATCGGATGTGAAGAAGCTGACCGGCAAGGCGATGCTGAACGTGCGCGCCGATGTGGTCGAAAGCCTGATCGCCACTCTTTATCTGGATGGTGGTCTGGAGGCATCCCGCAAGTTCATTCTGAAATACTGGCAGGGCCGCGCAACGCGCGTGGATGCCGGACGGCGCGATGCCAAGACTGAATTGCAGGAATGGGCGCATGCCCGATTTGCGGTTACGCCCGCTTATCGGGTTGACGATCGCTCCGGACCGGATCACGATCCTAGCTTCACCGTGACGGTGGAAATTCCCGGCGTAAAGCCGGAAACCGGCGTCGAGCGTTCCAAGCGCGCAGCCGAACAGGTGGCAGCAACCAGATTGCTGGAACGCGAAGGCGTCTGGCAGAAAAGCTCCACCTAGAACTGAGCGCCCGAAAGATAGTGGCGCTAAAATCGAGCGCATGGCGAGCCTTGTGGCCGCATGTTGAATACCTCAGACCTTGAATGGATATCATGACCGATCACGAAAACCCCGCCGTTGCCGGCGAAGACATCGCCCTTCCGACCCGCTCCGGCTTCGTGGCCCTCATCGGCCCGACCAATGCCGGCAAGTCGACGCTGGTCAACAGGCTGGTGGGTGCAAAAGTTTCGATCGTCAGCCACAAGGTACAGACGACGCGCGCGGTGATGCGCGGCATCGCCATTCACAAAAATGCGCAGATTGTTTTCATGGACACGCCCGGCATCTTCAAGCCGCGCCGCAGGCTCGACCGCGCCATGGTCACTTCGGCCTGGGGCGGAGCGAAGGATGCGGATCTCATCCTGCTGCTGATCGACAGCGAACGCGGCCTGAAGGGTGACGCGGAAGCGATTCTCGAGGGGCTGAAGGATGTTCCGCAGAAGAAAATCCTCTGCCTTAACAAAATCGACCAGGTGAAGCGCGAAGACCTGCTGAAGCTTGCTGCCGCCGCCAATGAGCACGTGACCTTCGACCGGACCTTCATGATTTCGGCCACCAACGGTTCGGGCTGCGAAGACCTGATGGATTATCTGGTCGATACCCTGCCGGAAGGTCCGTGGTATTATCCGGAAGACCAGATTTCCGATCTTCCGATGCGCCAGCTTGCCGCCGAAATCACCCGCGAAAAGCTGTTCCTGCGTCTGCATCAGGAGCTTCCCTACGCCTCGCATGTCGAGACGGAGAAGTGGGAAGAACGCAAGGACGGCTCCGTGCGCATCGAGCAGGTGATCTACGTCGAGCGCGACAGCCAGAAGAAGATCGCTCTCGGCAAGAACGGCGACGCGATCAAGGCGATCTCCACCGCCTCGCGTAAGGAACTGTCTGAAATCCTCGAACAGCCGGTCCACCTCTTCCTGTTCGTCAAGGTTCGCGAAAACTGGGGCGACGACCCCGAACGTTTCCGCGAAATGGGCCTGGAATTTCCGCGGGGATAAGGCACATCCGGTTCGTCCCACATTCCTGTGACAGGCACAGGAATGTGGATGTGCCGGCCGGAAACGGAACGACACACAACGAACATTCTGAATATCTTCAACCTTTTATCGGGAACCGAATGCATTCGGGTGGGTTGTTCCAAAACGATTGGGCGCAACCTTTTTTTCGATGATGGATATTCATGTCGCCAAAAAAACCGAACGGAATTTCCACCACCCCGTGTCAGCACTGTCCCTTGCGCGACCTGCCGCATTTCAGGGACTTTTCCTCTTCCGAACTGGATTTCGTCTCCCGTTTCAAGACAGGGGAACTGGCGGTCGAAAGCGGTTCCGTCATTTTGATGGAAGGGTCGCACAGCGCCCATCTCTACACTGTCCTTCAAGGCTGGGCTTTCCGTTATAAAACACTGGAAGACGGCAGGCGGCAGATCCTCAATTATGTCATGCCAGGCGATCTTGTCGGCCTGCAGGGCACGGTCATGGGGGAAATGCAGCATTCGGTGGAGGCGCTGTCGCCGGTGACACTGTGTGTCTTCGAGCGCTCGCGACTCAACAACCTCTTCACCGATCATCCGACCCTTGCCTATGACCTGACGTGGATTGCAGCAAGCGAGGAGCGCATGCTCGACAACCACTTGCTCAGCATCGGCCGGCGCACCGCGATCGAGCGTGCCGCGTATCTCATCGCGTTCCTTTACAGCAAGGCAAAGGCGGTTAATCTCGTGCAGGGCGAAACGCCGATCCCGGTGACCCAGCAGCACGTTGCCGATACGCTCGGCCTCTCCATCGTCCACACCAACAAGACCTTGAGAAAGCTTGTCGATCGCGGTCTGATTCGCTGGACGGACAAGGGCTGTCTGGTGCTGGACGATGCCGGACTGAGCCATGTTGCCGGTTGGCAAAACGATGAAAAGCGGCCAAGACCCTTCATCTGATCTTTTTTCGACATGTCTTTTTTAAATGACGTTGGGTCCGTAATTTGCGAACTCTGTCGACATGGCGCTTGAAAATCACATTGGCGACAGCGGCGCAAATCCGTCTGGTTCCCTTCACGTTGAAAGAAGAAGAAACATGGTGCCACAACGCTGCATCATCGTTGAAGATGAATATCTGGTGGCGCTTGACGTCGAGGCGGTTCTCCAGTCCATCGGCGTTGAAACCATCACGATTGCGACGACACTTGCGCAGGCACAGGACGCATTAGGACGGGATGGCGCCGATTGCGTGCTTCTCGACGTCAGCCTTTCCGACGGCAAGAGTTACGATTTTGCCCGCCACCTGCGCGATCATGGAATTCCCTTCGGTTTCGTCAGCGGTTATGGCGACACGAGTGGTTTTCCCGAAGATCTCGTGCATGCGCCCTTGCTGGGCAAGCCTTTCGGTGAAAACGAAATCGCCGATTTCGTGACGACGCTCGTTGCTGCGGCGCGTGACACCGTAAAAGAATAACGTTTCGCCGTCAGATCGGTTATGATCGGGCTTGAATCGGAATTCGGACAGATTTCATGCAGTGGCAGGACGAGGCAATCATTCTCGGCGTAAAGCGTCATGGCGAGACCAGCGTCATCGCCGAGGTGATGACCCGTTTGCGCGGCCGCCATCTGGGGATGGTGCGCGGCGGGCGCTCCCGCAGCATGCAGCCGGTGCTGCAGGCGGGAAACCGGGTGGATGTGATCTGGCGGGCGCGGCTTGACGACCATCTCGGCGAATTCCGCATTGAGCCTTTGCAGTTGCGGGCAGCGCAATTGATGGAAACGGCAACCGCCGTTTATGGCGTGCAGGCCATGGGCGCGCTGCTGCGACTTCTGCCGGAGCGTGACCCGCATCCGCATCTCTATCAGGCGCTCGACGTCATTCTCGACAATCTCCACGATCCTGTTGATGCCGGGGAACTGTTCGTGCGTTTCGAGCTGGCGGTGCTGAACGATCTCGGTTTCGGTCTCGATCTTACGGAATGCGCGGCAACGGGCCTGCGCACCGATCTCATCTATGTATCGCCCAAAACGGGCAGGGCGGTCTGTAGTACGGCGGGGGCGCCCTATGCGGCGCGTATGCTTTCGCTTCCGGCTTTCCTGAGCGAAGGTCAGTCGAAGGCCGCCGATCGCGACAGCCTCGCGGCCGCCTTCCGTCTCACCGCCCATTTCCTCAACCGCCATGTTTATGATCCACGCGGCCTCAATGAAAACGCCGCCCGCGACGGTTTCGTGCAGGCGGCGTTGAAGGCACTGGAGCGCAAGGCGGTGCTGCCTGCGCTCGATAAGGCGGTATAGCCTCAGGCCATTGCTGGCCGAGGTGCGGGTCGTTCCTGAATAGGCCAATGCACGATGGCCGCAAAAATACCCATGCCGACGCCGAGCCACCAGACGAGATCGTAGGAGCCGAGCTTGTCGTAAAGGAAGCCGCCGAGCCAGACGCCGAGGAACGAGCCAATCTGATGCGACAGGAATACGACGCCACCCAGCATGCCGAGATGGCGCGTGCCGAACATGATCGCCACCAGCGCATTGGTCGGCGGCACGGTGGAAAGCCACAGGATGCCCATCACGGCCGCGAAGATGATGACCGAAAGCGGCGTTTGCGGCAGAAGCAGGAAAGCCGTGACGGCGATTGAGCGGGCGATATAGATGTAGGCCAGCAGATAGGGTTTCGAGTAACGCTGGGCAATGACGCCGGCGGCCAGCGATCCGATGATGTTAAAGAAGCCGATCAGCGCCATGGCGATGACCGCATAGCGGGGTTCGATGCCGATATCGCCGAGATAGGCCGGAAAATGCGCGGTGATGAAGGCCACCTGAAAACCGCAGACGAAAAAGCCGGTGGTCAAAAGCAGATAGCTCTTGTGGCCGAGCGCTTCTCTCAGCGCCTCGCCTGCCGTCTGCTTGAATTGCGTCTGCGACTGGCTGCCGGACGAGGAATTGCCGCGCATCGGATAGGCCAGCAGTGGCACCAGCATCATCATTACGGCAAGCCAGACGAGACTGTCCGACCAGCCATAGGTGGAAATCAGGCCCTGGCTGATGGGCGCAAACAGGAACATGCCCGCCGATCCCGCCGCGGTGCCGATGCCGAAGGCAAGCGAGCGTTGCTGCGGCGTAACATGCCGCGCGAAGGCCGAAAGAATGACGCTGAACGAACCAGCGGCAATGCCAAGCCCGACAAGCACACCACCACCGAAATGCAGCCAGAAGGGCGACGTGCCGAAGGACATGCAGATGAGGCCAGCCGCATAGAGAAAGCCGGAAAGCATGAGCACACGGCCGGTGCCGAATTTATCGGCGATGGCGCCGAAGAATGGCTGGCCTAGACCCCAGAACAGGTTCTGCAACGCCATGGCAAGTCCGAAGGTGGAGCGGTCCCAGCCGGTATCGGCCAGCATGGGTAGCTGGAAAAAGCCCATCGCCGAGCGTGGCCCGAAGGTCATGACCGCGATCAGCGACCCGGCGACGATGATCGCCCAGGGCATGGTTTGGCGTGTGGCTTGCGACATGAAACTCTCCCGATGCAGCACCTCGCCCCGTGGGACGCTGTGCCGCAAAATTCCCCTTTGATGAGAGGAATATTATCTTTTGCAAGGCTGCCCCACTAGCAACTTTTCTTGACGGCACTATTCGTGCGATTGATGAGACACTCAGGTGAAATGCCATCGGGCAAGGTGAGGCAACGATGAAGCAGAATATTTACGACGACCCGCAGTTTTTCGAGCGCTACAGCGCCATGCCACGCTCTCTGGAGGGGCTGCGTCAGGCGGGCGAATGGCATGAGCTGCGCGCCATGTTGCCAACGCTGAAAGACAAGACCGTTCTTGATCTCGGTTGCGGTTTTGGCTGGCATTGCCGCCATGCCGTAGAGCAGGGCGTGGCGCATGTCGTCGGGGTCGATCTGTCGGAAAATATGCTGCGCCGCGCCGCCGAGATAAACGGCGGCCCCGGCATCGAATATCGCCGCGCCGCGATCGAGGACATCGATTTTGCGCCGGAGAGCTTCGATCTGGTACTGAGCTCACTCGCTCTGCACTACGTCCGCGACCTCGATGCGGCATTCGCGAGAGTTTTCTCCGTGTTGAAATCCGGCGGTGACTTTGTCTTTTCCATCGAGCACCCCGTGTTCACGGCGCTGGACAAACAGGACTGGTTCTACGGCGAAGATGGCGAAATACTGCACTGGCCGCTCGATAACTATCAGAACGAGGGCGTGCGCCATTCCAACTGGATGGCGGATGATGTCGTCAAATATCACCGCACGGTGTCAGGCATTCTCAACGCCCTGCTGACTTCAGGCTTTGCGATCACGCGGCTCGCGGAACCGAGGCCCGATCCCGCCCTGCTGGCGGAGCGGCCGGAGATGAAACACGAAGACCGCCGTCCGATTTTCCTGATCGTCGGTGCGAAGAAGCCTTGATACGAGATCGTGAGATGCATCGCCCGACAGCTTAACGCCTCTTGATCGCCCAGCCGTCCGGCCGTTCCTCGACTACCTTTGCCGCATCCCCAACAGCTAGCCTGCCTTCGCCGCGCGGTGTCACATTCCAGCCGAAGAGCGGTCCGGGCACGCGCCGGTCGCCGGACATGCGGATGCGGCCCATGGCCTTCATGGGGGAGGGTACATCGCGGGAGCCGGTGATCTGGTCCTGTGTCGTCATGATGCAGCGGGCGCAGGGCTTGACGAAGTCGAAACGGATGCCGCCGATCTCGATCGCCGCCCAGCGATCCTCCGCCCACGGCTCGTCCGTTTCCAGCACGATATTGGGCCGGAACCGCTCCATGCCAACGGCGTCCTCGCCATTTGCACGCATATTGTCGTTAAGGGCTGCAAGTGAAGCGGTGGTGGTGACGAGGATCTGGTAACCGTCCGCAAAGGTGACGGGCGTTTCGTTGCCGGTCCATTCAAGGCTCGCGATGCGTTTTGCGATGTCATCGAAGAACACCAGCTTCACCTCGCGCCCAAGCCACTCAGACAATGTGTCGTTGGTTTCGCTATCGGCGATATTGGCGCTGACGATCGATTTCCATACGGCCACATCCATGCGCTGCCCGGAAGGCATGGCGAAAATCTCGCCACCTGCTTCCCGCGAAAGCACCATGCCGCCATCCGCGTGCTGTGCCAGAACCGTGGCAATATCAGGCAATTCGCGCTGGGTGATGAAGTGGCCCGAAGGGTCGGTCAGCATGGCGCGCCGGTCGCCGGGCAGGCCTTCCGCCGAAACATCGCTTTTCGAGAGGACAATGCCGCGCGCGCTTTTCAGCGGGTAGATGTTGAGTTCGGTCACACGCATTCAGGTCTCCTCAGATTTCGTCGAGAAACAGGTCCAGCACCTGTTTCAGCCGCTCATGGCGGTCCTTTGCCAGTTCTCGCCCGGTTTCGGTGCGGAAACCATCCGCAAGCTTGAACAGCTTGGTTTCGAAATGGTCGATGGCGAAGGCGCGATCATCAAGCGGACGGTCCTTTGCCAGCGGATCGGCCGGGTCGTAGAGCGCCGAACCCATGCGTCCGGCAATATAAAAGCAACGCGCAGCACCCACCATGCCGATGGCGTCCAGCCGGTCGGCATCCTGAAGGATCTTTGCCTCCAGCGTCTGCGGCTCGATATTGGCGGAAAAACTATGTGTGGTGATGGCATGCGCGGCGGCGTCAATATCGGCCTGACGCCAGCCAAGCCCGGCCAGAATGCCGGAGGCCTTTTCCGCCGCCAGCCGTGAGGCCTGCGCGCGAAGCGGCGAGTTCTTCTCCACAGCTACGCAATCATGCAAGAGCACGCTGGCCGCAAGCACCGTGCCATCGCCGCCTTCGCCCGCATGGATGCGCATGGCGTTGCGGAAGACGCGGTGGATATGGGCAAGATCGTGTGAGCCGTCGCCCGCATCGGCGGCATGCGGTATCAGGTCCTGCGCAAGCGCCGCATAGGGCGCAAAAGCCTCAGCCGGGATCATGTCTTCGGCTGCCGGGTGAGGATTTTCTGATAGAACAGACCGATGCCGATCAGCACGACGCCAAGCCCGATGAAGGACAGCGCCCGCAGCACGCCCTCAAGATTGCTCATGTCGATCAGGAATGCCTTGGCGACGGAGATCAGCACGAAGGCGGCGGATGCCAGACGCAGGCTGCGGGCATTGAAGCGCGAACCGACGATGAGCAGCAATACGCCGATCAACAGCCAGACCACCGAGTAGCTGTAGGTCTCGCCCTGCAGGAAGCCTTTCCAGTTGGCAATGTTTTCACCCTGCCAGAAACGGCGGACCGAAAGCGTGGCCCAGGCAAAGCCGAGTGCGGCACCCGCCACGGCCAGCAGGCTGACATAGGCTGCAGGCCGCTTGCCGCGTGCGTAATAGGCAAGGCCGCCATAGGCAAGCGCCGGCAGCAGGTAACCGATCAGCAGCAGGTTGAGGAACGGGATGCGGCCGGTATTTTCGCCGGTGAAATAGGGGTTCAGCGTGAAGAAATGCATCACCAGCACGTTGATGACGGCGATAACGCCTGCAATCATCGAGCCGTAACGGAAGACGGGGCTGGGGCTCTTCAAATCGAGCGTCATCAGTACGCCTGAAAAACCGATGGTCAGCAGCGTATAGATCGACTGTTCGCCAAGCGTCGGCACGCTTTCGTCCAGTGTGCCGCCATTCATCGCATGGCGGATGAGGATTGCGACCGCCAGCAGGCCCATCAGGCTGGCGATGGCCTGCAGGAAGTTCTTTGCCCGGAAGCCCGGCCAGTCGCGCAGCATCCAGGCGGAGACGATAGCTAGCAGCGCCGGAATGCCGTAACCCGGCAGAAGCGCGTTGAAGACCGGCGTGAGCCCAAGATTTTGCGGCCCGACGATGGTCGGCTCCCAAGCGATGCGGCCGAGAACGGCGACGCTTGCAATCGCCATGACCCAGGGCAGCACATCCCAGTTGCGCTGTCGGGTTGCCAGCACATAACCGAAACCGATGACGGAAAGCAGTATGGTTGTCGTAAGCCCCTCAGTCAGCGTGTGCAGGCTTAGCGCGAATGCGGCAAAGGAGCCGAGCACGAGGATGTTGAGCGGCTTGCGATAGGCCTCGTTGTTTTGTCGGTGCAGCCATTCGGCAGCGGCGATCAGCAGGAAACCGAGGCCGAGGCCATAGGCTGCATGCAGCCAGTCACGACCGAGATTTCCATATTCGACGAAGCTCGCTGTTCCGAGCCAGACCGGGAAGAGAGCTGCAATGCCCGCCCAGAGCTGGGCGAAATCCGGATCGTCCGCGCCCTTGCGTTTCAGGAAGGAAAAACCGCAGAGCAAAAGAATGGCGCCAAGACCAAGCGCCATGGCGATTTCAGCCATGTAGCCGGTTCGCACCGGCGGCAGCGCAATCGAGGTATCGTTGATGATGCCGATAAAATCGAGCCCGGAGCGAGACATCACCGAGACCGCAGCCTGCGCGCCAAGTGCTGCGATAATGGCGGGCCAGACCGCGTTGCGACGGGAAGCACCAAGGGCCGCCAGCCCTGCGATGAGCGCTGAGACAATCACGGCCGGATGAAGGTCGATGCCTGCGCCGATGACGAGAAAGCTGAATGCCGGCAGGATCACGGTCATTGAGACGGTGAGATTGATGGCAAGCGACGGGCGCAGCAAAAGCCGCATGGCGCGAACGGCGCGCCGCCCGGAAGTTACGGTTTCTCCCGTTTCGGCAGGTGCTGCGTCGAAATAGCGTCCGGGCCAGAGGAAGATCGTACCCGCAAGCATGACGAGAAGCGCAAGGACCGGAGGTGCGGCACTGATCGTGTCGGCGATGGCGATATAGCCGAGCGCCCAGAGGCCGAGACCGGCATTGGCAAGCGAGGGAGCCACGGTCCAGCGCTGCCTGCGCGCGGCAGCAGCTGTCGCGAGCCAGGAGATCGTCAGGAAGATGAACAGCGCCCATACATCAGGCGTTTCGGTGGCGATCAGCGCAGGCGTCAGCATAGAGCCCAAAAGGCCAAGACCGGCGAGCGCCTGCCCATGCAGAAGTGAAAGGCCAATAGTGGCGAAGGCGACAAGCCCGAGCAGGATGAAAGCTGTGGTGGGGCTTATGTAGTCGTAAATGCCGTAGGCGGCATAGATAACGCCGAACAGCGTCAGTGCACCCGCTGCCGTCAGCACGCCAGGTATCATGGCGTTGGAATAGGTGGTGGCGATACCAGGTACGGCCCTGCGGCGGATTGCTTCGCCGGCAAGACCGAGACCGAGGCCGAAAATGGCGGCGAGCGAAAGCCGCACGGCCGGGCTCAGGAGCCCAGACTCGATCGAATATTTGATCAGGAAAATGCCGCCGAGCGCCAGCGCCAGCCCACCTGCCCACACTGCCCAGCGTGCGCCCAGCAGACTTTCGAAGCTTTCCTTCGGGGCTGACGCGGATGCGGCCTCAGTGGAAAGCGCACTTGTCTCTTCCGCGTTGGCAAGGTTCTCCGCCGGCGCCATGGCCGCGGCCATTTCGGTTTCGGACGGATACTCCGTTTCGACGAACTCTTCTTCCGGCAAAGCCCGGTTTTCTTCTTCCGCCCTGAAATCCGGGTTTTCCGCGGCTGCATCCGCCTCCGCCTGTGCGGCAAGAGGAGAGGCCGCCCCTGTGGCCATCAGCCGCTTCAGGCCGTGAACCTCACGCTCCAGCGACTTGATGCGGCTTGAATTGCGGATGCTTGCGACCAGCGTATAGATGAAGGCTGCGATGACGGCGAGGATGAGAAACGGGATTTCCAAACAGACTCTCCAATTACTAAGCTGTTTTTAAAGCCGTTTTGGCGAATTTATGCAAGGCTTGGTTGAGGGATGCGGGAGGTTGCCGTTTGTTTCTTCCGCCCGCCGGGGAGACGGTGGCCCGAAGGGTCGGATGAGGGGAAAACGTTGCCCAATCTCACGGCCTTTGCCCCTTATACCGCTGCCGTGGCTCTGCCCGGCGGGGGAGAACAAACCACGAGGCAACGCAGTATCGTCAGATGTCACGCCGCAAGCCAGTGCCGTGCCGCTTCGATATCGGCAAACCCAAGATCGTGACCGTCATCGATCATTTGCACTTCTGCCCGCGCGCCGCCGGCCACAAGCCTGCCTTGCACATCTGCCGCTCTGTCGCGATATTTGTCGCGTTCTCCGGCTACGAGCAGGAAGTTGCGTCCGGTAAGATCACTTTCCGGCCATCTATCGAGAATCGGCAACGGGCGATAAAGCAGCGCATCCCCGGCAAGCTCCGGGTAGAGTGCCGCAAAGGCCGCATAGAAATTTGCGCCGTTGGAATGGCCGATGAAGCGCAGCTTAGAGCGATCCAGACCATAGGACCGAATGGCGCCGTCAATGAAGGCGGCAAAGGCTTCCGCTTCCGAGACGATATCCTTCTGGTCGAAGCTGAAATCGGGCAGACGCCGGAACCAGCGCGCGATGTCTTCCTCCGTGCTGCGGCCACGAACGCCAAGAAGCGTGGCGCCCGGAGCAGCCCGGTGCGCCAGCGGCATCAGGCTGGTTTCACTGCCGCCGGAACCGTGCAGCAGGATGATGGTGCTGCCATCCGGCTTCTCGGGCGTATAGAAGCGGTGCACGAAGGGCAGGTCGCGATAGACGATACGTTCTTCGCCCGGCATAGAAAATTGCGGCAGCGCAACGCGCACATCCGCTTCGTCCTTCATGAAGAGTGGCGGGATGAACAAATTTTCGCCGAGTGCCTCCAGCGGTTCGTCCACGGTCATGCCGGGAGCGTCGGTCGCCATTTCAATCAGCACGCCGCCCGGTTCGCGGACATAAAGCGAGTGGAAATATTTCCGGTCGTGGGCATTCGTCGTGCTGGAATTCAGCGATTTCAGCTCGGCCAGAACCGCGTTCAACTCGTCCAAATCCTTCGCGCGGAAAGCGATGTGGTCAACAGTGCCGGTGCCCGGGGCGCTGGACCAGAAGCCGGTCGCGTCGCGCACGTCGATGATGTCGCCGCTTTGCGATATGAGCCGGCGGATCGCGCCTGTCTGGCTTTCCTGCCTGTATCCGAAATATCTTGTAAGGAACGCCACGGTTTCTTCCGGCACCTCGCTCAGCATCGTCGCGCCATAAATCCGGCGAATGGCGTCTTCTGCGGGAATGTCGTTTGTCACATGCGGCGTGGCATCGGCGAAGGCGTTCGTGCCGACCAGCTTGACGATCAGGCCGTCAGGGTCTTTCAACCGGATGACAGGGGTTCCGAATTCGTCGGATGGGCCCTCGGCGCGGATGCCGAATTTCAGCGCGCGCGTCAGCCAGAAACCAATGCTGGCAGGGTCGATCGCCAGTGAAACTTCCAGCGTCTGGCCATAACCCACGCGGCCCTGCCCACCGTCTTCCCAGACGAGGAAGGTCAAAAGCGAGCCGGGCGAGGCGTTTCCGTCGCCGTAAAGCAGGTGAAGCTGCATGGCATCTTCAAAACCGGCAGTGCGTTTGACAAGCCTTAAGCCCAGAAAGCCGGCGTAAAAATCGACATTCGCCTGCACCTTCCGGGTGATCATCGTGATGTGGTGTATGCCCAGTGCAGAATTCATCTTGCCGTCCCCGCCGTTTTGCCTGCTGTTTGTGGCCCTATTTGTCCCACGCTGCGCCTGATCCGCAACCCCGGCAAGTGAGAACGCTGTGTTCGCTGCGTGAACGATATTGCTGTCGCTTCGTTGCATGCGGGATGGGCAAAAATCGGGCTTTTTGCCTGCCGGTTGACCATGAATGCCTTTAAAATAAGCATACAAAATAACGACTATTTTGTATGCAATTTTATCTTGCCTTGATGGCTGGAATTGGGTCTTATGCAACCAATCCAACCATAACCATCAGGGGGAATAGATGATATTAACGCGTAGGTTGTTGTCGAGAGCTCTGGCCATTGCTGCAGTCGGTGCCGCTGCCGGGCTGTCGCTGCCGGTAACGAGCGCCCATGCCGAAACGCCGGTGAAATTCACGCTCGACTGGAAATTCGAGGGACCTGCAGCAGGTTTCCTGCTGGCGCTGGACAAGGGATACTTCAAGGCCGAAGGCCTCGACGTGACGATCGACAGCGGCAACGGCTCGGTGGAGGCCATTCCGCGCGTGGCAACCGGCGCTTACCAGATGGGTTTCGGCGACATCAATTCGGTGATCAAGTTCCTCGATGAGGATCCGAGCCAGAAGGTCAAGGCCGTTTACATGGTCTATGAACGCCCGACATTTGCCGTCGTGGGCCGCAAGTCGCTTGGTGTGACTGGCGACCCGAAGTCGCTGGAAGGCAAGAAACTCGGCGCACCGCCGCCGGATGGCGCTTTTGCGCAATGGCCAGCCTTCAAGCAGGTCGCGGGGCTGGACGACAGCAAAATCAAGATCGAATCGATCGGCTTTCCGGTGCGTGAGCCGATGCTCGCCAAGGGTGATGTCGATGGCGTCTTCGGCTTTGCCTTTTCGGTGATCCTCAACCTGAAAAAACAGGGCATTGCCGATGACGATATCTCGACCATCCTGATGGCCGAGCATGGCTTGAATCTTTATGGCAATGCCGTGCTGGTAAACACTGATTTTGCTGAGAAAAACCCTGATGCCGTCAAGGGTTTCCTCAAGGCGCTGGCCAAGGGCTTCGCCGCTTCCGTCAAGACCCCTGAAGAGGGCGTGGCGGCCGTGCTCAAGCGTAACGAGACGCTTGACAGCGCGATTGAGCTGGAACGCCTCAACATGGCCAACAGCATGAACATCAAGACGC
Organism: Agrobacterium sp. A3-95; assembly: GCF_053521785.1. Taxonomy (NCBI): domain Bacteria; kingdom Pseudomonadati; phylum Pseudomonadota; class Alphaproteobacteria; order Hyphomicrobiales; family Rhizobiaceae; genus Agrobacterium; species Agrobacterium sp. A3-95. The sequence goes on along the minus strand of NZ_JBNWDR010000001.1, from coordinate 167,541 downwards.
CCTATGTGGTGGAAAATGGCATGGGCGGCGTCGATCCGGCCCGGCTTGCTGCCTCCCTCGAGACCCTGAAAGTTTCCATGGGTCTGAAAGGCAACGTCAAGGCAGAGCAGGTCTTCGACGCGGCTTACCTGCCGCCCAAGGAAGAGCGCATGCTTCCCTGATTGATGTCACGGCGACCGCCCGGATCGCTTGCCGGTCCGGGCGGTTTGCAATTTTTAAATAGCATGGGGGGCTGAAAAGGGGACTGCGATGTCACATCTCGTGGAAATAGACAATGTCGACATGCGTTACGGCGGGGCGGCCGGAACGCTGGCTGTATCCGGCCTCAACCTGACGGTCGACAAGGGGGAATTCGCTGCTGTCGTCGGCCCGTCGGGCTGCGGCAAGTCGACCCTGATGAAGCTGGTAACGGGGCTGCACATTCCGCAAAAGGGCAATGTCATCGTGGCCGGGCGGCAGGTCACGGAACCGGTTTCCATTGTCGGCATGGCGTTTCAGAACCCGACGATGCTGCCCTGGCGCACGACGCTCGAAAATATCCTGCTGCCGCTGGAGATCGTCGAGAAACACCGCCGGCGTCTGCGCGCGCATAAGGCCGAATATGTCGCCAAAGCCGAACGCCTGCTGGAAATCGTCGGCCTCAAAGGCTTCGGCTCGAAATTCCCCTGGCAGCTTTCCGGCGGCATGCAGCAACGCGCCAATCTCTGCCGCGCATTGATCCACGAGCCGGACCTTCTCATGCTGGATGAGCCCTTCGGCGCGCTCGACGCCTTTACCCGTGAGGAACTGTGGTGTGTCATCCGCGATCTGCATACGGCGCAGCGGGTTACCATCATTCTGGTGACGCATGACCTGCGCGAAGCGACCTTTCTCGCCGACAAGATTTTCGTGATGAGTGCAAGGCCGGGCCGCGTTCTGGCGGAGCACCGCGTGCCTTTTGCGCGGCCGCGCCAGCTGGATATCATGTATGACAAGGGTTTCAACGACATGGTGCAGGAACTGCATGGCGAGATAGCGCAGGCGAGGGTGGCGGCATGAGTGCGTTTGTGGAAAGCAGCATGGCAACCGCGCCGTCGAAACCGCTGATCGCCCGGGTCAACTGGGTGAAGGCCGCCCCCTGGCTCTATACGCTGGCGCTGTTTGCAATGTGGGAATTGCTGGTCTACGCGCTGAAAATGCCGCCAACCATTCTGCCATCTCCCGTGCGTGTGGGGCAGGCCATCGTGCAATATTGGTCGCCGATCTGGAAGAACTCACTGCAGACGCTCTATACCACCACGCTCGGTTTTGCGATCGCCGTCGCGGCGGGTCTCGCCATCGGCCTCTTTATCGGCTGGTCGAAAACCATCTATGCCGGACTTTATCCGCTGATGATCGGTTTTAACGCCATCCCCAAAGTGGCGCTGGTGCCGATCCTCGTCATCTGGTTCGGCATCGGCACTGTTCCTGCGGTTCTGACTGCGTTCCTGATTTCCTTCTTCCCCATCGTCGTCAACGTCGCGACCGGTTTGGCCACCATCGAGCCGGAAACTGAGGACGTGCTGCGCGCACTTGGCGCCAGGAAGATGGATATCATGCTGAAGGTCGGCATTCCGCGCTCCATGCCTTACTTCTTCGGCTCGCTGAAAATCGCCATCACGCTCGCCTTCGTCGGCTCGGTCGTATCGGAAACCGTCGCCTCCAATTATGGCCTCGGTAATATGATGAGTTCGGCGCAAAGCCAGTTCAACGTCCCACTGGTCTTTGCCGGTCTGTTGATGCTCGCCGTGGAAGGTATCGTCATGTATGCGATCATGGCCTGGCTCGAAAAGCGCATGACAGGTTGGGCGCATCGCTCGACCATGGGGCAGTGAGCGGGGAAAGAGCCGTATCAACTCGCATTGGTTGCCTTCTCCCCACTGGGGGGAAGGCGAAATCGTGACAATTCAAGGTTTGACCACAGGCTGCGGAAAACCAGGAAGAGTGCGATCTTAATGCGCCGCCATTTCCTCGACGATCTCAGGGCCATCCATCTGGAACGGATAATAGGTTGGCCAATTGGTCACCTCGTCCAGAAGTGCCTTGCGGTCATTGCCCCAGTAGAGGTGGTAATGGCCGGCTTTTTTAGGCGCGATGGTGTGATCGCTGAACTGAATGAATTGCGGTGCATCCGCATCGCCGCCGGTCTTTTTGAAGATGTACCGCACGCCGCGATTACCCTTCTTGTAGGTCAGGATTTCCTGGCCGTCGCTGACATAAGTGCCTTGCGTTGGTTTGCCTTCCTTATAAAACGCCACGTTGTCGCCCTTGATGGTGATGCGATTGACATCCGTTTTGTAGCCAATTTCGTAATAGGCACGATATTCGGCTGCTGTCTTGTCGCCGTGGGCTGCCTTCTCCGCCATGATCCCATCGAGAGAACCGTTCAGCAGATAGGGATAGACTGACTGCCAGTCACCTTCCCAGTCTGAAAGCATGCGTGGCTTCACCTGCGCATCCTCGAAGTAACCCTTGTAGATCTGTTTCTCGGCTTCGGTCTGGCCATGGCTGTGATCGTGGCTGTGACTATGCGCGGTGGACGTCTTGTCTTTTCCGGCCGCCAGTGCCGGGGCTGTCATCAGCAGCATGGAACCGATTGCAAGCGCGCCGGTGACGCGGGTGATGGTTTTTTGCATTCTTCTGGCCCTTATGTGGTTATAAATCGAAGGGTAAGTTATGTAATAACATTACGCATAGGTCGTATAAACACGTCCTTCGCCAGACGCAAGAGCGCCTGCCGCCACCCTTGCGCGAAAAATGGTGAAAGCCGGCTCAGGGCCGGCTTTCATATGGGAAAAAGTTGTATGGAGAAGGGAGCGGCTGGGACGCTCTCAATTCACGCGGTTTGTGCGGTTAATTCCGCCTTGCGCTCATCGAAAGCGAGCTTCATTGCCTTCGTCACGTCACGCGTGGTTGCGAAGTAATTGTCGCTACGCGCCCAGTAGCGCAATTTCACGGTGGCGCTGTCGGCGCTGACCGAATCGACGAAGGTAACGGGGGCGGGGTCCAGCAGTACCCGGCTTTCCGAGCGCACCACACGCATCAGCATGTCCTGTGCCGCAGCCAGATCCTCGTCGCTCTTAACCGTCAGGCTCAATTCGTGGCGGCGTGAGGGAAAGCGGCTGTAATTGGTGATCGGCACGTTCCACAGGGTAGAATTTGGCGCAAGGCGGTAAAGCCCATCGCTGGTTTTAAGCTCGGTCGCAAATAGGCCGATTTCGATCACCGTGCCGCTCACGGCGCCAGTCTCGATATATTCGCCAACCCGGAAGGGACGCAGCACCAGAAGCATGATGCCGGCGGCGATGTTCTGCAATGTGCCCTGAAGCGCCAGGCCGATGGCGAGGCCGGCAGCGCCGAGTGCCGCAAGAATGGAGGCCGTCTGTACGCCAAACTGGCCAAGCACCATGACCAGCACCAGAATAAGCACCACGTAACGGATGGCACCCGCGAAGAAACCGGCAAGCGTCGCATCGAAGCCGCGGATGCGGGACAGGCCCTGAAAAGCCCAGCGCTGCAGGAAAGTCGCGGCCAGCCAGCCGATGATCAGAAGCAGCAGCGCACCGATGATCGAAAAGGAATATTGCACCGCCAGCGTGCTCGCCTGCCGTACCGCTGCCTGCGATGCGACGATGATATCCGTTGCCTGTTGTTCCATGAATTATCCCGTGATTCTTATTGCTGTTCTGCTTTGGTAACGACTGGATGCCGCAGGGGTTCCGCCAAAAACGGAGCCGTCAGTTGGAGAGAGGCAGCACGAAGGGTACGTTGCCGTCCGTATCCGCGCCCCTGCCGATCGTCTTGATTGCCGCCACCAGCCTGCCATCCCGCCCAAGCAACCGGTCCCCGATTGCGATGATGCGGGCATTGGGGGTGGCGTAAGGTGAGGCGGTGCGCAGGCTGAGCGCAAGCGCCATCTCGTCCTGATCCGGATAAAGGCTGAGTGCTGCAATGACGGCTGCGGCAGGAGAGCGCGACACGCCCATCCAGCAATGGATGAGAAGCGGTGCGGACTGGTCCCATTCGCGGGCGAAATCGATCAGCCGCAGCACATGCGCATCGTCAGGCGCGATGAGATCGCCGGTGCCCTTGAAGCTGATGTCGTTCATCGCAAGGGTCAGGTGCCTTTCGGCTGAGATCACCGCCGGGCGGTGAAAGGTCTGCTCCTTTGCTATCAGCGTCACCATTTCACGGGCTTTGTGCTTCACGGCCATTTCCGCGATCCGCGACAGCGGCGATACGACGATGGAAGTCATTTAACCCCTCCAGCCGCGTTGCCGGTTTTGACCACGCGCATCGCCTCGATCGCCTCGAAGCGTTCAATGAACCGCTTCTGCGCCTCGGTCGAGGGAAGCGGGATAATGTCGAACATATCGCGGGTGATGCCGCGCGGCAGGCCGAAGAATTTTTGTGCCTCGGCAATGGAAAAACCGGCAAGCTCCGTCGCCTCGAAAAAGGCGGCAACCGTATCTGCCTTCTTGATACGGTCCTTTAGCTCGCCCGAGGCATGCGGCGGCAGGCCAAAGCGCAGATGCACGGCCGCTTCCAGCCTTTTCTCCACGGTTTTATAACCGCCGCCAACCACGGATTTGAACGGCGAGATCATGTCGCCGATGACATATTCCGGGGCGTCGTGCAAAAGCGCCATCTGCATATCGTCGGGCGTCGCATTCGCACATATGCGGCAGAAAATGTTTTCGACGATGAGGCTATGCTGGGCGACGGAGAAGGCGTGATCGCCGCGCGTCTGGCCGTTCCAGCGGGCGACGCGGGCAAGACCATGGGCGATATCGGCGATTTCTACGTCGAGCGGTGAGGGGTCGAGCAGGTCGAGCCGCCGTCCAGAAAGCATGCGCTGCCAGGCGCGCGGACTTTTAGCGGGCGCCACGCCTATTCCTCCGCCTGTACCGCAGGATCGACGACGGGGAAGGAGATGCCGCTCCAGGCCGGCAAGGCCACAGTCACGGGAACATTCTCGGCAGTGAGCGGCGTGGCGGAGGCGAGCGCATCGGCAACGCGGTCTGTCCGCACGATGGCAAGTCCCGTGTTGCCGCAAACGGTTCCAAGCGCCCCGACCGGTTTTCCATTGGCGGTGATTTCGGTTCCGGTTGCGGGAAGCGCGCTTTCAGCCGAAACGGTGACGACCCGCCGTCTTGCTGTGCCGCGATGTTTCATGCGCGAGACGACTTCCTGACCGACGAAGCAACCCTTTTTGAACGAGACGCCGTCATTTACATCCATCAGCACATCATGCGGAAAAGCATCCTGCAACGCGTAATCCCGGCCGGATTCGGCAATTCCGTGCTCAATGCGCAGGGCATCATATGCCGTTATGTCGCCAGAGGCTGAAGCACCCGGCACGCGGAACAGATTGATGCCGGCCTTGGCGAAACGGCCGTCCTTCGCGCCCGCCTCCGGCACGCTGTCGCTCCAGAAAACGCTGACGCCTTCTATCGGTTCGGCCTTGAGATCGACGGGCGCGCGCAGCTTGTACATGGTCAGGCGGCGCAGCAGCGCATCCTGTTCGGCAGCGCCCGATTCGATCAGATAATCCGGCCCATCGCGCGCGATCAGGAAATCGAACAGGATCTTGCCCTGCGGCGTCAGAAGTGCCGAGGCGCGCGCCTCGCCTTGCTGCAGGTTTTCAACATCGGCCGTGATCAGATTGTTCAGAAACTCTTCGGCACCCGTGCCGGAAACTCTGATCAGGCGGCGGTCGGCAAGAAAGGCGGAAGGCATGGCATCACCGTTCGGTTCATCGAAAGCATTTCCGGCCAGGGTTGCTGTGGGCTGCCCGAGGCAATCTGAAGAAATGCTCTCTTTTTGTTTTCGCGCAGTTCCATTTGCAGAACCGCGACGCGCTTCTGCTGAATTGCTCATGCCGCACAGTTAGGATTTTTGCAAAAGAACGGCAAGCACCGCCGCGCGATCAATCGCCGGCGGTGAAGAACTTCCACTTGCCATCGGGCGAAATGCCGATGCGGTAAAAGCTGTAATTACCGTATTCCTGCATATCAGCCAGATCGCCCGCCGTGATGATGCGCAGCAGCTCGACCTTTTCCGGCGCGGTCAGCGTATTGAGCGGCTTTCCGGAGAAATAGGGGAAAACATAGGCTTCATCCGGGGTGCCGGCGTCGACATGGGCATAGCCCGTGGAAAGCAGATCGATGATGATCGCCAGCACTTCCAGACCGTCGGGGTCGCCAGAGTAGCTTTTCAGCGCTGCGATCGGGTCGTCGCTGTCATTGCCGTCGATACGGAACTGCTTGTCGCTGGCGGCGATGAAAGGCCGCAGTTTTTCGATATCGCCCGAAGAGGCGGCGTCGATGATCTGCTGGCGAAGCTTGCGCACAGCTTCCGGCGCCTTTGAAATATCATGCTCGATAACGACCGACATTTCCGGCGTGTTGCCCGGCTTGGCCGGTTGCTGGGTCGATTGACCGGCGGAACGGTCGACCAGAGGGTCGGGCAGGGGAATGCCGTCCGAATCACCTTCGATCTCGTCGGGCTCAGGAGCCTGGGGCCGTTGCGGCTGTTCGCCACTTTGGGCTTGCGGCTCGCCTTCGGTATTTTGTGCGGGTTTCAGCTCGGAAAGCGCAAAGGCGCGGCTGGGCAAGCCAATGGACCCGGCGGTCAAGGCAGCCAAGATGGACAGCATGGCGGAAGAGCGCAAAAGCCCCTTGCTCAGGCAAGACATGACAGACCCCGACTTTACTGTATCACGCGCTGCGGGGAAAATTCGCCTTCAAGCATGCGCTGGCGCAGCGATTCCAGCATTGCTTCAGCACCGGCTTCGCCGTGCATACGGATGGTTTCGCGCATGGCCAGAGCGATTGCGGCATCGGCGATGATCTCCGGCTCGATGCCGTCGGCCATGCCGTCAGCCCATGCCTCGTTCTGGTGTTCCAGAGCGACCTGCATCTTTTCATGCACGATCATGTCGTCGATTTCGTTACGGCTCGTCTGCATTTTTCATCCTCGACAGGGCGGGCAAGTCCTTACCACCCTGTTAACAACACTAGCAGCCTTTTATCAAAACGGCACGGGCTGCGGCGAAAAGAGGTTAACAATCCGCTAATTTCCGAACCTGGACGCAATTTCCTGGGCGAGTGTTGCCCCTTCGTTACGGTAGCCCTCTTCTGCCATGACGGCGGCGCGTGTGCAACTGCTGTGGATGGCCGCAAAGGAACGATATCCACGGTTGAATGCAGCCGTCATGCGCTGGCGCCTTTCAGGTTCGTTGGCCGTATCGGCCGCCAGAAGATCGCTCATCGATTTGCGCCAGTCCTCCGGACCGGAGGAAGGGCACAGGGTTCTCAGATATTGCACCGCCCCCAATATCTCCGACAGCCGTGCCAGCCTGTCGTCATAGGGAGCGGGTTTGGGCGGTTGTGCTTCCGGCGGGCGAACCTCACTGGAAGCAGCCTTCGAAGGCTGCGCATGAGCGACGCCGTCTTGCCCGGCGGGTACAAGCATGGTCAGGAAAAAAGACAGGAAAATGGTTGGCCGTATCAAAATTTTATTCTGCCCCACACATACTCGTGAACACCCGGCGGGCGGATTGGTCCTAAAGCCATCGCGGTCTTTCAGACCGCCCCGTCAGCTTTAGGTCTATATCATGTCGTTATCGCAAAACTGCTGCACAGTGTTGCGCGACATCCTCTAGATAATAGCGATTCTGCCTGGCTGGCAATCATGCAAGCAGCCGCTCGGCGCATTCGACGACGCTTTCCGGTGCCGGCAACCGGCGGATTTCCGACAATGTGAACCAGCCTGCATCCGCCGCGTCGTCGGCCGCCGTCACCGCCGGGTCCGCATCCGTTTCCACGGTAAAGACGGAGAGGAAATAGTGGCTCGTCAGCGCACCTTCGGGGTCGCGCGACGGCAGGTCATAGGTCGCAAACAGCTGCGGTTTACGCGCGACGATACCGGTTTCCTCCTGAAGTTCGCGCAGCGCCGTCTCGGCTGGCGTTTCACCCTCTTCGCCGCGCCCGCCCGGAAAGGCGAACATGTCTTTCGACGGCGGATTTATACGGCGCACGAGCAGCAGCCGATCTCCATTCCGGACGATGGCGGAGGAGGCGGGGCGGGGCTTGATACGAAGGGTCATGAATGGTTTCGCTTGTTTCAGCCGTCTTGGGCCTGTCTATATTGGTCCGGGAATACCGATGGTATATTCGGGAATCGCATCGATTGTGCACGCAGAAGACGGTGGAATGAAGGTCTATCTTATTTATGCCCTGGCGGCTGTTGCGGAAATCGCCGGTTGCTTTTCCTTCTGGGCGTGGCTGAAGCTTGGCAAGACAGGCTGGATATTGCTTCCAGGAATGCTGGCGCTCGCCGCTTTCGCCTGGGCTTTGACGCTGGTGCCGACCGAGACCGCGGGCAGGGCCTATGCCGCCTATGGCGGGATTTACATTGCCGCATCGCTTCTCTGGCTCTGGGGTGTTGAGGGGCAAGTACCGGATAGATGGGATATCGCTGGCGGTGCGGTCTGCCTCGCGGGCACGGCTATCATTTTATTCGGTCCCCGGGCCTGAGGAGCAGACAATGTGCGGACGTTTCGTGCTCAAAGCGACACCGGAAGAGATTGCCGATTATCTTGACCTGATCGGCCTTGAAGATTTTCCCGCCCGTTTCAACATCGCGCCCACACAGCCGATCCTGATCGTGCTGGAGGGTGAACGGCAGGAGCGCGGCAGTAACCTGCCCAACCGTCGGGCGATGCTGGTGCGCTGGGGTTTTCTGCCCGGCTGGGTCAAGGACCCGAAGGATTTTCCCCTGCTCATCAATGCGCGTTCGGAAACGGCCATCGGCAAGGCATCCTTTCGCGCCGCCATGCGCCATCGCCGCGTGCTGGTGCCTGCCACCGGCTTTTACGAATGGCGCCGCGCGCCGAAGGAGGAGGGCGGCAAGCCGCAGCCCTATTTCATCCGCCCGAAGAACGGCGGCATCGTCGCCTTTGCCGGCCTCATGGAGACGTGGTCTTCCGCTGACGGGTCCGAGGTCGATACCGGCGCCATCCTAACCACTGCTGCCAACGCCGCGATCCGCCGCATTCACGACCGTATGCCGGTGGTAATCGCGCCGGAGGATTTCAGCCGCTGGCTGGATTGCAAGACGCAGGAACCGCGCGAGGTGGCCGACCTGATGCGCCCGGTTCAGGATGATTTTTTCGAGATGATCCCGGTATCGGACAAGGTCAACAAGGTCGCCAATGTCGGCGCTGACCTTATCGAGCCGGTGCCGGAAAGCGCGCCGCTCGCGAAAATCAGGCTACCTAAGGATGATGGCCAGATGTCATTGTTCTGATGTGCTTGCTGGCATTCGAGGCTGGTCATCGCGGATCGATACGGTCACTCCACAGTTGCCCATCCTGCGCCCGTCTTACCCGTTCCGCCCGATTTTCTGCAGGCCTTCCTGGATCATGATGTCGGAATAGACGCGGTTGCGGCCGTTCGCCTTGGCGAGGTAGAGCAGCTGGTCTGCGGCATTGAGCTGATTGTCGAAGGGTTCGCCCTTTTCGATTTCCACGACGCCGAGCGAAATCGTCAGCGCCAGGCTGCTGCCGCTCAGCTGGCGGCCGTTCTTTTCGACGGCGCCGCGCAGCTCTTCGCAGAATTGATAGGCGGCATGCGCATTGAGCCCACGCAGGAACACGGCGAATTCCTCGCCGCCAAGGCGCGCGGGAATGTGGCGCTGCTCATGGCACATGTCGTGCAGCAGTTCGGCAAGCTTCTTCAGCGCCCTGTCGCCGGCATCATGCCCCAGCGTGTCGTTGATCTTCTTGAAATGGTCGATGTCGAGAATGGCGACTGCGCCGTTCTCGTCATTGTCGTTGATGACGTCCATCAGCGCCCGCGTACGCTCGAAGAAGGAGCGGCGGTTCGGCAATCCGGTCAGATGATCCCGCTCTGCCAGTTCACGCAGCCGTTTCAGCTGTTTCAGCGTTTCGATATTGTTGTCGATGCGGCACTGCAATTCTTCCGGCACGAAGGGACGGTAGACGAAATCCGATGCTCCGGCCTTGAGGAAGCTTGCCGAAAGCAGCCGGTCCGTGGAGGACGAGATGCCGATGACCCGCAGGTCTTCCGAGGAACGGCTGTCGCGGATGCGGCGCGTCAGCTCGTAGCCGTCCATGTCAGGCATATGGTAATCGGTGATGACGAGCTGAATCGATGGGTCCTGCGACAGGATTTCCAGCGCCTGCTTGCCAGAATGGGCTTCGCTGACCCTGAAATTCTGCCGTTCGAGGATTTCCACGAGGCCGGAACGCGCCGTCCGCACGTCATCCACTACCAGCACGGAAAACAGTCTGTTGGTCAAAATCCGGTCGACCGTTTTCACCACGGCATCAACGGTGCGATGGCCATCCTTGACGATGTAGTCGATTATTTTCTTTTCGGCGTAGCGCTTGCGCGCCTCCTCATCCACCGTGGCGGTGAAGACGATCGCCGGCACCTTGTGGTCGGCAAGAAGTGCGAGAATTTCACCCTTCGGCGCATCGGGCAGATTGAGACCGGTGAGTGCCAGCGTGAAATCATGGGCGCGCAGCAGGATATCGGCCTGCGCCATGCTGTCACAATGGATCACTTCGGCTGCCGTTTCCTCCGAAAGCCGCGACTTCAGCAGCATGGAAAGAGCGACGGAATCTTCAATCAGAAGGATTTTATCCTGCATGCCGTATGAAGCCCCCCATGGCCCGTCTTCGTTGGTTTTCCCGCAACGTCCGAATTGGTCCGATACCGCCTGTCAACGGCATCGAAAATCGGCCTTGTTCGCTGTAGCAGGAAGAATCGCTAAAGTAGAAATTTTTTTGATGCTCAGTAGTCGATGCGAGACTATCCGTACAGTCGTCCCGTGGAAGTCGAATACTTTACTTCGTTTTGGTTGCAGCTTCGTTACAGATCGGGAAGTTTTATAAAACAGGCCGGTTACGCGGTTCTTGATGGGGGCCGTACAAACGGAGACGGCGCTAATATTAGCGCCGCACATTTAACCGGGTGTTTTTTTCGGATTGACCGTTACCATCGCAAAGTCTGCGAGGCCTTGGATGCTGTGCTTTCAAGAAAAGCGAATGGTTTCAAGCGGTTTTGGCGGCGGGCTTGCGCTTCAGCATCAGGGCTGCGGCCGCAACGGCCTTCAGTCCGAGCGGTCGGTAGTGGCTGTTGAGGTCGGGCTTCGCCTGCGGCTGTGCCTTCGTCTCGTTCGTCATTTCTCTTTCTCCACAATTCACGTCAATCGCCGTTTCGATGCGTGTGAGCTACTTCTTTCGTGGGTAATCTTGACGGATTCGAGGCGAAAGAAAGCGAAGCCCGCTTTTCGGGCTGCGACATTTTGTGTCACATCAAACGACGGTTCGTGGGAGAAAAATAATACCTGCGGTTTCAAATACCGCGATCAAGGCCGTTGCCGCCATTGGCGTCGTCATGCGCGTCCTCCTCAATCGTCAGCGTGCCATAACGGCGGTGCCAGAGGCGGGCGCTGATGGGGATGAACACGAGATAGGCAGCAACCGTCAGAACCAGTACCTCCCAGGTGAAGCTCATCAGCATCGCGACGTAAAGCACGACGACGAGGATCATCGGCAGCACCAGATCGCGGCGAATGCGGCTGGTACCTGACTTCCCCGACCAGACCGGCAGGCGGCTGATGAGAAGATAACCGATCAACACGGTGTAGGCGGCGGCGATATAGGCGAAGGGCTTGCCTGGCTCGACACCAAGGAAGCCGAGATAAACAGGCAGAAGCACCAGCATGGCGCCCATCGGCGCCGGAACGCCCACGAAAAATTCGTTCTGCCACGGCGCCTTCACCGGGCGCTCGATCATGACGTTGAAGCGCGCCAGACGAAGGCCTGCGGCAATCACGTAGATGAGGGCGGCGATCCAGCCTATCGAACGCGCCTGATCGAGCATATAGATATAGACGACGAGGGCAGGGGCGACGCCGAAATTGACGATGTCGGCCAGACTATCCATCTGTTCGCCGAATTTGGATGTCGCCTTCATCATCCGGGCGATGCGCCCGTCGATGCCGTCGAGGAAGGCGGCAAGCAGCACCATGCCCACGGCCAGCTCGAACCGGCCTTCAATGGCGAGGCGCACGCCGCTCAGGCCCGCGCAGATGGCCAGCACGGTGATGAGGTTGGGTATCACGAGGCGAAAGGGAATTTCCCTCAGGCGCGGCCCACGGCCGCTGTCGTTGCGGCCCTCATGTTTTCCGTTCTGTTGCGGCTCCGAGATCGGCGTTTCCATGGCGCATGCCCTTCCTGTTTTCGTCAGCCGCGACGGCTAAGGACCGGACCCTTGGCGGAGCCGAACTCGGCCAGAACCGTTTCGCCGGCAATTGCCGTCTGGCCCACCGAAACGCGCGGCTGAAAACCTTCGGGAAGGAAGATATCGAGGCGCGAACCGAAACGGATAAGACCGAAACGCTCGCCGGCATCAACTGGTTCATTCGGCTTGACCCAGCAGACGATACGGCGGGCGACCATGCCGGCAATCTGCACCACGCCAACCTTGCCATGCGCTGTCTCGATGACGAGGCCGTTGCGCTCATTGTCTTCGGAGGCCTTGTCCACTTCCGCATTGAGGAAGAGGCCGGGGCGGTAGGCGACATTGACGATGCGGCCGCGCACGGGCGCGCGGTTCACATGGCAGTTGAACACGTTCATGAACACCGAAATGCGCACCATCGGCTCCTTGCCGAGTTCCAGCTCCAGCGGCGGAACGACGGTCTGGATGGCGGACACCTTGCCATCGGCAGGGCTGATGATCAGGTCGTCATCCTGCGGCGTCACGCGCTCGGGGTCGCGGAAGAAGTAGGCGCACCAGGCCGTCAGCACCAGACCGACCCAGAACAGCGGTTCGGATATCCAGCCGAGCACCAGCGATGCCACGAAGAAGGCGGCCACGAAGACGTAGCCTTCCTTGTGGATCGGTACGATGGTGTTGCGAATGGTGTCGAACAGATTCATAAGTTTCCTTGCTCCGGTTTCCGCCTGCCGCGTCTTTATATGGTCGTGATACGACATCATCCATACGGGCATGCGACAAAGTTCGCTTAGCTGGTTACAGCCAAACTCCCCGCCCGGCAATGGTCCGGTTGGTGTGCCGCCCTGTTGTCAGGGGTTTATGCCCGTCAATGCGCGGGTTCGCCGCGGTCAACAACGCCAAGATCGTCGGTTTCGCGAACATGGCGCAGCATTTCCTCTGCCCGGATGGCTTCGCGCTGGCGGCTCCACATCGAGGCATAAAGCCCGTTCTGTGCCATCAGCGAGGCGTGGGTTCCGCGCTCGGCGATCAAACCTTCCTTCAGCACGATGATTTCATCAGCGCTGATGACGGTGGAGAGGCGGTGGGCGATGACCAGCGTCGTGCGGTTTTTCGAAACGATATCAAGCGCGCTCTGGATTTCCTGTTCCGTGTGGGTGTCCAGCGCAGAGGTCGCTTCATCGAGAATGAGGATCGGCGGCGCTTTCAGAATGGTTCGCGCAATCGCCACGCGCTGCTTTTCGCCGCCGGAAAGTTTCAAGCCCCGTTCGCCAACCATGGTGGCGTAACCCTCCGGCAGTTTGCCGATGAAAGCGCTGATCTGGGCCGCATCCGCCGCTGCCGTGACCTCCTCGGTCGTTGCCGAAGGGCGTCCGTAACGGATGTTGTAGGCGAGCGTATCGTTGAACAGCACGGTATCCTGCGGCACCATGCCGATCATCGAGCGCAGGCTCTTTTGCGTCACGTGGCGAATGTCCTGCCCGTCGATGGTGACGGCGCCTTCCTGAATATCGTAGAAGCGATAAAGCAACCGCGAGATCGTCGATTTTCCGGCACCCGAAGGACCGACGATCGCCACCGTCTTGCCCGCAGGCACATCGAAGGAAATGCCCTTCAGGATCGGTCTTTCCGGATCGTAGGCGAAATGCACGTCGCGGAAGGAAATGGCACCCGGTCCGGCCACAAGCGGCTTCGCATCCGCCCTGTCGGTAACCTCGGCCTCGACCTCGAGAAGTTCGAACATCTGTTCGATGTCGGTCAATCCCTGGCGAATTTCACGATAGACGAAACCGATGAAGTTCAGCGGTACCGAAAGCTGCAGCAGAAGCGCGTTGATGAACACGAAATCGCCGATGGTCTGCTCGCCGCGCTGCACGGCCATCGCCGACATCACCATCATGACAGTGGAGCCGATGCCGAAGATCACGCCCTGGCCGAAGTTCAGCCAGCCGAGCGACGTCCAGATCGAGATCGCCGATTTTTCGTAACGCTCCATGGCGACGTCAAAGCGCTTCGCCTCCATCTCCTCATTGCCGAAATATTTGACGGTTTCGAAGTTCAACAGTGAATCGATCGCCTTGGTGTTGGCGTCGGTATCGCTGTCGTTCATGGCGCGGCGAATGGAGATGCGCCAGTTGCTGGCCCGCACGGTGAACCAGATATAGGCCCAGACGGTGACAACCGTGACCAGCACATAGGAAAAGCCGTAGGAGGTCCAGAAAATGATCGCCGTCAGCAGGAATTCGATGAAGGTCGGTGCGGTGTTGAGAATGGTGAAGCGGACAATGGTTTCGATGCCCTTGGTCCCACGCTCGATAACCCGTGAAAGCCCGCCTGTCTTGCGCTCCAGATGGAAACGCAGGGAAAGCCGGTGCATGTGCACAAAGGTTCTATAGGCGAGCTGGCGCACGGCATGCTGGCCGACGCTGGCAAACAGCGAATCGCGCAGCTGGTTGAGCCCGACCTGTATCAGCCGCGTCAGATTATAGGCGATGACAAGCGCGACAGCACCGAGCAGGAAGGCCGGAACCAGCCCGACCATGTCCAGCTTGCCGTTCAGCGCATCCGTTGCCCATTTGAAGAAATAGGGAACGAGGATCAGCACCAGCTTGGCGAAAACGAGAAACGCCGTCGCCCAGATCACCCGCATTTTCAGGTCAAGGCGGCCTTCCGGCCACATGTAGGGCCAGAGGTTGATGAGGGTCTGCGTGGGATTGCTGGAATCCGCCGAAATGGTTTTTTTCTTGGTGGCCATCATTTGCTCCGGGCACTGCCGGAAGCCGACAGCAGGGCGGCGGCTCTGGAATGCCGCCGTGCTTGTCACAGGTAGGGTTGTTGCGGGGTCACCGCAATGTCTTGAACGATCAGGAACCGCTCTTCAGACGCTTGCGATGAAGTTCTTCCGCATTCGGCAGTGCCTTCTCCGGCACACCGAAAATCTGGCCGGGCTCGATCAGGTCAGGATTTTTGATCTGATCCTCGTTGGCGAGGTAGATCGTGGTGTAACGCACGCCCTGTCCGTAAACGCGGCGGGAAATCTGCCACAGCGTATCGCCGCGGCGGATGATGACGCTGTTCTGGCTTTCGGCAAGCGGCGGCTGCTCGAAGGTCTGCGGACCGGCGGGCGCCTGCGGTGCAGGTGCGGGCGGCGCGATGATGTGGAGGTCGGCAAGGCGGCTTGCCAGCGTGGCGATGCCCTTGCCGATCCCGGCAACGTCGTTCGGCCATGCCTCTACCGATGTCAGCAGCTGACGTGCCTTGGCGGCGATATCGCCGGCAAAGGCGGTAAAGGACGGCTCGGTGCCTGCGGCGGTGCGGAACTCGGAGAGCGACTTGAGGCCGATCACCACGGCGGAGCGGCCGGCAATGGCCTGGTCGAGCGCCGGTGTGGCCTGATCCTTGTAGAGATTGGACAGAATGCCGAAGGCCTTGGCGACATCCGTGCGCAGCTTTTCGAATGCAGCGCGGTCGCTTGCCGTGCTCTGGTTTTCAGAGGGCGCGGTCGTCGTGGCGGCGGATGGCGTTGCGGACGGTGCCTGCATGGCGACGGTTGCCTGGTCGGTCTGCGGGCGCTCGAAAGGAACGCGTACGCGCACCTTCACCGTGCCATCGGCATTCAGCTCTTCGACAGTGATGATATGGCTGCCGACGGAAAGATCGACATTGCCCTCGATGACGAAATGGCCGGAGGCCTCCGTGGTGCTTTTGCCGATTTCCTTGTCGTCGACCAGCGCGCGCACGCTCGAAGCGGCAGGCGCGGAACCCGCAACGAAAATCTTCGAGCCTTCGAATTCGACGGCGGTTACCTGAACGGTCGAAGTCAACGGAGCGGCGGCAGCGGACGGAGCCGGGGTACCAGCGGCAGGCGCGGGCGTCGTGGTGGCGGCAGCTGTTGCCGACTGGCCCGGTTGCGCGGCTTGCGGGGGCTGGAGTGCTGAAGGTGCCGCCTCCGGCATTGCCAGCACGCGGCTTGCTTCACCGGGCTTGGACACCATTGCCAAGAGTTCGCCCGCCTTGCCGTTGGGCACGGAAACGGTTGCGACTTCTTCGGATTGCGTTGCCTTGCCGCTGGCGTCGGTCGAGCGCAGCACCAGCTCATGGTCGCCCGGTGGCAGGGGATTGTCAAAAATGGCGGCGAAATCGCCTGATCCGTCGATGGTCGTCTGCGCGATCACCTTGCCGTTGCTGAGAATTTCAAGCTTGGAGCCGGGCTGTGCCTTGCCTGCGACCACAGCCGAACCATCGGGCTCGACGCGAAGCACGTCAAAGGTCGGTGCGCCCGATGTGGACTGCGCTGCATCGGCGGCAGGAGCGGCGGGTTGGGTCTGCTGTGCAGCACCATCGTCGGTGCCGGTGAAGACGCCCGCCAGACGGCGAACCTGTGCTGCCGCCGCCGCTGCACTATCCGGCAGACCGCGCAGGAAAGCGGTGGTGCGTTCGGCCGCAGTGCGCGCCGTGGTGATGAGGCGCGACGTCGTTTCATCCAGCGTCTCGGGAATTTCGATATTGGTCAGTTCCTTGAGCGATGCCTCGACCTTCTTGCGTGCTGCCGCAAAGTCGGCGTCGGACGGAACCTTGCTATCGGCGAAAAGCGTGGTCAGATCCTTGATCGACTGGGTTGCGGAAGCCGCGAGGCGCCCGACCTTGTCGGCGATATTGGCGGTCTCCTGAGCGGCGTCGGACAGGATGTCGCCCGCCTTGTCACTGCCCATTTCTACGCTGTTCTTCACCGCGTTGCCCGCTTCGTTGATGGCATCGCCGATGGGTTTGCCGTCATTGGAAATTCTAGGCAGGACGAAAAAGATCATGAGCAGGGACGCGATGCCCAGCACGATCAGTGCCAGCAAACCGGCTTTATTGTTTTTCATCCTGGAATCTCCGGGTATTGTAAGCTTTTTACACGAGTTCAGATTGCTAGCGTCTTACCTTGCCCCAGACAAGCGGCGTGGCCGTAAAAGGCCATATTTGCAAGGGATTTCCCAAATTTTCTTGACGTGTCGCATCCGGCATAGTTCCTTCCCATCATGACGGACAAAAATACAGCGATTCGATCCATCTGCGTTTATTGCGGCTCCCAGCCCGGACGTGACCCGGCTCACATGGAAGCAGGCCGCGCGCTTGGGAAATCCATTGCCGAAAACGGCATTCGCCTGGTCTATGGCGGTGGCACCAAGGGCATCATGGGCGCGGTCGCCAGCGGCGTTCTTTCCAACGGCGGCGAAGTAACGGGTATCATACCGGAATTTCTGGTCGATATGGAGGCTACACGCCATTCTCTCGGACAATTGAACGAGCTTATCGTCACCAAGGACATGCATGAGCGCAAACATATGATGTTTGAGCGCTCGGATGCTTTCGTAACGCTGCCGGGGGGCGTCGGCACGCTGGAAGAGATCGTCGAAATCATGACCTGGGCGCAGCTCGGTCGTCACGCCAAGCCGATTGTCTTCGCCAATATCAACGGCTTCTGGAACCCGATGCTGGAACTTGTGCAGCATATGCGCGATCAGGGTTTCATCCATCGCGCCCATCTTCTGAACCCGCTGGTCATCGATGAGGTCAAGGACATCGTGCCCGCCATCATCGACCGGGCGCTTGCGCAGCAGAACCCGGACGGCGACCCTTCGGTAATTTCCCGTCTCTAGGCATCGAATAAATGTTAACGAGCCGCCTCGCGGTTCGTTACAATTTTAAGTGTATATTAATAGAGATTTGACTGCGGCATCGCCCCGCCCGCTGTTTTCATGGCTCCGCGCCCGATCCTGTGCCAGCGTCTACAAGGCGTAGTCTGAGCGCGGAATTTGATTTTCGCCGCCATGATAGCGGGGCTCATTGGGGAATGATTGCTTTTTTGGTGCGGCTGAAAAGCCGGACGCATTTTATTATTCAGAGAAGTCCGTTTCAGGGCAGGGATGCGATCCTCGGTTCCGCTGCCCGCCGCCGGGTGGACGCGAAAAAGCGGCTCGGAATATTGATCGCCGTCTTTGCCGTTATCTATGGCGTCGTTGCAGCACGGCTTGTCCAATACGGCCTTGCCGAACCCATTTCGACCGCATGGATCAATACCGGCGCTACAGCAGTCGCCTCCCGTCCCGATATCCTCGACCGCAACGGCACTCTGCTCGCGACCGATCTCAACATGGTGTCGCTCTATGCGGATCCGCGTCGGGTCGTGGACGCGGATGAGGTTGTCGAGAAGCTCGCAACCGTCATCCCCAATCTCGACTGGCGCGAGACGCACCGCAGATTGCGCTCGGACACCGGCTTTCAATGGCTGCGGCGCCAGCTGACGCCGCGCCAGCAGGCCGATATTCTCAACCTCGGCATCCCCGGCATCGGTTTCCGGCCGGAGAAACGGCGCTTTTATCCGGGTGGCCCCGCAGCCTCGCATATCATCGGCCACGTCAATGTCGACAATCAGGGCCTTGCGGGGATGGAACGTTATCTCGACCAGCAGGGCCTGGCCGACTTGCGCGCGACCGGCCTTGCCAGCGGTGCACCGCTGGAGCCGGTGAGGTTGTCGATCGATCTGCGGGTGCAGAATATCGTGCGTGAGGTCGTGCTCAAGGCGAAAACCGCCTATCAGGCGGAGGCTGCCGGTTCAGTGATATTGGATGTGGAGACGGGCGAGGTGCTGGCCATGGCATCGGTGCCGGATTACGACCCGAACGAGCCTTCCCGCACCCTTGCCGATGGCAGCATCGACAGGGAGTATGAAAAGGGCTGGTTCAACCGCATGAGCAATGCGACCTTCGAGATGGGATCCACCTTCAAGAGCTTCACACTTGCCATGGGACTGGATGCAGGTGCCATAACGCTCAACTCGGTGGTTGACGCGTCGCGACCCATCCGCATGGGAGGCTTCACCATCAAGGATTTCAAGGGCCGGAACCGCCCGCTGTCGATCCCGGAAGTGTTTCAATATTCATCGAATATCGGCACGGCGGCTGTTGCCGACAAGGTCGGGGTCGAAGGCCACCAGCAGTTCCTGACGAAACTGGGACTTCTCTCCAGAATGGACACGGAAATGCCTGGCGTTGCCACGCCCACCCAGCCGAGAACATGGAAGAAGATCAATTCCGTCACCATTTCCTTCGGCCATGGCGTTGCCACTACGCCTTTGCAGACGGCGGTGGCAGCAGCTGCGCTCATCAATGGCGGCAGCCTTATTTCGCCGACCTTCCTGCCGCGTTCCCGAGAGGATGCGGCAGTGCTTTCCCGCACCGTCATCAACGGAAAGACGAGCGCCGATATGCGTTACCTTTTCAACTGGAACGGCATCAAAGGGTCGGGTAGGGGTGCGCAGGTGGAAGGATTTCACGTTGGCGGCAAGACCGGAACCGCCGACAAGGTCATCAATGGCCGTTATGCCAAGGATATCAATTTCAACGCCTTCGTTGCCGGTTTTCCGATGCACAAGCCGAAATATGTCGTGCTGACGATGATCGACGCGCCCAGAACCGGCGTGAACGGAGGACGCACGGCTGCCTCGACGGCCGCACCCATGACCCGTGAAATCATCACCCAGACGGCTGGACTTCTCGGCGTCAAACCGCGCTTCGGTTATGACGCGACACCGCAATTGCTGGTCGATTATTGAAGACCCACATTCCCGTTACAGATACGGGAATGTGGAGAGCTGGCATGACGCGGAAGGTTATCGCTTCAGCCGCATCAGGCTAGATGCGGTATAGATCGCCAGCGCCACCCAGATCATTGCAAAGGCCGCCATCCGCACCATGTCGAACGGTTCCTTGAAGATGAAGATGGCGATGAGGAAGATCATCGTCGGCGCGATATATTGCATGATACCGATAGTCGACAGCCGCAGAAGCTTTGCACCATTGCCGTAAAGAATAAGCGGAACGGCGGTGACGATGCCGCTGGCCGCAAGCAGCCAGGTGTCGGTCGCATTGCCGGCCATGAAATGCGCCTGTCCGCTAATGGCAAGCCAGGCCAGCACCAGCACGGCCGGAACGGAAAGAAGCATGACTTCAAGCAGGAAGCCCTGTGTGGCGCCGATTGGCAGCGTCTTGCGGAAGAAGGCGTAAAAACCCCAGGACACGGTGAGCGCAATGGACACCCATGGCAGGCTGCCCGCATGCCAGGTGAGGATCGCAACGGCCAGCCCCACGAGGCCGATGGCGGCGATCTGCGCCGGATAAAGCTTTTCCTTGAGCAGTACCGCGCCGAGGAAGATGCTGAACAGCGGATTGATAAAATAGCCGAGCGCGGCATCGAGTGCGCGGCCCGCGCCGATCGCCCAGATATAGATGCCCCAGTTGATGCTGATGAGCGCAGCCGTGAGGCTTGCCATGGCGAGCATTTTAGGGGTTTTCAGCGCAGTGCGGATTTCCGCCGTGCGACCGAGAGCGATAAGGACGGCGGCGCCGATCGGCACCGACCAGATGACGCGGTGCACGATGACCTCTATCGGCGAAATATGCGCAACCGCCTTCATGTAGATGGGAAGGAATCCCCACAGCAGATATGCGGAGAGCGCGAAAGCAAAACCGCGTGCGCTATCGCCGCCCTCTTGGGCCGGAAGCGTTTTATCGAGTGCCATGGGAGTACCGCCAATTATTAGGGATGGCCCTTCATAACGGATCGGCGTAGCGCGGGCCAATTCATTTCCGTGAAGCGTTCATGAGAAAAACTGCATGAATAAAAGGCGATTTGCTCTTGAAACAGGCGACTTTGCGACCAAACGGATGATCCACGCACAAAAATCTGCGTGAATCATTGTCTCATCAGGCCGCTTCAAGCATCTGAAAGGCCTGCCTATTTCCCCCCGAAACGATCGGTTGCGCGGATCAGCTGGTCAAGAATACCGGGTTCGCTCAGCGCATGCCCGGCTGCCTCGACAATATGGAAATCCGTCTTCGGCCAGGCCTTGGCAAGCTGCCAGGCATATTTCAGCGGGCAGGGCATATCGTAACGCCCGTGCACGATGACGCCCGGAATATTGCGAAGCTTGCCGGCATCGCGCAGCAATTGCCCTTCCTCCAGCCAGCCGCCATTGACGAAGAAGTGGTTCTCGATGCGTGCGAAGGCGATGGCGTATTTATCCTCGCCGAAATCCTCGACGCGCGCCGGATCGGTAACAAGGGCGATGGTTGCGCCTTCCCACTGGCTCCATGCTCGCGCGCATTCGAGTTTCTTGGCTTCGTCCGTACCGGTGAGATAGCGATTATAGGCCTGCATCATCTCGCCGCGCTCGGCTTCAGGAATTGGCGCTATGAAGTTTTCCCAGCGATCGGGATACATTTCAGAAACGCCGAACTGGTAATACCAGTCCAGTTCCGGCCTGGTGACCGTGTAGATGCCGCGCAGCACCAGTTCGCTCACGCGTTCGGGATGAGTCTCGGCATAGGCGAGCGCCAGCGTCGAGCCCCAGGAGCCGCCGAAAACCAGCCATTTTTCAAAGCCGCACAGCGCACGGAGCCTTTCAATGTCGGCAACCAGATGCCAGGTGGTGTTGGCTTCCAGTTCCGCATGCGGCGTGGAGCGACCGCAGCCGCGCTGATCGAACAGGATGACGTCGTAAAGTGCCGGGTCGAAAACGCGGCGATGCGTGGGGTTTACCCCGCCGCCCGGACCGCCATGCAGGAAAACCGCCGGTTTCGCACCGCGTGTACCAACCCGCTCCCAATAGATCGTGTGCCCATCGCCGACATCGAGCATGCCGCTCTCGAAGGGTTCGATCTCGGGATAGAAGCTGCGCAATTCTTCGGTCATGTCTTACTTTCCTTCAGGTGGCCATTCGGCCGTGTCACGATCCGGGTGTTGCCGGTTGTTGACCGGTAGCCGGTTTTCATCCGGCGCAGCTTCCGGCTCGACCGGCAAGCCGTCAAGCTCCCCGAACCAATGCATTTTGCTGTCGAGATTTGATTGCGCCTCGGGCTTTATCAGCTCCGGCTCGTCCAGCGAACCAAGCGTGATGTTGATGAAATCGGCGTCCGGCATGTCATAGAAAAGCGGCGTGCCGCACCGTCCGCAAAAACCGCGCCGCACGTGATCGGACGACGGGAACCACGAAGCCTCGCCACGGGTCATTTCAAACTTCGCGCGGGTACTTGCTGCAAGCGGCATGAAATAGTTGCCCGATGCCTTCTGGCACATGCGGCAATGACACAGATGCGGATAGCGCAACCCGCCATCGATCCGGTAACGCACGGCGCCACACTGGCATCCGCCGCTGAAGCTTTCTGAACCGTTCATGCGCGGTCGTCTTCCGGCGGCCAGACCTTGGTGTCGTGGTCCGGGTGTTGGAAGGAGGTGATATCAGCCTCATCGACGCTCTGCTCGATCGCAGGTTTTGAAAACAGCTGCTCGATCCAGGGCATGCGCTTGTGGATATTGACCTGCACCTGCGGTTCGATCCGCTCCGGATGATCGAAAGCGCCGATCGCGATCTCTACGCCGCCAGGATAATGGTAGGTCAGCGGCGTGCCGCATTTGTTGCAGAAGCCGCGATGGATTTTCGCAGATGAACGGAAGAGGGAAGGCTGGCCGCGCGTCCATGTCAGATGCGCCTGATCGGCGGTGACGAGTGCACCGAAGAAATTGCCGAAATGCTTCTGGCACATGCGGCAATGGCAAATGGAGGGGCGACCGATCTTGCCCGCATGAAACCGCACGGCGCCGCACTGGCAGCCGCCGGAAAAGCCTGTTTCGCTCATCGTTTATTCTCCGGGGGCCAGCTCTCGGTGTCATGGTCGGGGTGCTGGTAGGAAACGAGGTTGGTCAGATAGTCGACCGAGGTCAGATCGTCTTCGGTTGGGACGGCGGGTAGCGTGTGGATGCTGTCGACGAAATCGATTTTGCGTTCCACGCCCCACTGAATGGTGGGCGGCAAGGCGGCAGGATCGTCGAAAGCACCGGCTGCAACCGCCATGCCATCCGGCGCCTCATAGGTCAGCGGCGTACCGCATTCTGCGCAGAAGCCGCGCTTGACGACGCTGGAGGACTGGAAGCGCTTGGGTTCGCCGCGCGTCCATTCGAATTCGACCTCACGCACCGAAACCAGCGGCGCGTAATAGGCCCCAAAAGCCTTCTGGCACATGCGGCAATGACAGATGGAACTGTCCTTGAGATCGCCGGTCGCGCGGAACCGGATCGCGCCGCACTGGCATCCGCCGGTGTAGGTGGTCATGGTTGGCTCTCCTTTACCGTTCGGATAATGTGGAGACAGACATTGTCCATGTCTTTCACAACATCTTCGTTCCAGAGCCGCAGAACCCGCCAGCCACACTGCTCGAGCGTCTCCGTTCGTTGCCGATCATAGTCTACCGCAGCATCTTCCGCATGCTAAAACCCGTCTAACTCGACAATGATCTTATGCGACGGGCAGGCGAAATCAACGATGTATCCTGCGACAGGCAGCTGGCGTCTGAAAGACAGGCCTGCAAGACGATGGGCACGGACGGCGTTCCAGAACTTGAGTTCGGCGCCTGTCATGGCCTTGCGCATCTGCCGAGCATGTTCCCGATGTCGGGGCCTGACCTTGGCATGGGGCATTGGGATGCTCGCGACTTGAACGGTTGCCGCGCGATTGTAGCATGGTGTGGACGAAATCAAGGGCCTGTCGTGGGGCATCACCCCCTCTGCCCTGCCGGGCATCTCCCCCTCAAGGGGGGAGATCGACAAGCGGCTAGCACGCTGCCTATGGGATGCGCGGGGACTTATCGCACTAGCGCGCGGCATCTGATCTCCCCCCTTGAGGGGGAGATGCCCGGCAGGGCAGAGGGGGTAAGTCCCAAGCCGCAGCAGCAAATTACCGCTTCAACTCCCAGGTCGTTGTCCGTTCCCCGGTTTCCTTATCCTTGCCATCCTTCAACTGAATGCCCTTCTCGGAAAGCTCGTCGCGCAAACGATCCGCCTCTGCAAAGTTTTTCGCCTTCAGCATTTCCAGACGCAGTTGCACTAGGGCATCGACTGCCGAAACGATAGCCTCGTCCACTTCCGCTTTCTTCGGCAATACGCCGAGCAGGGCGGCGCTGGCCGCAAAGGCGGGCAGGCGGGCAGGATCGGTGTTGGCGGCATGTGCCAGCGCGTGAAGCGCCTGCACGGCGGCAACCGTGTTCAGGTCGTCGGCAAGCGCATCAAGCACGGTTTCGTCCGGTGCCGCGTCGGAGGCTTCGGCCGCCGGCCACTTGGCGAGCAGACGTTCGGCCTCTTCGAGACGCTTCACCGAAAAATCGATTGGCTCGCGGTAATGCGTCATCAGCATGGCAAGGCGAAGAACCTCGCCCGGCCATTGGCGGCCGCCGAATTTTTCGGTGTGCAGCAATTCATAGATGGTCACGAAGTTGCCCTCGGACTTCGACATCTTGCGGCCTTCCACCTGCACGAAGCCATTATGCATCCACACATTGGCCATCACCTGCGTGCCGTGGGCGCAGCGGGATTGCGCGATTTCGTTCTCGTGATGCGGGAAGATGAGATCGAGCCCGCCGCCGTGAATGTCGAACACTTCGCCGAGGTAGCGACCGGCCATGGCCGAGCATTCGATGTGCCAGCCCGGACGGCCGCGGCCCCAAGGGCTTTCCCAGCCGGGCTCATTATCAGAGGAAAGTTTCCACAGCACGAAATCGCCGGGGGTCTTCTTGTGGGCTTCCACCGCCACGCGTGCGCCCGCCTGCTGTTCGTCCAGCGGGCGTTTGGACAGCTGGCCGTAATCGGCCATCGAGCGGGTGTCGAACAGCACTTCGCCGCCCGCCGCATAGGCATGGCCGCGCGCGATCAGCTTCTCGATGATGTCGATCATCTCGGCGATGTAGTCGGTGGCGCGCGGTTCAACGGTCGGCTGCAGGCAGCCAAGTGCTGCCACATCCTCATGGAATTGGTCGGCGGTCTTTTTCGTCACCGCGTGGATGGCGTCATTCAGCGGCAGATGCGGATAGTCGCGCAGCGCCCTTGCGTTGATCTTGTCGTCGAGATCGGTGATGTTGCGGGCGTAGGTCACATGGCTTTCGCCATAGACGTGGCGCAGCAGCCGATAAAGAACATCGAAAACGATGACCGGGCGCGCGTTGCCGATATGGGCGAAATCGTAAACCGTTGGTCCGCAGACATACATGCGCACATTGTCGGCGTCGATCGGCGCAAATTCCGTCTTTTCGCGTGTCAGGGTGTTGTGGAGTTTCAGGCGCAAGGACATGCGGGCGTTCCCTAAAGGCAGTCAATTGTCCTGGCCGGACCGTTTGTCTGTTGGACCTTGCGGGGAGACGAAAACGATCTGGCCGGTGGTGAACCAGCAAAAATTATTCAGCAGCAGGTGCAGATCGTTGTTTTCATGCCTTGCCTTATGGCGTGCCGGTGTTTCGCGGTCAAGCGTTTCTCGCAGGCGCCAGAAGCACCTTAAGAGATCGCCTTGACCAAAAGCCTATTCCGGCTGGCGGTAATCCAGGAATTTGCCTTCACGCACGACGAAGAGCTTGCCGGTTTCGGTAAGCTCAGGCGAGGCGAGTTGAACAATGGCGGCGGCAACTTCAGAAGGGTGCGGCACGTCTGCGGGGTCTTCGCCGGGCATGGCCTGGGCGCGCATCGCGGTGCGCGTCGCGCCGGGATTGATGCTGTTGATGCGCAGGGCGGTTTTATCTGTTTCCGCAGCCCAGGTCCGGGCAAGTGCCTCAACGGCGGCCTTGGAGGTGGAATAGACGCCCCAGAAGGGACGACAGCTATGGGCAGCACCGGAAGACAGGATCAACGCGCGCCCGGCATCCGATCGCAGGAGCAACGGTTCGACCGAGCGGATCAGCCGCCATGTAGCGGTGACATTGATGGTCATGACCCTTTCGAAGACTTTCGCTTCGATATGGCCGACCGGCGAGATGACGCCGAGAACACCGGCATTCGCGACCAGAATATCGAGCTTGCCCCAGCGCTCGAAGATATTGGCGCCCAGCGCATCGATGGCGTTCATGTCGGCGAGATCGAAGGGAACCAGCGTCGCGGTGCCGCCGACGGCCTTGATGGCGTCGTCCAGATCCTCGAGGCCGCCGACCGTGCGGGCGCAGGCAATGACGTGCGCACCGGCCTTGGCAAGCTCCAGCGCCGTGAAATAGCCGATACCGCGCGACGCGCCGGTGACGAGCGCGATCCTGCCCTTGAGATTGATGGTCATTTTGCCCCCTCCGAAATTCATTCCGCTTGTTTTATGAAGCCCCTGACGCCAACCGCAAGCGATCAAAACGCCGCAGCGGGTACTGTTTCAATCGCCCGCCACAAAAAAGCGGCCACCGGAAGCCGGTGGCCGCTTGTTATTTCAAGATTATCAGCCGTTGCTGGCCAGCACGGAAATCTTGCTGCCCATCGCCTCGCCGTTCTGGTCGAGAAGGCGGGTAGGGTAGTCGCCGGTGAAATAATGGTCCGTGAATTGCGGACGCGCATTGTTGCGGTTCTCGCCACCGACGGCGCGGTAAAGACCGTCGATCGACAGGAAGGCAAGCGAATCGGCGCCAATGAATTTCGCCATGGCGTCCACATCGGCATATTGGTTGGCGAGCAGCTTGTCGGCATCAGGCGTGTCGATGCCGTAGAAATCCGGATGGAAAATCATCGGGCTGGCAACGCGGATATGCACTTCTTTCGCGCCCGCTTCGCGGATCATCTGCACGATCTTCAATGAAGTCGTGCCGCGCACGATCGAATCATCCACCAGCACCACGCGCTTGCCTTCAATCATCGCCCGGTTGGCGGAATGCTTGAGCTTGACGCCAAAAGCGCGAATCTGCTGCGTCGGCTCGATGAAGGTACGGCCGACATAGTGGTTGCGGATGATTCCATATTCGAACGGAATACCGCTTTCCTGCGCAAAACCGAGCGCTGCCGGCGTGCCGCCATCGGGAACCGGAACCACAACGTCAGCTTCCAGCGGCGCTTCCTTGGCAAGGTTCATGCCCATGTTCTTGCGCGTCGTATAGACGTTGCGGCCGCCGACGACGGAATCGGGGCGGGCGAAATAGACATATTCGAACAGGCAGAGACGTTCCGGCTGCGGCTTCGAAGGCTTGCGCGCATCGATGGTGATCGAACCATCAGGCTGAATTTCGCAGATGATGACTTCGCCGTTTTCGACGTCACGCACGAATTTCGCGCCGATGATATCGAGAGCGCAGGTCTCCGAGCAGAAGATCGGCTTGCCGTCCAGCTCACCCATGACGAGCGGGCGGATGCCGATCGGGTCGCGGGCTGCGATCAGCTTGGTGCGGGTCATCGCCAGCATCGAATAGCCGCCTTCCATCTGGCGGATGGCGTCGATGAAACGGTCGGCAGTGGAGCTGTGACGCGAACGGGCGATGAGGTGCAGCACGACTTCGGTATCCGATGTCGACTGACAGATGGCGCCGGTGGCGATGATCTGTCGGCGAAGCGTCAGGCCATTGGTGAAATTGCCGTTATGGGCAATCGAAATGCCGCCTTCTTCCAGCTCGGCAAACAGTGGCTGCACGTTGCGCATCGCCACTTCGCCTGTCGTGGAGTAGCGGGTATGGCCAATCGCGATGGAGCCGGGCAGGCGGGCAAGGGTTGCCGGATCGGTATAATGATCGCCGACGAGGCCCATATGGCGTTCCTGATGGAAGCGCTTGCCATCGAAGGAGACGATGCCTGCTGCCTCCTGGCCGCGATGCTGAAGCGCATGCAGGCCCAGTGCAGTCAGGGCGGAGGCATCGGCGTGGCCGAGAATGCCGAACACGCCGCACTCTTCGTGCAGCGTGTCGCCGTCGATCTCTTCATTGAAAGTGGAATGCGAAAGCGGCTCAATCATCCGGCTTGCCCTTGCTCTCTACCGAGAAAAACGAAAGACCTCTCCGGTGAGCTTGTCTCCCGGTCGGCCAGTCTGTGTCGTGCTTGATATTTAGCACAAATAGCGCGCCTTGCATGCATTGCAAGGCGCGACACTGTGTCAATTATTCGTTGCCGGCGGATTTGTCGCCGGTACATCTTCCGCAGGCGTCTGCGCGGCTGCCGGTTCCTGCGGTTTTCCGAGGATACGGGCGCGGATCTGCGGCTCTATATCGTCAGGCAGAACCGCTTCCAGCTTGCCCACCAGCCCGTCGAGGAAAGGCTTGGACTTGGCCTGGGTTACCCATTGCGGCTGCGTCTTCACATCCACCAGCCAGTTCCAGAAGGCAACCGCGACGACCAGCAAGAGAATGCCGCGCGCTGCGCCGAACAGGAAACCCAGCGTGCGATCCAGCGCACCGATGCGGCTGTCGATGATGAAATCGGCAATGCGCGAGGTGATGAAGGAAATGACGACGAGGGAGATGAGGAAGACGACGCCTGCCGAACCGGCGATGGCGATCTTGTCGTCATCGGTATAGTTGCGTGCATAGGGCAGCAGGATCGGGAAAAGATAATAGGCGGCGGCGACCGAACCGGCCCAGCTCGCGATGGACAGAATCTCGCGGGAAAAACCGCGCACCATCGCGAGAATGGCGGAGAAAAGAACAACGGCGATGACGATGCCGTCGAAAATTGTAATGGGCATATACCAACTCCGGAGGTGCGACGCCCTGTCAGGCGCTGCCTTGCCAATTGTGCGATCCTCTTACACCACTGTTTCCCTTGGCGAAAGGATCAATCTTAGTCGTCCTCAACCTGTTTGAACCGGTTGCCGGAACCGGCGATGCGCGCCACGAGGTCCGGCAGGCTTTCTATTTCCGTCCAGCGCCCCTTGCCCGCTTTCGGCAATTCAGCCGAAGCAGACGGCAGAAGTGCGGCGGAGAAACCGAGTTTTTCAGCTTCTTTCAAACGCTGGCCCGTATGCGAGACGGGCCGTACCGCGCCCGACAGGCTGATCTCGCCGAAATAGACGCAATCGGCGGGCAGGGCAAGACCGGCAAGCGAGGAAACCAGCGCAGAGGCTATCGCCATATCCGCAGCCGGTTCGGAAATGCGGTATCCGCCGGCGACGTTCAGATAAACGTCGTGCTGACCGAGCTTCACGCCGCAATGGGCTTCCAGCACGGCAAGGATCATGGCGAGCCGCGAACTGTCCCAGCCGACCACGGCGCGGCGCGGCGTGCCGAGCGAGGTGGCCGCGACCAGCGCCTGCACCTCGACCAGAATGGGACGGGTGCCCTCCATGCCGGCAAAGACCGCGGCACCGGGAGATTTCTCGTTGCGCTCGCCAAGGAACAGTTCGGACGGGTTGGAGACCTCGCGCAATCCGCGGTCGGACATTTCAAACACGCCGATCTCGTCCGTCGGCCCGAAGCGGTTCTTGACGGTGCGCAGAATGCGGTAATGGTGGCCGCGGTCGCCTTCGAAATAAAGCACGGCGTCGACCATGTGCTCCACCACGCGCGGACCGGCGATCTGGCCTTCCTTGGTCACATGGCCCACCAGAACCATGGTCGCGCCCGTCTGCTTGGCGTAACGGATCATCGCCTGCACGCCGGTGCGCACCTGCGTTACCGTGCCGGGAGCGGAATCGGCCGTGTCGCTCCATAGCGTCTGGATGGAATCGATGATGACGAGATCGGGGCGTTTGCCCTCGGAAATCGTCGCCAGAATATCCTCGACATTGGTTTCTGCCGCCAGCAGCACGTCGGTTTCCGCCGCACCCAGCCGCTGGGCGCGCAGACGCACCTGGGCCACCGCTTCTTCGCCAGAAACATAGATGACGCGATGTCCGCGCCGCGAAAGGGCAGCTGCCGCCTGCATCAGCAGGGTCGATTTGCCGATGCCGGGATCGCCGCCGATCAACACCGCCGAACCGCGCACGAAACCGCCACCGGTTGCCCGGTCCAGTTCGCTGATACCGGTCGGAATGCGCGGCGCCTCCTCGATCTCGCCCGAAAGCGCCGTGAGCGCGACCGCCCGGCCTTTTTTCGGCGTCTTGCCGGGGCCGGAGCCGATGCCGCCCATCGGGTCTTCTTCGACGATGGTATTCCATTCGCCGCAGCCTTCGCATTTTCCCGCCCAGCGGGTATGAACCGTGCCGCAGTTCTGGCACACGAATTGGGTCTTGGCTTTGGCCATCTATGTCAGTTTTCTTCTTGTTTGAAATCTTTGGCGGAATTGTCCTGGTGGCCGTGCAGCAAGCGCAGAACGGTTAGATCGGCCTCGTCAACACGAAAGAAGATGACGCGCCCACGATAGGCAATACTGCGAAGCCCGGCCCATGGTCTTCGGCAAGATCGCGCCTTGCCCGCGTGGTCCAGATTGGGGTCCGGATTTTAATGACAGGTCCCCGTTTTTTGCTGCACGGAAACGCGTTTGATATCGCTCAGGAAGTCGTCTTGTGAGGCATAGCGGTGAACCCGGCCTGCTTCAGCGTCGTCAATGCCCTGTATCAGCAATTTAAGCGCGACTCTTTTTCTTTCATCGCTGCTCAGTAATTGCAGGCTCGCATGAATAACGGCGTCCGCATCGCTATAGACACCCGCAGCCACCTGCTCTTCGATGAACTTTTCGTCCTGCTCGCTCAAATGGATTTCGGGCATTTCGATCTCCTTTTGTTCTCTTTTAGCACAGGTCGCTTCCGCTTTCCAAGAGCTAAAGACGTGGTTCAGTCGTCAGCCATCAGATATTGGCGCTCGTAGCGCAAACCAAGCCCCGTCAGCATTTCGTAACCGATAGTGCCGGCGGCGCGCGCCACCTCATCGAGCGGCACTTTCGGGCCGAAAAGCTCGATATAATCGCCGGTGCGGACAGCGTTTGCCGGTATGTCCGTGATGTCGAAAATGGTGAGATCCATGGTCACACGACCGGCGACCGGCGCCTTGTGGCCGTTGACTATGCCGTAAGCACCGCCATGGCCCATTTCGCGCAATGGAATGCCGGAACCGGAAAGCGACCGCTGGTAGCCGTCCGCATAACCAACGGAAGCGATGGCAAGGCGGCTCGCCCGTTTCAGCAAATAGGTGCCGCCATAGCTGACGGTCTGGCCTTCGCCGGCCTCGCGAATCTGGATGATCCGCGCTTCGGCCTTTGCGACGGGCCGCATCGGGTTTGCCACATCGTTGATTGCCTCGCCGCCGTAAAGGGCAATGCCGGGGCGGGTCAGATCGAAATGATAATCCGGCCCCAGAAAGATTCCGGCAGAAGCGGAAAGGCTTGATTCGATTCCTTCGAAAGCGGCGCTAACCTTGCGGAATGATTCGAGCTGGACCTTATTCATGGGCGAAGACGGCGTGTCGGCGCAGGCGAGGTGGGAGAGCACCAGAACCGGATCGAAACTCGCAGGCCGGGTCACGTCGTCTGCCAGAAACAGCGCGTCGTCCAGCGGCAGGCCAAGCCGGTTGAAGCCGGTATCCACATGCAGCGCGCAGGGGTGTTCGCCGCGTTCGGCAACTGTCGCCATCCAGAAGGAGAGCTGTTCCTCCGAGGCCAGAACCGGCACGAGATCATTGTCGAAGACCTGACGCTCCTGGCCCTGCCAGATGCCTGACAGCACGAAGATGCGCGCTTCCGGCGCATAGGATCGCAAGGTCGCACCTTCGGACACCGTTGCCACGAAGAAGTCGCGTGCGCCGGCATGGTAGAGCGTCGCGCCGCAATCCTCGATACCGAGCCCGTAGGCATCTGCTTTCACGACAGCCGCCGTCCGCGCCTTGCCGGACCGCTTTTTCATGTCGCGCCAATTGTCGGCAAGCGCGCCGAGATCGACGGTCAGCCTCAGCGGCGCATGTTCGAAAGCGTCGGTTTCGTGTTCGGGAAATGTGTCTTCGAAGTCGTCTGTCATGCCATGCGTCCGGTTGATTTGGAACCGGTTCGGACCCTAGCACTTTTGTTCAAGACGGTAATGACCGATTGGTTTAAAGTCGTTCTATGCACAATGTTTCGCAGGAACAGGCCATAGACGTCATGCCGGTTGCAGCGACGGAAACGACGCGTTTCTGGCGTGACCCACGTTTTGGCGGCATGGAATGTCTGAGCGCGACGTTCCTGACACATGAATATTCGCCGCACGCGCATGATACCTTCTCGATCGGCGCGATCGAAAGCGGCTCGCAGATTTCCACCATTCAGGGCACCAGGGAACAGACCGGGCCGGGGCATCTCTATCTCATCAATCCGGACGAGATTCACGATGGTGCGCCGGGTGGCGGCGGTTATCGTTATCGGATGATCTATCCCGACGCAGCGCTGCTGCGTGATATTATCGAGGATGTGACGGGCAGGGCTTTCCACGGAATGCCGTCCTTTCCAAGGTTTCTCCCGCGTGATCCGCAGATGGCCGCTGCTTTTCAGATGGCGCATCGCAGGCTGGAGGCCAAGTCCGGCGCTCTTGAGGCAGATGAGGGCATGTTCTCGGTTCTGGCGGCACTGTTCGGCAGGCATGGCAGCGCCATTATACTGGCCGTTGAAACCCGCGAGAAGACGGCGGTCCATACCGCCCGCGACTATCTCTCCGATAATTACGAGACCGATATCGGCCTTGAGGAACTGGCGTCCATCGCTGGTCTCAGCCGCGCGCATCTCATCCGGGCCTTCCGCAAGGAGTTCCACATCACCCCGCATGCCTATCTGACGGATGTGCGCATAAGGCGCGCGCGCCGTCTTCTGCGTTCCGGCGAAATGCCGGCCGAGGTGGCTGCGCTGTGCGGTTTTGCCGATCAGGCGCATTTTACGCGGCATTTCAAGGCGCGCACCGGCGTCACGCCGGGACAATTCCGGACGGCGTGATTTTGGTGGCCATTCCGAAGCACAACGTCACTTTCATTCAAGACTGGAAAAACTTGCAGGCGTAATCGCATGTCTCTGAAAAGGAGAATGCAATGTCCGTACTGGAAAAACGTGCAGAGCTTGGCGCAGGCCTGAGAGCTGCGGCACCCCTGCTGGTCGCCATGGTGCCGATCGGCGCCGTGTTCGGTGCGGTCGCGGTCGGCAAGGGATTGTCGCCGCTGGAAGCCTCGTTGATGTCGATTCTCGTCTTTGCAGGTGGCTCACAATTCGTCGCCATGGATCTGTGGACGCATCCGGCAAGCTGGAGCGCGCTCGGTTTTGCCGCGCTGCTGGTCAATCTTCGCCATGTGCTGATGAGTGCTTCCATCGCTGGCAAGCTCGATGATTTTACCGGCTGGCGAAAATATGCGGCCATGCTGGTGCTGACGGACGAATCCTGGGCGCTATCGGAATTCAGGGCAGTTGCCGGTAGGCTGACGGCCGCATTTTTCACCGGCGCTGCGCTGCCAATCTACCTCGTCTGGAACATCGCCACGCTCACGGGCGCGCTTTTAGGCTCGGTGATGGGCGACATGACGGTCATCGGTCTGGACTTCGCTTTTCCGGCCGTGTTCATCGTGCTGCTGATGGGGTTCTGGAAGGGCAGGGAAACCGGCCTGGTGCTGCTGGCAAGCGCTGCCGCCGCCTTTGTCACGCACGCGCTGGTCCCAGGCGCCTGGTACATAGCCGCCGGTGCGCTTGCGGGGCTTTCCGTCGCAGCCTTCGGCCGCGAGGACGAGGTGGAGCAGCCAGCATGACGCTTGATACGAACACCCTGCTGGCGATCCTCGCCATGATGGCGGCCACCGTCGCTACGCGTCTTGGGGGTCTGCTGCTGGTCAACCATTTCACCCTGACGCCGCGTCTGAAAAAAGCGCTCGGCGTGGTTCCGCCTGCGGTCTTGATGGCTGTGGTGACGCCAACGGCATTCTCAAGCGGAATGGCGGAAACAATCGCCTGCGCGGTGACGGCAGTCGCGGCGCTCCGCCTCAGCCTGCTCCCAGCCGCAACGCTCGGCGTCGTCACCGTGGCGCTTTTGCGCGGAATCGGATTGTGAGGCAATCCCGCCAAAGTTCTGAAAAGATTCCCCAGTTTCGATTTAGAGCAGGCAGGGCGAAACGCTGACCCGGTTTCGCCCTCGGTTCAGATCAATGCTCTTCGTACTGGCTGAAGCTCGGGTCGGCCAGATCCGCGAAGCGGGTGAATTCGGACTGGAAGGCGAGTTTCACTGTGCCGGTGGGTCCGTGACGCTGCTTGGCAATGATGACGTCGGCGGTGCCTTTCACCTTGTCGAACAGGGCCTCCCACTCGGCATATTTCGGATCGGAAATATCGCGCGGCTCCATGTTCTTGACGTAATACTCTTCACGGAACACGAACAGCACCACGTCGGCGTCCTGCTCGATCGAGCCCGATTCACGCAGGTCGGAAAGCTGCGGGCGCTTGTCTTCACGGCTTTCCACCGCACGGGAGAGCTGTGAAAGCGCGATGATGGGAACATTGAGTTCCTTGCCGAGCGCCTTAAGGCCCGTGGTGATCTGGGTGATTTCCTGCACGCGGTTCTCACCGCTTTTGCCGGCGCCGGTCATCAGCTGAATATAGTCGACCACCAGGACGTCAAGACCACGCTGGCGCTTCAGTCGACGGGCACGGGCGGAAAGCTGGGCGATGGAGATACCACCGGTCTGGTCGATGTAAAGCGGCACCTTCTGCATCATCTGGGAGCAGGCGACGAGCTTCTCGAAATCGGCCTCGGTAATGTCACCGCGGCGGATTTTCGAGGAAGACACTTCCGTCTGCTCTGAAATGATACGGGTTGCCAGCTGTTCGGACGACATTTCGAGCGAGTAGAAGCCGACGACGCCGCCGTTTTTCGCCTTGAACGAACCATCAGGCTGAACTTCCTGATCGTAGGTCGCCGCGATGTTATAGGCGATGTTGGTGGCAAGCGAGGTCTTGCCCATACCCGGACGACCGGCAAGTACGATAAGGTCGGAACGCTGCAGGCCGCCCATGCGGGCGTCGAGCGAGTGGATGCCGGTGGAAATGCCGGAAAGATTGCCGTCACGCTCGAAGGCGGCGCCCGCCATGTCGATCGCCAGCGCCACCGCATCGTTGAACGACTGGAAGCCGCCATCGTAGCGACCGGTTTCCGCCAGTTCGAACAGGCGGCGCTCGGTGTCTTCGATCTGCGCCTGCGGCGGCATGTCCAGCGGCGCATCATAGGCGATGTTGACGACATCCTCGCCGATCTGGATCAGCGCGCGGCGCAGCGCCAGATCATAGATCGCCCGACCGTAATCTTCCGCATTGATGATCGAAACGGCTTCTGCCGCCAGACGCGCCAGATATTGCGCCACCGTCAGGTCGCCGACCTTGTCGTCTGCGGGCAGGAAGGTCTTGATGGTCACCGGATTGGCGGTCTTGCCCATGCGGATGATGTCGCCCGCCACTTCGAAAATCTTGCGGTGCAGCGGTTCGTAAAGATGCACGGGCTTCAAGAAGTCCGACACGCGGTAATAGGCGTCGTTGTTAACGAGGATGGCGCCCAGCAGCGCCTGTTCGGCCTCGATATTGTTCGGCGCCTCGCGGTAATGCGGTTCCGCCGGTTGCGCGGGGGTGATCTTTCTCACAGCGTCGTTCATGGTTTGCACGATCTCCCTTTGCCTTGCCACTACACTTCGGGTTTGGCTTCCTTGGCCATGGCAGTCAATGATATTGTTGCAACACTCTATGGCAGCCTGACGTCCTGTCTGCGAAGCTGGATCACATCTTCAGTTGTCCCCAGCAATCCACAGGCGGGTGGGGACAAGGTGCGGGAAATTCCCGGCAACGTGATTCGCTGCCATGAGTTTATCGCATGGCAGACCCGACGTGAAAGAAACTTGAAAATCGGCAGGCTTCCAAATAAATAGGCAGAAAATAAGTAGTGTGCTAATTATAAGGCTTGCTGACATGTCCCGCGAAACCGACAAGGAACAGCTTCTGGACGAGGTGTCCGCCTTCACCCGCAAGCTGCGCGCATTTTTTGACGCGCGGGTAGGGGAAAGCGGCCTGACTTTGGCGCGTGCGCGTGCGCTTTTCGCGCTGTCGCGACGTGGGCCGCTGACCCAGACGGAGCTTGCCGAGGAAATGGAAATCGAAACGCCGACGCTGGTGCGCGTGCTGGACGGCATGGAGAAACAGAACCTCATCGAGCGACGCTCCGACGAAACCGACCGCCGCGCCAAACGCATCCACATGACGGAGGAGGGCGAGAAAACCTCCGAAACGGTGCAGGCGGTGGCAAAATCGCTCCGTTCTGAAATCGCCGCCGATGTTTCCTCGCAGGATCTGGCGATGGCGCTGGATGTCATGCGCAGGCTTTCGGCCAATCTGCAAAATCTGGCAAGCGGGAGGGCGCAATCGTGAGTACCGTGGTGCCGCAAACGGCAGATGAGACCGCCTCTGAAAATGCCGACGTGACGGTAAAGCCGGCGAGCGCGCCGGAATCTGCTGCTGCGGCCGCCGCGCCGCAACCGGTGGAGCGGCCAGTGTGGCTGCGGCTGTGTTTCATCTTTGCGGGCCTGGCGTTCTTCATCACCCAAGGGTTGGGCATGAACCTCGTCATGGCCAATCTATACCAGTTGCAGGGCGAATTTTCCGCCACGGTGGCTGAGGTCGCCTGGCTCTCCGCCGCCTATATGGCCCCCTATGCCACGTTTTCCATCGCGCTGTTCAAGGTGCGAACGCAATATGGCCTGCGGCCCTTTGCCGAACTTTCGATCATCGTCTTCGTGGTTGCCTCCTGCCTCAACCTGTTCGTGACAGATTTGCATTCGGCGATCGTCATCCGCTTCCTCAGCGGCATGGCGGCGGCACCTCTTTCTTCGCTCGGCTTTCTCTACATTCTGGAGGCCTTTCCGCCGGCGCGGAAATTTTCGCTGGGCTTCAGCATCGCGCTCACCGGAACCTTGCTGTCTGCACCGCTCGCGCGCATCGTCTCGCCTTCCTTGCTGCAAATCGGCGGCTGGAATGCCCTTTACACGATGGAAATGGGCTTCGCGCTGATCTCGCTCGCCTTGATCTACCTGTTGAAAGTCACGCCGCCTCCGCGGGCGAAAGTCATCGAGCGCACGGATATTCTGAGTTACCTTCTGTTTGCGGGTGGCCTTGGCTGTCTTGCGGTCATGCTCACGCTTGGCCGGTTTTACTGGTGGTTCGAAACATGGTGGCTGGGCGTGCTTCTGGCCACATCGATCACGCTTCTCACGCTGATGGTCGTCATCGAATTGCCGCGCAAGAACCCGCTGCTTGACCTGCGCTGGATTTTTTCGAAAACCAACTTGCATGTCATAGCGGTCCTGCTCATCTACCGTGCAGTTTCCTCCGAGCAATCCTCGACGGCGGTGAGTTTCTACCAGCAGCTTGGCCTTTTGAACGACCAGACGATCACGCTTTATGCTCTGGTGCTTTTGGCGACGGTTCTCGGCGGTGCGGCCTGTGCCTGGCTGATGCTGACGAAATATGTCGATACCGCTCATGTGATTGCGCTTACCCTGATTGCGGCCGGCGCTTTTCTGGACAGCCAGTCCAACAACCTGACGCGGCCAGCGCAGATGTATCTGAGCCAGATGATGATCGCCTTCGGTGCGGCCATGTTCCTGCCGCCCGTTATGGCAAAGGGGTTCGCTGCCGCACTTGCGCGCGGAGCGCCCTATCTGGTGAATTTCATCACCATCTTCCTGTTCACCCAGATCACCGGATCGATGTTGATGACCGGGCTGCTCGGCAGTTTCGTGACGCTGCGCGAAAAATTCCATTCCAATATTCTGGTGGAAAATATCCTGCTCACTAACCCATTGGTCGCCCAGCGCGTGTCGCAACTTTCCGGCGCCTACAGCCACGTCATCACCGATCCGGCGCTGCTGAAGGCCGAGGGGCTTTCCCTCCTTGGCCAGCAGGTTACCAAGGAAGCCTATGTGCTCGCCTATAACGATACGTTCCTGTTGATTTCCACCGTTGCGGCGCTGGCGCTCATGGCGCTTTTGCTCCACCTTGCATGGCTGCGCATCCGTCCCCGCTTTTTCCGGGACAATGTCGATGCCGCGCCGGCGCCACAGTCTTGAACCTCCAAGAGTGATAATATGCTGAAGAAGATTTTTACCCCCGTTTCCATTCTCGTTCTGCTCGGTGGCCTCGCCGGCGTCGCGCTGGTGCTCTATGCATGGCGCCTGCCGCCATTCCTCTCAACCGTCGAAATGACCGACAACGCCTTCGTGCGTGGTTACGTGACGACGATGAGCCCGCAGGTGAGCGGTTATGTCGTGGATGTGCCGGTGAAGGACTATCAGGAGGTCAAACAGGGCACATTGCTGGCGAAGATAGACGACCGCATCTACCGCCAGAAGCAGGCGCAGGCAGGAGCCGCGCTGGATACGCAAAAAGCGGCACTGGACAATTCCCGCCAGCAGGAAAACGCCGCCAACGCCAATATCCGTTCCAGCGAGGCGGCTGTCGATAGCGCGCAGGCATCTCTGAAACAGGCGCAACTGGCATCAGACCGTCAGGACAACCTCATCAAAAGCGGTGCCGGCACCTCCAGCCTGCAGGAAGAGGCGCATGCCGCGCTTGAAAAGGCGAGGGCATCGCTCTCGCAGGCGAAAGCGGCACTTGAGGTATCGCGGCAGGATTTGCAGACGATCATCGTTAACCGCAGTTCGCTGCAGGCCGCTGTCGCCAATGCCGAGGCTGCGGTCGAACTCGCCAGGATCGATCTCGACAATACCGAAATTCACGCGCCGGTGGACGGCAGGCTCGGCGAAATCGGCGTGCGCACCGGTCAGTATGTGACGGCCGGAACGCAGTTGATGGCGGTTGTGCCGCATGATGTCTGGGTCATCGCCAATTTCAAGGAAACCCAGCTCGCGGGCATGCAGGTCGGCCAGCCGGTGACGATCTCGGTGGATGCCCTGCATCGCCGCAAGCTCAACGGCCGCGTCGAGCGGTTCTCGCCCGCCACGGGATCGGAATTCGCTGTCATCAAGCCCGACAATGCCACCGGCAATTTCGTGAAGATCGCCCAGCGTCTCGGCGTGCGCATCGCAATCGACGCCGATCAGCCGCTGGCAGCGGATCTGTCGCCGGGCATGTCGGTGGTCGTGCATGTGGACAAGAGCGTGGCGCCTGAGGGGGCGGAGACGGCGGCGAGGTAGTCTGGCGCTGAGTTTGCCGAGAGGCGCCCCCTCTGTCCTGCCGGACATCTCCCCCACAAGGGTGGAGATCGAGTTGTGGCTTGCGCTCGACAACCTCAACGTTGCGGCTATTAGCGATGTGGGATCGCCCTGCTGATCTCCCTCCTTGTGGGGGAGATGCCCGGCAGGGCAGAGGGGGGTAACCTCTCCACACACTCCAGTCACAAAACCAAAAAAACCCCGGATGTCGCCATCCGGGGTTTTCCTTATGACCACAAGGCCAAATCTTATTCGTCGTCGTCGTTGCCGTCAGCTTCCGGATCGAAGAAGTCTTCCGGACGCAGGGCGTCTTCGTCAACGCCATAGATGGCGTCGGCGGAGGTGAGGCTTTCGCCCTTGGACTGACGCTCGGCTTCTTCGGCAGAACGGGCAACGTTCAGCTCGACCTGAAGCTCGACTTCGGCGTGCAGGTGCAGGGTAACGTTGTGCAGGCCGATGGTCTTGATCGGCGTGTTCAGTTCAACCTGGTTGCGGCCGATGTTGAAGCCTTCGGCGCCGAGGATTTCAACGACGTCGCGAGCAGCAACAGAACCGTAAAGCTGACCGGTTTCGCCAGCCGAGCGAACGACGATGAAGGACTTGCCTTCGAGTGCTTCGGCAACCTTCTGGGCTTCCGACTTGCGCTCGAGATTACGGGCTTCAAGCGTTGCGCGCTCGGTTTCGAAACGGGTCTTGTTGGCGGCGTTGGCGCGCAGCGCCTTGCCCTGCGGCAGCAGGAAGTTACGTGCGTAACCGTCGCGAACCTTTACGGTTTCGCCCATCTGGCCGAGCTTGTTGATGCGTTCGAGAAGAATAACGTCCATCTTCTTGATCCTTTCTATGTGTTGGTTTCGTTCGTATTGTCAGTTTTCCGCGTTGGGGTGAGGGAGATCGTGCTGCGCACGTCGCTCAATCCCAAAACGAGAATGATAAGCAGCGGGAAGACAAAGACCGCCGAGAGATAGGCGAGGATGAGAACCGGCAGACGCCAGTCCTTTCCACGCGCGCGTTTGTGCAGCGAGGCGTAACCTGCCATCAGGAAGCCCGCGCCGAAGGTGCCGCAGACGACTGCGCCGACCATCGCGGCGACGCCACCGAAGAACATGGCGACGATGCCGCAGAGAAAAACGAAGATGGCGTTGCGGTGCATGCGCAGCGCGGAAGGAATGTCCTCGCGTGGGCGAAGACCCTTGCCGAAGGAACCGACCAGCCGGGCCGCGAAATAATAGGCAGCAAACAAAAGGATGACCCACAGGCCGCCCTGAACGATCGGCAGCATCAGAACCAGCAGCGACTTCGTCTGCGCCAGTGCCTCGACATTGGGTTCGAACAGCGGTTCGCGGCTCTGCACGGAGGTCATCATCAGATCGACCATGCGCGCGACGAGATCGGGACCGTAACCGATCATCCAGCCGAGAATGACGACGGCAACCGAAACCAGAAGGCAGAGATGCAGGACAATGCCGGACAGCGGATACCAGGCAAGCAGGTCATCCGGGCCGCCGAGTTCCGAGGCCGGGCGCGCCAGATTGGCAAGATGCGAAAGCCAGCCCGCCGGGATCAGCGTGAAGATCGCAATGGTCAGCGAGAAAAGCGGCGATATGACGAGCGCGCCGATGATAGCCGTGGTGATGATCGCAACGACGGCTGCGCGATTGCCCCAGCCCATGCCGGCGATGAAGATGGGCATGGCGGAACCGGCGTAAAGCAGGAAGGAAAAGGACGACTGTGCCGTTGCGCCAAGCGTTAGAAACGCGGCGCATATGCCGGCGAGAACGCCGGTGATCAGCACTGTCTGGTTCAACTTTTGCACTTCGCTGTCCTGCTGGAAACTTGAGCAGTTAGAGGACCGGTCCAATCAGGATCGTCGTCCCCAACATGGGTTTTATGGTATCGATCCGCGCCCAACGCGGAAGGATTTGAACTCGCAACCTACTGATCAAAAGTCAGTTGCATCGTGGAAGACGAGGCCGCGCCAAAGCGCGGCCTCGTTTCAAATCATTACGCTACGACGTAAGGCAGCAGGCCGAGGAAACGGGCGCGCTTGATCGCCTGGGCGAGTTCGCGCTGCTTCTTCTGGGAAACGGCCGTGATGCGGGAAGGAACGATCTTGCCGCGCTCGGAAATGTAGCGCTGCAGGAGACGAACGTCCTTGTAGTCGATCTTCGGAGCGTTTGCGCCGGAGAAGGGGCACGTCTTGCGACGGCGGTGGAACGGGCGGCGTGCCTGGGAAGAGGATGTATCAGCCATTGGTCAATTCTCCTTATGCACGGTCTTCGCGCGGACGGCGCGGACGGTCTTCGCGGTCGCCGAAGCCACCTTCGCGCGGTGCGCGGGGACCACGATCTTCACGCGGGCCACGATCCGGACGGTCGCCATCGCGGCGCGGACGGTCGTCACGGTCGCGCTTCTGCATCATCGCGGACGGGCCTTCTTCGTGGGCTTCGACGGCGATGGTCATGTAGCGAAGAACGTCTTCGTTGATGCGCATCTGGCGCTCGATTTCGTGGATCGCAGGCGCCGGAGCGTCGATGTCCATGAGAGCGTAGTGAGCCTTGCGGTTCTTCTTGATGCGGTAGGTGAGGGACTTCAGACCCCAGTTCTCGACGCGTCCGACTTTACCGCCGAACGATTCGATAACGCCCTTGTACTGCTCGACAAGTGCGTCGACCTGCTGGGCAGAAATATCCTGCCGGGCAAGGAAGATGTGTTCGTAAAGAGCCATTTAAGCTTTGCCTTTCTTGCGTTTCGTCCTTCACCCGGCAACGGCGCTAAGCCTCAACGACTGCTCCTGGTTAGGCTGCGAAGCCTTAAAGCAAGAAAAGCGTTGTTCGAGACGGTCGAGAGCGGAGACACGGGAGGCCGGAAAAACCTTATGGTTCCTGCTGTTTCGTTACCGAAACCAGCCCTCCGTTCAGCCACCAGCCAATTGGACCGGGTGTTGTGAACAGCGCGCTTATACCCATTTTTGCCCGGAATGCAAGGACCGGAGGCGAAAAAGCGCGCT
Source organism: Agrobacterium sp. A3-95 (assembly GCF_053521785.1). Classification (NCBI taxonomy): domain Bacteria; kingdom Pseudomonadati; phylum Pseudomonadota; class Alphaproteobacteria; order Hyphomicrobiales; family Rhizobiaceae; genus Agrobacterium; species Agrobacterium sp. A3-95. The sequence goes on along the minus strand of NZ_JBNWDR010000001.1, from coordinate 125,347 downwards.
GCGCTGTCGTCAGATCGGCATCGGATACTGCCGATGGATCGCCGCAATACCCTTCAGGACCTCTTCCGATAGCGCCACATCGGCTGCTGCGATATCCACCTTCAGCTGCTCCATGGTCGTTGCGCCGATGATGGCGGAGGCCATGAAGGGGCGTGTCAGGCAGAAGGCGATGGCGAGCTGTGCCGGATCGAGGCCGTGTTGTGCGGCTAGCTCAAGATAGGCCTTGACCGGCGCTTCCTGATGCGGCTGCAGGCGACCGCCGAGGTCCTTGTTGATGGTGCCGCGCGAGCCCGCAGGGCGTGCGCCGTTCTGATACTTGCCGGTGAGCAGCCCCGCCGCCAGCGGCGAGTAGGCCAGCAGGCCGACATCTTCGTGATGGGCGACTTCCGCCATGTCGAGATCGAAGCTGCGATAGAGCAGGTTATATTCGTTCTGGATGGTTGCGACGCGCGGCAGGCCACGGGCCTCGGCAATATCGATATATTTCTGCGTACCCCATGCGCTTTCGTTGGAAAGGCCGATAGCGCGGATCTTGCCGGCCTTTACCAGCTCGCCGAGCGTGTCGAGCTTTTCGGTGATCTCGGCAAGCGTGCGCTCCTTTTCCTGACCGGAAGCATCAAAGCTCCAGGCGCCGCGGAAGTGATAGGTGCCGCGGTTCGGCCAGTGGATCTGATAGAGGTCGATGTAATCCGTTTTCAGGCGCGTGAGGCTGGTATCTACTGCCTCGCGGATAGCGCTCGCATCGATATCGCGCCCGCCGCGAATATAGTCACGCCCGGAACCGGCGACCTTGGTGGCGAGCACGACCTGGTCACGCTTGCCGGTCTTTTCGAACCATGTGCCGATATAGTCTTCCGTCCGTCCCTGCGTTTCGGCGGAAACGGGGGTGGTGGGGTAAAGCTCGGCCGTATCGAAGAAATTGACGCCGTTCTCCAGCGCGTAATCCATCTGCGCATGCGCTTCGGCTTCAGTGTTCTGCGTGCCCCACGTCATTGTGCCAAGGCAAATTTCGGACACGGAAATGCCCGTGCGGCCCAATAGTCTCTGTTTCATGGAAATGTCCCGGTGCTTGGCCAGATATTTGAAAGGTGGCATGAAAGTAATGGGGAATTGCCGCAGTGCAAGAAAAAATATGATGAAAAGAAAGGGGAAAATAGATCGGCAAAACCGCGTCGATGGGGTGCCGAAGGGCTTCAAGCCTTGACTCCGCAGGCCGGAATGTGAATGGAAGTCGAAAAGAATAAAGGCAAGGCCAGACAAGAAGGACCACATCCCATGGGTATTGCATTCACATTTCCCGGTCAGGGAAGCCAGGCCATCGGCATGGGCAAGGAACTCGCCGATACCTATCCGGAAGCACGGGCTGTGTTCCAGGAGGTCGATGACGCGCTCGGCCAGAAGCTTTCCGACATCATGTGGAATGGCCCGGAAGAAACGCTGACGCTGACGGCCAATGCCCAGCCGGCGCTCATGGCGGTGTCCATGGCGGTCATGCGGGTTCTGGAAGCGCGGGGTCTGAAGCTCTCCGACGCCGTCTCTTATGTCGCTGGCCATTCGCTCGGTGAATATTCCGCGCTCTGTGCTGCCGGCACCTTCTCGGTTGCCGATACCGCACGGCTTCTCCGCATCCGCGGCAATGCCATGCAGGCTGCCGTGCCGGTGGGCGAGGGCGCGATGGCAGCGATCATCGGGCTGGAGCACGATGCTGTTTCGGCAATCTGTGAAGAGGCTGCCATTCTCGGCGTCTGCCAGATCGCCAACGACAATGGCGGCGGCCAGCTGGTCATTTCCGGCGGCAAGGCGGCTGTCGAGAAGGCGGCTGCGATCGCTTCCGAAAAGGGCGCCAAGCGCGCCATCATGCTGCCGGTTTCCGCGCCCTTCCACTCCGCGCTGATGGCGCCGGCGGCGGAAGCCATGCGCGAGGCGCTGGCGGCTGTCGAAAAGAATAACCCGGTCGTGCCTGTTATCGCCAATGTGCGTGCCGCCCCCGTTTCCGACGCCAATGAGATCGCCGCTTTGCTGGTCGAGCAGGTGACGGGCCAGGTGCGCTGGCGCGAGACGGTGGAATGGTTCGCCGCCAACAATATAACGCAGCTTTACGAGATCGGCTCGGGCAAGGTGCTGACGGGTCTTGCCCGTCGCATCGACAAGACGGTGAACGGCGTTGCCGTCAACGGCGCTGCCGATATCGACCAGCTTCTCGCCACTCTTATCGGCTGAGACGGGCTTCGCCCCGCATCGGCTTTTTGTTTTACGGTAATTCCCGATGCGATTTCGCTAAAAGGCTTTTGCGGAATTGCTCTAAAGAAGGAACGGAACATGTTTGATCTGACAGGCCGCAAGGCTCTCGTAACCGGCGCGACCGGCGGCATTGGCGAGGAAATCGCCCGCCTTCTGCACAGCCAGGGCGCAACCGTCGGCCTGCACGGCACGCGCGTTGAAAAGCTCGAAGCCCTGGCGGCGGAACTTGGCGACCGCGTCAAGATTTTCCCGGCCAACCTTGCCGATCGTGCCGAGGTCAAGGCGCTGGGCGAAAAGGCCGAGGCCGAGCTGGAAGGCGTCGACATTCTCGTCAACAATGCCGGGATTACCAAGGACGGCCTGTTCGTGCGCATGAGCGACGAGGACTGGGACAACGTCATCGAGGTGAACCTGACCGCGATGTTCCGCCTGACGCGTGAACTGACGCATCCGATGATGCGCCGCCGTTTCGGCCGCATCATCAACATCACCTCCATCGTCGGCGTCACCGGCAATCCCGGCCAGGCGAACTATTGCGCCTCCAAGGCTGGCATGATCGGTTTTTCGAAGTCGCTGGCACAGGAAATCGCCACCCGCAACGTCACCGTCAACTGCGTGGCGCCCGGCTTCATCGAAAGCGCGATGACCGGCAAGCTGAACGACAAGCAGAAAGACGCCATCATGGGTGCCATTCCCATGAAGCGCATGGGGACGGGCGCCGAAGTCGCTTCGGCCGTACTTTATCTTGCTTCCAATGAAGCTGCCTACATGACCGGCCAGACCTTGCACGTCAATGGCGGCATGGCGATGATCTGACGCCACCTGAAAGGCGTCTTGAAACGATTGCGGCGCTGTTTCTGCACCTTGTTTGGTGTCGGGCGCCGCAAGACCCTCCATGCCGGTTTCCGGCGAAATTGCCTGTCATACGTTGTGCTTAGCGCGTTTTCAGGCTTTTCGACCGGTTGAAACCGTGTTAATCGGGCCAAGACTGTGAACAGTCGTCCCGGAGAGACAGGAAGCCGTTGCGATTTTGCGCGACGATGTCTAGCTTGGACCGGGTTGAACGGGTTTGCCAGCAGTGCCGGATTTGAACGGCGCATGAGGGCTTCTAACAGGGCAGGGTGCCGTAAGGCATTCCCTTCAAAATAAAGGTCGAGGAAACCGACATGAGCGATATCGCAGAACGCGTAAAGAAAATTGTAATTGATCATCTGGGCGTCGACGCCGACAAAGTTGTTGAAGGCGCAAGCTTCATTGACGATCTGGGCGCTGATTCGCTCGATACCGTTGAACTGGTCATGGCTTTCGAAGAAGAATTCGGCGTCGAGATCCCAGACGACGCAGCTGACTCGATCCTGACTGTTGGCGACGCTGTCAAGTTCATCGAGAAGGCCCAGGCCTGATCGACCTGTATTGGGGAGGTGTAACAACCTCCCGTCTTGGCCCGGCTTGTCCGGGCCAATATTTTATCGTGAAACAGAACGCGCCTGAAAGACGTGCGTCCTGACGAATGCATAAGTTTCCGAACCGGCTCCGGCCTGCGGAAGATTATGCGGACATTCAAAATGGTGCAGCGCCTGTTCCCGCCATTCCATGGTGTGTGGCGTTGCAAAAAGACCGATGATTTGGATAAGGGCGGAGCGTTGGCGATGAGGCGTGTCGTTATCACCGGTACCGGCATGGTATCTCCTCTTGGATGCGGAACGGAAATCACCTGGGAACGGCTGCTTGCCGGCCAGAACGGTGCCCGTCTCGTGACTGAGTTCGAAGTCGAAGACTTGCCCGCAAAGATTGCCTGTCGCATTCCCGTCGGCGATGGCTCCAACGGCACGTTCAATGCCGACGACTGGATGGAACTCAAAGAGCAGCGCAAGATCGATCCGTTCATCCTTTACGGTGTGGCCGCTGCCGACATGGCGCTAGCGGACGCCGGCTGGCATCCCGAAACGGACGAAGACCAGATCGCCACGGGCGTTCTGATTGGCTCCGGCATCGGCGGTCTGGAAGGTATTGTCGAGGCGGGTTATACGCTGCGCGACAAGGGCCCCCGCCGCATTTCTCCATTTTTCATTCCCGGCCGTCTGATCAACCTGGTTTCCGGCCACGTCTCAATCCGTCACAAGCTGCGCGGTCCGAACCACGCCGTAGTGACGGCTTGCTCGACCGGTGCGCATGCCATCGGCGATGCTGCCCGGATGATTGCGTTCGGCGATGCCGAGGTCATGGTCGCAGGTGGCGCCGAATCGCCGGTCTGCCGCATCGCGCTTGCCGGCTTTGCCGCCTGCAAGGCGCTTTCCACCCAGCATAACGACGATCCGCAGAAGGCATCCCGTCCCTATGACCGCGACCGTGACGGTTTCGTCATGGGCGAAGGTGCCGGCATCGTCGTTCTGGAAGAGCTGGAACATGCCAAGGCGCGCGGCGCAAAGATTTATGCCGAAGTCGTCGGTTACGGCCTTTCCGGTGATGCCTATCACATCACCGCACCGTCGGAAGATGGCGATGGCGCGTATCGCTGCATGGCGATGGCGCTGAAGCGCGCCGGCCTCACGCCTGACGATATCGACTACATCAACGCCCACGGCACCTCCACCATGGCCGATACGATCGAGCTTGGCGCGGTCGAGCGGCTGGTTGGTGACGCGGCGTCGAAGATTTCCATGTCTTCCACAAAGTCGGCCACCGGCCATCTTCTCGGAGCAGCTGGCGCTATCGAGGCGATTTTCGCCACGCTTGCGATCCGCGACAACATCGTTCCGCCGACGCTGAACCTCGACAATCCCGACGTGGAGACGAAGATCGATCTGGTGCCGCACAAGGCGCGCAAGAGGCAGGTCAACGTCGCCTTGTCGAACTCCTTCGGGTTTGGCGGCACCAACGCCTCCCTCGTACTGCGTCGCTACGAAGCATAAATCACGACGAGAACCCGGCGCCGCAAACCGCCTAAAGCGGTGCGGCTCCCTCCCGCCGGGTGCCTGAGAGCGCTCTTCTTTGAAGAACGCATTGCGGCTTGCGAAAGCCATTTCGATTTTCGCGCCGATATTGTAGTCGTTTACGGAAGACGGTTTGCCGGTTTCGGAATGATTTCCTGCTGCGGGTGAATTTCCCGCCGCAGATGGCTTTCCTTGACCGGCTTTGCCGGAAACGACGATTCGTGAAGAAGCAATCAGGTCTTCACGATGTCTCTATGTGGTGCAGGAAGGCATTCCGAACCTGTTTTTGCCGCATTACCTGCGCAAAAAGCGCTGACAACGCCGAACTGAAAAGGACCGACGGTGAGCGACACGAACCAGAACAGCCAGGGACCATACGGACGAGACGGCGCGGGTGAGGGCAATCGCGGCCCGATCATCCCGAAATCCCCGACCGAAGCGCTTCGGCCGGAAAAGGTGCCGGCTCCACCGAAGCGCTCCCGCAAGGCCCATGGCCAGCTGGTGATCTTCCTGAATTTTCTGATGACGCTTGCGGTTGCCGTCTGTGTGCTTGCTGTCGCAGCCTTCTATTACATGATCAATGCGTTCCAGGAGCCCGGTCCGCTTCAGACGAACACACATTTCACGGTGCGCAACGGCGCAGGCCTCATCGAGATCGCCAATAATCTCGAGCGCAATGACGTCGTATCCAATGCCCGTGTCTTCCGCCTGATGACGGGCAGCTACCTGCAAAAGGACCAGACGCTGAAGGCGGGCGAATACGAAATCAAGGCCGGCGCATCGATGAAGGATATCATGATGCTCTTGGAGTCGGGCAAATCGATCCTTTATTCCGTATCGTTGCCGGAAGGTCTGACCGTCAAGCAGATGTTCGCGCGGCTTGCCGCCGACGAGGTGCTGGATGGCGAATTGCCCGCCACCCTGCCGCCGGAAGGCAGCCTTCGCCCCGATACCTATCGCTTTACCCGTGGTACGAAGCGTGAGGAAATCATCAACCAAATGAGTGCGGCGCAGGAGAAGCTGATCGACATGATCTGGGAACGTCGTGACCCAGACCTGCCAATCAAGACGGTCGAGGAATTCGTGACGCTCGCCTCGATCGTGGAGAAGGAAACCGGTAAGGACGACGAGCGCGCCCATGTCGCTTCGGTGTTCTACAACCGGCTGAAGAAGGGCATGCGCCTGCAATCCGACCCGACGATCATCTACGGTCTCTTCGGCGGCGACGGCAAACCGTCCGACCGTCCCATCTACCAGTCGGACCTGCAAAAGCAGACGCCGTTCAACACCTATGTCATCAAGGGCCTGCCACCGTCTCCTATCGCCAATCCGGGCCGGGCCGCACTCGAGGCGGTTGCCAACCCGTGGCGCACCGATGACATCTACTTTGTTGCCGATGGCACCGGCGGCCATGTGTTTGCAAAGACGCTGGACGAACATAACGCCAATGTGCGCCGCTGGCGCAAGATCGAGGCCGAAAAAGCGGCTTCCGGCGCCAATCCCGATGTTGTCGTGGATGGTCAGCCCGGCGGCACCGAGGCGGAAAAACCGGCCAATAACTGATAGTTCTGACCGGGCCTTGTCATCGCAAGGCCCGGTTTTTTGCACGGCATGATGGGGGCTTTCTGAATATGACATTGCAATCGATGACCGGGTTCGCGCGCAGCGAAGGAACCTCCGGCCGTTACCGCTGGGCGTGGGAATTGCGCTCGGTGAACGGCAAGGGGCTCGATGTGCGCCTGCGCCTGCCAAACGGTCTGGAAGCGCTGGAAACGGGCCTGCGGGAAATCGCGGCACAGCATCTTTCCCGTGGCAATATTCAGGCGGGATTGACGCTGGCGATTGCGGAAAATCGGCTGGAGGCGGTGATCAACCGCGATGCTCTTGCCGCAGTTCTCGCTCTCAAGGAAGAACTGGGCGACGTCGTCGACGACAAGCCGCTGAGCTTCGATACGCTACTGTCGCTGCGCGGGCTCGTCGATTTTCGCGAGGCGGAAGATGACGCCGAGGCGCAGGCCGCGCGCAACGCCGACGTGCTTGCGGGCTTTGCCGCCGCCGTTGAGAAGCTGAAGGACATGCGCGAGCGGGAAGGGGCGTCCCTGTTTGCCATCCTGTCCGGGCAGATCGACAGGATCGAGCAACTCGTGAACCTCATCGAAAACGATCCTTCCCGCCAGCCGGAACAGATCGCTGCAAGGCTTGCCCAGCAGATTGCCCTGATTGGCGATGGCATGCACGGGCTCGATCGCGACCGTCTGCACGCCGAGGCCGCACTGATTGCTACCAAGGCGGATCTGCGCGAAGAGGTCGACCGGCTACACGCACATGTCCAGGCATCGCGCGAACTTTTGGCTCATGGCGGGCCAGTTGGCCGCAAGCTCGATTTTCTTGCACAGGAATTTAACCGCGAGTCGAATACAATCTGTTCCAAATCGAACGCCAGTGCGGTAACCGCAGCAGGCATAGAGCTGAAAGTGGTTATCGACCAGTTCCGCGAGCAGGTCCAAAATCTGGAGTAGACCCATGGTTCCGGTGAACAATTCCCCTGTTACGATTGCCCGCAGAGGGCTGATGCTGGTGATTTCATCGCCATCGGGCGCTGGTAAATCCACGATAGCGCGCAACCTGCTCGACAAGGACAAGAACATCAGCCTGTCCGTCAGCGTGACGACGCGCCCGCGCCGCCAGAGCGAGATTGAAGGCATCCACTACCACTTCATCTCCAAGCGCGACTTCGAGCGCCTGCGTGACAGCGATGAGCTTTTGGAATGGGCCGAGGTTCACGGCAATTTTTACGGCACGCCGCGCGAGCCGGTGGAAGTGGCGATGGCGGCCGGACGCGACATGCTGTTCGACATCGACTGGCAGGGCGCCGAACAGCTTCAGGACAAGATGAAGGCCGACGTCGTGTCGATCTTCATCCTGCCGCCAACCATGACCGAGCTGCAATCGCGCCTGCACCGCCGCGCCGAAGACACCGAAGCGGTGATCCAGACCCGGCTTCTCAATTCCCGCGCCGAGATCGAGCACTGGCGCGATTACGACTACGTCATCCTCAACGACGACCTGCAGGCGGCCTTCGAGGCCGTAGAAGCGATAGTGAAGGCCGAACGTGTGCGCCGCGACCGCCGCCACGGCATGTTCGATTTCGTGCGCGGACTGCTTGCAGAAGAACCGCAGCTCTGATTTGGCAGTTAAAGCGGCGTGTTATCTCTAATGCTGACGTAGCCATTGCCGGGACAGGCGCTCGTCTGCCGCGTCTGCTGCCCAGCCGTGGCCTGTGTCGAGTGTCTCCAGTACCACATCCGCGCCCGCAGTCGAAAATTGATCGGCCAAATGGGGCGCATCATCGCGATGCCGCCGCTCATCATGCGCACCTGCAAGCAGGAGCGCAGGATATCCGGTGAGCTTCGGAAAATGCTCGTTATTCCGTGGGGATAGTGGTCGAAGCAGAATTGCACCCCTCGACAGATGACGATTCTAGCAGATTGTTTCAGCCGCGATGATCGCACCGTTTGAATATTCCACGAGAAAGGGTCTTTGCCCTGTCTGCTGAAATACGAATTCGATAAACCGGCAAAGCCCGGCGGCTTGATGTTTCAGGTCGTCGATATCGAGTTGTCTGTCGGGCTTTCTGCGAAAAAACGCAAAGCCATTTTCCCATGGCACAATGCCTCTCGGAGCATACAGAATGCCGTTGCGAAAAACGGCACGGCCAAACGAAGCGAGATCTTCCTCCGTTCTTCCCGAACCGTGTAGCAACACGACCGCGCAATCAGGCGATCCGACGGGCATGTGGAGCTTGTAGTGAAAACCGGCACTCTCCACGCGCTTGTCCCCTAATTCTTTCACCCGCGTTAGAAGTGCCGAAACGTCGCCTTCAATTACAGGCAGTTCGCCAGCGTCACAAATTCCTCGACCGACAGCGTCTCAGCCCGTCGTGTCGCGTCAATGCCTGCCTTTTCCAGCAGAACTTCACCGCCAAGGCTTTTCACGCTCTGGCGCAGCATCTTGCGGCGTTGGCCGAAGGCGGCTTCCGTTACCTTTTCGAGCTTCGCGACATCGCAGGGCAGCGGCTTTTCCTTTGGCAGCAGATGCACGACCGTCGAGGTAACCTTAGGCGGTGGGCTGAAGGCCTGCGGCGGGACGTCGAAGGCCATTTCCGAAACCGTGCGCCAGCCGGCGAGAACGCCAAGGCGGCCGTAATGGTTGTCGCCTTCTTCTGCCACGATGCGCTGGCCGACTTCCTTCTGGAACATCAGCGTCATGGAGAGCCAGAAAGGCGGCCATTCTTTCGGCAGCAGCCAGTTGACCAGCAATTGCGTGCCGACATTGTAAGGCAGGTTGGCAATGATCCGCACCGGTTCGCCAGCGGGAACCAAACCCTCGAAATCGGTCTTCAGCGCATCACCCTCGATGACCTCAAGACGTCCGGGATAATGCGCTTCGATCTCCGCAAGTGCCGGCAGGCAGCGGCTGTCCCGCTCAATGGCGATAACCTTTTTGGCACCGAGCGATAGAATGGCGCGGGTGAGGCCGCCAGGCCCGGGGCCAACCTCAATGACCGTCACGCCGTCAAGCGGCCCAGCGGTTCGGGCGATCTTCTGGGTGAGGTTGAGATCGAACAGGAAGTTCTGCCCGAGCGACTTCTTAGCGTCTAGCCCATGGCGCTGAATGACATCGCGTAGCGGCGGCAATCCGTCAATGGCGGCCATTATGCGCCGACCCGGCTGCGAAGAGAAATCTCCGCCGCCATCTTCAGCGCTGCGACAAGGCTCGTTTCGCTGGCAATGCCCTGGCCGGCGATGCCGAAGGCGGTGCCGTGGTCGGGCGAGGTCCGGATGAAGGGCAGGCCGAGCGTGACATTGACGGAATCGTCAAAGCCAAGCGCCTTGGCCGGGATAAGGGCCTGATCGTGATACATGCAGACGGCGACATCATAGCGCCTGCGGGCGGCATCGTGGAACATCGTATCGGCGGGCAGTGGGCCGAAAGCGTCGATCCCGTCTTTCCGCAACCGTATGGTCGCAGGGTGAACCACATCGCGGTCCTCCGTGCCCAATGCCCCATCTTCACCCGCGTGCGGATTGAGACCGGCGACCGCCAGTCGTGGTGCTTCAATGCCGAATTTCTGCCGCAGATCAGCATCGATAATGCGGCAGGTCGTAACGATCAGCTCTTCCGTCAGCGCCGAAGGCACGTCTTTTACTGGGATATGGATCGTTACCGGCACGACGCGGACCTTGGGTCCGGCAATCATCATCACCGGCATCACCTGTTTGCCGGTCAGGCGCAAAGCCAGATCGGCGAGAAATTCCGTGTGACCGGGAAAACCGAAGCCTGCTTCGTAAAGCACGGATTTCGCAATCGGATTGGTGACGACGGCGGAAGCCTTGCCCTCGACCGTCAAGGCAACGGCGAGCTCGATCGCCTTGATCGTCGCATGAGCGGCTCCGACATGCGGCTGGCCGGCCTGAACCTCGAAACCGACGGGAAGAGGAAGAACGGGAAAAGCACGGTCGAACACGCCGACGGCATCCGCCGCTTCGCAGGTCTCGATATTGACCGGTATGCCAAGCAGCGCCGCACGGCTCGCCACCACATCGGGATCGCCGATGAAGATGAATGGCGCCACGCCGTTCTCCCGGCGGTTGGCCCAGGCGGCAATGGCGATATCAGGGCCGATACCGGCTGGATCTCCCTGTGTCAGGGCAAGCGGCAGGGATGCATGTGTCACGGAAAGGCCGGCTCTCGTATCAGGTGTTGACGATCTGCGCCTTCTTGCGCAGCTCATCCATATATTTCTTCTCGTTCGGGTTTTCGCCACCCTTGGCCTTCATCAGGTCTTCGGACTTGAACACCATTTCCGCTGCGTAATCGTCGGAAACCTGACGCTGCTTGCAGATTGCCAGATATTCGACGCCCTTTTCGGTCACACGTGTTCCTGTGGTGCCGCCTTCCTTGGTCTTTTCCACGAGAGGCTTCCACTCTTCCGGCAGTTCGGGCGCCAGAATCCGTCCAAGATCCTTGATCGCCACGTCCCGCATGGTGGCCGCGAAAGTCATGGCCTGGTCGCAGCCCGGATAACGCTTGCGCGAGGCTTCAGCCTCGGCCTTACGCTTGCCAGTGATGGCATTGCGCTTCGATTCCGGAATGACGAAGATCACCTGTTGCAGGAAATATTCCGTCGTTACCGGCTTGTCGCCGCGTTCCCTCAGGCGGGTGACGAGGTCCTGGTTAGACATCTTGCCGCGCGCACCATAACGGGCGTTCACAAGGCGCGGCCAGCTCATCTGCACGGCGATGAAGGATTTGAAATGGTCCGCACCGACGCCGGCCTTGGCGAGGATCTGCGTCAGCTGTTGCGGGTTCATCTTGTTGTTGGCAGCAAAGCGCGCAAAAGCCGCATCGACCTCTTGGGTGCTGACGGACATTTTCACGCGACCGATTTCTTCGCGCTTCAGCGCCTCATCAACCAGCTGCTCGCGCGCTTTTTCGGCGAGATTGCCGGATTGACGCTGCAACTTCAGAAAGGCGACACGCTTGGCAATATCGTCGTTGGTGATGGGGGTCTTGTTGACGACGATCTTGACCGTGCTGTCGGCGAAGGCCTGGCTGGCAAAGGGCGCAACGGCCATGGGAACGGCGAATATCGCAAAGGCGAAAGCAGCGCCACGCAAAGCCGTCTTTCCGAAATTCATCATATCCTTCTCCCTTTCGTCGGGCGGGGGTCTGTTTCCCCGTCCCGCCAATCTGTTCTGTCTGCCAATGGGGAACATTCCTTACCCCGGCTTTTCAGATCTGCACCTGTGCATCCGCACCGCGAATTTGCCACGTATATATCATCGCGATCTGCAAGACGGCAATGTGTCGGTTTGTTGAAAGAAACCCGATGGTTCTATACCGGACGGACCCTGGCGCGTTGTTGCGGCAAAACCGTGACTTTTACTGGCTGGATGGCAAAAAGGCAGGCCACGATGCTGTATGGCCTGCCTTTAAACTCAGTAATTGTTCGGTTTCCAGCCGATATCCATATCGGCCCAGTCCTCGTTTGCGGAACCGATGCTGACATCGCCGAGCGTGCGGAATGCCAGACGGGCATTGATCGACCAGTCATTGGCGGCCTGCCGGCTGGAATTGATATTGCCCTCGTCGGAGTAGCTGACCGTCAAGATCGTGCATTCATCCTGATAGGCGATGCCAATACGGCGCTCGGCGGCAAATTTTCCGTTCAGATCGTAGTTGATCGAGCCGAACAGCGACCAGTTGTCGTCCATGCGCAGCGTACCGGACGCCTGAACGATATCGCGGTCTTCATTGTAGCCGTACTGCGGCTGCGCCTTGACCTGCGTATAGCTGAGCTTGCCGGTGAGGCGGCGGTCCGAATAGCTGACGCCTGTCTCGGAACGGTTGATCTCGAGATTGTCCTTGTCGAAGCGCAGGCTCGATGACAGCGATAGGCCGATTGGCGCATCGAAGGCTGCCATGGCGACGTAGTCCGAGCGGTCGGATTCGAGACCGGAATTCGCGCCGACATTTACGAGATCGTAGGATGCAAAAGAATTGTCGCCCGCCAGGTGGAAAGACTGACCGGCAATGGCGCGAATGCCGTAGCCATTGTCGAATGTGCCGTTATAGCGCAGACCGATGTTTGCGCGCGTGCCGCCCTCGATCCGGTCGAAACCGGAGAACTTGTCACGTTCGAACAGGTTGGTCGCGTCGAACACGAAAGCCTGCGAATCTTCGTTGGGGAAGCGGCCGGCATATTGTTCGTTCGGACGCACGAAAATCTGCGCAATCGGCTCGATCACGTGGTTGCTGTTAAGCGCCGTGAACAGCCAGGGGTAACGCACTTCCAGACCGCCGGTTACCATGCCTCGCAACGCCGCATCGTCCTGCATCATGCCCTGATAGGCATAGGACGTGCCACCCGATGTAAAGCTTGCCGCCGACATATCCGTCCATAGCGCATCGCCACGGGCGGCAAGGATCGGCGTGATCTGCAGGCCGCTATCCATCGTGAAGGTGCGCTTCCATTCGGCTTCGGTGGAAAGGCGCGTATAGTTTCCTTCAAGCCCGTTGAACCGCGAATAGCCTCCAAGCGCGTAGGCATCCTGTTTCTGGCGGGTGATGCTGGTCAGGTTGGTGGTCAGCGAAAGTTCGCCGCCATAGATCGGATCCGGTACGAAATAACGGTAGTCGACAACCGGATGAACGATGGCCTGCTTGCGTTCGTTGGATTCGTTGTTGTCCGTATCCTGAACGTTGAAATAATAGCCGCGGGCATCAAAGCTGTTCCGCTCGCCTGCGCCAGCCAAATAGATCTGATTGGTCTGGACGTCGTTCTTGTAACCCTTCAGCCCATACGTACGCGAAAAGTTGTTGTCGGTCTGCACCATGGCATCCCAACCGAACGCCCAGCGCGGATTGATGGAGAAGTTACCCTTGCTGGCAATCATGCCGCGATTGTCGTTGAGGGCATCACTGGTTCCGGCAGTAAATGTATCGGACTTCAGCTGGCTGATGCCGGCGACGGTCACGGTGTGCATGCCGGTTTCGAAACGCTGGCGCAGTTCCGCCTGCAGAAGCAGACCCTGCGTCGTGTAATAGGTCGGGGTAACGGTCACATCCGAGGTGTCGGACAGAACCTGGAAATAGGGCACGCCGATGCCGAAACCGAGGTTGTCGGTAATGCTCATCTGCGGAAACAGGAATCCGGACTTCCGCTTCACCGTATTGTCCGGAACCGTCAGGAACGGCACATAGGCGATCGAATGGCCGAAAAGCTGCAAGCGGGCTTTTTCCAGCCGGATCGTATGGGTCTTGCCGTCCTGAATGACACGTTCAGCCTTGACCTGCCACAGCGGCGCCTTTTCGGGCCGTTCGGCGCATGGCAAACAGGCAGTGTAGACGCCGTTATTGAGGACCATGCGGTCGCCTTCGAGCCGTTCGGCGCTTTCACCCGCGATGCGGGTATTGTCCGGAGTCTCGACGCGAAGCGCATTGACGAAGCCCTGACCGAAATCGTCAGTGACATCCATCTCGTCGGCATAGATCTTGTTGCCGCCGGGCTCGATCAGCTCGATGTTGCCGTGCGCAATCACGCGGCCCGTCTGCTGATTATATTCCACTTGCTGGGCCACCATACGGTAGCCCGAATAATGCATGCGAACCACACCCTTCGCGATGACCCGCTGGGAATCGCGATTATAGGTCAGTTCATTTGCCGTAAGCAGGAGTTTCGAATCGTCTTGGCTTCCGGGCGCAAGCAAACCACCCTGGCCGAAAGCGACCGGGCTGGATGCCAAATATGCGCACACAGCGGCACCTGTCAGAAGGGCCGTCCAAAGCCGCCTGATATTCCCGCGGTCATATACCGCCACTAGCCGTCCTCCTGATGAAGCAGAATGGTTGCCCCCAAAGCCAACGCCACGATGACTGGAACCCAGACCGCGACGGTGGGAGGGACAACGCCACCACTCCCGAATGCCCTTACGAGCACGGTTACTACATAAAGCACGAAGCCGGAAACGATTCCACCCAGAATCACGGAGCGCGACTGGGCGAAGCGGCTGAACTTTAATGAAACTGTCGCGGCGATCAAGGTCATCGCAACCAGAAGCAGGGGCGTCGATAGCAGGAAATGATACTGCGTCTCAAGCGCTTTCGAAGACAGTCCAAAAGACTTTGCAACTTCGATCTTGTGAGAAAGATCAAAGAAAGCAACGGTTTCCGTCTGCGTCATACGTTCCTGAACGAATTCCCGTCTCAGATTGGTACTGATCCGCGTGCTCTCTTGCCGAACTGGCACATGTCCCGCACGGGTTTCCGCGACGCCGTTAAGAAGCCAGTAACCATCTTCCAACTTTGCCGACTTCGCGTCCTGCCGGGAGACGATGTTGCCGGCCTTGTCGAGGTGGATCAGAACCACGTCGAGAAGCATGGTCCCGTTGTCTTCGAAGCTCTTGGCGCCGATGATCGTATCCTGGCCGCCGCTCGACTGGCGCATCCAGGGAATGATGTCCTGCTGGCGGCCGCCGCTGCCTTCGTTACGCCAGCCCGCTTCCATCGACAGCGACTGGTTTTGCCCCCAGGCGGCGATAGGGTTGAGGACGAGGACGGACAGGATGCCGAGAAACACCGCACCAAGGACAAAAGGAAGGATGAATTGCCAGGCGGAGACGCCTGCCGCACGCGTGACGACGAGCTCGTAACGCCGGTTGAGAGAGATCAGCGTCGTCATGCCGACGAAGAGCGCGATGAAGGGAATAGTCTGCTGCAGGATCAACGGCAGGCGAAGCGCGGTGAGGCCAAGTGCGCCTGGAACAGAATAGCCTGGCACGCTGGACATGCGCCGCGCCGTTTCGCTGAAATCGGCAAGATAGATAATTGCCGATACGCCGAGCAGGAACCAGATGGCCGTGATCAGATACCGTTTGAGGAAATACCGGGCGAGGGTGCTGAAAATCATGCGTTACCGTTCCCCGAGCTTCGCGCCAGCCGGCTGGAGAAAAGACGGCGCAGACGGCTGGCCGTATCCGCGATGATCTTCGGCATTCTCGGCTTGCGACCCGTGATGAGAATAAAGGCGGCGGCGGCGCCGCTGAGGCCCGGCACGGCATAGACCAGCGGAATGAAGGCCGCGCTCTGCTTGACCTGGTTGGTGACGTAAAAACCGAGCCAGCGCAGCATGAAGGCCGTCACCAGCGCAGCGACCATCGGATGCATCCGCGCTTCACGATGCGAGCGCGCATCAGCGGCTATGACCAGCGATATCAGTGCGAAGGCGAAGGCGAACATCCAGTCCGACAGGCGCTTGTGCAACTCACTGCGGAAGCTTTCGGGAGACCGCTTGTAACTCGCGTTGTTCTCGTCTGGCGAGAGAAGGAAACCGAGGCTCGCATCGCCCGGAGAAAGCGACGGTTCGGAAGTCTGCTTTTCCGACATGGTCGAAAGGTCGAAGGCATAGGACAGGAACTTGACGATGGAGACCTTGCCATCAGGTGTTTTCTGCTGGACTTCGCCGTCGCGCATCGTCAGCGACGTGCCGCTTTCATCGATCATGCCTTCCTTGGCGTAATAGATAAGATCGAAATTGGGATCGCGGCGATCGGCGACGAACAGGCCCTTGAGGATACGGCCCTGACGCTGGGCGATCTGCACATAGAGGCCGTCCTGAACAGCGCGGAAGGTCTTTTCCTCGATCACCGACGAGAGGAGGTCGGCATAGGCAGCCGCCACCATCTGCCTGGCCGAATTTCGGGCAGGCGGCTCGATGAAGTTGGTGATGGTGAAGGAAAGCGCACTTAGAACGGCAGCCAGAATGATAACCGGGCGAAACATCACAGAGCGCGACGATCCGGCCGCATCGATGATGGCAAGCTCGGAATCGTTGTTCATCGCCGTGAACGTCTGGGTGATGCCAATGACGAGGGCGAAAGGCAACACGACGGGAATCAGCGTCGGCAGGATCATCGTCGCCAGCGCCATGAAGGAGCCCATCGACTGGCCGGTATCGGTGACGAGGTTGATTCTCTGGAGAACCTGGATGGTCCAGATGATGGCCAGCACCGGCAGCAGCGCGACCAGAAACATCTGCGTTGTCCGTCGCAGGATATAGTTCTCGAGAAGCTTCATACTGCCCTTGTCGACATTGTTTTTCTGCGCGATCGCTCGCCGGATTTCCGCCTATCTAATCGCATCGTTTGCAATTGGCTATTCCGGCACGCTCACAAAAATGTTTTGCACGATGATTTTTCCACCGCCTGTGTCTTTTTGTGGAACAAGCTGTCGGTTTCATGACGCGATCGGCCATTCCACAAAAATGCCTTTCCTTTAGCGAATGTCGGCCTTTAAAGAATGTGAGCCTTTAAAAATGCAGGGTTGCGCCGGGGGCCGAAAAGGCCATGATCGGGCGCACACGCAAGTTATCCACGAAGAGCAGGAAAACATGTCCGCCAAATTCGATATTTCTTTCGCCAATTCCGCCTCGCTTGAAAATACCCTTGCCGTTGTGCTGCAAGCCTCGGGTGAGGCGCAGGCAGCTGCCGGCGCATCGGAAGCCGATCCGGGTGGCGTGCTTGAACGGGCGGCAAAGATTTCGGGCTTTTCCGCAAAGTCCATGACCACACTCGACGTGATTGCGCCGCAGGGTTCGGGCGCCGACCGGCTTCTCGTCATTGGCCTCGGCAAGCCGGCGAAACTTGTCGCCCATGACTGGTTGCGTGCCGGCGGCACCGCTGCCGCCAATTTCAGGAAGGCGGACAAGGTTGCCGTCTATCTAGATGCCCCGGGCGTCGATGTCGGTGCGCAGGCGGCTGCGGATTTTGCGCTTGGCCTGCTGCTGCGTGCCTATAGCTTCGATGCCTATAAGACCAAGAA
This sequence comes from Agrobacterium sp. A3-95, assembly GCF_053521785.1. Classification (NCBI taxonomy): domain Bacteria; kingdom Pseudomonadati; phylum Pseudomonadota; class Alphaproteobacteria; order Hyphomicrobiales; family Rhizobiaceae; genus Agrobacterium; species Agrobacterium sp. A3-95. The sequence goes on along the minus strand of NZ_JBNWDR010000001.1, from coordinate 107,792 downwards.
GAAATCCGATGATGAGAAGTCGCCGAAGAAAGTAGAAATCGTCATCGTGACGGCAGTCCATCAGGAGGCGGAAAAGGCCTTTGCCGTGTCGGAGGCCGTCGCGGGCGGCGTTGTCCTGGCGCGTGATCTCGTCAACCTGCCGCCGAATGTTCTCGGTCCTGTCGAGTTCGCTGAAAAGGCGGAAGAGTTAAAGAAGCTCGGTGTCGAGGTCGAAATTCTCGGCGAGAAGGAGCTGAAGAAGCTTGGCATGAACGCGCTTCTCGGTGTGGCGCAGGGTTCGGCGCGTCCGCCCCGGCTTGCGGTCATGCAGTGGAACGGCGGCTCCAAGAAGGATGAGCCTATCGCCTTCGTCGGCAAGGGCGTCGTGTTCGATACCGGCGGTATCTCGCTGAAGCCCGGCCTTAACATGGAAGACATGAAGGGCGACATGGGTGGCGCTGCCGCCGTGACCGGCCTCATGCACACGCTCGCGGCCCGCAAGGCGAAAGCCAATGTGATCGGCGTTATCGGTCTGGTGGAGAACATGCCTGATGGTAACGCCCAGCGTCCCGGCGATATCGTCACCTCCATGTCCGGCCAGACCATTGAGATCATCAATACCGACGCCGAAGGCCGGCTGGTTCTCGCCGATGCGCTCTGGTACACCAAGGAGCGTTTCAACCCGAAATTCATGATCAACCTCGCCACCTTGACGGGAGCGATCACGGTTGCACTCGGCAATCTTCAGGCTGGCCTTTTCTCGAATGATGACGAGTTGGCTGAACGTCTTTCGCAGGCGGGCGATGTTACTGCGGAAAAGCTGTGGCGCATGCCGCTGGGCAAGGATTACGACAAGATTATTGATTCCAAATTCGCCGACATGAAGAACAGCTCCGGCCGTCTGGCGGGCTCTGTCACCGCCGCTCAGTTCCTCAAGCGTTTCGTGGGCGAAACACCCTGGGCGCATCTCGATATCGCCGGCACCGCCATGGGTTCGCCGATGACCGAGATCAACCAGTCCTGGGGATCCGGCTATGGTGTGCGGTTGCTGAACGAACTCGTTCGCGCCCATTACGAAGATTGATGCGACCGGAGCTGCAAGTCCGCAGATGACTGAAATCCTGTTCTACCATCTGACGGAATCGAAGCTGGAGGATGCATTGCCGCCCTTGCTCGAAAAATCGCTGGAACGCGGCTGGAAGGTCGCGATCCAGACGGTGGACGAGGAGCGCCGCGATTTCCTCGACACGCATCTGTGGACCTTTCGTGACGACAGTTTTCTGCCGCACGCAACGGATAGCTCCGCCGCGCCGCAAAACCAGCCGATTCTTTTGACGGCGTCGAATGCGAACGGTAACGAGGCGAGTGTGCGGTTTCTCGTCGACGGTGCCGAACCGCCGGCGGTGGAGGGCTATGAGCGGATAGTGTTCGTGTTCGACGGATATGATGCCTACCAGCTGGAAATGGCGCGGAACCACTGGAAAAGGCTGAAGACCGAAGGTCATGCGCTGACCTATTGGCAGCAGTCGCCGGAAGGCCGCTGGCAGAAGAAAGCCTGATCACAGTTTCCCACACAAAAAGACTGGCAAAAATTCGCATGTGGCGCAGCCTGCCGGTTTTCGCATTATGAGCCGAATCAGACATAGCTGTCTGATCCGGCCGACAGGTGACGGACGGTGGCGGCTGCCACAGACGAAACAGCAGAAGGACATCATCATGGGACAGGCGATTTCACAGCTCGATGGGGAAATAGAGCGTCTGGTCGCGGTGCGGTCAATCATGTCCGTCAAGAACGCCGAGATGCCGGAACTGGAAGTGCTGTCTCGATTGGGGCAGGGCGTCTTTGACGTCCCGCGTGCGGCCGTCCATATCGTCGACGAGGACTGGCTCCATATTGCCGAACAGGCGGGAATGCAACTTTCGGAATGCCCGCGCGATCTGTCGATATGCAACCGAGTAATTGCCAGGCAGGATGTCGTGGTGATTTCCGATCTGACCCAGCATCCGGATTTCCGCTTCATGTCCTATGTGAAGGGCGGTCCCGGATTGCGTTCCTATGCTGGCGCGCCGATCGAGCTGGAACCGGGTCTTGTGGTCGGCGCCTTTTGCCTTGTCGATACGGTGCCGAGAAAATTCTCTCAAAGCGAAATTGACAATCTGAAGCACTTTGCACTGCTGGCGGCCGCACTCCTGCGTTTACAGAAGGCCAATTTCACAATGAGTCTGGCGGAGCGTGAATTGCGGGATGCGGTGATGACTGATCCGTTGACCGGCTTTTACAATCGCAAGGCGCTGGAGGCGATTGTCGATGGCCAGCTTGGCGCGGCTCTGCGTGAGAACGAGGCCTTCGGCGTGCTCTATCTCGATCTGGACGGTTTCAAGGCGATTAATGACACGTTCGGCCACCCGGCGGGTGACAGGGTGCTGACCGCTGCCGCCGACCGCATTCGCAATTCGATCCGCAGCGAAGACACGGTGGTGCGCATGGGGGGCGACGAATTCGCCATTTTCATTCCCCGTCCCAGCAGGTCTGAGGTGATGAACGGACTGGCAGACAGGCTTCTGGCAGCCTTCCGTGAACCCTTTGATGTTGACGGGCAGGCGGTCGGTGCGCGTCTCAGCATTGGCGGCGCCATCGCCCCTCAGGCCGGTGCTGACCGCGCCACGCTTTTGCGCAGCGTTGACGAGGCACTGTATCAGGCAAAAAAGTCAGGGCGCGACCGTTTCGTCAGCCGCGCCCTTTGATGCACCTGTCTTCCGGAAGGCTTCCAAAAGCCTTTCGGCTCCTCAGTCGTAGAAGGAATCCACGAATTTGTGGCGGCCGAGCAGGAAGGCATCGGCCACATGAGTCAATGGCGCAAGATCGACATCAGAGCGTCCGGCCTTGATGATTTCCGCAAAACGCTCGTAGAGCGCCGGATATTCCCGCTCAGGTTCCGACACCGCCTGCTCGCCATTGATGGAGAGCTTCGCGCCGCCTTCCGAAAGCACCATCTGCCCGGCCGCCGTTTCGGCAACGATATCCCAGCTCTGCTTGCCGGTCTGTCGCCAGTCGAACTCGGCGCGCACGGGCATTTTCGTAACGTCGGAAAAATGCAGCTCGGCAGCGATGGGCGCGTCGCGGTTTTCCGGGAACTCAAGCGTTGCCTTGGTCAGGAACAGCGCGCGGGGCAGGATGTGGGTGATGATCGACAGCGCGTTGATGCCGGGATCGAACACACCGAGACCGCCCGCCTGCCAGATCCATGCCTGGTTGGGGTGCCAGTGGCGCACATCCTCTTTCCAGATGACATGCACGCTGTCGATTTTTGTCGAGGCGAGGAACGCCTTTGCAGCTTCAACGCCCGGCGCATAACGCGAGTGCCAGCTTGCAAATAGCGAAAGACCCTTCGAATCCGCAAGGCGAACGAGATCCTGAACTTCCGAAAGCGTTGCGCCCGGCGGCTTTTCGAGGAAAACGTGCTTGCCGGCATTCAGCGCCGCGTATGCAGCCTCGTAACGGTACTGCGGCGGCATGCAGAGCGATACGGCCTCGATATCCTCGACGGCCTCCAGCATGGTCTCGATGGTGCCGTAAGAAGCGACGCCATCCACGGTACCGTGGCGGCTGGCCGTGCAGATCAATTCAAAATCCGGATTGCCTGCGATGGCGGGAAGGTGCTGGTCGCGAACGATTTTGCCGACGCCGACGATGGCAAGCTTGGTGGCTGACATGAAGTGGGACCCATTTGTATGATGCGTGGGATAAAGTGTGACTTTACGAGTTTTTTAACAGAAACGATCAAAGGAGCAAGGCGATCGTCCTTGCAGGTCCCGTCTTTTTTCCGTGCGTAACGGCATGGCAAAAATCGGTATGCATATTTTATGTTGCCTAATATTTGAAATGTGAAAATATTGTTTCAAATTTAAAAGTATTGATTTTTATAACTTAATGCCTTTAAAATTCGAACTCGAAGTTAAGTTCCGAAATATTAATGCATAGTATATATGTAGACCAATTTCAATTTAAGTATTAAATGTATTATAATCAGAATTGAAAATACATCGTTATATGGATTTTCAGGATTTCAACGAAGGCAATTGTCAACTAAATACATAAAGCGTAATTATCGCATCTTATCTACACTAAGTTCTTTAGTGTCGACGTAAAATACGTTAGTTAGACTGTCTCGATGGTTTTTTCGTTCGGTTGTTGGTTGGCGCTTCGCTTCGTTTCTTGATTTTCCTGCTCGGCATTGTGCGACGCCGGCGGTGAGGAGGTACTCGAACTCGTGTCTTGTCAGTCGCTTGCTGTTGGCACCTGTCCGGCGATTTCGCCGGGGGCAGCCCGCGGTGGAGCGACAGGTCGTGTGGAGCGATTGGCTATATGTACTGATTTTCCTGCGTAAACGCGGGATTTGTGAAGGTCAAACGCCGGAACCACGGCAAAAGAATAGTAATGACCGGGGGACATGCAGAGATGATGGAATTGATCGCCGCCCAGGCGGCTGCGTCAGCCGCCGAGTTGCCGTTCCTGCTGCTCCAGGCTGCGGCCCTTGTCGGCATGGTGTCGGTGCTGATCCTTCTGCAGCGAAACATCGCTCTCGATGACGCTCGTTATAAAATCTATTACGGCATCATCTTCGGGGTTACCGGTTTCTTGCTGACGCTACTGGTATCCGAGTTCATCAAGCTGCCTTCCAAGCCCTATATCCGCTCTGACCTGCTGTTCCTGGCTGGCGTGTTGGGGTCCTGGCAAGGCGGCTTGATAAGCCTGGCGCTCGTCTCCGCAGGGCGATTTTTGTTTGGTGGTCCGGCACTCTTTGGGGCCGCTTTTCTGGATATGAGCATTATCTCGGCTTTCGGGATGGCAATGTATGGCTGGATGCGCCGGCGCAGTCTCACTGAACTCGGCGTCCGCGAGGTCTTCGGCGTATTCGCGGTCAGGATTTTCGCGGCGTTGTTCGCTGTTTGCGTGACCTACAGTCTCAGCATGATAAACCAGGACGTTTTTCTCAGTAACGTCGGACGGCGCATCTTCGGCTCGTTGGTCGGGTTGCCGATGATCGCCTGTCTGTTTCTGTTGCTGCGCAGCGAGGCGCGGGCGCGTGAAGAGGCAAGGAAACGCGATGCTGCGGCGCGGACGGATTCGTTGACGGGCCTGCCCAACAGGCGCGCCCTCAAAGACCATATCGAAGTCGTGATGCGGCAGGAGCCGGCCGTTCCGCACGCTCTCCTTCTCATAGAAATCGTCAATATGGCCGATGTCGCCGCCTGCCAGGGCGAGGATTGGGGCGATCTTTTCTGGCCGAGGCTGGCACAGGAAATCTGTAACGATGACAACGGCCTGCTGTCGAGTTCCAATGCACCGCGCAGCTTCATGTTCGGCGATACCACGCTTGCAGTCGTCATGTCGGGGATTTCGCTCGAGAAGTCGGAAAGCACAAGGCTGATAATGCGTCTCCACGACGGGTTAAGTACATTTTCACGGTCTGCGGATCCAGAACCGGTGCCGCATCTGAAAATCGGTGCCGCTAATCTGGATAAGCTTTCCCGGCAGAACGTGGCTTCCTTCCTCCGGCAGCTTAGTCTTGCGCTGCGAGGAAGCGAAAATCCGGTGCAGATATTCCCCTTCTCCTTTGCCGATAAGGCCACGCGGGACGAGGGGGTGCGCCAGATGCTGGTCAACTGGATCAGATCCGGCAAGCCGCCGATATTTTATCAGCCGAAATTCGAAATGCACAATCGCCGCATGATTGGCGCGGAGGCTCTTTTACGGGCCGTGGATGCGTGCGGACAGCCGCTTTCGCCCTATTATGTGCTGGAGATTGCCGAGCGTCACCGGCTGCTGGTGGAGTTTGAATGGTCGACGATCGAAGCCGTCGTCCGCGACCTCATCGACCTGCGGGGTCTCGACCCGGACTTTCATCTGGCGGTGAACATTTCAGCAACGTCTTTTGCCACTGCGGGCTTCGGAGAGCGGGTTGTGGCCTTTTTGAACGAGATGGGGGTCCCGGCGCACCGTCTGTCGATCGAAGTGACGGAGATGAGCAGGATACCGGCCATCGACATCGTGCAGCAGAATTTCGACAGGCTGAGCGAAGCGGGCGTGCGGCTGGCGCTCGATGATTTTGGCACCGGTTATGCGGCACTCACCCTGCTTGCGCGGTTCCCCTTCGAGGAGGTCAAGATCGATCACTGGATGACGTCCCGGCTTGAACAATCGCGGTTCCGGGAGGCCATCGCGCTCGCCTTCGAAAGCGCCGAACGTTACGGCGCCACGCTGGTGACGGAAGGTATAGAAACGGAAGAGCAGAGCAGGCTGCTCATGCAGATGGGAATCCGTTTCGGTCAGGGCTATCTTTATTCGCCGGCCGTGCCGCTGGAGCGGCTACAGCCTCGCAGGGAGTGCGCTTAGATTTTCGCACCAGCATCATGACGCATCACTGCGTCATTGCATCCTCATATTCGCTCGAAAGCATCAGCCACTGCTCCTCGGCGTCTGAAAGCTTGCTCGCGGCTTCGCCACGCTCTTTGACTTTCTGCGCGGCCTTGGCAGGTGCCTTTTCGTACAAAGCAGGGTCCGCCAGTTCGTTGTCGAGCGCCTGAATCATTTTCTCAAGCTTCGCCGTCAAAGATTCGATTTCATTGATCTTTTTCTTCAGCGGCGCAAGCTGGGCGCGTTTTTCGGCGTTGGCCTTGCGCTGGTCGGCTTTCGATGTCTGGTCGGCGGCGGCTTCTGTCTTTTCTTCCTTCTTTTTTCCGGAAGAGACGACGAGGTCGCGATATTCCTCCATGTCGCCTTCAAAGGTCTTCACCGTGCCGTCGGCCACCAGCCACAGGCGGTCGACAGTGGCCTCGATGAGATGCCGGTCGTGCGAGATGAGGATGACGGCGCCGTTATAATCGTTCAGCGCTTCGATCAGCGCCCGACGACTGTCGATGTCGAGATGGTTGGTCGGTTCGTCGAGGATGAGCAGATTTGGCGCATGGAAGGCCGCAAGTCCCATCAGCAGCCGGGCCTTTTCACCGCCGGAAAGGTCTTTCGCCGCCGTCGCCATCTTCTCCGTCGCAAGGCCCATCTGTGCCACCCGTGCCCGCACCTGCGCTTCAGATGCCAGCGGCATCAGCTTGCGCACATGTTCGACCGGTGTCTGGTCCGGCACGAGATCGTCTAGCTGATGCTGCGCAAAGAAGCCGATCTTCAGGCCGGGGGCGATGCGAAGATCGCCCGCCTGCGGCGCAAGCCTGCCGGAGATGAATTTCGCAAACGTTGACTTGCCGTTGCCGTTGGAACCGAGCAGCGCGATGCGGTCGTCATTATCGATGCGAAGATTGAGCTGCTTCAGAATGGATTTGCCCGGCTCGTAACCCACCGCACCGCCATTGATGGCGACGATGGGTGAGGCGGGCTGCTTTTCCGGCTCCGGGAACGTGATCGGCTGGACGTGGTCCTCGATCACGGCGGCGACGGTGCCCATGCGCTCCAGCGCCTTGATACGGCTCTGCGCCTGGCGCGCTTTGGTGGCCTTGGCGCGAAAACGGTCGATGAAGCTTTGCAGATGTTTGCGCGCGGCGTCGTTTTTCACCTTCGCCTTCATCTGCAATTCGTCTGCTTCGGCTTTCTGGCGCTCGAACTGGTCATATCCGCCGCGATAGAAGGTCAGTTTCTTCTGGTCCAGATGCACGATGGAATTGACGGCATTGTTCAGCAGATCGCGGTCGTGGCTGATGATGATGACGGTATGCGGATAACGCCGGATATAGTCTTCCAGCCAGAGCGTGCCTTCGAGGTCGAGATAGTTGGTCGGCTCGTCGAGCAGCAGGAGGTCGGGTTCGGCAAACAGCACGGACGCGAGCGCCACGCGCATACGCCAGCCGCCGGAGAACGAAGAGGCGGGGCGAAGCTGCGCCTCGTGATCGAAGCCAAGACCGGCAAGAATGCTGGACGCACGGGCTTCCGCCGAATGCGCGTCGATATCGACCAACCGCACCTGAATTTCTGCGATCCGGTGCGGGTCTGTTGCGGTTTCCGCCTCGGCCAGCAGCGCGCTGCGCTCCTTGTCGGCGGAAAGCACGATGGAAATCAGCGATTCTTCCGTTCCCGGCGCTTCCTGCGCAACCTGGCCGATGCGCGCCAGTTTCGGGATCGTTACCGAACCGCTTTCCGCTGAAAAGTCACCGGTGATGACCCGGAAAAGAGTGGATTTGCCGGCGCCGTTGCGGCCAACGAGGCCCACCTTCACGCCAGCCGGAAGCGTCACGCTGGCGTGGTCGAGAAGCAGGCGCCCGGCGATGCGGGCGGAGAGATCGGTAATCGTAATCATGGCGCCGTTTTGGCCGAACTGCGTGGCCAAGGCAAGAGCGCGCGCGCCACACCAGATCAGATATGCAGCTTCAACAGCCGAGCTGCGCCAGATAGCTGCTGCGGCTGCGTTGAGCCACGTCCCGGGAGTAGCCTATGACGCAATTGCGCGTGCCGCAGCGTGCGGACAGTAGGGCGAGCTCGGCATGGCTGAAAAATTCCGCTGATGTCGCGGTGCAGTCCACTGCCGCAACGCCGATCGAGACGGTCAGATGCTCGCCGTCGCCCTCACTGGTGACGAAACGTAGCGCCTCGACGTTCTGCCGCAACCGCTCTGCAATTGCTTCAGCTGTATTTTGCGAGACGTCGGCGAACAGAAAAGCGAACTCGTTTCCGCCGATGCGGGCAACGAAATCGTCCTTCTTGATCGTCTTGCGGAAAAGCGCTGCTAGCCGGCGCAGCGCCTTGTTGCCGGCGGTGGGGCCGTATTTGCCGTTGATTTCGCGGAAATGGTCGATGTTGAGCAGCACAAGCGATGTGGCTGATGCCCCCTGATCGCCCGAAAACAGGTCGCCGAGCTTCTCGAGGAAAGCCGCCCGGTTGGGAAGCGCCGTCAAGGCATCACGCAGGGAACTCGCCTGAAGATCTGTCCGGCTTTTCTCAACCTCGCGGATTTTCATCAGCCCCATGGAAACGAAATGCCGGAGACTCGTTTGTTCCTCGTGAATATCGCCCATCAATTGCGCAAGCCGCTCCGTTGCAGGCAGCTCGGAGTGATCTTGCCCGGAAAGACTGGCAATAAATGTTTCGGTGCGTTGCAGGCCGGCTTCCAGTCGCGCGGAAATCTGCTTCAGCGTTTCAAAAGCCGTCGCTGCCATCTGCTCGGCCTCGATCTTCGAAAAACCCGGCAGATTGTGTCTCTGGCCGACAATATCGATTTCATGCTGTTGCGGCGCGTTGCCAAGGGCGAGAATATCACGTCCCATCGCCGGGTTATGCCCCGACAATATTTCGTAGATCAGTTCGTAGTTTCGCGGCAGCGGTGCAATATTCATCTTGTCGATGAACTGAGCAATTTTTGTAAAGACGAGACCGTTCCTTGCCTTCTCGCGTTTTTTATCGCCCGTCGTTGACGTCACTGACAGCCCCAATACCAATAAATTATGAATGCACCGGTGATAACCGATTGTTGAACACGATTATTCTTACAAGCAACGGTTTAAAATAGGCTAAACCTGACGAGGTTTTCATTGCGGTGAGACCCCAATTCTCGTGGAGGGGACGGTTGCGCGCCGGATGCGGTTTTTGATCAGTAGTATGACAAATCCTGATTTGATTTCAGGCGGCGGTCGTTTTTATATCGCATCATCGATGTAGCAGAAGAGGGTGCAGCCTATGACGACCTCCAGAACCTTATATTCACTTTGCGGAAGCGATAGCGCACGGCCGTTTTCTCCCCATTGCTGGAAAACCGTGCTTTCGCTGGCGCATAAGGGGCTGGATTTCGAGGAGCGTCCCTTGCCCTTCACGGTCATCCCGACGGTGGAGGACGGTTTTTCGAGGACCGTGCCGATCCTTCGTGATGGCGACCAGCTGGTGAGCGACAGTTTCGAGATCGCCCTTTATCTGGATGAGGCCTATCCGGAGCGGCCGTCGCTGTTTAACGGGGAAGGCGGCAAGGCGATGGCGCGTTTCGTTGAAAGCTGGTCGCAGACGGTGCTGCACCCGGCCATCACCCGCATTGCCGTGCTCGATATCCACAATATGCTTGACGAGCCTGACCGCCTTTATTTCCGCGACAGCAGGACGAAGGCGCTCGGCCGGACACTCGAGGATGTGGTGGCGAACCGTGAGGCGGAAATCGCGGCCTTCCCAGCGCTCCTGGCGCCGATCCGCCGCATGCTGGGCTTCCAGCCTTTCATCGGCGGCTCATCGCCGCTGTTTGCGGATTACATTGTTTTCGGTGCGCTGCAATGGGCAAGGATTACCACCGGAGCGGATCTGTTTTCCGAAAACGACCCCGTCCGTGACTGGTTCGAAGGCTGCCTTGACCTCCACGACGCCAGAGGCCGCAGTGTGACAGCGGCGTGAAATGTCTGCAGCCATCGTCGCAATGTGGTTGATCCCCCTTGTTTTCGGGCCTTTGGGCGGGTAAAGACCGCCCACTTTCTCTATAGGAAAAGGAAACGGACACATGGCGATTGAACGCACATTTTCGATGATCAAGCCGGACGCAACCAAGCGTAACCTGACTGGCGCGATCACCAAGGTATTTGAAGACAACGGTCTGCGCATCGTCGCCTCCAAGCGCGTCTGGATGAGCAAGCGCGAAGCCGAAGGCTTCTACGCCGTTCACAAAGAGCGTCCCTTCTTCGGCGAACTCGTTGAAGGCATGACCTCCGGCCCGACCATCGTTCAGGTTCTGGAAGGCGAAAACGCTATCCTCAAGAACCGCGAAATCATGGGCGCAACCAACCCGGCCCAGGCTGCTGAAGGCACCATCCGCAAGAGCTTCGCGCTTTCCATCGGCGAAAACTCCGTTCACGGTTCGGACGCTCCTGAAACCGCCGCACAGGAAATCGCCTACTGGTTCGCCGAAACCGAAATCGTTGGCTGATTCAAAATATCAACGGCTTGAATCGCCCTCTCAGGCGATGGCATGAAGCCGCTGAAAAGACTCGATGAAACGGAGCCGAAAGGCTCCGTTTTTTTGTATTATTTGCAGGTAGATTGTTTCCTGTGCCGAGCATCCGCCCCCCCTCATTCCTGTGCTTGTCACAGGAATCCAGCCGACGCGCGTCCGCGCGGCGAAATAGTCTGTCCAGCCCAAGGACGTGGGCTGGCTAGATTCCTGTGACAAGCACAGGAATGAGGGGAGGTTCAATTTTCGCTTCGTCTCCTCCGACGATCGTCACGACGCCGGACACCCCTCGACAGGCCGCATATCCGTCGTGCCGTCCGCTTTGAACACGTCCGGATTGGGTGTGTAGAGCGGCCCTACCGTCAGCGGTTTGGCGGGAAGGAGCGACTGGTCGGTGTCGGAGCGGATGGTGGTCTCTATCGTCTGCAATACATCGCCTTCCGGCCCTTTGATGCGGATCGTGACCTTGTAGGGGCGGTCCTGTTTGACGCATTCGACCGGCGGACTTTGAACGGCGATCTTTTCATCTGCCGGGAAAATCTTCTCCCTGGTCGTCAGCTCGGTGCCGCCGCGGGGATTTTCGAAGGTCGCTTCCAGTGTGCTGCCGTCGCGGATGGGGGCGATGCGCTGCAAGGTCACGAGGTAGGTGGCAATCGCCACACGGTAGTTAAAGACGAACATGCGGCCGGAAACCTTCGCGACATCGCGCGGCTCGTCCCGCTGACAACCGGAAAGACCGAGCACCATAGTGATCGCCAGCAACGGAATGGTTATTCCTTTCATGCCTGCGCTTCCTTCTTGCGGTGATAATGCCGGCTGGCTTTCTGCCGGTTGCCGCACACCGTCATGTCGCACCAGATGCGGCTTCTGTTCTTGCTGCGGTCGATGAAAAGCCAACCGCAATTGCCGCAAATCCGCAGCCGTTTCCGCGTCTCCGCCGCAAGCAGCGACAGAGCTGAATGGGCGGTCGCATTGGCAAGGCTCTCTCGCAGGGGAAACAACCGTAGTGCCGTGCCGCATGCGAAGAGAAGCCCGGCCAGCCGACCGTCGTCATCGTCGCCACTCGTCATCGAAGAGCGGAAATAATCGTCGATCGCCTCGCGAAGATCGAGAAATACCTGCCTCATGTCCGCTTCGGGCGCGATGAGTGCGGGAAACCTGTCGCGCTCCGCTCCGAGTCGGGTCGACGCCTCGGCAAAGGTGGCGATCTGCTCAGGCACAGCAAAACGGTCGACCGATTTTGCCGCGTCCGCGCGCAGGATGACGCTATTGGCGACATCGAGGGCCAATGCGCCGCCTGCGAAACGATGTTCTGTCCAGCGAAATGTCATGGCGACATTATAACTATCAAAATGGATTTTAACAGTTATAATGCGATGGGGAGGACGGATTGGCTTATTTCCTGCAACAATTGCTGAATGCCGTACCGGTAGCCTCGCTTTATGCGGTTCTGGCGTTCGGCTATGCCATCGCCTTTTCGGTCACGAAACGGGCCGATGTCACCTATGGCGCGATCTTCGCTTTCGCCGGTCAGACCTGTCTGCTGTTTGCCGATTTTGGCTGGAACCGGCTGTGGCTGATCTTGCCTGCAACACTCGCGCTTGGGGCAGGGGCCGGTCTTTTCGGCGGTCTGTGGGCGGCGGCTTTCATCGGCAGGGCGGTGATGCGGCCCCTGGCGAAAGCCTCCCCCAATGCGGTGACGGTCGCCTCCATTGGCGTGCTGATCGCGCTCACCGAAAGTGCCAGACTTGCCGCCGGCACGCGGCAATTATGGCTGCCACCGCTTTTGTCGGAACCGGTGCGATTCTGGGCCGATGGAAGCTTCGCCGTCACTCTGACGTCGATGCAGATGATGAACACGGCTGTCTTCTGCCTGCTCATTCTCGCAGGCACTTTCTACCTCCAGCGTTCCGGCTTTGGCAGACGCTGGAAGGCGGTGTCGGACGATGCTTTCGCCGCGTCACTGTGCGGGGTAAATGCAGGCAGGGTGTTCCTGCTGTCCTACTGTGCAGCGGGTCTGCTTGCCGCCATCGCCGGCGTCCTCGCCACGTTTTATTACGGCACCATGGATTTCGGTGCCGGTCTGGTGTTCGGCCTGAAAGTCGTGCTGATTTCGGCAGCGGGCGGTTATGCAAGCCCGCTCGTCTGCGCGCTCGGGGCTGCTGCCGTCGGGTTCGCGGAAACGCTATGGGTCGGTTACGGCCCGGTTATCTGGCGTGATGCGGCGGTTCTGGCACTTCTGGTGGGCTGGCTGATCGTCATGCGTAGCAGGGTGGAAGCGCCCTAGAGCATTTCCAGGAGGGGTGGCGTCCGGTTTTCGTCCGGAAGTGCGGGAAAACACAAAGCGTTACCGCCATTTGTCCTTGGCCGTGTCGTCGGTCGTCTTTGCGGCAACCCAGTCGCCCTTCGTGCCATCCTTGCCGTGTTCCTTTTTCCAGAATGGGGCGGACGTCTTGAGGTAGTCCATCACGAAATTTGCGCCGTCGAAGGCGGCCTGCCGGTGCCGGGAAGCGGCAATGACGAGGACGATATTCTCGCCGGTGGCGATCTTGCCATGGCGATGAATGGCGGTGAGGCCGAGGAGGTCGAAGCGTTCGATGGCGAGTTGCGCGATGCGGGTCATTTCCGCTTCGGCCATGCCGGGATAATGCTCGAGTTCCAGCGCCGCGAGCGTGCCTCCATCATCGCGACAAAGCCCGGTGAAGGCCACCACCGCGCCAATGCTCTTGTCGCCTTCCGTCAGCCTGCGGGTTTCTTCCGCAGCGTCGAAATCCTGTGCCTGCACGCGGACCGTCGGCTGCATCCGGTTATCCCCCCGTCATGGGCGGGAAAATGCCGATCTCGCGCGCACCGGCAATGCTCTCGTCATGTTCAACATGTTCCTGATTCACCGCAACGCGGATCACATCCGGAAATTCGAAGGCGGCTTCGTAGTTTTCACCAAGGGTTGAGAGATAGGCGATCAGCTCACCGGCCGTGGTAACGGAGGAGGGGATATCCAGCTCCTCTTCCGCCGTGCCGATCTTTTCGCGAACCCAGGCGAAATAAACGATCCGCGCCATCATTCTTCGTCCACGATGTGCTTGAGACCAGCCTTGAAGTAGTCGTAGCCGGTGTACATGGTCAGCGCTGCTGCAAGCCAGAGAAGCGTAATTCCCATCTCGGTCGTGTAGGGCAGAACCTTGTCGCCCGCGGGACCTGCGAGAAGAAAGGCGATGGCCACCATCTGGATGGTGGTCTTCCACTTCGCGATGCGGGTGACGGGAACGCTGACCTTCAGCGCCGCGAGATATTCACGCAGGCCCGAGACCAGAATTTCGCGGCAGAGAATGGTGATGGCGGCCCAGAGCGACCAGCCGGCAATGGTGCCGTCGGCTGCCATCAAGAGCAGCACCGAGGCGACCAGCAGCTTGTCGGCGATCGGGTCCAGCATGCGGCCGATATTGGAGGTCTGATTCCAGATACGCGCCAAATAACCATCCAGAAAATCGGTCAGCGAGGCGACGATGAACAGCCAGAGGGCCGTCCAGCGCGCAAAATCCGAGCTTTCCAGCTTTCCTTCGATGTAAAAACACAAAACGATGACGGGAACCGCCAGAATGCGGGCATAGGTGAGAAGGTTGGGAATGCTGTATGCGCGCGAAGCCATGGGAAACCTGTCAGTCTGGATAAGCTGCCTTGATGCCGCCCCTGACGCATAGGGTCAACACGTTATTATGTTTTTTTAGCAGTTCGTTGCGACAGTGCGCCTTCAATCGCCACTGCTCTCATGGAAGTGATTGTAGATTTGCCGCGCTACTGCTTCTGAAATGCCGGTGACATTCATCAGATCGTTGAGGCCTGCGCGTGAAACCGCCTTGGCCGTACCGAAATGCTGCAGCAGCGAGCGCTTGCGTCCTGGGCCGATCCCCGAAATTTCATCCAGCGGATTGCGCACCATTTCCTTCTTGCGTCGCGCCCGGTGTGAGCCGATGGCAAAACGGTGGGCCTCGTCGCGCATGCGCTGGATGAAGTAAAGCACGGGATCGCGCGGCGGCAGGGAAAAATCGCTGCGGCCATCCGCAAAGAAGCGCTCGCGGCCCGCCTCGCGGTCCACACCCTTGGCGACGCCGATGGCAATCACGCTGTCGCGAATGTCGAGCTCATCGAGGATGGCACGCACCGCCGTCATCTGTCCCTGACCACCATCGATCAGGATAACGTCCGGCCAGGCGGGGAAGGGCATGTCCGCGGCTTCCTCGGGTGTGGGCGTCAGCGTCTGCGCGCGGTCGGGCTTGCCCTCTTCCTTCAACAGGCGCGAGAAGCGGCGGGTCATGACCTCACGCATCATGCCGAAGTCGTCACCGGGAGTGATGTCGGTCGATTTGATGTTGAACTTGCGATACTGGTTTTTCACGAAGCCTTCCGGCCCCGCCACCACCATGCCGCCCACGGCATTGGTGCCCATGATGTGCGAGTTGTCGTAAATCTCGATCCGGCGCGGCACGTAGGGAAGGTTGAAGGTTTCCGCGAACCCCTTCAGCAACCGCGCCTGAGACGAGGTTTCCGCCAGCTTGCGGCCATGCGCCTCGCGGGCATTGGCAAGAACATGGTCGGTGATGTCCTTCTTCTCGCCGCGCTGCGGCACGCTGATCGTAACCTTAT
Source organism: Agrobacterium sp. A3-95 (assembly GCF_053521785.1). NCBI lineage: Bacteria > Pseudomonadati > Pseudomonadota > Alphaproteobacteria > Hyphomicrobiales > Rhizobiaceae > Agrobacterium > Agrobacterium sp. A3-95. The sequence continues at coordinate 92,244 of NZ_JBNWDR010000001.1, read as the reverse complement.
GTCCGGCTTTTTCGCCAAGAGCAGCGGCCAGCAATTCCTGTTCCTCTACGGTTTCGGAAAGCAGGATCTGCTTCGGCACCGGTTTGTCGTCGTAAAACTGCGCCAGGAACGCATTGAGGATTTCCGAGCCGGGCAGGGACGGGTCGGCCTTCGGGAAATAAGCGCGGTTGCCCCAGTTCTGGCCGGTGCGGAAAAAGAACACCTGGATGCAGGATATGCCGCCCTCGTGATGGATGGCGAAAACATCCGCCTCCTCGATGCCGGCCGGATTGATGCCCTGATGGCTCTGGACGTGCGAGAGCGCTGCCAGCCGGTCGCGATAGACGGCGGCGCGCTCGAAGTCGAGATCCTCGGCCGCCTCGTTCATCTGCCGGGCAATCGCGGTCTTGACGCTCTGGCTCTTGCCGGACAGGAAATCCTTGGCTTCCTTGACGAGTTCCGCATACCCCTCATCGCTCACCTCATGTGTGCAGGGGCCGGAACAGCGCTTGATCTGGTAAAGAAGACAGGGACGCGTGCGGGTTTCGAAAACGCTGTCGGTGCAGGTGCGGATCAAGAACGCGCGTTGCAGTGAGTTGATCGTGCGTCCAACGGCTCCGGCAGAGGCGAAGGGTCCGAAGTAGTCGCCCTTGCGCGCCCGCGCACCCCGGTGCTTGAAAATCGCCGGTGCACGATTGTCGGCTGTGATCAGGATATAGGGAAATGACTTGTCGTCGCGCAAAAGCACGTTAAAGCGCGGCCGCAAGCGTTTGATGAGGTTAGCTTCCAGGAGAAGCGCCTCGGTTTCCGTGCGGGTGGTGACGAATTCCATATGGGCGGTCAGCCGCACCATTTGCGCAATGCGGTTGGAATGCACGCGACCCTGGGCATAGTTACCGACGCGCTTCTTCAGCGAGCGCGCCTTGCCGACGTAGAGAACGTCGTTCGCCTCGTTGAACATGCGGTAGACACCCGGCGAGTTCGGCAGGTGTTTGACGAATTCGCCGATAAGATCCATGCCCTTCAGGCCGGATTCGTTTTTCCAGCCGGCATTCCAGTCCATGCCGGCAACGTCGCGCGGTGCCTCGGTCGCGTCTGTCGCGGCAAGGTTTGCATCGTCGTCTTCGTCATCGGTTTCATCGAAGAGAATACCGCCGTCAGGCAGCTTCTTTCCGTTCATTCAGGTATCTCCGCCACATCAGGGGTTTCCCAGCCAAGATGCTGGCCGCCATCGAGCGCGATCATTTGTCCGGTGATCGACGGCGTATCAAAAAGAAAGCGAATCGTCCGCCCGAACTCGTCGGGTTCCGGACCGCGCTTTAATATAAGGCCGTCGATCTGCGCCTGAAAGTCCTCCGGCGCCTGTCTTTCGCTTTTGAAGGAGGGACCCGGCCCGATGGCGTTGACGCGCACCCGCGGCGCAAAACTCTGCGCCATCGTCCGTGTGGCTGTCCAAAGGGCCGATTTCGAAAGCGTATAGGAGTAAAAACGCGGCGTAAGCGCAAGTACGCGCTGATCGATGATGTTGACGATCAGTCCCGATTTATCCTGAGGCAATTGCTGAACGAAGGCGGCCGCGATGAGGGAAGGCGCCCGCACGTGCACGGAAAAATGCGCGTCGAAGATTGCCGGATCGGGCGTTTCTGCCGAATCGTCCAGAAAAATGGATGCATTGTTGACGACGACGCCTATCGGGCCGAGCGCCGAAGATGCCTGTTCGACAAGCGCCATTGTTGGCGATGATTGTGTCAGATCCGCCTGAACGGCAACGGCCTTGCCGCCTTTTTGCCTTATTTCGTTAGCGAATTCCTCGGCTTGCCCCATAGAGGCATTGGCGTGGACGGCAATCGCAAAGCCATGCGAGGCCAAATCCGTGGCGATCGCCCGCCCGAGCCGCCGGGCGGCACCCGTTATCAAGACTGTCTTCGGTATATTTTCTTTCACAGCGGACCTGCATTTGCTCATACACGCCCTATTTGCTGGATATAATCGCAAATCGCAAGCTGTCCGTGGGCCGTAAAAGAATTGTGTGGATTTTTATTGGTAATGTAATTTAAATTTAATTTGAATATAACTAAGTTTAAATTCGATATATTGGAAATTAAGTTTCCGGTAGGGTTAATAAAACCCTTGTGGCAATTAGGCAACGTCTAATTCTAGTCACGTGTCTGCCCCAAACAATTCACATTTTGGCTCTTTGATCTCCGCATTCTCCCATCAAATTCAATTTTCAGAGGGGCGATTAACCCGACGAATTTACCGCGTCTAAAAACAATGTTTTGAGTACGGCGCGGTCCTGAAAGGAGAATAACATGCGTATTTTCGTAGCAACCATTATGGCTTCGACCATTGCAGCCGCCGGTTTCTCGGCTGCTCACGCCGCTGACGCCGTAAACGACGTGCCGCAGGCACCGGTAGCCTACGACCAGCCCGCTCCGGTCAAGAACTGGACCGGCGCTTACCTCGGTGGTACCGCCAACTACGATTGGGGCCGTTTCAGCTCCAGCAACGACGGCCGTGACGCCAAGGGTGCCGGCGGCGGCATCTACGGCGGTTACAACATGCAGAACGGCCAGATCGTTTACGGTGCCGAAGCAGACGTTAACCTCGGCCGCGAGCGCGGTTCCGCTGGTACGGTTGGTGGCAACGCCGTCGAAGGCAAGCAGGGCGTCAATGGCTCGCTGCGTGCCCGCGTCGGTTACGACATGAACCCGTTCCTGCTGTACGGTACGGCTGGTCTCGCAGCCTCCGACAACAAGGTACGTGACGCGACCTCCAAGGACAGCGCAACCGCCCTCGGCTACACCGTTGGTGCCGGCGTTGAAGCCATGGTTACGGACAACATCACTGCCCGTCTGGAATATCGCTACAGCGACTACCAGAAGAAGGACTACAGCCTGGACTCCGGCGCGTTCTCGCGCGGCTTCGACGACCACTCCGTCAAGGCCGGTATCGGCGTCAAGTTCTGATCCTTCAAGGATCGGTAAAAGAAAAGCCGGGGTTTACGCCCCGGCTTTTTTTGTTTTTGCCATCAGTTACAGCATCCATGCCCGGCGATCAGGCCAGGCATGGCGCTCACATTGGCGTCAGGCGGCAGCCCTCATGTCCTTATAGGCTTCGAAACGCTTGCCGAATGTTTCCGGCCATTGCGCCAGCGCCTCGTGCCCTTCGGCCCATTCACCTGCAAAACGCAGATCGAGATAACCGATCAACGCCGCAAGGGCGAAATGTCCGCCATGCAGCTTCTTGCCGGTTTTCGGCAGGTTGGCGTTGAGATGATCCAGACCCTTCACCGCCTTTTTCCACTGCTTGTCGATCCATGGCTGGTGAACTCTGTCCTCCGGGCGGGAACGGCGCTCGTAAACGATGGCCAGCAGGCAATCCATGATGCCGTCGCAGAGCGCTTCCAGAATTTCCGCTTCGGTGCGCTTGCCGTTCTTTTTCGGGTAGAGCTTGCCGCCCGAAAGGCGGTCTAGATAGTGCATGATCGCGACGCTGTCATAGACCGAGCCGCCATCGTCCAGAAGCAGGACCGGAATTTTGCCGAGCGGATTGTTGTCAACCAGCGTCGCGGGCTCGGCATTGGTGTCGACGGCGACGTTGGTAATGTCGATGCCGAGATGGCGGGCGGCCATGCGCACCTTGGCGGAGTAGGGGGAAGTGACGGAATAGAGCAGTTCCATAGTCGGGTCCTGACATATGTTGATGTGTGGGTATTAGCGAATGGGGACGATTTCGGTAGCGCTGACGCGGCAGCCCTTGCGGTCAAGCTCAGGGCAATCGCGGAATGTCATGTCCTTGTTGAGGCAGATACGGACTTCCTCAAGGCGTTTTCCGTCGCAGCTGATCGAGACGCCGCGTTTCGACATGCCGGGGTTGGCGTCGGTGAAGGCGGTTTCGATGGCGTCGGTGGAAAGGGTGGCGCCTTTAGCGCCGGAGGCAATCGTCTCCGGCAGCTTGACCGCCTCGAAGGCGGTTCGTGTTGCCGAAAAATAATCTTTCTGCGAAAGGCCGGAGCAGGCGCCGTGCTTGCGCCATTGGTGGCCGATCAGGCCCATGGAGGGCATGATGTCGAACATCGTGCGGCCGATTGCGTCGGGCACACGGTCCGGCTCGCTGCTCGTGCAGAATTCGGGGTATCCGGTTTCGTTTTGCGGCCAGAGCCCGTGCACGACGAAACCGTACCGCCTGTTGCTGCCGCATTGCTGGCGATTGCCGGAACCTTCGGAGCTGGCGCAGAACGCCGGCGACCAGGAGAGCGAAAGCACATAAAAATCGAAGCCTGTTCCGGCGGGCACAGGGTTTTTGCCCGTGTCTCGTCGGGCAATTTCCGGCTGGGATGTTTCGGGCCTGGAAGTGCCGGCGGGCTGCGTTTGGGATTGGGTCTGCCGGTTGGTTGCAGAACCGGTTGGGGCCGGATTTTCCCGCGAAAACCAAAGGGCCGCAAGCGACAGAAGACCGAGGGCGATGAAACCGGCATAACGCTTCATTTCGTGCACGTTCTCCGGAAAATGGACGACCTCGTATCGCCCGCAGACGACAAAGCGGTCTTACATAAATTTGTGAACGAGGCAAACGGGCAAAAAGGTTGAAAGCTTCGCCGCATAACGAATAGAGTCGAACGAATCTTCTGCGGAGTGCGGAAATCGGGTTGGGGTGAAGCTGGGGGAAATAGGCGGGCATGACCGCATGACATTGAAGAAATACATCTGGCCCGTCATTGGTCTGGCAACGATCGGTTTTTCGGCCTGGCTGCTCTATCACGAGCTGCGCGGTCTTTCACTCGATGATCTATGGGAAAGCCTCACGGCCATTCGCGCGCGGGACTGGGTGTGCTCCGGCCTGTCGACGCTTGTCGCCTATGCCGCCCTTGCCGGTTACGACCGCATCGCTCTCCAGCATCTCGGCCGGAAGGTAAACTGGTTCTTCATCACGCTCACCTCCTTCACCACCTACGCGCTTTCCCACAATGTCGGGGCATCCGTGTTTTCCGGTGCCGTCGTCCGATACCGGGCCTATACGTCCAAAGGGTTGAGCGCTGCCGAAGTCGGCATTCTCGTCGGCCTTTGTTCCTTCACCTTCATCATCGGAACGATCATGCTCATCGGTCTGGTGCTGGTCTATGAACCGGACATTACCGAGCGCTTTACTGGCATCCTGCCCGTGGAAGCATCAACGACAACCGGCGTACTGCTGCTCGCCATCGTTGCACTTTATGTGCTCGGCAGTCTTTTGAAGCTGCGGCCGCTGAAAATCGGTTCGTTTTTTCTGCCATATCCCGTGCCGAAACTGGTGGCGCAACAGCTGATCATCGGTCCGATCGAACTGATCGGAGCTGCAGGCATCATCTATTTCGCGCTGCCGGAAGCCGGAAATCCCGGTTTCATGGTCATTCTCGGGATTTTCCTGATTTCCTTTTCAGCGGCGCTCATCTCGCACGCGCCGGGCGGGCTTGGCGTGCTGGAGCTGGTGTTCGTCACCGGCCTGCCGGATATGAACCCGGCTGACGTGATTGCAGCGCTGCTGGTGTTCCGGCTGTTCTACCTCATCATCCCGTTCATCATGGCGCTTTTCGTGATCCTGTTCTTTGAGCGATCGCAGCTTGCACAGGCGCGGAAGGGGTGAGGTAAGCCCTCAATCCTCTTCCGGCTTTTCCTCGCCGCGCAGCCAGAAGGCGCGGTGCGAGGCGTATCTGTCCTGCGCCATCACCGTCTTCAGGAATGGCAGCAGCGTGTGCAGCTCGTCCTTCAGCGTGTAGGGCGGGTTGACGACGATGAGGCCTGAGCCGCTCAAGCCTTCCAGCCGGTCGCTTTTCACGGAAAGTTCCGCGCACAGCATCTTCGGAATATCGAAGGATTGCAGCCGCTCGTGGAAATCCTTGATCGGTGCGCCTTTTTTGAGCGGATACCACAGGCAATAGGTGCCGGTGGAGAAACGCCGATATGCCTTGTTCAACCCATCCGCCAGCCGCTGATATTCATTTTCAAGCTCGAAAGGCGGATCGACGAGGATGAGGCCGCGTTTTTCCTTCGGCGGCAGATGCGCGCCAAGCGACAGCCAGCCATCGAGCTCCGTCACCCGAACCTGATAATCTCCCTCGAATAGACGCGCCAGCGCGCGTGCGTCGTCCGGGTGCAGTTCCATGGCCGAAAGCCTGTCCTGCGGGCGGAACAGCATGCGCGCGAGCTTCGGTGAGCCGGGGTAGAACTGCATGCCGCCTTCGGGGTTGAGTTCCCTGACGGTGGAAAGATAGGGTTCCAGCAATTCGGCGACAGGGGCCGGCAGATCGGCGTCCATCAGCTTGCCGATGCCGGTCTGCCATTCGCCTGTCTTCTGCGCCTCTTCCGACGACAGGTCGTAGAGGCCGATGCCGGCATGAGTATCCAGCACGCGAAACGCCTTGTCCTTGTTCTGCAGGTAACGGACGAGACGCGCGAGAACGGCGTGTTTGAGAACATCCGCGAAATTGCCGGCGTGGTAGATGTGGCGATAGTTCATGGGATGTGTCTCGCTTCCCGATGGGGATGATGAATATTCTTGATGGACGTCACTTCGGCCTTTTTGCCGCGTCGCTGATGCAATATAGAAAAGACATGAACCTTGCGACCCCGATTTCCGCTAAAAACGCCGCCCCGAAAGCCGAAAGTGCCACGCGCATCGGCCACACGGTCTGTCCGCACGACTGTCCGAGCGCCTGCGCGCTGGAAGTGGACATCAATGCCGATGGCCGCATCGGCCGCGTGCGCGGCGCCAATGCCAATACTTACACTGCCGGCGTCATCTGCGCCAAGGTGGCGCGTTACTCCGAGCGTATCTATCATCCCGGCCGTCTTTTGACCCCGAAGCGCCGCAAGGGTGCGAAGGGTGCTGGCGACTGGCAGGAGATATCCTGGGCGGCGGCACTGGACGAGGTTGCCGACGCCTTCGTCAAAGCCGAGGCAAAGCACGGCGCCGAGGCCGTCTGGCCTTATTTCTATGCCGGAACCATGGGACAGGTTCAGCGCGATTCCATCGAGCGCCTGCGTCACGCCAAGAAATATTCCGGCTTTTTCGGATCGATCTGCACCAACATGGCCTGGACGGGTTATGTGATGGGTACAGGCGCGCTGCGCGGGCCCGATCCGCGCGAAATCGGCAAGGCCGATGTCGTCGTCATCTGGGGCACGAATGCTGTCGCCACGCAGGTCAACGTCATGACCCATGCGGTAAAAGCCCGCAAGGAACGTGGCGCGAAGATCGTCGTCGTCGATATCTATGACAATCCGACCATGAAACAGGCCGATATGCGCATCGTCCTGCGTCCAGGCACCGATGCGGCGCTCGCCTGCGCCATCATGCACATTGCCTTCCGCGATGGTTATGCCGACCGCGATTACATGGCGCGCTTCGCTGACGATCCGGTGGGACTTGAAGAGCATCTGAAATCGAAGACGCCGCAATGGGCGTCCGAAATCACCGGTCTTTCCGTGGAGGAAATCGAGGATTTAGCAAGGCTCGTGGGCACGACGAAAAAGACGTTCTTCCGGCTCGGTTATGGTTTCGCGCGCCAGCGCAACGGCGCGGTCGCCATGCATGCCGCCCTTTCGATCGCCACCGTTCTTGGCTCCTGGCAATATGAAGGCGGCGGCGCCTTCCACAATAACGGCGATATCTTTCGGCTCAACAAGGCGGAACTGATGGGCACAGCCTATGCCGACCCCAACGTGCGCCAGCTCGACCAGTCGCAGATCGGCCGCGTGCTGACGGGGGATGCGGAAGCGCTGCGACATGGTGGCCCGGTGACGGCGCTGCTCATCCAGAACACCAACCCCGTCAATGTCGCACCCGAGCAGCGGCTGGTGAAACAGGGTTTCCTGCGCAACGATCTTTTTGTTGCCGTGCATGAGCAATTCATGACGGAGACGGCCGAGTTGGCCGATATCGTGCTGCCGGCCACCATGTTCCTTGAACATGACGACATCTACCGCGCCGGTGGCCAGAACCACATTCTGCTTGGCCCCAAGCTGGTGGAGCCGCCGGAAACCGTGCGCACCAATCTCTTCGTCATAGAAGAACTGGCGAAACGTCTTGGTATCGACCATATGCCGGGCTTCGGTCTTTCAGCCCGCGACCATGTCGATCATATGCTGAAAGTCAGCGGCTGGGGCGATTTCGATACGTTGGCGGAAGAAAAATGGATCGATGCGCAGCCCGCTTTCGAGGTGGCGCATTATCTCGAGGGCTTTGGTTATGGCGACGGAAAATTCCGTTTCAGCCCCGAATGGGCGACAGGGCCGTCTCCAAACAAACCGCCGAAAAATATCGGCGTTATGGGGCCGGTTGCGCAATTTCCGAAATTCCCGGATCAGGTAGATGTCATCGAAACCGCCGACGGAGAGCATCCTTTCCGACTGGCGACATCGCCAGCGCGCAACTTCCTCAACTCCACCTTCGCGGAAACGAAAACCTCCGTGCAGAAGGAAGGCCGTCCGGAAGTGATGATCTGTTCCGAGGACGCCACCCGCAACGGTATAGCCGATGGCGACATCGTGCGTATCGGCAATGGCCGCGGCGAAGTGCGTCTTCACGCGAAAATCGTGGAGGGTGCGAGGCCCGGCGTTCTGGTTGCCGAAGGGTTGTGGCCCAACAAGGCGCATCTGGACGGCGAGGGTATCAATGTTCTGACGGGCGCCGATGCCGTCGCCCCCTATGGCGGCGCGGCTTTCCACGACAACAAGGTGTGGCTCCACCGCGACGACGAAGCCTGAAGGGCTTGATATTGCACCGCAACAGGGCCAAGCTGAACACCTCCGCGACAGGCAAGGGAATATCCGGTGACACAGACGCAAGCGAAAAACGTTCCGGCCGACACTGATTCCGGCAGGGTCCGGCTGGTAGAAAAGGAAACGGTGTGGAAGGGCTTCGTGCATATGCAGAAGCTCATTTTCGACCAGCGCATGCCGGATGGCAAGACAATCCGCATCATCAGGGAAGTCCACGATCACGGCAGCGCCGCCGCCATCCTTCTATACGATGCCAAACGCGACAGCGTGGTGATGGTGCGCCAGTTCCGCCCTGCCGTCTTCGTGAATGGCGATCCAAGCTTCATGATCGAAGTGCCAGCGGGGCTCCTCGATGACGACAACGCCGCCGACGCCATTCGCCGTGAGGCGATGGAAGAATCTGGCTACGCGGTGGAAAAGGTCGAATACCTGTTCGACATGTATGCCAGCCCGGGAACGCTCACCGAAAAAGTCAGCCTCTTTGTCGCCCGCATCGATCTCGACGTGCAGGCTGGCAGCGGCGGTGGTCTGGAAACCGAAGGCGAGGATCTGGAGGTTCTGACCTACGGCCTCGACGAAGCCTTCGCGATGATCGCGTCCGGCGAAATCACCGATTCCAAGACGATTATTCTGTTGCAGTGGGCCATGTTGAATCGAGCGGCTCTACGCAAACCTTAAGCGAACGCAACGTTTTCCAACTTTGCCGCAGCCGCAAGCTTCCTATCATGTGTTGCTAAAGGCACATTGTGCGAAATCGCAAGCGAGAGGTAGGCAGCATCATAGGCGGGAAGCGCATGTTTCGTGCCAGGCGGATGATGGAGACGTGATCGGCGATTGTGCCGTCCTCGTAAGGCAGGAACCAAGCCGCGACTACCGAGGCGTCCACGACAAAGGCCATTCCTTGCGGCCTTCTTCTTTCCACGCCTTGACCTCATCCGGAGTTGTCTTTTTTCGTTGCGACCGTTCTGTCCGCATCGCAGAGATGAGGTGTCGACGAGATTGAGGATCGATCGCTTTTACGAGGCATGCCACAGCTTCGTTCTGCGTGCGATAATAACATCTTCTCCCGCCTCAACCGGAAGCCTTCAACTCAGAATCTGCCCTTTACGCCGGCCCCAACGAAAAGCGACTGCATATCGCCGCCCGCCGTATCTTTATAAAACAGGCCGGTAGTTCCGCCAGTCGGTGTGAGGGTTTTGTCACCGCGACCGAAGCTCGTATATTCGTATGCGCCATCCAGGTAGAGGGAGGCATTCTCAGTCAGGGCATAGGCGATGCCCGCTTTTGCTCCGAACATGCCGCCAACATGGAATTTGTCGGTGAAGCGGATCGAACGCATCCAGTGATCGTCCGTGGCTTTCGCATAGATCATTGCGCCGCCTTCGAGGCCGGCATTCAGCGACCAGTTCCCGAATTTGCGCCCACCGGTCACATTGCCGTAAAATACGGGGATTTGCTGCCGGTAGTTGATAGCTTTTTCGCGATTGTTGAACTCACCGACATTATTGCGAAATCCTCTCCAACTGTAGATGTAGTCACCGCCATAGGCGGACCACTGCACGTCGGTATAGCGAAAGCCGATACCGGCACTGAGGTGCTGCAGCGGGTCTTCCAGCAGTGTTCTGTTGAGTTCGATGCTTCCGGTCAGGTAGTGGTCGAGGCGGGTATCGCCGTGCTGTGAGCGGTCGCTCCATCCAGTTTTCGATGTATCCCTGTAATAGGGAGGCAGCCAATCGTAGTCGGTCATGTAGCCATCGCCAGCAAAGCCGATTCGACCTTCCGTTTTTATGCGCCACTCGGGCGACAGCTCAAGTCCAAGCGATCCGCGTAACGCCATGGCATTTGTTGTTTTCCAGTCGAGTTGACTGTTTTTGTGGCTTCCGTTGTAAAAGGTCTCGGTGGCCTTGATGTTTAGAACGCCGGCATCCAATGAGGCTGTGATGCCGCTTTGCTCGGCGGCGAGCGGCAGGCTCGTACCCAACAGTAAAACGGCCGAAAGCGGCAGGGAAAACCTCGAAAATAGCATAATCGCTCCTGAATGACCGGAGGGCTCCAAAATGCGGGGCCGTTGCGGGCATTAGAGATGATTATGGTAAACGTTCGGTTTATTTTAGAGGAAATACCACTTTAAGTATCTTTTTACTTTAGTGAAATATTTATCAGTAAATAGAAATCAGGCTGGGGTACTCGGATTTACTTGCGTCGCCGCTGGAAATTGTTTTTCCACCTTCCATCCGCACCTTGCCTTCCGCAAGCTGCTTCAGGGCAAGTGGATAAAGCTGGTGTTCGACGGTGAGTATCCGCGCCGCCAGCGTCTCGGCCGTGTCGTCGGAAAGAACCGGCACCGCGCCCTGCGCGATCGTCGGGCCTTCGTCCATGCCTTCGGTTACAAAATGTACGGTGCAGCCGGAAATCTTCATGCCGCTGTCGATGGCGCGCTGGTGAGTGTGCAGGCCGGGGAAAAGCGGCAGCAGGGAAGGGTGGATATTGATGATGCGGCCTTCATAGGGGGCGATGAAATCCCCGGAGATCAGCCGCATGTAACCGGCAAGACAGATGATATCAGGCGCAATCTCGCCAAGTGCGGCCAGAATGGCGCCCTCATGCTCGGCTTTGCTGGCATAGGTCTTGCGCTCGAAAACGAGCGTGGGAATACCGAACGCCTGTGCCTTTTCCAGCCCGCCTGCCGACGCCTTGTCCGAAATTACACAGGCGATCTCGGCCGGAAAATCCGTCTCCTGACAGGCCTTGGCAAGCGACACCATGTTGGAGCCGCTGCCGGAAATGAAAACGACGACACGTGCGCGGCCAGATCGAGAGGCGGCGCTCATCATAGGCTGAGGGCGCCCTTGTAGATCGTGCCGTGCGCACCCTCTTCGCGGGCGACCATGCGGCCGAGCGGGAACACGGTCTCGCCTTCCGCCGTCAGAGCATCGGTGACCTTGGCGGCATTTTCAGCCGAAACGACCACGATCATGCCGACACCACAGTTGAACGTGCGCAGCATTTCTTTGGCTTCAACGCCACCGGTTTTTGCAAGCCACGAGAACACAGCCGGAACCTCGATCGCGTCGAGATCGATCTCGGCGGCGAGATGCTTGGGCAGAACGCGCGGAATGTTTTCCGGGAAGCCGCCGCCTGTAATATGCGCCAGCGCCTTCAGCGCGCCGGTCTCGCGGATTGCCTTCAAAAGCGGCTTTACATAGATGCGCGTCGGCGTCAGCAGCGCTTCGCCAAGCTTCTTGCCATCTGCGAAGGGTGCCGGGGCGTCCCAGTCAAGGCCGGAGATCGAAACGATCTTGCGCACCAGCGAAAAACCGTTGGAATGAACGCCGGAGGACGAAAGTCCAAGAATGACGTCGCCTTCGGAAATATCGCCGGCGGGCAGAAGCTGGCCACGTTCGGCAGCACCCACGGCAAAGCCCGCGAGATCGTAGTCGCCATCGGAATACATGCCGGGCATTTCAGCGGTTTCACCACCGATCAGCGCACAGCCGGATTCGCGGCAGCCGGCTGCAATGCCGGAAACGATGGCAGCGCCCTGATCCGGGTCGAGCTTGCCGGTCGCGAAATAGTCGAGGAAGAACAGCGGTTCTGCGCCCTGCACGACGAGATCGTTGACGCACATGGCAACGAGGTCGATGCCGACGGTGTCATGGAAATTTGCATCGATGGCGATCTTCAACTTGGTGCCGACGCCGTCATTGGCGGCCACCAGAACCGGATCGTTAAAGCCTGCGGCCTTCAGATCGAACAGGCCGCCGAAGCCGCCGATTTCGCCATCCGCGCCGGGACGCCGCGTCGAGCGCACCGCCGGTTTGATCTTTTCGACCATCAGGTTGCCGGCGTCGATATCCACACCTGCGTCACTATAGGTAAGACCGTTCTTGCCCGACTGGCTCATCGCTCTCGTCTCCGCTGGTTCCTTTGGCGTCGCCATTCGCACGGGACGGGGCCCGATGCAAGGGTTTGAGTGGCAAAAGCTCCGGTTTTTAACGGCTTTGCGACGGTTTGACGTTTTGTGTGCCTCGGGCCTCTCGACGGCGATATGCGCAGCGCAGACTTGAAAACCCGTCGTCGTTGCACGGACCTGGCAACCGCCGTGTCTATCGCTGCCGGGCCACCGGCCTTGACCATGTGCATATGCCCATCCTATCTCCATCATGGGCAATGACGGCACGGCGACAAGAGGATGAACGGATGCAACCCCATGTGAGCGGTACGAGCCTGCGCCGGCAGGTTTTTTTCTGGATAGGCGTGCTTGCCGTCTTTATCTTTTTCCTGATGGTCTTCAGCTCCATCCTCCTGCCTTTCGTGGCGGGCATGGCGCTTGCCTATTTTCTCGATCCGGTTGCCGACTGGCTGGAGCGCCGAGGCCTCAGCCGGTTGATGGCGACCGTCGTTATCCTCGTCTCCTTCGTGCTGATTTTCGCGCTGTCGCTCATCATCATCATTCCGCTGATTGCCGCCCAGGCATCCGAATTCATCACGCGCATCCCGCAATATGTCTCGTCCCTGCAGCAGTTGATCGCCGGTGCGGACGCCAATCTGCTGCCTGACTGGGTGAGCAACCAGATCAATGCAGTGAAGGAGAATTTTTCCAAGCTGCTGACCGAAGGCGCGGGCTTCATTGGCACCCTGCTGACGCAGATCTGGAATTCCGGCAAATCGCTGGTCGATGTCATGTCGCTGCTGGTCGTCACACCCGTCGTCGCCTTCTACCTGCTGCTCGACTGGGACCGGATGATCGACAAGGTCGATAGCTGGATACCGCGCGACTACGTGCATACGGTCCGCCAGATCGCCCGCGACATGGATAGGACGATTGCCGGATTCGTGCGCGGGCAGGGGTCGCTCTGCCTCATCCTTGGTGTTTATTACGCTGTCGGCCTGTCCTTGGTGGGCCTGAATTTCGGCCTGCTGATCGGCCTTTTCTCCGGCCTTATCAGCTTCATTCCATATATTGGTTCGATGGTCGGCCTCATCCTTGCCGTCGGCGTTGCCATCGTGCAGTTCTGGCCTGATTATATCTATGTATTTCTGACACTTGCCGTGTTCTTTTCCGGCCAGTTCATCGAAGGCAACATCCTGCAGCCGAAGCTCGTCGGCAGCAGCGTCGGCCTGCATCCGGTATGGCTGATGTTCGCATTGTTCGCCTTCGGTGCGCTTTTCGGTTTCGTCGGCCTTCTGGTCGCCGTGCCGGCGGCGGCAGCCGTTGGCGTGCTTGTCCGCTTTGCATTGTCGCGATATCTTGAAAGCGATCTTTACCATGGGCACGCCGCCAACCTTCCCTGGGAAGAACAGGAAACGTCCTCCGGCAAGGTTGACTCTCAGGGCTAACGATGACTGACCAAATCAAAAACGACAACGCCCGGTCGAAGGCCGAGCAGCTGCCGCTCGCATTCTCACACCAGTCCGCTTCTGGAAGGGACGATCTTCTCGTGTCCGACTCGCTCAAGGCTGCCGTCAGCCTTGTGGATGAATGGCCGAACTGGCCTTCGCCCGTGGTGGTGCTGGCCGGGCCTCCGGGTTCGGGAAAATCGCATCTCGCCAATATCTGGAAAAATATCAGCAGCGCGCAGGATATCCACCCGCAAGCCGGTGTTGGCGCTGCGCGTCTTGCCGAAACCGGAGCGGTTCTGTTCGAGGATGCCGATCGCCGCGGTTTTGACGACACCGAACTTTTCCATGTCATCAACAGCGTGCGCCAGCACGGCACCACGCTTTTGATGACCAGCCGGCAATGGCCGGCCGCATGGCCGGTGACCTTGCCGGACCTGCGCTCACGCCTGAAAGCCGTGACTGTGGTGGAGACAGGCGAGCCCGACGAGGCTCTTCTGGCACAGGTTCTGGTGAAACTCTTCGCCGACCGGCAGCTTTATATGGATGACAAACTCATAGGCTACATCGTCAACAGAATGGAGCGTTCACTCGATACGGCGCAGACGATTGTGGACCGTATCGACAGGCTGGCGCTCTCGCGTGGAACAAGGATAACCCGTCCCTTGGCGGCGGAAGTCCTCAACGCGATGGGCGAAGGGACAAGAGGTAGCGGGCTGGAGGTCGATTGACTGTCACAGTTCCGTCGTCAAACTGTTATACGGGCAAGAGGGACGATCGCGGGATGCAGCAGGATCACGGGACGGAAAGTCAGGGGATGGTACAGGACATGGCCGCTATTGTGCAGGACGACTTCAACAAGGTTCAGCCGATGACCGAGGGCGAGAACCTCTGGGACAGCCCCGCGCGCTTCATCAACCGCGAATTCTCCTGGCTTCAGTTCAATCGCCGTGTTCTGGAAGAAACGCTGAACACGGATCATCCGCTGTTGGAGCGGCTGCGTTTTCTGTCCATCTCCGCCGCCAACCTCGATGAATTCTTCATGGTCCGCGTCGCCGGCCTCGAAGGCCAGGTGCGCCAGAAGATTACGGTCAAGACACCTGACGGCAAGACACCAGCCGAGCAGCTGGAAGATATTCTGAAGGAAATCGACAATCTTCAAATGGAGCAGCAGGCTTCGCTTGCGGTTCTGCAGCAATATCTCGCCAAGGAAGAAATCTTCATCGTGCGGCCTGCCGCACTTTCCGAAGCGGATCGTACCTGGCTGGGCACCGAGTTCGAGGAACGTATTTTCCCGGTGCTGACGCCGCTGTCCATCGACCCTGCGCACCCGTTCCCCTTCATTCCGAACCTCGGTTTCTCGATGGGCTTGCAACTCGACAGCGTCAACGGCCGCGAGCCGATGACAGCGCTGTTGCGTCTTCCGACGGCGCTCGACCGCTTCGTTCGTTTGCCGGATGAGAAAAACGCCATCCGCTACATCACGCTAGAAGATGTGGTCGGCCTGTTCATTCATCGTCTTTATCCGGGCTATACCGTCCGGGGATTCGGCACGTTCCGCATCATCCGTGACAGCGATATCGAGGTGGAGGAAGAGGCGGAAGATCTGGTCCGCTTCTTCGAAAGCGCGCTGAAGCGCCGCCGCCGCGGTTCGGTTATCCGCATTGAGACCGACAGCGAAATGCCGCAGTCGCTCCGCCAGTTCGTGGTGCACGAGCTTGGCGTGCCTGATAATCGCGTTGCCGTTCTGCCCGGCTTGCTCGCGCTCAACACCATCTCGGAAATCGTGCGCGCACCGCGCGACGACCTGAAGTTCGAGCCTTACAACGCCCGTTTCCCCGAGCGCGTGCGTGAACATGCCGGCGATTGCCTTGCCGCCATCCGCGAAAAAGACATGGTGGTTCACCACCCCTATGAAAGCTTCGACGTGGTTGTGCAGTTCCTGTTGCAGGCTGCGCGCGACCCCGAAGTGCTCGCCATCAAGCAGACGCTTTACCGCACCTCCAACGACAGCCCGATCGTTCGCGCTCTGATCGACGCGGCGGAAGCCGGCAAATCCGTTACCGCGCTGGTCGAATTGAAGGCGCGTTTCGACGAAGAGGCGAACATCCGCTGGGCGCGCGATCTGGAGCGGGCCGGCGTGCAGGTGGTGTTCGGCTTCATCGAACTCAAGACGCATGCCAAGATGTCTATGGTGGTGCGCCGCGAAGACGGCAAGCTCAGAACCTATTGCCACCTCGGCACCGGCAACTACCACCCTATCACGGCCAAGATCTATACCGACCTGTCCTTCTTCACCTGCAACCCGAAGATCGCCCATGACATGGCGAATATCTTCAACTTCATCACGGGTTACGGCGAACCGGAAGAGGGCATGAAGCTCGCCATTTCGCCCTATACGCTGCGTGCGCGCATCGTGAAGCACATCAACGAAGAGATCGAGCACGCCAAGCGCGGTGCGCCGGCGGCGATCTGGATGAAGATGAACTCGCTGGTCGATCCCGAGATTATCGATACGCTTTACCGCGCCAGTGCGGCTGGCGTGGAGATCGATCTCGTCGTGCGCGGCATCTGCTGCCTGCGCCCACAGGTTGCGGGTCTGTCGGACAACATCCGCGTCAAATCGATTGTCGGCCGCTTCCTCGAGCACAGCCGAATCTTCTGCTTCGGCAATGGTTTCGGCCTGCCGTCCGACAAGGCGCTGGTCTATATCGGCTCCGCCGACATGATGCCGCGCAACCTTGATCGCCGCGTTGAAACGCTGGTGCCGCTCACCAACCCCACCGTGCACGAGCAGGTTCTTTCACAGATTATGCTGGGCAATCTCATTGACAACCAGCAGAGCTACGAGATACTTGCGGACGGAACGTCGAGGCGCATCGAGGTGCGTAAAGGCGAAGAACCGTTCAACGCGCAGCACTATTTCATGACCAATCCCAGCCTTTCCGGACGTGGTGAAGCCCTGAAATCAAGTGCGCCCAAATTGATTGCCGGGTTGATTTCTTCCCGCAAGAAACAGGCTGAATGACTCGATCAGAAGCACAGGGGCGGCTGACCGGCCTTGCCCCCGTTTCCGTCATAGATATTGGTTCGAACTCCGTTCGTCTCGTCGTATATGAAGGTCTTTCCCGCGCGCCCGCCGTGCTGTTCAACGAAAAGGTCCTTTGCGGTCTCGGCAAGGGACTGGCCCTCACGGGCCGGATGCATGAGGAAGGCGTCAGCCGGGCTTTGATGGCGCTGCGTCGCTTCCATGCGCTTTCCGAACAGGCGCAGGCGCAGCAACTCTACGTGCTGGCGACAGCGGCAGCGCGTGAAGCGGAAAACGGCCCGGATTTCATCCGTGAAGCCGAAGCCATACTTGGTTGCGAGATCGAGGTCCTGTCCGGCGAAAAGGAAGCGCTTTATTCCGCCTATGGCGTGATCAGCGGTTTCCACGACCCGGATGGCATTGCAGGCGACCTGGGCGGCGGTTCGCTGGAACTCATCGACATCAAGGGCAAGAACTGCGGCGAGGGCATCACCCTGCCGCTCGGCGGCCTTCGGTTGTCGGAGCAATCGGATGGCTCGCTGGAGAAGGCGACGACCATTGCCCGCAAGCACGTCAAATCCTTCGCAAAGCTGCTGGCGGCCGGCGAGGGGCGTACCTTTTATGCCGTGGGCGGCACGTGGCGAAACATTGCAAAGCTGCACATGGAGATCACGGGTTATCCGCTGCACATGATGCAGGGATATGAATTGCCGCTGGCGGAAATGCTGAATTTTCTGGAAGAAGTCATCGTCTCCAGGGATAGCAAGGACCCGGCCTGGCAGGCGGTCTCCAAGAACCGCCGTTCGCTTCTGCCGTTCGGCGCCATCGCCATGCGTGAAGTTCTAAAGGCGATGAAGCCTGCAACGATCGCCTTCTCGGCGCAGGGCGTGCGCGAAGGTTATCTTTATTCGCTGCTGACGGAAGCGGAGCGGGATACCGACCCGCTGCTGGTCACGGCCGACGAGCTTGCCATTCTGCGTGCCCGTTCGCCCGAACATGCGCGCGAACTGGCCGACTGGAGCGGCCGCACCTTTCCGGTCTTCGGCATCGAGGAGACGGAAGAGGAAAGCCGTTACCGGCAGGCGGCCTGCCTTCTGGCCGATATCAGCTGGCGTGCACATCCGGACTATCGCGGCCTGCAGGCGCTCAACATCATCGCCCACTCCTCCTTCGTGGCGATCACCCATCCGGGCCGCGCCTATATTGCGCTTGCCAATTATTACCGCTTCGAAGGGCTGAACGACAACGGTACCACACAGCCGCTCGCCGCCATGGCGGGTGACCGCCTGCTGGAACTCGGCAAGTTGCTCGGCGGCCTGCTACGCGTCGTTTACCTCTTCTCAGCCTCCATGCCCGGTGTCGTCGATCACCTGAAATTCCGCAAATCCACCAATCCGGATCTGGATCTGGAATTCGTCGTGCCACACGCCTATTGCGATTTTGCCGGAGAGCGTCTGGACGGACGCCTGCAGCAACTGGCGAAGCTGACGGGCAAGCGGTTGGCGTTTGTGTTCGAATAAGGCGGCCAAAATTGCCAACCCGCAGCTTGAGTCGAGATAATCCTCGTCCCCTATTTCCGGAGTTTCGGCTGGGCGCGGCAGGTGTCTCACGTCATTTGAAGTTAAATCATCGGCAACTTAACCGAAGGTTGATTTTTGTATTGCAACCAATGGAAGAAAGTTTAAGATTAAACACAATACTTCACTGATTATCTCTTTTTTGGAGGCTTCTCATGAAAATATTGTGTGCTGTTACGGTGTTTGCTGCCTGTATTTTATCGTCGGGTCACGTTGATGCCCAATCAACATGTGAAGGTAAAAAGACCCGTGAAGTATCGGGTTTGAGTTCGGGGAAAATAACCAGCGACGGTACTGTCCTTGGTTATTCTAAGATTAATATTAATATTGACGGATATGGTAAAGCTTACCACCTGAAAAATGCCGCTGCGGGTGCGCTTATTCACCTTTGCAATGCAGGACAGGTATATTTATCGGACGGCACGAAATACCACGGCTCTGTCAACAACGCGACGTGTACCGGCAAGTTCATGACCGATGTCGCGCGGATTGGCAAAGCGCACTGGAAAGACAAATCCGTCGGCGTGGTACGTTGGTACGGCATACTCGGTAAAGACACCGTATCTTTGAATGGTAGCACCGTTCGCGGGGTTGTTCCGGTAGAGCAAGCGGACGGAAGCGGTTTTTTTGTCTCGCCGACTAAGTTTGCCGATCAAAGCATCAAGGACGAGGCCGTTCAGCGTCGTTACGTCAATCCTTTGAGAATTCCCGCCGCGGTCATTCCCGAAAGCGCTATTCTTTCTTCTAACGGCGTTGTCATGGGCTCCTTCGGAGTTGCCATCCGCAAGGATACAAAAATTGCGGTGCCATTTGTCGTGGGTGATGCCGGTCCGAGAATTGGAGAGGGAACGCCCGCGCTAGCGAGATCGCTCGCTGGTTTGCCAATCACCGATAATGTGACGCGCAGCAATAGGTTTGCCGGGCAGGTCGATACAGCGGACGTCTTATGGGTATTTTTCGGGAAAAAAGTACCCGCGGTAAAGTACGATGCAAACAACGAGAATGCGTTGATTAGTGCTTCTCAGAAGGCATTCGCTGCATGGGGTGGCAAGCAGCGTCTGGATGATTGCCTGAAGTAGAATTCCCTTCCAGCGAATTGCCACGAGAGGCAGGTCTCTCCGCAGAAATTGGCGGGGCCTGCCGACACTCAACCCGAGTGCGTCCGGTTAAACGGAATCGCCGGAGATGTTCTGTGTCTTTGTTTTTATGCATTTTCCGGGCGTAAAATCGCCACGTACTTCTACTGAAGATGCTCCAACCTTCATGTTCTGAAAGATCAGCAGTGCCCCAGCGCCTTCCTGATACAGGCGCTGAGATAGGCATATTGCAGGGGCGTGGCCCTTGCCATCGCCTCCGTGCGGGTGGCGGGCCTGTCCTCGTAACCGACCGGAATATCGAACTGGGTGAAGGTGAAATCCCAGCGGGTGCCGTTGACGATATTGTAGAAATGGTCGGCGCCGCTAACGACGGTTTTGGCGAGGTCGCCACCGAAAATATCCTGCACCACAAGAGCTGTAACGCCGCCTTGCCCCCTGGCTGGGTTTTCTCTCGACCACAGGCTGCTGGTTTCGAGCGACCAGCTTTTCCTCAGGGCGTAATACAGTCGTTCGGCATTGTCCTGCATGACGGGTCTTTCCTGTTTCGGAACCGGGTTCCGGGTCAGGTTGGGTCGGTACAGTAACGGAGCGCCTCGCTTCCTTTTTCAGGCCGCAGGAACGCTCCGTTCAGTTGAGATTGCGCCGATGCGCTGACGGTGCCGGAACGAATTCCGGCACTCCTTTCCTCACTTCGCGTCGAGAAGGTCCTTGACTTCCAGCAGGACGAACTCGTTGTCGTCAGCCTTGTCCAGCGCACGGCCGGCCGAGAAGGGCAGGTTGTTGTCGTTGCCGACGATGATATGGGTGGCGTCGACACGGTCGACATTCTCGATGGTCACGAACGGCATGTCGTAGAAACCGTTGCCGCCGCCCTGACGCTTCCTGTTATCAGGATCGGAGATCTTCAGCAGATCGATATAGCCGATCTTGCGCGCCGCCTTGCCAGCATTGGCGTCGTTGAATTCGATCTTGTAGATGCGCTTGACCTTGGAAGGTACGGCAAAGCAGTTTACGTCCGGCTTCTTCGGGTCGGCGCAGGCCTTGTCGGCGGTGCCGGCGCCATTGTCACGCTCGATGACCAGCGCGGTGCTCTCGTCCAGCATGTTGAAATCGCCGATGGCTTCGCCACCTTGCGCCAGCGGGTAGAGCCAGGTGCGGCCTGTCCATTCCTTCTTGGCGGTATCGAGCTCGATGATGCGAAGGGCGGTTGAGCCGTCTTCGGTCTTTTCGACCTGACCTTCGGCGGTGTAGAGCGGGCCTTCGAGAAGGCCGTAAAGCTTCGAGCCGTCCTTGGAGAGCGCCATGCCTTCATAACCACCTGATCGTTTCAGGTTGAAGGCGGGCATTTTCTGCGTGGGGTTGCCGGGCAGTGCCAGGGTCGGATGATCCGGGGACTTCACCTCGATATCGCCGGCCTTGGTGGCGATGACGTCGGTCAGCTTGCCGTCGCGGGTGAATTTCAGGATGTAGGGACCGAACTCTTCGCCCACCCAGAAGCCGTCGGCAACGGGCTGAATGGATTCGACGTCGAAGTCGGCGCCCGTCAGGTAACGTTTGGTCGAACCTTCCATGACGATGGGGAAGGGAGCTTTCTTGTCCGGGTCGGAAAGGAACACGGTCTCCAGCGCGCTGACCTTGCCGGCATCCCAGTCGAATTTGATGTGGTGGAGCATCAGCATGGCATCGCTGGAGTTGAGCTTCGAGCCGAAACCATTGTCGGAAAGGCTCCAGAAGCTGCCGTCCTCCATGGCCTTGATGCCGGAAAAGCCTTGCATGGCCTGGCCGTTGAACGGCATGGAGAGGCCGGTCGGGCGAACGCCATCCTTGCCGGGCACGGTGCCGAGACCCTCGGCGCGCTTGCGGTCGGCCGTCGTGAACTTGGCGGATGTCTTGAGGTATTCCGGCGCATCGGCAGGTGCTGCGATGATGGTGTTGGCGGGCAGAATGGCGTGCGAGACCAGCTTTGCCGGAAACTCCTGCTCTGCATGGGATGCGGTTGCGAGCGCAAGAACGGCGAAAGGTGCGAAAAGAATATGCTTCATGGTGGAGACCCCTCAATGCCTGTTGAAGACAGGACTGAGGCGATAGGGGTGCCACATGACAGGCAGGTGATTGCAGTTTGAAGCTTTGATGAATTTTGATGACGGGCGGCCTCGGAAACGAAGCTACCCGTTTGTTTTCAGGGGTTTTTTCAGGCGGCTGGGGCCTGATATTGGCTGAGCGTACACACGCCGAGCGTCTGCCCGCGTCCCTTGACAGCATGTTCGCCGAGATATTCGCTGCGAACACCTTTGGGTAGCACCAGCTGATGGGCGAGATCGGCAGAAATCAGCACGGGATGGCCGAGCATCTTGCTCAGTGATTCGAGCCGCGAAGTGGTGTTCACCGTGTCGCCAAAATAGGTGATCTTGTGGTGATCGACGCCGATTTCGGCTGTTATGACCGGCCCGCCATGAATCGCAAAGCGAAGGCGCGGCACTTCGCCGAAACGGGCGAGCCACATGTCGCGCTTGTCCTCGATGGTCGCCTGGATATCGAAAACACAGCGCACGCAGGCTGCCCGCCTTATCGCCATGTGATAGGGCCAGGTGATGATGGCCGCGTCGCCGATGTAGTCGTCAATGACGCCGCCATGTCTTCTGACGGGGGCTGCGTAGCTCGCGAAGATTTCGCCCAGAAACTCCTGCGCCTTCAGGTCGCCATGGGTTTCGGCAAACGAAGTGGAGCCGACGAGGTCGATGAAGATGAAGACGCGGTCTTCGCTGACTGGACGGCGATAGCGCCCAAGGATGAGATCGATGAAGATGTCACGGCCCAGCAGTTCGCGCACGCGCATGATGAAAACGATGATGCCGCAGACGATGAGGGTGAAGATCAGTGTCTGCACCTCGGCATGCACCGCCCGTTTCCAGGTGCCGGGAAATATGCCGCTAACCCACAGAATGGTACCGCCAAGCCCGAAGCCACAGAAGACGAGGACGGCGTAGATGATGAGGCCGACGGCAATATAGGCCGGTGTCGGCAATGCGCTTACCTGCCGCGACAGACCGGGCAGCACGTAACCACGCTCGAAGGCGAGGATTGGCGCACAGGCGAACAGCGCATAGGTGGCGCCAATGAGCGCGCCGCCGCCATATTCCAGAAACGCGTAGGCCACCCCGCTGCCGGCCACGGCAACGAAGAGCACCACGTAATCCAGAATGGGCAGCAATTTTCTCATGTCGGTTCTTGATCTCGGGGAAGGGAAGCGTCGTGCCCCCGTCAGGCGAAGCTTCTGTTCAAGTCATATGCGACATTAATGTGGAAAATGCGCTGCAAAAAGTGACCATTCGGTAAGGTCACATGAAGGATTGGAAAGGCTGTTGCCCCGTTGCCGCAAAAGGGCTGTGCACCCGGCTCTACTACTTAATAGGATGTTCTGTAATAGACCGTTTCAAGCGGCGATTGCGGACGGTCGTCCGGCGAGCGGTTCGACCATGTGACGGGGAAGGCGGCAAAACGCAGCCGGTTGCCGTCTATCCATGCCCGGTCGAACAGGGTTTCTCCCTTGCTGGCAAAGGTGATGGCCGCGCAGGTCCGACCATCGACATCGAAGGGAATATTCTCTTTCCAGCCAGTCAACCCGCAGCCGGTACCCTTCGGGTCGCCATTATAATGCTCGACAACCGCGGGGTCGTTGGGTGTCATGGCGATCGAGATGACGGTATGGGCAAAGAGCATGCTGTCGTTGTCCTTCAGGCCACCATCCAGCGTGCCTTCGTAACGCACCTGCACCGTGGGCTGCTGGCAGCTGCTGCGGGCGTAAATCTGTGAGACAGCATGCATGCGGCCACCGCGTATGGTGATGCGCGTGACGATGCCGTGACGATCGTTCTTGCCGATCTCAAGGCAATCGGTCGTCCATTCGCCCTGAAGATCGACCTTGCCGTCATCGGCGCGCGCTGACGTGGATGAAAGAGTAGGGAAAATGCCTGCGGCCGCAATAGATGCGGCCAACAGCAGAGCACGGGCAGGTTTCATGGAAATACCCTCAAAGCGAGACCATCTGCAAAGAGATGGACCGCGATGCGGGCAAAATTTGGGTTGGCGCAGGTCCAGTAAAAGCAGAGACGCTTTTGCGTCCGGACAATGCGCAAAACTGCGCGAGGCGCGGGCGATCAGGCCTCGCTCACCGCCACATCAACCGCCTCGACCTTCTTGCCGGCGAAACGCAATGCCACTTCGCCATTGATGAGCTTCAGCGCCACATCGCCAAACAGTTCGCGCCGCCAGCCGGTCAGCGCTGCCACGGTGGCAGCCTCGCCCTCGGAAGCGATCTTGTCCAGATCTTCGCTGTTGGCGATGACCTTTGCTGCGACGCCGTGCTTGTCTGCCGTTAGCTTCAGGAGAACTTTCAAAAGCTCCACGGCAGCGCCGGAGCCTTCCGGTGCGTGGCTGTGACGTGGCGCCTTCGGCATTTCCTCTTTCGGAAGTGCCAGCGCCGCATTCACGGTCTCGATGATGGCCGTGCCGGAGGAGGAGCGCTCCCAGCCCTTCGGGATGGTGCGAAGCCGCGACAGCGCCTCGGTGTCCTTCGGCTGCTGCTGTGCGATTTCGAAGATCGCATCGTCTTTCAGCACGCGTGAGCGCGGCACGTTGCGCGACCGCGCCTCACGTTCACGCCATGCTGCTACAAATTTGAGGATGGCGAGTTCAGTCGGCTTGCGCAGGCGCGATTTCAACCGCAGCCAGGCATCGTCGGGATGCATGTCATAGGTTTCGCGCGATTCCAGAATGTCCATCTCTTCGGTCAGCCAAAGCGAGCGGCCTTCACGCTCCAGCTGCGCCTTGAGCGCCAGATAGACATCGCGCAGATGGGTGACGTCGGCCAGCGCATAATCCAGCTGCTTTTCCGTCAGCGGGCGGCGGCTCCAGTCCGTGAAGCGTGAGGATTTGTCGATCTGCACATTCTTGATCCTCTGGACCAGCTGGTCGTAAGAGATCGAATCGCCGAAACCGCACACCATGGCCGCGACCTGCGTATCGAAGATCGGGTGCGGAATAAGCCCGCCAAGATGATAGATGATTTCGATATCCTGACGCGCCGCATGGAAAACCTTCACGACATCGGGATTGGCCATGAGTTCGAACAGCGGCGTAAGGTCGAGACCCTTGGCGAGCGGGTCGACCAGTACCTCAAGGGTAGGGCTCGCCATCTGCACGAGACAAAGCTCGGGCCAGAAGGTCGTCTCACGCAGAAACTCGGTGTCGATGGTAATGAATTCCGATTTCGCCAGTTCCGTGCAGGCTTCGGCGAGGGCGGCAGTCGTTTCAATCATTGCAAATGGCCACTCGTGAAAATTATCCGTCTTACTTTCCCTTTGCCGGGCGCATGTCAATACAAAGCCCGCTTTTGAAGGCTCAAGGATCGTTTTTCTCTGGTGGTTTTGGCGTCGGCCCGTCGTTTTTGGGCGGTGAAGGGGCGGCCAGCTTCTGAAAATAGGCCGAGGTGCGCAAAAGCGGGCGGAACCGCCAGTTCCGCTCCTCAACGGGTACTCCCTCGCGCACCCGCAGCCGGTATATGGTGTAGGCGATGAAGACGATCTGGATCGCGGCCGTGTAGCTGAACAGCGCTTTGGGACCGAACTGGTCGATCAGGACGGAGGCGAGCAGCGGCCCGACGGTTGCACCCACCGACCAGAAGAACAGCAGCCCGGCAGACACCATCGCATGTTCGCCGTCTTTGGCATGGTCGTTGCCATGGGCGGAACTCAGTGAATAGAGCGGCAGGGCAAAGGCGCCGAACACGAAGACGCCTATGATGTTGCTCCATTCGTCCGAGCCGGCGAACAGGGCGAGAAACAGACCGACAATCACGGAGCACGCCGTGGTGGCGAGAATGATGATGCGGCGGTCGTAACGGTCTGAATAGACGCCGAGCGGATATTGCAAGACCACGCCGCCGATGATGCCCGCACTCATGAAGGTGGCGATGGCGGTGACGGAAAGGCCGATCTGTTCGGCATAGATTGGCCCGATGTTGCGAAAAGCCGCCATGCTGAGGCCGACAGCCACGCAGCCGACTACGGCAAGCGGTGAGATGCGCCACACCGCGAAAAGATTGAACGGGATCTGTTTCGGCGGCGCGGGGTTGGATTTGTCGGCAATCGAGATCGGCACCAGCGACAGCGTGAGCGCCATGGCGATCAGCGAAAACACCACAGGCCCGTCAATGCCGGCGACGGGAATGATATATTGGGCGAGCGTCACGGAACCGAGATCGACGAAACGATAGATGGACAGCGTGCGCGCACGGTTGGAATTCGTCACCTGCGCATTGATCCAGCTTTCGATCGCGGCGAAAAGACAGGCGACCGCAATACCGATGACGAAGCGCATCAACATCCAGAACAAGGGATGAAGGACAAGCGGCATGGCGATCGAGGCGGCCGATGCGACCGCCGCCATGGTGGCGAAGGTGCGGATATGGCCAATCTTGCGCAGAAGGCGCGTCACCGAAATGCAGCCGAGCGCGAATCCGATGCTGTAGGCGGCGCTGATGAGGCCGATGGTGCTGGCCGAAAACCCTTCGGACAGGCCCCGCAGCGCGATATAGGTTCCCTGCAGACCGTTGCCGCCAATCAGAATGCCGGCGGTGACGAGAAGCGGGATAAGAGGTCTGATCTGGCTCATTGCGGGCCGACTCGGTTTGGCGGGCTGAATAAGCACTATCTAAAGCGAAGGTGCGCGAAAGGACAGGCTGAACGCGACATTGTTGTGCTTTGCCTTGACAAATCGGGCTGGTCATGCGCTTTTCCGGCAAATTTCGACAGTGCCGCCCATCTGGCCCACGACACGCTCCAGGATATTAAAATGCATCGTTACCGCAGCCACACCTGTGCCGCTCTCCGCAAGTCCGACGTCGGCGAAACCGTTCGCCTTTCCGGTTGGGTTCATCGCGTGCGAGATCATGGCGGCGTTCTCTTTATCGACCTTCGCGACCACTACGGCATTACCCAGGTCGTGGCCGACCCCGATAGCCCGGCCTTCAAGGTTGCCGAGACGGTGCGCGGTGAATGGGTGATCCGCATTGACGGTCTCGTCAAGGCGCGGTCCGAAGACACCATCAACAAGGGCATGGCCACTGGCGAGATCGAGCTTTATGCGCAGGAGATCGAGGTTCTGGGCGTTGCCAAGGAACTGCCGCTGCCCGTCTTCGGTGAGCCTGAATATCCCGAAGATGTTCGCCTGAAGTATCGCTTCCTCGACCTGCGCCGCGAAACCCTGCACAAGAACATCGTCAAGCGCACGCAGATCATCTCCTCCATGCGCAAGGGTATGGGCGATCTGGGCTTTGCCGAATATACGACGCCGATCCTCACCGCATCCTCGCCGGAAGGCGCGCGCGACTTCCTCGTTCCCTCGCGCATCCACGAAGGCCAGTTCTTCGCGCTGCCGCAGGCCCCTCAGCAGTACAAGCAGCTTCTGATGGTGGCCGGTTTCGACCGCTACTTCCAGATCGCTCCATGCTTCCGCGATGAAGACCCGCGTGCAGACCGTCTGCCGGGCGAATTCTACCAGCTCGACGTCGAAATGAGCTTCGTGACCCAGGAAGACGTCTGGACCACGATGGAGCCGATGATGACGGCCGTTTTCGAACAGTTTGCCGAAGGCAAGCCGGTGACGAAAGAATGGCCGCGCATTCCCTATGACGAATCGATCCGTAAATACGGCTCCGACAAGCCGGACCTGCGCAACCCGATTGTCATGGAAGCCGTGACCGAACATTTCGATGGCTCGGGCTTCAAGGTTTTCGCCAACATGATCGCCTCCAACCCCAAGGTGCAGGTTTGGGCTATCCCGGCCAAGACCGGTGGGTCGCGTGCATTCTGCGATCGCATGAACGCCTGGGCGCAGAGCCAGGGCCAGCCGGGCCTCGGCTACATCTTCTGGAAGGAAGAAGAAGGCAAGGTTGCCGGCTCCGGTCCGCTTGCCAAGAACATCGGCGAGGAACGCACCGAGGCGCTGCGCCAGCAGCTCGGCCTTGAGGCGGGCGACGCCTGCTTCTTCGTCGCGGGCGATCCCGCCAAGTTCTACAAGTTTGCCGGCGAGGCGCGCACCCGTGCCGCCGACGAGCTGAACCTGATTGACCGCGACCGTTTCGAAATGTGCTGGATCGTCGATTTCCCCTTCTTCGAATATAACGACGAAGAAAAGAAGATCGATTTCGCCCACAACCCCTTCTCCATGCCGCAGGGTGGCATGGAAGCGCTGGAAGGACAGGATCCGCTCTCCATCAAGGCTTTCCAGTATGACGCGGTCTGCAACGGCTTCGAAATCGCCTCCGGCTCTATCCGTAACCAGTCGCCCGAGCTGATGGTCAAGGCTTTTGAAAAGGTCGGCCTGTCGCAGAGCGACGTGGAAGAGCGCTTCGGCGGTCTCTACCGCGCCTTCCAGTACGGTGCGCCTCCGCACGGCGGTTGCGCCTTCGGTATCGACCGTGTGGTCATGCTTCTGGTTGGTGCGAAGAACCTGCGCGAAATCACGCTGTTCCCGATGAACCAGCAGGCGCAGGACCTGCTGATGAACGCGCCGTCCCCGGCAACGCCGACCCAGCTTCGCGAGCTGGCGCTGCGCGTGGTTCCGTCCAAGAAGGACTGATCTCAACCGCCACGGGTTTTGAACAAAAGGGCTGGCGGCGACGCCGGCCCTTTCTGTTTCTGCAACGAACGTGGGAAAGTCACAATTTTACCGCGAGTTTAACGGAATTCCGAACGTAATCAGCCGGAATCCGATCCCAGTATAGTTTTGCGCTCATTTTGGGGACGCAAAGACTATCGGGGATTTTAAACTTGGGACAGCGCCAGCCGAACTTCGCTTGGGGTTGCGGCGCGATCATATTTATAAGGATTTCAGAATGGCACATGAATCGGAAAAAGACCTCGCCCCGGCCGGTGGGCAGATGCCGCCAGCCCCGCCTCGCAACGGCTTCGCCGTCAGCCTGCGCTCACCGGGCGCCAAGTTTCTGATGATCGGTTTCATATCGATGGTTCTGCTCGTACCGCTGCTTCTCGTCTGGGCGCTGACGGAAGAGCGCGCCTCGCGGGCCGAGGATGTTTCGGGCCGTATCGCCAGCGGCTGGGGTGGCGATCAGGTGGTGAACGGCCCTTATCTCGCCGTGCCTTTCGACGTGGAAAGACGCCGCGAGGTGAACGGCCAGAGCATCGTCGATCGCACGACCGAATGGGCGCTGGTCATGCCGGAAACGCTTGATGTCACGGCCGATCTGAAGACCGAGGAGAAGCGGCTGTCGATCTACAGCCTGCCGGTCTATAATGGCGACCTTGTCCTCAAAGGCCGGTTCGGTGCCGGCATCCTTCAGGATCTCGCCCGCTTCTCCGGCACGCCCCGCCTCGACAGCGCCATTCTCGTTCTCAGCATACAGGATATGACCGGCATTCGCTCGAGCGCCGGTGTCAGGATCGATGGCGGTTCCGTATTGCCGTTCGATCCCGGCATGCGTGATATCTCTGTCATAGCGCCCCGCACGGGTGCGCAGGACATGTCCATCAGGTCCGATGCCGGCGTGCACAGATCGATCGAAAGAGGCCTTGTCGAGAAAGGCTTCGATTTCGATATAGCCTTCTCCCTGAATGGTTCCGGCAGCTTTGCCGTCGCGCCCGCCGGCCAGACCACCAGTTTGGCGGCCAAGGCCAACTGGCCGCATCCCGGCTTTGAAGGCCTGTTCCTGCCGGAGGAAAAGACCGTCACAGCCTCGGATTTCACGGCCAACTGGACAATCCCCTATCTCGCAAGGGGCATAGACCGCGTGGTCGAGAGTTCGCGCCTGCCGCTGACCGACAGCCTGATGAGGATCAACCTCGTCGAGCCCGTGAAATTCTACCAGATCATCGCCCGGACACTCAAATATTCGATAGGCTTCATCTCTCTGGTGTTCCTGGCCGTCTTCATCGTCGAACTGAGGGGCGGCAGCAGCGTGCACTGGATCCAGTACGTGCTGACGGGGCTGGCGCTGATCGTTTTCTACGTGCTGCTGCTCGCACTTGCGGAACAGACGGGCTTCACCATCGCCTATGCTGCGGCGTCGCTTCTGACAGCGCTCCTGATCTCCTCCTATCTCGGAAGCGCAACCCGTAGCCGCAAGAACGGGGTAGCCCTGTTCACGGTTCTGGCGGTGGCTTATGGGGTCATGTATCTGGTTCTGAATGAGGATGAATATGCGCTGCTGGCCGGCGCGTTGATATCTTTCATCGCCATTGCTGCCACCATGTTCGCAACCCGCAGGGTCGACTGGTCGGGAACCGGCCCAACCCAGCACAACACCAATATTGGTCGCAGCGAAGCCTCGTAAGGCGCATCGCCAGCATCGAAAAGCGGGCATGCAACTTGCTGCCCGCTTTTTTGCCGTCTATAGGTGGACCACTCACCACGGACCCGGTGAAATTCCGGGTGGCTCTTCTGGCCGCCGATCCGCCAGACAACGCAAAGCACCGACATTCTTTTTCAATCTACCGGACATGCTTCCGGCCGGTGCGTCATACTTTGCGAAAAAATCAAATGAACAGATTTCAGACTTACAGACGTGAGTGGTTTTCCAATATTCGCGGCGATGTGCTTTCCGGCATCGTCGTCGCACTCGCGCTCATTCCCGAAGCAATCGGCTTTTCCGTCATCGCCGGCGTCGATCCGAAGGTGGGGTTGTTTGCTTCTTTCGCTATTGCCTGCGTCTGCGCCTTCACCGGTGGCCGTCCGGGCATGATTTCCGCGGCAACCGCCGCCACAGCCGTCCTGATGGTGACGCTGGTGAAGGAACACGGCCTGCAATATCTCTTTGCGGCGACCATCCTCATGGGTGTGCTGCAGATCGCTGCGGGCTTTGCAAGGCTCGGGCGGGTGATGCGCTTCGTCTCTCGCTCAGTCATGACCGGCTTCGTCAATGCACTGGCGATCCTGATCTTCATGGCGCAATTGCCCGAGCTGATAGGCGTGCCTATCGCAACCTACGTCATGATCGCGGCTGGTCTTGCGATCATCTATCTCTTCCCGCTGGTCACGAAAATCATCCCGTCGCCGCTGGTCGCCATCGTCGTTTTGACCTGCGTGGCGGTGTTTTTCGGCATGGATATCCGCACCGTCGGCAATCTCGGCGAGCTGCCCTCGACGCTGCCGGTCTTCGCCCTGCCACAGGTGCCGCTGACTTTCGAAACGCTGCAGATCATCTTTCCGTATTCCGCAGCGCTGGCTGCCGTCGGTCTCCTGGAATCCCTGCTGACGGCACAGATCGTTGACGACATGACAGATACCGGCAGCAACAAGAGCCGGGAATGCATCGGGCAGGGGACAGGCAACATCGCCTCCGCGCTGATCGGCGGGATGGGCGGCTGCGCCATGATCGGCCAGTCGGTCATCAACGTCAGATCCGGCGGCAGGGGCAGGCTCTCCACCTTTGTGGCGGGCGCCTTCCTGCTGTTCCTCATTCTGGTGCTGGATGATCTTGTCCGCATCATTCCAATGGCCGCTCTTGTGGCTGTCATGATCATGGTTTCGATCGGCACCTTCTCGTGGCGTTCGATTCTCGATCTCAGCCGCAATCCACCGTCTTCCAGCATCGTCATGCTGGTAACGGTCGGGACCGTGCTGGCGACCCATGATCTCGCAAAAGGCGTGCTCGCCGGCGTGCTTCTCTCCGGCGTGTTTTTCGCGGGGAAGGTTTCAAAACTCTTCCACGTTCGTCCAGAGCTTGTCGCGGATGGACGGCATCGCATCTATCGCGTCGATGGGCAGATTTTCTTCGCCTCGACGGAAAGCTTCATTGCCGCCTTCGATTTTGCCGAAGACGTGGAAACGGTCACCATCGACGTCACAAAGGCGCATCTGTGGGATATCTCGGCTGTCGGTGCACTGGATAAGGTCGTGCTGAAATTCCGCAAGACCGGCAAGACGGTCGAGGTGATCGGCGTCAACGAAGCGAGCGCCCATATGATCGACCGTTTCGCCCTGCACGACAAGCAGGATGGAGCGACAGCCCCGCTCCACTGACCGGAATTAAAAAGCCCCGGCGTAACCGGGGCTTTTTGTTGTGCTATTCGTTTGCCGTCACCGTCACGCCGAGCATTGTCGGCAGGGTGTTCGGCGCGCCCATGGCGGCGCCCATGATCATCGGGAAGGGAACCGGCTTTTCCGGTTCGGCCGAGATAGAGAAGCTCTTCGGATTGTCGATGTAGGCGTTGATCGCAGCCGACACCATGTTCTGCAATTCCGGAACGTTGAGCGAAGCCATCATGATGGGCGCCATGCCCTTGATGGTCTGGGAAAGCTGATCGCTGGTCATACCCTGCTGGCTTGCAGCGTAGTCGATGGCGCGCTTGGTGATGCTGGCATCTTCGAAGCTGATTTCGGCATTAACGAAGGAAAGCTGCTGCATCAGGCCGAGCATGGCAAGGCCCGCTGCCTGTTCGGCCTGTTCCTTGTTCGGATTTGCAGCCTGCGCCTTCACCGTCTCCTGCATCGATTTGATGAAGGCGAGTGTGTAACCGGAGAAACCGAACGACATGTTGAGACGGCCGACCTTGTCGAGGTCGATGGCATATTCCTCGACGTCTACGGTGCCGGAGGCAACTTCCCAGCTTCCGCTCATGGTCATGTTGCCGGAAAGGGCCTGCAGATTGAGCTTTTCAATTGCGTCCTTCGTGGCCGGATCGTTGACTTCGCTGAGATCGGCTTTGAAGCCGGATGCGTCGAGATCGAAGCCGATCGAGGCCTTGTCGTCGCTGACAGACATCGTTGCGCTGCTTTCCTCGAGCGAGAAAGCCTGCTTGCCATCGATGGAGACGGAAATCGGACCGCTATGCGCCTCGTCGTAGAACATCAGCGCATCAATCGTGCCCGTCGTCGCATCGGCAGGGATGGTGAGACCCGACATGTAGATGTCGTTGGCCTTGATCTCCACGTTTTCCTGCTTGTAATCGACATTGTCGAAACGCGCGTTCTTGATCTTGTAGCCGCCGTTGTTTTCCTCGACGCCTTCAAGGGTGACGTTGCCGACCGGAATTTTTTTGGCCGGATCGGCAGCCGCATTGAAGGTCACGCCGTTCAGCGTCACCGTGTCGCCGTTGACGGCGACGGATCCGGCGGCGATTTCACCGCCCTGCGCGGCGTAGGCGGCGTTGATCTTTTTCAGAACGTCGTTGCCATCCAGTGCGAATGCCGGTGCGGAAAGCGCGAGAAGCGCGGCACTTGCGAAAAGAATCTGCCGGGTGGATTTCAGTCTCATAGTGTTTCTTCCCTCAATGTGCGGATGTGCACCGTGTTCTAAATGTGAATGGTGACATTTATATTCGCGATTATTCAAAGGTCTACAGGATTTAGATCGATTCGTATGACGGCGGCATTGCGGCATTCGCAACGCAGTTAATAAAAATCCTCACAAAAGGCGTCGTTTCGTCCACAGCCGAGACCCCCGAGTTCCTTGCCGGGAATCGGCATTTCCGCTAGTCAAGCACCATGGGAAAAAATCTTGTACCTCCGTCAGGCGGAGACGATAACATTCATCCGGTCGATTTGAAGGCGGCGCTTGAAGAGCGCTACCTCGCTTACGCCTTGTCCACGATCATGCATCGTGCGCTGCCGGATGTGCGCGATGGACTGAAGCCGGTTCACCGCCGCATCATCCACGCCATGAGCGAAATGGGCATCCGCCCCAACTCGGCTTTCAAGAAATGCGCCCGTATCGTCGGTGACGTTATCGGTAAGTTCCATCCGCATGGCGACCAGTCGGTCTACGATGCGCTGGTCCGTCTCGCGCAGGATTTCTCGCAGCGTTATCCGATCGTGGACGGGCAGGGCAATTTTGGCAATATCGATGGCGACGGCGCCGCCGCCTATCGTTATACCGAAGCACGCATGACCGATGTGGCAGCGCTGCTGCTCGAAGGCATCGGCGAGGACGCGGTTGACTTCCGCGCTACCTATAATGAGGAAGACGAGGAGCCGGTCGTCCTCCCGGGCGCGTTCCCCAATCTGCTTGCCAACGGTGCCTCCGGCATTGCCGTCGGCATGGCGACGTCCATCCCGCCGCACAACGCCCATGAACTGTGCGACGCAGCTCTGCATCTCATCAAGCATCCGGATGCGACGGTTGAAAAGCTGGTGGAATTCATTCCCGGCCCCGACCTGCCGACCGGCGGCGTGATCATCGAAAGCCGCGAGAACATTCTCGAAGCCTATAAGACCGGGCGCGGTGGTTTCCGCGTGCGCGCCAAATGGGAAACGGAAGACCTCGGACGTGGCGGCTATCAGATCGTCATCACCGAAATCCCGTTCCAGGTGCAGAAATCGCGGCTGATCGAAAAGATCGCCGAGCTGCTGCTCGCCCGCAAACTGCCGCTGCTTGAGGATGTCCGCGACGAATCGGCCGAAGACGTGCGTATCGTGCTGGTTCCGAAAAACCGCACCGTCGACGCGACGCTGCTGATGGAATCGCTGTTCCGTCTGTCCGACCTTGAAAGCCGCCTGCCGCTCAACATGAACGTACTGTCGCTTGGCAGGGTGCCGAAGGTCATGGCGCTGAACGAGGTTCTGAGCGAATGGCTGGCACACCGCAAGGACGTGCTGGTCCGCCGTTCCCGCCATCGTCTTGCGGCCATCGATCGCAGGCTCGAGATTCTGGGCGGCCTGCTGGTCGCCTATCTCAATCTCGATGAGGTGATCCGTATCATCCGCGAGGAGAACGAGCCGAAACAGGTGATGATGGCCAAGTGGTCACTCACCGATAATCAGGCCGAAGCCATCCTCAACATGCGTCTGCGCAATCTGCGCAAGCTTGAGGAATTCGAAATCCGCAAGGAGTTCGACGAACTCAGCAGCGAGAAGGCTGAAATCGAGGGGCTGCTCGCCTCCGATGAAAAGCAATGGCAGACCGTCGCCTGGGAAATCGGCGAGGTCAAAAAGAAATATGCCAAGGCAACGGAGATCGGCCGTCGCCGCACGCAGTTTGCGGATGCGCCGGATGCCGACATCGAGGCCATCCAGCAGGCGATGATCGAAAAGGAACCGGTCACCATCGTCATCTCGCAGAAGGGGTGGATCAGGGCGCTCAAGGGGCATATGTCCGATACGTCGGCTCTGACCTTCAAGGAGGGCGATGGCCCGAAGCTCGCCTTCCCGGCGCAGACGACCGACAAGTTGCTGCTGCTGACCACCGGTGGCAAGGCCTACACGCTCGGCGCAGACAAGCTGCCGGGCGGTCGCGGCCATGGCGAGCCGATCCGCATCATGGTCGATATGGAGAACGATCAGGACATCCTGACGGCCTTCGTTCACGATCCGTCGCGCAAGCTTCTGCTCGTCTCGACTGGCGGCAACGGCTTCATCGTGGCCGAAAGCGAAATGGTCGCAAACACCCGCAAGGGCAAGCAGATCATGAATGTCGCCATGCCTGACGAAGCCAAGCTCGCCGTACCTGTTACGGGCGACCATGTCGCCGTCGTTGGCGAAAACCGCAAGCTTCTGGCTTTCCCGCTGTCGCAGGTGCCGGAAATGTCACGCGGCAAGGGCGTGCGCCTGCAACGCTACAAGGACGGCGGCGTCGTTGATGTGAAATGTTTCGCGCTCGCAGACGGCTTGAGCTGGTCCGACACGGCCGGGCGCCTCTTCACCAAGGTCGGTGAGGAATTGCGCGAATGGCTGGCAGACCGCGCCACCGTAGGCCGCACCGTACCGAAGGGCTTTCCGCGTAGCGGGAAATTTGGCGGGTAACAGCTGAAAGACGTCCCGAGCGATTACTCGGGACGTCTTTGATGGTCGCTGTTTCAGGACTTGGCGAGCGTTCTTAGCGCAACGTGGTATTTGCGCATCGCAATCCGCGCGTGTTCGAGCTGCCGATTAAAATCATCCGTCAGTTCTTCATCAAGACCACCGGCAGCACGCAATTCAAGCATGTTGCCGTATACACTTAGATCAAGAACGTCGCCTGTCTTCCATCCAAGCCGTTCAAGCATATCCTTTGGTATAACAATACCAGCGTCTTCGCCAATCTCGCAAATCGTTGCTTTCATTTGAAGTACTCCAAAGTTTAAATGGAGTTTAGCATACGGTTTTGACTGTTTGGCGAACTATTCTTCTACCGTAGGCTTATA
Source organism: Agrobacterium sp. A3-95 (assembly GCF_053521785.1). Lineage (NCBI taxonomy): Bacteria > Pseudomonadati > Pseudomonadota > Alphaproteobacteria > Hyphomicrobiales > Rhizobiaceae > Agrobacterium > Agrobacterium sp. A3-95. Next base: position 56,325 of record NZ_JBNWDR010000001.1, on the reverse strand, counting down.
AACCTCCCACCCGCGCGGTGTCAGATGCTCCTGCGGGTGGTAGCGCGTCTTGTAGCCCATCTTTTCAGAACCATCGACCCAGTAGCCAAGATAGACGTGCGGCAGGCCGAGCGCGCGTGTGCGGGTGATGTGATCCATGATCATGAAAGTGCCGAGCGAGCGCTTTTCTAGATCGGGGTTGAAGAAGGAATAGACCATCGACAGCCCGTCGCTCATCACATCGCTCAGCGCTACGGCGAGAAGTTCACCTCGTTTGCTGGAATCGATGCCGGAGCCGGGCTCTCGCACACGGTATTCGATGATGCGGGTGTTGACGTGCGTGTCTTCGATCATGATCGCATAGTCGAGCGCCGACATGTCGGACATGCCGCCTGACTGGTGCCGATGGTCGAGATAGCGGCGAAACAGTGAGAACTGTTCGGTGGATGGCTCAGCGGCATGAACGGTAGCGACGACATCCTTGTTGATGGAGAGAACGCGCCGCATCGATTTCGTCGGCTGGAACTGTTCGGCAAGGATGCGCACGGAAACGCAAGCTCGACAGGTTTCGCACGCCGGACGATAGGCGATGTTCTGTGAACGCCTGAAGCCGCCCTGGGTCAGAAGGTCGTTCATTTCCGACGCACGCGGGCCGACCAGATGCGTGAAAACCTTCCGCTCCATCTGGTTCGGCAAGTAGGGGCAGGTGGCCGGTGCCGTAAGATAGAATTGGGGAGAGGGCGTCGCCTGCGTGTTCATCGAACCGTGATCGCCTCCTGCGTCTGTTGTGAAAGCGCGCCGCGATTTCACGGGGTGCGGCGACGCTTCAAGCGACATGCATAATGTCACAGAATGGCAAAATGACGGAAAACGTCAACTGCACCATGCGCTATTTGCCTGATATGCAAGCCACGTTTTCGTGGCTTTCCCTTATATCAGTAGGTTCTGACCATGACGGTGCCGAGCAGGAAGTCGTGAACGAGGCGAGAGCGCTCCGTAAACAGGCCTGCAAGCAGGATAAGCGGCGTCAAAACCGAGTTGATGATCCAGAAAAGCGCAATGTGCACGGTGGCCAAAAGGAAATCGATTCGCCGTCCGTCCATGCGCGCCATTGCGATGCCCATCGCCCGCATGCCGGGTGAGGCCTGCGACGGGCCGCTGAGCGTCACGCCGAAATAAAGGACCGCGACGATGACGAACAAGGCCGGATAGAGGAAGAAGCCGAGACCCAGCGTAATCACGCCGAGAAAGAAGACGATCACGGCGGCTGGAATGCACAGCAGGAGAACGATCGCGTAATCGATCAGGAACGCGAAGACCCGTCGGCTCAGGACGCCGCTATAGGCGCGCCAGTCGTCCGGTGCGACATAGGTAGGGTTCTGGTCGAGGTTCATCGGTCGTTTTCTCCTGAGAAGACATGACAGCTCGAAACGCGCTTTTCGTCAGGCAGCATTCCGTGTCAGCAAACAATATGGGAAGAAAACGACCGAATACAATAAGCGTCGGCTGTCAGCCCTTCGCGAGTTTGCGTGCGGCTTCCACTGCGAAATAGCTCAGAATGCCATCGCAGCCCGCACGCTTGAAACAGAGAAGCGTTTCCATCATCACGCGCTCGCCGTCGATCCAGCCATGCATGGCCGCTGCCTTGATCTGGGTATATTCACCGGACACCTGATAGGCGAATGTGGGCAGCCCGAAATTCTCTTTCAGCCGCCAACAGATGTCGAGATAGGGCAAGCCAGGTTTGACCATCAGCATGTCAGCACCTTCTTCCACGTCGAGCGCTGCGTCGCGGATTGCCTCCATGCCGTTGGCGGGGCTGATGTAATAGCTGTTCTTGTCCCCCTTCAGCAGTCCGGCCGTCGAAATGGCCTCGCGATACGGACCGTAATAGCCGGAGGAGAATTTCGTGGCATAGGCCATGATGCCGACGTTCTGGTGCCCGGCCGCATCCAGGCCGCGGCGGATGGCGCCAATGCGGCCATCCATCATCTCGGACGGAGAAATAATGTCCGAACCGGCATCGGCCTGAAGGATTGCAGCACGAACGACCTGGTCCACGGTCTCGTCATTGACGATTTCATCGCCGCGCAGAATGCCGTCATGCCCATGGCTGGTGAAGGGATCGAGCGCAACATCGGTGATCATGCCGATATTCGGAACCGCTTTTTTGACCGCGATGGTCGCCTGATTGATGAGGTTGTTGGCCTCGAGCGCATTCGAGCCGGTCTCGTCGCGCAAGTCCATCTCGATATTCGGGAAGGTCGCAATCGCCGGAATGCCGAGATCGGCGGCTTCCTTCGCCGCTTCGACCAGCTTGTCGACGCTCATGCGGTTTACGCCGGGCATCGCCGGTATGGGATCGAGGATATTGCTGCCCGGTACGATGAAGACCGGCCAGATGAGATCATCGACGGTCAGGCGGCTTTCCTGAACCAGACGGCGAGTCCAGTCGGCCTTGCGATTGCGGCGCATGCGGCGATGGCCGGTGATCGCGTCGACCAGATGCGTTTTGTCCTGCATGTAAGAATGTCCTTCGTATCCCACCCAAGTCAGGAAAGCTGCATAACACGAAGCAAGCGCCGTGCGAATGCGACAATGTTTCCCCCTGGACTTCCCCGGTGGGCGAGGGTGCTTTGACAAGGCAAGCCGCCGAATTCAATATGGGCTGGTCGCCCGCCCGTCGAAACCGTATCTTCCGGCCATGGAACCTGATTCTCAACCTCTGCCGAAACGTCCGCTGACGGAAATCCTCTTTCTGGTCTTCATGAGGCTGGTCGCGGTTTCCTGTTTCTGGTTCGGCCTGCAATATTGGGCGATGCTGACGGGATATTCTCTCGGCGGGCATGGGCGGTTCGATATGCTTAACCTGCCATGGCGGGTGGCGGGTAGTGCGCTTGCGGTGATTTTCCCGGTCGCGGCGCTCGGTCTCTGGCTCGGCGCCTCCTGGGGGGCGGTCATGTGGGTCTTGGGTGCCGGCACCCAGATCGCCATGTATAAGGTGTGGCCATATATCTTCGGCGCCAACACGCTTGTACCCGTCATGCACGGTCTCGTGGCAACCATTTATATACTATTCCTGGTCGCTTTTTGGCTCGATCAGCGCCAGAATGAAGAGCGCGCAAGAATTGATTTACCATAAGAATAAAGCAATTCAGCCTGGTTTTCGGTCGAATTTTATTGCTAAGTCTTTGATTTTTAATGTATGGCAATAAGCCAGTCCCGCTTCGCCACAAGTTTGACCCACTTGGGAAAATGCAGGTAAGCATTTGTTAATCGTAGCTTTTAAGTAGAATTTTATGCGCATTGATTAGGTTCTCACTCAAGGCGGGAGACAAACAAACACACCGCCAAACAAAACAGTGAGGCAGTCATGATCAATAGCAAAGCAAAGCCGCAGGCCGTTGTTGCCGACGCACATGAAGATACCATCCGTTCGCTCTACATGGAGTCGCTGCACCTGGTGGAACGTCTCCACCGCCGCCTCCTCGATGTCATCAAGGACGAGTTCGATCGTCAGGGTCGCGATGACGTCAACGCCGTTCAGGCGCTCCTGCTGTTCAACATCGGCAATTCCGAACTGACGGCCGGCGAGCTTCGTTCGCGTGGTTATTACCTCGGATCGAACGTCTCCTACAACGTCAAGAAGCTGGTAGACCTCGGTCTCATCAACCACCAGCGCTCGCGTGTCGACCGCCGCTCGGTCCGCATCAGCCTGACTGAAAAAGGCCAAGAAATCGCAGAAACGGTTGCTCACCTCTACGAGCGCCACGTCGGCTCGATTGAAAAGGTCGGCGGCATCGGCACCGGCGAGTTCTCCGAAATGAACAAGCTGCTGCAGCGCCTCGATCGCTTCTGGAACGACTCGATCGCTTATCGTCTCTAATTCCGCGGCGGTTTCACTGTTAGCGCCGGGGGCATCGGTTTGCCTCCGGCTTGCGGATTCGTGTTGGAGGCGCCGTTCACCTGTGCGTGTCAAGCCCGGTCTCTCAGGTGCGTTTTCGCCCTGTTTTGCAGGCATACACAGCTTCGTGAGAAAAGGTCCGTGACACGAATTGGCCATATTGATATGGGACCCGCAAAGGTGAAGGAGCCGGCGGTTTCTCCTGCTGTCGTGGCAAGTCCCGACTGTTCTGCCAGACAATAGCGCCCAGACCATGGGTATTGAGCATTACCGGCCGGCAGACACGTTGTACGTGTTTGTTAATCATATTGATTTAGGCATTGTTGAGAATGCCGAAGAGAGTGGCTGGTAGGTAGAATGACAAAAAAATCCGTTTCCGAATCCGTATCGCGCCGTGCGCTTCTGCGCTCGGCTGTTTCCGTTGGTGTTGCCGCGCTTGCCGCGCCGGCCCTGGCGCAGAATGCGCTCAACGATCTCATGGGATCGTCGCGCCGCGGCAACTGGGATGACCAGTTCGACGCGAATTCGTCGCGTTCCGCCGTTGGCGTCGTTTCCAACAACCCGGTTCTCGGACGGGAAGCGCCTGTCTACATGCAGCAGGCGATCATGCAATATCAGCAGATCGTGCAGAATGGCGGCTGGCCGGACGTGCCCGTCACCCAGCAGCGTCTCCAGATCGGCGTTTCCGATCCTTCCGTTCAGGCGCTTCGCCAGCGATTGATGGTTTCCGGCGACTTGCCGCGCGAAGCTGGCATTTCCAGCGCCTTCGACTCTTACGTCGATGGTGCGTTGAAGCGCTTCCAGGCCCGCCACGGCCTTCCCGCCGATGGTGTCAGCGGCGAATACACGACCAAGGCGCTCAATGTTTCGGCCCAGATCCGTCTGGCGCAGTTGCAGACCAACCTCGTGCGCATTCAGTCCATGTCCGGCGATCTCGGCCAGCGTCACCTGATGGTGAACATTCCGGCCGCTGCCATCGAAGCGGTTGAGAATGAGCGCGTCGTCCTGCGCAACACCGCCGTCGTCGGTCGCGCCAGCCGCCCGACGCACGTCATCAATTCCAAGATTTACGAAGTCATCCTCAACCCTTACTGGACAGCGCCGCGCTCGATCGTCGAAAAGGACATCGTGCCGCTGATGCAGAAGGACCCGACCTATCTGGAGCGGAACAACATCCGCCTCATCGACGGCAAGGGACAGGAAGTTTCGCCGACGGCGGTCGACTGGTTTGCGCCAAAGGCACCGAACCTGATGTTCCGCCAAGACCCCGGCAAGATCAACGCCATGTCCTCGACGAAAATCAACTTCCACAATCCGAACAACGAATATATGCACGACACGCCGCAGCAGGGTCTGTTCAACAAGCTGATGCGGTTCGAATCGTCCGGCTGCGTGCGCGTACAGAACGTGCGCGACCTCACAAGCTGGCTGCTGCGCGACACGCCCGGCTGGTCGCGTCAGGAAATGGAACGCGTCATCGCCACCCGCGTCAACACACCGATCAAGCTGGCGCAGGAAGTGCCTGTCTATTTCGTCTATATCACCGCATGGTCGGCGAAGGACGGCGTGGTGCAGTTCCGCGACGACATCTATGAAAAGGACGGCAACGCCGAACTGGCGCTCAACACCACCACCGGCATCGAACAGCCGGCTGGACCTGTCGACGACGACCTGTTGCCGCGCAACTGATCCGGCGCTGCCATCAGGTTTTTATATTTAAGTGAAAGGCCGCACCCCGTCGGGTGCGGCTTTTTTCATTTTCGCTGCTGGTTTTGAAAAAACAGCTGCCGTTTTTTGTCGCAACGTCGCAGTTTGACGGGCAAATCTCGCTGCCCGTATTGCTCTTGTTCGGGCAGGGCGCTAAGACGCCATCGCATTACTGTTTCAGGAGCCTTCACCATGTCGAACACAGATGCTTTCTTCTCCCGTCCGCTTGCCGAAGTCGATCCGGATATTTTCGGCGCGATCGAGAAGGAACTGGGTCGCCAGCGCCACGAGATCGAACTGATCGCCTCGGAAAACATCGTTTCCCGCGCTGTGCTTGAAGCGCAGGGTTCGATCATGACCAACAAATATGCCGAAGGTTATCCGGGCAAGCGTTATTACGGCGGCTGCCAGTTCGTAGACATTGCTGAAGAGCTTGCCATCGAGCGCGCCAAGAAGCTGTTCGGCGTCAACTTCGCCAACGTCCAGCCAAATTCCGGTTCGCAGATGAACCAGGCCGTGTTCCTCGCGCTGCTCCAGCCGGGCGACACCTTCATGGGTCTCGACTTGAACTCCGGAGGCCATCTGACGCACGGTTCGCCGGTCAACATGTCCGGCAAGTGGTTCAACGTCGTGTCTTACGGCGTGCGCGAAGGCGACAACCTGCTCGACATGGACGAGGTGGAGCGCAAGGCCAAGGAAACCCGGCCGAAGCTTATCCTTGCCGGCGGCACCGCCTATTCACGTATCTGGGACTGGAAGCGCTTCCGCGAGATCGCCGATGAAGTCGGCGCCTATCTGATGGTCGATATGGCCCACATCGCTGGTCTCGTTGCCGGTGGCCAGCATCCGTCGCCGTTCCCGCATTGCCACGTTGCCACCACGACGACGCACAAGTCGCTGCGCGGCCCGCGTGGCGGCATGATCCTCACCAATGACGAGGATCTGGCCAAGAAGTTCAACTCCGCCGTTTTCCCCGGCCTGCAGGGCGGTCCGCTGATGCACGTCATCGCCGCAAAGGCAGTTGCCTTCGGTGAAGCTTTGCAGCCGGAATTCAAGGATTACGCCGCACAGGTCGTCAAGAACGCCAAGGCGCTTGCCGAAACGCTGATCGAAGGTGGTCTTGATGTCGTCTCCGGCGGCACCGACAACCACCTGATGCTGGTTGACCTTCGCAAGAAGAACGCCACCGGCAAGCGTGCTGAAGCAGCTCTCGGTCGCGCCTACGTCACCTGCAACAAGAACGGCATTCCTTTCGATCCGGAAAAGCCCTTCGTCACCTCGGGTGTGCGTCTCGGCACGCCGGCTGGCACGACGCGCGGTTTCAAGGAAGCGGAATTCCGCGAAATCGGCAAGCTGATCGTCGAGGTTCTCGATGGTCTGAAGGTCGCCAATTCGGATGAGGGCAACGCTGCTGTTGAAGCTGCGGTGCGCGAAAAGGTCGTCGGCCTGACTGACCGTTTCCCGATGTATCCGTACATGTAAGGACGTAAAGAGATGCGCTGCCCATTTTGCGGTTCCGAAGACACACAGGTCAAGGACTCGCGTCCGGCGGAGGATAACACCTCCATCCGCCGGCGGCGCATCTGCCCCGATTGCGGCGGCCGCTTCACGACCTATGAGCGCGTGCAACTGCGCGAGCTGATGGTCATCAAGAAAAGCGGCCGCAAGCTGCCCTTCGACCGGGAAAAGCTGGTGCGATCCTTCGAGATCGCGCTACGCAAACGCCCGGTTGACCGGGACCGGATCGAGCGGGCCGTCTCCGGCATTGCTCGCCGTTTGGAAAGTTCCGGCGAGACGGAAATCCCCTCGGAAGAAATCGGCCTCCAGGTGCTTGAAGCGCTGAAGAGTCTCGATGACGTGGCCTTCGTACGCTACGCCTCGGTCTATCGCGATTTCAGCCATGCCGAGGATTTCGAGAACGTGATTGCCGAAATCAACGCCAAGATCGCCCGAGATACAGACGCCGGAGCATAGACGTGACGAGCCGCGCCGATGACGAAAAATTCATGGCCCGGGCAATCGAGGTTTCCCTGCGCCATCAGGGTCAAACCCAGACCAATCCATCCGTCGGTTGCGTTCTCGTAAAGGACGGAAAAATCATCGCCGAAGCGGTGACCGCCATTGGCGGCCGCCCCCATGCCGAACGCCAGGCGCTGGAAATCGCCGGCGAAGCAGCGCGCGGCGCAACAGCCTATGTCACCCTTGAACCCTGCTCGCACTGGGGCAAGACGCCGCCCTGCGCCAATGCGCTGGTCGAATACGGCGTCGCCCGTGTCGTTGTGGCGGTTGACGACCCGGACGAGCGTGTTTCCGGTCGCGGTTACTCCATCCTGCGGGAGGCGGGCATTGTCGTGGAAACAGGCCTGCTGCGCGAACAAGGCAAGAGAGCGCTTGCGGGTTACCTCACACGCCAGGTTAAAAAACGCCCGCATGTGATTCTGAAGCTTGCCATTTCTGCCGATGGCATGATCGGCAGACAAGGGGAGGGGCAGGTAGCGATCACCGGTCCGCAGGCCAGGCACGCCGTGCATGAACTGAGAGCGCGCTGCGATTGCATCCTCGTGGGCATCCGTACCGCGATAGCGGATGATCCGGAACTGACCGTTCGAATTGCAGGTCTCGAAGATCGTTCTCCGGTCCGAATCGTGCTTGATCGCAAGTTTGAACTACCGTTGACGTCTAAGCTGATGGGGAGTGCACGCGAGGTGCCGGTAATCGTCGCGGCGTTATCCCCCTCTGCACCGCCGGGTATCTTGCCCTCAAGGGGGGAGATGCCCGGTAGGTCAGAGGGGGTTAGACCCGACCACCGTCGCCAACAACTGACCGACGCAGGCGTCGAAATCCTTGAAGCACCAACTCTCGAGAACCTCCTTCACATTCTCGCTGAACGCGGCATGTCGGAACTTCTGGTCGAAGGCGGCGCTTTTGCCGCAAAATCGTTCCTTGAAGCCGATCTCGTGGACCGTATCATGCTGTTTGAAAGCCCGGTCGTGGTTGGTGAAGGCGGGATTGAAACGCCGCTCAGCCGTGCCGATATTCCGGGCGATTATGTTTTGGTCAGCGAAACCGCCTACGGGCCGGATCGCTGCTTCGATTATGAAAGGCCGCTTTGATGTTTACCGGAATTGTTACCGATGTTGGAACCGTGTCCGAGCTGGAAGCTCTGGCGGAAGGCATTCGTCTGCGGGTGGCGACCAATTACGATCCCAAGACCATCGATATGGGCGCATCGATCTCCCATGGCGGCGTCTGCCTGACGGTGACCAAACTGCCCGAAGACGGCAGCAACGAGCGCTGGTACGAGGTCGAGGCCTGGGAAGAGGCATTGCGCCTGACGACGATTGCGGGCTGGCAGAAGGGCACGCATGTCAATCTGGAGCGCGCCCTGAAGATTGGCGACGAGCTTGGCGGTCACATCGTTTCTGGCCATGTCGATGGCAAGGCGGAGATTCTGTCGGTCGAGCCGGAAGGTGAGGCGGTCCGTATCCGCCTGCGCGCGCCCGACCATCTGGCGAAATTCGTGGCGCCCAAGGGTTCCATTGCACTCGATGGCACTTCTCTGACCGTCAATGCGGTCGACGGAACGGATTTCGACGTGCTCCTGATCCGCCATACGCTCACAGTCACCACATGGGGTGAGCGCCAACCGGGTGATTTCGTCAATTTCGAAGTCGACACCATGGCGCGATATGCCGCAAGGCTTGCGGAGTTTCCCTCGGCGTAACACCGTTCGGCATCTATTGTGTTGAAATACACTCTCGGCCTTGAGCCGGTATGCGACTGGCCCAAATCCTTGGGCTGAAAAGACTCTTGCCGTCGCGCAGACGCGCGTTGACTGGAGTACCTCTCAAGGCCAGAATGCCGGATAGACTTTACAGTCCTCCGCCATCGCGACAGATCAGTTGTTGTCCCGCACTCCGCTTTCGATTGACGCGCAAACACTATAAAGACGTCTTTAGGCCCAAACGGGGTAGGGGGATTACGACATGCCGTCTTTCGAACTGCTGACAGCCTTTTTCATCACCACCGCCCTGTTTGCCTATATTCCCGGCCCGGCCATGCTTTATGCAGCGGCGCAGACAATGGCGCGCGGCCGGTTTGCCGGGCTGATGGCGGTGCTTGGCATCCATGTCGGCTGCTATTTCCATATCGTCGCCTCTGCGGCGGGGCTTTCGGTGCTGTTCCAGGCGGTGCCGTGGCTTTATCTGGCTGTGAAGCTGTGTGGCGCGCTGTATCTCATCTGGCTCGGCTTCTCGATGCTGCGCAGCAAGCTTGAAGGTGAGGCCGTCAATCTGACCATCGAACCGAAATCGGCAAGGCGCGCCTTCATCGACAGCATCATTGTCGACGTGCTCAATCCGAAGACGGCGCTGTTCTTTCTGGCGTTTCTGCCGCAATTCGTTGATCCGGCGGCGGCCTTTCCGATCTGGCTGCAATTGCTGATCCTCGGTATTGCCGTCAATTTCATTTTTTCCTCCGCCGATCTGGTTGGCATGCTTCTGGCGGGCGCGATGGTCGGGCGGCTCAAGCGCTCCAGCAGGGTGCAGGTGCTTGCCCGTCGCACTGCGGGAACGGTGCTGATGGGGCTTGGCGTGCATCTGGCTTTCCAGAAAACCTGATTTTCGTAAGCCGCGCCGGATAAGGCGAAAACCTGCGCAATTGTCTGGTAAACGGGGCCTCTTGCGCGGGTGACACATGAAATTACTTGCCAAAAACGGCCAGCCGTGGTTTGACCGCCGCAAAAGCCGGTATGATCCGGCCCGAACCTTTTCAGGAAAATCCCATGTCCAAACCCCATCTTCTTATCGTGGAAGCACGCTTTTACGACGATATGGCAGACGCTCTTCTCGAAGGCGCGAAGTTCGCGCTGGACGAGGCTGGCGCAACCTATGACATCATCACCGTTCCCGGCGCGCTCGAAATCCCCGCTGCCATTGCCATGGCGCTGGATGGCGGCGACAACGAAGGCACTGAATATGATGGTTTCGTAGCGCTCGGCATGGTCATTCGTGGCGAGACCTACCACTTCGACATCGTTTCCAACGAATCCTCCCGCGCCCTGATGGATCTCGCCGTCAGCGAATCGCTGGCCATCGGCAACGGCATCCTCACAGTCGAAAACGACGATCAGGCATGGGCACGTGTTCGCCGTTCTGACAAGGATAAGGGCGGTTTTGCGGCCCGCGCGGCGCTGACGATGATCGAGCTCAAGAAAAAACTGGGTGGCTGAACGCATGTCGGATGTTGAAAATGGCGGCGAACCGCGCCAGCCTTCGGTAAAGCCCGCCAACCAGCGTGGCGCTGCGCGCCTCGCGGCCGTGCAGGCACTTTATCAGATGGATGTCGGCGGCACCGGCGTGATGGAAGTCGTGGCGGAATACGAGGCACATCGTCTCGGTCAGGAAGTCGATGGCGATACCTATCTGAAGGCCGATCCTTCCTGGTTCCGTTCCATCGTGTCCGGCGTCGTCCGCGATCAGACGAAGATCGACCCACTGGTGCGCTCCGCACTTCTGGAAGACTGGCCGCTGTCGCGTCTTGATGCCACCGTTCGCGCTATCCTGCGTGCCGGCGCTTTCGAGATTCTGGAGCGCAAGGACGTGCCGGTCGCCGTCATCGTTACGGAATATGTCGAAATCGCCCGTGCTTTCTTCGAGCACGACGAGCCGAAGCTGGTGAACGCGGTTCTGGACCGCATTGCCAAGCAGGTACGCGGCGAGGCAAAACGCTAAAATACGTTAGGTGAGGAAGATATGAGCGCCGTTTCCGTCCCCGGACTTGAAGTTCAACTGGACGAGGCGAAGCGCAACGTCTTCCTCCTGACCGCCGCACAGGCGATCATGGGCTCGGCAGCGCCTATGAGCTTCTCGGTCGGCGCGCTTGCCGGTTACCAGTTGCTCGGGGCTGACAAGTCGCTGGCAACGGCGCCGCTTACCGGTTTCAACATCGGCGTGGCGCTGGGCGCCATCTGCGTTGCCGCAGCATCGCGTTTTCTCGGCCGCAAGGCGGGCTTCATGGTCGGCGCGCTGATGTGCTCCATCGGCGGCGGCATTGCTGCCGTGGCACTCTTCCGCTCCGACTTCTGGCTATTTGCGATCGGCCTGCTGCTGATCGGCATTTCCGGCGGCTTCACGCAGAAAATCCGCTTCGCTGCTGCCGACGCATCCCCCTCTTTCTACAAGCCGAAAGCCATTTCCTGGATATTGGCGGGTGGCATCGTCTCGGCGATCATCGGGCCGCAGCTCGCCATTTTCGGCAAGGATGTCTTCGCACCGGTCACCTTCGCCGGTGCTTTCATCGCGCTGGTGCCGCTCGGCATCATCGCGATTGCCATTCTGGCATTCCTGAAATTGCCGGACCCGAAGGCCGCCTCTATCCACGCGCAGGCTGCACGGCCCTTGTCGGAAATCGTGCGCACGCACCGGTTTGTCACCGGCATGGTCTGCGGCATCGGTTCCTATGCGTTGATGACCTTCATGATGACCGGCGCGCCGCTCGCCATGGTAGTCGGCTGCGGGTTTCCCACCGAACTTGCGACGCTCGGCATCCAGTGGCACGTTCTCGCCATGTTCGGCCCAAGTTTCTTCACCGGTATGTTGATTGCGCGATTCGGCGCGGAAAAAATCGTTGCAGCCGGTCTCGTCGTGCTGATGGCCTGCGCCGTCGTCGCCCATATGGGCATCGAATTGTGGAACTTCTGGGCGGCGCTCATTCTCCTCGGTCTCGGCTGGAACTTCGGCTTCATCGGCGCTACCGCCATCATCACCTCCAGCTACCGCCCGCATGAGGCAGACAAGGTACAGGGCTTTCACGATATCGTGCTGTTTGGCACGGTAGCGCTGTCGTCCTTCTCTTCCGGCAAGGTGTTTACGGCCTTGGGCTGGTCGGTCATGAACCTCGTTATCTGGCCGGTTGCGGGGCTATGCCTCGTGCTGGTGGCGTCGCTGTTGCTGACCCCGCGCAGAAACGCCGCGTAAGATCGCCTTCGATCTCTACCCCTTTCATGTTTCAGGCAAATTTGTGGGCTTGACGCCACGCCTTTCGCCAACGCAATCTTGCCGCGCAGGTCATTTTTCCTTGGGAGGGGAAGAATGGCCACGACAGGACAGGCCGCGCATTTGATCGCTCCTGTCCTTGCACATGGTTCGCCACGCCGGGGAGGGAGTGAGACCCGGCCTTTTGGGAGGTAAGTGCGCATGACCGTAATACCCATAGTGATTTTATGTGGGGTCCTGTCCGTGGTTTACGCGGCATGGACGACCAGGAGCGTTCTCGCTGCCGATCAGGGCAACGAGCGTATGCGTGAAATAGCAGGTTTTATCCGTGAAGGTGCGCAGGCTTATCTCACCCGTCAATATCTCACCATCGCCATCGTCGGATTGATCGTCGCCGTTCTCGCCTGGTATCTGCTGTCGGCTCTCGCGGCCATCGGGTTCATCATCGGCGCCGTGCTTTCGGGTGCTGCCGGTTTCATCGGCATGCATGTCTCCGTCCGTGCCAATCTGCGCACCGCACAAGCCGCATCCCACAGCCTTGCCGCCGGTCTCGACATCGCGTTCAAGTCGGGCGCCATCACCGGCATGCTGGTGGCTGGCCTCGCGCTGCTTGGCGTGTCCATCTATTATTTCATCCTCACCTCGGTGCTCGGCCATGCGCCCGGATCGCGTGAGGTGATTGACGCTCTGGTGTCGCTCGGTTTCGGCGCTTCGCTTATTTCCATCTTCGCCCGTCTCGGCGGTGGCATCTTCACCAAGGGGGCAGATGTCGGCGGCGATCTCGTCGGCAAGGTCGAAGCAGGCATTCCCGAGGACGACCCCCGCAACCCTGCAACCATCGCAGATAATGTCGGCGACAATGTCGGCGATTGCGCCGGCATGGCGGCCGACCTTTTCGAGACCTATGCCGTCTCGGTGGTCGCAACCATGGTGCTTGCGGCGATCTTCTTTGCCGGAACGCCGATACTGGAAAGCGCGATGGTCTATCCGCTGGCCATTTGCGGCGCCTGCATCCTGACCTCGATTGCCGGCACCTTCTTCGTCAAGCTCGGCACCAACAACTCCATCATGGGCGCTCTCTATAAAGGGCTGATTGCCACCGGCGTCTTCTCGATTGCGGGGCTTGCGGTGGCAACTTACGCGACCGTGGGCTGGGGTACCATCGGCACGGTTGCCGGAATGGAGATTACCGGCACGAACCTCTTCCTGTGCGGGCTGGTCGGCCTTGTGGTGACGGCGCTGATCGTCGTCATCACCGAATATTATACCGGCACCAACAAACGCCCGGTCAATTCCATCGCACAGGCTTCGGTCACGGGCCACGGCACCAACGTCATCCAGGGTCTTGCAGTCTCGCTGGAATCGACGGCGCTGCCGGCGCTTGTCATCGTTGGCGGCATCATCGGCACCTACCAGCTCGGTGGCCTGTTCGGCACGGGCATCGCGGTCACCGCCATGCTTGGTCTGGCGGGCATGATCGTGGCGCTCGACGCCTTCGGTCCGGTGACTGACAATGCCGGCGGCATTGCCGAAATGGCCGGTCTCGACCCGGATGTACGTAAGGCGACCGACGCGCTGGATGCCGTCGGCAACACCACCAAGGCGGTGACCAAGGGTTACGCCATCGGCTCTGCCGGTCTCGGCGCGCTGGTGCTGTTTGCCGCCTATTCCAACGACCTGTCCTATTTCGCTGCCAATGGCGATACCTATCCTTACTTCAAGGATATCGGCGACATATCCTTCAGCCTTGCCAATCCTTACGTCGTTGCCGGTCTGCTGTTCGGCGGCCTCATTCCGTATCTCTTTGGCGGTATCGCCATGACGGCGGTGGGCAAGGCGGCAAGCTCGATCGTCGAGGAAGTCCGCCGCCAGTTCCGCGAAAAGCCTGGCATCATGGCAGGAACGGAAAAACCGGACTACGGCAAGGCGGTCGATCTTTTGACCAAGGCGGCGATCAAAGAAATGATCATTCCGTCGCTGCTGCCGGTTCTGGCGCCACTCGTCGTTTATTTCGGCGTGCTGCTTATCTCAGGTTCCAAGGCCTCTGCCTTTGCCGCACTCGGTGCATCGCTGCTTGGCGTCATCATCAACGGCCTGTTCGTGGCGATTTCCATGACCTCCGGTGGTGGTGCGTGGGATAACGCCAAGAAAAGCTTCGAGGATGGCTTCATCGACAAGGACGGCGTGCGCCACGTCAAGGGTTCGGACGCCCACAAGGCGTCGGTTACGGGCGATACGGTGGGCGATCCCTACAAGGATACCGCCGGTCCGGCGGTCAACCCGGCTATCAAGATCACCAATATCGTGGCGCTGCTGCTATTGGCGGTTCTTGCCCACTGAAGGCTGAGGTTCCGACGAATGAAAAAGGCCCGGGGAGCGATCCCCGGGCCTTTGATTTTGCCGTTCTTCTAAGATCAGGGGGTGTTGCCGCCCTGGCCAAGAATGCTCTTGGCGATGTTGGCGCCCGAGGTGCCGCCGGACAGCAGCTGCTGCAGGAAGGTGAGATCCTTGCCGCCTGTCGGGGTGGTACGCGAAATCGTGTCGAAGACCTTGCCGTCCTGCAGCGCGTAATTGGCCTTACGCTCGATTACGCCGTCCTTGTTGAAATAGATCGCGAGAATGTTCTGTTCGACCAACGTCGGCTTCATGAAAGCGGCGCGGCGCACACGCTTCTGCGAGATGTAATAGAAAACCTCGTTGCCGAACGTCGCCGTGGTGGAGGGCGTGCCCATGGTCAGCAGAACCTGCTCGCGGCTGGAACCTTCCGGGATCAGCTGAAGCGACTGCTCGTCCATGACGTAGCCGTTGTGGAACACATCGGTGGTGCTGGTGCAGGCGGAAAGCAGGGTGGACGCGACGACGATTGCGATGGCGGTCTTGCCCAGAATTTTGCCGTGACTTGCGGATTTCTGCTTGCTCAACTGCTTTTCCCCGACTGCGATCATGAATGGCACCTTCCGGCATTGCGTGGTGCACAGTGTCTGTGCACATGATTGTGTCAATCCGGGGACGGAAAATCCCGATCACCCCCCAAATTCAACGCTTTCACGGCCTTTGGAAACTCTTCCGGTCTCTTAGACTGTTTCAGCCGAAAGACGAACGTGACCGCGACAGCATTGCAATTCGTGGATGCTTCGGTAAACCAGCTTTGGCGATCATGCAACAAGTGCGATAGGCGGGTGAGCGAATTCACCAGCCCCGTTCGGAAAAAAACGATGATATTCGGGCTGTTCAGACAGAAAAACAACAACCGCGCCATAGTAGACCGGCAATATGCGATCTTGACGGCTGCGGCCCGCACGCCCGCTTTTTATCTTGATCTCGGCGTTCCAGACACGGTGATGGGCCGCTTCGAGATGCTGTCGATCGTCATGATTCTCTATTTCCGCCGCACCAAATCCTCCGGTGTGAGCGGGCAGGAAATCGCGCAGGAGATCGTCGACGCCTTTTTTCAGGATATCGACCATTCCATCCGTGAGCTCGGCATTGGCGACCAGGGCGTGCCGAAGCGCATGAAGAAATTTGCCGGCATGTTCTACGGGCGGCTCGAATCCTATGCGGCGGCGCTGGATGCATCCGACCCTGTTGCCCTTGCCGCAGCGCTCCGGCGCAATATATACCCCCAGACAGATGAGAAGGCACCGGAACTGGAGGGGCTAGCGGGCTGGATGATGGAGGCGTCTTCCACCCTTTCCGCTGGCTCCGAAGAAACGATAGCAACCGGAAGCCTGAAGCTGCCTTTGCCTGGACTATGAGGTTTACGATGAACGCGCGACACGCCGCAAATGACGATCTGCCTTTTTCCTACCCCGTAAAGGTAGGCCATATTTCCGCCAATCCGGTGAGGATTGGTCTTGAAGCCAATGCCGAGGAACTGAAGGCGCTGGCGAAATTCTGGGATGTGGTTTCCGTCGAATATCTGAAGGCGGAACTGCAGGTTACCCGCTGGAAGAGGGATGGCGTGAAGATCAAGGGCGAGGTGCATGCGGCCGTGACCCAGTCCTGCGTCGTGACGCTGGAGCCGGTTTCCAGCAAGATCGACGAGAGCGTCGAGCATATTTTCGTGCCGGAAGGATCGAAGCTGGCGCGGATGGTCACCAATGAGGAAGGGGAGATCGTACTCGATCCCAATGGCCCTGACATTCCCGACCAGTTCACCGGCGACAGCATTGATGTTGGCGCGACTGTTGCGGAATTCGCAGCCCTTGCGATCGATCCCTATCCGCGCAAATCGGATATTGAATTTACCGATACGACCGAAAATGAGCCTGAAGAAGAAAAGCGTCCGTCGCCTTTCGCCGTGCTGAAAGACTGGAAAAAAGACTGAATGTGCCGCCGGGCTGAAATAATTTTATTGTAACACAGGCCGGAACAGGTATTTTCGCGCAAAATCCGCTTGAGTGGCGGCAAAAAGGATAAGGGACGAGTGATCAGAATAGCGATTGACGTCATGGGTGGCGATTTCGGCCCTGATGTTGCCATACCCGGTGCCGCCAAGGCGCTTGAACGGCACAACGATGTGACTTTTCTGCTCTACGGGCAGAAAAGCAAGTGCGACCCCATTCTGGCACAATATCCCGCACTTCGGGAAAAGTCGGTCTTTCACGATTGTGAAATCTCGGTCGCCATGGACGAAAAGCCAAGTCAGGCGCTTCGTCGCGGCCGCTATGTCTCCAGCATGTGGCGCGCCATCGAGGCCGTGAAGCTCGGTGAAGCGGACGTCGTCGTATCCGCCGGCAATACCGGCGCGCTGATGGCCATGGCCAAATTCTGTTTGCGCACCATGGCGCGGGTGGAACGCCCGGCCATCGCCGGCATATGGCCGACGCTGAAAGGCGAAAGCATCGTACTCGATGTTGGCGCGACGATTGGCGCCGATTCCCAGCAATTGCTCGATTTTGCCCTGATGGGCGGCGCCATGGCGCGTGCGCTTTTCGATATCGACCGTCCGACCGTCGGTTTGCTGAATGTCGGCGTCGAGGAGGTGAAGGGTCAGGAAGAGGTCCGTGAAGCCGGACGGCTGATCCGCGAGGCCGATCTAGGCACCATCGATTACCGCGGTTTCGTCGAGGGTGACGACATTGGCAAGGGCACGGTGGATGTGGTGGTGACCGAAGGTTTCACCGGCAACATTGCGCTCAAAGCCGCCGAAGGCACGGCGCGCCAGATCACCACGCTTCTGCGTGAGGCGATCTCCCGCAGCTTCTTTGCCAAGATCGGTTATATTCTCGCGAAAAGCGCTTTCGATGTGCTGCGAGAAAAAATGGACCCGCGCAAGGTCAATGGCGGCGTGTTTCTCGGCCT
The DNA here is from genome assembly GCF_053521785.1 of Agrobacterium sp. A3-95. Lineage (NCBI taxonomy): Bacteria > Pseudomonadati > Pseudomonadota > Alphaproteobacteria > Hyphomicrobiales > Rhizobiaceae > Agrobacterium > Agrobacterium sp. A3-95. Next base: position 38,436 of record NZ_JBNWDR010000001.1, on the reverse strand, counting down.
GAACGGCATTGTCATCAAAAGCCATGGCGGCACGGACGCCATCGGTTTTGCCTCCGCGGTCGATGTCGGCTACGACATGGTCCATAACGGTCTTACGGCAAAAATTGAAAACGATCTGAAGATTTACCACGCAAGACGGCTTCCGCCCCCGGCGCCCGAAGCTCTCGTGGCTGACGAGGAATAAGGGAATGATCCGCTCTATCGTACGTGGTTTCGGGGCAGCGCTTCCGAAGCGTGTCATGACCAATAGTGAAATCGAAGGGGTCGTAGAGACTTCCGATGAATGGATCGTGCAGCGCACGGGCATTCGTCAGCGCTATATAGCGGGAGAAGGTGAGACCACCGCTTCGCTCGGCGAGGCTGCGGCGCGTGCGGCGCTCGACAATGCCGGCCTGACGCCCGATGACATCGACCTCATCATTCTGGCAACCTCGACACCGGACAATACATTTCCGGCAACGGCGGTAAACATCCAGAACCGTCTCGGCATGACCCACGGTTTCGCCTTCGACATGCAGGCCGTCTGCTCCGGCTTCGTCTATGCCGTGGCCACCGCCGATCTTTACATTCGCGGCGGCATGGCCAAGCGCGTGCTGGTGATCGGCGCCGAAACATTCTCGCGCATTCTCGACTGGAAGGACCGCACCACCTGCGTTCTGTTCGGTGATGGTGCAGGCGCGCTCGTGATCGAGGCAGGCGAAGGCGAAGGTACTTCCAGCGATCGTGGCATCCTCACCTCGCAGCTGCGCTCCGACGGTTCGCACAAGGACAAGCTTTACGTCGATGGTGGACCTTCCACGACCGGCACGGTCGGCCATCTGCGTATGGAAGGCCGGGAAGTGTTCAAGCACGCTGTCGGCATGATCACCGACGTCATCGAACAGGCTTTCGAGGCGACAGGCACGACGGCTGATGATCTCGACTGGCTCGTTCCGCATCAGGCCAACAAGCGCATCATCGACGGATCGGCAAAAAAGCTCAATATCGATCCGGAAAAAGTCGTCATCACCGTCGATAAACACGGCAATACGTCGGCCGCATCCATTCCGCTGGCGCTTGCCGTTGCGGCCAGTGACGGACGCATCAAGAAAGGCGATCTGGTCATGCTGGAAGCCATGGGCGGCGGTTTCACCTGGGGCGCAGTGCTGCTGCGCTGGTAACGGCAAATTTTAGCGTTTGCCGGGGCGCTGGCACAAAATCGGTTGTGATTTTTGCGGCAGTACCCCGTTCAAACGCGCTGAAGCGACCCCCGCGTGCGGCAAAACCGCGTCAGTCGCTCTAAGCCATTGCACTGATTGCCGAAAGCCTCAAATGAATCTGGAACAATCCCTTGACCGGTCGCCACAAGGGAAATAATCTCGGCGGCTCCTAGAGAAAAATTCAGACACGGTTTGTGGGGAAAAATGGCCGGGAAGACAGTGACACGCGCAGATCTTGCAGAATCTGTGTTTCGTAAAGTCGGGCTGTCCCGCACCGAATCCGCCGAACTGGTCGAAACGATCATCGACGAGATTTGTAATGCGATCACGCGCGGCGAGGTCGTCAAGCTCTCGTCCTTCGCGACATTTCAGATCAGGGAAAAGAACGAGCGTATCGGCCGCAACCCGAAAACGGGTGAGGAAGTTCCGATTTCGCCACGCCGCGTCATGACCTTCAAGGCGTCAAACGTGCTGAAACAGCGAATCCTGAAGGCGCATACGGCTCGCAAGACCAAGCAAAAGGGTCAGAAAGCCGGGGCGTAAGCCGGCTGTAACACGGGTTTTTTGCCGCATGGCAAGCCTTTATCCCCATTCTTCTTGTGAACATGCTTGAATTTCGACGTGCAAGCCGTTGAAATCTGGTCGACTCACATCATAATCAATTTTAGATAAATGGTATCTTGCCGCCACGGGCATCGGTGCGAGGATCGGGTTCGATTTTTCGCAAGACATGATGCACGGTATCGGCTGGTGAAAAGCGTTCTTGTTCAGTGTCCGGCTGGGTGCATGGCGCTCAAGGTCCGGATGGGAGTGGAAGTTTGGACAAAAGCCCCGACGCGTTTCGGACGATCAGTGAAGTGGCGGATGAGCTGAACCTGCCGCAGCACGTGCTGCGTTTCTGGGAAACGCGCTTTCCGCAGATCAAGCCGATGAAACGGGGCGGGGGCCGCCGTTATTACCGCCCTGATGATATCGATCTCCTCAAGGGCATTCGTCATCTTCTTTATGACCACGGCTACACCATCAAAGGCGTGCAGAAACTTCTGAAAACCAACGGAAACCGTTTCGTGGCGGCAATCGCGTCGGGCGATCTTGCTACCATGGAAGCCATCATGGCAGCGAGCGGCGAAAAGGAAGTTGCCGAACCGCGCGTGCTGGATCCGGACGGGGACGAGGTCGTCGGCCGCCCGAAAGCCAAGCCGAGCGGCCGATTTTTCGGCTTCGGCGGCGGTAACAGCGATACCGAGATATCGGTCGGCAAATCTGGCATCGGCAAGGATGACCAAGCGCTGTTGCAGGAGGCGCTGTTCGATCTTCTCGAATGCAAGCGGCTGCTTGATCAGGTTCGCTGATCGTTTATCCACAACTCTGTTTGAGCATTTTCAGGAAAAGCGAAGGCGCTCTGGAATGCCAACCTTTCAGAAACTCTCTTGACCGATAATGCGGCTCCGTAAAAAGGAGTCTGATCGTGAGCAATCGAAAACCGACAACGCGACGCCGTACGGCGAAGAAATCGGCCGGCGGCAGCGTTTGGCCCTGGGTGCTGATGCTGGGCGTCGTGGCCGGCGGCATTCAGGCTTACGAACATCGCGACAGTCTTATGCCGCAGCGGCATGTCGCGAAGGCAACATCCGCCACGACAAATTCCCCCAAGATCGCCGTAGCCGCCAAACGCGAGACGGCCGTACCGGAGAAGGTGGCGGCCATCCGCCCCGCATCGCCGGTTTCACCGATCAATGGTCCGGTGCCGCCACGCTCGATTGCCATGCCGCCTGCGGCACAGCAGAGCCAGGTTGCCGCTATCCTGCCGGAAACACGCCCTTCGGTCGAAAAAGTCTCGCTGGGAGAAAAAAGCGGCGCCTTTGCCTTTTGTGGTCGCTCAGGTCTCACCAATTGCGTGGCCGATGGGAATACCTTCTGGATGAAGGGCGTGAAAATGCAGCTCGCCGGCATCGAGGTCCCGCAGATCGACCGGGCGCGATGCATGGAAGAGCGTCAGCGCGGTTTCATTGCCAAGGTGCGGTTGCGGGATATGTTGAATGCCGGCGCATTCGATGTGGCGTCGTCGGCAACAGCCGGCGGGCAAGCCATGGAACGCAAACGGATTTCACGTTCGGGCGTATCCTTTGCCGATCAACTCGTGCGGGAAGGCCTGGCTCATCCGGTCTCGGCAAAAAATCAGTCCTGGTGTGGCTAAGGCCCGGTTGACCGAAACGGTGCGGCCTGTGTAGATGTGGCGCTGTCGGTGCTTGGGGTCAGGGTCTCGTTCGATCCTGCGCCTGAGGAATGACAAGGCAATTTTGTAGCGCCGGGGCCTGTTGGCACGCGGTGCGACAATGCGGACGTGGCGAAATCGGTAGACGCAGCAGACTTAAAATCTGCCGACCATTGGTCTTGCGGGTTCAAGTCCCGCCGTCCGCACCATTTCCATCTCCAATTAAAAGATTTCTCTGCCGTTTTCCTACGACATGCGGGCATTCGGGATGGATTCTGCGCCAGGATAGTCGATATCCGGGCAATCGATTGCATCATGACGGATGAGTCAGCCTAAAAAATGGGCTTGTTCACGCTCGCGGCATTTCTCCGTGAAAATCATCCAAAAGAGCCTATTGACCTTGCCACGATGGGAAGCCCTATCTTTTTTTTGTAAAGAGAAAAAGAGGTCATGCGCATGTCACAAATCCAGATACAGGCGAACCATTCGATAGCCATCGAGGGAATGACATGTGCCTCCTGCGTCGGTCGTGTCGAGAAGGCTATTGCCAAGGTCCCGGGGGTCGTCAAGGCTTCGGTCAATCTTGCGACGGAGCGCGCCGATATTGCTTTTTCAGGAGCGCCCAACGTTTCGGCCGTTGTCGATGCCGTGCGAAATGCAGGCTATAGCGTCGACGAGAAAACCATCGAACTCGATATCGAAGGCATGACTTGCGCGTCCTGCGTCGGCCGTGTCGAAAAGGCGCTGAAGGCCGTTTCCGGTGTCTCAGACGCGAGTGTCAATCTCGCAACGGAGCGGGCCACCGTGCGCGTCGCCGGCAATGCCGTCTCTGGCGCCAGGCTGGCCGAAGCAATCAGCCAAGCCGGTTACAAGGCAAACGAGATCGTCGCTGACAAGGCCAAGGGTGACGAGCCGGACCGGCGCGAAGCCGAATTGCGCGGTTTGAAAATCAGCCTGGCCACCGCTGTTGCCCTGACGCTGCCGGTCTTCATTCTGGAGATGGGCTCGCATCTGGTGCCCGCCATCCATGATTTCGTGATGGAAACCGTCGGCATGCGGGAAAGCTGGTATCTGCAATTCGCGCTGACCACGCTTGTCCTCTTCGGGCCGGGCCTGCGGTTCTTCAAAAAAGGCATCCCCGCACTTCTGCGGCTGGCGCCGGATATGAATTCGCTGGTGGTGCTGGGCACCGCCGCCGCCTGGGGGTTCTCGGTCGTCGCCACCTTCGTGCCCGAAATCCTGCCGAGAGGCACGGCCAATGTCTATTATGAGGCCGCAGCGGTGATCGTCACGCTTATCCTGCTCGGCCGTTTCCTCGAGGCGCGCGCCAAGGGCCGCACCAGCGAGGCGATAAAGCGGCTCGTCGGCCTGCAGGCCAAGTCGGCCCGTGTGATGCGCAATGGTGAAACCATCGATGTGCCGCTTCAGGATGTTGCGACTGGCGATGTCATCGTCGTCCGTCCCGGCGAGAAAGTGCCAGTCGATGGTCTGGTGCTTGATGGTTCTTCCTATGTCGACGAATCGATGATTACAGGCGAGCCGGTGCCGGTGACCAAGACGGCTGGGTCCGAAGTCGTGGGCGGTACGGTCAACAGAAACGGCTCCTTCACGTTCCGCGCCACGAAGGTCGGTGCCGACACGCTGATCGCGCAGATCATCCGCATGGTCGAGGAAGCGCAGGCCGACAAACTGCCGATACAGGCGCTGGTGGACAAGGTGACCAACTGGTTCGTGCCTGCAGTCATGCTCGCTGCACTCGTCACCTTCATCGTCTGGTTCATTCTCGGACCGGACCCGGCCTTGACCTTTGCGCTGGTTAACGCCGTCGCTGTCCTCATCATCGCTTGCCCCTGCGCCATGGGTCTTGCCACCCCGACCTCGATCATGGTCGGTACCGGACGCGCCGCCGAAATGGGGGTGCTGTTCCGGCGCGGCGATGCTCTCCAGACTTTGCGTGATGCCGATGTCATCGCCGTCGACAAGACCGGCACGCTGACGCTCGGCAAGCCGACACTGGTGCATTTCACCACGACCGAAGGCTTCGATCAGGATGAGGTGTTGCGCCTTGTCGCCTCGCTTGAAAGCCGTTCCGAACATCCCATAGCCGAAGCGATCGTCGAGGCGGCAAAAGATGGTGGCCTGACGCTTGCCGACGCGGCCGGCTTTGAGGCGACCCCCGGTTTCGGCGTTGCGGCAACGGTTGACGGCCGCAAGGTCGAGGCGGGCGCCGACCGCTTCATGGTGAAGCTCGGTTACGACATTGCGAAGTTCGCCGACGATGCCGACCGGCTGGGCAGGGAAGGGCAGTCGCCGCTTTATGCCGCTGTCGATGGCCGGCTGGCCGCCATCATCGCTGTTGCCGATCCGATCAAGTCGACGACCCCGGAGGCGATCGCAGCGCTGCATGCGCTTGGTCTCAAGGTCACGATGATAACAGGCGATAACCGCCGCACGGCCGAAGCCATTGCCCGCCGTCTTGGTATCGACGAAGTGGTGGCGGAAGTACTGCCTGACGGCAAGGTCGAGGCCGTTAAAAGACTTGCGGCCGATGGCCGGCGGGTGGCCTTCGTCGGTGATGGCATCAACGATGCGCCGGCCCTTGCGGCGGCCGATGTCGGTCTGGCAATCGGCACGGGTACGGATGTCGCCATAGAAAGCGCCGATGTGGTGTTGATGTCTGGCGATTTGCGCGGTGTCGCGAATGCCATTGCGTTGTCCAAGGCGACGATCCGCAACATCCGCCAGAACCTGTTCTGGGCCTTTGCCTATAATGCCGCACTCGTTCCCGTGGCGGCCGGAATATTGTATCCTGCCAACGGTGTTCTGCTGTCGCCTGTCCTTGCAGCCGGAGCCATGGCGCTTTCCAGCGTGTTTGTCTTGACCAACGCGCTGCGTCTCAAAAGCTTCCGTCCGCCGCTGCTGGACAGATCGTCCGGCATGCAACTCGCAGCGGCAGAATAGGGGGCGGATGTGATGACGCCTGGAAACACAGTCTATTTGCCACGTATCGGACGCAGCATTGTCGCAGCGCAGGGCGAGACCGTCCTTCAGGCCGCCCTTGCCGCCGGAATTTCCTATCCGCACGGCTGTCGCATGGGCCGGTGCGGGGCGTGCAAATCGCACCTCGTCTCAGGCGAGATCGACCTTCTCAAGCATACGCCCTTTTCGTTGACAGAAGAGGAAAAGGCGGAAGGACTGACACTCGCCTGCCGCGCCGTGCCGTTGAGCGACGTGACGATCGGCTGGCTCGACGGTGAGGATGAGTTTGCCGATATTCCGGCCGGCCGCTTTGATGGCGTCATCGCGGAAGCGGTGGATGCGACGCATGATATCAAGCTCATCCGCATCAGGCTCGACGATCGCGAACTGTTTACCTTCAAGGCCGGCCAATATGTGCGCCTGCTTTATCCGGACTGTTCGCCGCGTGACTATTCCATTGCCAGCCGCATCGATGAGGACCTGATCGAATTCCATATCCGGCATGTCCCCGGCGGCGTCACGAGTGGCCATATTTTCGCGAACGCCAAGGCGGGTGACCCTGTCGTACTGGTCGGTCCCTTCGGGTCTTCGTATCTGCGGGAAAAGCATTGCGGACCGATCCTCGGCATTGCCGGCGGTTCGGGGCTGGCGCCGGTGAAGGCGGTGGTAGAGGCAGCGCTTGCCACTGATCGGACCACGGGCCGGCAACGCCCGATCCATGTCTATTTCGGCGCCCGCGCCGAGCGTGACCTCTATATGGTCGACCGTTTCGAAGAACTTGCCGTAAGCCACGGCAATCTGAGCTTTGTTCCAGTTCTCTCGAATGAAGACCATGCGCAGATGCGGCGCGGTTATGTCGGTTCCGCCGTGGCGGACGACTTCGACGATCTCGATGGCTGGAAAGCCTATCTGGCCGGACCGCCGGCGATGATCGAGGCAACGGTGCCGCAGCTCCTGGCAAGGGGCATCCGCACCGCCGACATTCATGCAGACGTGTTTTTCACCCCGGAAAGATAGGAGCAGGATCGATGAACATTGGTACAGCCGCCACCGCATCCGGTGTTTCCGCAAAGATGATCCGCCACTACGAGACGATCGGGCTGATCAAATCCGCAAACCGCACGGAATCCGGTTATCGGGTCTATACGACCAACGATCTGGAGACGCTGCGTTTCATCCGCCGCGGCCGCGACCTCGGTTTCTCGATCGAAAAGATCAGGCAGCTCATGACCCTGTGGCGCGATCCCGGCGGTGCATCCTGCGACGTCAAGCGCATCGTCATGGAACATGTCGTAGATCTCGAGGCCAAGATGCATGCTCTTCGGGAGATGGCCGACACGCTGCGAAATATCGCGACCTATTGCCCTGACAATGGTGAACCGGATTGCCCGATCATTCAGGATCTTGCCCAATCTGAAGACCCCGATTTTACGCCGGTGGCGATCCTGCCCAAGCGTTCCGGCATGCTGAAGGGCACGTCCGGTGTGGTGACGGATTTGCCGCGCCTCATGAAATAAACCGCATTTCCCCGGCGGGGACCGATCATCAATTGCAGTGCAATGGCCATTTTCGGCGAAGGAGAACAGGCAATGTGGATACAGATAATACAACGCTTCCTTATTCTGTGCCTTATGCTGATGATCGTCTCCGTCATCGCGTTTCTTTTGCCCTACATGGCCGGTGGCGATCCTGCCCGCACCATTCTGTTTTCGCGCATGCGCGATACGGCGCTCGATCCGCATGCAGTCGAGGCCCTTCGGTTAAGCCTCGGGCTCGACCGGCCGCTTTACGTCCAATATTTCGCATGGCTGTCGGGCGCGCTGCGCGGTGATCTGGGCTTTTCCTTCACCAGCAGCCAGCCCGTGGCGGGTGAGCTTTTGCGCTCTCTCGGCGTGTCCGTGACATTGGCACTGACGGCGCTGGCGATTGCGGTCGCCGTCGCCCTGCCGCTCGGCACGTTGGCGGCGATGCGCCCGGGTGGTCGGCTGGACAATTTCGCAACGCTGATGATCCAGACCTTCGTTGCCACGCCGGAATACTGGTTTGCGCCGATGTCGGCGCTCGTCTTTGCGCTCTATCTCGGCTGGTTGCCGTCCGCGGGCTGGGATAGCTGGCGCTCGCTGGTGCTTCCCGCTTTGACGTTGACGCTGCGCCCACTGGCCTATTTCACACAGGTGACGCGCGCCGCCATGGCTGAGGTTCTGCGCGCGCCTTACATCACGGCGGCCCGCAGCCGCGGTCTCGGCATGCATGGCACGGTCATGCGCCACGGCATTCGCAACGGTTCGCTTCCGATCGTCACCTTCTTTGCCCTATGGCTTGCGGGCCTGCTTGGCGGATCGGTGGTCGTGGAGGTGATATTCGCCATCCCCGGAATGGGCCGGCTTCTTTACGACGCCGTGGTCAATCGGGACATCCCCATGCTGCAGGGCGGTTTCATCTGCATCGTCGCCCTTTCCATCCTGATCAATACCCTGGCCGATGGCCTCTATGTCCTGATCAATCCAGCAATGCGAGGTCAACATGACCATTAGTCACTTCCCGAGCGCGCCGGTAGCCGCCATGCCAATGACCTTGCCCAAGCGCCCGTCGACACTTTTCCGGTTCACGGATTTCATCCGCCGGCGGCACTGGACGTTCTACGCGGGTTCGGCGATTTTTCTCGTCATCATCGTGCTGCTCGTCATCGCGCCGTGGATTTCGCCCTATAATCCCGCGCAGCAAAGCCTTCGCCTGCGGTTGAATGCGCCAAGCGCCGCCTACTGGCTGGGCACTGACCATCTTGGGCGTGATGTCTTGAGCCGGTTGCTTATCGGCGGACGCTTCACGGTCACGATTGCCGCCATCACCGTCATTCTGTCGGTCGCCATTGGAACATTCATCGGCATCATCAGCGGTCGCAGCCGCGGCGTTCTCGATGAAGTCCTGATGCGGGTGGTGGATCTGCTCATCGCCATCCCTGACGTGGTGATCGCCATTTTCCTCGTCGCCATCTTCGGCCCGGGATATGGAACATTGATCGCGTCGCTGACGATCGTCGGCTGGACACCTTTTGCACGACTGGCACGCGGGCTGACGCTTTCGATCAATTCCCGAGAATATATGCGCGCCGCCGAGGTGCTTGGATGCACACGCCGCTTCATTATTTTCCGGCATGTCATTCCCAACACGATCTGGCCGATCGCAGCCGTTGCCTTCCTGCGCTTCGGCCACAAGCTGATCACGGTGGGCGGACTGTCGTTTCTCGGCCTCGGCGTGCAGCCGCCTGCCGCAGACTGGGCGCTGATGCTAGCCGATGCGCAGGCCTATGCGGAACGTATGCCTATTCTCGTGATCGCACCGGGTCTGGCGATTTTCCTGTCGGCGTTGAGCGTGACATGGATCGGCCACGGCCTGAACATGGATACCAGGAAACCGAACGGCCATTGACGCCTGCGGTTAGAGCAATGACCGGCGCCCGCGCCGATCAAACATACACAGGGCACGATAGCCCCGAGGAGAGTATTATCGTCTGAAGCCGCTTGAAAATACGCCCATGCCTCCGATGCAATAATAATAAGGGGAACTCTTATGAATATCGAAGGACACACGCATGCCAATACGGCCATCGCCCCGGAGCGGACATCGCTTCTGGAAATCGAGGATCTGCACGTTTCGGTGCCGTCTGCAAATGGCCGCAAGTTTGTTATCTCCGGTCTGACGCTCTCCGTCGATGCCGGAGAGGTCGTTGCACTGGTCGGCGAATCCGGATCTGGCAAGAGCATGACGGCTCTGTCGCTGATGCGGCTGTTGCCGCACGGCGCTGAAATCAACTCCGGCCGCATTTCCTTTGCCGGGCGCGACATTCTTGCTCTCTCGCCCTCCGAGCTTGATGCGTTGCGCGGCGCCGATATCGGAATGCTTTTTCAGCAACCGCAGGCAATGCTCGATCCGACCAGCCGGGTCAGGACGCAGGTCGCCGAGCCACTGTGGGTCCACCGCAAGATGAGCCGGCATGCGGCACTGGGCCGGGTTGTCGGCATGCTCTCGGATGTTGGAATTCCCGATCCGTCGGCGCGGGCGCAATGCTTCGCACATGAACTCTCCGGCGGCATGGCGCAGCGCGTCATGATTGCTGCGGCACTCTCCGGCAATCCGCAACTGCTGATCGCCGATGAACCGACGACGGCACTCGATGTCACCGTCCAGGCACAAATATTGCGCCTGCTCGACGATGAGCGTCGGAAGCGGCGGCTTGCCACGCTGCTCATCACCCATGACCTCTCAGTCGTTGCCGCTTTCGCGGACCGGATTGCGGTGATGTATGCTGGTCGCATTGTCGAGGAAGGGCCGACGCAGGCAATCCTCAAGGCGCCGCAACATCCCTATACCAAGGCGCTCATCAGCTGCTCGCTTTTGACGACCGACAGCGAGGGGCAGCTGCTGACGATCCCCGGTTCCAGCTCGCAGGCCCATGACATGTCCTGCGGTTGCCGTTTCCATCCCCGCTGCGCGCTTGCACAGTCTGCCGGCATGGGCGGCCGTTGCATGGCAACGGAGCCGGATTTGAATGCCTTGCCGGAAGGTCGCAAGGCGCGGTGCTGGGCGGTCGACGACGACCATGCCGGCAGCCATGCCAGTCACACAGTCTGCTGAAGGAGGGTTGCGATGCTATCGACAGTGAAAACACCGAACCGGCCTCAGGCGGATGGCAAGATCAAGCCCTATGTGGTCGCAAACAACCTGTGCAAATATTATCCGATATCGGGTTTCGGCAATCGCGTGGTCAAATCCGTGGACGATGTTTCCCTCACGATCGGCGAGGGCGAGGTTCTTGGTCTCGTTGGCGAATCCGGCTGCGGCAAAAGCACTGTCGCCGGGCTGATAACGCGGTTGACCAACGCGACGAAAGGCGAGGTCAGCATCGGAGACCACGATATTCTGCACATGCAGGGCGAGACGCTGCGGCGCATGCGCCGTGTCGTGCAACTGGTGTTCCAGGATCCCTATTCCGCGCTCGACCCGCGCATGCGCATAGGGCAAAGCATGGAAGCGCCGCTTGCCCAGCACGGCATCGGCACGCGCGAAGAACGCATAGCGCGCGTGTTCAAGATGCTGGAGGAGGTCGGTCTCGATGCCTCCTATTATGACCGTTATCCGAGCCAGTGCTCCGGCGGGCAGTTGCAACGCGTGGTCATAGGACGCGCGCTTCTTCTCAATCCAAGCTTCCTTGTGTGCGACGAACCGACATCGGCGCTCGACGCCTCCATGCGCACGCAGATCCTGAACCTGCTGATGGACATGAAGCGTCGTCATGGTTTGACGGTGCTGATGATTTCCCATGACCTGCGCGTGGTGCGTTACCTCTGCGACCGTATCGCGGTGATGTATCTCGGGCGGATCGTTGAAATCGCCGACCGGGATGAGCTTTTCCGGGCGCCTAAGCATCCCTATACGAAGGCTCTGATTGCCTCGTCCATGCTGGATGAAACCGGATTATATGCACCGGAAATGCTTCTGGATGGTGATTTGCCAAGCCCGCTCAATCCTCCAAGTGGCTGCAAGTTTCACACCCGCTGCAAATATGCGACGCAGATTTGCAGCGAACAGGAACCGGTTCTGGAAGACGTCGCCGGGGAGCATTTCGCTCGTTGCCATCACTGGCGCGAATGGGGTTGAGAAGCAGCGCAGTTACAGTCTTCTGGTTCTGTAAAAACAGATGAATCGTGCGTTTGTGAATTAATATCGGAATTAAATTCCGAGTATAAAAACATAAAATAAATTATATTCAAGCGGATGTTCGTGGAGCGTCCGAAGGATATTCTTATGTCTTACGAGATCTATTTTATGAAGATCTTAAATCTCGTGAGGCGACTGACTTTTGAGCGTTGTCATCAAAAATAAAAGGGGAATATTCAATGATAAAGCACGTACTTTTGGCGACAAGCGCCATTGTGTTTTCGTTTTCAGTTCAAACGGCCAAGGCCGATACGATTACCTATGACGACAATTTCGGTGTCAAGACCGGTTGGCAAATGGCGTCGGACGACGCCTATCTCGGCTCACGCGCGGGTTGTTTCGAAAGCTTCGTGCGGGTCGGCTACGACATGAAACTGGAGCCCAGTCTTGCCGAAAGCTGGAAGCAGACGGACCCTAAGGTCTGGGAATTCAAGCTGCGCAAGGGTGTGAAGTTCCAGAATGGCGAGCCGCTCAATGCCGCAACCGCAGTCAATGCGCTGACCAATCTTCTGAAGGCGCCGGTTCCAGCCCGCGCCTTCTCGCCGAAGTTGATTGCTTCTGTCGAAGCGAGCGGCGACGACAGCGTGAAGATAACCACCATCGAACCATCGGTGATGCTACCGGCGCAAATGGCGAGCCCTGCCACGTCAATCCTTGCCCCCGCCGCTTATAAGGACGGGAAAGTCGATCCGGTCGGGACCTGCACCGGACCTTTCAAGATCACGGAGGTCGACCCCAGCCAGTATATGCTTCTTTCCTCCAACCACGATTATTGGGGCGGCATGCCGAAGCTTTCCGGAGGCCGCGTCAACTTCGTTCCCGATGCCGACACCCGCGCCACCCAGGTCCGAACCGGCGAAGCGCAGATTTCGCGCCTCGTGCCACCATGGACGGTCAAGACCATCGAATCCACCGACGGCGTCAAGGTCGCGCCAATTCCTTCGCCGCGCATTACGGAACTTCTGCTGAACAACGCTAAGGCGCCTTTCAATAATGTGAAAGTGCGTCAGGCGATCCAGGCGGCCATCGACACCACCGGTATCGCCGACAGCATTTACGAAGGCGCTGTAAAGGGTGCTACCCTGCCTTTCGCAGCGGGAGAGCCATGGGCCGCGAAGGAAGTCGAGCCCGCCTATAATGTCGAGAAAGCCAAGGCTCTGCTGAAAGAGGCAGGCGTAGCGCCAGGCAGTCTGAAGATCGCGCTCCTCGCCTATACGGCAAAAACGGAACTGAAGGATGTCGCGGCCATTATCCAGGCCCAGTTGCAGGAAATCGGCATCAAGGTTGATGTTCGCGTCGCCGATTACAGTGCAATCGAGCCAGATCTGCTGTCCGGTAATTTCGACATGGCGCTCCTGTCCCGCGGTTATGCCACAGATGTTGCCGAACCGGCCGGCTTCCTCAATGCCGACTATACCTGCGGCGGCAGCTACAATATCTCGCATTATTGCAACGAAGACACCGACAAGCTGATCAAATCGGCCTATGCGACGGCCGAACCTGCCAAGCGGTATGCAATTTACGGCGAGGCGGCAAAGAAGCTGTATGAGGAGGCCGTCACCGTCTTCCTGATCCATGAGACCGTATTCGACGCCTATTCGGAGAAGCTTGCAAACTACAAGCCCCATCCCATCAACTACTTCGTCATGACCAAGGATCTGGCAACGAAGTAAGGCGTGCGACATTGCCGATGAAGCCCAGCCCGGCTCGCAAGAGCCGGGTTTTTCGTGTGCATAGAGATGATTGATGCCGGCGTTTGACGAATACGGGTTTGAAATCCGGAAAACCTCCGCTGTTATCCCTGGGAAGGGAGAGGGCATATGCAGCCTGGGGGAGGTAAGAAGGGGCGGACGTTGGTATCGTCCAGCGGCTGTCACGCAAGCTCGGCGTGAAGCGGGGGCAGGCAGGTCGATCCGGCGGCAGGGATGAAGGCCGCCGCCGGCATCTCGTCAAATCAGGCGCGCGCTTCCGGCGTATAGCCTGCAGCGGTGATGATTTCAGCAATACGTGCCGCGTCGGAGACGCCGCCAACCACAACCGTGCGGCTTGCCGGATCAGCATGAACGGCGGCACCGGGAACGGTCTTTTCGATTGCGCCCTTGATCACACCGGCGCAGTGACCGCAGGTCATGTCTTCAACGTGGAAAGAAAGGTCGGCATCAACAGGTGCGGCAGCGGTTTCGGGGTGATGCTGGTGGGCGGTGCACATAGGCGGTTCTCCTTGGGTTGGAACTCGTAACAGCAGGAGCCTGGACTATTCCAACGTGGGAAGGTCAAGCGCTTTATTAAGGCAGCCAAAATAAGCGCACCGGCATTTTAGTTGCGCCAGAAAATCGGCATCAGCAGCACGAGAACGGTGAGGATTTCCAGACGTCCAAGCAGCATCAGGACAGACAGGAGATAGAGCGCTGGATCGCTGATCGTGGAGAAATTGCCGACAGGCCCGATGATCGGGCCGATGCCGGGGCCGACATTGGCAAGTGCGGTCGCAACGCCCGAGGTCGCAGTCAGGAAATCGTAACCCATCAGGCTCATGGCGAGGCTGCCGGCGATCCAGAGCGCGATGAAACAGCTGACGAAAAGGAAGATCGTCCGGATCGTGTCGGGATCGACCACCTGCTGCCCGTAACGGACCGAATAAACGGCGTTCGGATAGATCAGCTTTTTGAGGCCCGCCCGAACGACATTGAACATGATCAGAAAACGATAGGCCTTGATACCACCCGCCGTCGAGCCGGAGCAGCCGCCCATGAAGGTTGCGAAAAATGCAACGACGACAACGAACGGACCCCACAGCGTGTAGTCGTCGCTCGCAAAGCCACCGGTCGAGAGGATTGATGTCATGTTGAAGAAGGAATGGCTGAGCGCAGTATCCAGCGGCACGCCGTTTCTAAGGTGGTGATAAACGCCGACTGCGATGGAAATCGCGCAGAGATAGCCAAGGAAGACGGCTATCTGCGGGTCGCGCAGCGTCTCCAGCCTGCGGCGCACCGCAAGCAGGATCATCACCGAGAAGGGCAGGCTGCCGAAGATCAGGAAGATGGTGGCAATCCAAAGCAGCGCCGTGTTGTTGAAATAGGCAAACGAGGCGTCGTGGGTGGAAAAACCGCCGGTCGCAACCGTCGACATGGCATGGTTGAGGGCATCGAAATGCGACATGCCGGCAAAATCGAAAGCCACCGTGCAGGCGATGGTCATGATGATGTAGATCGCCACGAAAGCGCGGGTGAAGCTTGCCAGCCGCGCGAAGGGCCGGTCATTGCCGGTGTCGGACGATTCCATGCGGAAGAAGGTCATGCCGCCAACGCGCAAGAGCGGCAGAATGAAGAGGCCAAGCGCGACAATACCGATGCCGCCGAGCCAACAGAGCAACGACCGCCACAGAAGAATGCCCTGCGGCGCATTATCGAGGCCGGATATGGCGGTCGATCCCGTCGTCGTGATGGCCGAGACCGATTCGAAAAGGGCCTGACCGGGCGTCAGGTCAAGCTCGGACAGATAGAGCGGAACCGCTCCGACAATGGAAAATACAAGCCAGAGCACGTTGACGAGCAGGAAGCCGAAACGTTTGTTGAAGGACGCGATCGGTGCGCGCGTGGCCAGCGCACAGGCAAGTGCAAAGCCGCCGCACATGAAGCCTGAAAGCGCAAACACCGTCCAGTCGTCATTGCCGTAATAAAGGTCCGTCAGCGCGGGCAGGAACATGGCCGTCGCGAGATAGAGCCCGAAGATGGACGCCACATATATGACCGAGCGCAGAAGATTGCTGTTCAAGAAATGAAACCCAGGGTTCGTGGCAGCGTGAAATGAGTCTTTGTCTCTGACGCCTTCCTATGGCATAGCGGGTGCCATTATGAATTTCAATGGATTGACAATCGTGGACAAGCAGCTTGTGGAGGCAGCGCGGCGGGAAGTGCGGGAGATATTCCCGGAAACGCCGTTGCAGTTGAATGAACATCTCAGCCGTCGGTATGGCGCGTCGATTTGGCTGAAGCGTGAGGATCTGTCTCCGGTTCGTTCCTACAAGATTAGAGGCGCATTCAACTTTCTCCGCAAGGCTGTTGCGAAGGCCGGCAAGGACAAGGTTTTCGTCTGTGCTTCGGCCGGCAACCATGCGCAGGGCTTTGCTTTCGCCTGCCGCCATTTCGGCGTTCACGGTGTAGTTTTCATGCCGGTGACCACGCCGCAGCAGAAGATCGACAAGACCCGTATCTTCGGTGGTGAATTCATCAGCATCCGTCTGGTAGGCGATATTTTCGACCAATGTTACGCCGCCGCGCGCAAATACGTCGAAGACAATGACGCCTACATGGTGCCGCCCTTCGACCATCAGGATATCATCGAAGGCCAGGCGACGGTTGCTGCCGAAATCATGGACCAGCTTCCCGAAGGCACCAAACCGGATATGGTTGTCATGCCGGTTGGCGGCGGCGGGCTTTCGGCAGGCCTTAGCGGCTTTCTGGCGGGCACCGTTGAAAAGGGCAACTTTGTGTTCTGCGAGCCGGAAGGCGCGCCGAGCCTGAAAAGGAGCCTCGAGCGCGGCGAAGCGGTAACGCTCCCCAAGGTCGACAATTTCGTCGACGGCGCCGCCGTTGCCCGCATCGGCGATCTCAACTTCCAGGCGCTGAAGGATTTTCCGGCCGAGCAGGTTTTGCTCATCCCCGAAAACGCCATCTGCGTGACCATCATCGAGATGCTGAACCTCGAAGGCGTGGTGCTGGAGCCAGCGGGTGCGCTGTCCATTGCCGCGCTGGAGAAGCTCGGCCGCGAGAAACTGGAAGGCAAGACGGTTATCGTCGTCGTCTCCGGCGGCAATTTCGATTTCGAGCGCCTGCCTGACGTCAAGGAACGCGCCATGCGTTACACCGGCGTGAAGAAATACTTCATTCTGCGCCTGCCGCAACGCCCCGGCGCGCTGCGCGATTTCCTCAATCTGCTTGGCCCGGACGACGATATCGCCCGTTTCGAGTATCTGAAGAAATCGGCCCGCAATTTCGGTTCGATCCTGATCGGCATCGAAACCAACGCGCAGGAAAACTTTGCAGGGCTTCTAGAGCGTTTCGAGGCTGCGGGCCTCGGCTATGAGGATATTACCGAAAACGAGATCCTGTCGAACCTGATCATCTGATCGGGATAAGAGCGACGGGGAAGGGCGGAGCATATCCGCCCCTCGAAATGCGAGACAGATTAAGGGAGTGAAAGCCATGGCATCGTTTTTTTCCAAAATCCTTTCGGCCTTCGGCTCCGGCCAGTCCGCGGATGCGCCGCAGAAGGCAGCGCAGTCGGAACCGCATGTGCATGGAGACTATCTGATCTATGCGACGCCGCTAAAGGAAGGCGGCCAGTTCCGTTTGGCGGGCCGCATCGAGAAAAAGGACGGCGAGGAAACGCTCGTGCATGAATTCGTGCGCGCCGATGTCTTCACCAGCATGGACGATGCGGTTGAGTTCACCATCCGCAAGGCAAAGCTGATCATCGACCAGAACGGTGCATCGCTCTTCCCAGGAAAATGATGGCGGTTTCTTCTGCTGGACATTAAGATTCCGTTGGTTGCTTCGGCCTATCGTCTTCAGAGGGCATGAAGTCGCGCCGATGAACCGGCGCGATGTGGATCGATAGGGCGTATGCCGATGCAATGGGCAAATCTGGCCCTCTTTGTGGCGGAAGCCATCGTCTATTTTTCGGTAATGACGGCATTCCTTCATTACCGGCATATTCTCGGCATCGGTGTTTTTCTCACCGCGCTGGGCGTCATGCATTTCCTGGAAACCTACCTGGCGGCGGTCTTTTACGTCGAGCTGCCATTTGGCGTGGTATCACCCGGCTCCTCGATCCTTTTTGCCGGCAAACTGATGATGATCCTCATGCTCTATATGCGCGAGGATGCGGCAGTCGTCCGCCAGCCGATCTACGGCCTGTTTCTCGGCAATATACTCACCATCATCATGGTGCAGATCATCCGCTTCCATCCGACGGTGGCAATTGTCCCCGGACAGTCGGTAGATACCGGATTTCTGGATGAGATGGGCGTGCTGATGGTTTGGGGAACCAGCCTGCTTTATATCGACGCCATCGCCATCATCCTGTTTTACGAAAAGCTGGGACGCTATTTGCAGCGCCATATTGTCCTGCGCTTTGCAATCTGTGGCGTGGTGATTTTGAGCCTGGATCAGGCAGGCTTTTACGCGGCGTTGCGATATATGCTGAACGCGCCGGTCGATGTCTTTTACGATGGCTGGAAAGCGAAGATGGTGGCCGTTGCCATCTATGCTCTGCTCTTTGCCATTTATCTGAAGCTGACGGCGGCGAAAGGCCGCTTCCTGACGCGCCGCAGCGTTGCCGATGTCTTCAACGACCTCACCTTCAGGGAACGCTACGAGGAGCTTTTGTCCCGTTCCGGCCGCGACATGCTGACCGGTGTGTCTGACCGCGCCCGCATGGAACTCGATGCGCCGTCCGTCGTCGTGGAATGTCTGGAAAAGAAACGTCCCGTCAGCGTGCTGATCGTCGATATCGATCACTTCAAGACCGTCAACGATACCTTTGGGCATTTGCAGGGCGATGAGATGTTGCGGGAATTCGCCGCCGTTCTGAAACGCATCGTGCAACCGCACGGCCATCTCTACCGGTTCGGCGGCGAGGAGTTCGTGGCCCTGTTGCCTACGATGACCCATGAGGGGGCACTTGCCTTTTCAGCAGGTCTGCGGACGGCGATATTGAAGGATCTGCAACGGCCAGACGGTTCGCCGCTGACTGTCAGCATCGGCGTCGCCACGGCTTTCGAGGACGGGCAGCTTTTCCGCGCGCTGCTATCGGAAGCCGATGCGCGGCTCTATGCGGCAAAAAATAACGGCCGCGATCAGGTGCACGGCCGTTACGGAATGTGGGTCGGCTGATACCGGCAATCGAGCCGGCATCACCACGTGTCAATTGGCGCCTCAGGCGGCCTGCGCCAGTTCGGCAACCTTTGCTTCGGCTGCCGCAACGGCCTTTTCAACGGCTTCCGGGCCAAATGCCAGACCTTCGACATAGATCACTTCAACATCCGTCATGCCCATGAAGCCAAGAACGGTCTTGAGGTAGGGAACGGCGTGGTTCATCGACACAGCCGGGCCTTCGGAATAAACGCCGGCGGCGGCCAGCACGATGTAGACCTTCTTGCCGGTGGCAAGACCAACCGGGCCGGTTTCTGTGTACTTGAAGGTCTGGCCAGCGCGGGCGACGTTGTCGATCCACGACTTCAGGCCGGAATAGATATTGAAGTTGATGAGGCCGGTGCCGATGACGACAGTGTCGGCGGCCATAAGCTCTGCAACCAGCTTGTCGGAATAATCGGCTGCAACCGCTTCTTCAGCCGTGCGCTGGTCTGGAGCCTTGCGGATCGCAGCGGTCTTGACGGTGTCGAGATGCGGAATGGGGTCGGCAGCAAGATCGCGGTGGACAAGGGTGTTGGAAGCCGACTTGGCCTTCAGCTTGTTTGCGAGTTCGCCGGAAAACTTGTTGGAAACCGATTCGTCGCCACGCGGGCTGGAGGTGATGAGCAGAATGTTGGACATGGTCTTTCCTTGCATAAGCGATGAATTGACGGGCGCCTTGGGAGGGCGGGAGAGCACGATGCCCTTCCTTTGCCCCCTATATGACCAATTGATGCTATCAAGAAAACTGTGATAATGTGGAAGCGAACTATCGATGAAATGGATGGAACATGGACGCGAACCCGACGCTCGACCAATTGCAGGTGTTTTTGACGGTTGCCGAAACCGGAAGTTTCTCTGCCGCGTCACGGGCGCTCAATCGCGCCCAGTCTGTTGTCAGCTACACCATCGCCA
Source organism: Agrobacterium sp. A3-95 (assembly GCF_053521785.1). Lineage (NCBI taxonomy): Bacteria > Pseudomonadati > Pseudomonadota > Alphaproteobacteria > Hyphomicrobiales > Rhizobiaceae > Agrobacterium > Agrobacterium sp. A3-95. The sequence goes on along the minus strand of NZ_JBNWDR010000001.1, from coordinate 18,496 downwards.
ATCTCGAGGCGCAGCTTGAAGTCACCCTGTTCGAGCGCAATGGCGTACGCCAGCCTCGATTGACGGACGAGGGTCGCGCCATGTTGGAAGATGCAAGGCGCATCGTGGCCGGTCTGCAGGAAATGCGTGCGCGTGCCAAGGGTTTGAAGCAGGGGCTGGAGGCCGAGCTTTCTGTCGCCATCAGCACCATGGTACCGGCGGAAGCCGTCGTTGCGGTGCTTCGCGATTTTCGCAAGGAATTCCCCACCGTTACCCTCAGCCTCAATGTGGGTGAGTTGGGCATGGTTATGGATATGGTGCTCTCCCGCAAGGCTGGGATTGGCATCGGCGGGGCGCTGTTGCGCCAGGATGACGAACTCGTCGTCGAAAAGGTCGGCCATTCCTTCATGCTGCCGGTCGTCGCCGCCGATCATCCACTGGCACAGATCGAGAGGCCGCTGGTTCTGGGCGATGTCCGCGAGGAGGTCCAGCTCGTCGTCACCGATGCGTCGGGGCTGACCAAGGGGCGCGATTTCAACGTGCTGTCCTACAAGACATGGCGGGTCAGCGACATCGCCACGAAATACCAGCTCATCAAGGGCGGTCTCGGCTGGGGCGGTCTGCCCGCATCGATCGTGCGCAACGACCTGACCAATGGCAGCCTGAAGGCACTTGATCTTGAAGCTTATGAGCAGGGCGAATATCCGATCTTTGCGCTGCGCCGGGTGGATTCACCCGCCGGTCCCGCTGGCCAGTGGCTTGCCACGGCCTTTCAGCAGCGTCTGTCGGCATGCCCGAACCAGAAGGATTTCAACAGGATAATTGCCGGAGGCAAACAGCGGACTATTTCTGTCGCCGCCGAGTGACATGGGTTGATTGAGTGACCAATTGACGAAGGTGAATGGCCTGCCTTATACAGGAAACACGGTCAGCAGTTCACCGAGGCATCGCCGTCCCGCAAGGGAAGCTAAACCTGAATTTTGAAAGATTGACAGCACTTATCCCGTGCCTAGTCGGAAGCCGGCGATCAGCGACACTTCTTCGGAATGGCACTCGAGGGTAAGTCATGCCACGTTCGATCTTTTCCATCGATATCGCCGACCTCTCCACCTTTGCCAAATCGCTACGCGAACAAATCGGCAGGCTGGACCGCCAGCCAAGCCATGTGGAGATGCTCAATCTTCTGAGCCGGGCTGCCGGGTTTCGCAACTTTCAGCATCTGCGCGCCGCGCGCACGCCACCCGTAGCAAGTGGCTTGCCGCCACCGCAGACACGACCGGAGACAATGCCTGCCAATGAGGGCAGGGTGCTGAAGACCGCGCGGACTGTCGATGCTGCCGGTAGATTGGTGCAATGGCCGGCCCGCCGCTCGCAGCAGGAACTGTGCCTCTGGTATCTGTGGGCAAGAATACCGGCCGGTCGCAGTTTCTCAGAGCGCGAATTCAGCAGCTTTCTCGATGGTCTGCACCTGTTTGGAGATGCCGCGATGCTGCGGCGTGACATGGCGGGTCTCCGGCTCATCCGCCGTAACCGCGATGGCAGCGACTATCAACGCATCGAGCAGAAGCCACCGCCGGAACTGCCACTGTTGTTGCGTATCGTCAGTGACCGCAATTGAGTAAATGCCCTCCCGGCCGATGAAACGCCGGGAGGGCTGCAAGCTCTAGAGAACGAGGCGGAACTTTGCGAAACCTTCGGCGCCGTCGCCGGCATCCTCGATTTTTGCACCCTTGATGTCAGCCGCGTAATTGCGACCCTTCGGACCAGTCTCGAAGATGGCGGTCGTATTGGCAACTGGTGCGAAGGACCAGTTGGCATCCGCCGACGGGTTAATGGTGCCCTGATCGATGATATAGCGCACGATCACGTCGCGGTTGGTGTCGGGCGCCACGAAAATCACCTTGTCGGCGGCGATATCGGGGAATTTTCCGCCGCCGCTTGCACGGTAATTGTTGGTCGCCACCACGAATTTCTGCTCGGGGTCGATCGGCTTGCCGTCGAATTGCAGGTTGACGATGCGGTTGCTGTCGGGATTGACGGCCTTGCCGTCCTTGTCGAACTTTGCCGGTTTGGAAATGTCGATCTGGTAGGTGACACCGTCGATGACGTCGAAATTATAGGACGGGAAATCCGCGTTTAGGAGCGGCGCATCCTTTGCGCCGGCCTCGACCGTGTTGAACATGCCGGCGGACATTTCCAGCCAGTTCTTCACCTGCGCACCGTTGATCAGCACCGCCTGCACCGTGTTGGGGTAGAGGTAGAGATCGGCGACGTTCTTGATGGCGATGTCACCGGCAGGGACATCGGTGTAATAATCCGCACCACCGCGACCGCCAGACTTGAAGGGCGCTGCTGCCGAAAGCACGGGCAGATCCTTATATTGCCCTTCCTTCAGCATGTCCTTGATGTACCACGTCTGGGCATTGGAGACGATCTGCACGGACGGGTCGTCGGCCACCAGCGCGAAGTAGGAATAGAGTGGCGCCGACGTCTTGCCGACCGGGCGACGCACATAGGCGAGCGCCGCTTCGTGATCTGCCTTGGCGGCGGCTATGACCTCCGGTTTGTCCGTGACATCTGCAACGACCTTGCGATTGTCGTCGCGGTGGTAGATCGGCCGGGCCTCGGAGGTGAAATCGACGATCTTCCAGCTTTTGCCGTCCTTTTCGAGCAGAAGGTCAATGAGGCCCATATGCGAGCCCCAGAAACCGGCCATCACGGCCGGCTTGCCCATCAGCGTACCCTTGACCGCATCCGCACCCTCGATGCCGTCCCATGTCTTCGGACCGGGGAAGACCAGATGCTGGTGACCAGTGAAGATGGCGTCAATGCCTTCCACGCCCGCCAGATAAAGCGAGGCGTTTTCCATGCGATCGGTCTGGCCCTTGCCATCGATGCCGGAATGGGAAAGGGCGATGACGATATCGGCACCTTCTTCCTTCATGACCGGAACCCAGGCTTTGGCCGCCTCGACGATATCGCGCGTCTGGGCCTTGCCCTCCAGATTCTTGGAATCCCACATCATGATCTGCGGCGGCACGAAACCGATGATACCGACCTTGACCGGACTGGTTACGCCTGCACCATCGCGGATCTGTTTCTCGAGGATGACGTAAGGCTTGAAGAACAGCTCATCCTGCTTGGGATCGGAAGCCAGCTGACCCTTGGTGAGGTTGGCGCAGACATAAGGGAAACCGGCGCCCGCCAGCGTATTGGACATATAGTCGAGGCCGTAATTGAATTCGTGGTTGCCAAGCGTGCCGCAATCATAGCCAAGGACATTCATGGCGTTGATGACGGGATGCTTGTCGCCGGCCTTCATGCCGCGCTCATAGGCTATGTAGTCGCCGAGCGGGTTGCCCTGCAGGAAGTCGCCATTATCCACCAGCATCGAGTTTCCGGCCTCGGCACGGATGGCGCCGATGATCGAAGCGGTGCGCGCCAGACCCATCGTGTCGTTCGGTTTGTCGGCGTAATAATCATAGGGAAAGACGTGAACGTGGATGTCAGTCGTTTCCATGATGCGCAGATGCGCCTGGTTGGCTGCGGCGCGCGCGGCGAACGGATGCAACAGCACCAGAGCCGAAGAGGCGGCGATGCCACCCAGAAGCGAACGGCGAGTGATGGGGTGGAGAGCGAGAAGCGACGACATGGGAACTCCTTCGTATGAAGCTTGCTCTGTCAGGAAAACGACAAGGTAGAAGCAATCCCCGAGGAGTCCATCATCAAAATGACAAGCCCGTGACGGACGGGCCAGTTTTCAACCGTTTGATAAATTTTTTGCCACAAGGTGGCCGCGCGCGCATGGCGCGCTTCGGGAATGCGCTATGTCCGGTCTGCGCATTCCCCTTGTCGGAAACGTCTGCTTAGCGGGCGAGAGTCGGTTTTACTTCTTCGTGGAAGAAGCGGAAATAAGACGACAGCTGTGCCAGCGTGTTGGTGGAAAGTTTGAGTTGCAGGCCGAGCCGGTTCATGTGCTGCCATTGCACGACACCCTCAATGAAACCCAGATCTTCACTCTGCACCTTCACCCGGCTTCCTTTGGCGGCAGCGAAAGGTCCGTCCAGTTCGAGCGCCATGCCGGTGGCGGACAGGTCCACCACGCGGCCTCGGGTCGACTGGCTGAAATAGTGCACGGTCGCGTAGATCCGGGTCTTGCTACGGGTCGCAGTGCGAGTCGCCATATTGAGGTTGTTTGCCATTTCGCTACTCAAATCAATTGTTTCCGATGCTTGCATCATGACGTAGAAAGTTTGAGAGCCGTTTAGCCGTTTGCTTAAAATTGCAAGTAATCGCGCGATTATGCTGTGTCGATACGGCACTGATAGCAATTGTTGCGGGCGGAGCGCACATGCACATAAGCGACGTCTGCCCGCTCCAGAAGATGCGCTGCGCGTGAAAGGATTTCGTCCGTCGCCGTCACCGCTCCGGTGCCGTAGACGATGCGGTCGTCAGTGCCATAGCCGCGAACGATATAATCGGGGCCGTTAAGCATCGGGGGAAGGGCATCTGTCTGCGGATAGTGCTCACAGGCCTCAGCGTGAAGAAAGACTGGCCCCGTTTCCGCATAGGGCTGGAGCGAAGGGAAGGGCCGGTAGGCGAGGATCAGCATTCCTTCGCCTTCATTAATCTGGGAAAGGCAATGGCGGCACGGCATGCCACCTGGAGAAACGGCCTTTTCCGGCGGGTTGCCATAGGCGTCGGCGGCTCCCGCCCGGAAAGCCTCAGCTTCCTTAGCCGGCATTGCTGTAAAGACGAGATCGGTCATGGCGAGGTCCTTCTGTTGGGATCGGCGTTGCTTCTTTGCAGCTATGATCCCGAAACAGACCTCTATCCACCCGATTCTTGACGGGTGATGCAACCAGCCCATTGCGTGACTCGTTAGCATCGGGAATCAGTGGCGCTCCTCGATCCCGGAAGGTCTGATTTTATGTTCCGTCGTTTTCTGGCCGCTGTTCCGCTGGCTTTCGTTTCTTTGACGGTTCCGATCGACGCGCAGGCGCAGGTCGCCTCCGGTCTCGATGGCCTGTCCGACGATCAGCTCCAGCAAGCGGTCAATTTCGTCATCGGCAATGCGATCTTCTCGCTTTATCACGAGGGTGCACGCATGCTGATCTCGGATTTCGGCGCGCCGGAGACCGGCAGCGCGCAAGCACCTGCCGATCAGCTGGCGGGCACGCTCATCCTTCAGGCCAACGAGGAATGGCTTGATACCGCACTCGTCAATGCTACCGACAGCTGGTATCTGGCGCGCGAGACGGAGGCTTTGCCCGAGCACGAAGCACCGGTGTTTTCGGCACTTGTTCCCGACAGGAGCCGCGATCGCAACATGGCCTGCCTGATGGTCGGCCGCGACAAGGACGGCTATGGCGATCTTGCCGCCATGATGGGGCTCGCCAATGACGAATTTGCCAAATGTGGCGCCGCCTATCCGCGTATCGCATCGGCGTGGGAAGATTTTCTGACGCCCCACCGCGCGCAGACACCATCCAGATTTACCGTTAGCTACGTGCCGCCGCGCGATCCTGAGCTGGAACCTTACGCCATCATGGTCAAGGAATCGAAGGTTCTCGATCTTATCAGCCGCAGTTTCGGCGTTTACGGCTTGAAAGGCGAGGTCAAGTTGACGGCGAAGTCCTGCGGGCGTCCCGATGTCTCCTGGTCGGCCGAAAAACGTGAGATCACCTATTGCTACGAGCTGGGTAAATTCCAGGCGGAGCTGATTGCCGATCATCTCCTCAACAGCGTTACCGAAGACAAAGGTTCCGCCGGCGGGCATACCCCGACGGCCGTCACTCTGGAAAGAGAAATCTGAGGCCAGTTACCGGATGCACGGCAACCTGTCCTCTTGAAACGGGAGGATATTGCCATGCCGAAGGTTGTCGTTCGAAATTTCGCCATTTCGATTGACGGATACGGTGCCGGGCCGGATCAAAGTCTTCAGAACCCGCTGGGTGTGAATGGCGAAATGCTGCATCAATGGGCGTTCAAGACCCGCACCTTTCACCGCATGTTCGGCAAGCAAGGCGGCTCGACCGGCACGGACGAGCAGTTTTCCGAGAAGAGTTTCGAAAATATCGGCGCCTGGATCTTGGGCCGCAACATGTTCGGCCCTATCCGCGGTGCCTGGCCGGATGAACACTGGAAGGGCTGGTGGGGGGAAGAGCCGCCCTATCACGTGCCGGTTTTCGTGCTGACGCACCATGCGCGCGCCTCCTTTGCGATGAAGGGCGGCACCGTGTTTCATTTCGTCAACACGGGCATCAAGGCCGCCCTCGACATGGCGTTGGAGGCGGCAAACGGCAGGGACGTCCGGATCGGCGGCGGCGTTTCGACCATTCGGCAATATATGGCCGGAAGCATGATCGACGAACTGCATCTGGCGCTGGCCCCGGTGTTTCTCGGCAAGGGCGAAAACCTCTTCGACGGGCTGGATTTGCCTGCGCTTGGTTATCGCTGCACCGCAACAGTGGCCGGCGAGGGCGCTACCCATTTGATTATCGATAAAGCCTGAGTCGCAAACTGCACAATGGTATCATACGCGGTTGCCTCCCACTCCCTCATTCCTGTGACAAGCACAGGAATGAGGGAGGAGTAGTCGGATCTGCTCTACAGCCGGGGAATAGCGCGGACCATCCCCGACGTGACGAACTCAGTTGCGCAGCGAGATTTCCAGAAGCTCCGTATCGGACAGCGGCTCTACCCAGGCCTCATAGGTACCAACAGGCGAAAATCCCATCATCTGGTAGAGTTGCAGCGCGCGGGGATGGTCAAGCGTGTTGGTGGTCACCGTCACGCGCTTCGGATTGTCCTGCCAGGCGGCGTAAAGCGCCTGCAACAGGAACCACTTGCCGACGCCAGCACCGATTGCCTCTTCGAGAAGCCCGAAATAGGAAAGCTCGGTTACCTCGTCGCTTGCCTTGTTCAGCTCGAAGAAACCGGCGGGTGCACCATTCATATAAAGGACGGTGACGCTGTTCTTCGGGTCCTTGAGGACGGCGGACAGTTCCGCATCGCTCATGCGCATGCGTTTCTGCCAGTGCCAACGTTTTCCCACCCGCCAGTACATGTAGCGGTAGAAGTGCAAGGGAATATCGGTGACCCGCATCAGTGCCGTCTGGATGTTGACGGGGATAGCAAGGCTGACCTTCGGCGGCGCCGTCATTTCAAGCTGCGTGACATGCGCCTTCAACGGCCCATGTGACACCACGGGAAGAGGTTCGGCAGGGCCGGTGACAACAGGCGTGTCTTCCAGTCCACCCCATTCCGACCACGAACCGTCATATAGCGAATTATCCTGGTGGCCGAGCGATTCCAGCGCCAGCGTAATGACGGCGGCGGTAACACCCGAGCCGCAGCTCGTCACCACTGGCTTGCCAAGATCGATACCGGCATCCGCCACCATCTTGCGGATGGCGGTGAGGTCCTTGAAGTGGCCGTTCTCGGAAAATGCGGTGGCGGGCAGGCTGCGAGCACCAGGCATATGGCCTGAACGCATGCCGGCACGCGGCTCGGCCTCGTCGCCGGTGAAACGTCCCGCGCCGCGGGCATCGGCAATCTGCTTTTCACCACTGTCAACGATGCCGCGCATGGTCGATAGCGAGGTCACGCGCTTTTCGTTGAAATCGGGTGTGAAGGTGGCGGGTTCGATCTCCGGCGTGCCGGTTTCTAGCGGCCGGCCTTCGCGCTTCCAGCCGTCAAGACCGCCATCCAGCACGTAGGCCTTGCGCACGCCCATCACCCGCAGCATCCACCACACGCGCGGTGCGGAAAAGAAACCGGGGCCATCATAGACCACGATGGTATCGGTGTCGCTGAGGCCAAGCTCTCCCGCCTGTTCCGCAAAGAACTCTGGCGAGGGCAGGGAATGCGGCAATCCGGTTGCATGATCGGCGATCTTGTCCTGATCGAAAAACACGGCACCGGGCAGGTGACCCGCCGCAAATTCTTCCGCACCGTTGCGTTTATGCGCCGGCAGATACCACGAGGCATCAACGAGACGAAACCCGGCCGTGCCGAGCTGCTTTTCTACCCAGTCCGCCGAAACGACGAAACGGCTCTTATCCGTGCTCACGATGTCTCTCCTGATTTCAGGCAGCAGCTTCAGGCGTGCCGAAACGAATGCGGAACCGCCTGTTCTCCTTGCCCTTCTTTTCTATCTTGGCAATGTGAATATCGCCCACTTCCTGCGTTTCGGAAACATGGGTGCCGCCGCAGGGCTGGCTGTCGATGGTGGAATTTTCGCCGATGCAGACAAGGCTGACCCGGCCAAGGCCGATTGGCGGGCGCACATTCTTGGATTTGACGATGCCCGGATTGGCCTGAAGTTCTTCGTCGGTAATCCATTGCAGGAAAACGGGATGGTTGGCTTTCACCAGTTCCATCAGCTTTGCCGTCACTTCATCTTTGTCGATGGTTTCCGACATGTCGAAATCGACGCGCGATTCGTCTTCGCCGACGGCAGCACCGGTGATTGGCCACTGGCAGACGACGGATAGCAGATGGCAGGCCGTGTGCATGCGCATCAGCTTGTAACGGCGCGGCCAGTCTACATGCAGGGTCAGTTTTTCACCGACCTCGGGGGAAGGCTGACCTTCCAGCGGCACATGGATGATAACGCTCTTGTCGGCGCCATTTTTGGTAATGCCGAGTTCGATGCGCGAACCATCGGCCCGCTCGAGAAAGCCGCTGTCGCCCGGCTGGCCGCCGGACGTGGCGTAAAAGCAGGTCTGGTCGAGCTCGAGGCCGCCATCCTCATGCACCGCCGTGACGATCGCTTCTGCGGTGGAAAGATAAAAATCGTCACGGAACAGGGCATTCACAGGCATTTCGGCATGTCCTCAAACGGTTTCGTACGGAACCGCAATCTCGCTTTTCGTTGCCAGCCACTGGGGAACCGGAAGCCCCTTGGAGCGCAGGAAATCCGGATTGAACAGCTTCGACTGATAACGATTACCGTAGTCGCAAAGTATCGTCACGATTGTATGCCCTGGACCAAGCTCGCGGGCAAGGCGGATTGCGCCGGCAATGTTGATGCCGGAGGAGCCACCGAGGCAAAGACCCTCTTTCGTGACCAGATCGAACAGCACCGGCAGGGCTTCCGCATCCGAAATACGATAGGAGAAATCCGGCGCGAAGCCTTCCAGATTGGCGGTGATGCGCCCCTGTCCGATGCCCTCGGTGATAGAGGAGCCTTCCGACTTCAGGACGCCATGCTTGTAAAATTCGTAGAGGGCGGCGCCCTCAGGGTCGGCAAGGCCGATCTTGATGTCGGGATTGAAATCGCGCAGGCCGTCAGCCACGCCCGCAAGCGTTCCGCCGGAACCGACGGAGCAAATGAAACCATCGACCTTGCCGTCCGTCTGGTCCCATATTTCCGGTGCCGTTGTCTCAATATGGGCCTGACGGTTGGCGATATTGTCGAACTGGTTGGCCCAGATCGCGCCGTTTTCATCCGTCGCGGCCAGCTGTTTTGCCAGGCGGCCGGAAACCTTCACGTAATTGTTCGGGTTGGAATAGGGTGCCGCCGGAACCTCGACCAGCTTTGCGCCGAGAAGCTTCAGCGCATCCTTCTTTTCCTGGCTTTGCGTCTCGGGAATGACGATGACAGTCTTGTAGCCGAGCGCATTGGCCACCAGCGACAGGCCGATGCCGGTATTGCCTGCCGTGCCTTCCACGATGGTGCCGCCCGGCCGCAGCTGTCCGCGCCGTTCCGCATCGCGGATGATGTAAAGCGCGGCGCGATCCTTCACCGATTGGCCGGGATTGAGAAACTCCGCCTTGCCGAGGATTTCACACCCCGTCGCTTCAGAGGCAGCTTTCAGACGGATAAGCGGCGTGTTGCCGATAGCACTGAGCGCAGAGGGATGAATGGTCATGATTGAGCCTTCTTGTCTGAGCGGAAATTAGGTGCCGTTATGTCCCGTTACAACCGCCTCAAGGCAAGAAATTATCTTCCCGCCTTAGGCTTCGCCACGCAAAATTTTGCCGATACCCAATTTTATGCGTTGTTCTTCACTTCGGCATAGGCCGCAAGTGCTCTTTCCCGTGCCTTCCCATGGTCGACGATCGGCAGAGGATAGGTTTTGCCGAGCTCGATACCCGCCTTTTTAAGCACCTCTTTCGGTGCTTCAAACGGCTTGTGGATGTATTTTCGCTCAAGCTTTTCAAGCTCCGGCACGAAGCGGCGCACGTAGTCTCCCTCGGCATCGAATTTCTCCCCCTGCAATATGGGGTTGAAAATGCGGAAGAACGGCGAGGCGTCCGCGCCCGAACCCGCCACCCACTGCCAGTTGGCAGCGTTGGAGGCCGGATCGGCATCAACAAGCGTATCGCGAAACCACTTCTCGCCTTTGCGCCAGTCGATAAGTAGATGTTTGATGAGGAAGGATGCCACTATCATGCGCACCCGGTTGTGCATGGTGCCATGTTTCCACAATTGCCGCATGCCGGCATCCACGATCGGATAACCCGTCATGCCACGCGTCCAGGCGTTGAAGGATGTGTCATCGTCCCGCCAGCCGAAGGCGTCGAAGCTGTCGTTCCAGTTTTTCTCGTCCAGCTCGGGAAAGTGGAACAGCAGATGGTAGCAGAATTCCCGCCAGACGAGTTCTTTGCGGAAACGGCTGATATCGTTGGACGCGATATGGCGTGAGAGCCCCTTCGTCGCATGCCACACGGCGGCGGGCGATATTTCGCCGAGCGCCAGATGCGGCGCAAGAAGCGACGTGGCGTCCTTCGCCGGAAAATCGCGGCCTTCCTCATAACCCTTCAAGGCACCATTGATGAAATCATCGAGTTTTTCCCGCGCGGCATTTTCGCCGGGTGTCCATATCTCGCTGAAATCCCTCGCCCAGTCCGGTTTGACCGGCAGAAGCTTCCAATCATCGAGTTTCTCCGATTTTGGCCATGTCTCAGGTGCTTTCAGGCTCTGCGGTGCATCCGCCGGCGTATGTGGCTCCTCGCCGCCCTCCAGAGCCCGCCAGAAGGGCGTGTAGACCCGGTAGGGACCGCCGGATTTGGTCTGAACCCGGGATGGTTCATGCAGCAGGTGTCCGGCAAAGCTGCGAACTGTCAGGCCGTCGTCCCCAAGCGCCTCTTTTAGTGCCTTGTCCGTTGCCATGCCGGTCGGCTCATAGCGACGGTTCCAGAGGACTGCATTCGCGCCGGTTTCGGCTATCAGCCGGCGCAGCGTCTCCTCTGCGTTGCCGCTTCTGAGCAGTAGACGGCTGCCGCATTTTTCCAGCGCCGCGGAAAGAGAGGCAAGCGAATGGTGAAGCCACCATTCCTGCGCGCCGCCCAGCGGGCCGCTGGATGTCTCACGAATATAGAGCGGTATGACGGGGCCGCCATGCTCCACCGCTGCGAGAAGGGCGAGATTGTCCGCAAGGCGCAAGTCCTTGCGGAACCAGACGATAACAGGAGAGGATTTTGTTGGCATGAAGGGATCCGGTTCACTTCCGCTTGAACGAGTGTTGAAACGCTTTGTTCCTCAAATCGCATAGAATGGAAAGCTGGAGGCACATGGTTTTTCGAGGGCTATTTTTTCGACCTTGAAACCGAAAGTGAAGGGAACCAACTGGAGGAGCCAGCGTTTTTCGCTGGTTAATAGAGCATGGAAGTACAATCAATGTTGCTGAAAGACGTTAAGTGGGAAAAGCCTGTTACCATATCCTTGGAAAACGGTGCTCCCCGGATTTTCAACGGCGTTTACGAGGCCTTCGATTTTCTGCAGCACGAATGGCCACAACGCGGTGACAAGGCGCATGAGCAGGCCCTGCGTCTGTGCCGCGCCTCGCTGATGGGGGACGTGGCTGGAGAGATTGCGCGCGCCGCCTTCGTTACCGCAAGCCGGCAGGCGCAATGCCTCCTGGAGGCCGGAAACAAGGTGGAAGATCAGGGTAAACTTGCATCCTGACAGCGTTGCCGGATTGGGATGTGAAAGGCCACCCGTAAAGCCGGGTGGCCTTGTTTTATCCGCCGCCAGAAACGGGTTGTGTCGAACGCAGGATATGGCATCGTGCGCGTGCAAAGCGGATGAATACGGCAATGACCAACCACTACGGCTATATTGTTTTCCCGACAGCTCTCGGCCATTGCGGCCTCGCATGGGCAGAGCGCGGTATCGCCCGTCTGCAATTGCCCAGCGCAGATGCCGGTGAAACCGAGAAACTTATCCAGAAACGCCTGCCGTCATCTTCCATTGCTGTACCCGACACACGCGCCCGTGAGGCGATTGCGATGGTTACCCGCTATTTCGATGGTGAAGAGATTGATTTTACGCCCGTGGAACTCGATCTTGCCGGGCAGGAGCGGTTCTTTCTAGATGTCTATCAGGTGGCACGGCATATCGGCTGGGGCCGCACGACGACCTATGGCGGTATCGTAAAAACGCTGGGCCTCTCCATGGAAAAGGCCCGCGACGTCGGGCAGGCCATGGCGAAAAATCCCGTGCCGCTGATCATTCCCTGCCACCGTGTTCTGGCGGCTGGCGGCCGGCTGGGTGGCTTTTCCGCGCCGGGTGGAACGAACACCAAATTACGTATGCTCGATCTCGAAAATGCCGGCCGCAGCCGTGCTGACGATGCACAGGGCAGCCTGTTTTAAAGCAATGACAGATCAGTCCACATGAATAGCCGTCTGATTTCTGCCCTTTTCTCGTCAAATTGTCGCTAAATTGTCACAATACACGGACGCCCTCTAACATAAGGGCGAGACGTTTGAGAGTATCCGCGTTAATTCTATCCGCTGCCTTGGCTTTTACAGTCGTGGCACCCGCGTCGGCTGGCATGCTGAACCAGGCTGAAAAATACACCGGACTGCATGAATCCAAAAACAACAAGAGCCTGAAGGATATTCTTGGGGCAAATCCCCGCAGCACACCGTGGTGTGGCCTGTTCCTGCATGCCGTTGCCAGCAAGGCCGGGCGCGCATCGCCCAAATCCTACGGATTTGCAAAATCCTGGACGTCATTCGGTTATGCCGTTCCCGTCGCCGCCGCCAAACCGGGCGATGTTGTCGTCATTCGCAACGGCCGCGGTTATCACGCCGGAATATTGAAGAGCATGAGCGGCAAGACAGCGCAAATTCTCGGCGGCAATCAGTCCGGTCGTGTGCAGGTGTCGAACTTCAACCGCAAGGCCATCGTTTCCGTGCGTCGCTGAAGACCGGACCAACTTTACTACGATCCTTATAAAGGCGGGCTGTGGCCCGCCTTATGCGTTTTAAGGCCCCTATGGCTGTTCCCTTGTGCCGGGTGCCGCATCGCGCTGGTCGTCATCCTCAAGGTCTGTGGCGACGATGAAGGCATCCTCATGTTGCCGAGCGGCCTGCCGGCGTGCGCGCAGGCTTATCGATTCATCGGGGTAAATCTCACTTTCTTTCGATTTGAGTTCGCTGTCGGTTTCAAAACGCGGCAAATCTTCGTCTTTGATATCGAGAGGTTCGTTTTTCTTCTGTTTCGGATCGCTCATGGATGGTCCTCCTGCGGGTTCCTGCCGGACAAACGATCCTGCAGTGAGTAGGGTTCCCTTTTTTCAGGGAAATGCGCATGCGCAATCTCCGGACGCGGAACAATTTCCGGCCATTTCTGTTTTTCAATTGGCACAGTCAAAGCCGATGCGACGCAAAGAGGAGGACGTTATGAACCATGATCGCGAAGCAGCAATCCGCGAAAAAGCCCGCGCAATATGGGAGAGGGAAGGCAGGCCGGAGGGACATCACGAACGCCACTGGATGGAGGCGGAACGGGAGGTCTCGGCAAGCACGGAAACCGGAAAGACTAATGGCAAAAATGGCGCGAAGAAACCCGCTGCCGCCAAGCCCTTGGTCCAGAAGAAGGTGACTGCGGATAAGGCTTCGGCAAAAAATGCCAAATCACCAGCGGTAAAATCTCTTCAGAAAGAGCAAAAAGCGGAGACCAGCCGAAGAGACGACGACCTGACCGAAAGCCTGGAGGAAAGTTTCCCGGCAAGCGATCCGCCGGCACTCACCAACGCGTCTACTGCGACGAAGCGTGTGGCGAAGAAGACCTGAGGTCAATAGCGCCCAGCTACGCGCCTATGCCAAGATCGATATAGAGCGAATGCTGCGGCATCTCGCTCGTCATGCCATATTTTGGAAAAAATGGCTCCCCGGGCCGGATTCGAACCGGCGACCTGTCGATTAACAGTCGAATGCTCTACCGCTGAGCTACCAGGGAACGTGCGCTGCTTGGCGCGGTGTGAGCGGGGTAATACAAATGCTTTTCCGATTTGCCAAGCGCTTTTTTCAAAAAAAACGCATTCATCTTGTTTTATCTCGCAGGAGTCCCGATTTTCCGGGCTTATCGACGGTGAAAAAATTATCCACAGGCCAGATGTTAAAGGGCAGTATGGAATGAAATTTGGAATGGACCACAGAACGGGTCGTCTCAATCTCGGAAAATGGAGCGTCGCAATGCCGCGTTCGCGCGTCGGCAGGATCGCCACCGGCTCGGCGCTGGTGGTGGGCGGAACGCTCGGGTTTTTGCCCATCCTCGGTTTCTGGATGGTCCCGCTTGGTCTTATCGTGCTTTCCCACGATTTGCCGGCGGTTCGCCGCAGGCGGCGGCGGCTGGCAGTCTGGTGGGCATCGCGACGCAATGGTCACAACACCCGCAATAGAGGTGGACAATAAGGCTCAGCCGCCCATCGAGCTGCTGAGGCCCTGTCCAGCCCAGAAGGCGGCGTAGGCGAGTGCTGCAAAATAAATCGCTGTCAGGATGAGAAACAGATACCCGCCGAGAACGGTCACACCGTCCCTCTGGATCATACCCGCCGAAAAAAGCAGGATGGCGACGCCAGGCAGGGTGTTGGAGAAGGGAATGAAGCCGAGCGGCATCATCAGCAACACGCCAGCGGTCATCAGCGCAAGTCCGTTTACTCTATTGGCGACGATGCCCGCCGTCAGCGCCGGAAGGCGCGGGCGGATGAAGCGATCGAGCCTGGAGACGATGGCGACGCCTTTCTGCAGTGCCGGCACCAGCTTTGCCGTTTCCATCTGCCGGTCGAGAATCCTGGCCGGCAGCCATGGCAGACGGTTGAGGGTGATGGCCAGACTAACGAGAATGATCGCTGCGCCAAACACGGTGCTGACGCCGGGAATGGAGACCGGAATGAGGAAGGGCAGGGAAGCTATGGCACAGATGAGCAGCAGGCCCTGTTCGCCGATTGCCTCCATCAGCTCGCGCAATGTGATCGTCTGACCTTGCAGTTTCCCAATCAGCTTTTCGAGCGTGGTGCTGAGCTTTTCAGACGTATCAGTGAATGCGAATTCGTTCGACATCAGGCTTCCCGGAAGTTGCTTTAACTCCGGGTTTGATAACATCCATCCGGCCGAATGCCTACCGCCGATGGAAAATCAGCGTCTTTTCGGACCGGTGCTGCTGCCCGCCTTTGTCAGTGGGAAACCCAGCTGCTGTAGGCGCCTGCGAGAAGAACAATCAGCAGGATGACCAGTATGACCGGATTGATCGACGTAATGAAGCTTACATAGTCCATGATAACTTCCTCCTCTTTCCGCCACACCTTATTCTACCGCAAAAAGGCCGGTTTATCTACCTGAGGATGAAATTTCGCATCGCAGCAACCATCCGCCGCTGCGGTCTGGAATTGTTTGTTTTTCTCGTTTGCCGCAACGCAAAAAATAAATCTTCCAACATTTGCCATTCTCTTGCGTTGTCTCTAATCCTGATTTGGCGGCGGTCGATAGTCAGACCGTCCGCCGCTGACAAACCGCCACTGAGATGCCTTGGCTCCCGCCTTACCTTCGGTCTAAAACGATCTTCCCGAGGACATTAAATGCTGAAAAACATCTATGCCTGGACGATGGCGCTTGCCGCGCGCAAAAGCGCCGTGTGGTGGCTGGCGATCGTGGCCTTCGTCGAAAGCTCCGTCTTCGTTGTGCCGGCGGATGTGCTTTTCCTGCCCATGGTGATGGCAAAGCCAAAAAAGGCGATGTTTTATGCGCTCGTCGCAACGGTCGCTTCCGTTCTCGGTGGCATTGCCGGCTGGTTTCTCGGCCACTATGCTTTCGAGAGTATCGCGCGGCCAATTCTGGAATTTTACGGCAAGCTGGACAGCTTCGAGCAGCTCAAGAATTCGGTAAATTACGAGACCATCATTCTCCTGCTGGTGACATCTGGCTTTGCGCATCTGCCGCCGATCAAGGTTGTCACCATCCTCTCCGGTGCGGCCAATATCAGCCTAGGCCTTTTCATTCTCTCGGCTGTCGTCACGCGCGGCGCGCGCTTTTTCATCCTCGCCGGGTTGCTGCAAAGATACGGTGAACCGGTGCGCCACTTCATCGAAAAACGCCTTGGTGTTATTGCCGCCGCTGTGGCCGCAGCGCTCATCGCCATCTATGCGGTCTACGTTTTCGTGCGCTGACGAAACGCAGTTTTTCTACTCTTACAATACTGTCGCATAACTTTCAGCCTACTGTCAGAATCCAGCTGTATCGGTTGTCTCGTCCAATGAGAGAACCGATTTATTATGCGAAGATTATGGAAGTGCTCCTTGGGGGGCATGGGTATTGCTGTGCTTGCCGCAGGCGGTTATCTCCTCGCCATCCAGCTTCTCGGCAACTTTCACGAGGTGGTGGCAGGGCAGCTTTACCGCTCCAACCAGCCAAGCAGTGAGCAGCTGGTCCGCTATACCAGGGACCATGGCATCAAGACGGTCATCAATCTGCGCGGAGAGAATGAATCCGAGGACTGGTACAAGGATGAGATCAAAACCTCGCGCGAGCTTGGGTTGACCCATATCGATTTTGGCATGTCAGCCCGCCACGAACTTGACATGACCAAGGTGAATCAGTTGGTCGCGATCATGCGTGATGCGCCGAAGCCCATCCTCATCCATTGCAAGTCCGGTGCGGACAGGACAGGCCTTGCGACCGCGCTTTATCTCGGCCGCGTCGCGTATCTCGGTGAAAAGGCGGCTGAGAGCCAGCTTTCCGTCCGCTACGGCCATATCGGCATCCCCTATCTGTCTGAGACCTATGCCATGGACCAGACCTGGGAAAATGTCGAACACATGTCGATCGCCGACGACTTCACAATTGCTTCAAACGAGTTTTGAAAACGGTCGGGCATAACGTCCGCAAAATTGCTGATCGATCTCCTGAAGCGGGATTTTGCGTTCTGTTCTGATCGCGCAACGGTCCGGACGGGGCCCAAACGCTTGGTTTCTTAACTGTTGAGTTCTCAACGACGCAGCCTGTCTTTCATCAGGCGACCCGCTTTCTCCCTCTCGAGGTTCGTCGGAAATCACATTTTTTGTCTATATATTAGTAACTTATGCGATCCAACAATTAAGTTGACTCCTTTAATCATCTTTTATAGAGCGACGTTGTTTCAACTTCTGGATCGCATCATGACCCCAAAATCATTTATGAGCGGCCTTGCCGCATCGCTCTTGTCTATTCTCTTTACCGCCCCTTATGTTATGGCTGAACAAAAGACCATCACAGATGTCATCGGACGCGAAGTGAAGGTTGACCTTCCAGCAAAGCGCGTTGTTCTCGGTTTCTACTTCGAGGACTACATGGCGGTCGGCGGCGAGAAAGCCTATGATTCCGTCGTCGGCATTTCTCGCGAAGCCTGGGAAGGCTGGGTACCCGCCAACTGGAAGATGCACCTCGCGCATCGCGCCTCGCTTGCCGACATTGCCGATGTCGGTGAAGTGGAAGCGCAGACTTTCTCGGTCGAAAAAGTGTTGAGCCTCAATCCCGATCTGGTGATTCTGGCAGACTGGCAATACAAAGCGCTTGGTCTCGATGCCGATCGTCTGGAAGAAGAAGGCATTCCCGTCGTCGTCGTCGACTACAACGCCCAGACGGTCGAGCGGCACGTCGCCTCGACCCGGCTTTTTGGCGACCTGACCGGCCAGGAGAAGCGTGGCAAGGAAATTGCCGACTTCTATGCCGGTTCGTTGAAAGAGGTCGCTGACCGGGTTGCCAAGTCCGGAAAGCCGAAACCGAAGGTCTATGTCGAGTTCGGCAACAAGGGCCCGGCCGAATATTCTTTCACCTACGGCAAGAACATGTGGGGCGCCATGTCCACGGCGGCTGGCGGCGACAACATTGCCGCTCCCTTCGTCGAATGGTGGGGACCGATCAATCCAGAACAGGTTCTGGCTTCCAAGCCTGACGCCATCTTCATTTCCGGTCGCGAAAACAACAAGAACCCGGCAGCGCTGCCCATGGGACAGGCGGTGAAGGCGGCAGACGCAGGCGAGAAACTCAAGGCATTTGAGGCCCGTCAGGGCTGGAGCGAATTGCCCGCCATCAAGAACGGCCAGCTGTTCGGTGTCTACCAGGGTGCGTCGCGCACGCTCTCCGATTTCGCCATGGTTCAGTACATCGCAAAGCAGCTATATCCCGAGCAGTTCAAGGACATCGAGACGGCGGAACGTGAAGTGCGATCGACGGCCTACCAGCTCAAGACGGCACGCTTCCCGGCCTACCGTGATCTTAACGGCTTCGACTTCGCCAGCAG